>NZ_QXGH01000022.1 GCF_003515065.1 Nocardioides immobilis
CTGCCCTGTCACCACGCTTCGCGTCAGCGGCCTTCTTGTAGTCCGGTCGCCCGGTCCTTTCGGTCACAGCAGTCATCATCGTTCCTTTGCTGAGACCGATCGCTTACACAGACCATCTGACACCCCCCGGCCAGTTCGATCGCCAACGGCAACCCGTCCAGCGCGGTGCACAACCGGTCCACCATCTCTACGGACTGATCGGGCACCTTGGCGCCGCCGGCCCAGGCGCGTTGGGTGAACAGCTCCAGCCGTGCGGCTCGCTCCCTCAGCGGTGACAACGGCCATGCGTGCTCGCCGGCGACCTGGAGCGGTTCGCGGCTGGTGCACAACACCCGCAGATTCGGGCACGCCTCCAGAAGCTCGGCGACCATGTCGGCGACGGCGTCGATGAGGTGCTCACAGTTGTCCAGCACCAGCAACACCTCGCCGCGGCGGCGTACCTCCCCAGCCACCCCACCGACGTCACCGCCCTGGATACCGAGGACCTGTCCCACCGCGCTGGGGATCTGGTCGCCTGCGCCCAGCGATGCCAACTCCACCAACCACGCCCCACCGGGGATGCCCGCCGCGATCTGCAGCACCAGTTCGGAGACGAGTCGGGTCTTGCCCAATCCACCGGGACCGATCACCGTCACCAACGGATGTTCGGTGACCAAGGCGCGCAGCATGCTTAGTTCCTGGGTGCGGCCCACGAACCCAGTCACCGGGATTCGCACGTTGGTGCGGCGGGCCGGAGGAGCACGCAAGGGTGTCTCGTCCCCGCAGACCCGCCACAACTCGACTGGATCCACGACGTCCTTGAGGTCGTAGTCGCCCACACGTACTCCGGCCGGTGTCGGCAGCTCCGCCTCTGTCGCCGCAGAGACCACCACCTGCCCGGCCCCTGCCACGGAGGCGACCCGGGCAGCCACATTGACTGCCAGCGCGACGTAGTCGTCAGCGACGGGCACGGCATTCCCGGTATGGGCACCGGCGCGCACCGAGAGCCGCGGCACCACCTCGACCGGCACATGCGCGAGCTCATCTTGCAGCGCGACCAGCGCGTCTATGGCGGCCTGCGCTGAGGGAAAGGCCAGGAAGGCACCGTCGCCCTCGGTCTTGACCACCACGCCGCCCGCCGCACAGGTGTGGCGGGCCACCCGCTCTTGCAGCACCGCCAACGCCTCGACGAACGCGTCGCCGTGCTCGGCGAACCTCTTGGTGCTCTCGACCACATCCACGAACGCGAACGTCACCCGACCACGAGGCAGACGACGCGACATGCCGCAAGTGCACAGCACACCTACCTGCAGGAGCAAGGGCCTCGACGAGGCTCGCTTAACGCACCGCGATCGCGCCGAAATCGGCAGTTTTCGGGCGCCTCGTGCACCGGCGATCGGTTATCTGCGGCGGTGGAATCGGATGTCGCCGTTGGGGAGGATCTCGTGGGTGTAGTTGGGGTCGTGGAGCAGGTGGTGGTGGTGGTTGCAGCCGTGGATGCCGTGGGCGATGTCGGTCTTCCCGCCTTGGGACCAGGGTTTGAGGTGATGGACTTCGCACCAGGGTGCGGGGACGGTGCAGCCTTCACCCCTGCAGGTCTTGTCGCGTAGGGCCATGGCTTTGCGTTGGGCTGGTGAGAAGAGGCGGCGGGTGCGGCCCAGATCGAGGATCTCGCCCTTGCCGCCGAGGACGACGGGGATGATGCCTGCGTTGCAGGCCAGCCGGCGGATGGCTTCGGCGGACAGGTTGTCGCCGGCGGAGAGGTCGGCGTCGATCAGGCCGCCGGTGGCCAGCCGTTTGATCAGGGACTCCTCGGTGATGGTGACCATCACGGTGGTGGCGTCGCCGCCGTGGGCGGGGAGCTTGCGGGGGTTGAGGTGCTCGATCAGCGCGCAGAACGCCCGGCCGAGCCGACGGGGGTAGGGATGCGGTCTTCCTCCCCGGTGGGTGCGTCCTTGGCCTTGCGCGGGCTGGTGAAGGCTTCGAGGTAGGCGCGGAGCCGGGCGGCGGCCTCGTCGGGGATCATCCCGGACAGCCGGGTCGTCCCGTCCCCGACCGGGCGTAGCGAGAGCCGGGTCTTCTCCCGGGCTCGCTGCTCCTCGGCCTCGAGCCGTTTCGCTGCCTCGGCCTCGGCGATCTCGGGGGCGACGACGTCGAGGATGTGCCGGGCCAGGCGGCGCAGCTCACTGGGCCGGTAGTCGCGCGCGTAGTCGACGAGCTGTTCCTCGGCCTTCGCGAGCACCTCGGTCCCGACCCGGTCGGGGAGGTTGTCGAGGCCGGCGACGATCGCCCGGGCCTGCTCGGCCGACACGGTCCCCTCAGCCATCCCGGCCGCCACCCGCGACCACTTCCGGTCCAACGCGGTGGCGAGGTGGGCCTCGGCCCGCGCCATTGAGGAGTCCGCCTGGGTCAGGTGCGCCAGCCAGGCGCCGACATCACGGGCACCGGCCTGGTCGGCGGCGTCTCCCGAGGCGGCGAGGACTCGCAGCTTCAGCTCCGCCAGCATCCCTTCCAGGGCGGCGATCGAGGTGACCGCGTCGGTCTGCGCGGCCGGGGACATGAACACCGGCTGCACGTCCCGCACGCCCTTCAACGACTCCCGCGCGGCCGTGACCGCACCCACGATCGGGTGCAGGTCCTGCGGCTGGTCGGACATCGCGGGGGGTTCTCCTCGGCGGCGAGCACGGTCATCTTCTCCCCGCCCCGCCGGAGGCACCGATCCCGGTGCGGTGACGCCGATGGCGTCGCCGGTCGCAACTTGTCCTCCGGAACCGGGACCACTCGATGCGTCCCGCCTTCGAACCTACCGCTAATCGTACACCAGTTCGAATCGGTGGGCAACGGCACCGGGCCGGGAATCCGCCTAGGTTTCGAGGCTCCTCGCTTCGCTCGCACCTCAACCGGCGGGCCGACGCCTATCGGAAGGCAGGAATCCCGGTGAGCGCCTGGCCGATGACCAGGGTGTGCATCTCGACCGTGCCCTCGTAGGTGAGCACCGACTCGAGGTTGTTGGCGTGCCGGATGACGCGGAACTCCAGGGAGATGCCGTTGGCACCGAGCACCGTCCGGGCGGTGCGGCAGATCTCGATCGCCTCGCGGACGTTGTTGAGCTTGCCCAGGCTGACCTGCTCGGGACGCAGGGTCCCGGCGTCCTTGCGGCGGCCGAGGTGGAGCGCGAGCAGCAGGCCCTTGGTGTACTCGAGGTCCATCTCGACGAGCTTCTGCTGCGTGAGCTGGAACGCGGCGATCGGCTTGCCGAACTGCGTCCGCTCGCCGGCGTACGTCAATGCGGCCTCGAGGGCGGAGCGGGCGGCGCCCATCGCGCCCCAGACGATCCCGTACCGCGCCTCGTTGAGACAGCTCAGCGGACCCTTCAGCCCGCGCACGTCAGGGAACGCGGCGGCGGCCGGCAGCCGGACACCGTCGAGCACCAGCTCGCTGGTGACGGAGGCGCGCAGGGACATCTTGTGCTTGATCAGCGGCGCGGAGAAGCCAGGAGCAGAGGTCGGTACGACGAACCCTCGTACACCGTCCTCCGTCTGCGCCCACACGACGGCGACGTCGGCGACGGACCCGTTGGTGATCCACATCTTGCGACCGTCGAGGACCCAGTCACCCGAAGGCTCCTGCCGCGCGCGGGTGCGCATCGAACCCGGGTCGGAGCCGGCGTCGGGCTCGGTGAGGCCGAAGCACCCGATCGCCTCGCCGGCGGCCATCCGCGGCAGCCACTCCTGCTTCTGGTCCTCGCTCCCCCACTTCCAGATCGCGTACATGGCGAGCGACCCCTGCACCGACACCAGCGACCGGATGCCCGAGTCCGAGGCCTCGAGCTCGAGGCAGGCCAGGCCGTAGTCGACGGCCGACATGCCGGCGCAGCCGTAGCCCTCCAGGTGCATGCCGAGCAGGCCGAGCGCGCCGAGCTCCTTGGTCAGGCCGCGCAGGTCGTCGACCTCGCCGCGCTCGAACCAGTCGGCGACGTACGGGTCGACCCGGTCCGCGCAGAGCTGGCGGACAGACGCGCGCACCGCGATCTCGTCGTGCGTGAGCAGGTCGTCGATCCCGGCGAGGTCGGTGGTCGGCGGGGTGACGGTCATGGGGTTGCCTCCTCTGCGAGCCAGCGACGGATCTCGTCGCTGTGGTGGCCCAGCCGTGGCGGGGCCGCGTAGTTCGTGACCGGCGTGCGCTCGTACCGGATCGGGTGCCGAACCTGGGGCGCCCCACCGCCGACGTCG
This sequence comes from Nocardioides immobilis, assembly GCF_003515065.1. GTDB lineage: Bacteria > Actinomycetota > Actinomycetes > Propionibacteriales > Nocardioidaceae > Nocardioides > Nocardioides immobilis. Next base: position 4,212 of record NZ_QXGH01000022.1, read on the forward strand.
ACGAGCGGGTCGAGGCCCAGGGCGTCGGCGAGGGCGAAGCCGTCGGCGATGTCGCCGACCCGGCCGGCCGCCACCCCGGCAGCCGTGAGCCGCGCGGCCCACGCAGCCGCCGTGTCGACCGACAACAGCCGCTCCAGGTCCTCGACCAGCGCAGCGCGGTGCGCCACCCGGGCGGGGTTCGTGGCGAACCGGTCGTCGTCGGCGAGAGCCGGCTCCCCGAGCACCGCAGACAGCCGCCGGAACTGGGCGTCGTTGCCGCAGCACACGGCCAGCAGGTCGTCCTTGCACTGCAGCGTCTCGTACGGCGCGATCGACGGGTGCTGGTTGCCCATCCGATGCGGCGCATGCCCGGTGGAGAGGTACGACGACGCCTGGTTGGCCAGCGAGCCGAGCAGGCTCGAGAGCAGGTTGACCTCGATCCGCTGGCCGCGACCGGAGCGCTCCCGCTCCGCGAGCGCCGCGAGGATGCCGATGACCGCGTCCTTGCCGGTGAGCACGTCGACGAGTGCAACACCGACCTTGCTCGGCGCCCCGTCGGCGTCGCCGGTGATGCTCATCAGCCCGCCGACCGCCTGCACCAGGAAGTCGTAGCCCGGCAGGTCCGCCCCACCAGCGCTCCCGAAGCCGGTCACCGAGCAGTAGACCAGCCCCGGGTTCGCCGTGCTCAGCGTCGCGTGGTCGAGCCCACGGCGCGCGAGCACGCCGTCCCGGAAGTTCTCCACGAGCACGTCGGCCCGCTCGGCCAGCCTGCGGGCGACCGCGAGGTCGGCCTCATCGCCGAGATCGAGGGTGATCGACTCCTTGGACCGGTTGGCGGACTCGAAGTAGCTGCTCGTGTGCTCCGTCCACGGCGGGCCCCAGGACCGGGTGTCGTCGCCGACGCCCGGCCGCTCGACCTTGATCACCCGGGCACCGAGGTCCGCGAGCATGCTCGTCGCGAGCGGGCCGGCGAGCACGCGGCTGAAGTCGGCCACGATCAGCCCCTCCAGAGGTCTCGTCATGGCGCGAGGCTAGGCGAGAAGCCGTGGACGAGACAGCCGCCTCCTGCACAACGACTCCTCCTTTGTTGGGCAAGGCGCACAAAAGGCGTCACCGCCGGTAGGACCTGCTCATCACGGCGAGCAGCAGCAGGGCCCGGTTCTCGGCGAGGTCGAGCCGGAGCCCGCTCACCTCCTCGACGCGGGCCATCCGCGCCTTGAGCGTGTGCCGGTGGACACCCAGCGCCCGCGAGGCCGCCTCCCAGGAGCCGTTGTGGTGGAGGAACGCCTCGAGCGAGGCGATCAGCTCGCCCTCCCGCTCGAGGGCCTCCATCGCCGGCGCCGCCATCGACCACACCAGCGAGCGCACGGTGTCGTCCGCCAGCACCGGACCCAGGGCCAGCTCGTCGTACCACGTCACCGCGCGGCCCTCCCGCCGCGCGGCGTCTGCCGCCAGCACCGCCGGGCCGAGCCCGGAGGCGATCGCGAACTGGTCCAGCTCCCCGCTGACGCCCCAGACCACCCCGGGGAGCCCGGCCCCGCGCAGCTCGGCGACGAGGCCTTCGACGAGGGACTCGGCGTCCCGCCGCAGCAGGAGTACGGCGACGCCCGCATCGACGCGGGCGACGACGTGCGGCCGCTTGGTCAGCTCGAGGTAGGTCGCGGTGACGTCCTCGATCCGCGCCCGGCGCCGGTCGGAGCTGGCGAGCGCCAGCACCACGCCGTCGCGCGGCTCGAACCCGAAGTGGTGCAGGTGGCGCTCCAGCCCGGGGGCGTCGGCGCCGGTGTCCAGCAGCAGCGAGAGGAGGGTGCCACCGAGCGCGTGGTACGCCGCGATCAGCTCGGCGGGCCAGTCCAGCTGGAGCGTGATCAGGCCGGCGGCCTGGTTGAGCAGCAACCGCTCGGTGGGCGACGGGGCGGCGCGCTGCAGCACCGCGAGCCATCCGCAGACACCGGACCGGCCCTGGATCATCTGCATCTCGAGGGCTCCCTCGTCGACGTCGATGGCGACGGTGCCCGGCCGCGCGGAGGACACCAGCCGCCGGTACTCCTGGTTGACCTGCTCCAGCAGACCCTGTCGTCGGGACGACGCGGCCATCACGACGCCGTACTCGTCGAGGACGACGACCTCCACCCCGAGCTCGCGGGCGAGCAGGTTGGTCGCGCCGCGGAGACCGCCGCGGACGGCGGCACGGGTGATGTCGCGCTGGTAGGACAGCACCCGCTGCAGCTCCTCGACCTGCTGGTCGGCGAGTCGCCGCGCGACGGCCTGGGTGATCGCGATGAAGGCGGTCGGCAGCGGCACCTCCAGGAGCGGCAGCCCGGCCGCCGTACAGGCGTCGACGATCGCCGGCGGGATCTCCTCGAAGCGGACACCCACCCCGAACCCGAGCCCGGCGATGCCCGCCCCGGCGAGCCGGTCGACGTACGCGCGCTGCTCGCGCGCCGAGCGCGGCAGCCGCAGCCCGGTGGTCAGGACCAGCTCGCCGCCGGTCAGCCACGGCGTCGGGTCGACCGCGTCGATCGCGTGCGCCCAGGTGAGAGGCTCGTCGGTCGTCGTACCGGCGACCAGCCGCAGGCCGAACTCCGGGCGATCGAGCAGCCAGCGCAGCGACGCCATCTCCACCTCCGCCGGTCAATCGCCATTTTGGCGAGCCGACCGCCCAATGATTCGACAGATTGTCTATGAGTGGCCAGTGTGACGCAGCCTACAGTCGACCGCCATGACCACCCTGCATCTCCAGAACTTCGTCGGCGGTGAGTACGTCGACGCCCGCTCCGACCACCGCTCGCCGCTCGTCGACCCGTCCACCGGCGAGAAGTACGGCGATGCGCCCGTCTCGAGCCAGGCCGACATCGACCTCGCCTACGAGAGCGCCGCCAAGGCGTTCACCGGCTGGCGCTCGACCACGCCGTCCCAGCGCCAGGAGGCGCTGCTGAAGGTCGCCGATGCGGTCGAGGCCCGGGCCGAGGAGCTGGTCGAGGCGGAGAGCCGCAACACCGGCAAGGTCGTGCCGCTGACCCTCGCGGAGGAGATCCCGCCGATGGTCGACCAGATCCGCTTCTTCGCGGGTGCGGCCCGGGTGCTCGAGGGCCGCTCGGCCGGCGAGTACCTGGCCGGCCACACCTCCTGGATCCGCCGTGAGCCGGTCGGCGTCATCGGCCAGGTCGCGCCGTGGAACTACCCGATGATGATGGCGGTCTGGAAGTTCGCCCCGGCCCTCGCCGCCGGCAACACCGTCGTCCTCAAGCCGAGCGACACCACGCCGCACACCGCGCTGCTGCTCGCCGAGATCGCCGCGGAGTTCCTGCCGGCCGGCACCCTCAACGTCGTCTGCGGTGACCGGGGCACCGGCAACCTGGTCGTCACCCACCCGACGCCGCAGATGGTCTCCATCACCGGCTCGGTCGGCGCCGGCATGCAGGTCGCACGGGCCGCGGCCGACGACGTCAAGCGCGTCCACCTCGAGCTCGGTGGCAAGGCGCCGGTCATCGTCTTCGAGGACGCGGACGTCGAGGCGGCCGCCGAGGCCATCGCCGTCGCCGGCTACTTCAACGCCGGCCAGGACTGCACCGCGGCGACCCGGGCGCTGGTGGCGCCCGGCATCCACGACGAGTTCGTCGCCGCACTGTCCGCGCAGGCGCGGACCAGCCGGACGTCGTACGACGCCGGCCGGCACGACCCCGACGCCTTCGTCCCGCCGGTCAACAACGCGACCCAGCTCGAGCGGGTGCTCGGCTTCCTCGACCGGCTGCCCTCCCACGCCGAGGTCGCTGCCGGCGGCGGCCGCCGGGGCGACCGCGGCTTCTACGTCGAGCCGACCGTCGTCGCCGGTGTGCAGCAGGAGGACGAGATCGCCCGCACCGAGGTGTTCGGTCCGGTCATCACCGTGCAGACGTTCGAGGGCGAGGCGGAGGCGATCGCCAAGGCCAACGACGTGCCCTACGCGCTCGCGTCCTCGGTCTGGACCCGCGACTTCGGCCGCGCGATGCGGATGTCGAACAGCCTCGACTTCGGCTGCGTCTGGATCAACACGCACATCCCGCTGGTGGCGGAGATGCCGCACGGCGGCTTCAAGCACTCGGGCTACGGCAAGGACCTGTCGATGTACGGGCTCGAGGACTACACGCGCATCAAGCACGTGATGGCGAACATCGAGGCCTGAGGAGATGACCATGCAGCAGACCTCGACGCAGTCCTCAGGACTCAAGCGGACCCTCAGCCTCTGGGCGATCGTCGCCCTCGGCCTCGGCTACATGACGCCCACCGTCATGTTCGACACCTTCGGGATCGTCTCCGACCAGACCGACGGCGCGGTACCGACCGCGTACCTCGTGGCGCTGGTGGTCATGTTCTTCACGGCGATCAGCTACGGCCGGATGGTGCGGGTCTTCCCGTCCGCCGGGTCGGCGTACACCTACACCCGCGAGACGATGCACCCCGGCCTCGGCTTCCTCGTCGGCTGGACGGCGATGCTCGACTACCTGCTGCTGCCGCTGGTGAACGCGCTGATCATCCGGCTCTACATGACCTCCCTGTTCCCCGGCATCCCCGGCTGGATCTGGGTGGTGCTGTTCGTCGCTGCGATCACCGGCCTCAACATCTGGAGCCTCAACACCACCTCGCGGCTCAACTTCGCGCTCGTCGTGTTCGAGGTGGTGCTGATCGCCGCGTTCCTGGTGCTCGCCGTCGTCGAGCTCTCCCGAGGCGTCGGCCAGGGGACGCTGCTCACCACCGAGCCGCTGCTCCACGCCGGCGTCGAGGTCTCGGCGGTGCTGACCGGCGCGACGATCGTCTGCTTCTCCTTCATCGGCTTCGACGCGATCACGATGTACACCGAGGAGGCGAAGGACACCCGGGACGTGCCGAAGGCGATCATGCTGACGCTGCTCATCGGTGGCGCCGTCTTCCTGGTCAGCAGCTTCGTGGCGCAGTCGACCTTCCCGGACAACTCGCGGTTCGACCTGATCGACGACCCGCTGCCCGAGATGGCGCTGCTCGTGGGCGGCAAGCTGTTCCAGATCCTCTTCGTGTCCGCGGCCTTCGCCGCCACGGTGGCATCCGGCCTCGCCTCGCACGCCAGCGTCTCCCGGCTCCTGCACGTGATGGGCCGCAACCGGGTCCTGCACCCCGTCCGGTTCTTCGCCTACGTGCACCCGACCCGACGTACGCCGGTCTACGCGGTGCTGTTCGTCGGCGTCGTCTCCCTGCTCGCGATCACGCCGAGCCTCGAGCTGGTGGCGTCGATGATCAACTTCGGCGCACTGGTGGCGTTCTCCTTCGTGAACCTGTCGGTGATCGCCTACTTCGTGGTCTCCCGGCGGGAGTACCGCACCGGCCGGCAGGTCGCGCTCAACGTCGCGCTGCCGCTCGTCGGCTTCGCACTGACCGCGGTGCTGTGGAGCTTCCTGCACCGCGACGCCCTGGTGATGGGCCTCGCGTGGACGGCGATCGGCGTCGGCTACGCACTCGTCCTGCGCTGGACCTCCGGCCGGTCCCTCTCCGAGTTCGAGCTCGACCTCTCCGACGGCCTCGACGACGACCCCGACGACGACCTCGACAACGACAACCTGATGGAAGTGAACCGATGACCCGCGACGCCCGTCTCCAGCAGTCCGCCAAGGACCACCTGTGGATGCACTTCACCCGGCACTCGACGTACCTGGAGCCGTCGGGCCACGACGTACCCGTGATCGTCCGCGGCGAGGGCGCGTACATCTACGACAGCAACGGCAAGCGCTACCTGGACGCGCTCGCCGGGCTCTTCGTCAACCAGCTCGGCCACGGGCGCAAGGACCTGGTGGAGGCGGCGGCCAAGCAGGCCGGCGACCTGGCGTTCTTCCCGCTCTGGTCCTACGCGCACCCGACCGCGATCGAGCTCGCCGAGAAGGTGGCGTCGTACGCCCCGGGTGACCTCAACCGGGTGTTCTTCACCTCCGGCGGCGGCGAGGCCGTGGAGTCGGCGTGGAAGCTCGCCAAGAACTACTTCAAGCTCACGGGCAAGCCGATGAAGCACAAGGTGATCAGCCGCGCGATCGCCTACCACGGCACCACCCAGGGCGCCCTGTCGATCACCGGCCTGCCGGGGCTCAAGGCGCAGTTCGAGCCGCTCGTGCCGTCGACCTTCCGCGTCCCGAACACCAACTTCTACCGGGCGCCGATCCACCAGGACGACCCGGAGGCGTTCGGCCGCTGGGCCGCCGACCAGATCGAGGTCGCGATCCTCAACGAGGGCGCCGAGACCGTGTGCGCGGTGTTCCTCGAGCCGGTGCAGAACGCCGGCGGCTGCTTCCCGCCCCCGCCGGGCTACTTCCAGCGGGTCCGCGAGATCTGCGACAAGTACGACGTCCTGCTCGTCTCCGACGAGGTGATCTGCGCGTTCGGCCGGCTGGGCACGATGTTCGGCGCCGAGAAGTTCGACTACCAGCCGGACATCATCACCTGCGCCAAGGGCATCACCTCCGGCTACGCCCCGCTCGGCGCGATGATCGCGTCCGACCGGCTCTTCGAGCCGTTCGCGTCCGGCGACGCGATGTTCGCCCACGGGTACACGTTCGGCGGCCACCCGGTCTCGACGGCGGTCGCGCTCGCGAACCTCAAGGCGTTCGAGGACGAGGGCGTGCTCGAGCACGTCCGCGCCAACGAGGAGGCCTTCCGGCTGACGCTCGACAAGCTGAGCAGCCTGCCGATCGTGGGCGACATCCGCGGCGCCGGCTACTTCTACGGCATCGAGCTGGTGAAGGACAAGGCCACCAAGGAGACGTTCGACGACGACGAGTCCGAGCGGCTGCTGCGCGGCTTCCTCTCCAAGGCGCTGTTCGACGCCGGCCTCTACTGCCGCGCCGACGACCGTGGCGACCCGGTGATCCAGCTGTCGCCGCCGCTGATCTGCGACCAGTCGCACTTCGACGAGATCCACCAGGTGCTCGACTCGGTCCTCACCGAGGCCAGTGACCACCTCTGAGCCTCTCCCCCACCTCCACCCCACCCAAAGAGCAACGGAGTCACCTGCGATGCGCATCGGCATCCCCAAGGAAGTCAAGAACCACGAGTACCGGGTCGCGATCACGCCGATCGGCGTGCACGAGCTGGTCGCCCACGGCCACGAGGTCGTCATCGAGACCGACGCCGGCCTCGGGTCCGGCATCCCCGACGCCGAGTACGTCGGCGCCGGCGCCAAGATCCTCGACACGGCCGATGACGTGTGGGGCGCTGCCGAGATGGTGCTCAAGGTCAAGGAGCCGGTGGCCGAGGAGTACCACCGGATGCGCGAGGGGCAGGTCCTCTTCACGTACCTCCACCTCGCCGCGGACAAGCCCCTGACCGAGGAGCTGCTGGCCCGCAAGGTCACCGGCATCGCGTACGAGACGGTCCAGCTGCCCTCGGGTGCGCTGCCGCTGCTCTACCCGATGTCGGAGGTCGCGGGCTGCCTCGCACCCCAGGTCGGCGCGCACTCCCTGCTCAAGGCCCAGGGCGGCCGCGGGGTGCTCCTCGGCGGCGTCGGCGGGGTCGCCAACGCCAAGGTCGTCGTGATCGGTGCCGGTGTCGCCGGCCAGAACGCCGCCAACATCGCCCTCGGCATGGGCGCCGACGTCACCCTGCTCGACACCGACCTGGACAAGCTGCGGATGTCGTTCTGGCGCTACAACAACCGCGTCCACGGCCTCGCGTCCTCCAAGCTCGCCATCGAGCAGCAGGTCACCGAGGCCGACCTGGTCATCGGCGCCGTCCTGATCCCCGGCGCCGCCGCCCCCAAGCTGGTCTCCAACGACCTGGTCGCGCAGATGAAGCCCGGCTCGGTGCTCGTCGACATCGCCGTCGACCAGGGCGGCTGCTTCGAGGACACCCGCCCCACCACGCACGCGGACCCCACGTACCCGGTCCACAACTCGATCTTCTACTGCGTGGCCAACATGCCCGGCGCCGTCCCGAACACCTCCACCTACGCGCTCACCAACGCGACCCTGCCCTACGCCGTCGCCCTGGCCGACAAGGGCTGGCAGCGCGCCTGCCGCGACGACCAGTCCCTCGCCCTCGGGCTCAACACCCACGCCGGCAACCTCACCAACCAGCCGGTCGCCGACGCCGTCGGCATCGCCGCAGTGTCGGTCGAGGAGGCGCTGGCGTGAGCACCTCCGGCATCGCCGGTACGACGCGCGTGAAGCGCGGCATGGCAGGGATGCTCAAGGGCGGGGTGATCATGGATGTGGTCACCCCCGAGCAGGCCAAGATCGCCGAGGACGCCGGCGCGGTCGCGGTGATGGCGTTGGAGCGGGTCCCGGCCGACATCCGCGCCCAGGGCGGCGTGTCGCGGATGAGCGACCCGGACATGATCGACTCGATCATCGAGACGGTCTCGATCCCGGTGATGGCCAAGGCCCGGATCGGTCACTTCGCCGAGGCCCAGGTGCTGCAGTCCCTCGGGGTCGACTACATCGACGAGTCCGAGGTCCTGACTCCGGCCGACTACACCAACCACATCGACAAGTGGGCCTTCACGGTGCCGTTCGTGTGCGGTGCGACCAACCTGGGTGAGGCGCTGCGCCGGATCACCGAGGGTGCGGCGATGATCCGGTCCAAGGGCGAGGCCGGCACCGGGGACGTGTCCAACGCGGTCACCCACATGCGCACCATCCGCGGCGAGATCCGCCGGCTCGGGGCGCTCGAGGACGACGAGCTCTACGTCGCGGCCAAGGAGCTCCAGGCGCCCTACGACCTGGTGGTCGAGGTCGCCCGGGCCGGGAAGCTCCCGGTGGTGCTGTTCACCGCCGGTGGCATCGCCACCCCCGCGGACGCGGCGATGATGATGCAGCTCGGCGCCGAGGGCGTGTTCGTCGGGTCGGGGATCTTCAAGTCCGGCAACCCCGCCCAGCGGGCCGAGGCGATCGTGAAGGCCACCACCTTCCACGACGACCCCGACGTCGTCGCCAAGGTCTCCCGCGGCCTCGGCGAGGCCATGGTCGGCATCAACGTCGAGGACATCCCCCAGCCCCACCGCCTCGCCGAGCGCGGCTGGTAGGTCTCGAGGCCGTTGCCGCGCCGCGAGAACGGGTCCTACGCTCGAGGTTTCCCGCCTCGCCTCAGGCGGCGAGGCACCCCGAAGGGAGCCCGTCCGTGCGACTTCATCGAGTGTTCAGCACCATCGCGATCGCCACGACCATCGGTCTCGTCACTCTCGTCACCCCCAGCACCGGCTCTGCGCCGACCCAGCAGAGCAGCGCCGGGCCTGACCAGGTGCGGCTCGGCGCCGTACTCGTCGGAGGCAACGAGGTCCCCGGGCCCGGAGACCCCGACGGCTTCGGCCTCGCTGACGTGTGGGTCAAGCGCGGGGAGGTGTGCTGGCGGATCACCGTCCAGTCGGTGGCGCCCGTGGGCGCGGCGCACATCCACGCCGGGCCCGCCGGTGTGGCCGGGCCTGTCGTCGTGCCGTTGGCTCCCTACAACCAAGGGTGCGCGGACACGTCGCTCCGGATCGCACGGTTCATCCGGCTGCACCCCGGTGACTTCTACGTCAACCTGCACAACGCCGACTTCCCGGGGGGTGCCGTTCGGGGCCAGCTGCGGAGGTAGGCCGACTGGCTCATGGCGTGGCTCCAGTTGGGTACCGCCACGCCATGAGCCAGCCCGACCCTCGCCGTACGGACGACGCCGAAGTCTCCGAAGTGAGCCGCATGGATCCCGAGGAGGCGGACACGCCGATCGCGGACGGCGACGCCGCCGCGGGCTACCCGGAGAGCGAGAGCGGAGATCCGCAGGAACCCGAGCCAGAGGCCGGACCGAACGCGAATCCGCACCGGGACCACGACACCCGCTGAGAGTTTCGTCCCAAACGGATAACTTTCGGCCACGCCGTCGTAAATCACGAGATTTCGTGGCGTTTCGGGAGTCCAATGGAGAAGAAGGCCGAAACGGGTCCCACGGCAGAGCGGGACCGGCCTTCGGGAAAGGTCCGGCGGACGACGGTGGAACAACAACCGATGAGCAGGGTCACCGACGTGGCCGCCTGCACCATGGCCGCGGCGCATCGACGCGACCACGAGCACCGCCTCGACTCCGAGGCGTGCCACCCGCACGTCGTCGAGGTCGTGCACCTCGGGCCGCGCGCTGTCTGCGTTTGTCACGACTGCCGGGCCGACTCGGGCTTCCTGCCCCGTGGCGAGGCCGAGGCGCTGGCGACCGACCACCGGAACCTGACGCGCGACGTCAGCGTCCGGCTGCGGAGCGCCTGACCCGCCACCTTCGCGAAAGTTGCGTTTTCAAGCATCGTTGTGCCCGGCGCCAGTCTTCGGTAGACCTATTCCTGACGAGGCGCCCGAAGGTACTCGCTTACGCAGCCGAGTACTATCGAGCGCCTCGTCGTGTTACGAAGCCTTCTTCCGCTTGCTGCTCTCGGAGCTCTTGCGTTTCCCCTTGGCTGCGCCCTTGCCCGTCCCCTTGCCCGTCCCCTTGCCCGTCCCCTTGGCGGCCCCGTCGTCGGCCTTGCGGGTCCTCAGCTTCTCCACGCGATGGGCGTTGCCGGGCTTGTGCCCCTTGGCCTGCTCGACGGATGCCTGGAGCGCCTCGAGCAGGTCGACCGCCTTCTCCGACGACTCCTCAGCGGTTTCCTCCCGCACGATCTCGCGGTTGTCCTTCTTCGCCTTGACCAGCTTCGTGACCCGCTCGGTGTAGGTGTCGCGGTAGTTCTCCGGCTTCCACTTGGTGGTGAGCGACTCGACCAGGCTGACCGCCATCTTGAGGTCCTTGGGTGCCACCTTGGTCTGCTTCGGGATGTTGTCGAGCTCCTTGGCAGGGTCGCGGACCTCGTCGGCGAAGTGCATCGTCTCCAGCACGAGGACGCCGTCGTGGGGACGGATGGCCGCGAGGTACTGCTTCCCGCGCATGACGAACGTGGCGACGCCGATCCGCTCCGCCTTCTCCATCGCCTTCACCAGGAGCGCGTACGGCTTCTTGGCGGTGTCGTCGGCAGGAGCGAGGTAGTAGGACTTCTGGTAGTAGAGCGGGTCGATCTCGGACGCCTCGACGAAGTCGCTGATGTCGATCGTGCGGCTGCGGCCGGGCTCGACCGACTCGAGCTCCTCCTGGGTGAGCATGACGTAGTCGCCGTCCCCGACCTCGGCTCCCTTCACGATGTCGCGGTACGGGACCTCCTCGCCGGTCCGCTCGTTCACCCGTTCGTTCCGGATCCGGTTGGACGTGCCCTTCTCGAACTGGTGGAAGTGGACCTTGTGGTCCTGGGTCGCCGAGTACAGCCCGACCGGCACGTTCACCAGTCCGAACGACACCGAGCCGGTCCAGATCGCCCGCGCCATGTCCCGCACCTCCTGCTCGAGAGACGAGTACCCGTTGCCGGCGGGCTGTAGACGGCGCGCGGCCCGGCCGCCGTCCCAGCACCGATCAGGGAGCCAACGACGCGGTGATGTCCGTTGCCGGCGCGGTGCGCGCGGCGGCGAAGCGCGTCCCGGCCCACAGGTGGGCGACCTGGGCGTCGCCTGCAGCCACGGCCGCCGCGCGGAGCGGGGCGGTCAGGTGGTGCAGGTGCGGGTAGCCCGCCGGGGCGTCCACGTGGTCGGCCATGAACCGGTTCGCCAGGCCGCGCGCCCACCGGCCCGTGTACGAGCGCGTCACGGCGGTCTCCGTGAAGTCGGGGTCGGCCAGTGCTGCCCGGTGCACGGGGTTGGTCCCCGCCTCGTCGGCGAGGAGGTACGCCGTACCGACCTGTGCCGCGGCCGCTCCTCGCCGCAGCGCCGACTCAACGTCGCTCGCGGTGGCAACGCCGCCTCCGGCCGCCACCGGCACCGCGACCTCGGCCACCACGGCCGACACGAGGTCGGGCAGCGGCGTCCGGTCCGGCTCCGCCTCGGCGTCCCAGGTCCCGCGGTGGCCACCGGCTTCCGGACCCTGCACCGCCAGTGACGCTGCTCCCCGGCCGACCGCCTCGCGGGCCTCGGCGACCGACGTCACCGTGACCGTCGTGTGGATGTCGAGCTCCGCCAGTGTGCTGAGCAGCTCCTGGCTCGGGCACCCGAAGGTGAACGAGACCGCATCCGGACGCAGGTCGAGAACCACGTCCAGCTTGGCCTGCCACTGGTCGTCGTCCCAGACCGGCCGGCCCAGCTCGACACCGAGCCTCGCGGCCTCGGTCTCCACGGCACGGCGATAGCGGTCGACCTCCTCAGGGTCCGGCTCGTACGGCTCGATCAGGAAGAGGTTCACCCCGAACGGAGCGCCGGTGGCGCCACGCACCTGTGCGACCTCGGCGGCCACCTGGTCCGCGCTCTTGTAGCCGGCCGCGAGCAACCCGAGGCCGCCGGCCTCGGACACTGCGGCTGCCAGGGCGGGAGTGGACGGTCCGCCGGCCATCGGCGCACCGATCACGGGGATCCGGAGATCGCGAAGGTCCAGCACGACGTCCACGTTAGCGACCCGCGCGAGGAGCCGGTCGAAGCCGAGACCTCGCTCACACCCGCTATCCGCGACACCCTGTTCAACCTACTCTGACAGTCGTCATAATCACCAGGCGAGCGGAGTGAAGCAAGATGGCACGGACCACAGGCGTCGTACGGCGCGAACGGATCACGCACTTCAGCAACGGAGACCTCACGTTCCCCGCTCGCGACCGCGGACCGCTCGACGGCATCCCCGTGCTCCTGCTGCACGGATGGCCGCAGGACGGGTCCAGCTGGGACGCCGTCACCACGCGCCTCAACGACGAAGGCTTCCGGACCTTCTCCCCCGACCTCCGCGGCGTGAGTGCGACGGCCAACCCGCGCAGCCGGCGCGCGTTCAGCGGCAGCGCGCTGCGCAGCGACGTGGCCGCGATGGTCGCGCAGATCGGTCAGCGGGTGCATCTCGTCGGCCATGACTGGGGCGCCGCGCTCGCCTGGAACGTCGCCGCGCACGAGCCCGACCTGCTCAACAGCCTCACCGCGGTCTCGGTGCCGCACCCGTCGGCGTTCCTCCGCGCACTGGTGACGAGCCGACAGGGCATCGCGTCCTGGTACATGTACTTCTTCCAGCTGCCCTGGGTGCCCGAGCTCGTGCTGGGCTCGCGCTGGTTCATGACCCGCGCGCTCATGACGACCGGGCAGCGACGGGAGCTCGCCGACCGCGACGCCCGTCGCAACGCCACCCACGGCCTGCGACGCGGCGGCCTGAACTGGTACCGCGGAGCGGTCATCGACCCGTTCGACGCCGGGTCACCGACGCCGATCCCGGTGCTCCAGGTCTGGAGCGAGGGCGACAGCGCCGTCCTCCGGCACTCCATCGACCGCACCGAGGCGTACGCCGGCGGGGCGTACCGGCTGAAGGTGCTCGAGGCTGTCAGCCACTGGATCCCCGACGAGGCGCCCGAGGAGCTCGCCACCGAGCTGATCGCGCACTTCGACCGGGCCTGGGAGCTGCGATGACGACCACCTCAGCGCCGACCACCGACGGGTTCCCGCCCGTCCGCGCCGACGAGCGACCCGACCTGCTGGCCCCGGGATCACCGGCGCACCGGGTCCTCGCCGAGCCGCTCATCGCGCTGTACGGCCTGCCTGGGTTCCTGCTCCCGCTGATGCACCCGGCCACGGCGGAGGCGACCCTTCGCCGGGACCCGGTGTTCACCAACCCGGACTCGCACCTGATGCACTTCGCGGCCCGGTTGCGCGACACCATCGAGATGATCGCCGGCGTCGGCCTCGCCGGGGAGGAGGCCGACCACGTCGCCTTCGCGATGCGGGAGCTGCACAAGCCGATCAAGGGACGAGACACCCGCGGCGAGCCGTACCACGCGTGGACCCGCGACATCTGGACGTGGAACTGGGCCGCCATCGTGGCCGGTTTCATGTCGATGTACGGCGGCGTGCGCGGCTTCCCCAGCAGGGAGTTCCGCGACGACGCCTACCTCGGTCTGGTCGAGACCGGCCGGCGGTTCGGCGTACTCGGCATGCCGGCGTCGTACGACGAATTCCTGGTGGTCTGGCCCCTGGAGCGCGACCGCATCGCCGATCCCGACAACGAGACGATCCAGCGCGTCCTGGCACTCACCCAGGCCCGCGGGCTCCCCGCGCCGACCTGGCTGCGCCGACTCCCGCTGCCGCTCTGGGCAGTCGCCACCCTGCCGATCCGGCACTTCCTGCGGATGTCGCTCCTGCTCGGCCTGAGCCCGGAGGAGCGCGCCATGCTCGGCTTCCGCGAGCGGCCCACCGACCGGGCCGCGGCCCGGCTCCATCGACTCGTGTGGCGGATCGGCCTGCCGCGGCCGGTCTCCTACCGGCTCGGCCTCGCCTGGATGGCCGGTCGCAGCCGGTGGGGACAGCCGGTGTGGCGCACCCGGTTCTCCGCTGCCGCGCTGGGCGCCGACCGAGGCTGACTCAGGCCGCGGCGTGCGCGCCGGCAGCGACCTCCTGCTCCAACGCGGCGCCGAGGATCTCCCGGACGTCGGCCACGACGTGCACGGTCACGGCGTCGAGGACCTCGGCCGGCACGTCGTCGAGGTCGGGCTCGTTGCGCTGCGGGAGGAAGACCTCCGTCAGGCCGGCCCGCTGCGCGGCCAGCAGCTTCTGCTTCACCCCGCCGATCGGCAGCACCCGCCCGGTGAGCGACACCTCGCCGGTCATGCCGACCTCGGCCCGCACGTTGCGACCGGTGAGGAGCGAGACCAGGGCTGTCGTCATGGTGACGCCGGCCGACGGCCCGTCCTTGGGTACGGCGCCCGCGGGCACGTGCAGGTGGATCGGCCGGTCGAGCAGGGCTTGGTCGATACCGAGCTCGTCGGCGTGGGCCCGGACGTAGGACAGCGCGATCTGCGCCGACTCCTTCATCACGTCGCCCAGCTGACCGGTGATGGTCAGGCCGCCCTGGTCGCCCGGCAGGCTCGACGCCTCGATGTAGAGCACGTCACCACCCATCCCGGTGACGGCCAGCCCGGACGCGACTCCGGGGACAGCGGTCCGCTCCCGCGACTCGGGCGTGAACCGCGGTCGGCCGACCAGGTCCTTGAGCGCGCCCTCGTCGATGGTGGCGGGCAGGCCACCCAGCGCCGCCTTGCGGAACGCCTTGGCCAGCAGCCGCTCGAGGACGCGGACGCCGGCCTCGCGGGTGTAGTTCGCCGCCAGCTCACGCAGCGCGTCGTCGGTGACGGTGACCTCGTCCGAGGTGACAGCGGCGCGCTCGAGCTGCCGCGGCACCAGGAAGTCGCGCGCGATGGCGACCTTCTCCTCCTCGGTGTAGCCGTCGATCGTCACCAGCTCCATCCGGTCCAGCAGGGCCGGCGGGATGGTCTCCAGGACGTTGGCCGTCGCGATGAAGACCACGTCGGACAGGTCGAGGTCGAGCTCGAGGTAGTGGTCGCGGAACGTGTGGTTCTGCGCCGGGTCGAGCACCTCGAGCAGCGCCGCCGCGGGGTCGCCACGGAAGTCGCTGCCCACCTTGTCGATCTCGTCGAGCAGGACGACCGGGTTCATGGCGCCGGCCTCCTTGATCGCGCGCACGATGCGGCCGGGGAGGGCTCCGACGTACGTCCGCCGGTGGCCGCGGATCTCGGCCTCGTCCCGGACGCCGCCGAGCGCGACCCGGACGAACCTCCGGCCGAGGGCGCGCGCGACCGACTCGCCCAGCGACGTCTTGCCGACGCCGGGAGGGCCGGCGAGCAGGATCACCGCGCCGGAACCGCGGCCGCCGACGACGGACAGGCCGCGCTCCTCGCGGCGGGAGCGCACCCCGAGGTACTCGACGATCCGCTCCTTGACCTCGTCGAGGCCGTGGTGGTCGGCGTCGAGGACGGCGCGCGCGGCGGTCAGCGACGTGGAGTCCTGGGTGCGGACTGCCCAGGGCAGCTCGAGGACGGTTTCGAGCCAGGTCCGGATCCAGCCGCCCTCGGGGCTCTGGTCGCTCGACCGCTCCAGCTTGTCGACCTCCCGCAGCGCGGCTTCGCGCACGGCGTCGGGCAGGTCGGCGGCCTCGACGCGGGCGCGGTAGTCGTCGGACCCGTCCGCGTCGCCCTCGCCGAGCTCCTTGCGGATCGCGCTGAGCTGCTCGCGCAGGAGGTACTCGCGGTTGCGCTTCTCGACCGACTCGCGCACGTCCTCGCTGATCTTGTCGCTGACCTCGGCCTCGGCCAGGTAGTCGCCGGTCCACTCGATCAGCAGCGTGAGCCGCTGCTCGACGTCGGGCGTCTCGAGGAGCTCGCGCTTCCGGTCGTTGGAGAGGTACGGCGCCCAGCCGGCCGTGTCCGCGAGCGTCGACGGGTCGTCGATCGCGTTGACCGTGTCGATGATCTGCCACGCCTCCCGCTTCTGCAGGACCGCGACGACGAGCAGCTTGTAGTCGGCGGCGAGCTCCTTCACCCGTGCGGTCGGCTCCGCCTCCTCGACGGACTCGACCTCGACCCACAGCGCCGCACCGGGTCCGGTGACGCCGCTGCCGATCTCGGCGCGCGCACCGGTCCGCAGCAGGGCAGCGGGCCCGCCCCCGCGGAACTTGCCTACCTTCTGGAGCGCCGCGACGACGCCGTACGACGCGTAGCGGTCGTCGAGCCGGGGCGCCACGAGGATCTCCTCGAGGTCGGCCGCGCGGGCGGCGTCGACCGCCGCCTGGGCGGGCTCGTCGAGCTCGATCGGGACGACCATGCCCGGGAGCAGGACGACGTCGTCGAGGAACAGGACCGGGAGCCGCTTGAGTGACATCTGGGAGCCTTCTTCCGAAGTTGAGCGATGCAGGCTCAACCTCGCGGCCGTCCGGTCCCTTCCTCCCGGCGTTTCGCTGGTGGCGAACGCACCGGGTGGGCTGGATCTCGCCGTTCGGGTCCCTCGGTCCGCAGATCTTCCTAGCCTGGGCACCGAGGCGCCGCGTCCGCCCGCCCCCTCCCAGAACGGAGACCGCGATGACCTTTCGAGCTCTTGCCCTGTGCTTCCTCACCGCAGGCGCGCTGGCGGCACCGATCGGCAGCCCGGAAGGGGCGACGGCGAGCGGCCCACCGACGTGCGGCGGGATGGCAGCGACCATCGTCGGCACCAGCGGCAACGACGTCCTCACGGGCACCGCCGGCGATGACGTCATCGTCGGGTTGAAGGGCGACGACGTCATCGACGGCGGCCTCGGCGCGGACCGGATCTGCGGCCGTGGAGGGGACGACAGCATCACCGGCAACGGCGGCACCGACCACCTCTTCGGCGGCGCGGGTGTCGACTACATGGACGGCGGCGTCGGCGGCTGCTGCGACGCTTCAGCCAACACCGGCGACGACGTCCTGTCCGGCGGCATCGGCGACGACAACCTCCACGCGTCCGACTTCTCGACCACCGGCAACACCATCCACGGCCGGCAGGGCGCGGACGACATCTACCTGTACTCCGGCGGCGCGGCGTACGGCGGCAAGGGCAGGGACACCCTCTCCCAGTACGCCGGGGACGCAACGCTCGAGGGCGGCATCGGCGCTGACACGCTCGGCAACGCGAACAACCCCGCCATCGATCACGTCATCATCCGCGGGGGCGACGGGAGCGACACCCTCACCAGCGATGACACCACGGGAACCACGGCGATGAACGGGAACCGGGGACGGGACGTCTGCACCGGCGGCACGTCGACGGTGCACTGCGAGTCCTGACGCCCCGACCACCGGCAGCCGTCCTACGGCGCCATCACGCCCTGGAAGGACCAGGTCCCGGAGCCGACGCGGTGGCGCGTGACACCGTCCTCGGACGGGACCTCGACGATCGCTGAGACGTTGACCGGCACCTCGACCGTGAGCGTCACGTCGTTGCCGTCCACCGACCACTCCGACGAGACCCGGCCGCGCTGCGTCATCCGCGACCCCGAGGCGTGGGTGAGCCCGGTGTCCGGCACCGAGATCGTGACCTCTGCCGCCCCCGGAGCCGTGACGTCGATCCCGAGCGCCGAGTCGAGCACGTCGACGGCCGCCTGCGAGCCCCAGCCGTGGGACGCGCTGTTCGCGGAACCGCTGAGCTCCCACGCCTCCGGGGTGAACGTCCCGCCGTCCGCGAGCCACCCCGCCCAGCCGTAGTCGTCCTCATCCGTGAGCAGGTCGAGCAGACCATCGTCGGCACCCGACCGCTCGAGGGCGTCGAGCAGGAAGTGCGCGGTCATCGGGCCCTGTTTCATGCCCATCCCGGCGAGGTACTCACCCAGCGCCGGCAGGTCCGCCTCCGGGGCGATCCCGAACGCCACGGCGTACGACGTCGCGTGCTGGCCGGCGTGCGGGCTCTGCGAGCCGTCGGCGAGCAGTCCGTCGACGTAGGTTCCGTCGGGGCGGCGCAGGGTCGCGTTCATCCGGTCGGCGAGGGCGTCCGCGTCGGCGTCGTACGACTGCACTTCGGCGGCCGGCCGACCGAGCACCTCTGCGACGAGCGCCACCTTGCGGAGTACGTCGACGCCGAGCGCGTTGACGGTGGTCCGGGCGGTGGCGGTCATGTCGTAGCCGAAGCGACCGTGCATCGGCCAGTCGACGATGCCGTACTGGTAGGCGCCGCTGCCTCCGGTCAGCTGGGTCACCAGTCCCCGGGTCGGACCGGACGACGGGATGTGCCGCCGGACGTAGTCGGCCGTGGCGGCGAGGTTGTCGTAGACGTCCGCGAGCAGCGCGCGGTCGCCGGTCTCCAGGTAGTAGCGCCAGATCCAGTCGGGCACGACCTCGGTGAAGTCGGGGATGTCGCGCTTGCCGTCACCGTTGGGGTAGACCGCGTTGTAGCGACCCGCGTCGTTGCCCGTCCTCCAGTAGCGCTCCTGGCTGAGCACGAACTCGCGGATCGCCTGACGAGTGGCGACCCGGTCGTGCTCCGTGGCCATCAGGCCGTAGGAGATGTTGACGGTGTCGTGCAGGAACTGGCCCTGCTCCCGCGTCGGGGTGTCGACGAACGTCTCCTGGACCGAGTAGCGCAGCGACCGGTCCATCAGGTCCCAGACGGCGTCAAGAGTCTCGTCGGAGCTCTCGAACGTCGCCGCGCCGTCCTCGGGATAGGCGCTGTGGACGACGGTGGCGGTCACGTCGTCGACGGTGATCTCCTCAGCAGCACCGGGGATCTCGAGGTAGCGGAAGCCCAGGTGCCCGCAGGCCTGGTAGTCCTGCTCCCCCGCCGACTGCGTGTAGGGGAACGACATGTTCGTGCCCTGGGTGTCGACCGTGGCGGTCGACGCCCGTCCGTCGTCGGCGAGGCCGTAGCTGGCCCGGATCGTGACCACCCGGCCGGCCTGGCCGGCGTCGAAGTGGACACCCGGCCGGGCCGGGATCACCGCGCCGAAGTCGGCGACCGGCGTGCCGTCGTCGGCGACCAGGATCCGCTCGGGGTGGACCACCTGCTCCACCAGCCGGGTCTCCTGGCCCTCCAGGTGGGTGAACGGCGCGACCGGGTGCTGCCCGACCACGACCGCGTCGGACCAGCCGGCGTCGTCGTACTCCTCCTGCCGCCAGGCTCCGATCTGCTGCACCGCGGTGCCGTCGAGGTGCTCGACGTAGAGGCCCTCGCCGTTGCGGGTGCCGACGAGGACGTACGGCCCGCGGCGCACCTTCCAGGAGCCGTCGCTGACGATGGTGAGCGCACGGCCGTCGGCGTACTCGACCACGACCCGCGCCAGCAGGCCGGGCTCGCCGGCAGCCCGGCCCTGCCCGCCGCTGAACCAGTGCAGCATCGCCGCGACCGCGAGCGGCTCGCCTGCCGTCACCAGGTCGGTGACGTCGGTGGCCTGGTAGTAGCCCTCGCCGGGGTAGCCGTAGTTGGTCATCCGGTCGGCGCGCTCGCCGTCGAGGTAGAGCTCGGCGGTGTGGCTGGCGGCGAGGTAGCTGCGGGCGCGGACGATGTCGCCGTCGGGTACGTCGACGACGGTGCGGGCAAGCGTGTACTCGTCGGCCTCGCGGGTGGTGGTGCCGCGGACCCACTGGTCGGTGCCTCCGGCGAAGTCCTCCTCGAACAGCACGGTGGAGCCGTCGAGCGAGGTCACCCGGATGTCGTCGTAGTCGGCGACCTCACCGCTGGCTTGGCGGAAGCCGATGGTGCCCGCTCGGGATCCGGTCGCCGACGGGTCCGTCCAGGTGTCGACGACCTGTCCGTCGATGGTCGTCCGGAAGGTCTGGCCCTCGACGCGGATGCCGAGCTCGTAGGTGACGCCGGTGTCGATGACGAACGGAACGGTACGACGCGCGTCGGTCGGGAACGCGCCGGCCACCATCCGGTGGGTCTTCAGGGCGTTGTCGCCGGCGTGCAGCTGCCACATGTAGCCGTTGCTGCTGTCAGGCGCCCGGAAGACGACCGCCGCCGCGCGGGTGACCGGGGTGACGTCGAGGGTGAGGACGTAGTCGGTCCAGTCCTGGCCGGTCTTCGCGAGCGTGACGTTGCCGCCGGTCACGCGGCCGCGGCCGTCGACGACGCTCAGCGCCGAGAAGTCCGGGTTGCCGGGCGGCCGGCGGATCCACGCGGCGTCACCCCAGTCGTCGTCACCGAGGCCGGTCTCGAAGGTCGCGTACGCCGACCACGGCGAGACCAGGCGGTCCTTGTCCCAGGTCCGCACGCGCCAGGTGTAGACGCTGCCGGGGGCGAGGGGAGCGCCGTCGTACTCGACGTAGGACTGCTGGGAGGACGCGACCCGGTCGCTGTCCCACACCACCCGGCCGGCTGCGTCCCGCACCTGCACCTTGTAGGCCGTCTGCACCTCGTTGCGGTCGCGGTCCTGCGGCAGCCAGCCGAAGCGCGGCGTCTCGTCGGTGTTCATCGGACGGGCCTGGTCGTCGACGGTCAGGCGAGCCGGCGCCGACGGCGCGGTGCCGCGGGCCGCCGTCGCGGTCGGGCTGACCACGCCGACCACGCCGACCACGGGTACGGCGACGGCGACCGTCGTTGCCAGGGCGATGGCGGTGCGCCGGAACCGGCGTAGGGATGGGGTGCTCACAGATACCTCCGAGTCGGTGATGAGTGGGTCAGTGACAGATCGAGGTCAGCCGGTCGTCGTCCTTCGGTCCGCCGCCGGGCGCGGTGCTCAGGACGTGGCACCCGGTGGGCACGCCGTCGACGCGCAGGTAGCCGCGCTCGCGAACCGCCGAGGTTGCCCGGCCGTCGACGTACACGACGTCCGCGGTGGTCTCGCCGGCCGGGACGTGCACCGCGGCGACAGTGTTGCCGGGCACGGAGACGCCGACGTCGGTGCGGCCGTCGACGCTGTGGAACGCCGCGCCGATGCCGCCCTTCAGGGTCGGCAGCGTCACGCTCGCCCAGTCGACCGCCTGCGGCTGCGGCCGTACGGCGAACGCGCCGTATCCCGGTGTGGTGGGACGGATCCCGAACATCCCCTGCGGGACGTTGTACGCCGGCGAAGCGGCCCACGGGTGGGAGTAGGTCATGTTGGACTTCAGCGACGCGTCCCAGGCCTCGCCGGTCGCGCCGGCGCCGTCGTTGATCATGTTCAGCCAGCTGCGCGTCCCGGTACTGGTCAGCAGCTGGTAGGCCAGGTCCGAGCGGTCGCCGTTGTAGAGCGACTCGATGAGGAACGCCGCGCAGTAGACGCTGCACTGCATGCCGCGGGAGCCGACGTAGTCCGCGGCACGCGCGGCGCGGGCGGCGTCCGGCACCCCGAACGCGCTGGCGAAGACGCTGGCGTGGACCGCCCAGTGGTCCACCGGGGTGCGGTCGGCGTTGAGCCCGTCGCGGTAGGCGCCCTTGGCGTCGTCCCACAGCCGCTCGTTGATCGCGGTGCGGAGCCGATCGCCGGTGACCCGGAACGACGCGGCGTCCGCGTCCTTGCCGAGCGCCTCGGCGATCGCGGCCATGTCCATGAAGCTGCGGTAGCCGAGCGCGTTGATGACGGTGTTGTACGGCCGGAAGACGTAGCCGTCGCGCTCGGAGGACGGCCAGTCGACGATGTCGCAGTCGGTCTGGCTGCTGCAGCCGTTCGAGCGGAAGTCCTTGCGGATCAGGCCGGTCTCCTGCTCGACCCACTCGCTCGGCAGCTTCTGCACCAGCTGGTCGTAGCTCCGCTCGAGCTGGGCCACGTCACCGGTCTGCTGGAAGCTGTCGTGCATCGCGAGGATCGTGTACATCGGCCACTCCGTCGGCCACGTGCGCCGGGTGAGCAGGTAGTCGATCGAGTAGTTGCCGAGCGTCGGGTCCGACGAGGTGAAGAAGTTGGCCATCATCTGCAGGTAGCTGTCGGCCTCGTAGGGCTCGCGCTCGCGGGTCCACGAGTCGACGTAGAGGTTGTGGTTGGTCGCTTCCACTGTGTTGCGCGACAGCTGCCAGACCTGGTTGAGAGCGTCGTCGGACGAGCTGAACACGGCCGCGCTGGTGTCGAACGGGTAGACCTGCGCGAGCGCCGGGAAGTCCGCCGCCGTCAGCCCGGGCGGGGCGCCGATCACCTCGAGGTAGCGGAACACCCGCATGCCCCACGTCTCCAGGTGCTGCGGCCCGTCCACGAGCGTCCACCTGTCCTGGTAGGTGTTGCCGGTGCGCATCGCGTAGCGCACGGTCCGGGGTGCGGAGAGCTCCTCGCCGAACCTCAGGTCGACCACCTGGCCGGCAGTCCCGGTCAGGTCGAGGCTGACGCCGCCGACCCAGGTCCGGCCGTAGTCCACGAAGTAGTGCCCGGGCACCTTCTCGACCACCTCGACCGGCAGCTCGAGGCGCTGGGCCACCTTGTCGGTCGGCGTCGCCACGAGGGCGTCGTACTGCGCCTTCGGCGTGGCCGGCTGCCAGCTGCTGTCGTCGAACCCGGGGCTGTCGAAGCCGGCTGGGTACGCCGCCGCCTGGAGGTTCTCCTTCGGCGCGGTGAAGTACTGGGTGCCGATCGAGCCGGCCGAGGGGAAGACCGAGGCGCCGGGCAGCGTGGTCCAGTGCTCGCCGGTGCCGAAGGTCTGGCGGCTGCCGTCGACGTACTCCACCACGACCTGGGCCTGGAACCGCTTGTCGCGGGTCGTCCAGGCCAGCGCTCCGAGCGCGTTCGCGCCGCCCTCACGGACCAGGTCGGTGACATCGAATCCGTCGTAGCGGGTCTCGGTGCTGATCGACCGGGTCGGGCCGAGGCCGACGAACCGGCCGTTGAGCCAGAGCTTGTAGACGTACTGCCGGCCGGGCTCGGGCGACGAGCCGGTGGCGAATGCGGTCGCCCAGGCGACCTCCTTGCCGGGTGCGGTCGCGAACTCGCCGCGCAGGAAGGCCCAGTCGGTGCTGCCGACGCCGTACACGCAGTTCTGGCCGGTGCCGATCGCGAGCCGCCCGCCGGAGACGGTCCCGCAGGGGAAGTCGGTGCTCGGCGCCTCGAAGTCGTTGCCGTAGAGGGCGGCGCCGTCGGCACCGGTCACGGTGAGGTCGTCCCAGGTGCTGCGCTCGCTGCCTCCGGTGCGGAAGCCGATGCTGCCGCTGGTGAAGCGGACGCCCTCGGTGGTGTCGACCAGGGTCTCGTCGAGGTAGGTGCGCACGGTCGAGCCGGACACCTCGATCCGGATCCGGTAGTCGGTTCCGCGCTGCAGGCTCACCCCGAGCGGGACGGCCTTGAGCTGGGTGAACGTGCCGTTGACCCGCTGGTGCGGCGCGAGCTGGTTGACCCCGTCGCCGCGGAACTGCCACATCAGGTAGTTGTCGGCGTCCTGGGCGTTGAAGACGACCGTCGCGTTCTGCGTGGTGATCGAGAATGTCGCCTCGAGGGTGTAACCGCTCCACCCGAGTGACGCCGGGGCGCCGAGCCAGATCGGCCTGCTGTCGCCCCAGTCGTCGCCGATCGCCGTACCGAAGTGCGCGGGGAGCGACCAGGGCGAGACCCTGCCGTCGCCGCTCCAGGTGCGGACCCGCCACTCGTAGCCCTCGCCGTGCGTGAGCGCCGGGCCGGCGTACGGGACGTTCGTGCTCGCGGCCGACGCCACCTTGCGGGAGTCCCAGACCAGGTTTCCGGAGACCAGCCCCGCCCGTGAGGTGGCGACCTGCACCTGGTAGGCGGACTGGCGGGCCGACGGCACGTGCCAGCCGAGGATCGGGCCGGTCAGGTCGTCGACGTCCGACGGCGCGGTGCGCTGTTCCACCGTGAGGCCGGACGGGATCGCGGCCGTTGCCGCGGACGTCGCGGGTGACGACGGCATCGCGACCAGGAGCAGCGCCGCGATCAGCAGGAGTGCGACGGCGAGCGGGGAGCGGCGGATGCCGGGCATTCAGGACTCCTAGGGGTCTGAAACGATTCAAGCCCACGGTAGGGAGGGAGTGACAGCAGTCACAAGCCTTTGACCGGATCCGGCCAGTCGGAGGCGGTCGGCTCCGGTCAGATCAGCCCCGTCCGCACGGCGTGGACGACCGCCTCGATCGAGGACTCCACGCCGAGCTCGTCCGCGATGGCACGCAACCGGCGCCGTACGGTGCGCTCCGAGACGCCCACCCTGCGGGCGATCGCGTCGGTCGTGTGGCCACGGGACAGCAGCCGCAGGATCTCGACGTCGAGGTCGCTCGGCCGCCAGCCGGGCTTCCCGCACTGGTTCCTCCGCCGCTGGTCGATCACGTCAGCCGGCCTCCCCTACCACGATCACGTGCAGGACCCGCGGGCCGTGCACGCCCTCGACCCGGTCGAGCTCGATGTCGCTCGTCGCGCTGGGGCCGCTGATCCAGGTGAGCGGCCGGCCCGGGTCGAGCACGGCGAGCGCGTCGGCGACGTCGGCGACGACCTGGTCGGCCCGGACCACGCACACGTGCCGGTCCGGGACGAGCGTGACCGCCCGCCGTCCCTGGTCGGGCGCGTGGTCGAGCACGATGGTGCCGGTCTCGGCGATCGCGACCCGGCAGCAGGTGACGACCGCGTCCATCGCGTCGAGAGCGTCGGCCGACAGGCCGTCGTCAACGATGACATCGGCGAGGGCGCTGCGGAGGTCGTCCGGCAGCCCCGGCGGTACGACGACGCGGGCCCCTGCCGGGAGCGCCGCCGCCACCGTCCCGGCGACGTCTCCGGCCGCGCAGTGCACGACTGTCGCGCGGTAGTCCGCCACCCGCTCGGCGAAGTGCGCGACCAGGTCGGCCACCCGGGTGCCGGGCGGGGCGGTGACCGGCGCCGGGTCGGGCTCGACGGCGGCCAGCGCGCTGCGCACCCGGCCGAGGATGTCGTCCCGGGCGCTCATGGGTCGAGCCTCCCGTCGGTCCGGCGCCACCAGGCACGGAACGACTCCGGCGGCGCCTTCGGCAGGTCGCGGGCCGACGTCCACCTCGACGCACCGAGCCTCCGTCCCACCCCGACGCCCACGCCGGTGAGCCGCTCGGCCAGCCGCAGCCGGCCGCCGCGGGAGAAGGTCCACGCCGCCGACTTCATCGCGACCGCCTCCGGTTTGGGCACCCGGTCCTCGCGGTGACCGTCCACGACCTTCGAGCGCAGGTGCACCAGCACCTCGGGGATGTCGATGAGCACCGGACACGCCTCGAAGCACGCCCCGCACAGCGTCGAGGCGTAGGGCAGGGAGTCCGTCTGCGGGTCGCCGGTCCCCTTCAGCAGCGGGTTGAGGATCGCACCGATCGGGCCCGGGTAGACCGAGCCGTAGGCATGCCCGCCGACCCGCTCGTAGACCGGGCAGACGTTGAGGCAGGCGGAGCACCGGATGCAGCGCAGCGCCTGGCGGCCGACGTCGTCGGCGAGGGCGCGCGTCCGGCCGTTGTCGAGGAGCACGACGTGCACCTCCTGCGGGCCGTCGCCGGGCGTGACGCCGCTCCAGGTGGACGTGTAGGGGTTCATCCGCTCCCCCGTCGACGACCGCGGCAGCAGCCGCAGCAGCGGATCGAGCTCGGCCCAGCTGGGCACCACCTTCTCGATGCCGACCACGCTCACCAGCACCTCGGGGAGGGTGAGGCACATCCGGCCGTTGCCCTCCGACTCGACGACGACGAGGGTCCCGGTGTCCGCGACCGCGAAGTTCGCACCCGACACGGCCATCCGGGCGCGGAGGAACTTCTCGCGCAGGTGCGCCCGCGCCGCAGCCGCGAGGACGGCCGGCTCGTCGGTCAGGTCGGCCGGCGCCGCGCGGCCCACCTCGCCCATCCGGCGGCGGAAGATGTCGCGGATCTCCGCACGGTTGCGGTGGATCGCCGGCACCAGGATGTGGCTCGGTAGGTCGCCGCCGAGCTGCACGATCAGCTCGGCCAGGTCGGTCTCCCACGCCGCGATCCCCTCGGCCTGGAGCGCCTCGTTGAGCCCGATCTCCTGGGTGACCATCGACTTGACCTTGACGACCTCGTCGACGCCGTGCCGCTGCGCGACCTCGATCACGACCTGGTTGGCCTCGTCGGCGTCGCGCGCCCAGTGGACCGTCGCACCACGGGCGGTGAGCGACTCCTCGAGCTGCACCAGGTGCTCGTCGAGACCCCGCAGCGCCCGGTCCTTCACGGCTGCGCCGGCCAGCCGCAGCTCCTCCCAGTTCTCGACCTCGTCGACGACCCTCGCCCGTTTCCCACGGATGGTCGCGGTGGCATGGGCGAGGTTGTGCCGCAGCTGGGTGTCCGCCAGCGCCGCCCGCGCGGCGGTGGGGAAGGGCGGCATGCCGACGAAGGTGTGCGTCATCGGGCGTCGCCCTCGGTCGAGGCGAGGATCTCGGCGAGGTGCATCACCCGCACCCCGGCGCGGCCCCGGGAGAGCAGGCCGCCGATGTGCATCAGGCAGGAGTTGTCGCCGGCGACGAGCACCTCTGCGCCCGTCTCGCGCACGTGCCGCGCCTTGTCGGACCCCATCGCGATCGACGTGTCCGCGTTCTTCACGGCGAACGTCCCGCCGAAGCCGCAGCACTCCTCGGCGTGCGGGAGGTCGACCAGTCGCAGTCCGCGCACGTCCTCGAGCAGGCGCCGCGGCCGATCGCCGACGCCCAGCATCCGGAGCGAGTGGCAGGTGGGGTGGTAGGTCACCCGGTGCGGGAAGTAGGCGCCGACATCGGTCACGCCGAGCACGTCGACGAGGAACTCGGTCAGCTCGTAAGTGCGCGGCGAGGTGGCCGCGACTGCCCGCTCGAGCCCGGCGTCACCGGACCGCTGCGCGACCAGCCGGTGCTGGTGGCGCACCGACCCCGCGCACGACCCGGACGGCGTCACGATGGCGTCGTACCCCTCGAAGGCGTCGACGAAGGTCCGCACCACCGGCACCGCCTCGTCGAGGTAGCCGGTGTTGACCATCGGCTGCGCGCAGCAGGTCTGGGCCTCCGGGAAGTCGACGTCGACGCCGAGCCGTCGCAGGAGCCGTACGACGGCCGCGCCCGTGCCCGGGAACATCGCGTCGTTCACGCACGTGACCATCAGGGCGACTCGCACGCTGCCGGCCTCTCCTCTCTCGCGGGACCCGACGGGCCCCTCCCGATCATGCCTGTCCTGGGGCCCCTCAGCCGGGCACCACCTTGTCGACGTACGGGACCAGCCGCACCGGGCCGGTCAGTCCGTAGCTCTGCCGGGTCGCGACGCCGTAGACGGACGGGGTCACGACGCGGAGCCGGTTGAGGAGGGTCGAGGCGACCTCGACCTCGACCTCGTTGCGCCCGGGCAGCAGCCGGTGACCCAGGTCGATGGTCGGGTCGAGCGGGTCGCAGGGCGGCAGCTGCTCGCCGTTCACCCGCACCACGAAGGTGTCGTTGACCTCGCCGAGCTCCAGCACCGCGCCGTCGTCCTCGGTCCAGTCCGCGCCGAGGTCGACCACCGTGCGGTAGCGGCCGATGCCCGCGACGTCCTCCAGGCCGGTCACCTTGGACCAGGACTGCAGGGCGGCGAGGTCGACGCGGTGGATGTCCTTGGTGGTCGCGAGGTTCTTCGGGTCCGCCGGGTCGGCGGGTCGCCAGTCCTCCAGCTCCAGCGTCCAGGTCGTGGGGGTCACCGGCTCCCGCACCCGGTCGACGCGGGTCCTCGTCGTCCGGCCCCCGGTCCAGGTGACCTGGTGGGTGCCGGCGGTCGTCGTCCGCAGCGCCGGCCGGGTGCCGTGCAGGACGAACTCCTGACCGGCTCCCTGCAGCATCGTCCGGGTCGGGTCGTCGCCGGGGTCTGCGAGCACCACGATCGTCGACTGCCCCGGCACGAGGTCGACCCGCACCCG
This sequence comes from Nocardioides immobilis, assembly GCF_003515065.1. Classification (GTDB taxonomy): domain Bacteria; phylum Actinomycetota; class Actinomycetes; order Propionibacteriales; family Nocardioidaceae; genus Nocardioides; species Nocardioides immobilis. The sequence continues at coordinate 32,199 of NZ_QXGH01000022.1, forward strand.
CACCCGGCTGCCACTGCGTTCGTACGCCGCGACCCGCGTGACCTCACCGCTCCATGCGTCGAGCAGCCACGGCACGGCCCTCGGGCTGGTCGCGGTCAGCCACACGTCCTGGGTGACCCGGTTGAGACGCCTGTTCTCGGCGTGGCGGGCGTTGGCGAGGTAGTAGACGTCGATGTCCCCGGAGACCCGCCGTACGTGCATCAGCGTGGAGTCGGCGTGCTCGACGTCGCGTACGACGCCGAGGGCGGCGAGCGCCGTACCGACCTCTGCCTCGGGGACGGTGCGCGTGGTGCCGAGCGCAGCCACCTGCTCCATCAGGCTGCGCACCTCGGCGACGTCGGCCGCGTCGTGACGACCCGCGGGCGTGACCGCCGCCCAGCTGCCGATCAGCACGATCGGGAGCCCCGCCCGACCGAGCGCGAGGATCCGCCGGGCGCCGTCGACGTCCATGGTCACGGCGTTGCTGCGCAAGGAGTCGGGTCCGACGACGAGCGCCTTGTAGCCCGGCCCGTCCGGGGCCAGCCGCCCGTCGCGCACGACCGCGGCCTCGAACTCGAGCAGGGAGGCGCTCAGGAACGAGTGCGACCAGCCGAGCTTGGTGCCGTTGTTGGTGATCCACTGCGGCCCGATGCCGGTCGACGCCCACCCCTTGTGGCGCCAGAACGCGACGTCGTACTTCGCAGCCCCGGTCTGCAGCACCAGCTGGTTGCGGGCGAGGTACGCCGCGATCCCGGGCAGGTGCTGCCACTGCGGGGTGCGCGGCCCCCAGGCCTCGCCGAACCCGATCGCGCCGTTGTAGTACGGCGAGAACGCCGCGAAGCCCGGCCAGGTGACGTCCGGCGCCTGGGCGTAGGGGAAGCCGTGGATCATCAGCTGGTTCACCCCGGCGACGAAGATGCTGTTGATGGTGAACAGCGCCTGGTTCTGCGCGGTCGGGCTGACGCTGTTGGCACCCCAGGTGGTGTTGTAGGCGGCGCCGTTGTAGCAGATCGCCTCGCACGAGAGGACCTTGCGGCCGGCGAGGTCCCGCCCCGCGGCCATCACCCGGTAGTCGTCGAGGTTCTTGAACCCGAGCGACTCGGTCTCGGGCACGTCGACGATGCCGGCGTGCTGCATGGTGTCGGTCTCCAGGCCGTAGGGCTGGATCCGGATGCCCATGCCGAGGCCGCGGGCGAAGTCCTGGAGCGGCCGGAGGTGGTGGTCGAGGTAGAGGTCCGAGAGCACCTGGTTGTAGTCGTCACGGATCTCGTTGGTGCGCAGCGTGTCCGCCGTCGCGGGGTCGGCCGCGGCGAGCACGAACTGGTACTTCTCGTCCTTCTCGAGCACCACCGGCAGCCACGGGCGCAGGTCGTAGGCGCGGCTGGTCTCGAACTCGTCGAGGAAGTCCGCGGTCCAGATGGTCGCGTCGGTCTCGATCTCGAGCGAGTCCTCGAAGAGGTTGCCGCCCGCCGACCGCAGCAGCGCCCGCAGCTCGCCGTCGAGCACCCGGCGTTCCCACAGGTCGATGAGCGCAGCGGCGCCGCGGCTGCTGAAGTGGTCGACGACGTAGGACCGCGGGGACGTGTGCGGACCGGCCTCGGGCTCCTGCCCGGACCCGCGGCGCCAGGTCGCGAGCAGGACCCAGGTCGCGCCGGAGGGGTCGGCGGGGGCGGTCCAGGTGACGTGCTCGTCGGCGACTGACCCGGTCAGGTCGACGTACGACGACGGGTCGAGGATGGTGCTGGTGACGTTGCCGTTGCGGTCGCGGACGTAGCCCGTCACCCGGTGGGCCTGCACGGTGACCAGCTCGGCGCGGGTCACGCCCGACGCGGCCTCGACCACGGGCTCGGGCAGCGCCGCGTCGTACGTCGCGCCTGCGGCGACCATCGCCTGCCCGTGCACCAGCTCGGTGCAGGCCGCGTCGTCGTCGGGCGTGATCGTGGAGACGGCGGCCGGCCAGGAAGGACCGACGGTGATGTCGATCCGGACGCCGCGCTGGGCGGCCCGCGTCAGCGCGGCCTTCACGCCGGCGACCCACGGCGCGGTGCCCCAGCCGTGCGAAGCGGTGTCGATCTCGATGTTGCGTGCCCGCAGGCTGTGGGTGACGTCGGCGACCTCGAGCACGCCGAACCCGGCGTCCGCGACCTGGTCGACCTCGCGGGCGATCTCCGCGGGATCGACCAGGCCATGCGGCCACCACCAGCGGAAGCCGGCGGCGGTCGCGGTCCCGGGCTTGCGGAAGGTCTTCGCCAGCTCCTCCGGCAGGCCGCCGCTGAGGACGGCCGCGGCGCGGGCCGGGGGCACGGCGGAGCCGGCCGCACCGACCACGGCAGCCGTACCGATGGTCGCGGCAGCTGCTCCGAAGAGCGAGCGTCGGTTGAGGCGGGCGCCGGGCGTGGGTTCGGTCATCGTGCGACCTTCCGGGAGGAGGGGTGGGGGGAGGAAGGGAGAGATGGGTACGGCGGGCTCAGCGGATGCGTGCCTCCGCGGCCGCCCAGTCGAGCCCCTCGCGGGGCTGGTAGCGGCGGACGTCGTAGGACCGGCGGACGAGGTCGCGCATCGCCGCCAGGTCGGGCAGGTCGGCGCCCAGGCTGCGGCCCTGGACGAGCACGTTGCCGAGCGCGGCCGCCTCGACCGGGCCGGCCACGACCGGCAGTCCGCAGGCGTCGGCGGTGAGCTGGCAGAGCACCTCGTTCTGCGAGCCGCCGCCGACGACGTGCAGGACCTCGGGCGAGACACCGGCCAGCTCGGTCGCGGTCCGCAGGTGCCGCCGGTAGGCGACGGCGAGGCTGTCGACGATGCAGCGGGCGATGGCGACCGGTGAGTGCGGGACCTGTTCCCCGGCCTCGGCGGCGAGCGCCGCCACTCGTTCGGGCATCGGGTCGGCCGCGGTGCTGGGCGCGAGCAGGCGCGGGTCGTTGATGTCGACGATGCTCCGCAACGGAGGGAAGTCGGCCGCGGCCTCGATGAGCGACCGGAGCTCGACGTCCTGGTAGCGCCGCTCCGACCACGAGCGCAGCGACTCGGAGAGCACCCAGAGCCCGGTGACGTTCTTGAGGAACCGGACGGTGCCGTCGACCCCGGCTTCGTTGGTGAAGTCCGCGAGCCGCGCGGCCTCGGACAGCACCGGCGCGTCCAGCTCCAGGCCGACCAACGACCAGGTGCCGGAGGAGAGGTAGCCGAAGTTGCGCCCCTCGGCAGGCACACCCACGACGGCCGAGGCCGTGTCGTGGGAGCCGACCGCGACGACCGGCACGTCGGCCGCGGCGCCCAGGTCGCGCGCGACCTCGGGCAGCAGCGGCCCGAGGACCGAGCCGGGGTCCCGCAGCGGCGGGAGGATCCCCCACGGGATCCCGAGCCGCCGGCACAGGTCGGTCGCCCACTCGCCGGTGCGGACGTCGTACAGCTGGGTCGTGGAAGCGTTGGTCCGCTCCGCGCCGGCGGCCCCGGTCAGCCAGTAGCCGAGCAGGTCGGGCAGGAGGAGCATCGCCTCCGCCGCCTCGAGGGCGGCCGAGCCGCGCGCGGCGACGAGCTGGTAGAGCGTGTTGAACGGCAGCTGCTGGATCCCGGTCGTGGCGTAGAGCTCGGCCGCACCCACCTCGGCGACGACCTTCTCGGCGACCCCGTCGGTGCGGGCGTCCCGGTGGGAGTACGGCGAGCCGAGCAGCGCGCCGTCCCGGTCCACCAGGCCGTAGTCGATCGCCCATGAGTCGATCCCGACCCCGTGCAGGGGCCCGGTCCGGGCGACCTCGCGGATGCCGGCGAGCGTCTCGCGGTAGATGCCGAGGACGTCCCAGAACAGCGAGCCGCCTGCGCGCACCGCCCCGTTGGGGAAGCGGTGCAGCTCGTTGATCTCCACCCGGTCGCGGGTGATCCGGCCGGACATGACCCGGCCGGACGTCGCCCCGAGGTCGACCGCGGCAACCCGCACCGTCTCACTCATGGCCGCGGGTCATCGCAGGAACGCGGCCGCCACCCCGGCGTCGACCGGGATGTGCAGGCCGGTGGTGTGGGTGAGCTCGGGGCTGCACAGCACGAACACGGCGTTGGCGATGTGCTCGGGCAGGACCTCCCGCTTGAGGATCGTCCGCTGGGCGTAGAACTTGCCGAGGTCCTCCTCCTCCACGCCGTAGACGGCCGCGCGGTTGGCGCCCCAGCCGCTCGCGAAGATCCCGGACCCCTGCACGACGCCGTCGGGGTTCACGCCGTTGACCTTGATGCCGTGCTGGCCGAGCTCGGCGGCCAGCAGCCGGACCTGGTGCGCCTGGTCGGCCTTGGCGGCGCCGTACGCGACGTTGTTGGGGCCGGCGAAGATCGAGTTCTTGCTGGAGATGTAGACGATGTCGCCGCCCATCCCCTGCTCGATCATCACCTTCGCCGTCGCCTTGGCGACCAGGAACGAGCCCTTGGCCATCACGTCGTGCTGGAGGTCCCAGTCCTTCTCGGACGTCTCCATCAAGGAGCGCGAGAGGGAAAGACCGGCGTTGTTGACGACGAGGTCGACCCCGCCGAAGGCGAGCACAGCGGCATCCACCGCCGCCTGCACCGCAGCGGCGTCGCTGACGTCGACCTGCACGCCGACCGCGACGTCGCTGCCGCCTCCCGAAGATCGGGCAATCTCGGCCGCGGCGGCCTCGGCCTTCTCCAGCGACAGGTCGGCGATGACGACGCAGGCCCCCTCGGCCGCGAGCTTCGCGGCCGTCGCCTTGCCGATGCCGGACGCAGCGCCGGTGACGAGGGCGACGCGGGTGGCGAGCGGCTTGGGCTTCGGCATCCGCTGGAGCTTGGCCTCCTCGAGCGCCCAGTACTCGATCCGGAACTTCTCGACCTCGTCGATCGGCTGGTACGTCGACAGCCCCTCGGCGCCGCGCATCACGTTGATCGCGTTGACGTAGAACTCCCCCGCGACGCGCGCGGTCTGCTTGTCCTTGCCGAAGCTGAACATGCCGACACCCGGCACGAGGACGACAAGGGGGTCCTTGCCACGGATGGCCGGCGAGTCCGGCGTCGCGTGCCGGTCGTAGTAGGCCTGGTAGTCCTCGCGGTAGCTGACGGCGAGCTCCTGGAGGCGCGCGACCGACTCCTCGACCGAGGCGGTCGCCGGCAGGTCGAGCACGAGCGGCTTGACCTTGGTGCGCAGGAAGTGGTCCGGGCAGGAGGTTCCCAGTGCCGCGAGCCGCGGGTGCTCCGCGTGGGCCAGGAAGTCCAGGACCTCCTCGGAGTCGGTGAAGTGGCCGACCATCGGCCGGTCCGCGCTCGCGATGCCGCGGATGGTGGGCGCGAGGGCGGCGGCCTTCGCGCGGCGCTCGGCGGGCGTGAGCGCGTCGTACCCCTCGAGGGCGGGGCCGAACGGCTCGGCCTTGGAGTTCTCCTCGACGTACGACGCCGCGGTGTCGATGATCATCAGCGAGTGCGCCTCGGCCTCCTCGCTGGTGGCGCCCCAGGCGGTGATGCCGTGGCCGCCGAGGATGCAGCCGATGGCCTGCGGGTTGCGCTCCTTGATCTCGGCGATGTCGAGCCCGAGCTGGAAGCCGGGACGCCGCCACGGCACCCAGACGACCCGGTCGCCGAAGATCTCCTTGGTGAGCGCCTCGCCGTCGGCGGCGGTCGCGATCGCGATGCCGGAGTCGGGGTGGAGGTGGTCGACGTGGGCCGCGTCCACGAGACCGTGCATGGCGGTGTCGATCGAGGGGGCGGCGCCACCCTTGCCGTGGAGGCAGTAGTCGAAGGCAGCGACCATCTCGTCCTCGCGGTCGACGCCCGGGTAGACGTCGACGAGCGCGCGCATCCGGTCGAGGCGGAGTACGGCGAGGCCGGACCCGGTCAGGGTGCCGAGGTCGCCGCCGGAGCCCTTGACCCAGAGCAGCTCGACGGGCTCACCGGTGACCGGGTCGGTCTCGGTGCCCTTCGCCGAGGTGTTGCCGCCCGCGTAGTTGGTGTTCTTGGGGTCGGCGCCGAGGCGGTTGGACCGGGCGATCAGCGCGGCCGCTGCGGGGTTGGTCATGATGCCTTTCTGAGGTCTTCCGAAGGGAGGGTCAGGTCCAGGACAGCTGGGTGCCGCCGACGCGCGCCGCCTCGATCTGGGCCTGGTAGCCGGAGTCGGCGTAGGCGCGCATCGGGTCGGCCGGCAGGCCGCGCTCCTCGCGCCAGGCGGCGAGGTCGGCGCGGACGTCGGTGTAGAAGGCGTCCATGAGGACCTGGTGGGCGCCGAGCACGTCGCCCGCCTCCTGGGCGGCCGTCAGCGCGTCACCGTCGACGAGCAGCGCCCGCGCCGTCATCTCCTGCACGTTGAGGACCGACCGGATCTGGCCGGGGATCTTCTCCTCGACGTTGTGGCACTGGTCGAGCATGAAGGCGACCTCGCTGTCGGGCCCGTAGCCGCCGCCCCGGATGACCTCGAAGAGGATCCGGAACAGCTGGAACGGGTCCGCCGCGCCGACGATGAGGTCGTCGTCGGCGTAGAAGCGGGAGTTGAAGTCGAAGGAGCCGAGCTTCCCGAGCCGCAGCAGCTGCATGACGATGAACTCGATGTTGGTGCCGGGCGCGTGGTGGCCGGTGTCGAGGCACACGACCGCGCGGTCGCCGAGCGCGGCCACCTGGGCGTACGACGTGCCCCAGTCCGGCACGTCGGTGTGGTAGAACGCCGGCTCGAAGAACTTGTACTCGAGCACCAGCCGCTGGTCGGCGCCGAGCCGCTCGTAGATCGTCGCGAGCGAGTCCGCCAGCCGGTCCTGCCGGCCGCGCAGGTCGGCCTGCCCGGGGTAGTTGCTGCCGTCGGCGAGCCAGATCTTGAGGTCGCGCGATCCGGTCGCGTCCATGACGTCGAGGCACTCGAAGTGGTGGTCGATCGCCTTCTGCCGGTTCTTGGCGTCGGCGTTGGTCAGGGCGCCGAACTTGTAGTCGTCGTCCTGGAAGGTGTTCGAGTTGATGGTCCCTAGGCGCACGCCGTGGTCGGCGGCGAACCGGGAGAGGGCGGCGTAGTCGTCGACCTTGTCCCACGGGATGTGGAGGGCGACGCTCGGAGCCAGGCCGGTGAAGCGGTGGACGGTCGCCGCGTCAGCGATCTTCTCCTCGACGCTGCGCGGGGTCCCCGCCGTACCGAAGACCTTGAAGCGGGTGCCGGAGTTGCCGAACGCCCACGAGGGCAGCTCGATCGCCTGGCCCTCGAGCCGTTCGGCGATGGCCGCGAAGCCGCTCTGACTCGTCATGATCGGATGCTTTCTGCGAGCTGGTCGTCGAGGTTGAACACCTCGCGGAGGAGGACGAGACCCCGGTCCGGGGCGCCCTCCAGGTCGATGAAGTACGGCGCCATGTCCGCCTGCCACCGGGCGTTGACCGCGGTGCGGTCCATGGCTTCCTGCGCTGCTGCCAGGTCGTCGGACTCGACGTACCCGACGAGCAGCCCGTCTTCCCGCAGGAACAGGGAGTAGCTGCGCCACCCGGTCTCGGCAAGTGCGGCGAGCATCTCGGGCCAGACGGCCCGGTGACGATCGGCGTACTCCTCGATCAGGTCCGGTCGGACCTGGAGGGTGAAGCAGTAGCGGGGCATGGTGGTGCCGCCTCCCTGTTCCTGCGGTGGTTGAGGACGCGTCGGTTCCGAGCGGTTGCTCAGAAGTCGAAGTCGTTGATGTTGCTCTTGTCGAAGACGTACGGCTCGCCGAGCAGGACGACGCCGTCGGCGCCGACCGTGTACTCGCCCAGGTCTCCGGCCTCGAAGGTGTCGCCCTCGTCGCCCTCGATCTCGCCCGACGCGAGCGCATGGGCGGTGTAGGCGGCGAGGTAGCCGAGCTCCTCCGGGTTCCAGAGCGCGAAGGCCTCGACGGTGCCGTTCTCGACGTACTCACGCATCTGGTTCGGCGTCCCGAGGCCGGTCAGCGCGACCTCACCCTTGGCGTCCGACTCCGACAGGTAGCGCGCCGCGGCGGAGATGCCCACGGTGGTCGGCGAGATGATGCCCTCCAGGTCGGGGTACTGGGAGAGCAGGGCCTCGGTCTGGTCGAAGGACTTCTGGTCGTCGTCGTCGCCGTAGACCGTGTCGACGAGCTCGATGTCGGGGTAGTTGGCGGCGAGCTCCTCCTCCATCAGCGCGATCCACTCGTTCTGGTTGGTGGCGTTGGCCGCAGCCGACAGGATCGCGACCTCGCCGTTGCCGTCGATCTGCTCGGCGATCAGGTCGACCTGGGCCTTGGCGATGCCCGCGGCGTCGGCCTGGCTGACGAAGAGGTCGCGGCAGTCGGCCTCGACGTCGGAGTCGAAGGTGACGACCTTGACGCCGGCGTCGCGGGCCTGGTTGAGGGAGTCGCACAGAGCGGACGGGTCGTTGGCGGAGACCACTAGCGCGCCCACGCCCTGCTGGGCCGCGGTGTCGATGAACGGCACCTGCAGCTCGGCGGTCGGCTCGTCGGGACCGACCTCCTCGATGCTGCCCCCGAACTCGTCGGCCGCGCGCTCGCCGCCGGTGGTGCTGGCGTCGAAGTAGGGGTTGCCGAGGTTCTTGGGCAGGAAGACGATCGCGTCGCTGCCGCCGTCACCGCCGCCACCGCCGTTGTCGTCGTCGCTGCCGCAGGCGGAGAATCCGAGAGTGGCCGCCAGCGCCAGGCTGGCGAGAGCGGCGAGCCGCTGAGGGTTGCGCTTCATGGGTGTGCCTTTCGTAGCTTGTCCGGATGACCCGCATCGGTCAGGAGGCGACGAGCCGTCGGCGACGGTCGTGCCGGTGGTGCTGCTTTCAGGCGCCCGGGGGCGCCTCTGTCCCGGGGCCGCCCGGGGGTCCTGGAGGCGGCGGTGCTGCACGCCCGGGTAGGCGCAGTCGTCCACGCAGGGCGCCGAGCACGCTCCCGGAGATGACGGAGAGGATCAGCAGCCCGCCGATGATGATGTTGATCTGGTTGTCCTCGACGCTCTCGAGGCGCAGCGCGCTGGAGAGCACGCCGATGAGCAATGCGCCGGCGATCACGCCGGGCAGCGCCCCGCGGCCGCCGAAGATCGAGACGCCGCCGAGAAGCACGGCTGCGATCACCTTCAGCTCGGTGCCCTCGCCGGTGTTGCCCCGGGCGCTGTTGTAGACGAGCGCGAAGTAGATGCCGGCCATCGCGGCCACCGCACCGGCGAACACGAACAGCACGAACTTGGTGCGCTCGACGTCGACGCCGGTGAAGCGTGCGGCCTCGTCGTTCAGGCCGATCTCGAAGACGCCGCGGCCGAAGGTCGTGAAGTGCAGCAGGACGAGGAACAGGACGGCCAGGACGGTGATCGGGACGAGCACCAACGGGAAGCGTGACCCTTCGCTGATGCGGTCGAGGGCGAGATCGCGCCACTCCTGGGGGAAGCCGGTGTACTGCGTGGTGCCGGTCAGGCCCACGGCGATCCCGCGGAACAGCGCGAGGGTTCCGATGGTCACGGCGAGGGACGGCAGCCCGACGTACGCGACGAGGAAGCCGTTGACCGCTCCGCAGATGGTGCCGACGACGACGGCGACCGCAGCCGCGGCCGGGATCGACCAGCCCGCCTCGAAGTGCAGGAGGGCCATGACGACCGCACTCAGGCCCATCACGCTGGCCACGGAGAGGTCGATCTCGCCGGTGACGATGATCAGCGTCATCGGCAGCGCGATGAGGAGCACCGGCGCGAGGTCTCGGAACAGGAAGTAGAGCGTCAGCGGGCCGTCGAAGAACTCGACGTTGGCCGTCGCGTAGAGGAAGACACCGACGAGCAGTGCGACGACCGCGAACTCACGGGTGGCCAGCAGGCGCAGGACGAGCGGCCGGGAGTACGACGGGTACGAGCGGGTGGGCTCCCGGTGCTCCGGGGCGAGCAGCGACGTCATGATTCCTCCCTCGCCGCGGCGAGCGTTCTTTCCTGGCGAAGGGTGAGCAGCCGGTCGAGGACGACGGCGCCGATGATCAGCGCTCCGACGACGGCGCGCTGCCAGAAGTCGTCGATGCCCAGCCGCGGCAGCGCCCGGCCGATGGTCTCGAGCAGGACCGCTCCGATCGCGGCACCCCAGACCGTGCCGCTGCCGCCGAAGATCGCGACGCCGCCGATCACTGCTGCCGCCACGGCCTCGAGCTCCATGTTGCGACCGGCGCCGGAGCTGACCGTGCCGTAGCGCGCCGCGTAGAAGACGCCGGCGAGGCCGGCAAGGGCGCCACAGAGGATGAAGGCGCCGATCACCCGACGGTTGACGGCGAGGCCGTAGAGCCGCGCCGCGTCCGGGTCCGAGCCGATGGCGTAGAGCTCGCGCCCACCGCGCGCGGTGTGGGCGTAGTAGCCGACCACCGCGAGCACGACGAGGGCGCCGACGGTGAGGACCGGGATGGTGAGGACCTGGCCGTTGCCCAGAGCGAGGAAGGAGTCGGGCAGGTCCGACGCGTAGACCCGGTCCTTGCCCGCCCACTGCAGGAAGATGCCGCGGAAGATGTAGAGCGTGCCGAGCGTGATGACCAGCGCAGGAACCTTGAAGACCGCCACCAGCACGCCGTTGACGACACCGAGCATCCCCCCGAAGGCCAGTCCGATGAAGAAGACGATCGGGTACGGCAGGCTCGGGTAGGCGATGAACACCTGGCCGGTGAGGTAGGCCGTGAGACCCAGCGTCGAGCCGACCGAGAGGTCGACGTTGCGGGTGACGATGACCGCGGTCTGCCCGATGGCCAGGAGGATCAGGATCGACGGCGTCACGAGCAGGTTGCGCCACCCCTCGCCGTCGAAGAGGAAGCTCGGGCTGACGATGGTGGTGACCGCGACCAGGGCGACCAGCACCAGGCCGACGGCGAGCTCGCGCGAGCGCAGCACCGTGGCGAGCGCGCGGTTCCTCGTCGGGAGCTCGCTCGGGTGGACCAGCACCTCGGTCATGCCGATGCCTCCTGCTTCTCGGGCCGGCCGACGGTCACGGATCGCTCGGCGCCAGCCGCTCCGTCCCCCGTGCGGGTCGCGGCGTGCATGACGGTCTCGGGGGTCGCCGTGGCGCGGTCCAGGTCGGCGGTGATCCGTCCCTCGCACACGACCAGGACCCGGTCGGCCATCCCGAGCACCTCGGGCAGCTCGGAGGAGATCATCAGGATGGCGAGGCCCTGGCCGGCGAGCTCCGACAGCAAGCGGTGGACCTCCGCCTTGGTGCCCACGTCGATGCCGCGCGTGGGCTCGTCGATGATGAGCAGTCGGGGCTCGGTCGCGAGCCACTTGGCGATGACGACCTTCTGCTGGTTGCCGCCACTCATGGTCGCCGCCGTCATGTCCAGCGCACTGGTCTTGACCTCGAGCCTGCCGGCCCACGGGCCGGACGCCTTGTTCTCGGCGCGGCTCGTGATCAGTCCCGCCGTGGACAGGCGCCGGCGGATGACGCCGGCGACGTTGCGCGCCACCGAGCTCTCCGTGACGAGGCCCTGCTGGCGCCGGTCCTCGGGCACGAACGCCATGCCGGCCCGGATCGCCGCCCGGGGGTTGTGCGCGCGCACGCCGACGCCGCCGAGACGGACCACGCCGGCGTCGTACCGGTCCATGCCGAAGACCGCCCGGGCGATCTCGCTGCGGCCCGCGCCGACGAGCCCGGCCAACGCGACGATCTCACCCGCCCGCACGGTGAAGGAGACGTCGTGGAACACACCGACGCTCTGCAGGCCGTCGACCTCGAGCACGACGTCGCCGATCTCGGCCGGGGTCTTGGGGAAGAGCTCGGCCACCTCGCGGCCGACCATCCGGGTGACGATCTCGTCGACCGACGTGTCGGTGATCGCGTCGGTGCTGACGTAGGCGCCGTCGCGCATCACGGTGACCGTGTCGCAGAGGGCGAACACCTCGTCGAAGCGGTGCGAGATGAAGACCAACGCCCGACCCTCGTCACGCAGGCTCCGTGCGACGGCGAAGAGCCGGTCGACCTCGACGCCGCTGAGCGCGGCCGTCGGCTCGTCCATGATGAGCAGCGCCGCGTCGAGCGAGATGGCCTTCGCGATCTCGATGATCTGCTGGTCGGCGATGGACAGGCCGCGCGCTGGGCGACGGGGGTCGATGTGCACGCCCAGCCGCTCGAAGAGGGCCTCCGACTCGGCGTACATCCGCGGTCGGTCGATCCGGCGCCCGTTCCGGAGCGGATGGCGGCCCATGAAGATGTTCTCGGCGACCGAGAGGTCGGGGAAGAGCGTGGGCTCCTGGTAGATCACGGCGACGCCGGCCGCCTTGGACTCGGCGGTCGAGCCGAAGTCGACGTCGGCGCCTCGGAGTCGGAACGTCCCACCATCGCGCCGATAGACGCCTGCGACGATCTTCACCAGCGTGGACTTGCCGGCACCGTTCTCGCCCACGAGTGCGTGGATCGAGCCCGGCCACACCTCGAGGGACCCCGAACGAAGGGCGGCGACGGCCCCGAACGACTTCGCGACGTCGCGCAGCTCGAGCGTCGGCCGGTCGGCGCCGGCTTCGGTTCTGGCAGACATGAAGTTCCTTGACTTTCACCGTTGAAAGGTTTCAACTACGGTTCGGATGACGTTAGGTGACCGCCGTCACGCGCGTCAAGCCTCCAGCGGAACTTTATTGAAACGAATCAATCGGCCCCGCGCGGGACAACTGGACCTAGTCTGTGCGCACATCGGAGGAGGAGAAGAGTGGGCATCGAACCGAACGGCCGACGCGTGTCGGTCAAGGACGTCGCGGCGGCCGCCGGCGTCTCGCTCGGCACCGTGTCCAACGTGCTCAACCGCCCGGAGAAGGTCCTGCCGGCCACCCGGGAGCACGTCCTCGCCGTGATCGGCGACCTCGGCTTCGTCCGCAACGACGCCGCCCGTCAGCTGCGGGCGGGCACCAACCATGCCGTCGGGATGATCGTCCTCGATGTCCGCAACCCGTTCTTCACCGACGTGGCACAGGGCGTCGAGGACCGGCTCGGCGAGCACGGCCGGCCGCTCATCCTCGGCAACTCCGGCCAGGACGCGCGCCGCGAGCTGACCTATCTCGACCTCTTCGAGGAGCAGCGCGTCAGTGGCCTGCTGATCACACCGGTCGGTCAGGTGCTGCCGCGGCTCCGGCGCCTCCGCGAGCGCGGTACCGCGGTCGTCGTGGTCGACCGGCGGACCGGAGCCCGGGAGTTCTCCTCGGTCGCGGTCGACGACAAGCGAGGCGGGCGGATCGGGGCCCAGCACCTGGTCGACTGCGGGCGGCGCCGGATCGCGTTCGTCGGCGGGCCGAAGGGGCTGAGCCAGGTCAGGCACCGCCTCCACGGCGCCCAGGACGTCGTCGACGCGTCGCCCGGCACGCAGCTGACCTACGTCGAGACCCCGACGATGGACGCGGTCGCCGGCCGCCAGGCCGCCGAGCAGCTGCTCGGCCTGGGGAAGCGCTCCAGGCCGGATGCCATCTTCGCCGGGAACGACCTGATCGCGCTGGGTGTCCTGCAGGCGCTGACCCTCGCCGGGGTGCGGGTGCCCGACGACCTCGCGATCCTCGGCTACGACGACATCGACTTCGCGGCGTCCGCGGCGATCCCGCTCAGCTCGGTGCGTCAGCCGCGCGAGCAGCTCGGGAACGTCGCCGCTGACACCCTCCTCGAGGTCATCGCCGACCCCGCCGCGAGGGTCCGCGACGTCGTGCTCGAGCCCGAGCTCGTCGTACGGCGCTCGACGGCGGGGTGACGCGCGGGGCGCGACCCGCCCTCGCGCGCAAGCCAGGCTCGCTCAGAAGCCGAGCTCGCGGCCGATGAGCTCCTTCATGATCTCGTTGGAGCCGGCCCAGATCTTGGTGACCCGGGCGTCCCGCCAGGCACGGGCGACGCGGTACTCGTTCATGAAGCCGTAGCCGCCGTGGATCTGGACGCAGTGGTCGATGACCTCGTTCTGCATGTCCGACGACCACCACTTGGCCTTGGCCGCCTCGACCGCGGACAGCTGGCCCTCGGCATGCGCCGCGACGCACTTGTCCATGTAGGCCTCGCACACCTCGACGGCGGTGACCAGCTCGGCGAGGAGGAACTTGATGTGCTGGAAGCGGCCGATCGACTGGCCGAACGCCTGGCGGTCCTTGGCGTACTGGATGGTCTCGGCCAGGATCTGCTTGGCGTGGTGGGTGTTCGCGATCGCGCAGGCGATCCGCTCCTGCGGCAGCTTCTGCATCATGTGGACGAAGCCCATGTTGAGCTCGCCGATGATCTCGGCGTCGGTCACCCGCACGTTCTCGAAGAACAGCTCGGAGGTGTCGGACTCCTCCATGCCGACCTTGTCGAGCTTGCGGCCGCGGCTGAAGCCCTCCTTGGTCGCCTCGATACCGAACAGGGTGATCCCCTTCGGGCCCTTCTCCGGGTCCGTCCGCGCAGCGGTGACGATCAGGTCGCCGGAGTAGCCGTTGGTGATGAACGTCTTCGAGCCGTTGATGACCCACTCGTCGCCGTCACGGACGGCGGTGGTCTTCAGCGCGGCGAGGTCGGAGCCGCCCGACGGCTCGGTCATGCCGATGCCGAGCAGGATCTCGCCCGAGGCCACGCCCGGGAGCCAGCGCTGCTTCTGCTCCTCGGTGCCGAGCTCGACGATGTAGGGAGCGGTGATGTCGGCGTGGATGCCGACACAGGTGGGCATCCAGGCGCCGACCTTCGCCATCTCCTCGGTGAGCACCGCGTTGAAGCGGAAGTCGTCGGCCCCGGCGCCGCCGTACTCCTCTGGGATGGCGAGGCCGAGCATGCCCTGCGCGCCCGCCTCGAGCCAGAACTCGCGGGGCAGGGACTTCTCTTGGATGTACTTCTCGGCGTTCGGGGTGACCGACCGCTCGATCCAGGTGGCCGCCGACTCGCGGAACGACTCGTGGTCCTCGTTGTAGATGTCGCGCTTCATGCCGCCGACTCTACTCGGCGGTAGCCCTCTCGGAATCGTGCGCAGGACCAACACGAGACGGCATCAGTAGTGCACCCAGCACAAGCAGGAGCGCGCAGCCGGCGACGGCGAGGAAGACGGCCTGCAGCGCAGGATCGAGTACGGCGACCGGCAGCTCCTCGAGCTTCACGGCACCCGCCGCGTCCGCTCCCCCGAGCCGATCGGCGACGACGCCGTTGGCGATGGCGCCGAACATCGCGACGCCGACCGCACTGCCGACCGAGCGGGCGAACATGTTGGCGCCCGTGGCAACCCCGCGCTGGCGGAATTCGACCGCGGACTGGAGGGCCACGATGCTCGGGCTCACGACGTACCCGAGGCCGAGGCCGAGCACCAGGCAGGCGGCCGCGAGCAGGAAGATCGAGCTGCCGGGACCGACCAGCGAGAGGATCGTCGCCCCTGCCGCGCCGAAGAACGCGCCGAGGAACAGGCAGGCCCGGAAGCCGAAGCGCAGGTAGATCCGGCCCGACGTACTGGCTGCGAACGGCCACCCGATCGCCAGCGCGGCGACCGCGAAGCCCGCCACCGTGGCGCCCGCGCCGAGGACCTGCTGGGCGTAGACGGGGACGTAGGACGTGACGCCGAGCATCACCACGCCGGCCACGAAGCCGGCCACCGTTGCGGCGTTGAGGACCCGGTGCCGGAACAGCCAGCCGGGAAGGACGGGGTCCGCGACCCGGCCCTCGACGCGCACGAACAGGAGGGTCAGCACGGCTGCCCCACCCAGGGCGACGGCGCTCTGCCAGGACCACCAGGGCCAGCGGATGCCACCCTCCAGCAGGCCGAGGAGGAGCAGCGCCGAGGCGGCGGCGACGAGGAGGGCGCCTGCCCAGTCGATGGGCCGCCGCTCGTGCGGCTCCGACATCCCGGCCTTCTCGTCGAAGCGGATCCACAGCACGACCGCGGCGAACAGGCCGAGCGGCAGGTTGATCCAGAAGATCCAGCGCCAGGAGAGGTGGTCGGAGAAGAGCCCGCCCAGCGTCGGTCCGACGACGGCGGACATCGCCCACACGCTGGCGATGTACCCCTGGGCGACAGCCCGCTCGGCCACCGAGTAGATGTCACCCATGATCGTCATGCCGGCCGGCTGGATCGCCCCGGCGCCGAGCCCCTGCAGCGCGCGGAACGCGATCAGCGCGCCCATGCTCCACGACACCGCGCACAGCACCGACCCGACCACGAACGTCCCGATGCCGAACAGCATCAGCGGCTTGCGCCCGAACGTGTCGGCGAGCTTGCCGTAGATCGGCGTGCTGATCGCCTGGGTCAGGAGGTACGCCGAGAACAGCCAGGGGAACTGGGTGAAGCCGCCGAGGTCGCGCACGATCGCCGGCACCGCGGTGGCCAGGATCGTCGCGTCGATCGCGATCAGCGCGATCGAGAGCATCACCGAGCCGAGGATCGGACCCCGGTCGCTCCGCAGCCCGACCGACGCACGGGTCGGGGCGGCGGTGGTCACACCAGGCGGCAACCGGGGCGGTACGGCGTGCATTCCCCGCCGCTCGGGTTCAGTCCTCGCCGATCTTCGAGTCCATCAGGATGTCGCTCTCCGGCGGGAGCTCGATGTCGACCGGCTCGTCGAACTCGGAGTACTCGAACCAGGCGTCCTTGGCCTCGTTGAGCCGCAGCAGGTAGTGCGGCTCGTCGACCATCACGAAGTAGGTCTCCTCGTTGGAGCCCTCCTGCAGACGGACCTTCGTCACTTCCTCGCCGCGCACGGTCGCCACGCCGTCATTGGTCGCGGTCGCGCCCTCGCGGCCGTCGCGCTCGAGGAACTCGTCGAGGTCGCAGACCTTGGCGAACTGGCTGCGGTTCTCGGTGAACTCCAGCCACCGGCCGTCGAGGTAGTCGAGGAATGCGGCGGCGTTGTCGATGCCGAGGTCGTTGAGGAACCGCGCGTCCGGCTTGATCATGATCCGCTCGTCCTTGCGCAGCACCTGCGCGGTGCCGCTGCCGAGATAGCTCATGGTCCCGGTGCAGTCGCCGTCGGAGGTGATGGACATGTTGATCGACACGTTCAGCGGGCCGTCGGGGAACTGCCCCCTCACCTGCACCGAGTCGAGGACCTTCATCTCCTTCTCGGAGTCGCGCAGGATCTCCTCCGGGGTCATCGCGACGAACGACGAATCCACCGCGTCCGTCGTGGGCTGGTCGCCGCCGCCTCCGTCGTCACCGTCGCCGACGACGAGGGCAGCGACCACTCCGCCGGTCACGGCGAGGATGCCGGCCACCACCACCGCGATCAGCGGCTTCGAGCGCGGGGCCCCGCCCGGCCGGCGGGTCGAGGGACGTCGGTCGTGGCCCGGCGGGGCGGTCGTGGCGAGGTACGCCGGCCGCGCGCCGCTGCCGTTCGACGGGTCCGGTGTCGGCGCGACCGGCGCGAACGGCGGCGGTGCGCTCGGAGGCGGCCCGGTCGGCGTCGCGGCGCGCGGGCTGGTGCCGCCGCGGGAGGGGGTGCTGCCGGCCTGGCTGCCGGACATGGTGGGCCGCAGCGCCGTACCGCCACTCGGCTCGGGTACGGCGGCGCCGGGCGTGTGCGGCAGTCGCAGCGCCGCCTGCAGGTCGGCGCGCATCGCGGCCGCCGAGGGGTAGCGCTGACTCGGCTCCTTGGCCATCGCGAGCCGGAGGATCCGGTTGGTGGCCTGCACCATCGGGCTGGTGCCGGCCAGCTGCGGGATCGTGTTGTTCACGTGGGCAGCGACGATCTGGTAGTCGCTCTGGCCCGTGAAGGGCGGGGTGCCGGTGAGCGCGACCCACATCAGGCAGCCGAGCGAGTAGACGTCGGTGACGAAGCTGGCAGCGGCCCCGCCGTGGAGCTCGGGCGCCATGTAGGTCGGCGTACCGACCGCCGACGACCCGAACCGGGTGGACGCCGCGTCCATCCGGCGGGCGATGCCGAAGTCGCCGAGGTAGGCCCGGACGGCGTGGCCGCGGATCCGCACCAGGACGTTGCCGGGCTTGATGTCGCGATGGACAAGGCCGGCGTCGTGGGCGTCGGCCAGCCCGCTCGCCACCTGCTCGATCACGCTCAGGGCGTCGACGAGGGGCGGGATTCCCGCCGTACGGATCAGCTGCCCGAGGTCGCCGTCGGCGATCAGCTGGCTGGCGATGTAGACGAAGCCGTCCTCCTCGCCGTGCGCGTAGACCGCGACCACGTGCGCCGACTCCAGGGACGCCTGGGCGCGGGCCTCACGGCTGAACCGCTCGCGGAACTCCGGGTCGTGGGCGAAGTGGGGCGCGACGATCTTGAGCGCGACCTCGCGGCCGAGGTTCTCCTCGACGGCGCGGTAGACCACGCCCATGCCGCCCTGGCCAAGCTGCTCCACGATGCGGAACCGCCCGATCCGGGCACCTGGGACGGGATATCCGGCCGAGCCTCCCGAGACAACCACGAGGACGTTTCTACCCCACGGGCAAGGGTTCCTCGCTCTTCGCGTCCCCCGACCGACCCGTCGGACCCGCCTCGCGGAAGCCGTAGCGCTCCCACCAGCGGGCGAGCGGGGCCGGCGCCCACCAGTTCCACCGGCCGAGCAGCTTCATGGTGGCCGGCACCAGGAGGGCGCGGACGATGGTCGCGTCGACCAGGAGCGCGATCAGCATGCCGATGCCCAGCATCTTCATGAAGACGACGCCGCTGAGGCTGAAGGCGCCGATCACGACCGCCAGCAGGAGCGCGGCGCTGGTGATGATCCGGCCGGTCTTCTGCAGGCCCGTCGCGACGGCGTCCGTGTTGCGCTTCGCGGGGCTGGTCGCGGAGCCGGCGGTCGCGTCCCACTGCTCACGCACGCGGCTGAGCAGGAAGACCTCGTAGTCCATCGACAGCCCGAACAGCACGGCCAGCATGACGATCGGGTTGGTGAGGTCGAGGAACCCGGAGCTCTCGAAGCCCAGCAGGCCGGACAGGTGGCCGTCGCTGAAGATCCACGTGACCACGCCGAACGCCGCGGTGATCGAGAAGAAGTTCATCGCCACCGCCTTGATCGGCAGGACGAGCGAGCCGAACGCCAGGAACAGCAGCACCAGCATGACCGAGACGACAATCAGGCCCATCCACGGCAGGTGGGACCTGACCGATCCGGCCAGGTCGACGGTGTCGGCGGTCAGGCCGCCGACGAGCGCCGTGGTGCCGTCGGGGCTGGGCACGTCCCGCAGCTCGCGCACGAGGTCCTGGCTGTGGTCGCTCTGGCTGTTGCCCTCCCATGCCGCCCGCAGCAGCGTGGTGTCGCCCGCGGTCTCGACCGGGCGGACGTCGACCACACCGGAGACGTCGAGGAGGGCCTCGGAGTACGACGCCACCTCGGCCTCGTCTGCGCCCTCGAGCAGCACGTTCGCGGTCGAGCGCTCCGGGCCGAACTCGGTGTTGAGCCGCTCCGCGGCCTGGTGGGCCTCGGCGTCGTTGGGCAGCACCCGGTAGTCGACGCTCCCCCACTTCACGCCGAGGAACGGGGACGCGACCGCCAGCAGTACGACGATCACGCCGGCGGCGACCAGGATCGGGCGCCGCATCACGCCCCGGGCCAGCCGGGACCAGGCGCCGTGGTCGCTGTCGACCGCCGTCGCCCGCTGGAGGAACGGGATCCGGATCGAGTCGACCCGCTTGCCGAGCAGCGCGAGCGTTGCGGGCAGGACGGTCAGCGCGGCCACCATCGCGACCAGGACGGCCGCGATGCCGCCGTACCCGATCGACTTGAGGAAGGCCTGCGGGAAGACCAGCAGCGAGCTCATCGCCGCGGCGACGGTCAGTGCGGAGAACATCACGGTGCGGCCGGCGGTCGCCATCGTGCGCACCAGCGCGTGCCGGGTGTCGTCAGGCGAGAGGGCGATCTCCTCACGGAACCGGGAGACCACGAACAGCGCGTAGTCGATCGAGAGGCCGAGGCCGATCAGGGTGATGATGTTGGGCGCGAAGATCGACACCTCGGTGATCTCGTTGAGCCCGGCGATCATCGCGCGGGCACCGAGGACGGTGACCAGGCCGACGAGCACCGGCAGCAGCGACGCGGTCACGCTGCGGAAGATGATGAGCGAGAGCAGCAGGACGATCGGCAGCGAGACGATCTCCGCCATCAGCAGGTCGTCCTTGGTGTGCTCGTTGACGTCGGAGTAGACGGCGAACGGGCCGGCGAAGTCGACGTCGAGCTCGGAGTCGGCGATGGTCGGGCGGATCGCGCGGTAGGAGTCCATGAAGTCGTTCTGGCTCTCACCACCGAGCGAGATGTAGACCGCGGTCGCGTGCTCGTCGTGACTGACCATCGCCGGGTCCTGCGTGTCGTAGAAGGTGGCGATGGACTCGACCCGGTCACCGGGCACCTCGGCGAGGGTCTCCTCGAGCTCGGCGCGGAACGCGGGGTCGGAGACCACCTCGTCCTCGCTCGTGAAGATCGCGATCACGTCGATCGACTTGTTGCCGAAGACGTCGCGTTCCTCGGTCAGCTCGCGCGCGGACTCCGACGCGGGGTCGTCGAAGCCGCCGGACGACAGCTTGTCCTCGAGACCGACGCCGGCGAACAGTGCCGCGGCGGTGATGCCGAGACCCACCAGCAGCACGACGACGGCCCGCCGGACGACGACGCCTCCCCAACGCTCGATCATGCTCCGCACCTCTCCGTGACACACCGTCATCTACGTTAAGCCCGTTAACGGTAAACGGTGTAAACTCCCCGCGTCAAGCCACCAACGGGGGCTCCGCCCCCGTGGACCCCGACCATCTGGAACCCGAGGAGCGGCGTGCCCGCACTGCACCAACCCACCCGTCGCGAGCGGCAGCGCGAGGCGACGTACGACGAGATCGTGCGGGTCGCCGCCGAGCTGATCACGCAGGGCGCCGAGCTGTCCCTCCGGGCGGTCGCGTCGCGGATGGGGATGACCGCGCCGGCGCTCTACCGCTACGTCGCCAACTACCAGGAGCTGGTCGACCTGGTGGCGTTCGAGCTCGACAAGGCGGCGACCCAGGACTTCATGGCTACGGCCGAGAAGTACCCCGAGGACGACCCCGCCGCCCGGCTCGCAGCGGCGTGCGTCGCGTTCCGTCGCTGGGCGCTCACCAAGCCGCGGGAGTTCGCGCTGGTCTTCGCCAACCCGATCGTCACCGAGGAGTCCGACCGACGGGAGCTGCTGACCCTGTCGACCTCGGGGCACTACTTCACCGACCTGCTGTACGAGATCTGGGAGCTCTACCAGTTCCCCTATCCCTCGCTGGACGAGCTCGACCCGATCGTCCGCGACGCCGTGCTCAACCCGTTGATCCCGGCCAAGGCCGCCCACATCGAGCCCGCCGACCGGGGCATCCTCTGGATCTACATGCGGTCCTGGTCCGCGCTCTACGGTGTGGTCACGTTGGAGTCGACCGGGCACTGCGACCCCCGCGTGATCGAGAGCGGCGCCCTGTTCCGGGCGACGCTCCTCGACTGGCTCGAACCGCTCGGCCTCGGCGCGGAGACGGAGCGGCTGACCCAGCTGATCGACACCGAGCTGGCGCAGCCCCCCGCCGCCGCCGCTGGTTGAGGTGCGAGCGAAGCGAGCCTCGAAACCAAGGCTCCGCGACGCTCAGAGGTACGCCGGCAACGCCGCCCGCACGCGCTCGGCATCACCCAGCGCGGCGAGCAGGGCCAGCAGCAGGATCCGGCCCTGACCGGCGCGCAGCGTGCCGAGTGGTACGGCGCCTGCGGCGACCAGGTCCGCACCTCCCCCGCCGCCGCCGTAGATCCCCGCCACGGGCCCGGTGTCGACGCGGGTGGTGAGCCCGACGACGACGCCCTGCCGGGTGAGGTCGGCGACGGCCGCGACGATCGCCGGGTTGGCGTTGCCCGCCCCGGTGGCCACGAGGACGACGCCGCGCGCGCCGGCGTCCGCGAACGCGCGCAGCGCGGTCCCGTCGACGCCCGGGTAGACCGCCGCGATGTCGACCCGCACCGACGCGATCTCGAGGAGGTCGTCCTCGAGGTGCTCCCGATGCGCCGGCACCCCGTCGAGGACCAGCCGCCCGTCGACGACCCGGCCGAGTGCCCCGCCGTCCGGCTGGGCGAAGGCCGCGGTCTGGTGGGTGTGCACCTTGCGGGTGCCGCGGGCGGCCAGCACCAGGCCGTCGAAGGCGACGAGCACCCCGAGTCGCCGGGCCGCGGGGTCGGCGGCGACCCGCAGGGCGTCCCGGAGGTTGCGCGGGCCGTCGGCGTCGGGCGCGTCGGCCGGTCGCTGCGCGCCGGTGAGCACCACCGGCCGGTCGTCGGTGTGCACGAGGTCGAGGAGGTACGCCGTCTCCTCCGCGGTGTCCGTGCCGTGCGTCACCACGACTCCGTCGACGGCGGGATCGGCGAGTGCGGCCGCCACCTCACCGACGATGAGCGCCTGGTCGGCCGTCGTCAGCGCGGAGCTGTCCTTGACGAACAGGTCGCGCGCCTCGACGACCACCTCGCCGAGATCCAGCCCGACCACGAGCTCGCTCACGGGGTCGACGGGCTGCGCGGCGCCGTACTGGTCGAGCCGACTGGCGATCGTGCCGCCGGTGCCGAGCACGGCGATCCGCAGCGCGCTCACCTGGCCATGCCCAGATCGCCCAGCTCCGCCAGCTCGGCCACCCAGGCCGGGACCAGCTCGCCGGCCCGACCGTGCCGCGCCTCGTGGAAGTACGCCGTGCCCTCGCTCGGGACGAGGTTGAGCTCGAGGGTGCGCGCGCCGAACGCGCGGGCCTGCTGGACGAAACCAGCCGCCGGGTAGACCGCGCCGGAAGTGCCGATCGAGACGAAGAGGTCGCACCCGACGAGCGCGTCGATGATGGCGTCCATGTGGTGCGGGACCTCCCCGAACCACACGACGTCCGGCCGCAGCTCCCCCTTGCCGCAGGACCGGCACGGGTCGGCGTCGAGCATCGGCCCGTCCCAGGCGCAGCGGCCACCGCACCGCACGCACAACGCCGACCGCAGCTCACCATGCATGTGCACCACTCGCGTCGATCCGGCCCGCTCGTGCAGGTCGTCGATGTTCTGGGTGACCAGCGTCAGGTCGTCGCCGACCAGTCGCTCGAGCTCCGCGAGGGCGGTGTGGGCGGGGTTGGGCTCGACCGCCGCCAGCGCCGCCCGCCGGGCGTCGTAGAACCGCTGGACCGTGTCCGGGTCGGCGAGGAACGCCTCGGGGGTCGCCACGTCCTCGACCCGGTGGCCCTCCCACAACCCGTCGGCGTCGCGGAAGGTCGGCACCCCGCTCTCGGCCGAGATGCCGGCTCCGGTGAGGACGACGATCTTCACGACCGCGACTCTACGGAACCCGGTCGGAGGCTGATTTGCCGGCGACCGGCGTACGACGTCGCCGGGCCAGGTGCCACGCAGCGCACGCCAGCGCGCTGAGCGCCGTCGCGGCGACCAGGCTGTCCACCACCCCGTTGAAGGCCATCGCGTGGAAGCCATCCGGGACGCTGCGCGCGACCGAGACCAGTCCCACGAGGACGGCGATCGTCACCACCGCCGGCAGCACGGTCGGCGGCAGCACCGCAGGTGGACGCGCACCCGGCACGGTCTCGAGGGACCGCAGGTGGCGTACCGCCGCCCACACCACGATCGTCAGGCCGACGACGCCGGAGGCGTACTGGACCCACTTGAGCCCCGGCAGCGCCCCGTGGTCGGCACGCAGCCACTCGATGTGGCGGGGACCCCACCGGCCGGGATGGGTGAAGGAGTCCCAGAGCACGTGCGTCGCCGCACCCACCGCTGCCGCGACCGGCGTCAGCAGCCAGTCCCGGCGCGACGGGCGCGACCGCGGGGCCAGTCGGGCGCGGATCTGCGCCGGGGCCATGTCCACCACCGCGTCACGGGCCAGGAACGATCAGAGCAGCACGACCCCGACAGCCAGCACGACGTCGACGACGAGGATCCCGACGAGGCTGTGGGTCAGCTCGTAGCCACGCACCCACCACAAGAACAGCGGGATGTCCGGCACCACCGACCCCGCGACCAGCGCCGTCATCGGGAGCCCGAGCCGCCCCAGCGGCAGCACGGCCGCCGGGTGGGCGAGCGTCATCGGCACGGGCGCAGCGTAGCGATGCCGAGCCTGACAGGCCTGTGAACGTCGACCACGACTTCGTCGCCGGGCTCGTCTACACGATCAACGCACGCAGGGATGCGCCTCAGGCACCGCCGACGTGCGTGACCAGCTCGACCTGCATCTCGCCGACGAGGAAGCCGAGCACCGCGCCGACGCTGATCATCAACCACTCGTCGTCCTTGAAGATCGGCCGCATGATGCCCTCGAACTGCTCGGTGGTGAGCTGCGACATCCGGTCGGCCAGCACGTTCTCGACGTCGAGGACGGCCGCGGCGTAGTCCTCGACCTCCGGCATCTCCGGCAGGAGGGTCAGCACTCGCCGTACGACGGTCTGCTTCGCTTCCTCGTAGCGTGCGGTCCCGATCCCGAGGGCGATCAACGTCCGGGTCGGGCCGAGGTTGCGGGCCAGGACACCGTCGACCTCGCGGTGGACGAGAGCGAACAGGCGGTCCGCGCCCCCGCCGGTCAGGACAGACTCCAGGAGCGCGGACGGCTGGAAGAGGTCGGCGGCCATGATCCGCGCGTAGTCGCGGGTGATCTGGTCGCGGCTGGCGTGGAGCACCCCGTGGAACCGCTTGCCGAGGACGCGGCGGGGCTCCCGTGGGTGGAAGAGCAGGGTCAGGGCGATCCAGTCGCTCACGAACCCGGTCACGAACCCGAACGCCGGCATGATCCACACGTTGTGCCAGAGCGCCCACGCCACCGTCTGCACGAGCCCGATCCCGAAGCCGAACACCACGCCGGTCCGGCGGAGGAAGAGCATCGAGCTGCCGGCGGTCTGCCGCATCATGTCGTTCAAGCGGTGCTTGTTGCGCACCAAGGTCGTGACCGTCAGGTAGTGCAGGTCGACGAACTGGTCGACGTCAGCGCGGACCTCGGCGATCAGCCGGTCGACGATCCCTGGCGCCTCGTGCTCGACGCGCTGGCGTACAGCGCGGCGTACCGGCTCCGGCAGTGCGTCCCACCCGCCCGGCACCGTCTGGTCGACGACCTCGCGGGCGACCTCGTCGACGGCGCGACCGAGGGGATCCTTCAGCTGGCGGACGGCGTCCGCACCGTCGACACGGGCAAGCAGGTCCTCGGCGCGGAGCAGGTTCTCCGTCAGCAACCGGATGGTCACGGCCGCGACCTTGCCGGCCCGGCGCGGCACCAGCCCCTGCCAGCCGAACGGACCGATGCCGACGAACCGCATCGGCCGGTACAGCATCTCGATGGCCACGAGCTTGGTGACGTATCCGATCAGTGCCGCGATCAGCGGCATCGACGCGTAGACGTACCAGTGCTCGCTGACATCGGCGTGGATCTCCGCCCACGTCTGGATCCCGGCGACGAGGTCGGGACTCACTCCCCCGTCTCCGCGCGGTGGGCCGCCCAGAGCTGTGCGCCGAGGTCGGACAGCGCCAGGCCCTGCCGGTGCACGCGGGCGCCGAGAGGGCCCCTGCTGGCGGCGCGGATCGCGTCGAGCACGTCGGGGTCGGCGAGGAGGATCTCGTAGTCCTCGGGGTGGTCGTCCCGGGCGGGCGTCACCGCCAGGAGGCCGGCAGCGACGAGTCGGGTGACGTACAACGGGGTACGACGGACGAGCGTCACCCCTCCCTGCCGCCCGATGAGGGACGCGTTGCGCAGCCCGAGATGTACGTCGTCGGGTCGGCGCGGCTCGATGTGGACGAGCGGGCTCCAGCCCCGGCTGCCGAGGGCAGCAATGATCCGGGCCTCGTCCGGCACGAGCCGGCCCACAAGGTCCTCGAACAGCGCCGACTCCGCGTCGCCGGACGACTGCAGCGCGCCGCGTTCGAGGAGCGTCCCGAGGCGCTCGAGCGCCGGAGCCAGGTTCGACTCCCGGCGCACGAGCGTCACCGCCGTACCCGACGCCGGCACGCCGAGCAGCCGCCTTCCCCCTCCCTCCGCGAGTCGCGCGGTGGCTCGGAGCAGGGCGACACTCGTGCCCACCAGTGGGCGCAGATCGTCGACCGCCGTCA
Organism: Nocardioides immobilis; assembly: GCF_003515065.1. GTDB lineage: Bacteria > Actinomycetota > Actinomycetes > Propionibacteriales > Nocardioidaceae > Nocardioides > Nocardioides immobilis. The sequence goes on from NZ_QXGH01000022.1 coordinate 58,036, forward strand.
TCGCATCAGCCCAGGACCGCCTTCTCGAGGGCGGTCAACGCCTCGTCGAGGTGGACCAGCATCCGCTGCAGGTGCGGGAGAGCCCGTCGGTCACCGACGATCCCGAACGTCATGAGGTCGTCGTACCGCGTCAGGGTCACGTTCATCGCCTGCGCCTCGGAGATCATCGACACCGGGTAGATGTCGGTCATCCGCGCGCCGTTGTAGTACAGCGGCCGGTTGGTCGCCGGCACGTTGGAGATGATCAGGTTGAACGGGTGTCGCGGCAGGGCGGTGATGCCGGTGAAGGACGAGAGGACCGCCCCGCCCATGATCAGCTTGCTGACGGCGAGCACCTCCGCGACGGACATGCTCGAGAACCGTTGCTTCGCGGTCCGTGTCTGATCGGCGATCGACCCGAGCCGGGCGGCTGGATCGTCGACGGCGGTGGCGAGGTCGCAGAGCATCGCCCCGAACGCGTTGCCCTCTCCGTCGGCGATCGCTTCACCCGGGCGTCGCACCGAGACCGGCACCATCGCGATGAGAGAGCGGTCGGGAAGAAGGCCGAGCTCGTCGAGGTAGGCACGGAGCGCACCGCCGGTCATGGCCAGACCGACGTCGTTGACGGTGCACGACGCTGCCGAGGCCACCGCCTTCAGGCGCTCGACCGGCCACTGGTCCCCGGCAAACCGGCGGGCGCCGCCCACCTTGACGTTCAGCGGTGACGGCGGCGCTTCGAACGGGACCCTCGAGTTGGCGTCGCGCGACATGTGTACCAATGAGCGCACGACAGAGACGCTCCGGCCCACCGGTGCCAGGCTGATCGAGGGCGACTGCTGGGTCGGCCGCTCAGCCGCCTGTGGCCGCGCAGCCCAGGGCGGGATGCAGCCGCGGACCTCAGGATCCTCCGTGAGACTGCCGAGGACGTGCTTCGCGAGCGACATCCCGTCGGCGATCGCGTGGTGTGTCTTGAACGCAGTGGCGAACCGTCCGCCCTCGAGACCCTCGAAGACGTGGAACTCCCACAACGGCCGCCGACGGTCCAGCGGCACGCCGTGCTGGACCGCGACCGCCTCGAGCAGCTCGCGGACCCGGCCCTGGCCAGGCAGTGCCGAGTGTCGGACGTGGTGATCGATCTCGACCGGCTCGTCCTCGACCCAGCGCAGTGTCGAGGGAGAAAGAGCAGTGCGGGCGGGACGTCTCCGGAAGACCGGTTTCAGGTCCTCGTGGGACAGCAGGTGCTGGAAGTAGTCCGCCACCCACTCGTCGGCGTCGCACCCGTCCGGCGAGCGGTAGAGCTGGAGCGTGATGACCTGCGCCGGCCTGCTCGGTGCTTCGCCGAGCAGAAACATGGCGTCGCCCATCGCGATGTTGTTCATGGCTGTCCTCCCGGTCCCGCGCCCCATGGCCGAGATTCGTCTACACTATCGAATCTAGGTTAGAAAAAGATAGGTAACGAACGCCACACGACGGGCTGCACCACGCGTCCGAGCAGGAAGGGCCGCGACCTTGGAGATCACCAGTCCGCCCGCGCCAGGGCCGCGTCATGATGCTCCCGACCACGTGCTGCTCCTCCACGGCATGGGTTGCGGCCCCTGGGTCTGGCGGGAGGTAGTGGCGGGCCTGCCGGCCCACATCACCGCGACGGCCGCAGTCATCGCCGGGCATCGGGAAGGGACGAGACTGGCACGACTGTCCGGTCGAACCGCACCGGAGCAGATGGTCGACGACCTCGAGCGCCAGATCGACGAGCTCGGCGTGGACCGCCTCCACATCGTGGGCAACTCCCTAGGTGGCTGGCTGGCGCTGCGGCTCGCAGAACGGCGTCGTGCGCTCAGCGTGCTCTGCCTGGCGCCGGCAGGCGGCTGGCGGCCCGGGTCGCTCGGCGAGCGGATGGTCGTCTCCCGCTTCGTCGTGGGTCACCGCGTGGCACGACGGCTACACCGACAGCCGGGGCTGCTCGCCAATCCGCAGGTACGGCGCGCCGTACTCTCCCCCGTCGTGCAGGACCCACGGCGCGTCACACTCGCCGACGCGCAGCACTTCGTCCACGACATGGCCGAGTGCCAGGCCCTGCGCGCCGCGCTGGGCTCTGCCGGGGCACGCCAGCTCAACGCCGTCCTCTTCGTCGATGCGCCGGTGACCATCGCCTGGTCCACCGAGGACCGCGTGCTGTCAGGACCGTGGGCACGAGAGGGCTTCCAGCACCTCGCGGCCGAGCAGCTCGAGATCCCCCGCGCCGGCCACGTCCCCATGCTCGACGTGCCCGACGTCGTCGCCGGCCTCATCCGCGAGCGGATCTCCGCACCGCCGGCCCAGGCGGGCGCAACCGGACCGTGAGGACGTCAGGCGCCCGCAGTCACCGGCTGCGGGAGGCCGACGACGCCGAGGGACGCGTTCGCTCGCCGACAGGCAACCGACATGGCGACGAGGAACACGGAGTAGGCCGTGAGCGCCAACCAGAACACGAACACGCCGTTCCACGCGAACGGACCGGTCTTGAAGAAGTAGGCCAGCACGTCAGGGATGAAGGCGAAGGCGACGAGCAGGTTGAGGTATCCCAGCCACCGCGGGAACACGCGCGAACCGTCGCGAAGGATCGCGACCGCGATCGCGACGTTCTGCACCATGAAGGGCGTGATGCCCGTGAAGAGGAGGAGCCAAGCGGTGTCGTTGAGCAGCACGATGTCTCCAGGATCCCGGTCCGCACGGAACGCCGCGATCGCGAAGATCAGCTGCGGGAACATGTTGATGATGACGGTGGTGGCCGCGGCCATCAGCTGCGTGAACGCCATCAGCGGCACGCGACCCTCCATCCGCAGCATGTGGACAGAGATCAACGCCAGCATCGGAAGCATCAGGACGACGCCGATGGAAGAGACCACGAAGCCCGCCATCACCCGGTTGGGGTCCTCGGTGAAGAACGCGACGACGTCGGGCGAGCTGGAGGACGGGCCCATCGGAAGTGGCAGCATGCCGCTCACCAGCCAGCCGGTCAGGGTGACGACGAGTGCCGCCGGGCCGCCGAGTGCTGCGTAGTCGAGGATGCGCTTCATCTGGCCGTTCCCATCTCCTCGGGCGGTGCGGTCGGCGGTGCTCACCGGACGTCCTCGACGAGCTTCGCGAGCCGCGCCATCTGGTCGAGGCGTTCCTCCACGGTCGCGGCGAGGGGGTCGACGAGCAGGGTGCGGACACCGGCCGCATCGAACTCGACGAGCTGCCGTCGGACCGACTCCTCGTCACCGATCAGCGTCACTGCGTCGACCAGGTCGTCCGGCACCGCAGCTGCGGCATCCTGCCTGCTCCCCGCGAGGTAGAGGTCTTGGATCTCCTTCGCCTCCGTCGCGTAGCCGTACCGGCATGCCAGCTGGTTGTAGAAGTTCTTGTCCCGCGCGCCCATGCCGCCGATGTAGAGCGCCAGCTGGTCGCGCACCTTCGTCATCGTTGCCGGCTCCGGCTCGCCGAGGTGGAACTTCACCTGGAGCTGGATGTCCAGCTCCCCGAGTCGGGGGTCGCGCTTGCCGAAGCCCACCTCGAGCGCCTCTCCCCAGGCGCGATCGACCTTGCCGGGGTGGAAGAACAGCGGCTGCCAGCCTTCGGCCAGCTCCGCGACCAGCTCGACGTTCTTCGGTCCCAGTGCCGCGACCGAGATGGGGATGCGCGGTCGAACCGGATGGTTGATGAGCTTGAGAGGCTTCCCGAGACCGGAACCCCCGTCCTCCCTGGTGAGCGGGATTCGATAGTGACGACCGGAGAACTCGACAGGCTCACGGCGCCACACCTGCCGGCAGATCTCGATCACCTCTCGCGTGCGACCGAGCGGCGCGTCGTACTTCACACCGTGAAAGCCCTCCACGACCTGCGGGCCAGACGCCCCGAGACCCAGGTTGAATCGACCGCCGGACACGTAGTCCAAGCCCGCCGCGGTCATTGCGGTCAGCGAGGGGGTCCGCGAATAGATCTGGAGGATCCCGGACAGCAGCTCGAGCGACGAGGTTCGTGCTGCGATGTACCCGAGCTGGCTCACCGCGTCGAACGAGTACGCCTCGGCCACTGCCGCCAGCTCGAGCCCGTTGCGCTCGTAGTCCTGCAACAGCTCGACCGTCTCCCCGAAACCGCCGGAGTAGTCCACAATCATGCCAAGTCGCACTGGTTGTTCCTTTCGTGTCAGCTGTGGTTCAGGGCCACAGCAGTACGGAGAGGGCGAGCGGCACCATCAGGGCCCAACCCTCGAAGATCACGCGCCGACGAGCGGCGCACGCTTCAGCTCGATCGACGTCGATGGTTGCCATCTGCTCGACCTCCTCAGGGGGCCACGCACTCCGACGCGTCGCCCTCGCGACGTGCCGGACTCTGGGGGCAGGGGATTTGCGAGCGCCTCGGACCGCGCGCGGGTCGTCGTGCGGCGCCTTGCAGAACACCAGCGGGTTCTTCCGGGGCGACGTGTCGAACGGTGAGGCCCACTGCTCTGGTGGGACGAACCCCTCGATGCACTCCGGCGGGTCGTCGAAGTTGGCCAACGAGAGTCGAACCGCCTTGTCGTCGAGCGCAGGCATGGTCACCGACTGGACCGTCGCGACGGCGAGCGGGTAGTCGCTGAGGATCTGCCTGAGGTACGGGTCGTACAGGTTGAGGACTCTGGACACCGTGTTGGTGGCCGTCAACAGCGGTGGGAGGTCGGTCTCCAGGTCGTCCAGCAGCACATTGGTGGTGTCGGCGAACTCGGGACCGCGATCCAGCAGAGCACGGATGTCCGCGTCGCCGGCCCGCAGCTCTGCGGTGACCTGGGCGAGGTTCTGGGTGAGGCGTCCGATGTTCTCCGACTTCCCGTTGATCGTCTCGAGCAACGGGCCGGCGTCCCTGATCAGGGCGGCGGTCTGTTCGAAGTTGGCGTCGGCGAGGGAGATGAACTCGGCGCTCGCGTCGAGGATGGTCTGCAGCTCGCCCGTCCTGCCGTTCAGCCCTGCGCTTGTCTCCCGCAGCAAGGTCGCGAGCTGCTTCTCGTCCAGGCTCTCGACCAGCGCGTAGACGTTGTCGAGCACCGGTCCGATCTCGACTGGTGCCGAAGTGCGCTCGAGCGGGATCAGGTCGCCGTCCGCCAGCGTGGCGTCCTCGGCCTCGCCGGACTCCACGGGCACGAGGTCGACGTACTGCTCGCCGACCGCCGATCTGCTGTGGATCTCCGCGCTGACGTCCGACGGGATGTCGGTGTCGGTGGCCAGGTTGAGACGCGCGACCAGACGGTCGCCCTTGACCTTCATCGACTTGACCTTGCCGACCGGGTGGCCGAGATAGGTCACCTCGGCCCCTTCATAGAGTCCGGCTGCCTGCCGGAACTCCACGTCGACCTCGTAGCGCTGGAAGCCCAGCGTCTCGGGAACCCGGAGGAACGTCATCGCGAGCGCGACGATCCCGATCACGGAGGCAATGCCGAACGCGATCAGCTGCTTCTTGATGAGTGGCGAGGCGCCCTTCATGAGTGTCCTCCTGTGAGACCACCGAGCAGTCCTTCGAGTGAGGGCAGCGGAGCCGACTCCTGACCTGGATTCCCCGAGTCCTGCTCGCCCGCCTGCTGTCCGTCGTCCCGCGACGGGCCCTGACCGACTTGGAGCCCGTTGAGCAACCCGGTCACGCCGCTCATGGTGCCGCCGAGGCCGAGTGAGTCGAGCAGGGCTCTCACGTCCAACCCGGGGAAGCCAGGCATGCCGATCCCGCCGTCCGGGGTGATGAACCCGTTGAGGAGCGCGTCGTTGGTCAGGTCGAGGATCAGGTTGAGGTTGCAGTAGGACCCACGGCAGGCGTTGGTGACCGTCTCGGGGGCGAAGGGGAAGGTCACAGCGAACCCGAGCGCAGAAACCGTCGCGTCACCTGCGGCCACGATGCCGTTGAGGACGGGCTGGAGGTTCTCCAGATCGGCCACGAGGTCCGATCGGACGTCTCGCACCAGTGGTACGACGACGTCGGCCAGGCCGTCGAGAGCCTGAAGGGCCTCCGTCACGTCGGGGCGTTCGGTCGCGAGGACGTCGATCGCAGGACCCAGCTCGTCGAGCGCTCGGGTGATCACCCGCCGTTGCCCGGCGTACTTCTTCGAGACGGACGAGAGATCGCGAACGGTCGCGATGATGTCGTCCTTCTGGTCGTCGAGCGTGCCCAGGAACTCGTCCAGGCGCGGCAGCAGTCACCGAACGCTCCATCGTTGCCGGCCAGCACCCGGTTGAGCTCGACGGTGATCGTGCTCAGCTGCTCGAGCCCACCGCCATTGAGGGTGACCGATGCCGCGGAAAGGACCTGCTCGGTCGATGGATGGGCACTGCCGCGCTCGAGTGGGATCTCAGCTCCGTCGGCCAGTACGCCCTGGGGCCGGTGGGGCGCCGCTAGCTCAACGTAAGAAGCCCCGAGGAGGGTGTTGACGCCCACACTGGCGACAGCGTTGGCCGGGAGCTCCACGTCGGGCTCGAGGCTGAGGACTGCCTCGGCATGCCAGTCAACCGCGTTGATCTCAGTGACGGTCCCCACCGCGATGTCGCCGACCTTGACCTGGGAGTTGGGAGTCAGTGTGCCGACGTCCGGTAGCTCGACGGTCACCTCCATCGCGCCGTCGCCGGTCCCTGTGCCGCCCGGGAGCGGAAGTTCCCCGATGCCGTCGAAGCTGCAACCTGCCAGGAGCGCGCCAGCCGCGACAGCGGCGGCCATCGTGGGCCCGACCGAAGCCGCCCGCTTCATCACAGGCCTCCCAGCAGGATGAGAAGGGCGGACAGCAACTGCTGTGACCCCGGGCTGCCGGCGACCTGGTTCAGCAGGTTGCCGAGCAGACGGTCACACAGCTGCTGGGTGCCCTGTTCGTTGGTGCCCGCTGCGCCGCCGATCGCACCGCAGATGAGGGCTCCCGGCGAGTTGATGTTGGCCGCGTGCATGTCGACGCCCACTGCGTTCTGCCGCTGGTGGTAGGACTCCGTGAGGTTCTCCAACGCGTTAGGTGCCACGTGGAGGATCTGGGCGAGGTCGCTCTGTTGACGGGCGACGACGCCGACGACGTCGGTCAGTCCGCGCATCGTTCTGGTGAGCCGCCCCCGGTTCGCCTTCACGAATCCCTCGACGTCGCCGACGGCTTTCGACAGATCCCGCAATGCCGCGCGCACGAGGTGCTTGTCGTCGGCCAGGAGCTGGGACACGGCATCGAGTCGTTCCAGGAACTCACCGATCTGGACGTCGCTCTGACCGAGCGCGTCGACGAAGACCTGCAGGTTGCGCACCGTGGAAAACGCGTCATCGCCGCCAGAGTTGAGCACGTCGATGGCACCGGCGAGGTCGGCGATCGTCTGGTTGATCGTGCTCCCCTGCCCGTCGAGGGCACCTGCCGCAGCATCGACCAGGTCTGACAACGCTCCGTCCTTGTTGGCGCCCCGGGGCCCTAGAGCGACGGCCAGGTCGTTCAACTGGCCCTTGATCTCGTCCCACTCGACGGGAACAGCGGTCCGAGCCTCGGGGATTGTTGCTCCGTCGTCGAGCTTCTCTCCCCCTGTGTACTGCGGAGTCAGTTGGATGTACCTGCTGCTCACCAATGACGGGGCAACGATGACGGCCTGGGCCTCCGCGGGGACGTCGATGTCACCGTCGACGTGGAACTCCACCCGGACCCGCCCGTCCTCAGGCTTGATCTCGTCGATCTTCCCGACAGGTACGCCGAGAATGCGGACCTCGTCGCCGGCATAGATGCCGTCGGTGCTCGAGAAGTACGCGACCAGTTCGGTCTGGTCCGCCTTGTTCCACGCAGCGCCGGCGACACCGAGCAGGACGATCAGCACCAACGGCACGGTGAGCCACGGTCGGGGCGGCTTTGGCGGTCGGGGGAGACGACGGGCGCCGGTCATCGCTGACCTCCTGGGGTCCGATCGGGCGTGCTCACCCGGGGCAGCACGTCGAAGACGTCGATGCTGGGCTGGAGCATGTTGCCCGGCAGCAGGTTCTGCAGGTACGCCGTGAAGAACTCGCCCGAGGAGACGACCTCGCCGAGCCCTGTTGCGTAGACCGCCATTCCGCTCAAGGTCTTGCTGAGATTGTCCTTGTTCTGCTGCAAGGTCTCGATCACCGTGTTCAACGCGTCCACGGCCGGACCGAGCGTGCGGCGGTTGTCGGCCACGAAGCCGCTCAGCTGCTGCGACATGCTCGAGAGATTCGAAAGCAATGCGGAGATGTCCTCACGCCGCTCCACCAGTTCGGCGAACAGCAGGTTCCCCTGGCTGATGACCTCCGTCATGTCGTCGCTGCGCTCGGCGAGGATTGCGCTGAACTGATCGGCGCGTCCCAGGAGCTGCCGGAGAGCCTCGTCGCGACCGTTGATCGTCGCGGAGATTCGGCTGACTCCTCGCAGAGCCTGCCGGATCTCCGGCGTCGCCCCCTCCAGAGTGGTGGAGACCTGCCCGAGCGCCTTGGCAACCAGCTTGACGTCGATCCGCGACGTCTCGGTCTCGAGGTCGCTCAGGGCCTCCGTCACGTCGTAGGGCACCGATGTCCGCTCGACCGGGATCACCGCGCCCTCGGCGAGAGTGCCGTCGCCGAACGACACGAGCTCGAGCGCCTTGTCTCCGAGGACGGTGTCGACGCTGACCGATGCCGTGGTCTCGTCTCCCAGCTCGACGCCGGCCTCCGTCAAGGTGAACTCGACGGTGACTCCTTCGTCGGCGAGTTCCACGCTGTCGACACGCCCGACCTTGAGGCCGCTGACCCGCACCGGGTCACCTGCCTTGAGGCCCGCGGCCTCTGGCAGGACGGTCTCGTGATGGCGTCCGAAGAGGCCGAGGACCGTGCTGACGTTGAGGACGAGCAGGATGGACGCGACCAGCCAGGTGATGACGATCAGGCCCAGCGGCAGCTTGTTCCGCTCGCGGAACATCTTGATCTGCATCAGTTGCACCGTTCTACCTGGCTCCGGACAGCCGGGGTCTTGATGGGCCGGCCACCCGGGCCGGAGATCTTGATCTGGACCGTGCAGAGGTAGAAGTTGAAGAAGGTGCCGTGCGAGGCGATCCGTTCCAAGGTCTGGTAGGCCGCAGGGAGTGAGTCGAGCACCTGGTTGAGGGTGTCGGTGTTGGTGTTGAGGAGGCGCGCCAGCCGATCGACGGCGACCACCGTGGACTTGAACGGGCCGCGTGTCCTGGCAAAGAGATCCGTGAGCTCGGCTGCCATCCCGTTGATCGCGACGATCGACGTCGTGATCGGGTCGCGGTCCTCGGCGAGGCCGGTCACGAGTCGCTTGAACTGCGTGATCGTTTGCCGCAGCTGTGCGTCACGTGAGTCGAGGCTTCCCAACAGCACGTTCATGTTGTCGATCAGCGAGGTGATGGCCTCGCTGTCGTCGGCTAGCCCGTTGGTCAGCGAGGCCGTGCGCTCGAGCAGAGACTCCACCGTGCCTCCGCGTCCCTGGAGGGTCGCGATCAAGTTGGTCGCGAGCTCATTGACCTCGGCCGGTTGGAGGCCGCGGAAAAGCGGCTTGAATCCGTTGAGCAGCACGTCGAGGTCCAGCGCGGGTGCTGCTTGGCTCGCCGGGATCGTCGCCCCGGCATCGAGGTCTTTGCCGACGCCCGGCTGCTGCCGGAGCTCGAGGTAACGGTCGCCGAGGAGGTTCTCGTACCGCACCAGGACCTGCGTCCTGTCTGTGAGCTTCTGGTCGGAGTCGACGTGGAACGACACCAGGACCCTGTTGTCGTCGATCACCTCAAGCCCGTCGACCTGACCGACACGCACGCCCGCTACACGAACGAGGTCACCGTCCTCCAGACCGGTGACGTCGTTCATCTCGACGCGATAGCCGCGGCTGGGACCGATCTGGATCTCTCCGAGCGTGAGGTACAGCAGGCCGGCGGTCAGCGCCCCTACGATGCCGAACACGGCGAGGCGGAAAGCATCTCCACCGATCTTCACTGCGGCGCACCCCTCTCCGGCACCGGGATCTGGCTCGGGGACAAGGCCGGCAGTCCGTGACAATCGGGCCCGCGGCCGCTCGGATAGTCGGGAAGATCGGCCGGGGCGGTGTACTTGGAGAGCTTGGAGCGAAAACTCACCAGGGCACGCAGCGAGTTATCGGTACCACCGATGACGTCCGCCATGATCTTGCGGGTCCGATCGAGGCCGAGGATGAAGCACGGTAGCTCCGAGGAGTACACCCGCAGCGTCGAGCTCGGCAGATTGAGTCCGCGGACCAGCGCATCCAGCGCCTCCGCATTGATACCGAGCACCTCCGCGCCCCGTCCCCCGAGGATCGTCAGGTCGGCGAGCAACGTGTGGAGCGACGCCTGCTTGTCGACGACCGTTCCAGCCGTGACCGTTGCATCGCGCAGGATCGAGATCAATGCCGGTGACACCTCGACCGCGATTCGGGAGAAGCGGGCGACCTGGAGCAGGTCCTCACGCAGCTGCGGAAGGAGCGGCTGCAGCTTCGTGAGGTACTCGTCGGCCTGCTGCGCGAGCGCGGCGACTTGGTCGCCTCGGCCGCTGAGGGTGGAGGAAAGAACCGTGAGTGTCTGGTTCAGGTCAGCGACATCGACGCCAGTGAGGACGCGTTGCAGGCTGTCGAAGACGGTGTTCACCTCGGTCGTCACGCCCATCGTGCGCAGCGTCGCGCCCGCCGCAAGCTGACCACCGCCGTCTCTTGACACCAGCTCGACGTACTTGGCACCGAAGACAGTCGTCGAACGGATGTCAGCGACGACGTCGGACGGAATGCCATCGAACTCGTCCCTGTCGATCTCTAGGACGATCTCGACACTGTCGCCGACGAGCTCGACCGAGCCGACCCGCCCGATCTCGACGCCACGCAGCTTGACCTTGTTGCCGGGATCCATCACCAGCCCAGCCCGCGTGCTCTCGACCGTGACCTCGACCGGATCTGCGAACGCCCGCGTGTAGAGGGCACCGGTGATCGCGAACCCCGCGACGACCGTCAGGACGAGCCCGAGCGCACCCAGCTTCACCTTGTTCGACTCGTTCAGCACGTCAGCCCGCCAGGTGGAAGGTGTTGAAGTTCGCGTAGATCGCCATGCCGATGAGGAGGTTGACGATCATGACGCCGCTTAGTGAGGCCCGGACGGACCGGCCGACAGCCTCCCCAACGCCGGCCGGTCCCCCCTTCGCGGTATAGCCGTAGAACGTGTGGACGAGCATCACGACGACGACCATGCCGAGCACCTGGATGTAGGAGAAGACGATGTCCAGCGGGTGCAGGTAGAGGAAGGAGTAGTGGGAGAAGTTGCCCTGCCCGACGTCGTAGAAGAAGACGAGCAGCAGGTAGTCGGCGAGGAAGCCGCCGAGGGTCGCGAAGACGTAGAGCGGGGTGATCACGATCATCCCGGCGACCACGCGGGTCGTCGCGAGGTAGGGCAGCGACGGGATCGCCATCACCTCGAGGGCATCGATCTCCTCGCTGATGCGCATCGCGCCGAGCTGCGAGGTGGTCGCCGCGCCCAGGGTCACCGACAGCGCGACGCCGGCCAGGAGTGGCGTGGAGAGGCGTGCGGTGAAGAACGCCGCCAGCAGCGGACTGAGCGAACCCACACCGATGCTGGAGGAAGACTCGAACCCCTGGGCCGCGGCAACCGCTCCTGCGAAGAACGTGATCGAGGTGACGATCACCACCGACCCGCCGACCAGCGCCAGGGCACCGGTGCCGGTGCCGAGCTCGGCGATCAGGCGGAGGATCTCACCGGGGTGCTTGCGGAACGCACGGGGAATGCCGGCGAACACCCGGGCGTAGAAGAGGCCGTGTTCGCCGAGGGCTTCGACGGCGCGGTTGGACGAACGGACCATGGACCCGAGACGCGGCGACATGAGGGACATGGGTGCTCTCGTCACAGGACGGCGAACTGGACGAGGCTGATGGAGAGGCTCACCGGCACGAGGACTGCGACCGTGATGACGACCGCTTGGTTGACCGCGTCACCCACGCCCTTGGAGCCCCCGGAGACGGTCAGTCCGCGATAGCAGGCGATGACCGCAGCGATGAGCCCGAAGACGAAAGCCTTGAACATGCTCACGGCGAACTCGGGGATGCCGGTGAAGAGGGGGATGCTCGCGACGTAGGCGCCTGGCGTGACGTCCTGCAGATAGACGGAGAAGAAGAACCCGCCCACCAGGCCACCCGCGCAGATCAGGATATTCAGCACGAGGGACACCAGGACCGCCGCAACCATGCGCGGGACGACCAGGCGTTGGATCGGGTCGATCCCGAGGACCTGCATGGCCGCGATCTCCTCCCGGATCGTCCGCGCTGCGAGGTCCGCGCAAATGGCGGTCCCGCCGGCGCCGGCGACCACGACCACCGTGACGAAGGGGCCGATCTGCTGCACGGAAGCAATGCCGGCGATCCCGCCGGCCAGGTCCAGGGCCCCGAGATCCTTGAGCAGGAGGTTGACTTCGAAGATCACCAACAGCGTGAAGCCGAGCATGACCAGCAGCGTCGGCACGAGGGACACCCGGGCGATGAACCACGCCTGCTGCACCGCCTCGCGCCAGGAGAACCGGCGGGTGAACATGATGACCAGAGCATCGAGGGCCATCGCGAGCACGTCACCGAGCGCCCGCACCGGCTTTCCAGCGGCAACCGCCGCGGAGCTCATCGATCCTCCCTGGGTAGCGGGAACTGCTCGACCACCTTCCCGACGACGATCTGCGCGGTCTCCGCACAGGCGCTGGTGCCGCCGTTGGCGTACTCCTTGACCGCGTCGCCGACGTTCCACAGTCCGGCGTACGGCGTCTCGTGGGTCATGTCGAACCCGGCGACGGCCCGCTGCGGCGGCCAGCCGTCGCGGGTGATGACCACGCTGAGGATGCGCGCACGATCGTCGAAACCGGGCACCTCGTCGCGCAGGTCCTGCATCAGCAGCTCGGTCTCGGCCGCCTCGTCGAAGTCGCCGACGGACGGCTCGGGCACCGCGGTGCCGACGTACAGGTGCCAGCCCTCCGGTGCCATCTCGGGGCACAGGTCGGTGAAGTTGGCGATGTAGGCGAGCCGGCGCGAGGTGGCGAAGCTGATCATGCCGGGGGCCTCGATCAAGCGCTGCTGGCTGGCGAAGTTGACGGTGATCATCGCGGTGGGCCGGTCGGCCTTCTTCACGGTGAGCGCGTAGTCCTCGGGCACGTCCTCGCGTTGGAGCAGCGACAACGTCGCAGCGGGGCCGACGTTGCTCACCACCACCGGGGCTGAGATCGACACGGTCTCGCCGTCTCGGACGACTTCGACACCGGTGACCGCGTCGGTGTCGTCGGTGACGATCCGCGTCACATGGGTCGAGAGCCAGACCTCACCGCCCTTGGCCTCGACAGCTGCGGCCAGCCCACGCCAGAGCCCGATGGTGCCCTCGGGATGGAAGCCGAACCGCTTGAAGGCGCTCTTGCGCGTGAAGTAGGTCAGGAAGACCCGGGCCGGCAGGTCTTCGGAGCTCACGGCGAAGATCGAGGCACACATGTTGCGGAAGATGCCGTGCACGCCCTTGTTGCTGGTGTACTTCCGCACCCAGTCGGCGGTCGTGAGCTCGTCCTCGGGGAGGCCGTCGTCGTGTCGCGCGGCCCCGATCCCATTGACCAACTTCGCTCCCTGGCGGGTGAGGCGCTCCAGCAGGAAGCCCCAGCCACCGCCGGTGACGTCGACGTCCTTCCCCTTGATGCGGTAGAGGATCGGCGGGCTCGGCTCACGGATGTCGAACGGCGCACCGACCTCCTCGCAGGTCTGCTGGGTGATGCCACCGCACTCGATGACGATGGCGCCGTCGTTGACCTTGAAGCCGTCGACGTCGGTGGTCGACGCCCGGCCGCCCACCTTGTCGAGCCTCTCCACGACGAGGGTGCGATAGCCCTGGTGGGCGAGCCTGGCGGCCGCGAAGAGGCCGCCGGCTCCGGCTCCGACGACGACAGCGTCGTAGGTGAGGGTGTCAGTCATGTGTTCCTCCGGTGCAGGTCGAGGGGTCAGTAGGAGCGGGGAAGACCGAGCGAGGTCTGGGCGACGAAGTTGAGGACCATCTCCCGGCTGACGGGAGCGGTGCGCATGAGCCGGGTGACGAACCAGAGCTCGCTCAACCCGTACTCGTGCGCCAGACCGTTGCCCCCGTGGGTCTGGATCGACTGGTCGAGCGCTTTCAGCGCGGCTTCCGAGGCGGCGTACTTGGCGATGTTCGCCGCCTCACCGGCACCCGCGTGGCCCTGGTCGAAGAGCTGCGCCGCGTTCCGGGTCGCGAGACGGCCGACCTCGACGTCGATGTGTGCCGCTGCGAGGGGGTGCGACAGGCCTTGGTGCTGGCCGATCGGGGTCGACCACACCTGCCGCTGCTTGGCGTAGTCGACAGCCTTGTCGATGGCGTAGCGCCCGACTCCGCCGGTGATCGCACCGACAAGGATCCGCTCGGGGTTGAGCGCCGAGAAGACCTGCTGGAGCCCATTGCCCGCTTCGCCGACGAGCGCGTCCGGGCCGACCCGGACGTCGTCGAGGAAGACCGTGAACTGCTTGTCGGGCGAGACGATCGAGGTGTCGATCTTCTGGAACGTGAGGCCGGGGCTGTCGATCGGGACGACGAAGATCGACAGCTTCTTGTGCTCGTCCGTCGAGTGCTCGGCGTCGCGGGTCACCACCAGGATCGCGTCGCACTGGTCGACGGCCGAGATGTAGTACTTGGACCCCGAGATCCGCCAGCCGTCGCCGTCGCGGGTGGCGGTGGTCTTGAGGTTGTGGCTGTTGGAGCCGGCGTCGGGCTCGGTCAGGCCGAAGGCCACCTTCTTGGTGCCGTCGGCGACTCCCGGTAGCCACCGTGCCTTGAGATCGTCCGATCCGTAGGCCGCCAGGACGCTGCCGATCATCGCGGGTGAGATCACCCAGATCAGCATCGGCATGCCGTGCGCGGCCAGTTCCTCCACGACGACGACGGCTTCCTGCATGCCGTACCCGCCGCCGCCGTACTCCTCGGGCAGGTGCACGCCGAGGAGGCCGGCCGCGCCGAGCTCTGCCCACAGCTCCTGGATGTCCTCGCCGGCGCGGCCGCGCTCCAGGAAGTACGCCGGCCCGTAGCGCGACGCGACCTTGGCGACGCTCTCGCGGATCGCCTGGTGCTCCTCTGAGTCGTGGATCAGTCCCGTCATCGTCCTACCGTCCTTGGAACGTGGGTCGTTGGTTGTTGAGGAAGGCCGAGACGGCTCGCCGGGTGTCGACGCTGCGGCCGCAGTCGGTCAGTGCGTCGGTCTCCGCCTGGAGCTGGGACGCGAGGTCGGACGTCGCACCTCGGCGCAGGAGGCGCCTCATGTGCCCGTACGCCTTGGTCGGTCCCGACGCCAGGTGTACGGCGACGCGCTCGGCCCTCTCGCGAAGCTCGGCGGGAGGCACGAGCTCGCTGACTAGTCCCCAGTCCAGCGCCTCATCGGCTGTGATCGGGCGGTTCTCGAGAAGCACCCGCGCGGCGCGAGCCGGCCCGATGAGTCGCGGAAGGTGCCAGGTGCCGCCCCCGTCGCCTGAGACGCCGAGGTCGGCGAAAGCCGTGACGAACCTGGCGTCCGTGGCTGCGAGCACGACGTCGGCGGCGTAGACGAAGCCGAGGCCCCCGCCCGCTACGGCACCGTGGGCCGCGGTGACGATCGGAGCGTCGATCCGGCTCAGGATGCGGAACGCCTCGTGGAACGGCGTCGTCATTCTCGCCAGGAGCGTCCCGAGGTCCGCAGCGCCCTGCTCGAAGAACGTGATGTCTCCACCAACCGACAGCGACGCGCCGTTCCCCGCGATCAGGACGGCGCGGACCGTGGGGTCAGCTTCGATCGCGCGCACGGCGTCGAGGAACTCCTCCGCCACGGCGAGGTCGATCGCGTTGCGCATCGCGGGACGGTCGAGCACCACGCGAGCCACGCCGTCGCGCACGTCGTACGTGAGTCGCCGCGCAGCCTCGTCGTTCCCGAGCGCCTCGTGCCAGGCGTGCGTGTCCGTCAGCTGGACGAGCGACGAGATCCGTCCACCAGCGAAGGTGAACCGATGGGTGAAGGCCGCCTCGAGCGGCCGGCCCGAGCGACGAGCCGTCCCGCGATAGGTGCCCGACACCAGGACACCGTCGTCGGGCAGGTCGGCCATCTCGTCCACAACTGCCTCGACGCGGAAGTGGCGACCCACCTCCCACCAGAAGTCACGCCGCATCGACTCGCTGCCCTCGTACGTCCCGCCGAGTCCCAGAGGGAGCCCGTCAGCCGTCGTGCCCACGAACGCGGGAACGAGGACTGAGTCGATCCCGGCGGCGTCGCCCGAAGCGAGAGCTTCGTAGAGCCGCACCACCAGTCGGCGTGAGTCAGACATCGGAAACCTCATTTTGAATCTAAGTTCCAAACGAAAGGGACGGTAACATAACTCGAGTTAGGTAGGCTAGGGGCAACCGAAGTCCGAAGACCTACCCCTCGGACGCAGTCGAGGGAGAACTGGAGAACGGCGTGGTGGCAGTCGCACATGTCTCGCGGGACGACCCGCGGCGCGCGTACTTCGAGGCGGCGTACGCGATCCTCTCCACCGAGGGGTACGCCGGCCTCAAGCTGGCGGCGGTGTGTCGGCGACTGTCGGTCTCGACCGGCGGCTTCTACCACTGGTTCACCAGCTGGCAGGAGTTCACCGACGCGATGCTCGAGGACTGGCGCCATCACCGGACGACGGCGGTTGCCGAACTGGCCCGGTCGATCCCGGACCCCGTCGAGCGTCTTGAGTCGCTGGCGGCGACGACCGCCCATCTCGACCGGGCAGCCGAAGGTGCGATCCGGGTCTGGTCGCGGGTCGACCCCCAGGTCGGCGAGGTGCAGCGGGTGGTCGACGAGCAGCGCTTCGACGTCGTCATGGAGGCGATGCGCGACCTCGTTGGCCCCGACGCCGCCCACCAGTTCGCGCGGCTCGGCTACAGCGTCCTGGTTGGGTTCGAGCTCCTCGCCGCTGACGGCGCGACGGACGAGCTGGCGTGGTCGCTGGATCAGGTACTGCAGGCGGCGCGCCGGTTCGCCGACCGCTGAAATGCCTAGAACAGCTTGCGCATCAGCGCCTTGGCCGCTCCTCGACGGCGCCGACCTAGACGTCGGCGGCTCGGCCCAAACTCAGCGACATACGCGACCTGCTGGCCATCCGGGACACCGGCATCTGTCCGTGCAGTCCGGCCGAACGGTTCCTGCAGCGACGACGCGAGAAGAATCGGCCCAATCCCACTGGCCAGATCAACGGCTGGAAGAGCATCCTGAACACCCTGTCTGTCCATGACCTACGGCGACGCCTGGGTTTGAGTTGGCCAGGATGGCTTACACAGAATGCCTGACAGACCCGCTGCTCGCCATGTCCGACGGCGCCACCGCAATCGAAGCTCGTGCGGTACGGCGCTCGGCGACACCTTTGTCTGTGCAGAAGCCCGATCTTGACGCCTTGCGGCAGACCAGACCGATGAGGCGGCCACGACCGTCAACGACCGCCAGCCTGCGATCGGTACGCACATCCATGCTCGCGGGGACCAGCTCTGCAGGAATGTCTGCCTCGATCGTTCGCGAGCCAAGCGAGCCGATGGTGACGGCGAGGCGATAGTCGGGGGTGTGCTCATCGAGGTCCGCTCGCGTCACCGCCGAGAGCAGGATGCCATCAGCGTCGACGACCAGTGCCATGTGGACTTTGTCGCTTGCGTCGAAGTACGAACGCACCTCACCGACCGTCGTGCCGGCAGGAAGTGTGTCGGGGTGGAGGATGGCGAGGTCGATAGCGGCGGCTGGTCCTGCGGTTGCGGGAGAGCCGCGATTCACCTGAGCTCTGCTCCGAGCCCGATGGCGAGCATCGTGTCGGGATCGGACACCTTGATGCGCGGCCGTCCGGCAGACCTCCCGGCCTCTCGTTCGAAGGCGTCGAGGCGTTCCCACTGCAGCCGACCGAAAGAGCCGGATGCGGACCAGCGCAAGCGATCCGCGCCGTCCCGCGGCCCCGCGAGGGCGCCGCTGGTGAAATCTGTCAGGAGCGCCTCGACCGTCTCGACTGCACATTGCTTGTTCGTGCCGATCACGCCCGATGGCCCTCGCTTGCTCCACCCGACGACGTACACACCTGGAGTGACCGCGCCGTCAGGGGCGTGGACCCGCCCCTTGTCGTTCGGCATCAGTCCGGTTTCGTCGTCGAAGGGAACCTCCGGAACGGCCTTGCCCCGGTAGCCGACGGCGTGGACCACCAAAGAGCACTCGATCAGGTCGCTTGCCCCGGTTGGGATCGCCCTGACCGCGCCTCCGTCCTCCACGAGCCGATTGGCTTGCACCGTGACACCAGTAACGCGCTCGGTCCCCACGATCTCCACAGGTGAGGCGAGGTACTTGAGCACGACGCGGCGCTCTGCAGGCGTGCTGCGCCGGAACTCACCTGCCTCGACGCGGTGAATCAGCCGTTCCTTCAGGCTTGCCGTGCTTGGCGCGAGGCCATCGATGCCCTCAACGGCAACCTCGACGTCATCATGGTGGATCAGGCTGAGGAGCTCCGGGGTGGTGTACGCGGCTTCCGCCGGTCCTCGACGCCCGATGACGACGATCTCCTCGAGGTCCGACCCCTTGAGGGCTTCGAGCGCGTGGTCGGCGATGTCGCTGCTCTCGACGCCGAGATGACCAGTCGCCAGAACCCTTGCGACGTCCAGAGCGACGTTCCCGTTGCCGATCACGACCGCCCTGCGCCCGCTCAGGTCCGGGGCCAGGTCGCGACCATCGGGGTGCCCGTTGTACCAAGCCACGAAGCTCGATGCAGAGATGCTCCCCTCGAGCTCCTCGCCCGGAATGCCCAGGTCCCGCGCTCCCGAGGCGCCTGTCCCGTAGATCACCGCATGGTGACCATCGGCCAGCTCCTCGTGGGAGATGTCCACTCCTACGTCGACATTCAGGTGCACGTGCACGCGCGGGTCCTTGACGAGGCGCTCGAAGCCGCGCGTCACCTGCTTGGTGTCCTGGTGGTCAGGGGCTACACCGAAGCGCACCAGCCCCCACGGAACCGGGAGGCGTTCGTAGACGTGGATCTCGCAGTCGAGCGCGGTGCGTTCGAGCAGGCGCTCGACTGCGTACATGGCCGCCGGCCCGGAACCCACCACGGCGACCGTAAGACCGCTGGCGGGACTGTCCGCAACGGGCTCGCGGAATCCGACCTGGTCGTAGGAGTGGTTCGTGAAGTACTCCGCGTTCAGCGCGAGATAGTCGCCCTGGTCCGCTGCAAGTCGGAAGTCCGGCACGATGGCGTCCACCGGGCAGACCTCGACGCAGGCGCCGCAATCGATGCAGTTCACCGGGTCGATCTTCAGCATCTCGGCTGTGGCGAACTCCGGGTCGCCTGGGCTCGGTTGGATGCAGTTCTTCGGACAAACGGCCACGCATGCCGCGTCGTTGCAGCACGCTCGCGTGATCACGTGGGTCATGGGACCGCCACCTCGATCGACTGCTGCCCACGTGCGCCAGCGGCACGATCAAGCCGCTCGACGCGAACGGGGATCCCGTTGAGCACCGTCGAACCGGACGCGTTCTCCACTTCCGTCGAGAGGGTGTTCGACGTCGCGCCGCCGGCGGCGTTCGCGCGTTGCCAGCCGCCCCTGTGGCCCCAGCCATGAGGCATCGCGATCGTCCCAGGTGTCATCTCGTCGGTGACGAGGGCCTTCGTCTCGACGGCGCCCCCGTCAGAAGTGACCCGGACGACGTCACCGTTGCGGACGCCGACGGTTTCCGCATCCACCGGGTGGATGCGAATGGCGTGTTCGCGGGTGGCGGGCATCAACCGGGCGCTGTTGTGCATCCACGAGTTGTGGGAGGTCATCTCGCGCATACCGACCATGCGTAGCGGATAGCCGGAGCCTCCTCCATCGCCGTCGGCCTGCTTCAGCCGCTCGAGCTCTCCCATGAACGTCGGATGCGCCAGCGGGATCTTCTTGTCAGGCGTCTTGATGAACTTCTTGAGCGGGGCGAGGGGCAGGTACTCGTGGAGGACGACGCCGTGCGGGGCGCGCTCGTTCAGCTTCTTCAGTGACCACCCGCCGCGTCGTAGGCCGAAGAGATCTCCGGCCTTGCCTGTGCGGATGAGCAGGTTCGCCATCCCCATCGGCGTCATCCCCAGCCCCACCCGGGCGAGAAGTCTTTGAATGGCGTACGGGTGGGCGCTCCCGAGCCCCATCGCCCTGGCGATGTCGTTGAGGATCACCGACTCCTCTCGGCATTCCCCAGGCGGCTCGACGACCTTCTGCGTGGCACGGAGCGCCGGTCGAACGTAGCGGTTGGAGAACTGGAGCTGGGTGTCCTCACGCTCGTACATCGAGGTCGTGGGCAGGATGTAGTGAGCGTGGCGGTTCGTCTCGTTCACGTAGATGTCCAGCGCGACGAAGGTGTCGAGCTCCTCGAGCGCCTCAGCGAGCTTGTTGCCGGCGGGACCGGTGATGACGGGGTTCGATCCGATCATGACGATTCCTCGGATCTGGCCGTCGCCCGGCGTCTGGATCTCCTCGGGGAGGGCGCTGGAGGGAAGGAAGCCATAGGTGTCGGGCAGTCCGCGCACCCGGGTCCGCACCTTGTCGAAGGTGGCCAGCTTCATGGCCTCGGCGATCGGGCCCATCGCCACGGGCGACCACGCCCAGACCATTCCACCCTCGCGCTGCAGGTTGCCGGTGAGGATGTTGATGAAGTCCTGGAGGACGTTGTTGAGCGTCCCGAACCTCTGCGTGCATGTTCCTGTGCGGCCGTAGACGACGGCAGCGCGCGCGGTCGCGAGGTACTCGGCGACCTCCTCGACGCGCGCAGCCGGGATCCCGGTCAGGCTCTCCGTGGCTTCCGGCGGGAACGCCGCGAGCTCCTCCGCCCATTCCTCGAAGCCGGTCGTCCACTGCTCGACGAACTCTTGGGCGTAGAGGCGTCGCGCGACGATCACGTTGAGGACGGAGAGGAGGAACCACGCATCGGTGCCGGCGCGGATCGGAAGATGCTCGAAGAGCTCCGCCGTTGCCGTGCGGCGCGGGTCGACCACGAACACCCGACCGCCCCGTTCGACGATCTCCTCCATGTGCTGGCGCATGTGCGGGTCGTGGAGAAAGGAGCCCTTGGATACCAGGGGGTTGGCTCCGATGACGAGCAACGCCTGCGTACGCCGGATGTCCGGGATGGGCATGTGCGCGCAGTGGCCGTACAACAGCTTGAAGGCAGCGACGCGTGACGCGCCGTCCTCCGAGTTGACGCCGTAGAACCAGGGTGTTCCGATGGCCATCGTCATCGTCTTGCCCCACATGGCAGCGCCGAAGCTGAAGTACGGCGGGTTGCCTTCGTGAACTGCAATGGAGCGCGGGCCAGACTCCGACCGCAAGGACTTCAGGCGGGCGCCGATGTCCTCGATCGCTTCCGCCCATGAGACGGGCGCGAACTCACCTGGACCACCAATGCGCTTGAGCGGCGTCGTCACCCGGCTCGGGTCGTTCACGATCTGGGTCATCGAGAGGCCCTTCACGCAGCAGAAGCCCTTGGAGTGGGGATCGTCCTGGTCTGCTCGAAGACCCGTCAGCCGGCCGTCCTCGACGGTTGCGATCAGTCCGCACAGCGCCTCGCAGATGCGGCAGAACGTTGGGACTTCCTTCGTGGGCACGGTGGCTCCCCTCTGGCGGACGCATGAGTACAAGGCCAGTCTGCCTCGGCCCAGGACCGAACGATCCCAAATTTAATCCAGCATTGAAATCTGGTCAAGAGTTATTTGAATCGTGATTCGATTTTGCTCCCGGTGGCTCGCGCCGCCTGACGCGCCGCCGCCTGACCTCGGGTCCTAGGATCCGTTGACGAAGTCCGGCTACCGCGCAGCGGAGGGCGCGATCCGGGTCTGGTCGCGGGTCGACCCCAAGGTCGGCGAGGTGCAGCGCGCGGTCGATGAGCAGCGCTTCCACGTCGTCGCGGAGTCGATGCGGGACCTCGTCGGCCCCAAAGCCGCGCACCAGTTCGCGCGGCTCGGCTACAGCGTCCTGGTCGGGTTCGAGCTCCTCGCCGCTGACGGCGGGACGGACGAGCTGGCGTGGTCGCTGGACCAGGTGCTGCAGGCAGCACTCCGGTTCGCCGGCCGCTAGAACAGCTTGCGCATCAGCGCCTTGGCCCTGTCGCTGTACGGCGGGTAGACGATCTTGAGGTCCGGCCTGATCGTCTTGACCAGGACCGCCTTGCGGTGGCTGAGGGCCTGGAAGCCCCACTCGCCGTGGTAGGCACCCATTCCGCTCGCGCCGACTCCGCCGAACGGGAGCGTGGGGACCAGGCAGTGCAGCGCGACGTGGTTGACGACGGCGCCGCCGGCGGGGATGGCGTCGACCAGCCGGTCCGTGACCGCCCGGGTGCTGCTGAACACGTACATCGCCAGCGGCTTCGGCCGTCCGTTGACGAACGCGATCGCGTTGTCGATCGAGTCGTAGCTCACGACGGGGAGGATCGGGCCGAAGATCTCCTCGGTCATCGCCGGCTCGTCCGGATCCGGGTCCACGAGGATCGTCGGCTGCATGCGGAGTGCGTCGGCGTCGCTGACGCCCCCAAGGACGACGTCGGCTTTGGTCGCGGCGAGGTAGCCGGAGAGCCGGGCGAACTGGCGGTCATTGACGATCCGCAGGCCCTCGGGGCGGTCGGCGACGATGTCGGTGATGGCGGTCTTGAGGTGTACGACCAGCTCATCCCGCACCGACTCGTGGACGAGCACGTAGTCCGGGGCGATGCAGGTCTGGCCCGAGTTCATGGTCTTGACCCAGGCGATCCGTCGAGCAGCGACCGCGAGATCGGCATCCTCGGTCACGATGACCGGGCTCTTCCCACCCAGCTCGAGCGTGACCGGGGTGAGGGTCGCAGCGGCACCGGTCATGATCTTCCGACCGATCTCCGTGCCGCCGGTGAAGAAGGCATGGTCGAAGCCGAGCGACAACAGGTCCTGGGTGACGATTCCGTCGCCCTCGACGACCCTGACCGCGTCCGGGTCGAGGTAGTGCGGGAGCGCGTCCGCGAGCAGGCGGGAGGTCGCCGGCGCCAGCTCCGACGGCTTGAGCACGACGCAGTTCCCCGCGGCAACGGCCGCGACCAGAGGGCTCAGGCTGAGGTAGATCGGGTAGTTCCACGGCCCGATCACCAGCACCACGCCGAGCGGTTCGTACTGGACCCGCGCAGATCCCGGGAGCTGGGTCAGCGGCACACGCTGGCGCTGCGGCCGCATCCATCGCTTCAGGTGCCTCTTCGCGAAGTTGACCTCACCCATGGTCGACGCGATGTCGCCGAACCACGCGTCGAACGGCGGGCGCCCGAGGTCGGCGCCGAGTGCCGACGCGATGTCGTCCTCACGCTCCTCGCAGAACCGGGCGATGCCGTCGAGCTGGCGGATCCGCCACTCGTAGCTGCGGGTCCTGCCCGCCGCGTGGTGGTGCCGGAGCGTCGCCACCAGGTCGGCCAGGTCGGCTGACGCCGGCGCGCGGGTTGTGTTCGCGGTCATCGTGTCTCCTCGTCGATCCGCTGGTCAGATCTCGGGCGCGGGGACCAGGCCGGTGAAGACCGAGCCGGAGACGCCGCCATCGACGATCATCGGGTGGCCGTTGATCCACCGCGCCTCGTCGGACGCCAGGAAGAGGATCGCCTCGGCGATGTCATCGGGCGTGGCGTGGCGACCGAGGAGCTCCTTCAGCCCATTGAGGGTGTCCTTGCCCATCGACTCCTCGAAGTCGGCCAGGATAGGCGTCTCGACGGGCCCGGGAAGTACGGCGTTGATGCGCAGTCCCATCTCGCTCAGGGCCAGACCCATCGTCATCGTATAGACGGTGGAGCACTCCTTGGAGAAGTTGTAGGAGTTGCCCTCCTGCGGGTTCGCCTCCCACCAGTCGACGGCTTCCTCATAGGTGTCGGTGGCGAGCAGCTCCATGATCGTCCCGAGGCGCTTCTCCCACTGGAAGCCGGCCGTCGAGGACACGATCACGACATTGCCGCCCTCCTTGAGCTGGCCGAGCAGACTCTCGGTCAGGTACCGGACGGCGAAGGTGTTGACCTTCATCACGACATCGGCGGGCAGAGTTCCCGGAACACCGGCGACGTTGAGGAGCGCGTCGTACTCCCCGTCGAGCTCGACCAGCGCCTTGTCGATGCTCGCGACATCGGCGAGATCCACCGGGATGTGGCGCGTCACGGGGGCCGTCGGCTCGTTGCGGTCCAGGCTGTGCACCTCCGCGCCGGCCGCCAGCAACTTGCGGGCGACGGTGTCGCCGATGCCGGACGCGGCGCCCGTCACGACATACCTGCGCCCTGCGAAGTCAGTCATCGAGTATCCTCTCGTTCCAGGGGTTCAGGTGGGTCAGCCGACGTCGCACGGCATCGCCTTCACGGCCCGCACGAAGTTGCCGGTGAGGTACTCCGGCTCGCCGAGCTCGAGCCCGGGAGCGCGGGTGAGCAGCTGGTGGAAGAGCTCGCGGAGCTGCATCTTCGCCACGAAGTTGCCCATGCAGTAGTGCACGCCGCCGCCACCGAAGCCGACGTGGGGGTTGGGGTCGCGGGTGATGTCGAAGACGTCGGGGCGGTCGAAGACCCGCTCGTCCCGGTTGCCCGAGGAATAGACCATCGCGACCCACTCGTCCTTGCGGATGAGATGACCGCCGAGCTCGGTGTCCTGGGTGGCCGTACGCCGGAACGTCATCACGGGCGACGCCCATCGGACGAACTCCTCGATCGCGAGACCGATCCGCCCGTCGAAGTCCTCGAGCAGGAGCGCCTTCTGGTCGGGAAACTGCTGGAGAGCCATCGCCGCGATGCTGATCGAGTTGCGGGTGGTGTCGTTGCCGGCGACCGAGAGCAGCACGAAGAAGGAGGCGATCTCGTCGTCGGTGAGCCGCTCGCCGTCGACCTCGGCGTTGACCAGATTGGTCATCAGATCGGCCTTCGGGTTGGCGCGACGCTCCTCTGCGAGCTCCATGCCCATCATCAGCAGACCGACGAGTGATTCGTTGAGGATCTCGCCCGGCTCCCGCCCGGCGGCGACGTCCTCGTCGTTCCACGACACCATGCCGTCGGCGTAGTGCGCAGCCAGCTCGCGCTTCTCCGGGTCCTCCAGACCGACCATCTCGTAGATCGTCCACATGGGGAGCTTCTTGGACACCAGGGAGACGAAGTCGCCCTCGCTGGCCTCGAGGAGCTCGTCGACGATCCGGCGTGCCTGGTCCTTGATCTGCTCGTGGATCTTCTTGACCTGCTTCGGCGTGAACGCCGACGACACGAGCTTGCGCAGCTTCGGGTGGCGCGGAGCGTCCATCCCGAGGAACGACCCGGCCGCCTCGAGGATGTCCGAGGGGACCTCTTCGAACTGGAAGCCGTCGCCCGAGCAGAACAGCTGCGGGTTCTTGCTGATGTACTGGATGAGCTCATGGCTCGTGGCGACCCAGACGCCCTCGTTGTCCGGCGGCATCAGGCCCCCCTCGAGCGGACGGTGCCAGCTGAGCGGACGCTCACGCCGCAGCACCTTGAACGTCTCCTCACGTTCCTCGGCCGTCTTCGCCCAGAACCCCAGGTCGGAGACGCTGAGCGGGTCGAAGGTCCGCGGCGGCACGATCAGGCTCGTCATGAGCCGGCTCCTGCCGGTGCATAGAACTTCTCCAGCTCGCGCTTCACCAACTTGCCGGTCGGCGTCCGCGGGATCGTGTCGACGAAGTCGACCGACCGGGGCGCCTTGAAGTGCGCGATCCGCTCGCGGACGTAGGCGATGAGCTCGCGCTCGAGCTCGGGGCCGGGCTCGACGCCGCCCTTGAGCTGGACGACGGCCTTGACTTGCTGGCCCATCTCCTCGTCCGGCACGCCGATCACGGCGACGTCGTAGATCTGCGGGTGCAGGGTCAGGACGTTCTCGACCTCCTGCGGGTAGATGTTCACTCCGCCCGAGATGATGACGAACGCCTTGCGGTCGGTCAGGAACAGGTAGCCGTCCTCGTCCAGGTAGCCGAGGTCCCCGACCGTCGTCCAGGTCGGGTGCTGCGGATGCGTTGCCTCAGCCGTCTTGTCCGGGTCGTTGTGGTAGTCGAACGGGCGGGCGTCGCGCTCGAAGTAGACCGAGCCGACCTCCCCCGCGGCGAGCTCTTTGCCCTCGTCGTCACAGATGTGGGCGATGCCGATCATGGCCTTGCCGACGGTGCCGCGTTTGCCGAGCCACTCGGGCGTCGAGACGAAGGTGATCCCGTGCTGCTCGGTCGAGCCGTAGTACTCGAACACGATCGGCCCCCACCAGTCGATCATCGCCTGCTTGACCTCGGGCGGACACGGCGCCGCGGCGTGGACCGCGAGCCGCAGCGAGGACGTGTCGTACGACGTACGTACGTCCTCGGGGAGCTGGAGCATCCTGACGAACATCGTCGGGACGAACTGGGCGACGGTGATCTTGTGGTCCTGGATCGCTGCGAGGGCGCCCTCGGCGTCGAACTTCTCCATCATCACGACGGTGCCCCCGAGGGACTGGACCGCACCGCTCCACTTGAGCGGCGCGGCGTGGTAGACCGGCGCGGGCTGCAGGTAGACGTCGTCGGGGCCGACCTTGAAGACGCCGCCGAGCAGGCCCGTGATCGGGTCCCCCGGCTCGTCGACCTGGATCGGCAGCATGGCCTGCCGCACGCCCTTCGGCCGACCGGTCGTCCCCGAGCTGTACATCATGTCCGAGCCGCGCGGCTGGTCGGTCAGGCGCGGAGCACCGCTCGTGAGCAGCTTGCCGTAGTCGTCGTAGCCGTCGACCGCGCCACCGAAGGCAAAGGCGTGCACCACGTCGACCGACTGACGCACCGTTGCCACGAGCTCGCCCAGGGCGGCGCTCGCGATCAGCACCCGCGCCCCGCTGTCGTTGACGATGTAGGCGACCTCTTCGGCCGAGAGGTTGCGGTTCACCGGTGTGATGTAGAGGCCGGAGCGCAGCAGCGCCCAGTAGACCTCGTAGCACTCGGGCGCGTTGTCGGCGAGCAGGGCGACGACGTCACCCTTCCGCAGGCCGAGGTCGTGCAGCGCCGCGGCGATCTCGGCCGACCGCTCGTCGAGCTGACCGTAGGTGAGGGTCCGGCCCGAGCCAGCCATGATGACAGCCGGCTTGTCAGGGGTGGACTGGGCGATCACTCCAGGGAACATGTCTTCTCTTCTCGGGTGTAGTGCAGGTCTGGGCGAGCGACGTCAGACGATCAGCTCGTCGCGCCCGTTGGCGCGGAGCATGTCGACGTACTTGGGGTAGAGCTTCTTGCCAAGGGGGGCGAGCTTGAGCAGGCTCGCGACGTTGCCCTGGACCTTGATCTTGCTCTTCGCCATTGCGAGCGGAAGGTTCACCTTCCCCTGCCAGTAGGCGTTGCCGGTGTCGGCGGTCATGCTCATCACCGCGGACGCCTCAGTGGACTCGTCGCCTTCGTAGACGGTGCCCGAGGTCGCGTCGATGATCAGGGTCGAGTCCGGCTCGGTGTAGACCGTCTTGAGCACGATGCCGGTCGCCTTGAGCTTGGGGCCGACCTCCGGGTCCGCGAACGCCGTCTCGAAGATGCCTCCGAGGTACTGACGCACCTCTGCCGAATCTGAGAACCCCATCGCTCCTCCTTCTGCTGAATTGAATCAAGATTAGATTCTATCCTCGTCGGAGCCGCGGGACTTGTCAACAGACGAGACGGCACCTCGACATTTATCCGAATGTAGATTAAAAATACTGGAAGGTCCACCCCGAACTGGGACGGCCCGTCCGACGTACGACCCCGAAGGGATCCGACATGCCCCAGGTGCCCGCCACCGACACCCC
Source organism: Nocardioides immobilis (assembly GCF_003515065.1). Classification (GTDB taxonomy): domain Bacteria; phylum Actinomycetota; class Actinomycetes; order Propionibacteriales; family Nocardioidaceae; genus Nocardioides; species Nocardioides immobilis. The sequence continues at coordinate 85,778 of NZ_QXGH01000022.1, forward strand.
GCGCGAGGTCGACGTCGTCGTCGTCGGCTCGGGCCACAACGGCCTGGTCGCTGCGGCCTACCTCGCGAAGGCAGGCCTCGACGTACTCGTCGTCGAGGCCGCCGCCACCGCCGGCGGCATGACGTCAACGAACCCGTTCGAGCCCGAGGCGCCGGAGTACATGATCAACGAGGCGTCGATCCAGGCCTCGCTGTTCCGGACGACCACGATCGACGCCGACCTGGGCCTGTCCCGCAAGTACGGTCTGAAACAGACCGTGATCGACCCGGCGCACTTCCAGCTGGCCGCCGACGGCTCGTCCCTGGGCCTCTGGCGCGACCCGAGGAAGACCGCCGCCGAGCTCGAGCACTTCTCGAGGAAGGACGCCCGGGCGCTGCTCGAGCTCTACGAAGTCATCGACGCCGCGGTCGACATCGGCCTGCCGATGATGCAGACCAACGTCACCCGCCCGGAGCTGATGCAGATCTTCAAGGCGGTCAAGGGCGCCGCCAAGAACCGCAAGCAGCTGGTCAACATCGGGCGCTGGATGACCAGCTCCCAGGCGGAGGCGATCGAGGAGAGCTTCGAGCACGACATGATCCGCGCTCCCCTGCTGACCTCGCTTCCGTTCATGCCGTTCGATGCCGACCTCTCCGGCTGGTCGCTGATCTATCTGGGCGTCCTCAGCAAGTACGGCGTCGCGATGTTCCACGGCGGGACCGGATCCCTCCCGAAGGCCCTGATCGGCTCGATCCGGGACCACGGCGGTGACGTGATCACGAGCTCGCCTGTCGAGCAGCTCCTCATCGAAGGCAATCGCTGCACCGGCGTCCGGATCGCCGGCGGTCAGGAGATCCGGGCGCGGCGCGCGGTCCTCACCGCCTGCTCGCCGAAGACCACCCTCACCCGGCTGCTGCCGCCAGGCGTGCTGGAGCCCAAGAAGCAGAATGCGGCGGACCACATCCCGACCAAGAAGCGCGGCATCTCCGACTACAAGCTCAACGTCGCCCTCTCGGGGCGGATCGACATGTCGAAGCACGAGAAGTGGCGCGGCGACGGCATCGACCTCCGCGTCGCCTGCAACTGCTACCACACCTACGAGCAGGCGCTCGAGGCCGCGCGGGCCTGTGTCCGCGGCCAGGTCCCCGACGCCGTTCCCGGTCTGGCGCAGGTGACCAACGCATTCGACCCGTCGATGTCCCCTCCGGGCAAGGATCTCTGGTGGTTCTGGACCGGGCTGGTCCCCTCCATCCCGGAGGAGGGCTGGGACGTGGCCCGCAAGAAGATCACTGAGAGCGTGATGAAGGACGCCGAGGAGTACTACAAAGGCGTCGAGTCGCTCGAGGTCGCCCGGCGGCCGCTGGCACTGCCCGACATCGAGGAGCGGTTCTGGGCGATCGACGGCAGCGTCTACCACGTCGATCCGACGATCAGTCGCTTCGGTCCCAACAAGCCGGTCGCCGGCTTCGCCGGCTATGCCACCCCGGTCGACGGCCTGTTCCTCACCGGGTCCGGCACCCACCCCGTCGCCGGCATCAGCGGCATGCCCGGTCAGAACGCTGCCCGCACGATGCTCAAGCACTTCAACCTCGAGGACAAGGGCGGCCGCCTCGGCGTACTGCGCGCGAAGCTGGCGCGCGACCGGGAGCTGCGCGGCCAGGAGCCGTACACCTCAGGTCAGAACGACCCGTTCCCGACCGCGAACCTCTGAGTCTCACGCCATGGACCTGGGACTCAGCGGGGCGCGCGTCGTCGTGACCGGCGGCGCGTCGAACATCGGCCGGGGCATCGTGCACGCCTTCGCCGCCGAAGGCTCGCGGATCGTCATCAGCGACATCGACGGTCCCCAAGCAGAGCGGGTGCGAGACGAGGCGAGGCGACTCGGCGCGCAGGACGTCGTGGTCGCCGTCGGCGACCTGACGAAGGACGGCGTCGCGGACGCCGCGGTGGGCGAGGCCGTCGAGCGATGGGGCGGCGTCGACGTACTCGTCAACAACGCAGGGTGGAGTGTGCCCGGCTTCATCGCCAAAAACACCGACCGCGACAACTGGCAGCGCACGGTGGAGGTCAACTTCTACACGGCGATCGCGGCCACCCAGGCGGCGCTCGGGCCGATGCGCGATGCCGGCCGCGGGTCGATCGTGTTCATCGCCAGCGAGTCGGCCTTCGGGCAGATCCGGCAGGGTGTGTACGGCGCCACCAAGGCGGCCGTCGTCGCCCTCGCGCGGACCACCGCGCGCGAGCACGGCCGACACGGGATCCGGTCGAACATCGTCTGCCCGGGCCTGGTCATGCCCGATGGGCCGGAGGCCGTGGGCGCGGACAGCCTCTGGTCCGTCGGCGAGGACAACGTGTTCAACGAGAAGCAGATGGAGTACCTGCTCAAGGACACGCCCCTGCAGCGGCTCACGACCGCGGCCGACGTCGCCGGCTCGGTGTTGTTCCTCGCCTCGGAGACCGCCTCCCGCCAGGTGACGGGGCAGCTCTTCAGCGTCAGCGGCGGCTACACCATGCCGTGACGGCGAGTGAGCGTCATTTTATCTTGCATTAGAAACACACACGACGTACGGTAGTCGAACACGTTGTTCGATCCCGTCGACCGCCGCGGTCACGGGGACCTGGAGGTCAAGTCATGGTGAGTGCACTGCTGCTGAGTCCTGCAGCGGATCGCGACAGCTGGTGGAACGAGTGGAACCCCCTGCTCCAGGAGGAGGGATGGCCGGTCAACATCGTCCCGTCCAACACCCCGACCCTCGGTGATGCCAGCGCCGGCGCCGAGATCGCGTTCTTCTTCATCGCCGGCGCGGCCGCGGTGATCCTCGCCCTGCCGTGGGCGGTGCGCGCGGTGGCGAAGCATCGCAACTGGGTGCCGATCATCGTGCTGATCGGCGGTCTGGTCTGCTCGCTCGAGGAGGCCATGCTCGACATGCTCGGCCACCTGCACTGGGCACCGAACCTGCAGATGGTCTACACCAACTTCGGCGTCTCGGTGCCGCTGCTGATCCCGCTCTGCTACGTCGCCTTCCTCGGCATGATGTCGTACTTCTGCTACTTCGTGATCCGTAACGGCGCGAAGCTCAAGCACTACTTCATGCTGCTCGCCATGGGCGCGATCCTCGACGCCGTGATGGAGACGATCGGCATCAACCTGGGCGTCTACAAGTACTACGGGTTCCAGCCCTTCGAGTTCCTCAACTTCCCGTACTGGTGGGCGTTCATCAACAGCGCCTCGTTCGTCGCTGTCGGCACGCTGCTCGCCTACTTCGTCCCGCGCCTGCACGGCGCCAAGAAGTGGATCCTGGTGATGGCTCCGTCGTACGGCATGGCCGGCACCTACTTCACGGTCGGCTGGATCCACCTGCTCGCCCACAACTCCGGGCTGCCGAACTGGGTCCGCCTGATCGCCGCAGCCGTGATGATGGCCGAGGCGTGCTTCTACATGGCGATCCTGCACCACTTCCTGGGCAGGAAGAACGACGAGCCCGCGCTGGAGTGGACCCTCGGCCGGATGTTCATCTACCCGGTTCTGCCGCCGCGCCAGCGCGCGGCACTCTGGGCGAAGATGGAGCGCGAGGGTGGCGTCTCGATCGACCTCGAGAAGCAGATCCGGGAGACCGTCGCCGCCTGACGCGACACCTCCCTCACTGGCCGGCGGCCAGGCCTTCCGACGCCCGGAGGCCTGGTCGCCGGTCTCATCATCCGTGGTCAGGCAGGCACGTAGAGCGTCCGCCAGACCAGCTCGACGACGGCGTCCAGGTGCCGTCCGGCCTCGCGGTCACCGACCGGCCCGACCAGCTGGTAGAGCCCGCGCTCGAGCATCCAGACCAGCCAGAGCGACACTCGCCGGGGATCGAGGGGATTGGGCCGACCACCGACCTCGACCTGCTTCACGTGCGCCTCGAGCCCAGTGGCCGCGCGCTCGACGAGGTTGGCGTGGAGCTCGCGCATTCCGGGGTCGTACGACGCCGCGTCGGTGATCGCGCGCAACAGCAGCTGGTGCCGCCGATAGGTCTCGAACAGCGGGTGCAGTGCCTCGCGGAGGGCGGCGCGATCGGCCGGCACGCCGAGCTCGAACCAGCGGGCACCGGCTGCCGCGAGGTCGAGGGTGATGTCCTCGCCCATGGCGGTGAGCAGGGCGGCCTTGTCGGTGAAGTACGAGTAGAACGTCGACCGCGAGATCCCGACCGCGTCGATCATCCTCGCGACACTGAGGTCGGAGTAGGCCTCGCCGGCCGCGAGCAGCGGGGTCACCTCGTCGATGAAGTAGCGCGCCAGCTCGAGGCGTCGCTCGTCGCGGGTGGGCTGGAGCGGCCTCACAGGTCTCGACGCCATGGGGTCAGCATAGGTCGCGGTGTTCGCGCCACGGACAGCGTGTACGTCAGCCGGCGGCGAGGGCCGTGAACCGCCAGTCGAGCACCGGGCGGGGCTCGGAGCCGCCATCCGCCTCGACCTCGGACCGGAGGTCCAGCAGCCGCCAGCCCCCCGCAACCTCCTGCGAGGCCTCGATGACGATCCGACTGCGAAGGGTGTCGCCCTCGCGCACCGGGCCGACGTGGTCGCACGACTGCCACGCCAGCACGGTCACCAGGTCGGGGAGGGCGCGGGTGGCTTGGGCGAGGGCGATCCCGATCGTGTGCCCGCCGTACACGAGCCTGGTGCCGCCGCCCGCTCGTTGGTCGTGATGGACGGCAGCGAGGTTCGTCGTGAGGCGGGCCAGCTCCGGCGCGCCGGAGACGACATCGCCGCCGACCACCTCGATGACCGCGCCGGGCTCGAGTGGTCGCGAGGGCCCGACACCCGCGGTCCACCGCTCGACCGACCAGTCAGGCACGCACTCGGCTACCGGAACGACCTCGGACCCGCCTCCGATCGTCGAGAGATCGTCGGCGAACCCGGTGGGCGCGCTCCCCCGCAGGGGCAGCATCGCGCAGCGATAGAAGTCGAGGACCGGTCGCTCCTCCTGGTCGACGGTGCGCATGTGGAGGGCTGCCAGCCCGGTCGGCGCACGCCCCTCGCGCCGTACGTTCTCCCTGAGGCCCGCGACTGTCGTTGTGGTCCGCAACGTGTCGCCGATCGCGGGCTGTCGCAGCAAAGTCAGGTTCCGGTAGAAGAGGTTCGCCTTGACGTGCTGTGTCGCCAGGGTCGACTGTCCGATCGCGACGTTCCACACCAGCGCGGGCGAGGCGAGGGACCCCCCGGTGACGTCCCGCGCGAGCGCATCGTCGAGCGCCAGCCGGAGCCGGTCACCCAGGATCGCCTGGTGCACCGCGGCGCGTCCCTCGGTCAGGGTGACGCCCGGCGCCGTGTCGAACACGAGGCCCGGCTCGAGCTCGTCGAAGTAGGGCCCCTCGGCAGCGTGACTGCTCATCGGCCGGCCCGGGCCAGGGTCCGGCGGGCCGCCAGGGCCATCGCCTCGTCCACCAGCTGACCGTCCAGGTCCACTGCACCGAGGCCCGCCGCCGCTGCGTCTGTCATCGCCTGCAGGACGCGGTTGGCGCGCTCGACCTCGTCCGCCGCAGGCGTGAAGCCGCACACCACCGCGTCGACCTGCCGCGGGTGGATGACCCACTTGCCGTCGAAGCCGAAGTCGGCTGCATGGCCGACGGCGTCACGGAAGTCGGTGTCGTCCGCGACCGACAGGTGCGGCCCGTCGATCGCCGCCACGCCGGCCGACCTCGCCGCGACCAGCAACGCGTGCTGGGCCGGGACCCAGTCCGGCCGACGCAGTCCGCGCCGGCCGAGCGAGGCGGCCAGGTCGGCGTAGCCGAGGATCAGCGACTCGAGCCGGTCCGGACGGCTGACGATGGCCGGAAGCCCCGCGAGCCCGGCCGCCGTCTCGACCAGCGCTTGCACGCCGATCCGAGGTGCCGGACGCCTCGCCTCTGCCTCCAGGCCGGTCAGCAGTCGCTCCACGAAGTCCAGGTCGCCGCGGCTCTCGACCTTCGGTACGACGACGGAGGTCACCGGGGCGACACCACTCGCGACGAGCTCCAGGTCGCGGTGACACCACGGCGTTCCCACGGCATTCACGCGTACGGCGACCCGCACCCGGCCGTCATTGACGCTCGGCCAGTCGACGGTCCGCAACGCGTCCCGTGCCCGGTCCTTCTCCCCCGCCGGCACCGCGTCCTCGAGGTCGATCACGACCTCATCGGCACCCGAGGCGATCGCTTTGGCGATGCGGTCCGGCTGGGTCGCCGGCACGCACAGAGCTGCGCGCCGAGGGGCGTCCAGTGTGGTGAGGGCAACGTGGCTCATGGAATTTAATTTATGTTAAACTCGCCCAACCTGCAATTCCGAGTCGAGGAGATCCGTTGTTGTCACAGGAAGAGCGCGAGGTCGTAGCGACGGTACGTGACTGGGTCGACTCCGAGGTGCGGCCGGTCGTCCACGACCTCGAGCACGCCAACGAGTACCCCGAGAAGCTGATCGAGCAGATGAAGGAGCTCGGCATCTTCGGCCTCGCGATCCCGGAGCCGTGGGGCGAGGCTCCGGTCTCGACCCCCTGCTACGTCGGTGTCACCGAGGAGCTCGCGCGCGGGTGGATGAGCCTGGCCGGCGCCATGGGTGGCCACACCGTGGTGTCGAAGCTCCTGGTGACGTTCGGAACCCCCGAGCAGCAGGCGACGTACCTCCCCCGGATGGCGACCGGCGAGATCCGCGCCACGATGGCGCTGACCGAGCCCGGCGGCGGGTCCGACCTCCAGGCGATGACCACCACCGCGAAGCGGGACGGCGACGACTACGTCATCAACGGTGCGAAGACCTGGATCAGCAACGCCCGCCGGTCGCAGCTGATCGCGCTCCTCTGCAAGACCGACCCGCAGGCCGAGCCTCGTCATCGCGGCATCTCGGTGCTGCTCGTCGAGCACGGCCCGGGCCTGACCGTCTCCCGCGACCTGCCGAAGCTCGGCTACAAGGGCATCGAGAGCTGCGAGCTGTCCTTCGACAACTTCCGGGTGCCGACGTCCTCCGTCCTCGGCGGGGTCGAGGGCAAGGGGTTCTCCCAGATGATGAAGGGGCTCGAGACCGGCCGGATCCAGGTCGCGTCGCGGGCGCTCGGCGTGGGCCAGGCAGCGTTCGACGACGCGCTCGCCTACGCCCAGCAGCGGCAGAGCTTCGGTGAGCCGATCTGGAAGCACCAGGCGATCGGCCACTACCTGGCCGACATGGCGACCAAGCTCACGGCCGCGCGCCAGCTCGTCCTCCACGCCGCCCAGCGGTCCGACGCGGGCGAGCGCTGTGACATGGAAGCCGGGATGGCGAAGCTGTTCGCGTCCGAGGTCGCGATGGAGATCGCGCTCAACGCGGTCCGGATCCACGGCGGCTACGGCTACTCCACCGAGTACGACGTCGAGCGCTACTTCCGTGATGCGCCCCTGATGATCGTCGGCGAGGGCACCAACGAGATCCAGCGCAACGTGATCGCGTCGCAGCTGATCGCGCGCGGTGGCCTGGTCCCGTGAGCCACTGCTCATAGGATGACCCGCATGCCACGGAAGACCGCCACCGCCACTCCCCCGAAGGTCGCCGCCAAGAAGGCGGCATCGAGGACCGCGGTTCCCAAGAAGGCGGCCGCCAAGAAGGCTCCGGCCGACAGCGGCACCAAGTCGGAGCGCACCCGGCAGCGGGTGCTCGACGCGGCTGCGCACGTGCTGAGCGTCAAGGGGTACGCCGGCATGCGGCTGAGCGACGTGGCCGAGGAGGCCGAGCTCCAGGCTCCCGCCATCTACTACTACTTCAAGTCGCGCGAGGACCTCATCGAGGAGGTCATGTACTCCGGCATCGCAGCCATGCGCCAGCACCTGGTCGAGGTCCTCGATGCCGCTCCCGACGGCATCGATCCCCTCGAGCGGATCCTGTTGGCGGTCGACGCCCACCTGCGCCACGAGCTCGAGATCTCGGACTACACGACCGCATCCATCCGCAACGCCGGCCAGCTCCCCGACGCGATCAACAAGCGGCAGCAGGCCGAGACCAAGAAGTACGGCGAGATCTGGCGTGACCTGTTCACGAGGGCGAGTGCCGACGGTGCGATCCGCACCGATCTCGACCCCTACCTCGCCCAGATGCTCGTGATGGGCGCCCTCAACTGGGCGGCCGAGTGGTGGTCGCCGCGGCGCGGGTCGCTCGACACCGTGGTCGAGACCGCGCAGTCGATCGTCCGCAACGGCCTGGCGCCCGCGTAGGTCAGACGGCAGCCAGCTTGGCGGCGTGCGCCTCCCGGCGTCGGGCCGCGTGAGCCAGCGCGTCCTCCCACGACGCACCCTTCATGATCTGAACCCGGTACTTCATGATCTCGGCCTGCCCCTGCACGGTGAGCGCTCCCACCAGCCGGTCTCCCTTGCGGTAGAGCGCGATCCACCGGTTGTCGGTGGCGGGCGCGCGCTCGAGGTCGCCCTCGACCAGGACCACCTCGTCGGCATCGGGTGTGCCGACGTGCTGGATCCGCACGTCGTACCAGTCCGACCAGAAGTACGGCACCGTCCCGTAAGCCTTCGCGTTGCCGGGGTCGAGTGCGTTGCGGGCGGCCGCGGCGCCCTGCTCGGCAGCGGCGGTCCAGTTCTCCATCCGCTGGCGGACGCCGAGCGTCGGGTTGGGCCAGCTCACAACGTCGCCGGCGGCATAGACGCCGGGAACGCCGGTCCAGAGCGTCTCGTCGCAGTGGATGCCGTTGTCGAGCCGCAGGCCCGAACCCTCCAGCCACCCGACCGACGGCGTCACGCCGATACCGATGACCACGAGGTCGGCCGGGATCTCCGTGCCGTCCTCCAGCACGACCTTCTCGACCCGGTCGAGACCCTCGATCGAGCGGACACCGACTCCGCACCGCAAGGACGTGCCATTGCGCTCATGCAGCGACGCGATCGCGGGTCCCATCTCGGTCCCGGTGGCTCGCACCAGTGGGGTGGGAAGCGCTTCGACGATGGTCACCTCCACGCCTCGCTTGTTGGCGCTCGATGCGATCTCGGAGCCGATGAACCCGGCGCCGATCACCACCGTGCGGGCACCCTCGTCGAGTGCATTGCGCACCGCAAGGGAGTCGTCGAGGGTGCGGAGGACTTGCACACCGGCGAGGCTCTCGGCGCCAGGGATGTGCCGCGCTGCCGCTCCGGTGGCGATCACCAGCGCGTCGTACGGCACCTGGTCCGTCCCGACGCGTACGACCCGGGCCTCGACATCGAGCTCCGTGGCGGGCCGGCCGAGCATCAGGGTCACCCCGAGCTCGTCGGCGAAGACGGACTCCTCGCGAAAGTACGGCGGGTCCGGCTGACCGTCGGCGGGCTCGAGGAACTCCTTCGACAGCGGCGGCCGGTCGTAGGGCAGGTGCGACTCCGCGCCGATCAGTGTGATCTCGCCCTGGAAGCCGGCCTTGCGTGCTGCCTCGACGGCTCGCAGCCCGGCGAGCGAGGCTCCGACGACGACGAACTTCTCGATAGCCACGTGCTGCGGCCTCAGCGCTCGACGCGGAGCGCCTCGGTCGGGCAGCCCGCGCACGCTTCCTCGACGGCTTGGATGTCCTCGTCGCTCACGTGCTCCTCCAGAAGCACGAGGTCGCCGTCGTCGTTGACCTCGAAGTGATCGGGGGCAAGCGACTCACAGATGCCCAAGCCGGTGCACTTGTCATAGTCGACCAGGATCTTCATGGCGGGGTTACCTCGTTCGTTGTGCGGGTTGCTTAATCTAGATTAGATTCTGAACCGCCTGGACGTCAAGAGCGCTCGTTGCCGACCACTGCGACGAACGACACACACCCGCCCGGACGCCCGCCCAGGTTGTGGGTGAGTGCGAGCCGAGGATCGGCCAGCTGACGGGGTCCCGCGTCACCGCGCAGCTGCAACCAGGACTCGTAGAGCATCCGGAGCCCGCTCGCGCCCACCGGGTGGCCGAACGACTTGAGGCCGCCGTCGACGTTGACCGGCAGCCGCCCGTCGGAGTCGAAGTCGCCGGCGAGGACGTCCTTCCACGCCTGGCCGCGCTCGGTGAACCCGAGGTCCTCCATCAGCACGATCTCGGTGGGCGTGAAGCAGTCGTGCACCTCCGCGAGGGAGAGCTCCCGCGCAGGGTCGGTGATGCCGGCCTGTGCGTAGGCGTCGCGGGCAGCAGCGACGACCTCGGGGAACGTGGTGAAGTCGTACGCCGGGTCGAGACCGCCCCGCATCGAACCCGCCGCCAACGCGAGGGCCTTCACGAAGATCGGGCGGTCCGTGTAGTCGTAGGCGTCCTCGGCGCGGACGATGAGCGCCGCGGCCGCCCCGTCGGAGACACCGGAGCAGTCGAAGACACCCAGCCGTCCGGCCACCTTCGGCGCCTGCTCGATCTTGTCCCGCGAGACCTCGGCCCGGAACTGCGCCTTGTCGTTGCGTGCCCCGTTGACATGGTTCTTCCACGCCACATGGGTCATCGCCTCGCGCATGGCGTCCGGGTCGACGCCGTACCGCGTGCAGTAAGCGGGGTCGAGCAGCGAGAACGCCGCAGGCGCGGTGAGCGAGAGCTCCGGTGCTGTTCCGTCTGCCGGCGGGTCAGTTCGCAGCAGGCCCGAGAAGCCGGAGTCCTTGAGCTTCTCGACGCCCACGGCCATCACCCGGTCGTACGCGCCGGACGCCACGGCGTAGCACGCGTTCCGGAACGACTCGGATCCCGTCGCGCAGTAGTTCTCCACGCGGGTGACGGGCTTGTCTGCCAGCGCCAGCGGTCGGCTGAGCGTCAGGCCGGACTGGCCGGACGACAGGGTGCCGAGCCAGTAGGCGTCGACGTCGTCCTTCGCGACGCTCGCGGACGTGAGGCACTCGGCGACCGCCTCGAGCAGCAGGTCGTCGGTCGACGCCTCCCAGCGCTCGCCGAACCTGGTGCAGCCCATGCCGACGATGGCGACCTTGTCGGCGATCCCGTTGCTGGCCATCAGCTTTCCTCCTGTCCGGAGAGCACGCGCGCCTTCCAGAAGTAGTTGTGCACACCACCCGCGGTGAACAGCCGTCGGAACACGAGATCGACGCGGGCGCCGACGTCGACGGTCTCGGGGTCGGCATCGGCGACCTCGAGGGAGGTGCGTCCCGCGGGCCCACCGGGGCCGTCGAAGTCGACCACGACGTCGACGACGGGCGGCGAGGGCGAGTACGCCAGCCGGTCGATCGTGAAGGTGGCAACGGTCCCGGTCAGCTCGGCGCCGGCCACGTCCTCCATGGCGTCGGTCGCGCCGCAGCGCCGACAGACCCGCAGTGGTGGCAGGTGCACGAAGCCGCAGCCGGTGCAACGACTGCCCGCGAACCCGAACTTCCACCCAGCGCCACGCGCCGACGGCGGTCCGGCCGGCCGGTCCGGCTCGGGCCGACGCGGCAGCTCACGATCGAGCAGTCCCCGCCAGGCCAGGTAGGTGGTGTAGGGCACCGCTCGGCCGCCCTCGAGCTGGGAGCTCACCGGCCGCGGCTGGCGTCGGGCCGGAAGGAGATCGGTCGTGCGCAGGACGAGGGCGTCACAGCCGTCCACCGCAGACACGACCAGAACGGTCTCGTCGGGTCCGGCGACGTCCAGCACCGCGGCGAGACCGAGCAACGGGTCGGCCGCCCCGAGGAACCCAGCGGGAGACCCGGTCGTCGACTTCGCGCCCTTGACGAGGGTCCCGGCGCGTTTGGTCACGGCGGCGTTGCCGCTCGTGAGCACGACGTGGTCGGCCTCCGTCAGTCCCGCGGCGTCGAGGGCCCGCGCCGCGGTCGAGCGCACCAGCGCGGCGTACCTCTCGAACCCGAACCTCTCCTCCCACTGGCTGCCCGTGACCCCGGAGGGCTCCCTCCAGCGGTCGAGCAGCTCCTCGGTCGCGCCCACGATGGCGAGAACCTCTGCGATCAGCTCGCCATCGCCGAGCACGATCGCGGCTGCCCCGTCCGCTCCGGCGCGCTCGTCGAGCGATCCGGGCTTGCCCACTCGCACGTCGGAGGCCACCACGAGCCCCCCGCCGCCGAGTGCACCGCGGACCGCGGCGAAGGTGGACCGCGCCGACCCGACCAGGTCGGCGGCGACGGCCTCCGGCGAAAGACGCAGCGCTGCGTGCACCGCAGCCGCGTTGGTCTTGTCGAGGTAAGGAGGCGAGGTGCTCGCCCACCAGACCGACCCGGGCGCGTGCTCGCCGAGCGCGGCCCGAGCGGCCTCGACCGCCATCGTGGTCGCGTCCTCGTCGAACGAGGCGACGACGCGGGGGCCGCGCACGCCGCTGTCGCGGTCGAGGCGGTAGACCGGAAGGTACGACGCGTACGAGAGGATCCCGATCGATCCGTCAGGGCCCGCGCTCATCGCCCGGCTCCCCGGAACAGCGCGGCCATGCCCTGGCCGCCGCCGATGCACATCGTCTCCAGCGCGAGCGCGCCGTCGCGCCGGCGGAGCTCGTGGAGCATCGTCGTCAGGATGCGAACGCCGGTCGCCCCGATGGGGTGGCCGAGCGAGATCCCGGAACCGTTGACGTTGAGCCGCTCGTCCACCTCGTCGGGCTTGACCCCCCACCCCTTGAGGACGGCGAGCACCTGGACGGCGAAGGCCTCGTTGACCTCGATCAGGTCGAGGTCGTCGAAGCCGACACCGGTGCGCTCGAAGAGGCGTCGTACGGCGGGCACCGGCCCGATGCCCATCGTGGCCGGGTCGCACCCGGCTGCGGCCCAGCCCTCGAACCACGCGAGCGGCTGCAGACCGAGCCGGTCGAGGTGCTCCTCGGCCACCACCAGGCAGGCCGCGGCCGCGTCGTTCTGCTGGCTGGAGTTGCCGGCGGTGACGGTGCCCCCCGGCTGGATCGTGCGCAAACGCGCGAGGCTCTCGACGGTCGAGTCCGGACGCACGCCTTCATCCCGGTCGAAGATCACCGGGTCCGCCCGCCGCTGGGGGACCTCGACCGGAACCACCTCTTCGACGAAGACCCCCGATTCCCACGCGGCGGCGGCGCGCTGATGACTACGGGCGGCGAAGGCGTCCGCCTCGTCCCGGGAGATGCCGTACTGCTCGGCCAGGTTCTCGGCGGTCTCGATCATCCCGCTGATGCGCCCGAACCTCGACTCCGGTTGCGAGCGCTCGCGGCCCCGGTCCAGCCGGTCGTAAAGGGTCTGGTTGCCCGATCGCGAGCCCCACCGGGCAGTTGTCGTGTAGTGCTCGACGTTGCTCATCGACTCCACGCCCCCAGCGAGCACCACGTCGGCAGCTCCCGTCTGCACCGTCATGGCGGCGGTGATCACGGCCTGCAGGCCGCCACCGCAGCGCCGGTCCACCTGGAAGCCCGGGACCTCGATGGGCAGCCCGGCCTCGAGCGCAGCCCACCTGCCGATGCACGGCGCCTCGGAGTTCGCATACGACTGGGCGAAGGCGACATCCTCGATCGCGCCGGGGTCGATCCCCGATCGGTCGACGACGGCCTTGATCACTGTCGCAGCGAGCTCGGCGGCCGGGACCGGGCGCAGCGCGCCCCCGAACCCCCCGACCGCGGTCCGCAGCGGGGTGGCGATCGCGACGCGTCTCATTTCGGTTCTCCTTAGAAGTGTCAGGCGGAGGCGAGCACCCGGTCGGCGCTCGCATCGAGGGCAGCGCGGTGTGCCGGGTCGGCCACGGCGAGCATCCGCTCGACCCGCTGGCTCAGGCTCGCGCCTCGCAGGTCGGCGACCCCGTGCTCGGTGACCACGACGATGTCCTCGGAGCGTGGCGTGGAGACCGGGCCGTTGAGGTCGGCGACGATCCGGCTGACGCTCTTGGTGATCGACGGCAGCGCCACGATGGGCACGCCTCCGTCCGATCGCGCGGCGCCGCGGAGGAAGGCGAAAGCACCGCCGACCGCACCGACGTACCGACCGGCCGCGACCTCGGCGTTGACCTGTCCGGTCAGGTCGACCTCGATGGCCGCGTTGATCGCGGTCATCCGGTACGACGTCGCAAGCACCCGTGGGTCGTGGGTGTAGGCCGTGGACCGGATCTCGAGCGCAGGGTTGCGGTCCGCCCAGCGGAAGAGCCTCTCGGTCCCTCCGATGAGACCTGCGACGGCCACCCCCCGGTCGTGGGTCTTGCGGCCGCCGGTGGCCATGCCGGCCTCGATCAGCGCAAGCGCGCTGTCGTTGACGATCCCCGAGTGGATGCCGAGATCCTGGTGCTCGCCACCCTCGAGGAGGGCTGCCAGCACGGCCTCGGGAAGCGCGCCGATCCCGAACTGCAGGGTTGCACCGTCGGGAACCAGCCCGGCCACCCGCTCAGCGACCTGGCGGGTGCGGTCGTCGACCCGTGGTGTCGGCATCCGGCCGGGAGTGCGCGACGTGTGGATCGCGGCCGTCCAGTCCGACGCGGTGAGCGTGCGCGCGCCGTGAGTGAACGGCACCTGTTCGTTGACCTCCGCGATCACCACCCGTGCGGTGTCGAGGGCGGCCGAGAAGTAGTCGTCGGCCAGGCCGAGACTGTGCCGGCCCTGCTCGTCGGGAGCCGACACCTGCACGAGTACGACGTCGGCCCGGAGGTCGCCGTACGTCAGCAGATGCGGCAACGACGCGTAGTGGAGCGGCCAGATCTCCAGCCGACCAGCCGCGTGCAGCGCGGCGTTGGTGCCCGCGCCGCAGTAGCTGTGCACCTCGACCGCGTCGGGCACGGTCGCGGCCGTGAGGGCGCTCTCCGCCGGAATGCCGACGAAGCAGCGCACCCCGCCGATGCGGTCGGCCTGCTCGACGAGCAGCTCGGTCAGTGTCCGTGGTTCCGCGCACGCCTGCCCCCAGGTCACCGTGTCGCCGGGACGGAGGACCCGGGTGAGGTCGAGGTCGACCGTCATCCGCGCCACCGCTCGTGCGACGGGTCGAGCAGCTGGGTGAGGCGGCCGTCGTCCAACCAGATGATGGTCTCCAGTTCGAGCGCGTCGAGGTGCCGGACCCGCCCGGTCCGGAGATCCTCGAGGCGGAGCCGGACCGAGTTGCCGTCCGTGTCGAGGCGCACGGACACCGACGCGAACTCGCTCTCCACCACCGGGTCGGTCATCAGATCAGGAACCCCAGCGTCGGAAGCGCTCGCTCGTTGTCGACGAGGACGACCTTCTTGTAGACGAGACGGATCTCGTCGCCGAACTTCCGGAGCCGGTACGTCGTGCGGCCACCCCAGAGCTCGTTGCCCCGCGGACGGGACTCGATCGCGACGAAGTTGGCACCGAGCTCGAGGTCGACCCCACCGTCGCGGTTCCCGCGGCCGCCCAGCAGCTCGACGTTGCCGATGATCCGCCGGAGGTTCGACGGCGGTGCTTGGGCATACCGCTTGCCGGTGCGCACCTGCTTGAGCCGGGTGCTGATCCGGTTGCGGTTGTCGTAGATGACCGAGACCGTCGCCAGCGGATGGTCGCCCTCACCGTCCACCGGCACCCAGTAGAGGGCGTCGTCGGTCCAGAGCGCCTCCCAGCCGTCGTAGTCGTTCTCGTCGGCGAGCCGGGCTTCCTTGTAGAGGAACTGCTCCACCTCCCGGACGTCCCACCCGGCCGGGATCGCGAGCAGCTCGCCCGCAACGTCCGGGCGCTCGGGCAAGGTGGCCGTGTCGATCCCCATCAGTCCTCCGCCTCCATCAGCGTTCGGTAGTGCTGCCAGAAGCCGCGCATGCCGGTCTCGTCGGTCGCGGCGCCGATCGTGAAGCCGTTCTCGTCGATGCTTTCGCGCTGCAGACCGCGGCGGACGTCGAGCCACTCGGGGTCGAGCATCTGCACTCCCCGCTGGTTGCGCTCGTACATCTCGGTGTCGTCGGCGAGCAGCATTCCGGCGGGACCGACCGACCCGATGGACTGCGACACCATCCGCTTGTTCATCTCCGGAGCGCCGGCGAGCTGGACCGCCGTGGCGTACTGGACGCACTCACCCACCGCGACCGGCTGGATGTTGAAGACCTGGATCTCGGCGATGAAGAGGTTCGGGAAGATCATCACGTGCGGCGCGCCCTCGATCAGGCGTCGCTCCGCGTCGTCGCCGTACGACTCCTGCATGGCGGCGACGTACTGCGGGACCCGGTCGGGTGTCGTGCCGAACCACCGCAGCGGCTCGGCGAAGTTCCGGAACTCCGGACGCAGGTCGTTCTCGCTGTGCCCGTTGCCGAGGTTGCGGGTGACCGCCGTCGAGCTGTCGCTGTAGAGGGCTCCGATCGGGCTCCCCGTGACACCGAAGATCGAGCCGTGGACGAACTGCGGGTGGTAGCCGTCCGTCTCGTTCTCAGCCAGGAACTTCCAGTTGGAGCGGGTCCGGTGGCGCAGCCAGCCGGCGTCGAGCGAGACCTCGCCCTCCGGCGACAGGCCGACCAAGCGGTCGATCTCGCCCGCGGCTGCACCGAGGTGCTCCTCGAGCGACGGCCCGTCCGCAGCCAGGCTGCCGAAGACGAAGCCCTGGTACGACGCGACGCGCGGAACCTTGCCCATCCCCAGCTCGAGCTTGTTCTTGCCGCCGTACCCCTTGTTGTAGGGGTAGCCGAGCAGCTCGCCCGTGTTGCGGTAGGTCCACCCGTGGTACGGGCAGCGGAACGAGCTGGAGTTGCCGCTGGCGTCGTCGCAGACCTGCAGGCCGCGGTGAGCGCACCGGTTGATCAGCAGGTGGACCTCGCCGTCACGGTCGCGCGTCATGATGACGTCCTGCGTCGCGAGCTGCTTGCGGACGTAGTCGTTCGGCTGCGGCACCTCGCTCTCGTGCCCGACGAAGACCCAGGTCTTGTGCCAGATCTTCTGCAGCTCCTCGGCGAAGATCGTCGGGTCGGTGTAGAGCGATCCGTGGACCTGGTCCGGCCTGATCAGCTGCGAGTAGCGGCTCTGTCCGGTGGCGACGGGCGCGGGTTGCACCACTGCGGTCATTCGGTGACTCCTTCGGATCGGGCGGAGACCTGCTCGACGAGCCGGAATTTCTGGACCTTGCCGGTGGCGGTGGTCGGGAGGTCGGTTGCTTCGAGGAAGACGACGCGCTTCGGCACCTTGAACCGCGCGAGGTTCTGGCGCGCGTGGTCGATGACGTCGCCCTCGGACAGAGCCGAGTCGGGGGCAGGCACGACGACAGCGCAGCCGATCTCGCCCCAGCGGTCGTCGCGCAGCCCGATCGCGTACACCTGGCTGATCCCCGGATGGGTGGCCAGGACGTCCTCGACCTCCTTGGGCATCACCAGCTCGCCTCCGGACTTGTAGAGCTCCTTGCTGCGCCCGGTCAGCTCCAAGTAGCCGTTGGGCCGCACCCGGCCGAGGTCGCCGGAGTGAAGCCAGCCGTCACGGACCGCCTCCGCGGTCTCCTCGGGCTTGCCGTAGTAGCCGAGCATCATGGTCGGGCCCTGCGAGACCAGCTCACCGGTCTCGCCATCGGGAAGCGGCTCGGCGGTCACCGGATCGACCGTGCGGTAGACGCATAGGGCCGCGAGGCCGTTGTGCTCCGTGCCGGGAACACCGGCGGCGCCGGCCAGCTTGGGCCGCCCGACGGTGGTGGACGTGAGCGCCAGCTCGTCCTCCGGCAGGGTGAGCGTCATCGCGCCTCCGCACTCGGTCATGCCGTAGCCGGTGACGATCTCACTGACGCCGAACTCCGTCTCGAACTGCTCCCAGAGCCAGATCGGGGCAGGCGCCGACCCACAGAGGATCGCGGTGAGGCTGCTGAGATCCGTCTTGTGCCGCAGCGGGCTCTCGAGCAGGGCGACCGCCATCGTCGGCACGCAGAGCAGGTCGGTGGCCCGGTGCTTCTCGACCGCGGTCAGGTACGCCTCGGCGCTGAAGGCCGGGAGCATGATCACCGCGCCGCCGACGTACGTCGCTGAGAGCAGCCCCTCGACGTACCCGAACATGTGGTAGCAGGGCAAGGAGAAGAGGATCCGGCGGCCGTCCTCGTAGGCACGCGTGAGGGCCGAGGCGTACGCCGTGCGCAGCACGTCGTCGTGGCTGACCTGGACCCCCTTCGGGGAACCGGTGCTCCCCGACGTGTAGAGGATGTCGGCGATGTCGTCCGGGGCGTGGCCGGCGTCGGCCGCAGCGCCCGCGTGCCGCGCACCGAGCTCGAGCAGAGCGTCCAGGCCGAAGGCGCCCGGCCTCGCGGTCTCGCCCTCCCGCGCCAGGACGACGTGACGCAGCGTATCCGGCGCCCCGCCACCGGCAGGCGGACGTTCGGCAAAGCCCGCTGCGTCCCAGCCGGGCACGATCCCGTCGAGCATCGCGGCGTGGTCGAGCCCCCCGAACCCGGCCATGGTGATCAGCGCGGAGCACTCGGACTGCGCCAGCACGTAGCGGAGCTCGTCGGCGCGGTAGAGGAAGTTGAACGGGATCGCCACGGCGCCGGTGCGGGCGATCGCGAGCTTGAGCGTGACGAACTCGGGATGGTTGGCCATCAGGAGCCCCACCCGGTCGCCCGGCCGCACGCCGAGCGCTACCAGGCCGTCGGCGAGCCGCCGCGACTCGTCGGCGACCTGCCGGTAGGTCAGGGTGCGCTCGTCGGTGATCACCAGCGGGCGCTCGCCGTACTCCTGCGCGCACGCGTCGAGCCAGCTGTCGAGGGTGTGCGGCGTCCAGCGCGCGAATCGGCCGCGCAGGCCCGCGCGCCGTTCGGGGATGGTGGGCACGCTCCACTCCTTCGCTCGTCTTTAATCAATATTAGAATAATGGGATCCGTCGGAACGCACAACCCCGGGGCCAGTCAGACGAGCTCGCGCCCGTCGGCGTCACAGGCCGCTCGGCCGCCACTAACCAGCGGGCAGGCACGTGGCTGCTCCCTCAGGTTGTGATGCCCCCGAACTGTGGGCGGCGCTTCTCGGCGAAGGCAGCCACGCCCTCGGCGAAGTCGTCGGTGTCCCAGAGCTGGGTCTGGTTCCTGACCTCGAGGTCGAGCACGGCCAGCGGGTGCCGCGGTTCGCCGGAGAGCATCTGCTTGATCACGCCGAGCGCGAGCGGGGGGCCGGCGGCGAGCCGCTCGGCGTCGGCCAGGGCTGCGTCCAGTGCCGCGCCCGGCTCGACGACGCTGTCGACCAGGCCGATCGGCAGCGCGTCCTCGCCGCTGGTGCGCGTGCCGAGCATCAGCATCTGTCGCGCGCGCGGGGCCCCGACACGTGCCGGGAGCGAGGCGAAGATCCCCATGTCGCCGGCGAGCCCGACCGCAGTGAACGTCGTCGCGAACGTCGCGTCGGAGGCTGCGACGATCCGGTCGCAGGCGAGCGCGAGCGCCGCGCCGGCGCCGTACGCCGGACCCTCGACGGCGGCAACCACCGGCTTGGGCGTGCTCCAGATCGCGCGGACCACTCGCTGCGCTGCGTGCGCGCGAGCAGTGGTCTCGTGCCGCGGAGCACGCTGCATCGTCGAGATGTCGCCGCCGGAGCAGAACGATCCGCCCGCGCCGGTCAGCACGATGGCCCGCACCCGGGCGTCCGCATCGGCGGCCTCGAGCACGTCCGCCAGCGCGTAGCGCAGCGGCAGGTCGATCGCGTTCTTGCGCTCCGGCCGGTTGAGCGTGACGATGCGGACCGCGCCGCGGTCCTCGGCCAGGACGAGGTCGTTCACCGGTGGGATCACCGGCCCTCGAACTTCGGCGTCCGACGCTCGATGACGGCTGCCAGGCCCTCCCTGCTGTCGGCGGTGCCGGAGAGCTCGGAGACGACACGGGCCTCTTCGGCGAGCCGCTCCTCGACCCCGGACCCCAGGCCGCCCCAGACCAGCCGCTTGGTGGCGGCGAGGGCGAGCGGTGGCTGAGCGGCGAGCTCGGCAGCGAGTGAGTCGACGGCCTGGTCGAGCTGGTCGTCGGGCACGACCCGGCTGACGATGCCGAGCTGATGCGCGTCCGCGGCCGTCAACGTCGGGTTGGTGAGCAGGATGTCCAGTGCCCGCCGCAGGCCGACGATGCGCGACAGCGTCACGCTCGTGCCAGCGTCGGGCGCCATCCCGACGCGGACCGCGCCGGAGAAGAACCGCGCGGACTCGCCGGCGACGACCAGGTCCGCGGCGCAGGCGAACCCGAAGCCGGCGCCGCCCGCCGCGAACCCCTGGATCCTCGCGATCACCGGAGCCTTGAGCTGGATCAACGCCGAGGTCGCCAGCTGCAGCCAGGCCGTCGCCTCGCGCAGATAGTCCGGAAGCGCTTCTCCCTTGGCCGCGAAGGTCTTGACGTCGCCGCCCGCGCAGAAGTTGCGACCCTCGCCGCTCAGGATCACGACGCGCACGCCGGGCTCGGCGTGGCAGCGGAGCCCTGCGCCGTGCAGCGCCTGGAGCAATGGCACGTCGACCGCGTTCGATGCCTCGGGGCGGTTCAGGCGGATCCGCGCGATCCCGTCATCGACGTCCAGCAGGACCGGGCCATCGGGAATCAGGCTGTTCATGAGCTCTCCTTGCGGTGGGTGAAGGCGGTGACGCTCGCGCTGCCGGCCTCGCCCGAGATGTGGGAGACGACGGCGCCGCGCTCTGCGAGCAGCGCGGAGGCGAGGTCGTCCTCGCCGTGGTCGCGCACGAGCCGCTTGATCGTTGCCACGGCATCGGGACGGCGGCCGCCGAGCCGGCGTACGAACGACTCGACCTCGTCGTCGAAGCTGTCGCAGGCGAAGGACCGGTACGCGAGACCCCATTCGACGGCTTCGACGCCGCTGATCCGGTCACCGCCGAGGAGCAACCCGAGTGCCCGTTGCCGGCCGACGAGACGTGGCAGCCGCTGCGATCCTCCCCCGCCGGGCACCATCCCGAAGTTGACGTGGTTGTCGCTGATCCGCGCATCGTGACGGACGAGGACGACGTCGCAGGCCTGCATGAGCTCGAAGCCACCGGCCATGGCGACGCCCTCCACCGCCGCGACGACGGGCGGCCGGATCTCGCCCACGGCGCTACAGGCTGCACCGAAGGCGTCGAAGAGCCCCCGGAGCGATGCTGCGCCAGCCGCCCGGAGCCGCTGGACCTCGTCGAAGTCGCCGCCGGCACAGAAGTTCCCGCCAGCACCACGGATGAGCACCACCCGAACGTCGGGGTCGGCGTCGGCCGTGCGCAGCGCGCGCTCCAGCTCGACGGCGAGCTCGACGGTCACCGCATTCATCGCATCGGGCCGCGCCAGGGTGATCCGCGCGACGTGGTCGGCCACCTCGAGGCGGACCGGTCCCGATGGCTCCACCGCGTCCGCGCTCACATTCCCCTCCCGCCGGCGACCTCGAGCACGGTGCCCGTCATGTAGCTGGAGAGGTCAGACGCGAGGAAGGCGACGACGTTCGCGACCTCCGCCGGCTCACCCGCCCGCCGCATCGGGATCGTCGCCTCCGTGGCTGCGAACGCCTCAGGCGTCATCGCGGCCGTCATCGGGGTCTTGATCAATCCCGGCTGGATCGCGTTCACCCGCACCCCGTGGTGGGCGAGCTCCTTGGCCGCAGCCTTCGTCATGCCGACGATGCCAGCCTTGGCCGCGCTGTAGTTGGTCTGGCCGGGGTTGCCGACCTTCCCCGACATGGACGAGAGGTTCACGATGCTGCCGCGCTTCGCCTCGCGCATCACGGCGCTGGCAGCACGGATGCCGAGCCAGGTGCCGCGCAGGTGGACGGTGATGACGGCGTCGAAGTCCTCGACCGTCATCTTCTTCAGGGACGCGTCGCGCGTGATGCCGGCGTTGTTGACGAGGATGTCGAGGCCGCCGTACTCCTCGACTGCTTCCGAGACCAGGGCGGCCACGTCGAACTCGCTGGTGACGTCGCAGGCCACGCCGCGTGCGGCTGAGCCCAGCGCACGAGCGGCTTCCTCCGCCTTGGCCCCGTCGCGGTCGGCGAGGGTGACCCGCGCCCCGTGAGCGACGAGCGTGCGAGCGATCTCGAGCCCGATGCCCTGCGCGGCGCCGGTGACGACCGCCGAGCGGCCCTCGAGGATCGCGGTCATGCGACGTACCGCACGATCGATTGGACAACGGCGGCCGGCTTGGCCGCGCCGTCGACCTCGAACGTCGTCTCGAACGTCGCCTGCACCGCACCGGGGAGCTGCTCGACGCGTGCGATCCGCGACGCTGCGCGCACCTTGCTGCCCGACGGGACAGGCGCCATGAACCGCACCCGGTCGAGCCCGTAGTTGACGGCCATCGCGACGTTGTCGACGCGGTAGAGCTGGTTGATCAGCACGGGGAGCAGGGACAGCGTCAGGAAACCGTGGGCGATGGTGGTGCCGAACGGTCCGGCCGCCGCGCGCTGCTGGTCGACGTGGATCCACTGGTCGTCACCGGTCGCGGCCGCGAACAGGTCGATCTTCTCCTGGTCGACGGACACCCAATCGGTCGTGCCGAGGTCGTCCCCTTCTGCCAGAGCGAACTCGGCGACTCCGTCGTAGATCCTCACCGGACCACACCTTTCACAAGTATTTGAATTGAAACTAAATTATGCGAAGGTGGGTGGGCACGTCAAACACGGAGGAGGCCCGTTGATGCCCGTCGACGTAGCTGCCCCTGACCACTCGACGCGGGGTCGGATCCTCGCGGCTGCCGCACTGGCTCTCAGCACTCGCGGATACGCACGGACCCACCTCGCCGACATCGCGCACCTGGCCGACCTGCAGCCACCGGCCGTGTACCACTACTTCGAGTCGCGCGACGAGATCGTCGCCGCAGTGATGCGCGAGGGACAGCGACTGGTCCGCCGCCACGTCGAGGCGGCTCTCGCCGCACTCCCCCGCGAGGCAGGCGTCGCCGACCGGCTGGCAGCGGCCATCGAGGCGCACCTGCGGGTCGAGCTCGAGCTGTCGGACTTCGCCCGCGCCGTGACACGGAACGCCGGCCACCTACCAGCGGATCTGCGGAGTGAGCTGGCCCGCGAGAGCAGGGAGTTCCACGACGTATGGCGCAGTCTGCTCGAGCAGGCTGCTCACCTCGGTCTGCTCCATCCCGGTTTCGACCTCCACGCAGGTCGGATGCTCGTGATCGGCGCCCTGAACTGGGCGACCGAGTGGTGGCGGCCGAACATTCCGATCGACGAGGTGGTGGCGGCCGCCCAGACCATGGTGCTGAGCGGCCTCCTGTCTAACCGACGGGGTTGACGCCGGGGGCGATCTCGTCGAGCGAGGCGATCTCGGCCCATCGTTGGGCCACCTCGGCGACCGAGGGCGGCTCGGCGAACCGGACACCCTTGTTCTGGAAGAGCGCGTGACGCTGGACCAGGCCCCCGCCGACCACGTAGATCGCGCCCGTGTCCTGGCACTCCTCGCTCAGCAGCTGTGCAACCACCGGCGAGACGAACGCGGGCGGCAGCGACTCGAGGACGTCCTGGGGCGCGACGTCCTCGGTCATCCGGGTCGCGGCCATCGGCGCGACCGCGTTGACGCGGACGTCGTAGCGCGCACCCTCGAGGGCGAGGGTGTTCATCAGCCCGACGAGGCCCATCTTGGCCGAGCCGTAGTTGCACTGCCCGAAGTTGCCGTAGAGGCCAGAGGTCGACGTCGCCATCACGATCCGACCGAAGCCCTGCTCACGCAGGTGCGGCCAGGCCGCGCGGGTCAGGTGGAAGCCGCCGTACAGGTGCACCTGGAGTACAGCGTCCCACTCCTGCTCGGTGATCTTGGCGAAGCTCGCGTCGCGCAGGATTCCGGCATTGTTGACCACGCCGTGCACGGCGCCGTACGCCTCCAACGCGGTGGCGATGATGCGCGCGGATCCCTCCGCGGTCGCCACGCTGTCGTAGCTCGCGACGGCCTCACCGCCGGCCGCGCGGATCTCGGCGACGACTTGGTCCGCCATCGCAGTTCCTGCGCCGGAACCGTCCTTGGCGCCTCCGAGGTCGTTGACCACGACCCTCGCGCCTTCCTGGGCGAGCAGCAGCGCGTACTCACGCCCGAGGCCGCCGCCCGCACCACTGACGACGATCACGCGTCCTTCGATCCCTGCCATGCCGCTACCTCTCGGTCAGTCACTGTCGTTCGGTCCTGTTTTAATCTACATTAAACTGGTGTCGAACTGACGATAGTGATCGACCTCACCGAACTGACGCGAGCTACCCTTTCAAATTTGAAGTAGAAACGGTCTTCCCTCAGGCTCGAACGGCTGTTATGGTCACGTTGTCCAATATAGACATTCCGTCCAGAACGAAGAGCGTCGTACTTGTCGAGGCAATCCATGACCCTGCATCCCGGCTCGAACCCGTCGCTGGCGGAGCTCGAACTCCTGGCCTCGGCCATCGCGGGTCGAGGTGTCACGCTGGAGCCGGGGCGACATGGCGTCTACACAGACGGCGCCGTGATCTACGTCGGTGCCGATGTGACGGCAGGAGCGGAGCAGTGCCGACACGCGGTCGTCGCGCAAGCAGTCCTGATCGCAGCCGGTTCCCTGGACAGCAGCCGAATGCGGCGACTGTCCCGCTCCAGGCCAGGTTCGGCGCGCCGCTACCTCGGTCTTGAGGTCGCCCGCGCCTGCCAGGAGATGGACGAGGCGCTACCAGGCGCTTTCCAGGCCGCCGTGCACCCGTACGCCGCGCGAGTGGGTGTCACTGGGTCGCCTGACGAGTCGTTGCTCAGGGCGGTAGGACGGACCCCGCTCGAGGAACCGCCTGCCTGGTTCGGGGACCTCCGTCCAGTGGCGATGCTGCGGTCCCCCGGGGCCGACGGCGAGACGCCCTCGGACTCCGAGCTGGCCAAGGCCATCCGTGCCGCGACGGAGCCCGAGCAGGACGACGAGGATGACGGAGAGCGCAGCGGCATGCTGGAGAAGCTCTCCTCCCCGCTCAGGAGCCCACTGGGATCGGTCTTTCAGCGCATGATGGGCGCGCGGCGGTCGTCGGGGGGCGAAGGCCTTTCCGGCTCCGGCGTCTCCGTCGTGGAGCAACACACGGGCAGGGCGCCGAGCACCGCACGACAGACCGCACAGGCTCTCCCCCCGTCGGTCGTCAGAGCAGGCGGTCAGCTGACGCGGGGGGCGATCTATCCGGAGTGGGACGCCGGGTCGTCGGCCTACCGTCCACGCTGGTGCACGGTGGGGCACTTCGACCCCCCTTCCAGCGACGACCCTTCCGTGCCACCGAGCGGAGTCGACCCGAGACTGATCCGTGAGCTGTCGCGCGTCGGTCTGACCTGGCGACCGCACGACGCCGAACCGCTCGGGGACGAGCTCGATCTGACCGCACTCGTCGACTACCGGGTCGCGGTCGCCGCAGGTACCAGTGGTGAGCCGAGGATCTACCGAGCGGAGCGACGTACAGCTCAGGAGCTCGGCGTACTCGTGCTGCTCGATGCCACCGGCTCGACTTCCGAGCAGCACGAGGGGCATGCGATCTTCGAGGAACAGCGCGATCTCGCGCACGGCATCACCACGGCGCTCGACCAGCTCGGCGCCCGCGTGGCGACCTATGCCTTCTACTCACGGGGTCGCGGAAACGTGAGGTACCTCCGCTGCAAGACCTTCGAGGAACGATGGGGCGTGACGGCGCAGCGGCGGCTGTTCGCCCTTCGCCCGACGGGCTTCACCCGGCTCGGTGCGGCCATCCGGCACGGGACCCACCTGCTCGACACCCAGGCGGGCTCCCAGCACCGCTTGTTGATCGTCGTCGGCGACGGCGTCCCCTATGACGACGGCTACGAAGGGCGCTACGCCGTCGAGGACACCCGCCGCGCCATCGACGAGGCGCGCTCCAGCGCCGTCGGCTGCGTCGGCCTGTCGACGCGGCGGACGCCCGGGTCCTCCGAGATCTGGGACCGGGAGGCGCACCGGGTCACCGCTACCACCGCAGAGCTCGCCGCCGATGCGCGCGTGCTGTTGGGGACTGCATTAGGGCGCGCCGGACGCGGGCGCGCCGTCCATCACGTGAGGAGTGCTTCATGATCACCCAGTCAACCGCGCGGGAGCCGGTCCCGCTCGAGGCGGACGGCCCGCCCTTCTACCTTCCGGTAGGCAACGAGGTCGAGGTGTTCGAAGCCGCATGGCGGCGCGGGCTGCCACTGATGCTCAAGGGGCCCACCGGCTGCGGGAAGACCCGGCTGGTGGAGCACATGGCCAGCCGGCTCGGGAGGCCTCTCTTCACCGTGTCCTGCCACGAGGACATGACGGCATCCGACCTGCTCGGGCGGTTTCTCCTCTCTGGTGGTGACACCACCTGGGTCGACGGTCCGCTGACGCAAGCGGCCCGCGTGGGCGGCATCTGCTACCTGGACGAGGTCGTCGAGGCTCGTCCCGACGCGGTGGTCGCGATCCACTCGCTCGCGGACCACCGGCGGGAGCTCAACCTCGAGCGCCTGGGCGGAACGACGATCCAGGCTGCTCCTGGGTTCCAGCTGGTCGTCTCCTACAACCCCGGGTACCAGAGCGTCCTGAAGGACATGAAGCCGTCGACCCGGCAACGGATGGTGGCGGTCGAGCTCGGGTTCCCGACCGCGGACCGCGAACGCGAGATCCTCGAGCGCGAGACCGATCTCCGCGGCCGGCCGGCAGACGAGCTGATCCGGCTGGGCCAAGCAGTCCGTCGCTTGGATCATCCCGGACTTCGGGAGGTGGCCTCGACGCGAACGCTGGTCGCTGCGGCACTGCTGGTCACTGAGGGGTTGAGCTTCACGGACGCGGCGACCGCGGCCGTCGCTGGTCCGCTCTCAGACGATCCCGAGCTCCGCAACGGGCTCATCGCGATGATCCGCGCCTTCGACCCGGGGAACGACCCGGCCGCTGAAGGCACATCAGGCCACGCCGGGCATCAAGCAGCCCAAAAGACGACACGGACAACGAACTGGATTCAGGAGAGAGCATGACGTCTACCACCGCACTCACGAGCGGCGCTGTCGAAGATGCGCCGGCTCCCCGAACGACGCGCCCGATCACGTGGTGGGCCGTTCTGGGCTTCGGCTTCCTGGCCTTCGCGGCGTACTTGATCATCTCGTGGATCGCCGCCGGTGAGCCGGAGCGGGTGTCGACCGGGGCCACACCGCTGCCGACCTGGATGAAGGTCGCCCTGAGCATCCAGCAGTGGGGTGTTCTCGCTGGCATGCTCGCGCTGATCTGGTTCAAGGCCGTGCGCCCGAAGCTGCGCACCGGGACCGTCCCGTTCGATGGCCTGATGGTGGTGTCCTTCGCGCTGATGTGGTGGTCGGACCCGATGTACAACTACTTCACACCGGGCTTCAACTACAACGCCTACTTCATCAATCTCGGGTCATGGGTGGGCCACACGCCAGGCTGGATGTCTCCCAACGCGACGGAGATCCCGCAGCCGCTGGTATGGCTGCCCGGCATCTACACGTGCTGGTTCTTCGGCATGGTGGTGATCGTCAACTGGATCTTCCGCAAGTGCCGGGACAAGTGGCCGACGATCAGCCCGGTCAGCATGTGGTTCGTCGCCTTCTTCCCGACAATGGTCGTCGGCATCTTCTGCGAGGCCTCGCTCATGATCATGGGCTCACACAGCTATGCGTCCGCAATCCGAGAGCTGTCGTTCAACCCCGGCAAGTACTACGAGTTCCCGGTCTACCAGGGCATCACGGCGAGTCTCCTGTTCACGACCTGGGGCGCGATGCGCTACTTCCGCGACGATCGCGGAAGGAGCTTCGCCGAGCGGGGGGTCGACCAGCTGAAGGTCCCGACGCAGCTCAGGGGAGCAATGAGGTTCTTCGCGGTGTCCGGTGCGATCACCGGCATCTTCTTCGTCTTCTACCACCTCCCGAACGCCCTGATCGCCCTCCGCGGCGACGCGTGGCCCGACGACGTCCAGAAGCGGAGCTACTTCGTCACCGAGATGTGCGGCGACGCGAGTGATGTTGCCTGCCCGGATCCGAGGATCCCGTTCCCCCGTGACGAGGACTCCATCCGGATCGGTCCCGACGGTGAGGTCGTGGTTCCCGACGGGGTGACGGTTCCCGAAGCCCCTGAGTTTTCCACCGAGCCGTGAGTGAGAGGACAGCCCCAGTGATGACCCCAACGACAGTCGACGTCGTCGTGATCGGCGCCGGACACAACGGTCTGGTGGCGGCGAACTACCTGGCCGATGCGGGACGCAGCGTCCTCGTGGTGGAGGCGTCGGACCGGATCGGCGGGTTCACCGCTTCGCAGAGGGCGATCCCTGAGGCACCGGACCACCTGACCCATCCGTACTCGTTCGACCCGTTCTTCTGGGACTCGTTCCCTCCGGCGAAGGAGCTGCAGCTGGAGCGGCACGGGCTGAAGCGGGTCCGGGTCGACCCGGGTCTCGTCTACCTCGACCCGGAGGACGCGTCGATCGGTTTCTGGGAGGACCCCCGCAGGACCGCGGCCGAGATCGAGCGGTTCAGCCGGGCCGACGCCCGTGCCTACCTCGAGTTCGCCGGGCTCCTCCGCGCGTTCAGCGACGTGGCGCTGGCGTACTTCGTCAGCAACCCGGCCCGGCTCGACCGGCGACCGCTCGCGCGCACCGCTCGTCAGGCGTGGCGACACCGCGCGCGGCTGCGCGACATCGCGTCGCTCGCGACCGGATCGGCGGCCGAGGCGATCGCGGAGCGGTTCGAGCACCCGGTCGTCCGGAACGCGCTGCACTCCGTCGCCGGCTCGACGATCCCGAACTCCGCCGACGGGAGCGGCGCCGGCTTCCTGTGGCTCGCCAACCAGCACCGCCACTCCCACCAGCACCCCATCGGCGGCGTCCAGTCCCTGCCCGACGCGCTGGCCCGGCGCCTCGAAGGCACCGGAGGAAGCGTCCAGGTGGAGGCTCCCGTGGCCGAGATCCTGGTCCGGGGCGGCCGAGCCGTCGGCGTCCGCCTCGCGGATGGCCGCGAGATCGAAGCCCGAGAGGCAGTGGTGGCGAGCTGCGACCCCAAGACCGCGCTCGGGCGGCTGCTGCCCGGAGGCACCCTGTCCCCCGAGCTCGAGACCCGGGTTGACGGCATCGCGGTCCGCAACGGCGGCTACGGCCAGATGAAGGTCGACCTTGCCTTCTCGGGCCGGCTGTCGCTGGGCCGGTACGAGAAGTGGCGCGGCGACGGCCTCGACCTGCGCAAGCCGATGCACGTCCTCGCGACGGAGGCCGGCATTGAGCGGGCGTTCGCCCGGTCGGCCGCAGGCCTGCTGCCGTACGACGACGACTGGAGCATGTGGAACGTCATCCCGACCGGCGTCGACCCGTCCCAGGCACCGCCGGACCAGGACAACTTCTACTGCTACCTCGCAGTGGCGCCGTACGAGCCCGAGGAGGCATGGGACGTGCCCGATGCCGGAGGGCACACCCTGCGCGACCGCGCCGGTCAGTCGGTCGTCCGCAAGCTCTCGATGTTCTACGAAGGAGTCGAGCAACTGGAGCTCGGCCGCCGGATCCTGAACAACCAGGACTTCGAGCGCCTGGTCGGGGCCAGCGGCGGCAACATCACGCACGTCGACATGACCCTCAGCAGGGGCGGCCCACGCCGTCCGGCGCGGGGGCTTGCCGGCTATGCGACGCCGGTCCCCGGCCTCTTCCTGGGAGGCTCGGGCTCCCATCCGAGCGGTGGCATCACCGGCGCGCCCGGCTACATGGCGGCAAGAGAGGTGCTCCGCGGAGAGAAGAGGCGGCGGTCATGACAACGGAGCCGTTGGTCGAGTCGGAGAGGACCAGGACCAGTCCGACTCCGGGCCCGCTGGTCTTCTGGTCGGCCTTCGGGGCCGTCGCGTGCACGCTCGCTGTCTACTGCTGGGGCAGCTGGGCCTTCTCCGCGGACTTCGTCCGCGCGGAGCCGGGGGGCGACGACTACCGCTTCCTCTGGTACCTGCGGGCCTTCGAGGTGCTGTCGATGATCGCCACGGTGGGCATGTTGTGGTGGTTCGTGGCGCGCCCGTGGCTCCGGACGAGACACGTCCCGCTCGACGGCAAGATCCTGCTCGGGATGATGGTGGCGTACGTCGTCGACCCGATCCTGAACCTGTTCAACCACTCGTTCGCGATGAACGCGCACTCGCTCAGCTTCGGGTCGTGGGCAGGGTTCCTGCCGCTGTTTCCGAGCCCCGGTCAGGAGCGGTTCGCCGAGGGCCTGCTCTGGGCACAGCCGCTCTACATGTACTTCGGCCTACTCGCCGCGATGGCCGGCTGCTGGGTCCTCCGCCGCTTGCGCACCTGGCTCCCGCGGTCGAGCACGGCGACGCACTACGCGGTCCTCTTCGTCGTGTTCATGGTGGTGGACTGCATCGCCGAGGTCGGGCTCCTGGTCTACCCGCAGATGTACGTCTTCCCCGGCGTGCCGGAGGGCTTCAGCCTGTTCGCCGGCGAGATCTACCAGTTCCCGCTCTACCAGTCGGTGTTCGCGGCGGTGTTCGCCGGCATGGTCACCTGGCTGCGCGACTCGGTGGACGACACCGGCCGGTCGGCGGTCGAACGCGGCGTGGACGAGCTCGTCGCGTCGCCGTTCCGCAAGCACCTGACGTCGTACCTCGCCGTCACGGGCTTCTGCACGGCAGCGGCGCTGGGCTACTTCCTGCCCTACAGCTTCGCCACCATGTACGCCGACACCTACATCGACCTGCCGTCGTACCTCGACAACAGCGCGTTCTGCGGGGTCGAGGGACAGCCCGAGTGTCCGTCCCAGCACCTCGACCGGCTGGAGGGCGGCGATCCCGCACCGTGAGGCAGGATGACGTGATGGGGAGCTCGTCGCCGCTGACCGTCCAGGCCCGCTCCGGGGCCCGGCGGCGTGAGGCGACGAAGGCCCGCGTCGTCGAGGCGACCCGCCGCCTGCTCATGGACGGAGAGGCCTACGCCGACCTGTCGATGGAGCGGATCGCCAAGGAAGCCGGCGTCTCCCGGGCCACGTTGTATCTCCACTTCGGCGACAAGCGGGACATCCTCGCGCAGATCGCCGAGGAGATCGTCGAGCAGCGCTTCGCGCTCGGGGCCGAGGTGCTCGCCGATCCGGAGATCGACCGCGAGACCCTGCGCACGATCGTGACCGACATGACCCACCGCTGGATGGCCGACGCACCACTCCACAGCGCGATCATCACGCTCGCCGAGCAGGACCCGGACGTCCGACAGCTGTGGGTCGACGCGATCCACGAAGTCGGTGCGATGGGGGCCGACCTGATGCGCCGGCACTGGGGTGATGGACCCTCCGCCGCGCCGGACCCCGACACCATCGGCCAGGTGCTCGCGTGGATGTTCGAACGGTCGGCGCACCAGCTCGCCCGCGACCCCGAGGACGAGGCAAGGGTTGCGGACGCCGTGTCCGAGGTCGTGTGGCGGGTCTTCGAGTACCGCCCCCGGTGACCCTGTCCCCGGGCGGGCGTCAGGAACGCCCGGTTCTGGCGCGGGACGGCGCGGTCGGAGCGTAGAGAGCCTGGGTCCACACGTGGACGATCGTGTCCACGATGTCCGGCTGACCCTCCCCGGTCTCGACGATCATCGCCACGTCGCGCTGCATCGCGGCGAACGTCGCGTCCACGAGGAAGCCGGCCAGGCTCTCTGCCGACACGCCCTTCCGGCGGCCGAGGTCAGCGGCCACGGTGGGTACGGCGCGGTCCCTCTGTCCGAGGAGCGGCGCGCCCGGCTCGGCGAGCTCAGTCGGGCGACGGAGTCCGACCTCGAGCTCTCCACCAACCCGCGGGGCGGCAGCGCTCCCCTCACGCTCGCTCTCGGTGCTGCGACGGAGGACGGTCTCAGCCGTCGTTAGTCACCGTGGAGCCGGTCGGCTGCCCCAACGGTGCTCCCTAGAACGGCGGCGTCAGGTAGGACGGCAGGTCGGCGAACGAGTCGCCGCCGAGGCTGAGCCAGTTGAACGGCAGGTGGTAGAGCATCATCAGCACGACGGCGGCGTACCCGGTGGCGGCCAGCAGTCGGGCCGGCTGCACCGACCACCGCGGGAGGTGATGCACCCCGCGCTCGATGAACGACCGGCCGTCCGGGTCCCGCTCGGCCGACAGCCGGATCGCGGCGAAGCCCATCGCCACGCAGGCGACGAGGAAGCTCTCGTAGAGCGGGAACTGGTGCTGCTCTCCCGCCCACAGGGTGAGCGACTCCTCGGTCCGGACGAACGAGTAGGCCTCCGACGTGCGGATGATGATGTTCTCGGCGATGAAGTCGAAGACGAAGAAGAACACGAACATCACCGCGAGGGCGAGCGTCTCGGACATCCGCGGCCACCGCGCCAGGAGCCTGGCCCGGACACCGAGCCCGAGGGCGGCCTCGGCCGAGCAGAAGTAGACGTACATCGGCAGTCCCCAGAGCAGCGCCTCGCCGTACTCCGTCGGGACGCCCTGGTTGTGGAACGGGAGGTGCGCGGACCACGCGCCGAGGTTGACCGAGTGGGCGTTGAACGCGAACAGGAAGTCGTAGAGGTTCAGCCACGAGTCCATCGCGAAGCCGAAGATGCCGCCGATGACCAGAAGCCCCTCGATCCGGATCTCCCGGGTCTTGCGCCACGGCTTGACCGCCAGGAACCAGATCGCGGTCAGGAGCACGACGACGCTGGCCACCTCCACGACCCGCAGCGCCACCAGCGAGGAGGTCGGCATCACGTCGCCCGGCATGATCTCGGCCGGCCCGAAGTCGCGATCGCTCGTGACCCAGCCGTACGCCGCGCGCAGGCTCACGGCCATCCACACCAGGCCGACGGCGCCCCAGGCGAGCACCGCGTGGTTGCGTCGCGGGTCGGAGGACCCAGAGCGGTCGGTGCCCGTGCGGGTCTCGAGGCTGGTCACTTCTCGGCGTCTGGCGTCGTCTCCGGCAGGTCGGACGGTGGTGCGGTCGGGTCGTCGGGCAGGTAGGAGTCGGCGTACTCGACGTCGGCGTCCTCGAGCAGGTCGCCGAGGTAGCTGCGCCAGGCCTCGAGGCGTTCACGGTTCTGGAGCTCTCGGGCCAGGGTCTCCTTCACGGCGGCGAACGTCAGCGCCGTCGACGGACGGACATCGGCGACCTTGCCCACGTTCCAGCCGTACTGGGTCTCAACCGGCCCGAAGACCGAGCCCCTGAGCGTCGAGAAGGCGGCGTCCGCGTAGTCGGCCTCGAGCTGGTCCGCGGTGACCAGGCCCAGGTCGCCGCCGCTGTCGCGCGTGCTCCCGTCGCGGGACCAGGTCGCGGCGACCTCGCCGAAGTCGGCACCACCCCGGAGCGCCTCGAGAACGCGCTGCGCGTCCCTCTTCGTCTCCACGACGATGTTGAGCAGCCGCCGGGCCTCCGGCGTGACCATCCGATCACGGTGCTCGTCGAAGGCGACCCGGACGTCCTCGTCCGTCACGTCCGGCACGTCCTGCACGACCTCCTCCACCAGGCGCGAGGTCGCGAGCTGGCTCGTGATCTCGTCGAGCACGTCCTGCTCGTTGATGCCGACCTCGCTCAGCCAGTCGACGAACGCCTGGCGACCGCCGACCAGCTGGTCCTCGATCAGCTGGTCGAGCTGGTCCTGCGCCTTGCGCTCGGGGATCTCGATCTGGTGCTCCTCGATGGCCTCGTCGAGGATCAGGCTCACCGCCATCGACTTGGCGGAGTCCTTGTCGAACTGCTCGCCCTCGGATTCGTCCTCGGGGCGTTGGACGCCGTACAGCGCACCCAGGATCTCGACCCGGTCCTGCAGCTCGTCCTCGGTCACGACCCGGTCGCCGTACCTGAGGACGGCGTCCTCGGGCAGCTCGTCGTCGGCGAGACGCGTGTAGGCGAACACCGCGACCGCAGCCAGCAAGCCGACACACAGCACCGCCGCGACCAGCTTGGTGCGGTCGATCTCCTTGAGCCGATCCATCATCGGACTGCCTCCTCCATCTGGGGTGTCTCTGTTGCCGGGACCTCGATCGGATCTCTCCGCGGGCGGGCCCCGGTGAACACCGCGTCGACGAGGAACGCTGCGACGACGGAGCTGATCACTCCGCCGGCCAGCAGCAGGCCGAAGTCGCGGAGCACGGCCAGGTCGCTCAGTGCCAGGACCAGGTAGCCCGCGGTCGCGGCGGCTGCTGCGGTCAGAACAGGTACGGCGGCGGAGCGGCCGCGCCGGTCGTCGACCATGACTGCGAACTCGCAGCCGGTCGCTGTCACCAGGGAACCGATCGCAACGGTCAGCGGGCTCAGCGACCCGGTCGTCAGATGAGCGATCAGGGCGACCCATCCGGTCGACATCAGTACGACGAGCGCGGCCCGTGCTCCTCGGCGTACGTCGGCGAGCCCGATCGCGACCACGGCAACCGCGAGCGAGATCCCGACCAGGTTGATGAGGAGCCGACCGTCGCCGACCAGCTCCAGGCCTTGCACGGCCGCGACCGGGAGCCCGACGACGTCGGTCTCGAGACCGTCCGGCGGGTCGCCGGCGGTGGCCTCGATCCGCTCGACGAGGTCGCCGAGCTCTGCGATGTCGTCGAACTCGACGCCGTAGACCATCACTCCGACCGCACGGTCCGAGCGGACGACCGCGGAGGACAGGTAGCGCGGCATGACCTCCATCGCTGCGTCGACCTCGGCCGGCGTCGGCTCCTCACCCAGGAACCGGAACAGGTCGGCGAGGCTGAGCACGGGGTGCACCTGGTCACCGAGCTCGCTCACGATCGCGTTCTGGGTGTCGCGACTCCAGGCGAGCGCCTCCGGCGTGGCGACGTCGTCGCCGGTGACGACGATGCTGATCTCGCCGTTGGACCCGAGGACCTCCTCGGCGTACTCGGCGTCCGTGAGCTGCGGGAGACCCTCGGCCAGCGCGTCGGGCTGGGACTCGACGGAGAGTCCGGGAAGAAGCGTCCAGCCGAACACGGCCGCCGCCGCGCCGGCCGCCGCCAGCACAAGGACCGGGGCGCGTCGGCGCTGCCGCTCGCGTGGCTCCTGCGGCTCGCGTTCCGCGGGAGCCGGCGTGACGCCGAGGACCCAACGGAGGCCGAGGGCTGCCAGCACGGTCAGCACGATGCCGAGTGCGAGCGCGAGCCCGAGCTCGGAGACGAACGGGAGCGGCGACAGGCCGAGCGACGCGAAGCCGACCACGCCGGCAGCCGCGGCCACCAGCGCTGCCCGATCATGCCCGCCGCGCGACAGGTAGAGGGGGAAGTCACTGCCGATGCCGAGCAGGATCGGGAGGAAGGCGACCACACCGAGGGACACCGGCCGGTCCAACCAGCCGAAGCACGCAAGCGCGGCACCGGTGCCGACCAGGGCTGCGGCGACCGGGCGCAGCCGCGACCGCCGCCTCGACGTCCACGGCACCAGGAGGAAGACCAGCCCCACCGCGGCCAGTCCGATCAGCCCTAGCCGGGGCGCCTCGGAGCGGGCGCGGTCGCTCAGGGCCGCGGTGATCGTCGGGACGCCGGTGACGGTGACCCGGCTGGTCTCGACGTCGGAGTCAGCGACGGCATCCTCGACCGCGGTCGTCAGACGGGCCGCGGCGTCCTGGCTCAGATCGCTGCGTGGCCGGACCAGGAGCGCCACCTTGTCCGGGGCAGGCACGACGAACTTCCACTCCGGCCGCGGCGCCAGGTTCTCGTCGAACAGGACGATCTCGACGAACCTCGGGTTGCGAAGGGTCGGGAGCCCGGCCCCCATGCCCTTCACGAGCAGGGCGCCGTACCGCCGGTCGAAGACTTTCACGACCCGCTCCCCGGCCGCCCTGGCCGCGGCGGGTGACAATCCACGGCGCTGCGCTTCCGCGATCGCGGTCTGGCGCAGGCCGTCCCTACGTCCCACGATCTGCGACAGCATGTCCTGCGCGGCACCCGCGGTCTGGTTGAGGATCGTCCCGGGCCCGTAGACCGCGGCGACGTCGGCGAGTCCGGCGAGCTCGCCCTCGAGCCCGATCAGCGCCATCAGCTGGTCCTGGACCGTGAAGAACGAGCGAGGCTCGTCGGACTCCAGGATCACCACCACGGCGTCACCGCCGAACTCGTCGTCCTTCTGCTCCAGTGCCACCGCGACAGGGTCCGACGCCGGCAGCATCGAGTCGAGCCCGGTGTCGACCTCGAGTCGCGCGAGCCCGCCACCGATCGCCGCGAGCACGACCACCGCGACGAGGGCCGCCAGCGGCAGTCTGCCGCGGGCGCGCCTCGTCGGGTGGTCCGTCCCGGTCATGGCAACCGCTCGACCCTCGGGTAGGTGCCGTTGTACGGCGCGGGCGCGTCCGCGGTGCCCGGGGCGGGGTAGGGGTTGTTCCACCACAGTCCGGTCTCGGGCAGGTCGGCCGGGATCCCCCGGACCGTGCCGATGCCCTGGGCGGTGGCGGTGAGTCGGATCGGCCGGATCCCGTCCTCGGCGAGGGTGTCGAAGGACGCACCGAAGTTGGCGAACAGCGCGCCGAGGTCCAAGCCGTAGGGCTCGAGGTAGGCCAGCATCGGGTTCACGTCGCGCAGGAGCGTTTCCGCCTCGGGCACCACACCGCTGAGAGCGTCGGTGAACGCAGGGAGGCGGTCCAGGGTCCGCGGGGCGCGCGCGAGCGTGGTGTCGAGTGCGGGCAGCAGCCCCGCCAGGTCATTGGTGACAGCGGGAAGGGTCAACAGCGCAGCGTTCAGGTCGGGAGCCGCCACTCGGAGCGACCGGGCGATCGGCGTCAGCGGACCGGCCAGGTCCTGCAGGCTCACCGCGCCCGCATCGACGTTCTGGATGAGGCCGGGCAGCTCACGGACGACGTTCTCGACGGCGGCCCGCTTGTCGGCCGTTGCGTCGGTGAGCTCCTGGGCCGCCTCCACCAAGGTCACGATCTGGCCCTGGCCCGCGTCAAGCGCATCGAGCAGCTCGCGTGCCTCGACCGTGAGCGCGGTCAGGTCGGTGCCCTGCTGCTCCAGCGCGTCGAGCACGACGTAACCCTCGCGGCCGATGTCACCGGCGGCGGTCACCAAGGCGTCCACCTCGGCTCCGGTCCCCCGAGTCGCGCGACCGAGGCCCCGCACCACTTGCTGGAGGGAGGCCCGGGTGGGCGCGTCGAGGGTGGACAGCAGCTCGTCGACGTCGACCGCCGGGATGACCTGTGCGGCGTCGAGCTCCGTGCCCGAGGACAGCTCCTTGCCGTCGCCGTCGACCACGTCGACGTACGACGAGCCGACGAGCGACTTCACACCGACGCGGACGGTCGCGCCCTCGTGGAGGGGCGCGGCGCTCGGGTCGAGACTGATCTCGATGCGCACCTCGTCGCCGACGAGATCGCGCGACTCCACTCGCCCGACGGTCACACCGGCGATCCGCACCTCGCCGGTCTCGAGCAGGTTCTTCGAGTCGTCGACCATGAAGGCCACGCGGTAGTCGTCCGGGTCGGCGACGACCGGGATCGAGCCTCCTGCCTTCACCCAGAGGAAGGAGAAGCCGACGAGACAGCACAGGGTGAAGCCGAGGACCGTGGCCATGCCCCGGTTCTTTCGCATCGCGTTGATGATCGTCATCCGAGTCCCCCTCCGGTCGGGTCTGTCAGCTTCAGGACGACGTTGGCTCGCCCGAGTCCGCCGTTGACGTCGCCGAGGCTGAAGGACGACGAGGTGTTGTAGATGAACGCGCCGAGGTGGTCGAGCCAGGGAACCATCCGTGCGGTGACGTCCGGCAGCGTGGAGACCACCGGGCTGAGGTCCCCGAGCGACACCCGCACGTCCGACACCAGCGGACGCAGGTCGGCGACGATCGGACGCAGCTTGCGCACCACGGGGCGTGCGGACTCGAGGAGGCCGCGGGCGTTGACGACGGTGTCATCGAGGTCGGCGAGCGCATCGGGAAGGTCACCCGACGCCTCGTTGAGGGCGACGAGGGCCGGGCTGAGCAGGTGGCTCAGCTGAGCCGAGTTCAGCATCGACTCCCGCAGGGTCCGGGTGACGCCGGGCAGCGAGCTCAGCGTCTGACCGACCTGCCTGTCGTTGCGGGCGAGAACCCCCAAGGTGGTTGCCAGCGAGTCCGCCAGCGACGTCAGCCGGGCATCGTCCTCGCCGGCCGCCTGGGAGATCTGGGCGACAGCCGTCACCAGGTGCTCGAGGTTCGCCCTCCGCCGGTGGAGCGCGTTGACCACCGGCTCGAAGCTGGAGACGGCGCCGTCCAGGGCCCGGACCCCGTCGGGCAGGTTGGCTGGAGCATCTGCCAGTGCGACGTCCGCCTGCGTGACAAGGTCCGTGAGGGCGTTGCGGGCCCGGGCGTCGAGCTCGTTGAGCAGCTCATAGGGCTGCAGCACCCGTTCGGTCTGGGTCATCGGGATCGTCCCGCCCTCGTCGAGCGGCGCCGCCGGCGGGCCACCCGGGTCGAGCGCGACGTACATGACGTTCAACGGCGTCTTCGATCGCATGACGAGGCGGGCGTTCGTGTAGACCTTCTGGTCCGGGTCGATCGTGAACTTCAACCGAGCCGCGCCCTCGTCAGTGACGTCGGCGCCGGTGATCTTGCCGACCGAGATGCCGGCGATCCGCACCTCCTGCCTGGCTGCCAGCTGGACAG
Organism: Nocardioides immobilis; assembly: GCF_003515065.1. GTDB lineage: Bacteria > Actinomycetota > Actinomycetes > Propionibacteriales > Nocardioidaceae > Nocardioides > Nocardioides immobilis. The sequence goes on from NZ_QXGH01000022.1 coordinate 123,944, forward strand.
CGGGCGCCTGGTCGAACTCGGCGGAGAACTCGAACGTGTCCGCCGTCGGCGACACGACGTCGTACTTCGTGAACAGGTAGACGGTCGTCATGGTGCCGACCACCAGCAGGGCGACGACGATCGCGACGTCGCGTTTGAGGCCCGGCGTGTTCTGGACCCGGCCCCACAGAGCACTCAGCTTCTTCACCGCGACACTCCTGCGTTGTCGAGAACGTCGTTGCGCAGCGCGGGGTCGTCGATCCCGGCGTTGTCGAGCGCCAGGTTCACCAGGTTGTCCAGCGAGAACGGCACGCCACTGATCGAGTCGAGGCCGACACCCGCCTGGAACGCCAGGGTGGATCCCCGCGAGTCCTGACCCATCGAGGCCCGGTCGATGTTCGTCGCCATGTAGGCAAGCTCCTGGTAGACCTTGTGGTCGGCCTGATAGCCCTCCGCGCTCCGGGAGTACGGCCCGCTGCCGACCCACGGGTTCAGCAGGAAGTCCATGACCGGGCCCTTGACCCTGGCCATCACCGGCCCGCGGAGGTCCCGGAGGATGCCCGTCGCCTGATCCGTGACCGGGACCAGCTGCTCGACGGCGGGTCGCAGCTCCCGAAGAGTCGGCACGAGGTCGCGCAGGACCGGCTGCGCGATCCGGAGCGTCGGCTTCAGGTCGACGAGCAGGTTGGCGAGCTCGGGGGTGGCCGGCTGCAACGACGACGCCGTGGTCTCGAGCCGGGTGACGACGTCGGCAAGGCCGTTCATCCCGTCTCCCCCCTGCTCCAGGGTCGCTGGCAGCTCGGCGAGGACGGTGCTCAGCTCGTCGCGGTGCCGGGCGAGGGTGGACGAAGTGGTCGCGAGGTCCGTGACCGTCGCATCGAGCTGACCATCGGTCCGCGTGAGGGCGCGCGCCGCGGCATCCAGACGGCTGACGATCCCGTGGAGGTCCTGACGAGGCCTGGTGCCCTGGGCGGATTCGAGGACCGGCGTCACGGGCCGGAGCACGTCTGGCGCGGAGTCGAGCAGGTCGGGGATCTCGTCCGAGCTCTCGGAGAGCGTCGGGCCCGCATTTCCGACCAGCCCCTGGAGCGCCTCGCGCGCATCCGCCGGAAGCGCCTCGACGATGGTGTCGAGCTCGACCGGGATGCTCGTGCGCTGGATCGGGATCTCGCCCGCGAAGGCGCCCTCACCACCGGGGTGCAGCTCGATCGCATACCGACCGCCGAGCAACGTGCGCGGCTCGATGTTGGCGGTCGGCGTGGAGCCGAGCTTGTCGACGATGCCCTCGTCCAGCTTCATGGTCACCAGGGCGGTGCCATCGTCGGTGCCATCGATGTCCGTGACCTTGCCGACCGTGATACCGGCCATCTTCACCGACGAGTCGTGGGCTCGAAGCTTGTACTGACTGCTGAACTCGGCCGTGATCGTGTCGCCGCCACTGAGCAGGTTCGTGATCTGCGGCTTCATCGCCAGGAGGCCGATGACGACGGCGGTCACGACGTAGAGCGAGAGTCCCAGCTTCACGATCCGAGCGCGACCGGTACGAACAGGCGGGGCCGCGAGCGCCCTGCGGAGTCGACGAAGAATGTTCATGAGATCGCTTCCTCAGTCCCTCACGTCGGTGTTGGTGCTGTGGTTCCACGCAGTGCCGGGCACTGGGTAGGCCTCCTGCCCGTAGAGCGGGTCCGGCAGGCCGTTGACGCTGAACAGGCCGACCCCGGTGAGCATCGCCGCGAAGTAGTGCTGGTCGTCGCTGCCGAGGGTGCCGCTCAGCAGGTCGTGCTGGCTGAAGAAGCGACCCATATCTCCGGCGTACGGAGCGGCGGGGAAGAGCAGCTCGGCGAGACTCTGCACGCCGTCGCTCACCCGCGGGATCAACGGCCGGGCGTCGGCCAGGGTGGAGGTCAGGTCGATGACGACCGGCTCTGCCTGCTCGGCAATGCCCGGAACACGCTCCAGCGGGTCGACCGAGTTGCGAAGGAACGCACGGAGCGAGCCCGACGACCGGCCGAGCGCCTCGCCACCAGGACGGAGGTCGCGAACGGCGACCCTCGCGTCGGCCAGCGGCGGATGGAGAGCATCGAGCGCACCCCGGGCGTCACGGAGCGTGGGCGGCAACGCCTCGACCGTTCGGCGCAACGGATCACCGTCATCGACCGAGAGCGCGCTCACCGTCAGGTCAGCGTTGTGCATCAGCGCGGCGATCTGGTCCTCCCTGCCCCGGAACCGGCTCACCAGTCGCGTGGCACTGGTGAGCGTCCCCGGGAGGTCGGCTGACGGGCTGGTGAGCGCACCCGTCACCACTTCGAGATCGGCGAGCAGCTCGGGCGAACGGGCAAGGACGACGTTCAGGTCCTGGCCGTGGCCGGCCAGACCGGTGGACAGCTCCCGAAGGGCCACCTGGAGCTGCCGCCGAGTCGCGGGATCGAAGGCGCCGAGGATGTCCTCGACGGAGGTCGACGGCGTGGTCTGCTCGAGCGGGATGCCGTCCGCGCCCAGCTCGCCGGCGTCGGCGGTGCCCGGGTCGAGGTCGACGTACTTCTTGCCCAGTGCGGAGATGTTCCCGACGAAGGCAGTGGCGTCTTCGTAGATCTCCTGCTCGCCGTCGAGGCGGAGGGTCACCTCGGCGGCGCCGTCGACGTACTCGATCTCCGACACGGTGCCGACCCGGGCACCGCTGGTGCGGACCTCTTTGCCGGTCTTGAGGATGCCGACGTCGCTGAAGGTCGCCGTGACGTAGGTGTACTTCTTGGCGGGCAGTGCGCCGCCGGTCTGGACGATGCCGCCGACGATCGCTACCACGACAAGCAGCGCCAAGGTGCCGATCCCGAACATGAACCGGCGGGCTTCGTCGCGATGAACTGGCATGGTCATCAGTTGCCGCCTCCGAGAAGCTGGTCGAGGAGCTGCTCCTCCTGGCGCGGGTTCAAGCCGAGGGCACTGGTCGGGTCGGCCTTTGCCCCGTCACGTCGACCGCCGAGCAAGCCGTCGAGCCCCCCGAGCAGGCCATCGAGCGGACCGTCGCCCAGCAAGTCCTCCGGCAACAACCCGCCACCGGTGCCGTCGTTCGTCGTCGTCGGCTGGTCCACGCCCTGGTTGGCGGGCAGCAGCGACGTCAGCAGACTGTCGAGGGTGGTCGGCGTGACGTACACGACGCCCCGGAAGTAGTGCGAGATGCCGTCACGCCCGTTGGTGCTCAGCGCCCACTTCCGGACGAACTCCATGACGCCGTGGAGGTTCTCGTCGAGGAGCTCGCGTCCGATCGGGCGTAGCGATGCCGCTGTCGTGCGCAGGTCGGGACCGGTCGCTCGGAGCTGGGCGACGACAGGGGCAGCCTGGTCGAGCAGCGCATCGGCCTCGGCGAGCACCGGCTCCAGCGAGCCGAGCGCAGGATCCGCGGCCGCGGCGAAGTCCTTGAGCTCCGCCACCACGTCGGACAGGTCGTCGGTGATCGGGCGGATCGCCCGCAGGGTCGGTGTCAGCTCGCCGGCCACGCCACTGAGGTCCGCAAGGGTCCGACGGGCGGAGGTGAGCGTGCCCGGCAGCTCGATCAGGGTCTGCTCGAGCGCCTCCTCCTGGACGGCGACCGAGTTGAGGATCTCGGTCGTGGACCCGATCAGCCGGTCGAGCGTGCGACCACCGTCCTGCGCCACTGCGGTGGCGACCGGGTCGGTGGCAGCCACCAGGTCTTCGAGCACCTGGTTGTGCTCACCGAGGAGGTCACCGAGCTCCTCGGCGTTCTCCATCGCCGGGGCCAGCGCCTTGATGGCTGCAGCAACCTCGCCACCGTTGGCATCGAGGCCCTCGCCGAGGGCGGTGACGACCGCGGCCAGCGACGCTGCCGTCGGTTCGTGGAACGTGTTGAGGACGTCTTGCAACGTCACCGCCGAGGACACCTGATCCGCCGGAATCACCGCGGGCTCCAGGAAGGGGCGGTCGGCCGAGCCCTCATCGAGATCGACGAAGTTCTCACCGAGGAGGTTGACGGGCCGCACGGTGAGCGTTGCGTCGTCGTGGATGGGGAGCACCCCTTCGGCGACCTCGAGCTCGACCCGCGCCTTGCCGTCGACCAGCTCGATGCTCGCGACCTGACCGACCAGGACGCCGGACGCCCGGACCTCGTTGCCCTCGGCGAGCGCCTGGGCATCAGCGATGGTCGCCACGACGCGAGTGCCGTCGTCGGCCGACTCGCCGCCGTCCCGTAGGAGGACGACCGCAACCAGGGCCATCAGGAGCACGGCCACGGCGCCAACGGCGAGTGGTGACCGCCTGAGCGTGGTGATCAATGGATCTCATCTCCGTTCGCGTCGCTCCAGGGCTGGTCGGCGACCTGACCCGGAACCGGCTCCTGCCACTGCGTCATTCCGGGCGGGAGCACTCCGGGGTTGCTGTTGAAGGACGTCGCGGAGACCGGGATCATGGCGCGCCCGAAGTGGCCCGCGGAGTTCTTGGCGGAGAACAGGGACGTCCAGTTGGTGAGGAACCCGATGACCTCCGGCGTGTACGGCCGGAGGAACGACACCGCCGGCTGGACCGACGACAGGCTGGACTGGAGGTCCTCGAGCACCGGCGTCCCGTTGCTCAGGAGCGCCGGCGTGTGCCCGAGCAGGGTCCTGGCAGCGCTGAGCGTCGGCCGCAGCTCCGCGACGACTGGCCGCAGGTCCGTCAGGACCGGCTTCAGCCGGGCGGCCACGGCAGGCAGCTCGTCCGTGGCCGGGCGGAGGTCCTCGAGGAGCGGGATGGTCTCGTCCACGGCCCCCGGGATCGCGGTGAAGAGCCGGTTGCCCGCGTCGATCGTCGAGCTGACCTCGTCGAGCGAGGTGCGCAGCTGGTCCTGCTGTTGCGCCGCCGTGGTCAGCACGGAGGTGAGGTTGGTGACGGTCGTCGACAGCTCGGTGTCCCGCTCGGCGAGAACCGAGGTGATCTGGCGCAGGTCGGTCAGCAGCCGACGGATCGCCGGGCCGTCCTTGCCCACCGCTCGCAGCACCTCGCCGAAAGCCTCGGCGAACGGCCCGGCCGTCCGCAATGTCTCGTTGAGCGTGCCGACATTGGGGGCGATGGTCTGCTCGAGGTCGGCGACCAGGTGCCGCACCTTTCGCCGTGTAGGTGCGTCCAGTGCCGCGAAGATGTCGTCGAGCTCGACCCGTTCGGTCGTGGCCGTCACGACCTTCCCGGACGGAAGGGCGGCGTTGTCCTCGGGACCGGCAGTGAGCAGCACCTCTCGGCGACCGAGGAGCGAGTTCCAGCCGATCCGTGCCCGGGTGCCGGCATTCAAGGGCGCCCAAGCCTCGTCGATGGTCACTGTCAGCTGCGCCGCGTTCCCCTTGACCGCGACGTCGGTGATCTCGCCCACCTCGCGGCCCGCGATCCGCACGGGCGTCCCGGCCACGACACCGTCGGCTGCCGGCACCATGAGGCGCAGCTCGTACTCGTCGTCCGATCCGCCGCTCGTCGCGAACAGGACCACCACGGCTGCCACGAGGAGGGCCAGCCCGGCTACCGCCGCACGCGGAAGGTGAAGGAGCTTCGACACGCTCAGTCCATCCCGAGGGGGCCGACGGCGTCCCCTGCGAGGAACTGCCGGACGAACGGGTCGTCGGAGCCGAACGCACCATCGGCGTCGCCGTAGTGGACCATCTGGCCCTTCCAGATGACGGCGACGTAGTCGCTCACGGTGCGCGCGGTCGGGATGTCGTGGGTGATGACGATGTACGTCCCGCCGTGCTCCTGGTGCACCTGCGAGATGAGCTGCGAGAGGAGCTTCGTGCGGACCGGGTCAAGGCCCGAGTCGGGCTCGTCGAAGAGCACCACGTCAGGACGCATCACCAGGGCCCGCGCGAACCCGGCCCGCTTGCGCATGCCGCCGGAGATCTCGTTGGGGGCCTTGTGGATCGCGCCCTCGAGGCCGACCTCCTGCAGGTTGCTCATGACGATCTCGCGGATCTCGTCCTCGCTCTTGTCGGTGTGCTTGCGGAGCGGGAACGCGACGTTGTCGTAGATGTTCATGGAGCCGAACAGAGCGCCGTCCTGGAAGAGCACCCCGAAGCGCTTGCGCAGCTCGTACCGCTCGATCTCGGACACGCGCCAGATGTCGGTCCCGAACACGCGAACCTCACCGGCGTCCGGCTCGAGCAGGCCGACGATGTGCTTGAGCAGGACGCTCTTCCCGGTGCCGGACGGACCGAGCACCGTCGTGATCGCGTCGTCCTTGAAGTCGACGCTGAGGCCGCGAAGGATGTGCGACGAGCCGAACTTCTTGTGGATGTCGCGGATCTCGATCGTGTGCTCCGCCGCCGGTGCGGCGTTCGGCGCGGCGACACCGCTGGCGTGCTCGAGCAGCATGGTCATGGTCTCTCTCCTGGATTGGCTGGGGCGGCGGGCGGCGGGCGGCAGGCGGCAGGCGACGCTCAGGTTCCGAATGCCTGATCGAGCACGTTTCCGTAGAACAGCTGGGCGAGGATCATCGAGATCAGGCTGATCAGGACGAGGTTGACGAGCATCGACTGGGCGGTGGCCCGCCCGACGCCGACGGGTCCGCCCTTGGCGGTGTAGCCGTAGTAGGAGGACACGATCGTGACGACGATGCCGATGAGGCTGGCCCAGAACGTTGCGACGATGAGGTCGCGCGGCCCCTGCAGCAGGTAGAGGACGTCCCAGAAGCCGCCCGCCGAGACCGCGTTCAGCAGGTCGACCATGAACAGCTTCGTCGCCACGAAGTGGACGACAAGGCCGGTGACGAACAGGGCAGGCAGGACGACGGCAGCGGCGACGACGCGGGTGCTGACCAGGTAGGGGATGGACCGGACGCCCATCACCTCCATGGCGTCGATCTCCTCGCTGATCCGCATGGCGCCGAGCTCGGCGACGATGCCGCAACCCGCCTTCGCGGCGAGCACCCACCCGAACACGATCTCGACGACGCCGCGCATCATCGGGATGGCGGGGACAGATGCGACGTAGCTCTCGAGCCCGAGGCCCTCGAACAGCGCGGTCCCCGTGACCCCGAGGAGGGCGCCGAGCATGAACAGCATGAACACGACCACGAGGCCGTTGGAGCGGAACAACAGCCCGGCCTGCCGGAACACCTCCGACGGGAACAGCCGGATCGCGGCCGGGCACTCGCGGAGCACACGGAGGCCGAAGGAGACCAGCTCGCCGGCATCCGCGAAGGGGCGGCTCCACGCCTGGTCGTACGCCGTACGGGCTTCCCGCGCGGCGTGCTTGGCACGGTCGACGGCGTCCGGCTGCTCGTTGGTGGGTACGGCGAGATCGGTCACTTGAACGCTCCCAGGTCCGGGAAGAGGCCGAGGACGACGGCGTTGTAGCCGAGCTGCATCACGAAGAGCGACACGAAGGCGATGACGACGGCCTGGTTGACGGCGCGGCCGAGACCCATGGCGCCGCCGGCCGCTGTGAGGCCCTTGTAGCAGCAGACGGTCCCGATCAGGGCGCCTGCGAGGAGGCAGTTGAACACCATCGCCAGCAGCTCGACGGGGCTCAGCGTCAGCCAGACGAACTGGTAGAACGACGCGCGGTCGATTCCGCCGATCACCTGTGCGCCGAACTGACAGGACAGCAGCGTGATCAGCGCGGCCGGGACCGAGAGCAACGTGGTGACCAGGGTGACCGAGACGATCCGGGGTACAACGAGCACCCGGATCGGGTCGATGCCCATCACCTGCATCGCGTCGAGCTCCTCCCGCACCTTGCGCGACCCCAGCTCCGCGGTGATCGCGGCGCCGATCACGCCGGCCACGAGCAGCGTCGCGACCCACACGGTGAACGTCCGGACGCTGTGCATCAGGAGCAGCGGACCGTAGAGCTCGCCGACGCCGGCCAGCTGGACCCAGGTCATCGACGGGACCGTCAGCGCGAGCAGGAAGCCGAAGAGTGCCAGCGAGATCGACAGCCACGACCGCTTGATCGTGAAGGCCATCTCCTCGAAGACGTCCTGCCAGTAGCCGCGCGGATGGCGGATCGCGCTCCAGGCCACCTTGATGAGGAGCTCAGCCATCCCGCCGGCCTCGTTGACCGCGCCCCGCAGGGGCTTGGGCACGAACGAGACTACCGACGAGAGGCGGCCGCCGTACGGGCCGTCGGGCTCGATGGGAAGCTCGACCAGGTCCGGGATCGAAGCCGATCCAGGTTGCGTCGTGCTGCTCACAGGTCCCCCTTCCAGGTCTCGGTCAGTGGTGGGCGCGGAGATGCTCTGCGCACGTCAGTTTCTAACCTATATTAGATTTTGTTCAGATGAAAGCCGGGCTCAGCGGCGCCGGGCGCTTCAGCCGGCGAGCGCGAGAAGGTCGGAGCGGCCCTCGCGACGCAGCACCCGCTCGCACACGTCGGGCAGCGTTGAGTCGTGGCCGAGGAGACGAAGCAGTGCCCGGCTCTCGCCGGCGGCCACCACGCTGCCGCTCTCGATCGCGGTCTCGAGGTCGACCCGGCCGAGCAGGTAGGCCAGTGCGGTGTCGCCGGCCATCGCGATCAGGCCATCGGTCGCGTCGGAGTCAGCGCCCATCCGGACGTCGTGTTCCTTGGTGTCGACGTACAGGACACAGTCGGGGTCCACGAGGCCGATCCGAATCCGCATGTGGTGGTCGCCGATGAGGGCGAGCACCAGCGGATCGGACAGCGCATCTCGCAGAGTCGCGCCGACGTACCGGACGACCTCATCGGGGCAGTTCAGATGCATGACGACCTCCACTTGACTTGCCGGGCATCGGCGCTCGACTCCGCCACGATGTCCCGGACGGCTACCCCGGCGAGACCGCGCAGATACGTACTTCGATACGTATGCCGGACGTCACAGGCCCGCGGCTAGAGTGAGTTCGCCGCCAACCGCAAGGCGAACCTCCAATGCATCAAGACGATCCGTCGCTCCCCGGCCTCCCCGGCCTCCCCGTCGACGTCAGCACGTTCATCGGGCGCCGGGCCGACCGTGCGTCGGTCCGGTCGCTCCTGACCGAGGCGCGGCTGGTCACTCTCACGGGCGTCGGCGGCGTGGGCAAGACCCGGCTCGCTCTGCGGGTGGCAGCCGACGTACGGCGAGCGTTCGCAGACGGCGTGGTGTTCGTGAGCCTTGCCCCGCACAACGATCCGGAACAGATCCCGTACGCGATCGCGACCAGCCTCGGCATGCAGGGCCGATCGCGGCGACCTACGACGACCACGCTCGTCGAGTACCTACGGTCCAGGTCGACCCTGATCGTCCTCGACAACTGCGAGCACGTCATCGATGCCGCTGCCGTCCTCGCCGACACCCTCATCCGGACCTGCCCCGACCTGCGCCTCCTCGCGACCAGCCGGGAACCGCTCCGGATCGACGGCGAGGCGATCCACGTCGTCTCCCCTCTCACCGTCCCCCCGGCGGACACGACCGCACCGCTCCAGCAGTACGAGAGCGTGATGCTGTTCGTCGATCGGGCCAAGGCTGCGGTCGCGGGGTTCAACCTGACAGTCGCCAACCGTGAGTCGGTCGGGCAGATCGTGACCAAGCTCGAGGGCATCCCGCTCGCCATCGAGCTGGCAGCCGGTCGCCTGCGCGCGATGTCCCCGGAGGAGATCGCACGGAACCTCACCGAACGCTGGGAGCTGCTCAGCAGGGGCAGCCGGACCGCGCCGGACCGGCAGCGGACGATGGCCGCGTGCATCGAGTGGAGCTTCGACCTCTGCACGCCTATCGAGCAGGAGGCGTGGGGGCAGCTCGCGGTGTTCGCCGACGGATTCGAGCTCGAGGGTGCGAGCGCGGTCTGCGCCCAGGTCGACCTGCCGGTGGCCGATGTCGTCACCGCCCTCGTCGACAAGTCGATCCTCGTGGCCACGCCGGTCGGTCCGACGACGCGCTTCCGGATGCTGCCACCCATCCGCCACCGGGGCATCTCCCACCTTCGGGTCCAGGGAGAGCTCACCGCCGTGCGCCGTCGTCACCGCGACTGGTGTGTCAACCTCTCGCACCAGGTCGTCGACATGTGGATGAGTCCGCGGCAGGTCGACGGCATCAACCAGCTCCGGCGCGAGATGGGCAACATCAACTCCTGTCTCGAGTTCTGCTGGACCGAGCCGGGCGAGGCGGACCACGGACTCGCGATGGGCGCCGAGCTCCTGGAGTTCGGGCTGGCGGATGGAGCCCTTCGCCAGGGCCGGTTGTGGTTCGACCGGTTGCTCGCACGCAGTCCCAGCGCTGACGATCTCCGTGCCCGCGCCCTCCGCACCGCTGGCTGGTGGGCGGCCATGCAGGGCGACGTCGCGCACGCATCCCAGCTGATCGGGCAAGGCTCGGACATCGCGGCCGAGGTCGGCGGACACACCGAGGTGCTGCTGACCCAGGCCCAGGCGTTCGTCGCGATGTTCTCCGGTGACGTCGACCTGGCTCACGACAAGTTCGCCGAGGCGGCCGCCGGCTTCCGGGAGTACGGCGATCGGTCCCAGGAGGCACACACCCACGCCCTCGCCGCCTTGAACGAGTGCTTCCGCAGGGACATCCCCGCGGCCCTCGCCGAGCACGAGGCCTGCCTGGCCCTCACCGAGCCCTGTGGGGAGTCCTGGTACCGGTCCTACTCCCTCTGGATCGCCGGACTCGCGCTCTGGGCCTCAGGCAAGCCCGACGAAGGCCTGGCACTGCAGAAGGCGAGCCTCGAGCTCCGTCGGCGCACCCGCGACCCGCTCGGCATCGGGACCTCGGTCGAGGCAATGGCCTGGATGTGCGTCGACGCCGATCCCGAGCGCGCGGCCCGCCTTCTCGGCGGCGCCCGGGCGATCTGGGACCGCATCGAGACGTCGACCGAGGCGCTGGCGGACCTCCACGAGTTCCATGTCGGGTGTGTCACCACCGCGCGCGGACGACTCGGGGACGCCGCCTACGAGGCCGCCTTCGAGCAGGGTCGGACCAGCAACCAGGACGCACTCGTGGCCGAGGCCCTCGGCCACGAGCAGGCAACCGTCCGTAAGGCGCGGCCGGCAGCACGGTCCGCCCAGAAGGCTTCGCCGCTGACTCCCCGCGAGCGCCAGATCGCAGAGCTGGTCGCGTCGGGAATGGGCAACAAGGACATCGCCACCACGCTCGTGATCTCGAAGCGGACCGCGGAGACACATGTCGAGCACATCCTGACCAAGCTCGGCTTCAACAACCGCAACCAGATCACGGCCTGGGTCGCCGAGCAGCTCGACTCCGCCGAGCACTGACCTCCGATCAGACGGCGTCGCGACCTTCGAACGGATCGAGGGAGAGCAGCCGTCGGCGGTCGAGCTTCCCGCTGCCGGTCCTCGGGAGCGCGGGCACGATCGCGATCCGTTCGGGTACCCAGCCGATCGGCAACGAGTCGTTCAGCGTCTCGAGGAGCACTGCCTCGAGTCGAGCCAGGTCGGCCTCCGGCGTCGCCTGCACGTAGACCATCGTCCGTCCGTGGTCTCCGTCCCGCCCGGCCACGAGTGCCGCGTCCGCGACCCAGGGGTGCGCCACCAGCGCTCCTTCGACCGCCTGCGGCATCCTCGCCCGCCGTTCGCCCCCCACGCCCGCGTGGTGCTGGTCGACCACGGTGAGCCGGCCACGGCTGATGATGCCGCGATCTCCCCAGCTGACCCAGCGGCCCGACCCGAGGGGGTGCTCGGCCTCGATCAGGCCGCTGCCCGACCCGTCGGCCACGATCCGGATTCGGGGTGCGTCCAAGTCGTCGAGAGGAACGCCCACGCTGCCCGGATAGAGCAACACGTCGACGCCCTCGATAGCTGCGATGGCTCCGACACCGGGTCCGAGATAGACGATCCGGACGACAGGCCCCCAGACCTCGACCAGTCCCCGTGTCACCGAGGGTGGACACCAGGGTGCAGTGATCAGTACCAGCCGCGGGGTCCACTCCGGGGCGGCGCCAGCATCGACAGCCTTGACGAGCGCGAGCGCGCTCGCCGGCGACAGATGGACGAGGTTCGGTCGGTGGGCGCTGATCGCTGCGATCAGGTCCGCGACCGGCGCACCACCGGCAAGAACGAGTTGGGCGTTGGCCTCGTAGGCGGCGACGGCGAGCTGGACGGCGGCTGGGTCTGACAGCGACGTGGCCAACAGGATCCGGTCGTCCGCCCGGATCGACCGATCGTCGAGGAGGGCGTCGAGGTCCCGGCGGCCGGCATCCTCGAACTGAGCGTCGGGAACGACGTAGCCGACCGGCCGGCCGGTCTGCGCCGCCGAGTAGTGGAGGGTGCCACACGGGAGCCCCGGACGTGCGAAGTCCTCCTGCAGCGCCGGGGCGGGACCGGACGACAACTCGGTCCAGCCCTCGACGTACGGCGTCAACGGCCGCAGCTGGTCGACGTACGACATGCGGCTCGGGTCGATGAGCACCTGACGGGCCTGGCTGTCGTTGATCGCGAACGCCATCTCCTCGAGGGTGAACGACGGCTCGATCGGGACCGGACACAGCCCGCGCTCCCGGATCGCGAGCAGTGCCCCGAGCCCGTCGACCGTCAAGTCGCCAATCAGCGCGACCCGGTCTTCGGCGGACCACCCCTCCCCACGTGGCCGCACGAAGCCGGGTCCGCGCCGACGGAGCTCGCCCCCCGAGCACGTCGTGATCGCCCGCCGACCGACAGGGCTGCCGGTCGCTCCCGACGGTGCGTTCACGTGCTCTCCTCCCGAGCTCTGACCACCGGTTCCAGCGTGGCAGTGACAACGTTGCCCGGTTTCGCGGCCTTCGGTATCGGCACGGATACGCAAGCACATACGTACGTATGCCGCCGCAGGTGGAGTCGGGACTCTCGACACGGTATGTTTTGAATCTAATTTAGACAAGAACATTCCCGCAAGGAGTCGCACATGCCTGAGGCCTACATCGTCGATGCCGTCCGAACCCCCATCGGCCGGCGCAACGGCGGGCTGGTGGGGATCCACCCCGCCGACCTCGGCGCCCACCCGATCCGCACCCTCGTCGAGCGCGGCGGGTTCGACCCGGCCGCCATCGAGGACGTGATCTTCGGCTGCATCGACGCCATCGGCAGCCAGGCCGGCGACATCGCCCGGACGGCTGCGATCGCGGCCGGGCTGCCGGAGACGGTGCCCGGCGTGACGATCGACCGGCAGTGCGGCTCCTCCCAGCAGGCGGTGCACTTCGCCGCCCAGGCCGTCATGAGCGGCACCACCGACCTGGTGGTCGCCGGCGGTGTCCAGAAGATGAGTCAGTACCCGATCCTGAGCTCGTTCGGCGCCGGCGAGCCGTTCGGCGCCGTCGACCCCTGGACCGGTTGCGAGGGCTGGGAGGCGCGGTACGGCGACCGCGAGGTGTCCCAGTTCCTGTCCGCCGAGCAGATCGCCGACGACTACACGATCTCGCGGGAAGACATGGAGGAGTTCGCCTTCGAGAGCCACCGCCGAGCGCTCCAGGCGCAGGAGGAGGGCCGCTTCCTCGGCGAGATCGTGCCGGTCGGCGACGTCAAGGCTGACGAGGGACCGCGGGCCGACACCACCCTCGAGAAGATGGCCGAGCTCCGCACCTTGATCCCCGGTGGACGGCTGACCGCCGCGGTCTCGAGCCAGATCTCGGACGCCGGCGCTGCTCTGCTCATCGCCTCCGAGGCGGCCGTGAAGGAGCACGGGTTCACGCCTCGCGCCCGGATCCATCACCTCTCCGTGCTCGGCTCCGACCCGGTCAACCTGCTGACCGCCCCGTTGCCGGCGACCGCCCGGGCGCTTGAGCGCACCGGTCTCGGCGTCGACGACATCGACCTGTTCGAGGTCAACGAGGCGTTCGCCAGCGTCGTCCTGGCATGGCAGCAGGAGCTCGGCGTGGACCCGGCGAAGACCAACGTCAACGGCGGCGCGATCTCGCTCGGTCATCCCTTGGGTGCGTCCGGCGCACGCATCATGATCACCCTGCTGCACGAGCTCGAGCGCACCGGCGGCCGCTACGGCCTCCAGACGATGTGCGAGGGCGGCGGCATGGCCAACGTGACCATCATCGAACGACTGGGCTGAGGCGGACCGAGATGGAGCGCACCCTGTTCACCGAGGACCACGAGGCGTACCGCGAGACCGTCCGCGAGTTCGTCGCGCGCGAGGTCACCCCGCGCCACGACAAGTGGGAGGAAGCGCGCTGGATCGACCGCGACGTCTTCCCCGCCGCAGCGGCCGCGGGCGTCTATGCACTGCAGGTCCCGGAGAAGTACGGCGGCGCTGGTGAGTCCGACTACCGCTACCGGGTCGTCAGCGCCGAGGAGATCGCGCGAGCCCACGCGACGTCCTTCGGTGTCACCACCTCGCTGCAGGACGACCTCGTCCTCCACTATCTGCTGGACCTGACCAACGATGAGCAGAAGGAGCGCTTCCTGCCCGGCTTCGCGCGGGGCGGGACGATCGGCGCCCTCGCGATGACCGAGCCAGGCGCCGGCAGCGACCTGCGCGGGATGCGCACGACGGCGGTCCGAGACGGCGACAGCTTCGTGCTCAACGGCTCCAAGACGTTCATCTCCAGCGGGATCATGGCCGACGTCGTGATCGTGGCGTGCAAGACCGACCCCGACGCAGGCTCGAAGGGCATCACCCTGTTCCTCGTGGAGGACGGCATGGACGGCTTCGTCCGCGGCCGCAAGCTCGACAAGATCGGCCTCCCCGGCCAGGACACGGCCGAGCTGTTCTTCGAGGACGTGCGCGTTCCCCGTGCCAACCTGCTCGGCGAGGAGGGTCGTGGGCTGCACGCACTGATGAGCCACCTCCCCCGCGAGCGGCTCGGCGTCAGCCTCCAGGCGATCAGCGCGATGACGGCCGTCTACGAGGACACGGTCGCGTACTGCCGGACCCGCGAGGCGTACGGCGAGCCGCTGACAGCCCTGCAGCACGTCCGGTTCGAGCTCGCGGAGCTCGCGACCGAGATCGACGTGGCCCGGGCCTACTTCGACGCCTCGGTGCTGGCCTACAACGCGGGCAGGCTGAGCGATGTCGACGCCGCGAAGGGCAAGTGGTGGATCAGCGAGCTCGCACAGAAGGTCATCAACACCTGCTTGCAGCTGCACGGCGGCTTCGGCTACATGCGGGAGTATCCCGTCGCCCGCGCCTGGACCGACGCACGGGTGCAGACGATCTACGGCGGGACGACCGCCGTGATGAAGGAGATCATCGGGCGGCAGCTCGCGCGCTGACGCCTACGGAGCAGGACGACGCCGGGCGGGCCGCAGCCCGCCCGGCGTCGTCGGCGGTCACCGGATGACGTAGAGCTCGGCGAGGACGACGAACACGCCTGCGACGTACCCCTCGAAGAGGAGCCGGAGCGGGAGCGGCGCGGTCCTGAGCTCCATGAAGTAGAGCCCGACCAACCGCAGCTTCACGAAGGCGACGGCGAGCAGCACCAGTCCGACTGCGTGGGACGCGCCGGCCTGCTCGAGGCCGACAACCGCTGTCAGGACAGTCGCGGCCAGGAGGATCAGCCAGACGCCGGTCTCGGTGTCGACACGACGCACATCACGGACGGCCACGGGTCACCTCACGAGGTAGAGCAGCGGGAAGAGGACGAGCCACAGCAGGTCGACCATGTGCCAGTAGCAGCCACCGCACTCCACCAGCCGGACCCGCGAAGCCGACGGGACCCGGCCCGCGGGCAACCGGCTGCCGAGCCTGATCAGGAGTCCGAGGAGGACCAGCCCGATGGCCAGGTGGGCAAGATGGATGCCGGTGAACACGAAGTAGTACATGTAGAAGTCGTTGGTGCCCGCGGTGTGACCCTCCCGGATCAGCAACGAGTACTCGACCGCCTTGACACCGGCGAACCCCAGCCCGCAGACCAGCGCACCGGTGAAGAGCCCGGCCGCGGAGCCGGTTGCACCACGGATCGCGCGCACGCCGTAGACAACGAGGATCGAACCGGTCAGGAGCAGGAGGGTGTTGACGATGCCCAGCCAGGGGTGCAAGGCCTGCTGACCGGCGTGGAACACGTCGGGTTGGTCGGCCCGGGTGACGACGAGGGTGCCGAAGAACAGCGCGAAGATGCCCATGTCACCGAGCAGGAAGACCCACAGGCCCTCCTCGCCGGGGATCCGGCGCGCAGGCTGGTCAGCCTGACCCGGGATCGAGGGCTCGCGGCTGTGGACGTCGTCGGCCTGCAGCGTCATGGGGCTGCGACCGCGAGCGGCTCATCGCGACCGCCGGTCGCGACGGCCGGAGGTGCTGCCCGGATCAGCATCACGGACGCCACCAGGAACCATCCACCGAAGAGCGTGGCAGGCAACCAGAACGACAGTAGGCCGTTCCAGGCGAACGGGCCGGTCTTGAAGAACAGCAGCAGGAACGCCGGCAGGAAGCTGAAGGCGGCCCAGAAGTTGAAGTAGCCGAGCCAGCGCGGGAACGGCGGCGCGTCCCGGCGGTCGGCCAGGATAGCGACACCCCAGGAGACGGCCTGGAGGACGGCCGGCACTCCGTTGATGATGAACGGCACCCACCCCAGGTCGTTGATCAGGAGCGTGAGGTCGGCCCCCCGGTCCGGACGGAACGCCGCGACGCCGAAGAACAGGGCAGGCATCGTGATCGCGAAGAGGCCGCCGGCACAGCCCACCACCTGGATGTAGGTCAACGGCGAGAACTCGCCCTCGACCTGCTTGATGTGCGCCGCGATCAGGCAGCCGATCGGCACCGTAGCGCCGGCTCCCCACAGGAGCATGACCGCTCCGATGCGGATTCCGTCGGCGTGGTCGGCGTACCTCTGTGCGATCTCCCTCGCGCTCTCCGTCGGCGACAGCGGGGGCATCCAACCGGACGCGATGATGCCGCCGAAGAGGAGAACCACGAGAAGGAAGCCGCTGCTGGCGCAGGCTATCTGGATCGGACGCGAGGTCATGGGGTAGAATTTAATCTAATATCGAAACGGAGGCAATGGGCATGAACGGTCCGATGATTACGTCGCCGGGCGATCCGCCCCGGTACGAGGTGGACCAACGTGCGCTGCTCGACGAGGCTCGCCCTGAGGCGGTCGCCCGCCAGCACTCCCGCGGCAAGCGGACCGCCCGCGAGCGCATCGCGATGCTCACCGACACAGGGACGTTCACCGAGCTCGGCGCGCTCGCCCGTCCCGAGCCGGGGCCGGACGGCGCGACCGTTCCGGGCGACGGGGTGGTGACCGGGACCGCCCTCATCGACGGTCGGCCGGCTGTCGTGATCGCGACCGACTTCATGGCGGCGGGCGGGAGCAACGGCTTGCTGGGCAACGCGAAGCAGAAACGCTGCCTTGAGCTGGCGGCCACCCGCGGAATCCCGGTCGTGATGCTCCTCGACGGCGGCGGCCACCGGATCCACGAGGGACTTGATGCGCGCGACTTCGCGGGCGGGTTCGACATCCAGGAGATGACCACACGCCTGTCGGGATGGGTGCCCATGGTTGCCGCGCTCCTCGGACCCGGCTACGGACAGCCCACGCTTGCGGCCGCACTGTGCGACTACGTCGTGGCCGTGCTCGGCATCGCGACCGCCGGGATGGCCCCGCCGGCACTCGTCAGGGCCGCCACCGGCGAGGAGGCCGACGTGGAGGCGCTTTTCAGTGCCGACGCCCAGGCCGGCTTCGGCACCGTCGACCTTGCGGTCGACGACGAGGAGGAAGCGCTCGTCGCCCTGCGGATCTACCTCGCGACGGTCCCTCCCCATGCTGATGCGCCCCTGCCGACGGATCCGGGGCAGCACGCTGCGCAGGCAGCCGCCCGCGCTCTGGAAACGGTGGTGCCCAGCGATCTTCGCCTCGGGTATGACATGCACGATGTCGTTGCCGGGCTGGTCGACGAGGACAGCGAGGTGGAGCTGAAGTCCGGCTACGCCCGCAACCTGATCACCACCCTCGCGACCATCGGCGGTCACCCGATCGGGATCGTCGCCAACCAGCCGCTCGTCCTGGCAGGAGCGTTGGACGCGGGCGCCGCCAGCAAGGCCGCGCACCTGGTGTCACTCTGCGACGCCTTCGGCCTGCCGGTCCTGGTCCTGATGACCTCCCCGGGCTCGCGGTCGGCGCCGACGCGGAGCGCGAGGGACTCGCCCGCGCCAGCGCGCGACTGTCGCTCGCGCTCGGCGCAGCCACCGTCCCGACGTTCACCGTCCTGGTCCGCAAGGGGTACGGCGGCGGCTACGTGATCATGTCCGGCGGGCGGACGTTCCATCCCACGCTCGTGCTCGCGTGGCCGGACGCCGAGACCGGCGTGATGAGCCCGGATGCCGCCCTCGACCTGGTGTTCCGGCGGGAGCTCGAGTCAGCCGAGGACCCAGCAGCCGCGAGGGAGCAGCTCGCCCGGTCCTTCTCCGACCGGCTCGGCGCCGTGCGCGGCGCCGAAGGCTTCGGGTTCGACGCCGTCGTGCGACCGAGCGAGACCCGTCAGCTTCTCGTCGACACCCTCGCAACCCTCCCGCGGCGCAAGCTGATGCAGCACGTCACGCCGCGGGTCCATCCCGTCGACCCGCTCTGAGGTCAGGTCACGACGGCCTCGTCCATGAGATGGATGACGTCGGCGATCAGGCACCTGCCGCATGCGGCCCCTGCGCGAGCCGCCACTAGCGCCCCGAAGGAGGGCGTCGGCCGACGTTGGAAATCAATGCGTAGGCCAGAGCCACAGTTGACGATTGCCCATCGTTGGCCGCGGGAATTGACCCTGCGACCTCGGGGATACACCCGTAGTGCGATGAGTGCCTGCCGTCGCTTGACACTGTTTGACGGTTCTGGCGGCTGATGCGAGGAAGGAGCGGGGTAGCGCGCTGCAGCAGATCCCCGAGACGCTCAGGTCACTCATCGTCGAGGTCGAGGATCGCGCTGGCGACGTCTGATGGAAGAAGCGTCGACCAGATGACCTCGCCAGGCCCGGGCTCCATGCCGGCGATCGGCGATGGTTCAGCCTGCCAATCATCTCGGTCCATGGCCGTAGTCGAGTTTCGCAGTCATCGGATCATGGCACTCGTTCGGGCCAGCAACGGCCACGAGGCGTATCTCGCCATCGTCGCCGAGGGCATTCCCGACCCACAGGTCATCGCGTTGCTGTTGGACTGCGTGCGATTGGGCGCTGGTGACGACCGGGTGGGTGATCTCGTTGAGCGGCACACCGAGAATCCGGGAGGACTACTTCGAGATCGCCGATGCAGCGCTTGGTCGGGCGCACAGTGATCGGGTCCGAAGCCATGCCCGGAATCTAGTGGCCGGGTCCGACGCAGCCGGCGCGCGGGTGAGCGGCTACGTCGGCAGGCCGCCGAGCTCATCGAGCTCGTCAGCGCTCAGACCAGTCATCATCGAGACAGCGGCGACATCGGTGCCATTGAGCATGCCGAGGGCATTCTTGACGCCAGCGTTGATCTCCTCGCGGTGCGCGTCGATGTACTCGCGCACGGCAGCGTCAACGATGTCCTTCTTCGAGCGGGACATGAAATGAGCTGCGTGCGAGACGAGCTCGTCGGTCGCAGCGTCGACCTTGATAGGCGCGGTAGCGGTAGCCATGGGCAGGGAAGCTCCTTGACTGAGGTGCCGGGGTGAGCCTCAGGTACCAAAGTACCTGTGGCTACAAGTTCAGTCCACTCGACTAGGTCACCATGGTGGCTCACCCGTTGGGGGTGAAGGCGTTTGAGTACCGGCGGGTGAAGAACGACCTGTTGACCGAACTACCGGGTGGGTCTTGCCGGCGGTGCGTGTGGGGTTGCGCGGTGATGGCTAGGTTCACCGCTCGTGACCGTCGACGGAGATGTGCCCCGGGAGTTGTCCGGGCTGGTGGTG
>NZ_QXGH01000023.1 GCF_003515065.1 Nocardioides immobilis
CAACTCCCACGACCAAGACCCGGAGAACCGGCGGCACCAGCGCCGGCGATCGCGCACGCCCGAAACGGATCCCGATCAGCGCCACGGCACCGAACCGCTCAGCGAGCCGCCCCGTGAAACGTCGAGGCTAGGTGCGGACCCGGGCGCTGGATGCTGTCGGTCAGGACTGTCCCCGGCATCGGTGATGATCGAGGGATGACGACCTATTCCGGCACGAAGGAGTTCGAAGGCGCGACCTTCGTCAAGGCGAGCTTCAAGGGCGCCACCCTGCGATTCTCCGATGTCAGCGGTGTGAGGATGCGCAGCGTCGATGTTGACGGACTCGACATCGACAGCCACGACCTGTTCTTCGGCAGCCTCTTCGTCAATGGGGTCGACGTGGTGCCGCTCGTGGATGCCGAGCTCAACCGGCAGTTCCCGGGCCGCGAGCTGCAGAAGGCGCAGACGCCCGAAGGGCTGCGCGAGGGTTGGGTCGCTGTGCAGAGCGCGTGGCAGGCGACGGTGGCGGGCACGCCGCCGGACCTGGTGGACGCCCACGTCGACGACGAGTGGTCCTTGGCCCAGACCCTGCGGCACCTCATCCTGGCGACCGACGCCTGGCTCCGCGGCGGGATCCTGCGGATGCAGCAGCCGTTCGACGAGATCGGCCAGATCTTCTCCGGTGCCGACGAGATGGGCTTCGACATGTCGATCTTCCGCGTCGACCTGCCGGTCTACGAGGAGATCCTCGCGGTGCGGGCCGAGCGACAGCGGCTGGTGACCGACTTCCTGGCCACGGCCACGGCGGAGTTGCTCGCGGAGGGACGCGAGAACCCGTGGGGCGGCGGAGACTGGCGTCCGAGCGTCGGTGACTGCATTCGCGTCATCCTGGAGGAGGAATGGGCGCACCTGCGCTACATCCGACGGGATCTCGCTCTTATGCGTTGCTGACGGTCAGCGCGGGAGCCCGCGCTCGCGGGCGAAGGCCACAGCGCGAACGCTTGGCCATGCGCGGAACCTACCGGCGTGCGGATTCCCAAGGGGCGGAACGCGGACCTTGTCGGCAATCTAGAACACGTTCTAGTGTGGGTGCATGGACGACACCCTGCGGATCGGCGCCCACAACGGCCACCTGATGGTCGCTTCTCTCAAGCGGCACAAGGACCGTCCCGTCATCCACCTGGGCGACGTGACGCTGACGGGCGGGGAGGTGGCCGCGCGGATCAGCCAGTACGTCCAGGCCTTCGAGTCGCTCGGAGCCGGCACCGGCGCGCCCGGGGCGCTGCTCGCGCTGAACCGGCCGGAGGTGCTCTTCATCCTCGGCGCTGGCCAGACCCAGGGCTATCAGCGCACCTCGCTGCACCCGCTCGGCTCGGCCGACGACCACGCCTACGTCATCAACGACGCGGGCATCACGACGCTGATCATCGACCCCTACTTCGCGGAGCGCGCGGGCGAGCTGCTCGAGAAGTGCCCCGGTCTCAAGCAGGTGCTGACCATCGGTCCGGTGCCCGAGTCCCTGGCGTCCGTGGGCTCGGACCTCACCGCCGTCGCGGCGACGTTCGAGCCGCAGCCGCTGCACGCACGCACGCTGCCGCCGGACCACATCGTCTCGCTCGTCTACACCGGCGGCACGACCGGCAAGCCGAAGGGCGTCATCGGCACCGTCCAGGCGATGAACACGATGAGCCAGGTCCAGCTGGCCGAGTGGGAGTGGCCGGCGAACCCCCGCTTCCTGATGTGCACGCCGCTGTCACACGCTGGCGCTGCGTTTTTCGTGCCGACCGTGATCAAGGGCGGCACCCTGTTCGTCTCCGCGCGGTTCGACCCGGCCGAGGTGCTGGCGACGATCGAGGAGAAGAAGATCAACTCGCTCATGGTCGTGCCGACCATGCTCTACGCCCTGATGGACCACCCGGACTCGCGGACCCGGGACCTGTCCTCGCTCGAGACCGTCTACTACGGCGCATCCGCCATCAACCCGGTGCGGCTCAAGGAGGCGATCGAGCGGTTCGGCCCGATCTTCGCCCAGTACTACGGCCAGTCCGAGGCGCCGATGGTGATCACCTACTTCGCCAAGGGCGACCACGTCGACGCGGACGGCAAGCCGTACGACAAGCGGCTGACGTCCTGCGGGCGCCCGGCCGCGTTCCTGCGCACCGCGCTGCTCGGCGAGGACGGGCAGCCGGTGCCGCAGGGGGAGCCGGGGGAGATCTGCGTGGCGGGCCCGCTGCTCGCGGGCGGCTACTGGCAGCTGCCGGAGCAGACCGCGGAGACGTTCCGTGACGGCTGGATGCACACCGGCGACGTCGCGCGGGAGGACGAGGACGGCTTCTGGTACATCGTCGACCGCACCAAGGACATGATCGTCACCGGCGGGTTCAACGTCTTCCCGCGAGAGGTCGAGGACGTCGTCGCCGAGCACCCGATGGTCGCGCAGGTCGGCGTCATCGGGACGCCGCACGAGAAGTTCGGCGAGGCGGTCACCGCGATCGTCGTACTCCGTCCGGACGCCGCGCGGGACGACGACTCCCTCGCCCGGATGACCGAGGAGATCCGGGCCGCGGTCAAGGAGCGCAAGGGCTCGGTGCACGTCCCCAAGGACGTGATCGTCGCCGACGCGCTCCCGCTGACGGCACTCGGGAAGCCGGACAAGAAGGCGCTGCGCGCGCAGTACTGGGAGGGGCAGGGCCGCACCGTCGGCTGACCCTCCCGGCCTCACCGTCGACACCAAGCCGTGTCGGGCGTCCTAGCCCGAACAGGCGGGGGCAACCCTTAACCTTCGAGGTCAGTGCCACCGGTGGTCGGGGGCGGCCATCGAGGAGGACGCACGTGTTGTGCACCAACTGTGGTTCGGAGCCCACCGCGGGCACGAAGTTCTGCAGCACCTGTGGGACGGCGGCCGTGCCTGCCGCCGAGCCGACGCTGGTGCCGCCCGGACCGCCGCCGACCAGTCCACCTCCGGCCAGTCCACCTCCGACGGCCGCGCTCCCGACTGCGCCGCCCATGCCGCCGCCGCCCGTCGCGCCGCCGGCGGCGGCGGGCGGCAAGCCCTTCGACGTCACCCGGCTGTTGGCCGGCAACTGGACCGGCTCGGCCGGCGTCGCGCTCGTGATGCTGGCGACTGCGGGTGTCCTGAGCACGGCGCTCGGACTGATGGCCAAGCCCGAGGACTTCGGGATCGACAACACCCTGACCGGCGTGATGATGATCCTGGCCGCCACGTTCGGCGCCGACGCGTTCCTCGAGGGCGAGTTCCTCGGTGACGACCTGGAGATCGACACCTTCACCAGTACCTATCCGCTGACGGTCACGATCATCACGTTCGCCGTCGGCGTGCTGGCGTTCCGCCGCATGGTCCGCTCCTACTCGAGCGTGGTGCCGGCACTGGGCGACGTCCTTCGGGTCGCCCTGTTCGTCGCACTTCCCCTCTTCGTGGGCTCCCTCGTGTTCCGGTCCGACCTCGACGAGCTCGGCGGTGGCTGGATCGCCGAGGCGGGCGACGAGGTGAGCAACGGCGACTCGGCGACCTGGGGCACCAGCGCACCGAGCGCGCTGTTCGTCTCCTTCGGGCTGGTCGCCCTCGTCCTGGCGTTCGCGTGCCTGGCGCGGCGTGACTGGTGGCCGGGACAGTCCCGGCCGGCCGCGGAGTGGCTTGCGCCCGCCGTCCAGGGCGTCGCGCTGATGGCGGTGCTGCTGCCGCTCTGCGGCCTGATCGGGCTGGGTCTGCTCATGTTCGGGCCCGACAACGACAACGACCTGCACGACACGTCGACCGACGAGACGTGGGCGGCGATCGCGGTGCTCGCCGGCGGGCTCGGCAACGGCGGTCAGGCGCTCCTCGGCCTCGGGTCCGGTGCGGAGCTCGGCGCCGGCGGAGAGTACGAGGCGAGTGGGGGACTGTCGGACGAGGACGAGACCGACGAAGAGTTCCACCGGCTGGCCTGGTACGCCGGTGACGAGGGCGAGGAGCCGGCCCTGTGGGCAGCGCCCGCGATCCTGCTCGCTGTCCTGGTCGGCTGCGCTGCCTGGGTCGCGTCGCGAAGTCGGGAGGTGTCCCACGTGGCGCGCAACCTCGGCATCTGGTGCCTGCTGCTTCTCGTCGCCGTGCCGTGGCTGATCCGGCTGGCGAACCTCCACGGCGCCGGGAGCTACGACTTCGACGACGAAGAGGCCGAGTTCAGCGGCTTCGTCGGCCTGGCCGGAGGCGAGGCGACGTTCTACACCTTCCTGATCGCGGTCGCGGTGTCGATCGTGATCACGTGGATCCGCGGCGGGCTGAGTGCCGCGCAGCTCCGGGCGCTCCTCGGCCGGTTCCAGGCGAACCCGGGCAGCGCCGCGCCGCCGCCCCCGCCTCCGTCGTACCCGCCGCCCCCGCCGCCCCCGCCGTACGAAGGTCGCTGACGTCAGCGCGGAGGCTCGCCCAGCAGCCGCATCCGGACGTGCTCGGGGATCCGGTCGAGGACGGCGTCCATGAAGTGCAGCTTGGCCTCGATCTCCTGGGGCGAGTGCTGCCCCGCACGGATGACCAGCATCGAGTCGCCCTCGAGTCGCCAGGCGAGCTCGGGGTGGTGCATCACCACCGCGACGACGTCGGGGTGGAGCACGTCGAGGGCGAACTCCGGCGACGGCGAGGTGACGGTGAAGAACTGGTCGAACGCCGGGTTGCCGACCTGGACGTCCCGGCCGGTCACGGCGTTGATCAGGCTGCCGAACGTGCTGGTGGGTCCGACCGCCAGGCCGGGCGTCGGCAGGCCGAGGCTCAGAGCGACCACCGAGTAGTGGTGGTGCTGGGTGCGGCGGTTCCCAGTGCGCGAGCCGGTGATCCTCCCACTGCCGGAGCTGGTGACGTAGTCGTAGTCGAACGCCACGAAGGGGCGGCCGTCGTGGCGTCCGAGGAAGACGTTGGTCGCGCTCCGGCTGTAGCCGTTGCCGAACGGCGGGCCGCCGAACCGGCTGACCAGTGACGGGTCGCTCTGCCGGTACTCCCACTCCCGCTGAATGGCATATCCGGCCAGCGCCGCCCGCCGCTCGGCCGCCCGCTTCTGGGCCTGGATCCCGCCGTAGATCCCGACGGCGGCGATGCCTACGCAGAACACGGCTCCGAAGAGGAACCCGGCCAGACCGGAGAGATCCATGCCCGGCAAGGTATCGGGGCTACCGTCCCTTGAACTCGGGTTTGCGCTTCTCCATGAACGCGCGCGGACCCTCCTTGGCGTCGTCGGAGGCGAACACGGCGGCGCCGACCCGGGCGTCGTCGGCCCAGCAGTCGTCCTCGTGCTTGCCCTCGGAGTCCCGCATCGTCCGCAGGATGGCCTGCACCGCGAGCGGGCCGTTGGCGGCGATCAGGTCGGCGAGCTCGTGTGCCTTGGCGAGGGCCTGGCCGTCCGGGACGACGTGGCCGACCAGGCCGATCTCCTTGGCCTCCGGCGCCTTCACGTGCCGGCCGGTCAGCAGCAGGTCGGCGGCGACGGTGTAGGGGATCTGACGGGGGAGCCGTACGGCGGACCCGCCCATCGGGTAGAGGCTCCACCGCGCCTCGGACACGCCGAACTTCGCCGACTCGCCGGCGACCCGGATGTCGGTGCCCTGGAGGATCTCGGTCCCGCCGGCGATCGCCGGCCCCTCGACCGCCGCGATGAGCGGCTTGGTGAGGCGGAAGCCCTTGAGGAGGCCCTTGATGACGGACGGGTCGTACTCGCCGGACTCGAAGCTCTCCGAGGGCGGCCGCTTGTTCATCGACTTGAGGTCCGCGCCCGCACAGAACGCGCCGCCCGCGCCGGTGAGGATGCACACCCGGACCTCCGGGTCGGAGTTCACCCGGTCCCAGGCCTGCTCCATGATCGCGAGCATCTCGCCGGACAGCGCGTTGCGCACCTGGGGCCGGTTCATGGTGACCACGAGGGTGTGCCCGACCAGCTCGACGAGGCAGTGCGGCTCCTCTTGTGCGGTGTCGGTCTTCGTCTGTCCATCCGTGGTCGTCATGCGAGCCACGCTAGCGAAAAACTGGAACGTGTTCTAGTCTCGGAGCTGTGGCCTTGAACATCGCTGACCTCTTCGAACACGCCGTCGACGCCGCCCCGCCGGACCGGCCTGCCGTCAAGGTGGGCGCGCGCACGATCACCTACGCAGAGCTGGAGTCCGAGAGCAACAAGCTCGCGCACTTCCTCGCCTCGCGCGGCATCGGCGCGGGCGACCACGTGGGTCTCTACGCCAAGAACAGCATCGAGCACGTGATCGCCCTGCTGGCGATCCTCAAGGTGCGGGCCGTGGCGATCAACGTGAACTACCGCTACGTCGCGGGCGAGCTCGACTACATCTTCGACAACGCCGACCTCAAGGGCCTGGTGCACGACCGGGTCTACAGCGACCTGGTGGCCGAGGTGTCGCCGAAGCACCAGCTGCTGCAGACGTTCGTCGTACTGCCCGACCCCGTCGAGCCGGACGACGCGAGCGACTTCTCGTCGTACGACGGGGTCCTGCTCGCCGACGCCGTCGCCGACCAGAGCGACGCCCGCGACTTCGGGGAGCGCAGCCCCGACGACATCCACATCATCTACACCGGCGGCACCACCGGCTATCCGAAGGGCGTCATGTGGCGCCACGAGGACTTCTGGCGGGTGCTGGGCGGCGGCATCGACTTCACGACCGGCGAGCCGCTCAGCGAGTACGACCAGTCGAAGAAGGCCGCCGAGCCGGGGCTGATCACCTTCCCGCTCAGCCCGCTCATGCACGGCGGTGCCCAGGCCAGCCTGCTGATGCACCTCTTCTCCGGACAGCTCACCATCCTCGAGCCGAAGTTCGACCCGGTGCGGACCTGGGAGATCGTCGACCGCGAGCAGTGCCACATGATGTTCATGACCGGCGACGCGATGGCGCGGCCGCTGATCGAGGCCTACGAAGCCGGCCCCGGAAATGGGCAGAGTTTCAGCGGGCAGTCGCTGTTCGCGATCGCCAGCAGCGCTGCCGTCTTCAGCAAGGCGGTGAAGGAACGCTGGATGGCGCAGTTCCCGAACGCGATCTTCACGGACTCCGTCGGCTCGTCGGAGACCGGCTTCCAGGGCACCGGGATGCAGGACGCGAGCGCCCTGTCGACCGACGGCCCGGTCGTGTCGATCGGACCGAACACCGCGGTCATCTCCGACGAGGGCCACGTCCTCGACCCGGTCGCCGACGTCGGCAAGGTCGGCCGCACCGCGCGGTCGGGCAACGTGCCGGTCGGCTACTACAAGGACCCGGAGAAGTCGGCGCGCACGTTCTACGAGATCGACGGTGTCCGCTACTCGGTCCCGGGCGACTTCGCGCGGCTCGAGGAGGGCAACCGGATCACGCTGCTCGGCCGCGGCTCGAACTGCGTCAACACCGGCGGCGAGAAGGTGTACCCCGAAGAGGTCGAGATGGCCATCAAGGGGCACCCGGCGGTGTACGACGTACTCGTGGTCGGCCTGCCGGACGAGAAGTACGGCCAGACCGTGGCCGCCGTCGTCCAGCCCCGGGAAGGCCAGAAGGTCGAGCTGGAGGAGCTGCGGACCTTCCTGCGCACCCACCTGTCCGGCTACAAGCTGCCGCGGGTGCTCACCCTCGTCGACGAGATCCCGCGCAATGCCACCGGCAAGGCGCAGTACCCGGCTGCCAAGGAGATGGCGCTGAGCGCCCAGGCCGCCGGCACCGCCCAGACCGCCACCAACGGAGCGAACGCCTGATGCACACCGCCCTCTGCGATGCCTTCGGCATCGAGTACCCGATCTTCGCCTTCACGCCCTCCGAGCACGTCGCCGCCGCGGTGTCCCGCGCCGGTGGCCTCGGCGTCCTCGGCTGCGTCCGCTTCAACGAGGCGGACGAGCTCGACAAGGCGCTGACGTGGATGGACGAGAACACCGACGGCAAGCCGTACGGCGTCGACGTCGTGATGCCGATGAAGATCCCCACCGAGGGAACATCGACCGATCTCGCGGAGTACATCCCCGGCGAGCACAAGAAGTGGGTCGACGAGACCCTGCTCAAGCTCGGCGTGCCGCCGCTGCCCGAGGGCGAGGGCCGGGAGGGGGTCCTCGGCTGGCTGCATTCGATGGCCCGCTCCCACGTCGACGTCGCGCTCCAGCACCGGCCGGTGCTCATCGCGAACGCCCTCGGCACCCCGCCGAACGACGTGATCGAGCAGTGCCACGAGGCCGGGCTGAAGGTCGCTGCGCTCGCGGGTGCGCCGAAGCACGCGGTGAGCCACGTCGCCAACGGCGTCGACATCATCGTCGCCCAGGGCTACGAGGCGGGCGGCCACACCGGTGAGATCGCCTCGATGGTCCTCACCCCGGACATCGTGGACGCTGTCGGGCCCGACGTGCCCGTGCTCGGTGCCGGCGGCATCGGGTCGGGACGGCAGATCGCGGCCTCGCTCGCCCTCGGTGCGCAGGGTGTGTGGACCGGGTCGATCTGGCTCGGCACCGAGGAGTACCGCAACCTGGCCGGCAACAAGGGCTGGGAGACCGCGTTCCTCCGGGCGACCTCGTCCGACACTGTCCGCACCCGGATCTACACCGGGAAGCCCGCGCGGCTGCTCAAGACCAAGTGGACCGAGGCGTGGTCGGAGGAGGACGCACCGGCGCCGCTGCCGATGCCGCTCCAGAACCTCCTGGTCGCCGACGCGCACAACCGGATCAACGCCTCCGGGGACCCGGACGTGATCTCGATGCCGGTGGGCCAGATCGTCGGCCGGATGAACGAGGTTCGCCCGGTCGTCGAGGTGATGTCGGACCTGGTCGCCGAGTTCGAGGCGACGGTCAAGAAGCTCGACGGGATCGCCGGGATCTGATCGATCCCGGCGACTCCGCCTCAGGGCGTCGGGGTGCCGGCGAACCTCGCGTAGAGCCGTTGCTGAACGCCGTCGAAGTGGGTGAACTGGCCGCCGGCGTGGAGGTAGTTGTCCTCGATCACGAGGGCCCAGCCGCCGCCCAGGAGCCCGGTGGTCTTCGGGTCCCACGAGGTCGGGGCACCGGTGGCGAAGTCGACGCTCGCCAGGGAGGGCCGCTTGACGCCGTACTCCGTGAACTGCGAGAAGTGTCCGCCGATGTAGATCTCGGTCGGCGAGACCGCGACCGCCTGCACGTTGCCGCTCATCTTCGTGCCCCACACGTGGTTGTTCGACACGGTCGGCCGGTAGGCGTAGAGGAAGTTGTTCTCCGTGGTGGCGTAGACCCAGCCGCCGTCGGGACTCACCGCGACGGTGATGACCACGCCGCCGAAGGAGGAGCGGTTGAAGGACGTGGGAACTCCCGTGCCGGCGTTGATGCCGCCGAAGTAAGCACGCGCGACGCCGCGGATCTTCGTGAAGGCCCCGCCCACCCAGACGGTGGACCCGTCCGGTGACACCCGGACCTCGTTGACGTTGCCGTTGATCCACGTGCTCCACGGCACCAGGTCACCGGTGGTCACGCCGACCGCGGCGAGCTTCTGCTTGGCGCCGCCGTCGATCGTGTCGAACCTGCCGCCGACGTACAGCCGATTGCCGTGGACGTCGAGCGACCGCACCGTCGGCACCGTTCCGGCCGTGTCCGCCTGCCAGTCCTCGATCAGGGCGCCGGTCACCGCATCGAGCGCAGCGAGGTTCTGGCGGGGCACGCCGCTGACCTCCGTGAAGGTGCCGCCGATGAACACTCGGGTGCCATCCTCGGACGCGGCGACCGCGCGGACCTCGCCGTTCGTGGTCGGAGCGAAGGCCGGGTCGGCCTTGCCGGACGGCAGGAGGGCGCCGAGGCTGGTGCGCGGGAACGCGCCGACGCCGGTGAAGCGACCGCCCAGGATGACCCGGCCGCTGTCGAGCACGGCGAGGTCGAAGACGGCCTCGCCGGAGAGGCCGGCGGTCTTGGTCGGCGTCGGTGACACGGACGCGTGCGCCGAGCCCTGGATCGCCATGGTCAGGCTGAGGCCGGCGGCGACGGCGCCGGCGAGAACGCGCAGGCGCGCGTGCAGAGTGTTCGTGGCCATGAGGCCAACCCCCAATTCGAGTGACGTGCGTGGTTGGAGCCATCGCGGGTGCGGGTGGTTGGAGCCGCCTCCTGTTGGAGCGTGTTGGAGCACACACAGGAAGAACCGCACGAGCGAGTGCTTAAGAGTACAACGGGAGTTCACTTTCGGCGCGCGGACGGCGGGGTCGGTCTAGACCGGTCTGCACCGGTCCGCACCGGTCCGGCACGCGGGAGGCACTCGACGGCCCGCCGTACATCTGGTCTGATGCGCTGGTGACGCCGCCGAGCTCGGAACGCGCTGGCGCTTGGCGCCGACTGGCACTCGCTCTCGTGGCCGCGAGCCTGATGTGTGGAGGCGCCCTCGCCGCGGCCGCCTTCGATGACGGACCGCGTTCCGCCCGTCCGGTCCCGGAGGCGACGTGCGGTCCCGGATCGCGTCCGGAGGGATCCGTCCAGGGGCGGGTGCCGAAGGCCGACTACCAGTCCGGCCGGGCCGCGCGCGGCTACACCTGCAACACCCGGATGGTCAGCCACATCGGTAAGTCCGGCGGGTTCAAGACCCTGCGTTACCGCGACGAGGCAGGCAACACCTGCGCGTACTACGACTCCAGCCCGATCATGCCGCGCGACGTCCTCGGTGACACGCTCGCCGGGGTGGGCGTGGTTGCCCTGGACATGAACGACCCCGCGCACCCACGCCGGACCGCGAGCCTGGTGACGCCGGCGATGCTGGCGCCCCACGAGTCGCTGCTGCTGCACCAGCGGCGCGGGCTGCTGATCGCAGTGATGGGCACCCTTGCCACCGCGCCGGGGATCGTCGACATCTACGACATCAGCGAGAACTGCCGGCGCCCGCGACTCCTCTCGAGCACGCCGTCGGGCCTGTTCGGCCATGAGAGCGGGCTCTCGCCCGACGGGCGGACGTTCTGGTCGGCGGGCGCCGCCGGACTGACGCTGGTCGCCGTCGACATCGCGAACCCGCGCTCGCCGAGGATCGTCTACAGCAAGGGCGGCGTCGTCTACCACGGGCTGCGGTTCTCCGCGGACGGCCGGCGGATGTACGTCGCGAACATCGGATCGCCCAGCAGCACCGGAGTCAGCGACGGTGGACTGCGGATCCTCGACGTCTCGGAGGTGCACGCCCGCAGGGACGACCCCCAGGTCAGGGTGCTGTCCGACCTGACCTGGCCGGAGCTCGCCATCCCGCAGGTGGCGGAGCCGTTCACGGTCGACGGCCACCAGTACGTCCTCGAGGTCGACGAGTTCGTCGACCTGTTCTCGTTCGACGGGCTGACCAACCTGAGTGAGTCGCCTGTCGGCGCCGCGCGGATCATCGACGTCGACGACCCGCGCCGGCCACGGATCGTGTCCGACATCCGGCTCGAGGTCCACCAGCCGGCGTACCGCACCGACGACCTGTTCCGCGATCCCGGCACGGTGTCGCCGGGCCAGGGCTACGCCGCCCACTACTGCTCGGTGCCGCGCCGCAAGAACCCACGGATCGCCGCCTGCTCGATGATCCTGTCCGGCCTGCGGGTCTTCGACATCCGCGACCCGGAGCACCCGCGCGAGGTCGCCTACTTCAACAAGCCGTCCCTTCCCGGCACCACCTTGATCCCCGAGCCCGGCTCCTACGCGATGTCGGCTCCGGCCTGGGACCCGCGGCGCCGGTCGATCTGGTACACCGACGTCCACACCGGCTTCTACGCGGTCCGCCTCACCAACGGTGCCGCTAGGTTGCTGGCGCCGTAGCTGGACCAGGCGTCGTCCGAGGCCAGGAGCAGGCGACTCGCAATGGGCCCGCGCAGGTCGGCAGGGAAGGACTCCGCGAATCCCTCGACGCCCAGGTAGCGCTCGAGGAGGAGTACGACGTCGACCGGCGGCACCTCGCGCTCGAACATGGTCATGGCGCGGCCGCGCAGCCCTCGCCGTCGGCAGAGCTCGAACGCCAGGACCGTCTCGTCGACGCCGCCGACGCACTCGAACGGAGTGTGGTCCGTCAGGCCGAGCAGCCCGCGGAACCAGGCGTCGTTCTCCGGGACGTCCAGCAGGTTGCCGAGGCCGGCGAACGTCCGCGCCACCACGTCGGCCGGCAGGTAGGCGCTGTAGCCGAGCCACACGTAGGCGCACTTGGCGCACCGTCCGCACCAGGGCTTGGCGACGTTGCAGGAGTGGGTGAAGGGGACGGAGGCCGGAGCCGCGGCGAGCATCGTGAGGATGAGCGGGTCGTAGACGGGCTTGAGCGGGCTGAAGTAGTGACAGTCGTCGATCAGCTCGGCGCGGAGGTAGCGGGCGAGCAGCTCCTCGCACTCCGTGGACTTGCCCCACTGGTGGTTGACCGACTCCCCGGTGCGCGCCCACACGACGTTGCCGCGGTCCGCGCTCCGCTCGTGCCCGAGGCAGATCCGCTTGTAGCCGTGCTCCAGCGCCAGCGGAAGGGCGACGAACAAGGACGCCGGCGTCTCGGCAGCAGTCAGGGCCGACGACCCGAGCTGGGGCGCCAGCCGTACGACGGGGCTGTCGAGGACGTCGTCGTAGGACCAGACGCGGCGCCGGCTCGTCGGGGGTGAGCCGAGGGAGTCCAGCAGGTCGTCGCACAGGGTGTGCTGCTTGTCGGCCGAGCCGTACGTCGAGCTCGAGTAGACGAGGGTGTCGCAACGGAGGCCGGCCTGCTGGAGGAGCCGCAGGGAGACGACGCTGTCCTTGCCGCCGCCGAAGAACGCGAGCGTCTCGGCCCGGTCCGGGCGGCGTCCTGGTGCCACGGACACCGGAACCGCGGGGGAGCGGCTCGGCGTCCCGCCGAGGCTCGGGCCGCGATAGTCGGGCAGGTCGTGCTCGAACCGCCACTGCGCCCACACGCCTCGGACGACCCGGGTCCAGAGCGTCCAGAACTCCTCGGTGCAGAAGCGTCCGTAGGGCCCCGGGTCGAACACCGTGGGCCGCAGGCTCACCAGCGTGTTGGCGGTGAAGGCGGCGATGTGGAAGTACACCCGTTCCATGCACTCCTCGCCGAACCGATGCTCGAGCGCGAGCAGGTCGACGTCGCCATACCAGTACGACGCCGTGAACCGCAGGTCGTCGAGGCCGAACACCAGGGACAGCTGGTGCCGCGAGCGGGTGTGGCGGCCGATCCACAAGGTGCCGGTGTCCGAGTGTCGCGGGTCGTCCGGCATCGAGGTCTCCGATATAGTTAGGCTGCCTGTCTAATATAGAAAGGTAGCCTGTCTAATGTCAATGACGCCCCGAGTGCCGCCGGCGCGACCCCTGATCGGGGTCGTCGAGGACGTCCACCGAGCGCTCCGGGACGACATGGCCCGCGCAGCGACCGCGGCCGGCTTCCCCGAGGTGCGGGCGACGCACGACGCGGTCTTCGCGTCGCTTCCCGCGGAGGGCGCCCGGATCTCCGCGATGGCGGCGGAGGCCGGGATCACCAAGCAGTCGATGGCGGAGATCGTGCGCGACCTCGAGCGGGACGGGATCGTTCGGATCGATCCCGACCCGACGGACGGGCGGGCGAAGCTCGTCAGCTACACCGAGCGGGGACTGAGGTGTGTCCATGAGGGACAGCAGCACATCGACGACGTGGAGGCGCAGCTCGCCTCGGTGCTCGGGAAGAAGCGGCTGGCAGAGCTGCGGAGGCTCCTCGGAGAGGTGATCGACGCGCTCGCTCCGGGGCTCGACAACGACCCGGCCGTAGGTTGAGGCCATGACCGCGACCGTGACCGTGACGGGCCCCGGCCCGCGCTGGCTCGGCGATGCCGCCCAGCTGGCGCTCGCCGGGCTGCTGGCGCTGGTCGTCCTCCCGGTCGGGTGGACCGCCGTGGTCGAGGGCGAGGTGGCGACGGGATGGGAGGCGGCTCTCCTCGTCGCTCTGGTGGCGGTGCACGCCGCGGTCGCGACCGCGCGACAGTGGCCGCTGGCGTCGTACGCCGTCGGGGCGGTGGCCGAGCTCGTGCTGGTCGCCGCTCCAGACCTGGGCGGCCCGACCGCGACGGCGGCGGGGAGCGACTACGGCCCGGTGCTGCTGCCGAGCAGCCTGTGCTTCTTCGTGCTGCTCTACGCGGTCAGCGCGCACGCTCCCCGGCCGTGGCCGACCGTGGCCCTGGTCGGCGGGCTGGTCGGCTGCCTGCTGACCGTGGTGCGGCTCTGGGGCTTCGCCGGAGCCGCGCTCGAGGGCTGGACCTGGTGGGCGATGCTCGGCACGGCGACGGTCGGCGGCACGGTCGCGGCCTGGGCGCTGGGGCAGTTCCGCGCCACCCGGTTGGCCTGGGTCGCGCAGCTGGCCGAGCGGGGCGCCGCCGACGAGCGCCGCCGGATCGCGCGCGAGATGCACGACGTGGTGGCGCACTCGCTCGCCGTGGTGGTGAGCCACGCCGAGGCCGGGCGGCTTGTCGTCGCCCAGTCGCCGGACCGCGCTCCCGAGATCCTCGAGACCATCGCCGGCACCGGACGAGAAGCGCTCACCGAGATGCGCGGCCTGCTCGGCGTCCTCCGCGACGACGAAGCGCCGACCGACCCCCAGCCCGGCCTGGCCGACCTCCCGGCGCTGGTCGAACGGTTGCGGGACGCCGGCCTGGCGGTGGAGTACGACGCCGCGGACCTCGCCACGGTGCCGCCCGGAGTCGGTCTCACCGCCTACCGGGTCGTCCAGGAGGCGCTGACCAACGTGGCACGGCACGCCCGCCCCGGGTCGGGCGCCCGGGTCCGGGTGGATCGCGATCCGGACGGGCTGCGGGTCGTGGTGGTCGATGACGGCGGGCCGCCTGCGGCCGGTGCGGCGCCCGGTCGGGGGCTCACGGGAATGCGGGAACGGGTCGAGGCCGTCGGCGGCAGCCTCGAGGCGGGGCCGGTCGGGACGGGCTGGCAGGTCAGCGCGAGGATGCCCCTGTGAGCGAGCTGCGCGACCGGATCAGGGTGGCTGTCGTCGACGACCAGGAGCTGATGCGCTCGGCCCTCCGGATGATGGTCGAGAGCCAGGCCGACCTCGAGCTGGTCGGCGAGGCGGCAGACGGTCACGACGCACTCGCGCTGGTGCGTGGCCGGCGCGTCGACGTCGTACTCATGGACCTGCGGATGCCACGGCTCGACGGCATCCAGGCGACCGAGATCATCACGCGCGAGCTGCCGGCGACCCGGGTGCTGGCCCTGACGACCTTCGACCTCGACGAGTACGCCTTCCCCGCGATCCGCGCCGGCGCGAGCGGGTTCCTCCTCAAGGACGCCCGCGCCGAGGAGATCGTGGACGCGATCCGCACCGTGCACGCCGGTCACGGCGTGGTCGCGCCCTCGACGACCCGGCGGCTCATCGAGCACGTCGCCGCCACCCCGGCCGACACCGGGGCGAAGGCGGCGGCAATCCGGGAGCGGCTGACGCCGCGCGAGCTCGACATGCTGCGCGAGCTGGCGACGGGCGACACCAACGCCGAGATCGCCCACCGGCTCCACCTGTCGGAGAACACCGTCAAGACCCACGTCGGCCACGTCCTGTCCAAGCTCGGGCTGCGGGACCGAGTGCAGGCCGTCGTCCTGGCCTACGAGTCCGGCCTGGTGAAGCGCTCTCACCCTCGAGGGTGAGCGAGGAGCGAACAGCGGGCGACGCGGGAACGGGTGGTCACGAAGCATCGTCGGGTGCATGACCGAGACAGCTCTTCGCACCCGACCACTTCCGCCCGAGGCCCACACCGGCCGGCCGTGGCGGATCCACGAGATCGCCCCGGACTTCCGGCTCGAGGACGTGTGGGCTCTGCCCACACCAGGAGGGCCCGACGACCTGTCGCGCCTCGTCGAGCAGCTGGCCGCCGGTGGCGACGAGCGCGACTTCCCGCTCCCGTACCGGATCCTGCTCGCGATCCGCTGGCGGCTCGGGGACCTGTTCGGCCTCGACGACGAGTCGACGGGCGTCGGGGACCGGGTGGCCTCCCTCCGGGACCGGCTGCCCGACGACCTGCGGGGGACGACCGGTCCCGGGTTTGAGAAAGTCCCGTTCGAGCCGGTGTACCTGACCGAGGACGAGTACGTCGCCGAGGTTGCCAACAGCACCGTGCACGCCCTCCTGCACCTGGGTTGGGTGGAGGACGCCTCCGTCCGGGGCGGACATCGGGCGCAGATGGCGGTGCTGGTCAAGCCCAACGGCTGGTTCGGCGAGGCCTACATGGCCTTCATCAAGCCGTTCCGCCACCTCGTCGTCTACCCGGCGTTGCTGCGCACCATCGGCCGTCAGTGGGCGCGACAGGTGTCCGCATGACCGCCCTGCTCGAGCGCACCGCGGCCCGTCCGCGCGTGCTGCAGGCGACCCCGTGGGTCGCTGCGGTCTGGGGTGTCGCGTTCCTCGCGCTGACGGCGCTGGCCGTCGTCGGCCGTACGCCGCACCCGTGGTCGCCGGAGGAGGCCTCCGCCCTGGGCGGGCTGACGGCGGGCCAGATGTCCTGGGTGATCGCGGTGACGGCGGCGATGGTCCTCGCCGCACAGGTCGTCGGCACCGTCGGACGCAGTCCGTCGATGCGCAGGATCGCCGGATGGACGCTCATCGGGCTCGGGATCGTGGTGGCGGTCGCGATCTCCGACGTGCGCGCGCTGGCGTTCCTCGGGTACCTGCCGATGTCGCTGATGGCGCTCGTCGGTGTCGGGCCCGCGGCGGGTCACCTCGACGGCTCGATCCTCATCGACTCGGCCGCCGCGCTTGCCCATGCCGTCGGCGGAGTCGCGATCGCCGTGACCGGGTTCGACCTGCTCGACCGGGCAACGGCTCTCGGCCGGGGCGGGCGTCCGGACCGGCGGCGCTGGGCCCGCGGGGGGCCAGCGGCGGTCGGGGTCGCGGTCGTCGTACCGCTGCTGTACGCCGTGACTCGGATCGCGTGGGCGCTCGACGTGCCGCTGGGAGTACGACGGGAGATGCTCGACGACCTCGGGTCGGGGCGGTACGCCGGACTCGGGCTCGCCCTGTTCGCCGTCGTCGGCGCCTGGCTCACCACCGGTCTGCGGGCGCGCTGGGGCGAGGTGTTCTGGGCGTGGGTGCCGCGGGTCGGTGGCCGCCCGGTGCCGATCGGTCTGGCGCTGGTGCCGGGACTGCTGGTGGCCGGAGCGGTCACCTCGGCCGGCCTGTCGTTCTGGCGGCTCGTCCTCACGGGTCACCTGTCGAAGGTGCCGGGGGCCACGTCGGACTGGGCCGCCTGGGCGCCGGAGCTGCTGTGGCCGGTCTGGGGCGTTGCCCTCGCGGTCGCGTGCCTGGCCTACCTCGCGAGGAGGGTCGCATGAGCAGGCGGCTGCTGAGCTGGGCGAGCGGGATCCTGCTCGTGCTCGGCGTCGGCCACGCGGTGGTCTCGGTGATCATCGACTGGTCCCGCGTCGCCGACTGGCTGGGCGACGGGCTCTGGGCGACGGTTCCGCTCATCCCCGAGCAGACCGTCGACGATCAGGCGGTCGTCGCCGCCTTCTGGGGCGGCGTGGGCAGCTTCGCCGTACCTCTGGTCCTGCTCGGCCTGCTGGTGCGACACCTGGCAGCGCGCGGGGTGCCGGTGCCTGCGTGGGTCGGCTGGGGAGTGGCCGGGTGGTGCGTGCTGGGCGGGATCATGCTGGTGCCGTCGCCGTTCTTCGTCGGCGTGGTCCCGGGCGTGCTGATCGTGCTCGCGGCGCGCGACGACCGGCCGGTCGCTACTGCGCCAGCGCCCGACCGATCGTCAGTGCCTGGTCGGTAGCGCCGCCGTACTGGAACTCGAAGCGCTTCGCCGTGGTGAAGAAGCGGTGCGCCTCGCCGTCGAGGTCGATGCCGACGCCACCGTGCACGTGCACCGTCGTGTGTGCGAGCCGGTGGCCGGCATCGGCCGCCCACAGCTTCGCGACGGCGACCTCGGTGGCAGCGGGCAGGCCCTGCTCGAGCCGCCACACCGCCTGCCACAGGGTCAGGCGCTGGCCGAGCACGTCGATGAAGCCGTCGGCGAGGCGCTGGGACACCGCTTGGAACGTCCCGATCGGACGGCCGAACTGCTCGCGCGTCTTGGCGTACGACGCCGTGAGCGCGAGCGCCCCCTCGGTGACGCCCAGCTGCTCGGCCGCGGCGCACACCGTGAGGAGCTGGCCCAGGCGATGGGGCGACGTCTCGTCACCGATCCGGGTCGCGGGCGTCGCGTCGAACGTGATCAGCGCGGTGACGTCGCCGTCGCTGGTGTGCTGCGGCTGCCGGTCGACGCTCGCGGCGTCGACCAGGTAGACACCGACGTCGCCGTCGGCCCCGGTTGCCGTGACCAGCAGGGCGTCCGCGGGCATGCCGGCCCGGACCAGGGTCTTCGTCCCGGTCAGTGCGCCCGAGGCGTCGGCGACCACGGTCGGCGCTGCCGGGAGGTGGTCCCGCTCCTCGGCGACGGCCGCGGCGTACAACGCCCGATCGGCCGGCTGGCCGACCTGGCCCAGGAACGCGACGCAGGCGCCGTGGACGGCCAGTGGCACCGGGGCGACCGTTCGGCCGACCTCGACCAGCACCCGGGCCAGCTCGACGAGCCCGAGGTCGGTCCAGTCGAAGGCGTCGCCGAGCGTCGCCCAGAGCTCGCGGTCGAAGCGGTCGCCGGCAGCCTCGACCGCCTTCATCCGGTCGGGGGTCGCCTTGTCGCGGAGGATCTCGGCCGCGAGGCCGGCGGCCTCGTCCTGCTCAGGGGTGAACAGAAAGTCCATGCTGGGTCCCTTACCTCTTCGCCGCGGGCAGGCCGAGACCCACGTAGCCGATGATGTCGCGCTGGATCTCGTTGGTGCCGCCGCCGAAGGTCATGACCAGCGACGAGCGGTGGAACCGCTCGAGCCGGCCGGCGATCGCGGCGCCGGGGGAGTCGGCGGTGATCCCGGCGTGCGGTCCCACCACCTCCATCAGGGTCCGGTAGACCTCGGTCGCGAGCTCGGAGCCGTAGACCTTCGTGGCCGAGGCCTCGGCGGGCGAGAGCGCCACACCGTGGTCGGCGTCGGCCGCGAGCTTCCAGTTGATGAGCGACAGCGCCTCGACCCGGGCGTGCGCCCGGCCGAGCGCGATCTGCACCCACTCGGTGTCGATCACCCGCGTGCCGTCCGGGCTGTGGGTCTCGGTCGCCCAGTCCCGCACCAGCTGCAGCGAGTGGATCAGCGGAGCCGCCGAGGTGAGGGCGACCCGCTCGTGGTTGAGCTGGTTGGTCATCAGCGCCCAGCCGCCGCCCCTCTCGCCGACCAGGTTGCCCGCGGGCACCCGCACGTCCTCGTAGTAGGTGGCCGAGGTGCCGACGCCGGCGACGGTGTGCACCGGGGTGTAGGAGAAGCCGGGGGAGTCCGCCGGCACCAGGATCATCGACAGCCCCTTGTGCCGGGGCTGGTCGGGCTCGGTGCGGCAGGCCAGCCAGATCCAGTCGGCGTACTGGATCAGCGAGGTCCACATCTTCTGGCCGTTGATGACCCACTCGTCGCCCTCGAGCACCGCCTTGGTCTGCAGCGACGCCAGGTCGGTGCCCGAGCCCGGCTCGGAGTAGCCGATGGAGAAGTGCAGGTCGCCGGCCAGGATCTTCGGGAGGAAGAGCTCCTTCTGCTCCTCGGTGCCGAACCGCATGATCGTGGGCCCGACGGTGTTGAGCGTCAGGTAGGGGATCGGTACGCCGGCGACGGCAGCGACGTCGGTGAAGATCAGCTGCTCGATCATCGAGCGGTCCTGCCCGCCGTACTCCTTCGGCCAGCCGATGCCGAGCCAGCCGTCCTGTCCGATCCGGCGGATGATGTCGCGGTAGACACCGGCCTCGCCGAACTCGCCGGTGGCGGACGACAGCCCGGCCCGGATCTCGGGGGTGACCAGGTCGGCGAAGTACTCACGGAGCTCTTCGCGCAGCGCGACCTGCTGCGGCTCCAACTCGACGTGCACGGCGCCTCCTGTGGCGTGGATCAATCGGGGTGTTCGTTGTCAGACTAGCGGCAAAACTGTAACGTGTTCTACATGAGTGACACCGCCAAGTCCGATGTGCGCAGCCTCGACCACGGGACGACGCCGCTCCGCTACGCGCGAGGTTGGCACTGCCTCGGGCTCGCCTCGACGTTCGCTGACGGGAAGCCGCACGCGATCCACGGGTTCGGCACCAAGCTCGTGGTCTGGCAGGACAGCACGGGCAAGCTCAACGTCCTCGACGGCTACTGCAGGCACATGGGCGGCGACCTCACCCAGGGCGAGATCAAGGGTGACAACATCGCGTGCCCCTTCCACGACTGGCGGTGGGGTGGCGACGGGAAGTGCAAGGAGATCCCGTACGCGCGCCGGGTCCCGCTCCGCGCTCGCACGCGCCGCTACGAGACCGCGGTGGTCAACGGCCAGCTGCTGATGTGGAACGACCCGGAGGGGTCGGCGGCCGACCACGACATCCTGCCGCCCGAGCTCCCGGAGGTGCTGACCGACAAGTACACCCCGTGGTCCTGGCACATCAAGGAGATCAACGGCTCGCACTGCCGGGAGCTGATCGACAACGTCGCTGACATGGCGCACTTCTACTACGTCCACTTCGCGTTCCCGACGAGCTTCCGCAACATCTTCGAGGGCCACACCGCGACCCAGTTCATGGAGTCGAAGGGGCGTCCGGACAAGTCCGAGGGTGGCTACAGCGGGGAGGACTCCACGCTCAAGTCGGAGGCCACCTACTTCGGACCGGCGTACATGATCAACTGGCTCGAGGTCGACTACAAGGGCTTCGTCACCGAGGTCATCCTCATCAACTGCCACATCCCGACCGGGCCGGACTCGTTCACGCTGCAGTACGGCATCAGCGTCCGGAAGCCGGAGGGTCTCGACGAGAAGACCGTCAACTACATCGCCGAGCGCTACACCGAGTCCTTCGGCGACGGCTTCCTCCAGGACGTCGCCATCTGGGAGAACAAGGTCGCGGTCCAGAACCCGCTGTTGTGCGAGGAGGACGGACCCGTCTACCAGCTCCGCCGCTGGTACGAGCAGTTCTACACCGACGTCGCCGAGATCAAGCCCGAGATGACCGACCGGTTCGAGTTCGAGGTCGACACCACCCGGGCCAACGAGTTCTGGCACGCCGAGGTAGCCGAGAACCTGGCGAATCGCTGATGGCTTCCTTCGTCCCCACCTCGGCAGAGACCCTCGAGGAGCAGCGGCTCTACACGCAGGCGCGGCTCATCGAGGTCGCCTGTCTCGACTGCTTGGCGACGGTCCAGGTGAAGAAGAATTCCGACCACCAGACGTCGATCCAGTGGACTGCCGAGGCCGTCGCCGCGTGCCCGGAGCTGTGCCGGAGGTCACGTTCCGGTAGTCGGGACGGACACCGGGGGTGCCCTCGGCTGTTGGCTAGCATCGATGCCGCTGTGGCGGACGGGGTGGTCCAGATCGGCGCCCAAGACGGCTACTGAGCCGAAGACCACCCGGCCACGGCCACTGACCTAGGGGAGACGTTGGACATCGAGTCCTTTCTGCTGCGCGTCGTCGACATCGTCGACGAGACGGCGGATGCCCGCTCCATCAGCTTCGAGGTGCCGGCCGACGCGCCGGAGAAGTTCGTCTACAAGCCGGGGCAGTTCCTCACGGTGGCCGTCCCGAG
The DNA here is from genome assembly GCF_003515065.1 of Nocardioides immobilis. Taxonomy (GTDB): domain Bacteria; phylum Actinomycetota; class Actinomycetes; order Propionibacteriales; family Nocardioidaceae; genus Nocardioides; species Nocardioides immobilis. The sequence goes on from NZ_QXGH01000023.1 coordinate 21,488, forward strand.
CGACCAGACGGGCGTCGCCGCGCGGTGCTACTCGTTGTCCAGCAGCCCGCACGACGGCGGCCCGCTGACGGTCACCGTCAAGCGCACCGCCGACGGCTATGCGTCGAACTGGATCTGCGACAACCTGAAGGTCGGCGACACGCTGCGGGTGCTGCCTCCGTCGGGGATCTTCACCCCGTCGTCGATCGACGCCGACCTGCTGCTCTTCGCGGGCGGCAGCGGTGTGACTCCGATCATGTCGATCACCCGCACCGCGTTGTCCGAGGGCAGCGGCAAGATCGTCGTCTTCTACGCCAACCGCGACGAGAGCTCCGTGATCTTCGGCGATGAGTTCACTCGGCTGGCCGCCGAGAACCCGGACCGGCTGATGGTGATCCACTGGCTGGAGTCGGTCCAGGGCATCCCGTCGCCGGAGCAGGTCAAGGCCTTCATCCAGCCCTACCTCGGGTACGACGCCTTCGTGTGCGGCCCGGCGCCGTACATGAAGATGGTCACGACCGTGCTGCGTGAGCTCGAGTTCCCGCGCGACCGGCGGCACCAGGAGAAGTTCGTCTCCCTCGGCGGCAACCCGTTCGGCGACCTGGCCGAGCTGCAGCAGGCCGAGGAGGAGATCGCGCTCGCGGAGTCAGACGAGGACGGCTCGGCCGCCGACGTGTTCGCGGGCGGTCCGGCCGGACCGGTGAAGGTCGAGGTGGAGCTCGACGGCGCCAGCTACACCTTCGACGACTGGGACCCGAAGGTGAAGCTCCTCGACTTCCTCGAGAGCAAGGGCGTGAAGGCGCCGTACTCCTGCCGTGAGGGCGAGTGCTCGGCCTGCGCGATCCGGTTGATCGAGGGCGAGGTGCGGCTGCTCCACAACGACGTCCTCGACGAGGAGGACCTCGCCGACGGCATCCGGCTCGGCTGTCAGTCGCTCCCGATGACCGACACGCTCAAGGTCACCTACAGCTGATAGCTCGCGCTGAGCCGGCACCTGGTGCCGGCCCAGCCCAAGCTAGGCGCCGTACTGCCGGTCGCCCATCGTCATTGCGAAAGGCTCAATGAACCTGTCCGGGGCGACGTACGCTGCGGCGGTGTCACCAACTTGTCCCCGGTCGCTGCGGATCGTTTCCATCATGGCGGCCATGGCTCTGCTCCTCTGCTCGCTGCCTTCCTCAGCGACCGCCGCAGATCCCGACTCGGCAGATGCTGCCGGAAGCGATGAGAACCGCAGTGCTCCAACGCTCGTGGTTCACCGATACGTCTGGGATCAGCACAGGGCGGGCCGGCGTGGCATTCACTTGCGCTCAGCCCGCATGAACGGCACGGGAGTGCGAAGGGTGTACGACTCCCGACGGGGGTTCGTCACCGACTTGACTCTGGACCGCGCGGGCCGACGGGTTGCCTTCTCTCCCTGCTGCAACGTGCATGACCCGGTCCTGGTCGTAGCACGGGTCCGCGGCGGGACTCCGTTGAAGCCGCTCGCCCACCATCCGAAGGTCGATGCAGTCGGCGGCATCGGCTGGTCCCCGAACGGCCGTCGTATCGCTTTCGAGGGCACGACGGGCTCGTATCCGGACCGCGTGACATACCTGTGGACCGTGCGTCCGGACGGCACCGGGCTAAGGCCCATCTACAACTTGGGGTCGGTCGACAACAACCTCTTCATCAACGACGCACTGGCCTGGACGACTGAAGGGATCTTGTTCTCCAACGGTCACAATCTCCGCATGGTGAAAGGAGGCGAATCCACCCTCGTCCTGCGCCGTGCTCGTTCGGTCCGCATCTCGGGCGATGGCAGTCGGATCATCACTGAGCGATGGCGAAAGAACTCGCGGTCCGTGTGGATCAGTGCGCCAGACGGAAGCGATCAACATCGGCTCTTCACGCAAGGCGACCCTGTTCGTGTCGCGACGTTCTACGACGTCACCCCCAACCACGACGCCTCCGCACTGCTGGCATATCGCATGAGTGGCGGCGACGACGGATCCGACGCGATCGTGACATGGCTGACCGAGGCCAGCCCGACCACGGCGACAGTCGTCGAACCGATCAAGTACGCGCCAACTGCGACTTGGAACTGACCTGCCTTTCCGACGTGCGCACAGCGCCTCGCTGAGTGAGCGCCGATGCCGTCTCGCCCACTTGCCGACTTGCGGAGGGCGGAGTCAGACGTTCTGGTGGTGAGTACGACGGTAGGGGTGCTCGTCCCGCACGTACCAAACGATCCAGGCGACGGGAAAGAACAGCCCCGCTGCCGCGGCCGGCGCCAGGGCCTGTCCACGTCGGCGGGCACCGAGTCCAGTCAGGATCATGAGCGGACCGCAGAGAAGGATGACCGCGAGGATGACTGGCATCGCAACAGTGTGCTCGCTTCGCCGCGTGGCGGCCACCGGCACGCCCGCCCAGAGCTGAGCAGCTAAGCGAGCCGGTCGGCGAGACGCGTCGCGTTCATGTAGGCGATCGCCTCGATCGAGATCATCGGGTTGACGCCCGACGACATCGGGAAGCAGGAGGCGTCGGCGACGTAGAGGCCCGGCAGGTCCCACGTCTGGCCATCGGGATCGGTCGCCGACGTGGCGGGCGAGCCACCCATCCGGGCGGAGCCCATGATGTGGAGCGCCGCGAGCGCGAGCCGGCCCGGGTCCAGGCCCTCGGCGCGGATGTCCTGCTCGAAGGTCTCCAGCGAGCCGCGGACGCCCGGCTCGTAGCCGACGGTGCGGTGATGGGACGTGGTGATCCGCCGGGCGCCCGCCGCCTCGGCGATCCGCGCTCCGCCCACGAGGCCCTGGACCAGGTGCTCGGCGTCGTAGCCGGACAGCCGGTAGCGGACCACGGGCTCGCCGTCGCGCCCGGTGCGGACGGTGCCGACGGAGTCGCGGTCCCGGAGGATGACGGCGACGCCGAGGCTGTCCCGCAGCTCGTTCATCTGCCGTCGGAAGGCGTCGGCGCCTCGCCAGCTGACGAACCCGGAGCCGAAGCCAGGGGTGAGGGGCGCGGTCTCGAACAGCACGCCGTACCCGTCGTCGAGATCGGTGAGCGTGTTGACGTAGCGGCTCTGCATGGCGCCGACCCAGGGCTCGACGACCTCGTCCATCAGGCCCCAGACCGCCGTGGCCGGATGGAGCCTGAGGTGGCTCCCGACGTTCGGGTTGCGCAGGCCGCTGCGCTGGAGCAGGGCGGGCGTCTGGATCGCACCGGCGGCGGCCACCACGGCCCGGGAGCGGACCGTCACCCGGTGGCCCTCGGCGCTCACCGCCTCGACGCCGGTCGCGCGGCCGTTCGCCTGGGTCACCCGGCGCACGGTCACCCCGGTGTAGATCCGGGCGCCGGCGTCGGCGGCATCGACGAGCCAGGTCTTGGTGACCGACTGCTTGGCACCGAGCCGGCAGCCCATGCCGCAGCGGCCGCACTCGATGCCCTGGTCGCAGCCGATCACGTTGCGCGGCATCGCCTCCGAGCTCCAGCCGAGCTTCGTCGCTCCCCGCTCGAGGATCGCGTCGCGCGGCGCCGCGCGGTCGTGATCGGTGTTCACCCCGAGTCGCGCGCAGACGGCGTCGAGCGCGGCGCCGTACTCCTCGCCGGCGAACTGCTTCGCGCCGAGGCCCGCCCACTCCTGGCGTACGTGGTCGGGGGTGCGGAACGACGTCGTGTAGTTGACGACCGTGCCGCCGCCCAGGCCACGGCCCGCGAGCAGGCCGATCTGCCCCTCGGCCGTGGCCTGCGGCGCCAACGCGTAGAGGGTGAGGAAGCCGGTCTCCTCGCCTCCGTCGAAGTGCCGCTCGTCGTGGTAGTCACCGGCCTCGAGGACGACGACGTCGAGACCAGCGGCGGCCAGCACCCCCGCCGCCGTACCGCCGCCGGCGCCCGAGCCGACCACGACCACGTCGCAGGTCAGGTCGGCGTCGGTGCTGGCCCGGAGCGGCGCCAGCGCCAGGGTCGGTACGGCGTCGGTCGGACCCAGCGGTCCCGGGTAGCCCATCGGGTCCCAGACGGCGGGACCGCCCTTCAGGTAGTAGGGGAGCAGGGCGGCGCCCTTGAGTGCTCCGAAGAGCGCCCGCTTCGGTGCGGAGCCCGAGTCGGAGAGCGCGAGCAGGAACCGCTCGCGGCCCGCCTGGTCGAGCTGGGAGAACCGTTGCGCTCGCCCGGTGAGGGCGAGCGCGAGCGGCCGGGTGTCCCACGCCCGGAGCAGCAACCGCAGCTGCCGGACCTCGGGTGCCCGGGGGTTGGCCGCCGCCACCCGCAGCGCCAGGTCGACGGCACCGACCTCGCTGGCCGCCGGTACCCCGGCTCCGTCGCCCGGAGCGAACGTGTCGCAGATGAGGCGCATCGCCTCGCGTTCGCGGGCGGTGAAGGTCATGGAGGTGAGGCTAAACCTGTCGGCACCTGGTCAGGCGCTGAACTCCACGACGCCGTCGTCGAGCTTGCTGCCGCGCAGGAACTTCTTGTCGAAGTACCAGTTGTGCTTGAGCCGCCACGGGTCCTTGTCGCCGGCCACCGGAAGCCTGCCCGCGGCGCGCTGGAGGTAGCCGGAGGTGAGGTCGAAGACCGGCGCGGGCTCGAGACCCTCGTGCTTGCGCGGGACGACGACCTTGAGGGCGTGCTGGTCCATGTACTCCAGCAGCCGGACGACGTACTCGCAGACCAGGTCGGCCTTCAGCGTCCAGGACGCGTTGGAGTAGCCGATGATGAACGCGAAGTTCGGGACGTCGCTGAGCATCAGCGCCTTGTAGGTGAACGTCTCGCCGAGGTCGACCTTCTCGCCTTCGACGACGAGCTCGGCGCCACCCATGGCGACCACGTCGAGACCGGTCGCCGTGACCACGATGTCGGCCTTCAGCTCCTCGCCCGACGTCAGCACGATGCTGTCGCTGGTGAACCGCTCGATGTGGCCGGTGACGACGTCGACCTTGTGGCTGTGGATCGCCTTGAACAGGTCGGCGCCGGGCACGACGCAGAGCCGCTGGTCCCACGGGTCGTACGGCGGCGTCAGGTGGGTCTCGTAGTCGAAGTCGTCGGGCAGGTGGAGCTTCGCCCACCGCTTCAGCAGGGTCTTCGCGACCTTCGGGTTGCGGCGGCAGAACTCGTAGAAGCCGATCGTCACCGCGGCGTACCGGGCGTGGATCGCCTTGGCGGCGAGCTTCGCCGGCATCGTCCGCTTCAGCGTCTGCGCGATCGGGTCGATCTTCGGCTGGCTGACGATGTAGGTCGGCGTGCGCTGCAGCATCGTGATGTGGCCGGCGTCGCGCGCCATCGACGGGATCAGCGTGACGGCGGTGGCTCCGGAGCCGATCACCACGACCCGCTTGCCGGTGTAGTCGAGGTCTTCCGGCCAGTGCTGGGGGTGGATGACGGTGCCCTGGTACTCGGAGAAGCCCGGCCAGTCAGGGGTGTAGCCGGCTTCGTAGTTGTAGTAGCCGCTGGTGGAGAACAGGAAGTCGCAGGTCAGCGTCTCGGTCGTGCCGGTCTCGGTGTTCTCGACGGTGACCGTCCAGTACTGGTCGTCGGACGACCACTCGAACGTCGTGGCCTTGCGGTGGTAGCGGATCCGCTCGTCGACGCCGTACTCCTGTGCCGTCTCCTGCAGGTAGCGGAGGATGTCGGCGCCGTCGGCGATCGCGTGCTTGCCGTCCCACGGGCGGAAGCCGAAGCCGAGGGTGTACATGTCCGAGTCGGACCGGATGCCGGGGTACTTGAACAGGCTCCAGGTGCCGCCGAGCTCGCCGCGCTGCTCCAGGACCGCGTAGTTCTTCGCCGGGAACGCCTGGCTGATGTGGACGGCGGCGTCGATGCCGGACAGTCCGGCCCCGACGATCAGCACCTCCAGGTGGGTGGCCTCGGTCATGGTCACTCCTTGGGCTCGATGGCGGCGGCGGGGCTGGCGTCGTTGGCGACGTTGCGCGCACTGGTGGCGCGGCCGAGAGCGGCGACCTCCGCGTCCATGCGGGGGAGCAGCTCCGGCACGTGGCGCAGCACGGCCTTGGCGCCGGCGGCGGAGTTGACGACGTTGCGGTTGAGGCCGACGCCGCGGACCCAGCCGGGGCAGTAGACGTGGCGGGCCCGCTTGTCGATGCCGGTGACGAACGCCTTCACGCACGCGTCGACCGACGTCGTCTTGCTGAGCGGGTAGGGCAGCTTGGCGATCAGCTCGCTGAAGGTCGACAGGTCCTTCTTCGCGTCGCGCACCAGCGGGGTGTCGATCCAGGACATGTGGGCGCACCCGACGTCGACGCCCTGGTGCTTCACCTCCAGGCGCAGCGCGTTGGCGAAGTGCTCGGCGCCGGCCTTGCTCGCGTTGTAGGCCCCCAGCCCCGGGGCCGCGGCGAAGGCGGCGAGCGACGAGACGACGAGGAAGTAGCCCTTGCTCTCGACGAGCGCGGGCAGTGCCGCCCGGGCGGTGTGGAAGACGCCGAGGACGTTGATGTCGATCACGCGCTTGAAGGCGGCGGGGTCGGTGTTCATGACCGAGCCGTACGACGCGATGCCGGCGTTCGCCACGGCTGCGTCGAGCCGCCCGAACCGGGCGATGCCGGCCGCCACCGCGGCCTCCATCGACGGCAGGTCGCAGACGTCGGCGACCAGCGCCAGGCAGCGGTCACTGCCGATGACGCCCGCGGTCTCGTCGAGCGCCGCCTGGTCGAGATCGGTGAGGATCAGCCGTGCGCCCTTGGCGGCCAGCGCCTTCGCCGTCTCCGCACCGATGCCCCGGGCGCCGCCGGTGATAAGGATGACCTGCCCCTTGATGCTCATACCGTCTCCTTCGTCTTCGCCGGCGCGGGAGCGACGGGCTGCGCGGCGCGGTTGTAGCACCAGCCGTAGAACAGGATCAGCGCCAGCCAGGCCGCGATCACCACGAGGTAGCCGACGGTCCACCACCAGGTGGGCACGTCCTCCTTCTTCTCGCGCTGCAGGAACTTGCTCTCGAGGACGGTCTCCACCGTGGCACCGTCCTCGACGATGACGGCCCTGCCCTGCGGACCCTCGATCGCGGGGTCGTCGGGGGCGTACATCGGGAAGGAGATCATCTCGCTCGGCGCGACGTGCAGCCGCAGCAGCGTCTTCCAATTGCCGTAGAGCGGCACCGGGTGCTCGGTGCGGTACTCACCGGGGTTCCCGGTCGGCTCCAACGCGGTGCGGACGATGCCGGGGACGTTGGCCTCTGGGTCCCGCGGCACGCCCTCGGAATCGCCGCCGGGCCGGCCCTGCCACGCCAACGCGTAGAACCAGACCGCGTCGTCCACGGCCTCCTGGTCCTCCTCGGCGATCTGGATGGTGACGGTCGCGAGGCACTCGGTCTCGCCGCCGGCACAGGAGGGGGCGCCGCCGGTGGCGTCGCTGAACGTCACGACGCCCTCGTAGGTCTCCGGTGCACGCGGTACGGCGAACACACCCATCAGGACCACGAAGATCGCGAACGCGGCCAGTCCGAACCAGCGGCGGGGGAGCGGCTCGCCGGCTGGCGGCGGGACACTGCGGCCGCTCAGGGTCAGTCGGCTCAGCATCCAGATGGCCATGCAGCCACCGCCGACACCGGCGATCGTGCTCATGCCGAGCAGGAACGGGAGGCTGTCGGCGTTGAACGGCTGGGGCAGGGGCATGAAGAACTTCGACCACAGCCATTCGCCGTACATGCCGAGCGAGCCGACCAGGAGGCCGGACACCAGCGCGAACGGCACGCGGCGGTCCTTGCGCTTGGGCTGGATGAGCGCGGCGACGACCTCGATGATCACGGCCGACGGGATCAGCAGGAGGAAGCGAGCGGTGAGCACGTCGGGGAGGACCCAGATCGTCACCCACAGGAAGCCGTGCGCCACCAGGAACGCGCCCGCTACGAGGAGGGCGCCGCCGGGCCCGAGCCACAGTCGTACGGCGCAGCCGATCCAGGCGACGAGGAACGCGAAGATGATGAACTGGGTGACCGCGGGGAACTGCGGCACGCCGAGGTCGAACTCCATCAGGAACGCGAACGGGACGCCGCAGACGGTGATCCCGAGGGCCCCGAGGACCCGGCCGATGATCCCCTCGGTGCGCGGGGCGCTCACCTGGGCGGCCTCCGCCAGCAGCAGCGGGATGCCGAGCACGAAGGTGACGGCGCCGCCGATCATCATCACGTGGGTCGGGCCCCACTCGGTGACGTCCTGACCGAACAGTCGGTGCCACAGGTCGTCCGCAGGGAAGCCGACCAGGGCGATCAGCCCGGCGCCGGTGATGACGACCGAGCCCAGCGGCACCCGCCAGTTCTTGGCCAGCTTGATCGTGTGGCGCGGCAGCGGATCACGGGCCAGGCCCATGCTGAGGATGCCGGCGTGGCAGAAGCCGAGGATGCCGAGGAAGATCGGGTAGTGGCTCGGGTTGGCCAGCGGCCCCTCGTCGCGACCGTTCTGCATGTGGATCGGGACGTCCCACCACACCCCCCAGCCGGCGAGGAGGGCCGAGCCCAGGCCGAGCGCAGCGGGGAGCGCCACCCAGCGGGGGAGCTTCACCAGCTCGGCGGCCCAGTCGGCCAGTCTGCTCACGAACGTCGGCCTGTCGGCACGCTCGCGCAGCACGACCCAGCCGAAGAACAGGATGACGACGCCGGCCATCCCGCCTGCGATGAGGATCTCGCTGAACGCCGCGCCTGCCGCCGGGGGAGTCTCCGGCGCCACCATCAAGGTGTCCATTTCGTGAACGTAGGGCGCGGCGGAACGGCGGGTCAAGCATCCCCGCCGTGATTTGCGGTACAGGGTGTAGCGCTAAATACCGACCCGAGGTGAAAACACTGTCTTGCCGCGAGGAAGCAGGCATCTGGCGACTGCGCTGGTAGCCTTGTGCTCAGTTGAAGGGGCGCGTCACGCACGGGTCCCCCCAGCGTCCGACTGCACGACGCTGGTTCATCTTCAAGTTTCCTTGCGGCCTGTCGTATGGGCTGCCGTCGAGGTTCGGTAGAGGTGTGTTCATCCGCGCGGCAGGCACCATCGTCTGCGCGTCTCGACAGCAGTAACCATCAAGGAGAAAAAAATGGCCACCGGAACCGTCAAGTGGTTCAACGACACCAAGGGCTTCGGCTTCATCGCGCAGGACGGCGGTGACGGCGACGTGTTCGTTCACCACACCGGCATCGCGGGCTCGGGCTTCAAGTCCCTCGCCGAGGACCAGAAGGTCGAGTTCGACGTGACCCGCGGCCCCAAGGGTCTGCAGGCTGAGAACGTTCGCGCCATCTGAGCGAGTACGACATCGCGGACGGCCCCACCTTCGGGTGGGGCCGTTCGCACTTTTTTCGGGATCTTGTGACTTATCCGTGCGTCATCCAGCGGAGCTCGCGCGCGCCGGTGACGGGTCGCGGGTGGTGGCGACCGAAAGGCTGGCGACGGCAAGGGGCACTTCCTCGGCGATAGGTCCACTACCTCGCCGCTCTGACTGGTCACAGCACCCCGCAAGCACACCGAGGTCCGTGGGAGCCCACCGAGGTCCGTGGGAGACGGTCGGCTACCGCGCGGCCGCCCACCCCGAGCCCGACCCACGGATAGGTCACAAGAGCCATTTTTCAGTGCCGGCCGTGAACCGGATCGGGTAGTGCACGGGCCCGGTGTTCCCGGACATCGGCAGCCAGGTGCCGGGCCCGTCCGGTCGGGCGTCCGGCATCCGCGCCGCGAGCAGTGGCAGCGCGACGGACATGTCGGTGCGGGCGACGAAGTGCCCGAGACAGTGGTGGACCCCGGCCCCGAAGCCGAGGTGCGGCGGCCGGGTCTGGGTAATGTCGAACGTCGGGTCGGGGATCGCACCCGGGTCGGTGCCCGCGACGTGCGAGAGCACCTGGACGATGCCGCCTGCCGGGATCCGGAGGCCGTTGAGCTCGACCTCCTCGATCGCCTCCCGGGTGATCCAGGTGACGGTCGGGTTGACCCGCATCACCTCCTCGACCGCTGACGGGCCGAGGTCGGGGCGATCGCCGAGGAGCCGCCACTGGTCCGGGTGCGCCAGCAGCGTCCGCAGCGCCAGTCCCAGCTGGTTGCGGGTCGTCTCCATCCCGGCGAACGCGAGGAAGACCAGGCCGACGCCGACCTCGTGCCGGCTCAGCGCGCCGTCCTGCTCCTGTGCCTGCAGCAGCGTCGTGACCAGGTCGTCGCGCGGGTTGGCCTGCCGGTCCGAGATCACCTCGTCGACGTACTCGTGGAGACCGGCGAGGGCGGCCTCGATCCGGGGGAGGTCGTTGGCCACGTTGATGCCGAAGCTCTTGCCGAGGTCGTCGGCCCAGTGCGCGACCTGCTGCCAGTGGTCCTCGGGGAGGCCCAGCAGGATGCAGATGATCCGCGCGGCGTACGGCTCGGCGAACTCCGACACGAACTCCACCTCGCCCCGCGGCGCGAACCCGTCGATCAGCTCGTGGGCGAGCGCCTGGAACGTCGGCGACATCGCGGCGATGGCCTTGTTGCGGAACGCCGGCCTGAACAGCGCGCGCAACCGGTGGTGGTCGTCGCCCTCGAGGCTGAGCAGTGTCTCGCCCCACCAGTCGGAGAACAGTCCCGAGTGGATGCCGTTCTGCGCGGGCCACCGGGCGTTGCCCTGGCGGAACCGCCGGTCCTTGAGCAGCGCCTGGCCCTCGTCGTACCGGAGCACCGCCCAGCCCAAGTTGGTCTCCGCGACCCAGTCGTCGTCGCGCGCGGCGTGGACGGTGGGGGAGGTGACGTCGAAGGCGGGGTCGGACAGGTCGAACCGGGCGGTCATCGCGGGGTCACCAGCCCCGCGCGCGCCACTCGGCCAGGTGCGGGCGCTCGGCGCCGAGGGTCGAGTCGTCGCCGTGGCCCGGGTAGAACCAGGTGTCGTCCGGCAGTGCGTCGAAGATCTTGGTCTCGACGTCGTCGATCAGGGTCGCGAAGGCGTCGTTGTCGCCGAAGGTGTTGCCGACGCCCCCGGGGAACAGCGAGTCGCCGGTGAACAGGTGCGGGGGGCCGTCGGGGTCGCGGTAGAGCAGGCAGATCGAGCCGGGCGTGTGGCCGGTGACCCGGATGACCTCGAGCTCGCAGGACCCGACCGCGACCGTGTCGCCGTCGGTGACCCGCCGGTCGACGGGGACGCCGGTCTGCTCGGTGATCGCGTCGGCGTCCGGCTCTCCTGCGACGACCTGGGCGCCGGTCGCGGCCACGACGTCGGCGAGCGCGCGGTGGTGGTCCCAGTGCTGGTGGGTCGTGACGACGGCCGTGAGCCCGGCGTCGCCGACCAGGGGCAGCAGCGTGGTGGGCTCGGCCGCGGCGTCGACGAGCACCTGGTCGCCGGTGTCGCAGCAGCGCAACAGGTAGGCGTTGTTGGACATCTGCTCGTCGACGGCGACCTTGGTGATGGTCAGGCCGCCGAGTGTTCGTACGTCGGCGGGGCCGCCGGGCTTCACGTTGCCGGTGTAGTTGTCGGTCATCGTCCCTCCATGGTGGGCAGTGTGCCGGTCGAGCTCGTCACCAGGCCGCCGGGGTCCCGGCCAGTGGCCCACCAGGCCAGCGCGGACGCCGTACCGGTGACGACCGGGGTGTGCTGGTCGGCCTCGCCGAACGCGAAGGTGCGGCCGAGGTCGGTGGCCCGGGCGACGACGGGCGGGCCGGCGTGCCTGCCCGCGTCGTGCTCGAGGAACTGGGCCGCTGTCTCCGTCGGCCAGTCCGCGTGGGTGTAGCCGGCGCGCAGGTCGGCGTGGTGGATCTCGACCTCCCGCAGCCGGAGCCGGGGTACGTCATGAGCGCGCATCCGGATGCCGCCCGGTGTCCGCTCGAAGGTCGCGTCGGCGGGGAGCGCCTGCACCTCGTCGAGTACGGCGGCGATGAAGGCGGAGGAGGTACGCAGCCGCTCGCGGACCTCGTCAGGCTCGGCCGCACCGAGCGCTGCGATGTCGGCGTCGCGGGCCTCGTTGGAGAGGTACATCAGGGTCGGCACGCCGTCGAGCAGCCCACGGACCGCGCCGCCGAGCCCCTCGGCGTTGAGTGCCAGGTGAGCGATGACGTGGCCGCGCGTCCAGCCGGCGCAGCCGCTCTCGGCGCCCCATTCGTCGTCGGGCAGGTGGTCGACGGTGTGCAGCAGCCGGTCGGTCGCGGCTGCGACGGGAGGTGTCACCCCGCCATCATGCCCAACTACCGGATGCCCTCGAAACGGCCGTTGTCGGTGCTGCGTGAGATCGTGTTCGACGGTGTGGCGCCTTGTGCGCCGGCCGTACCATAGCGAACACTTGTTCGAAGGTCTCGACCAGCCCGACCACCGGGCCGAGGCTCGACCACCGATTTCAGGACGGAACGTTAGTGGCGGACCAGCTCATCATCCGCGGCGCCCGCGAGCACAACCTCAAGGACGTCTCGCTCGACCTTCCCCGCGACTCCCTCATCGTCTTCACCGGTCTCTCCGGCTCCGGGAAGTCCAGCCTGGCGTTCGACACGATCTTCGCCGAGGGTCAGCGGCGGTACGTCGAGTCGCTGTCGGCGTACGCCCGTCAGTTCCTCGGCCAGATGGACAAGCCCGACGTCGACTTCATCGAGGGCCTGTCGCCCGCGGTGTCGATCGACCAGAAGTCCACGTCGAAGAACCCGCGCTCGACGGTCGGCACGATCACCGAGGTCTACGACTACCTCCGGCTGCTCTACGCCCGCGCCGGGCGCCCTCACTGCCCGACCTGCGGCGCCCCCATCGAGCGGCAGACCCCGCAGCAGATCGTCGACCGGGTGCTCACGCTGGAGGAGGGCCGGCGGTTCCAGGTGCTGGCCCCGGTCATCCGCGGTCGCAAGGGCGAGTTCGTCGATCTCTTCCGGCAGCTGCAGACGCAGGGCTTCAGCCGGGCCCGCGTCGACGGCACCATCCACAACCTCGACGCCCCGCCGAAGCTCGACAAGAAGATCAAGCACTCGATCGAGGTCGTCGTCGACCGGCTCGCGGTGAAGGCGTCCGCGAAGCGCCGGCTGACCGACTCGGTCGAGACCGCGCTCGGCCTCGCCAGCGGGCTGGTCGTCCTGGACTTCGTCGACCTGCCCGACGACGACCCGCACCGCGAGATGCGGTTCAGCGAGAAGATGGCGTGCCCGAACGAGCACCCGATCGACACCGACGACCTCGAGCCGCGGTCCTTCTCGTTCAACTCGCCGTTCGGCGCCTGCTCCTCCTGCACCGGCCTCGGCACCCGGATGGAGGTCGACCCGGAGCTGGTCGTCCCCGACCCGAGCGCGACCCTCGCCGAGGGCGCGCTCCAGCCGTGGAGCCATGCGCACGTCGCCGACTACTTCGGCAAGCTGGTCCAGGCGCTCGGCGAGGAGCTGGGCTTCGACATGGACACGCCGTGGGAGCAGCTCCCGGCGAAGGCCCAGAAGGCGGTCCTCGACGGCCACCCGACCAAGGTCCACGTCGTGACCCGCAACCGCTACGGCCGTGAGCGGTCCTACTACGCCGACTTCGAGGGCGTCCGGTCCTACATCGAGCGGCGCCACCGCGAGGCCGAGAGCGACGTCAGCCGGGAGCGGTTCGAGGGCTTCATGCGCGAGGTGCCGTGCCCGGTCTGCGAGGGCTCGCGGCTGAAGCCGGTGTCGATGTCGGTGACCCTCGGCTCGCGCTCCGAGGGCGGCAAGAACATCGCCGAGGTGTGTGCGCTGCCGATCAACGAGGCGGCCGACCACCTGCGCAACCTCGACCTGTCCACCCGCGAGCGCCAGATCGGCGAGCGGGTGCTCAAGGAGATCCAGGAGCGACTGCAGTTCCTGCTCGACGTCGGTCTCGACTACCTGAGCCTCGACCGGCCGTCCGGGTCGCTGTCCGGCGGCGAGGCGCAGCGGATCCGGCTGGCGACCCAGATCGGCGCCGGTCTGGTCGGCGTGCTCTACGTCCTCGACGAGCCCTCGATCGGTCTCCACCAGCGCGACAACAAGAAGCTGATCGAGACCCTGCTCCGCCTCAAGGACCTCGGCAACACGCTGATCGTCGTCGAGCACGACGAGGACACCATCCGGGTCGCCGACTGGGTGGTCGACATCGGCCCCGGCGCCGGCGAGCACGGCGGTCAGGTCGTCCACTCCGGCACGGTCAAGGGACTGCTGGAGCACCCCGACTCGATGACGGGCGAGTACCTCTCCGGCCGCCGCGAGATCCCGGTGCCCGCCGTACGCCGCCCGCGGACCGTCGGCCGCGAGCTCAAGGTCCACGGCGCCCGTGAGCACAACCTCAAGAACATCGACGTCAGCTTCCCGCTCGGGCTGTTCGTCGCGGTCACCGGCGTGTCCGGCTCCGGCAAGTCCACGCTCGTCAACGACATCCTCTACACCTCGCTGGCCAAGGAGCTGCACCGCGCGCGGACCATCCCCGGCCGGCACCAGAAGATCACCGGCATCGACAACGTCGACAAGGTGATCCATGTCGACCAGGGCCCGATCGGCCGGACGCCACGGTCCAACCCGGCGACGTACACCGGGGTCTTCGACCACATCCGCAAGCTCTTCGCCTCCACCCCGGAGGCGAAGATCCGCGGCTACCAGCAGGGCCGGTTCTCGTTCAACGTCAAGGGCGGGCGCTGCGAGGCGTGCGCCGGTGACGGCACGATCAAGATCGAGATGAACTTCCTGCCGGACGTCTACGTCCCGTGCGAGGTCTGCCACGGCGCCCGCTACAACCGCGAGACGCTCGAGGTGCACTACAAGGGCAAGACCATCGCCGAGGTCCTCGACATGCCGATCGAGGAGGCGGCGGAGTTCTTCGCGGCGGTGCCTGCGATCTCCCGGCACATGAAGACGCTGTGCGAGGTGGGGCTCGGCTACGTCCGGCTCGGCCAGCCGGCGACCACGCTGTCCGGCGGCGAGGCGCAGCGGGTCAAGCTCTCCACCGAGCTGCAGAAGCGGTCGACCGGGCGCACGGTCTACGTCCTCGACGAGCCGACCACGGGCCTGCACTTCGAGGACATCCGCAAGCTGCTGGGCGTGCTGTCGTCGCTGGTCGACAAGGGCAACTCGGTGCTGGTGATCGAGCACAACCTCGACGTCATCAAGACCGCCGACTGGATCGTCGACATGGGTCCGGAGGGTGGATCCCGCGGCGGCACGGTCGTCGCTGAGGGCACGCCCGAGCAGATCGCGGAGACTCAGGGCAGCTTCACCGGCGAGTTCCTGGCGACGCTGCTCGACGGTCGCGCGGCCGCCCAGCCGAAGCGCAAGCGGGCCTCGGCGGCGAACGCCCGGCCGACGAAGGCGAAGAGCACCGCGCGTCGCTGAGCGTTGCCTGTGAATCCGGGCGGGATCTGAACCAGATGCCGGTCGCGTACGTTGACCCAGACATGACGGTGGAAATATCAACTATCAGCAGGCGGCGGGCGCTCTCGGGAGCCGCGACAGCGGGGATCGGCGTGCCGCTGCTGGCGGCATGCGGCGCCGATGGCGACGACTCGGCGGCCGACCCGTCCTCGTCGGCCACGAGCACGTCGTCGACCCGCACCACGAAGGGGACCAAGAAGTCGGGGCCGCCGAAGACGACCGCGCCGTCGGAGCCGGCCACTGACGGGGTCCCGACCTCGGACGTCCCGGTGGGCGGCGGGATCGTCCTGACCGATCCGCGGGTGGTCGTCACGCAGCCTGCCGAGGGTGAGTTCCAGGCGTTCACCGCCATCTGCACCCACGCCGGGTGCCCGGTGGCGCGGGTCACCACCGAGATCGAGTGCGACTGTCACGGCAGCCGGTTCTCGATCGAGGACGGCTCGGTCGTCGGTGGGCCGGCGCCGGCGCCGTTGGCCGCGGCCGACTTCACGGTCTCCGGCGACCGGATCACGCTCGCATGAGCGGCCTCGGGGAGGTCCGGGCCAACCGACGGATCGTGTTCCACGGGCTCGGCGCGCTCGGCGTGGCCGCTGCGCTCGCCGGCTGCGGCGGTGGTGACGACGGCTCGAGCGACGGCGACGACGTCGCGTCCGGCACCCAGCTGACCACCACCGACGAGGTGCCGGTCGGCGGCGGGGTCGTGCTGACCGACCAGAAGATCGTCGTCACGCAGCCGACCGAGGGCGAGTTCAAGGCGTTCACCGCGGTCTGCACCCACCAGCAGCTGCTGGTGACGTCGGTCGAGGAAGGCACGATCCACTGCGCCAACCACGGCAGCTCGTACGACGCGGCGACCGGTGAGGTGGCCGGCGGGCCCGCGCCTGCGGCGCTGACCGAGGTCGCCATCAAGGTCGACGGCGACAAGATCCTCACGGACTGAGGGGCTCGACCGCGACCTGTCGCCAGCGCTGGTCGCGGGGGGAGGGCCGCCGATCGAGTCGGGCGTCGAGCAGCGAACGGGCGTCGTCGTACCTCTCGGCGCGGAGCAGCGCCGCGATCCGGGTCTCCTCGACGATCTCGCGCTGCGCGTCGGAGCCGCCGAGCCGCCAACAGATGGCGCCAATGCGGCCAGCCGGTCGGCGGCCTCGGACGCGCGTCCCGAGCCGAGCACCCAGAGCGCCTCGGCCAGGGGTGCGACCACCTCGCGCTGGGCGGCGTGCTGGTGGGTCGTGCACCGCTTCGCCAGCCGGCGGAGGCCGTCGAGGTCGTCGAGCGCGAGCAGGGTCACCGCGGCATGCATCCCGAGGAAGGCGGTGGCCGGTGCTTCGAGGCCGCCGCACCCGGTGACCCGGGCGACCTCCTCGAGCCCGGGCACCGCTTCGGCGTCGGGGGTCAGCGCCCAGCGGTAGAGCAGCGAGCCGGTGTCGACCAGGGCTCGACACCCGACGGCGTGCCGTGGCTGGAGCTGGGTGGTGTAGCGACGGCGGACCGCCTCGAGGTCGCCGAGCGAGAGCTCGTGCAGCGCCGCGTGCCAGGAGAAGTGGGTGAGGCTCTCGGTCTCTGCTCCCTCGCCGGTCACCCACGCGTCCATCCAGGCCAGCCCGGCCACGTGGTCGCCGGTCTCGTAGTGGGCGTGCGCCCGCGCGTGGGCGGCGTGACCGGCCGTCGGGTCCGCGGCCAGTGCTCGCCACGAGAGCGCCATGGCGTCGTCGTACCGCCGCTGCTCCTGGCGCACGAAGGCGAGGAGGCCGAGGAACCAGGGGTCGTCTCCGTACGACGGCGCTGCTTCCTCGACGATCGCCCACGCCTCGGCCGGAACCTCGGTCACGCCGGCGAAGGCGATCGTGGGCATCGCGACGGACAGCAGCACCGCGTCGCGGGGATAGGCGGTCAGGTGCGCGAGCAGCGGGCGGTGGTCACCCTGGAGGTGACGGTCGACCGCGTGGACGTGGCTGCGCTCGCGCTCGCTCGCCCGGCCCGAGAGCCGTCGCGCGTCGTCGAGCCGCGAGGCGATGTCGACGTCGACGCACATCTCGTGGCCGAGCAGTGCCAGGTCGGCGTGGGCGAGGGCGAACGTCGGGTCGTGCGCGAGCGACGAGGCGATCCGGACGTGTGCGTCGCGGCGGAGGCGGAGCAGGTCACGGACGCCGGCGACGTACGCCGCCGCTGCCGCCGGACTCGTGGTCAGCGGATAGCCGTAGTCCTCCCGACAACCCATGCCTGCAGTCTCTCCCGCGTTCCGTCACGCGTCACGGAATCGGTGAGCGCGTCTGCCGATCACTGTGTGATGGCGCCGGCCGTAGTCGTGCAGCAGTGATAGATGCCGGTGACGACGGTCGTCAATCGCGCGGAGATCCTGGCCGGGATCGCCGTTCTCCCGGACGGGGAGCGGAAGCGCCGCCTGAGCGAGGTCGCGGGCACCGCGTTCGACACGCTGGGGGTGTGCCTCCCGCTGATGCCCGAGGCGGCGTCGGCGTACGCCTCGATCGTCGCGTCGCGTCGTTCCACCGGCCCGCCGATCGGTTCGATGGACGCCTTGGTCGCTGCGATAGCGCGGGTGAGCGGTGCTTCGGTCGCGACCCGCGACCGGTCCGACTTCGAGGGCCTGGGGCTCGACCTGGTCGATCCGTGGCGCGGGCCGGAAGCCGCTGACTGACTGTCGACGTCGGTCCGTAGGGTGGTGGCGTGTCGCAGAGCTACCGTCCGAAGCCGGGCGAGATCCCCACCGAACCCGGGGTCTACCGCTTCCGCGACAAGCAGCGACGGGTGATCTACGTCGGCAAGGCGAAGAACCTGAGGGCGCGGCTGTCGTCGTACTTCCAGGACATCGGCAACCTGCACCAGCGCACCGCGACGATGGTCGCGACCGCGGCCTCGGTGGAGTGGACGGTCGTCAAGACCGAGGTCGAGGCGCTGCAGCTGGAGTACTCCTGGATCAAGGAGTACGACCCGCGCTTCAACGTGAAGTACCGCGACGACAAGTCCTACCCGTGGCTGGCGGTCACGGTCGGCGACGAGTTCCCGCGTGTGATGGTGGGGCGCGGTGCGAAGCGCAAGGGCACCCGCTACTTCGGTCCCTACAGCCACGCGTGGGCGATCCGCGAGACCGTCGACATCCTGCTCCGGGTCTTCCCGATGCGGTCGTGCAGCAACGGCGTCTTCAAGCGGTCGCAGCAGATCGGGCGGCCGTGCCTGCTCGGCTACATCGACAAGTGCGCCGCACCGTGCGTCGGCAACGTCACGGCCGAGGAGCACCGCGCGATCGTCGACGACTTCTGCGAGTTCATGGCGGGCCGCACCAAGCCGTTCATCAGGCGCATCGAGAAGGAGATGTACGCCGCCAGCGACGCCGAGGACTTCGAGCGGGCGGCCCGGCTCCGCGACGACCTCGGCGCGATGCAGAAGGCGCTCGAGAAGCAGGCGGTGGTGCTGGGCGACGGCGCCGACGCCGACGTGATCGCGCTGGCGGAGGACCCGCTGGAGGTGGCCGTCCAGGTCTTCTACGTGCGCGGCGGACGGGTGCGGGGCCAGCGCGGGTGGGTCGCCGACCGCACCGACGACGCCGAGACCGCCGAGCTGGTGGAGACCTTCCTGCTCCAGCTGTACGGCGGGGAGCCCGATGCCGTCCCGAAGGAGATCCTGGTGCCGGAGCTGCCGCCGGACCGGGTGACGTTCGAGCAGCTGCTCGGCGACCTCCGCGGGTCGAAGGTGGCGATCCGGGTTCCGCAGCGCGGCGACAAGAAGGCCCTGCAGGAGAACGTCGCCCGCAACGCCAAGGAGTCGCTCGCCCTGCACAAGACCAAGCGGGCGAGCGACCTGACCACGCGCAACCGGGCGCTCGCCGAGATCGCCGACGCGCTCGGGCTCGACGAGGCGCCGCTGCGGATCGAGTGCTACGACGTGTCCCACATGCAGGGCACCGAGATCGTCGCGTCGATGGTGGTGTTCGAGGACGGCCTCGCCCGCAAGGGGGAGTACCGCCGGTTCGTGATCCGCGACCAGGAGGGTTCGGACGACGTGGCCGCCATGCACGAGGTGATCACGCGCCGATTCCGCCGGCTGCTCGACGAGCAGGCGCGGAGCGAGGAGCGGATGGGGGAGGACGGCCCGATGCTGGTCGACCCCGACACCGGGCGCCCACGGAAGTTCGCCTACGCGCCGGGGCTGGTCGTGGTGGACGGCGGTCCCCCCCAGGTCGCCGCCGCCCAGCGGGCGCTGGACGAGCTCGGCATCGACGACATCCCGGTCTGCGGCCTGGCGAAGCGGCTGGAGGAGGTGTGGCTTCCCGGCGAGGAGGACCCGGTGATCCTCCGTCGGACCTCCGAGGGGCTCTACCTGCTGCAGCGGGTGCGCGACGAGGCACACCGGTTCGCGATCGCCCACCACCGGGGCCGGCGCTCGAAGTCGATGGTCGAGAGCCTGCTCGACGACGTACCCGGACTGGGAGAGGTGCGCCGCAAGACGCTGCTGCGCCACTTCGGCTCGCTGAAGAAGCTGCGAGAGGCGGAAGCCGACGAGATCGCCGCCGTACCCGGCATCGGCCCGCGCACCGCGGCAGCCATCAAGGCCGCCGTGGCGGCAGGTGACGCCGCACGGAAGAATCCCGCCTCATGAACGATCAACCGGCGGGCGAGCTGGTGGTGGTGACCGGGATGACCGGTGCCGGCCGCAGCACCGCGGCCAAGGAGCTCGAGGACCTCGGGTTCTACGTCGTCGACAACCTGCCGCCGAGCCTGCTGCCCGAGGTCATGCGACTTGTCGACGAGAGCCAGGGCCGCAGCCAACGGGTGGCGGTCGTGGTCGACGTCCGGTCCGGCTCCTTCTTCCAGGGCCTGCGCAGCGCCCTCGCGCTCGGCGTCACCGGCCGCGACACGACGCTGGTGTTCCTCGACGCCACCGACGAGGTCCTGGTCCGCCGCCAGGAGGCCGTACGCCGGCCGCACCCGCTGCAGGAGGGTGGCCGGCTGCTCGACGGGCTGGCGCGTGAGCGGGTCGTGCTGGCCGACCTCCGCGCCGACGCGGACCTGGTGATCGACACCTCCAACCTCAACGTGCACCAGCTCACCGACCGGATCGCCGAGGCGTTCGGCACGCCGGAGACCACCCGGCTGCGGGTGACGACGATCAGCTTCGGCTTCAAGTACGGCATTCCGGCGGACGCCGACTACGTGGCGGACATGCGCTTCCTCCCCAACCCGCACTGGGTGCCCGAGCTCCGCGCGCACAACGGCCGCGACCAGGACGTCGTCGACTACGTCCTCGGCCGGCCGGGCGCCGAGGAGTTCCTCGAGCAGTACGTCCCTCTCCTCGCCGGCGTGGCCGAGGGCTACCTCCGCGAGGGCAAGCGCTTCATGCGGGTGGCGATCGGCTGCACCGGCGGGAAGCACCGCAGCGTCGCGATGAGCGAGGAGATCGCCCGCCGGATGCAGGAGCTGGGCTACGTCGCGCGCGCCCTCCACCGCGACCTGGGGCGAGAATGACGCCTCGTCCGCACCGGCCGCACGACCGGGCTCAGGCGGTGGTGGCCCTCGGGGGCGGCCACGGCCTGCACGGCTCGCTGACCGCGCTGCGGATGCTCGTCGACGACCTGACCGTCGACGAGCTCACCGCCGTCGTGACCGTGGCGGACAACGGCGGGTCGTCCGGGCGGCTGAGGGGCGAGTTCGGCGTACTCCCTCCCGGTGACCTGCGGATGGCGCTCGCGGCGCTGTGCGGCGACGACGAGTGGGGCGACACCTGGGCGCGGGTGCTCCAGCACCGGTTCGAGGGCGACGGCGAGATGCGGGGCCATGTCGTCGGCAACCTGCTCATCGTCGGCCTCTGGGAGCTGCTCGGCGACCACGTCGACGCGCTCGACTGGGTCGGTCGGCTGCTCGGCGCCAAGGGGCGGGTACTGCCGATGGCGATGACGCCGATGGACATCACTGCCGAAGTGCGGGGCCTGGCCGACGATCCGGACGAGCTGACCGTGGTGCGGGGCCAGGTGGAGGTCGCCACGACCGACGGGGTGATCGTGTCGATCGCGCTCGACCCGCCCGATCCCGACGTCAGCTCGGCGGTGCTCACCGCGATCGACGAGGCCGACTGGGCCGTGCTCGGCCCGGGGTCGTGGTTCACCTCGGTGATCCCGCACCTGCTGGTGCCGCAGCTGCGCGACGCGCTGGTCGCGACCGACGCCCGGCTCATCGTCGTCCTCAACCTCGCCGAGCAGCAGGGGGAGACGGGCGGGTTCGGCCCGGCCGACCACCTCGCCGTGCTCGCCGAGCACGCCCCCGCCCTCGCCGTCCACACCGTGCTCGCCGATCGGGAGAGCGTCGGTGACGACGCCGACGAGCTGCGTTCCGTGGTGCGCGCGCTCGGCGCCCGGCTCGTGATCGACGACATCGCGATGGGTGACGGGACCCCACGGCACGACCCGGTGCTGCTCGCGGCGGCGTACGCCCGGATCATGCAGTCCAGTTAGGCCGTTCCGGTTCTTCGGTAGTTGACCGTCGTGGCAGGATCGCCCTTATGGCGATGACGGCTCAGGTCAAGGCGGAACTGGCCTCCACCCCGGTCACCAAGGCGTGTTGTCGCAAGGCGGAGGTCGCCTCGACACTGCGCTTCGCCGGGGGCCTTCACATCGTCGGCGGCCGGATCGTGGTCGAGGCCGAGCTGGACACCGGTGCGGCGGCCCGGCGGCTGCGTCGCGACATCGCGGAGATGTACGGCCAGTCCTCCGACGTGGTGATGGTGCAGGGCAACGGCATCCGCAAGGGCAGCCGCTACATCGTGCGGGTGGTCAAGGACGGCGAGGCCCTGGCCCGCCAGACCGGCCTGCTCGACCAGCGCGGTCGTCCGGTGCGCGGGCTCCCGCCCGCCGTCGTGTCCGGCGGGGGCTGCGACGCCGTCGCCGCGTGGCGGGGCGCGTTCCTGGCGCACGGCTCCCTCACCGAACCGGGCCGGTCGTCGTCCCTGGAGGTCACGTGCCCCGGCTCCGAGGCCGCGCTCGCCCTGGTCGGCGTCGCCCGGCGGCTCGGGATCCAGGCGAAGGCGCGGGAGGTCCGCGGTGTCGACCGGGTCGTCATCCGCGACGGCGACGCGATCGGTCAGCTGCTGACCAGGCTCGGCGCCCACGAGACCCTGATGGCCTGGGAGGAGCGCCGGATGCGGCGCGAGGTCCGGGCCACCGCCAACCGGCTCGCCAACTTCGACGACGCCAACCTGCGCCGTTCGGCACGAGCCGCGGTCACCGCCGGCGCGCGGGTCGAGCGCGCGATGGAGATCCTCGGCGACGAGGTGCCCGACCACCTCCGGATGGCCGGCACCCTCCGCCTCGAGCACAAGCAGGCGTCGCTGGAGGAGCTCGGCCAGCTGCACGAGCCGGTGCTGACCAAGGACGCGATCGCCGGCCGGATCCGGCGGCTGCTCGCAATGGCCGACAAGCGCGCCGAGGAGCTGGGTGTGCCCGACACCGAGGCGTCGCTGACGCCGGAGATGCTCGCCGAGTCCTGATCGGTCTTGTGTCCCGGCGCTGCACGGAGCATCGTGGGCACATGCGAGCGAACGTGGGCGACCGACTCGTCGTCGAGGGCCGGACGGACTCGATGCACCGACGCGAGGCCGAGGTGCTGGAGGTGCGGGGAGAGGACGGCGCTCCGCCGTACCTCGTCCGCTGGGAGGACGGCCATGAGGCGTTGACCTTCCCAGGGGCCGACGCGCACGTCGTACCCGCTCCGTGACAGCGTCCCGGCGCGTGTGATCGTTGTTACCGGGACGTACGCCGGGACACGGCGCGGGCTGTCCGGGAGCGGACGGTAGGGTCGATGCGCGGGTGACTGAACGCCCGCAACTTCCGTCAAGGCGGGTGACCAAACACCCACCACCGAGACCAGGAGAACATTGCTGTGACCGTTCGTGTAGGCATCAACGGCTTCGGCCGGATCGGCCGTAACTTCTTCCGCGCAGTGCGCGCCAGCGGACTCGACATCGAGATCGTCGGCGTCAACGACCTGACCGACAACGCCACGCTGGCGCACCTTCTCAAGTACGACTCGATCCTCGGCCGCCTCGACGCGGACGTGAGCTCGACCAGCGACGCGATCGTCGTCGGCGACACCGAGATCAAGGCGTTCGCCGAGCGCGACCCGGCCATGCTCAAGTGGGCCGACCTGGGCGTCGACGTCGTCGTCGAGTCCACCGGCTTCTTCACCGACGCCACCAAGGCCCGCGCGCACGTCGACGGCGGCGGCGCCAAGAAGGTCATCATCTCCGCGCCCGCCTCCAACGAGGACATCACCATCGTGATGGGCGTCAACGACGGGCTCTACGACCCCGAGCAGCACACCGTGATCTCCAACGCGTCGTGCACGACCAACTGCCTCGGCCCGATGGCGAAGGCGCTCAACGACGGTCTCGGCATCAACAAGGGCCTGATGACCACCATCCACGCCTACACCGCCGACCAGAACCTGCACGACAACATCCACAAGGACCCGCGTCGCGCCCGCGCTGCCGCGCTCAACATCGTGCCGACGTCGACCGGCGCCGCTAAGGCGATCGGCCTGGTGCTGCCCGAGCTCAAGGGCAAGCTCGACGGCTACGCGCTCCGCGTGCCCACCCCGACCGGCTCACTCACCGACCTCTCGTTCGAGGCGGCGCGTGAGACCAGCGTCGAGGAGGTCAACGAGATCGTGAAGGCTGCCGCAGACGGCAAGATCCTCCGCTACTCCACCGACCCGATCGTGTCCTCGGACATCGTCACCGACCCGGCGTCCTGCATCTTCGACGCGCCGCTGACCAAGGTCATCGGCAACCAGGTCAAGGTCGCGGGCTGGTACGACAACGAGTGGGGCTACTCCAACCGCCTCGCGGACCTGATCGTCCACGTCGGCGCCACCCTCTGACGGTGGGGGAGTACGCGGGACTCGGCGAGGTCAGCGGAAAGACAGTCCTCGTCCGGTCGGACCTCAACGTGCCGCTGGACGGTACGACGATCACCGACGACGGCCGGATCCGGGCCAGCGTCCCGACCATCAAGGCACTGGCGGACGCCGGCGCCCGGGTGGTCGTGACGGCGCACCTCGGCCGCCCGAAGGGCGCGCCCGAGCCGGCGTACTCCCTCGGCCCGGTCGCAGCCCGGCTCGGCGAGCTGCTCGGCCAGGAGGTCGCGTTCGCGACCGACACCGTGGGTGACTCCGCGAAGGAGACCGTGGCCGCGCTGGCCGACGGCCAGGTCGCGGTGCTGGAGAACGTGCGTTTCAACCCGGGCGAGACCAGCAAGGACGACGCCGAGCGCGGTGCGTTCGCCGACCAGCTGGTGGCGCTCACCGGTCCTGACGGCGCGTTCGTCTCCGACGGCTTCGGTGTCGTGCACCGCAAGCAGGCGTCGGTCTACGACGTCGCGCAGCGGCTGCCGCACGCGATGGGCGGCCTGGTCGCGGCCGAGATCGACGTGCTCCGGCGGCTCACCGTCAAGCCCGAGCGCCCGTACGTGGTCGTGCTCGGCGGCTCGAAGGTGTCCGACAAGCTGGGTGTCATCGACAACCTGCTCGGCAAGGCCGACAAGCTGCTCATCGGCGGCGGGATGGTGTTCACCTTCCTCGCCGCTGAGGGTCACGAGGTCGGCAAGAGCCTGCTCGAAGAGGATCAGCTCGACACCTGCCGCGACTACCTGCGCCGGGCGCGGGAGGCCGGCGTGGAGCTGGTGCTCCCGTCCGACATCATCGTCGACACCGAGTTCCCCTCGGGCGACCGGACGCCGGCGCCGGGTTCGGTTCCGTCGTCGGAGATCCCTGCCGACAGCCTCGGTCTCGACATCGGCCCGGAGAGCGCCGCGAGCTACGCGCGGGCACTGTCCGACGCGCGGACCGTCTTCTGGAACGGCCCGATGGGCGTGTTCGAGGTCGACGCGTTCGCAGCCGGCACCAAGGCGGTCGCCGAGGCGCTCACCAGGGTCTCGGCTGCCGGCGGGCTGACCGTCGTGGGCGGCGGCGACTCGGCGGCTGCGGTCCGCAAGCTCGGCTTCGACGAAGACGCGTTCGGCCACATCTCCACCGGTGGTGGCGCCAGCCTCGAATACCTCGAGGGCAAGGAACTCCCCGGCATCACCGTCCTGGAAAGCTGAGAACCGAATGGCAAGCACTGTGTCCAACGGCGGACGCACGCCGATCATGGCGGGCAACTGGAAGATGAACCTGAACCACCAGGAAGCGGTGGTGCTGGTCCAGAAGCTCGCGTGGACCCTCTCGGACAAGCGGCACGACTTCGGCAAGGTCGAGGTCGCCGTACTTCCGCCGTTCACCGACATCCGGTCCGTCCAGACGCTGGTCGACGGTGACCGGCTGTCGATCAAGTACGGCGCGCAGGACGTCTCGGTGCACGAGTCGGGCGCCTACACCGGCGAGATCTCGGCTGGCATGCTGGCGAAGCTCGGCTGCTCGTACGTGACGGTCGGCCACTCGGAGCGCCGCCAGTTCCACGCCGAGACCGACGAGCTCGTCGCGGCGAAGGCGAAGGCGGCCATCGGCGCCAAGATCACGCCGATCGTCTGCGTGGGCGAGGGCCTGGACATCCGCAAGGAGGGCACGCACGTGCCCTACTGCACGGCCCAGGTCGTCGGCTCTCTCGCCGGGCTGACGGCGAAGCAGGTCGCCGCGCTCGTGATCGCCTACGAGCCCGTGTGGGCGATCGGCACCGGGGAGGTGGCCACACCGGAGGACGCGCAGGAGGTCTGCGCCGCGATCCGGGCCCAGGTCAAGGAGTCCTACGGCGCCGACGTCGCCGACGCCGTACGGATCCAGTACGGCGGCTCGGTGAAGGCCGCGAACGTCGCCGGGATCATGGCGCAGCCTGACATCGACGGCTGCCTGGTCGGTGGCGCGAGCCTCCAGGCGGACGAGTTCGGTGGCATCTGCCGCTTCTACGACATGCCGGCGCTGTGACCGGAACAGGGCGACGCGCCATCAGTGTCCACTCCGGTGTCCCGGCTTCGGCCGGGCACCGGTGCTGACGTAGGATCCTGCCGTGTTGGAAACCGTGTTCACCGTCCTGCTTGTGCTCACCAGTGTGTTGATGATCCTGCTGGTGCTGCTGCACAAGGGGCGTGGCGGCGGACTCTCGGACATGTTCGGTGGCGGCGTCTCCAGCTCACTGGGAGGATCGTCGATCGCCGAGCGGAACCTTGACCGATTCACGATCGGCATCGGTGTCATCTGGTTCGCCTGTGTCATCGCCCTCGGCCTCCTGCTGGCCTACCAGTGAGCTAGCTCCGAGACCGACCCCCGACCCCGAGATCGACCCCCCGAATGAAGAACGTGTCCGGCTCCGCCGGTCCGAGCTGAGGAGAGAGTCCGTTGGCTGGTGGTGGCAACGCGATCCGCGGTAGTCGTGTAGGCGCAGGCCCGATGGGTGAGGCCGAGCGTGGCGAAGCCGCACCCCGTCAGGCCGTGACCTACTTCTGCGCACACGGGCACCGATCCGTGATCGCATTCTCGGTCGAGGCCGTCGTGCCCGACTCCTGGGACTGCCCGAAGTGCGGCCTCCCGGCCGGCCTCGACTCCGAGAACGCCCCTCCGGCGCCGAAGATCGAGCCCTACAAGACGCACCTCGCCTACGTGAAGGAGCGCCGCTCCGACAAGGAGGCCGAGGTCATCCTCGATGAGGCGATCCAGCTCCTCCGCTCCCGCCGCAAGTCCGGCGAGATCATCTTCTGACCCGCCGAAGTGTCAGGGTTGGCGCCTCGAAGTGTCAGCGTTGGTCGCTCGAGATGTCATCCTTCGCGCGACCAGGTTTAATACTTCGCGCGACCAGGAGTGACACTTCGCGCGACCAAGAGTGACACTTCGCGGGGGTCAGAGCTTGCTGGCGGCGGCGTGGTCGAGGAACCAGGTGGTCTCGGCCCGGCCCTTGACGCCGCGGGCGGGGGTCTCGGCGATGGTGCCGTCGTCGGCGAGCGCCCGGGCGACGGCGTCGGCCTTGGCGTCGCCCGAGACGAGGAACCACACCGCCTGGGAGCGGTCGAGGGCCTCGAACGTGAGCGTCACCCGGTCCGGCGGCGGCTTGGGGGAGTCGTGGACGGCGGTCGCGATGGCGTCGGTGACGTCGAGGCCGGGGTGTCCGGGGAAGAGCGACGCGATGTGGCCGTCGGGGCCGACGCCGAGCATGAGGACGTCGAAGCCGCCGTTGCCCTCGGCCCGCACCGTCGAGGAGTACGACGACGCGGCCGACTCGGCGTCCGGGGCCTGGTCCGCTGCCGGCACCTCGTGCACCCGCGTCGCGCCGACCTCGTCGAGGAAGGCCGCGCGGGCCTGGACCGCGTTGCGGTCGGGGGAGTCGGCATCGACGAACCGCTCGTCTCCGAACCAGAACCGCACCGCACCCCAGTCGACGCCGGAGTCCGCAGCCATCCGGGCGACCTCCCGGTGGATGGCGTCGGCGATGGTGCCGCCGGTGAGGCCGATGTCCGGGACGTGACCGGCCGCCTGGGCGTCGGCGATCCGGTTGAGCAGCTCACCGGCCACCGCGGTCGCGAGCGTCTCCGGGTCGGTGTGGACCTCGATCAGGGGTGCCGGTCGGTCGTCGGTCGTCACGGGTCTCGGTGCTTTCGGTAGTAGTCGATGAGCGCCCTGGTCGACGCGTCCTGCTGCGCGAGCGCTGTCTCGTCGCCGGCGACCGCGGGCGTGACCTGCTGGGCGAGCTGCTTGCCCAGCTCGACACCCCACTGGTCGAAGCTGTCGATGCCCCACACCACGCCCTGGGTGAAGGTGATGTGCTCGTAGAGAGCGATCAGCTGGCCCAGGACCGCCGGTGAGAGCTCGGGCGCCATGATCGACGTGGTGGGCCGGTTGCCCGGGAACACCCTCGCCTGGACGATCGCTTCCTGGCCGGAGCTGGCGCCACCTTCGTCCCGCACCTCGTCGGCGGTCTTGCCGAACGCCAGCGCCTTGGTCTGCGCGAAGAAGTTCGCGAGGAACAGCTCGTGGACGTCGACGTCGCCGTCCCGGAGCGGATGAGCCGGGTTGGCGAAGGCGATGAAGTCGGCCGGGATCAGCCGGGTGCCCTGGTGGATCAGCTGGTAGAACGCGTGTTGGCCGTTGGTGCCGGGCTCGCCCCAGAAGATCTCCCCGGTGTCGGTCGTCACCGGCGAGCCGTCCCAGCGCACCCCCTTGCCGTTGCTCTCCATGGTCAGCTGCTGCAGGTAGGCCGCGAACCGGTGCAGTGACTGGGCATAGGGGAGTACGGCGTGCGTGTGCGCGCCGAGGAAGTTGACGTACCAGATGTTCAGCAGGCCCATCAGGGCCGGGACGTTCTGGTCGAGGGGTGCGTCGCAGAAGTGGTCGTCGATGGTGTGGAAGCCCGCGAGGAACTCCGCGAACCGTTCCGGGCCGATCGCGATCACGAGCGAGGTGCCGATGGCGGAGTCGACGGAGTAGCGGCCACCGACCCAATCCCAGAAACCGAACGCGTTGGCCGGGTCGATGCCGAACGCCTCGACCTTGTCGAGCGCGGTCGACACGGCGACGAAGTGCTTCGCGACGGCGCCGGGCGCTCCGCCGAGACCGTCGAGCAGCCAGCTCCGGCACAGCCGCGCGTTCGTGAGCGTCTCGAGGGTGCCGAACGTCTTGCTGGCGACGATGAACAGCGTCGTGGCCGGGTCAAGGCCGGCCAGCGTCTCGGCCGCGTCCGTCGGGTCGATGTTGCTGATGAAGCGGCACTCGATCCCGTCCTGGCGGTAGGGCTTGAGCGCTTCGTAGGCCATCACCGGCCCCAGGTCCGACCCGCCGATCCCGATGTTGACCACCGTGCGGATCCGCTGGCCGGTGACACCGAGCCACTGGCCCGTCCGCACCTGCTCCGCGAAGGCGTAGACCCGCTTGAGCACGCTGTGCACGTCGGCCACGGTGTCCTGGCCGTCGACCTCCAGCTGGACGCCGACCGGGTCGCGTAGTGCGGTGTGCAGCACCGCGCGGTCCTCGGTGACGTTGATGTGCTCGCCCGCGAACATCGCATCGCGGCGCTGCTCGAGCCCGACCTCACGCGCCAGCGCGAGCAGGGCGTCGAGCACGGGTTCGTCGACGAGGTTCTTGGAGAGGTCGACCAGCAGCTCGCCGGCGGCGAACGTCAGCCGGTCCACCCGCTCCGGGTCGTCAGCGAAGGCGCGCCGCAGATCGGGTGGTCCGGCGGCGGCGAGCGTCGTCAGGCGCGCCCAAGCCGCGGTCGTCGTCGGGTCCACCGGGGACTGATCGCTCACCACGTGCTCCTGACCGCAGCGGGCCGGTCAGCCCATCTGCCCCTTGACCGTCTCGAGCAGCTCGAGCCATGACTTCTTGAACTTGTCGACGCCCTCGGTCTCGAGGACCTCGAACACGTCGCTCATGTCGACGCCGGCGTCGGCCAGCCGGGCGAAGAGCTCCTGTGCCTCCACGGCCCTGCCGGTCACCTGGTCGCCGGTGACCTCGCCGTGGTCGGCGAACGCCTCCAGCGTCTTCTCCGGCATCGTGTTGACCGTGTCGGCGACGACCAGGTCGGTGACGTAGAGGGTGTCCGGGTAGTCCGGGTTCTTCACGCCGGTCGACGCCCACAGCGGGCGCTGCACGTTCGCCCCCGCGGCGGCGAGAGCCTGCCAGCGCTCCGATGCGAGGACCTCCTCGAAGGCGGCGTACGCGATCCGGGCGTTCGCCACGGCTGCCTTGCCGCGCAGCGCCAGCGCCTCCTCGGTGCCGATCTTGTCCAGGCGGGCGTCGATCTCGGTGTCGACCCGGGAGACGAAGAACGACGCGACCGAGCGGATCGTCGCGAGGTCGACGCCGTTGGCCTTGGCCTGCTCGAGCCCGGACAGGTAGGCGTCCATGACCGCCTGGTAGCGCTCGGTCGAGAAGATCAGGGTCACGTTGACGCTGATCCCCTCGGCGATGGCGGCGGTGATCGCCGGCAGCCCCTCGAGGGTGGCGGGGATCTTGATCAGCACGTTCGGCCGGTCGACCGCCGCCCACAGTGCCTTCGCGGAGGCGATGGTCGCGTCGGTGTCGTTGGCCAGCGTCGGCTCCACCTCGATCGACACCCGGCCGTCGTCGGCGGTTGCCTCGGCGACCGGCGCCAGGATGTCGCAGGCGTTCCGTACGTCGTCGGTGGTCAGGTCGAACACCACCCGGTCGACGTCGGCCCCGTCGGCGACGAGGGCGCGCACCTGTTCGTCGTACCGCTCCCCGTCGGAGATCGCCGCGGCGAAGATGGTCGGGTTCGTCGTGACGCCGACCACCGACTTCTCCTTGACGAGATCGGCCAGGTTGCCGGTCTCGATCCGTTCGCGCGACAGGTCGTCGAGCCAGATGGACACACCGGCGTCGGCCAGTGCTTTCAGACGATCGCTCACCGGGGTTCTCCTTCGTGAATCGTGCGGGGTTACTTCGCGGCGTCCTCGATGCTGTCCTTGGCCGCCTGCGCGACGTTCTCTGCGGTGAAGCCGAACTCGCGGAAGATCCGGGCGCCGTCGGCTGAGGCGCCGAAGTGCTCGAGGCTCACCATCCGGCCGGCGTCGCCGACGTACTCGCGCCAGCCCTGCCGGATGCCCGCCTCGACGCTGACCCGGGCCTTCACCGTCGGCGGGATGACCTCGTCGCGGTAGGCCTGGGTCTGCTGCTCGAACCACTCGATCGAGGGCATCGAGACCACGCGTGCGTTGATGCCGTCGGTGGCCAGCAGCTCCCGCGCCTGGACCGCGAGCTGCACCTCCGACCCGGTGCCGATCAGGATCACGTCGGGCTGGCCGCCGGCGGCCTCGACGAGCACGTAGCCGCCCTTGCCGACGTCGTCGGTCGTCGCGAACCCTTCCTCGCCGCGGGGGAAGACCGGGACGTTCTGCCGGGTCAGGATCAGGCCCGCCGGACGGTCGGTGTTCTTGAGGACCTGCAGCCACGCCGCGGCGGTCTCGTTGGCGTCGGCCGGGCGCACGATGTCGAGCCCGGGGATGCCGCGCAGCGCCCAGAGGTGCTCGACCGGCTGGTGGGTCGGACCGTCCTCGCCGAGACCGATCGAGTCGTGGGTCCAGACGTAGACGACGGGCGCCTGCATCAGCGCTGCCACGCGGACGGCGCCGCGCATGTAGTCGGAGAAGGTGAGGAACGTGCCGCCGAAGACGCGGGTGCCGCCGTGGACGGCGATGCCGTTCATGACCGCGCCCATGCCGTGCTCACGGATGCCGAAGTGGAGGACCCGGCCGTGGTGCGGATCGCCCTGCCACTCCTCGACGGACCGGTCCTTCGGGAGGAACGACGGCACGCCCTTGATGGTCGTGTTGTTCGAGCCGGCGAGATCGGCCGAGCCGCCCCAGAGCTCCGGCATGATCGGCGCGATCGCGTTGATGATCTGCCCGGACGCAGCGCGGGTCGCGACGCCCTTGGCGTCTGCCGGGAAGGTCGGGAGCGCAGCCTCGATGCCCTCGGGGAGCTCCCGGCCCCGCATCCGGTGCAGCAGGGTGGCCTGGTCATGGTGCTTCGCTGCCCAGGCGTCGTACTGCCGGTCCCACTCGGCGCCCCACACCTTGCCGCGCTCGAGGAGCGAACGGGTGTGCTCGAGGACGTCGTCGGGCACCTCGAACGTCCGGGCCGGGTCGAAGCCGAGGACCTTCTTGGTGGCGGCCACCTCGTCGGCTCCCAGTGCCGAGCCGTGCGCGGCCTCGGTGTTCTGGGCGCTCGGCGCCGGCCACGCGATGATCGTCCGGAGCACGATCAGCGAGGGCTTGTCGGTGACCGCGTCGGCGGCCTTGATCGCCTCGTAGAGCGCCGGGACGTCCTCGGCGTAGTCGGCGCCGTTGGTGTGGTCGCCGCCCTTGGTCCAGTCGACGGTCTGGACGTGCCAGCCGTAGGCCTCGTAGCGCTTGGCGACGTCCTCGTTGAACGCGATGTCGGTGTCGCCCTCGATCGAGATCCGGTTGGCGTCGTAGATGACGGTGAGGTTGCCCAGCTCCTGGGTGCCGGCGATCGAGGACGCCTCGCTGCTCACACCCTCCTGGAGGTCGCCGTCGGACGCGATCGCGTAGATGTGGTGGTCGAAGACCGACTCACCGGGCGCGGCGTCGGGGTCGAGCAGGCCGCGCTCACGACGGGCGGCCATCGCCATGCCGACCGCGTTGCCGACGCCCTGGCCGAGCGGGCCGGTGGTCACCTCGACGCCGGCGGTGTGGCCGAGCTCCGGGTGGCCCGGGGTCTTGGATCCCCAGGTCCGCAGCGACTCGAGGTCGGAGAGCTCGAGTCCGAAGCCGCCGAGGAAGAGCTGGATGTAGAGGGTGATCGAGCTGTGGCCCGCGCTCAGCACGAACCGGTCGCGGGACATCCAGTTCGGGTCGGCAGGGTCGTGCCGCATCACCTTCTGGAAGAGGAGGTACGCCGCCGGCGCCAGGCTCATCGCGGTGCCCGGGTGACCGTTGCCGACCTTCTGCACCGAGTCCATCGCCAGCACCCGCACGGTGTCGACCGCCTTGCGGTCCAGATCGGTCCACTCCAACTCCGGGATCATGCGTCTGAGCCTACTCAGCGGCTGACGCGAGCCGACAGGCAGTCTCCCTGGGCCGAATGGCGGAACCGAGCGTGAACACCGATACACTCGCCTCTGCCTGATCCCTGGCCGTGAGGTTCCTATTGTGACGACCGTCGACCCTGATCGACCAGCTGCTCGGCTGGTCGTCGGAGTGAACGGCGTCGTCGAGCAGGGCGACGCCCACGAGGGACGTGCTTCGGCGCGCGACGTCGTGATGGCGTACGTCGGCCTCACCAAGCCCCGGGTGATCGAGCTGCTGCTCCTCACCACGGTGCCGGTGATGTTCTTCGCCGCTGGCGGCGTGCCGGACCTCGGGCTGGTCGTCGCGACCGTCCTCGGCGGCTCGCTCTCCGCCGGCTCGGCGTCGGTCTTCAACTGCGTCTACGACCGCGACATCGACGAGCAGATGCGCCGTACCCGGCGCCGGGCGCTGCCGCGGCACATCATCACCCCGCGCGCGGCGCTGGTGTTCGGCTTCGTGCTCGGGATCCTGTCCACGGTGGTCCTCTGGGCGTGGGTCAACGAGCTGTCCGCCGGGCTGTCGGTGGCCGCGATCGCGTTCTACGTCTTCGGCTACACGATGCTGCTCAAGCGCCGCACCACCCAGAACATCGTCTGGGGCGGCATCGCGGGCTGCTTCCCCGCCCTGATCGGCTGGACCGCCGTCACCGAGGAGCTCGCCTGGGCGCCGTTCGTCCTGTTCGCCGTGGTGTTCTTCTGGACCCCGCCCCACACCTGGGCGCTGGCGCTGCGCTACCGCGAGGACTACAAGCAGGTCGACGTGCCGATGCTGCCGGTCGTCCGGTCCGCTCGCGTGGTCGCCCGGCAGATCGTCGCCTACAGCTGGGTCATGGTCGCGACCAGCCTGCTGCTGTGGCCGGTCGCGGGCACCGGGCTCGTCTATCCGGTCGCCGCTGCCGTCCTCGGCGCGGTCTTCCTGGTCCAGGCCCACCAGCTGGAGCGCCGGGCACGCGGCACCGAGGATCTCGCGGTGATCCGCCCGATGCACCTCTTCCACAGCAGCAACCTCTACCTGTCGCTGCTGTTCGTCGCGGTCGCCATCGACCCGCTGCTGCACTGATCGGGCCCTGCAAAGGACCTGGTATCGGATGTGGTCGCGCTGTTGACCAAACTGTGCCGCGCTCCCCGAAATGCTGGTTGCATCATGCCAAGTTGTTCACCGGGGAGGTCCCCGGCTGGGCGGCGAGATCGGGTGTCCCCACTCGCTGTCGAGCAATGGTCCTCCCTCGGACGCATTCCTCGGGACGTCGGCGCGCTCCAACGCCGACGTCCCGAGGAGCGGCGTCGCCCGTACGGCCCGAGCCCCCTCAGCGGGCCGTGCGGTGCGCCCGGGTCGAGATCGCGAGCCAGGCGAGCGCAGCGGCGGTGAGCGCCGCCCCGAGCATGTGCAGCAGCACGAGCGCGATCGGCAGGTCGAGGAAGTACTGCGAGTAGCCGATCACCGCCTGCACCGCCTCGGTGGCCAGCAGCGCCAGGGCCGCGGTCCGCAGCGGCAGGTTGCCGTCGCGGCGGGCGAGCACGACGGTGAGGATCGTCAGGGCCACCAGGGCGTAGACCGCCCACGCGTGGACGTGGGACATCGTCCCGGGGTCGAGGCCGGTACGTCGCGACTCCTGGTCGCCGCTGTGCGGCCCGGAACCGGTAACGACCGTGCCGAGGTAGAGCACGACCCAGCCGACGAGGAACGTCGCCAGCGCGGCCTGGCGGGACCGGGGGACCGCCCAGGCCCGGGGGCGACCGACCAGGATGTCCAGCAGCAGCACGCAGGCGCCGATGATCCCGAACGAGA
Source organism: Nocardioides immobilis (assembly GCF_003515065.1). GTDB lineage: Bacteria > Actinomycetota > Actinomycetes > Propionibacteriales > Nocardioidaceae > Nocardioides > Nocardioides immobilis. The sequence continues at coordinate 56,027 of NZ_QXGH01000023.1, forward strand.
CCAGCAGGTGCAGCGCGACCACCCAGGGGTTCAGGTCGGTGAGGACGGTGACGCCGCCGATCAACGCCTGGGCCGGGACGCCGAGCGCGATGACGGTCGCGACGATCAACGGGCGCCTGTCGGCACCGGTGCGATCGCGCAGCACCGGGAGGATCGCAGCCACCCAGCAGGCGATGGCGATCGCGGCGAGCACGAACGTCAACGTCCGGTTGCCGAACTCGATCGCTCCGTTGATCCCGAGCTCACCGTGGACGACGTACGAGTCCTCGGTGCAGCGCGGCCAGGTCGGACAGCCGAGCCCGGAACCCGTGAGGCGCACCGCGCCGCCGGTCACGACGATCCCGATGTTCGCGACCAGGTTGGCCCACGCCAGTCGGACGAGCAGGGGGGACGGCGCCGTGCGCACGGCGGTGGTCACTCCCACCGGAACCACCGCGCCGCTGCGGCGCTGCCGACGATGGCCCAGGCCGCGAGCACGACCAGCTCCCGGGCAGCGACGGTGCCCTCGCAGGCCGCGCGCATCGCCTCACCGAGGGCGCCCGACGGGAGCCACGACACGACATCGCCGAGGCCGCCGTACGCCTCGGCCGGGAGTACGACGGCACCACCCGCCAGCAGCAGCAGGTAGACCAGGTTCGCGGCGGCGAGCGTCGCCTCGGCCCGCAGCGTGCCGGCGAGCAGCATGCCGAGGCCGGCGAACGCCGCCGTCCCGAGGAGGACCGCGAGGACCAGGGCGGGCACGGAGAAGTCCGGCGACCAGCCGAGCAGCAGGCCGGCGGCGCCGATCACGACGAACTGGAGCACCTCCACGATCAGCAGCGCGCCGACCTTGCCGCCGAGCAGCGCGCCGCGGGACAGGGGAGCGGTGCCGAGCCGCTTGAGGACGCCGTACCGGCGCTCGAACCCGGTCGCGATCGCCAACGACGTGAACGCTGTGGACATCACGGCCAGGGCGAGCACGCCCGGCGTCAGGACGTCGACCGAGGTGTGCTGGGAGTCCAGGTCCAACGCCGAGGCGCCCCGGACGGCACCGACGAGGACGAGGAGCGGGATCACCACGGCGAGCAGCAGCTGCTCGCCGTTGCGCAGCAGGAGACGGGTCTCCATGCCGGCCTGGGCGAGGACCTGGCGCACGAGCGGAGCGGCACCCGGCGCGGGTGCGAAGGTGCCGGTCACAGCGCTGTCTCCCGGCCCGTGAGCTCGAGGAACACGTCCTCGAGGTTGCGCTGCCCGAGGGTCAGCGACTCGGGGAGCACGTCGTTGTCCTCGCACCACCGCGACACGACGGCCAGCGTCGAGCCGTCGGCCGGCCCGGAGACCTGGAGGCTGTGCTGGTCGAGGACGACGAGCTCGGTGGTCGGGCCCAAGGCGGAGGCGAGGGACTCGGGCGCGCCCGGCGGGAACGGCTGGGTGACGACCAGGCGGATCGTTGCCACGGTGCCGCCACGGGTCAGCTCGAGCGGCGAGCCGCTGGCGACCAGCCGGCCCTTGTCGAGGATGTGCACCTGGTCGGCCAGCCGCTCGGCCTCCTCGAGGTAGTGCGTCGTCAGCACGACGGTCACGCCGTCGGACCGCAGCTCCTCGAGCAGCTCCCAGACAGTGCGGCGCACCTGCGGGTCGAGGCCTGCCGTTGGCTCGTCGACGAAGACCAGCTCGGGGCGGCCGACGAGCGCGAGGGCGAGGCCGAGGCGCTGCTGCTGGCCACCCGAGAGGCGGCGGTACGGCGTACGCCCGCACTCGTGGAGGGCGAGCCGCTCCATGAGCAGCCCGGTGTCGAGCGGGTGGGCGTGCAGCCGGGCGACGTGGCGCAGCATCTCGTCGGCGCGGACGCCGCTCCATGCGCCGCCGGCCTGGAGCATCACCCCGATCCTCGGCATCAGCGCGCGGTGATCGGCGACGGGGTCGAGCCCGAGCACGCGGACCCTGCCCTCGTGCGGGCGGCGGTAGCCCTCGCAGGTCTCCAGCGTCGTCGTCTTGCCGGCGCCGTTGGGGCCGAGCACGGCGGTGATGGTGGTGGGCGCGACCTCGAGCGAGAGCCCGTCGACGGCTGGTTTGCCGCCGTAGGTCATGCGGAGATCGGTGATCTCAACGGCGGCCGGCACGGGCCTCAGTCTACGGAGCGCACGGGGCGTCTCCGGACCGCCCCCGACGCCGTGGGACGACCCCCGCGGCGCCCTCCGGTCAGAGCAGTTCGTCCTGCAGGTCGCGCGCCCAGTCGCTGACGTCGCCGATCAGGTCACCGGGCGGAACCGCCTGGACCAGCAGCCAGACGACGACCAGCAGGAGGACGATCTGCAGGGCGGTCCACAGCAGCCGCAGCGCGTGGTAGTGCGGGGGCACGTCGTCTCTCGTGGTGCTCACTTCAGCACGCCTTCCAGCTCGCTGTCCGCCTCCGGACGGGCCATGGCCTCGATCCAGAACCCGGCCGCGTGGAACGCCCAGTCGAGGACGTTGAACGGGTGCAGCGGGTCGTCCTGGTCCCGCTGGGTGTAGGAGTCGACCGCGAAGTAGCCGACGCTGCCGAAGTCGTCCTCGATCGTGGACACGAACGAGTCCAGGCCCCGGCTGGACAGCCACCGGCGCACCGCGCCACCGTCGGCGGCGTCGAGGACGTCCTCGCCCATCAGCTCGTGGACGATGTCGGCCTTGGTGACCACCACCCCGAGGTGCTTGTCGGTCAGGTCGACGTTCTCGGCCTTCAGCCGCTGCACGACGCTCGCGTAGGCCCGGGTCGGGTCGCCGTCGGCGACCGACACGGAGCCGGCGAGGTCGGAGGCGTCGTACAGCGGTGACACCTTGGGCAGCGCGAGCGGGTCGAGCATCAGCAGGATCACGTCGGCGGTGTCGAAGTAGACGAGCGCGCGCGACCGGTCCTCGTCTGCGAACGCCTCACCCGCCGCGTCCATCAGCTGCACCTCCTTGTCGACGGTGCCCTGGGACAGCCGGAACGGCAGCCCTTCGGGACGGTCGTCCCACGGTGTCTTCGCCACCCGCCGACCAGTCGTGATCGCCGCCACGGCCGCCTTGATGAACGCGCGCGACACCGGGGAGATGGGGGTGAACTCGCCGCCGTGGGCGTTGACCCGGTCGGAGAGGCTCATCACGGCCCCGGAGAGGAACTGGGTCTTGCCGGAGGCGACGGCGCCGATGACCGGCAGGAACATCACCTGGCGGGTGCCGCTGCCCTTGGGCAGCTCGCGGCTGCAGGCCGGACAGACCGCGACCAGGGTCTGCCCTCCGGTGCGGACCGTGGCCGGGATGGTCGTCTGGCACGCGCAACGGCGCCGGAAGATCCCGAGCGGACCGGGGGTCAGGTCGCGGTGGATCACCAGGCAGCCGGTGTTGGTGCACAGATAGCTGGGGGTCGGGTTGACCGCGTAGCACCGCGGGCAGCGGGAGGTGGTGCGGCGCTGGGTGCGGAGCGTGGCCTCGATCGCGCGGCGGACCCCGATCCCGATCGACTGGGCGGCGCTGATCGCACCGCCGAAGAGCGCGATCACCAGGTGCCACGCGCCGACCGAGAGCGCCAGCCCGGCCAGCGCCCCCGCGAGCACCGGGAGCACGAGGACGACCCACGCCACCAGGGTGGCGACCGACGCGGCGGTGCGCGCACCGCCTTCGCCGGGACGCCACCACAGCGACCGGGCGAACGTGACCGCCCGGGCGCCGAGTGCCAGGGCGCCCGAACGGACCGCGGTCGCGTCGCGCAGGCCCTGATGGGGCAGGTAGAGCGGCCAGGCCCGGTCCCAGCCGTACCGGCTGCCGGACCCGGGGAACGTCCGGAGGACCCGACCCTCGGCGACCGCGTCGGGTGTGGTGATGGCGGGCGTGGAGAAGCGGCCGGTGTAGCTGAGCACCGGAAGGACGATGCCCACCAGAGCACCGGCAGCGACGGCGATGATCGCCGACGCCGCCCACCAGGTCGCGATAGTTGCGAACAGCACGTCATGCTCCCTTTGCTTTGCCGAACCGCCCACCGAGGCCGCGCCGCCGGTCGGGGCGGGCAGAGCGAAGCAGGGCGTCCAGGCGGTCGCGCGCCGGACGTTCCCATTCTCCGCGGATCCGGGCGAGCGTGGTCGACTTCAGGTCTTCGGTCAGGAATGCCAGGGCGCCGCCGGCCATCGCGGCGTGCGGTCCGTCGGCGATCTTCAGGGCGCGGAGCACCACGTCGGAGCGTGCCGTTCCCGACTTGCCCGCGGCCGCGAACCGGCTCCGCAGCGCGCTCCGCACGCCGTCACCGGCCCAGTCGCCGGCCTCGGTGGCGACGTACTCGACGGCGCGGGCGTCGACCGCGTCGAGCAGGCACTCGCCCAGGTGGGGCGCCACGGCCGGTCCCCACTCGGCGAGGTCGCCGAGGAGCGGCTTGAGGGTGGCGTTCGCGCGGTCCTTGGCGTGGGAACGGGCGGCCTCGATGCGCTCGTGCACGGGGGCGTATCCGATCGTGAGCTCGGCCAGCTCCTCGTCAGGGAAGTCCGCACCGCGGTACGGCGCGTGCAGCACGGCGTCGAGGAGCTCGTCGTACGACGGATCGCTCGACCCCTGACCGCTGCGCAGGCCGGTCAGCCCGTTGCGTACGACGGCGGCCAGCCGCGCGTCGATGCCCTGGTGGCGCAGCCACGCCGCGACCAGCAGGTTGTCGCGCGGCAGTATCGGGCGGCCGATGGCGATGGGCCAGGTCGCGATCCGGAGCTGGACGCCAGGGAGCGCTTCGGCGCGCTGCTCCCGTGGCAGGTGCCCGACCACGGCGGCCTCCAGCCACGGATGGATGGCGGCCGCCTCGGGCTCGTCGGCCAGCCAGTCCCAGGTGCCGTTGACCACGGACAGCTCGGCGGCGCGGTCGTGGGCGGCCAGGTCGGCGGCGAGCGCTGCCACCAGCCGTTCCAGGCCGTCGCGCGAGACCCGGTCGAGGACCGCGGCGAGCTCGGTCGCCCCGGCCCTCGCCATCCGGTCGCGGGTCTCCCGTGCGGTCCTGATCTCGTCGGCGGTGCTCGGCGACCATGCGGCGAGCGCCGATGTGATGGTCGGATCGGGATCAACCAACGGGTCCGTCTCGGCCGCACCTTCGAGCGCCTCGACGAGCTCGAGGGCCAGCGTCCACGCGTCGGCGGTGGGGATCGCGCCGTGCAGCGCGGAGGCGGCCCGTGCGGCGAGCCCGGCGCCGACGTACGGCTCCCAGCGGGTCGCGAGGTCGAACGCCGGTCGGTCGGTGGACGACGTGTCCTCGAGCAGGGCAGCGACGCGGGCCCGGCTGCTCGCGCTCGGCTGGACGTCGCTCGCCGTACGGCGCTCCAGGTCGATCACGTGCGCGCCGACGATCGGCTCGAGCTCGAACTCGGGGCTGACGCCCACGACGGCCGCGTCCGTCCGCGACGGATCGTCCACCAGCGCGCGGAACGTCAGCCGCGCCGCGCTGTCCTCGTCGAGCAGCAGCGACCCGGCGGCGATCCACCGCATCACGACGTCGAGGTCGCGATGGATGAGCACCAGCCTGCGCGGGACCTCGCTGCTGGCCGCCTCGAGCATGGTGAGGTACTGCGGAGGACCCGCACCGCCCATGGGTCGTCCGTGAACATCGCCTGCAGTGCGGCAGCTCCGAAGTCGTCCCGGACGGACACCGGGACCGGCCACGGTTCCAGGTCGCCGCTGGGCGTCTCGGCGAGGGTCCACCCGGCCGCGGCGTAGAGCTGTGCCGGACAGAAGCCCCCGAACCCGGCCACGCCATCGGTGACGACGACCTGGGTGATCAGGTTGCCCGAGCGACCGCTGAGGGTGAGACCCGTCGAGTGGCCGCGGGCCAGGTAGTGGCGGTCGCCGTGGCGGAGGTGGGCGCACGTCGGGGGGTGCGCGAGCTCGTCGTGGTCGTGGTTCCACGTCGGGTGCACGCGGTGGAGCAGCTCCTCGCGGATCCGTCGGCGATCCTCCGGCGTGATCCCCCCGCTCAGCGCGCGGAAGTTGAAGCCCTCGACACCGTCGACCGACTCGTCGGCCGTTGTGTCGGAGTAGACGGCGACGTCGAGCACGCTGCCCACAGTCGGGCTCACCGCCGGAAGCGGGATGACCCCGATGACTCGCTCTGCCGGGCGGCGTCGAACTTGTCGGTCACCTCGCCGAGCTGGTCGAGGACGTCACCGAGCCGGATCGAGGCAGCAGCCATGGAGTCGCGCAAGGAGGACGCGATGGCGACGAGGTCGCGGAGCGCGCTGACGGCATGGACCGCTGCATCCGCGGTAGCGGAGTCGATCATCGCCCGGGTTTCGCGCTGGGCGCTCGCCCGGTCGGCCTCGGCCGCGCGGCGGGCGTCCTCCAGCAGCTTCTCCGCGGCGGCCCTGTCGGCGGCAGCCTCGGTCCGGGCGGCGGCCGCTGCGGTCACGGCGTCCTGGGCCTCCCGCTCGGCGGCCGCGGCGATCTCGTCCGCCCGGGCGCGGGCGTCGGCGAGGATCTGCTCGGCACGGCCCTTCGCCTCCGCGGCGGCGAGCGACTTGCGGCTCTCGGCGTCGGACGCGACGCCGTCGGCGATCTGCTGCGCCTGCATCACGATCGAGTCGGCCTCGGTCAGTGCCGCCCGCCGGATGGACGCGACCTCGGCAAGCTCGTGCTCGGCGCGACTCTTGAGGTCGAACACCTCGCGCATCTCGCGAGCGGTCGGGTCCTGGCTGGCGGCTCCGGTCTGCTTCGCTTCGGTCATCGGTGGTCCCCGTGTGGAGCATTCGTGTGGAGCGTTGGTTGGAGCCTTCGCAAGAGGAGGCATCGTTGGGTGTGGCGGTGCCTAACCTCGACATTCTCGTACACAAAGGTCGGCACGGATGAATTTCGAGTTATCAGATACGAGACCAACGCCGGACGGCGGGTCTCGGCGGAGTCGAACCGCTGACCGGACGAACGATCAGCGGTGGCGGACGCGGCGCAGCCGGTCCGCCATCGTGCCCGGAGGATCGAAGAGGTTCCCAGGTGCTGGCATCGAGGCGTCGTCGGTGGTCGGCGCAGCATCGGCGGCCGTCTCCTGCGACGGCGTGGCTGTGCCGGCCTGCTCGGGCGCCGTGATGTCGGCGCGCAGTCGGGCGGTCGTCGGCGGCAGGTCGGTGAGGGCCTTGGCGAGGTCCTCGAGCGTGACGCCGAGGCGGGAGATCGTGTCGGACACGCTGTCGAGCTGGCCGTGAGCGAGGTGGTGGGTCTCCTCGAGCTGCTGGCGGCGGTGGAGCGACGCCTCGCGCCGCGCCGTCAACCGGAGCGCGTCGGCCTGGACGGCCGCCGACTCATGGCGGACTCGGCCCGGGCCAGCGCTGCGCTGGACTCGTCGGCGAAGGCGGCCGCGGTGACCCGGATGCTCGCGGCCTGGGCCTCGGCCTCGGCGATCGCGGCTGCCGCCGTTGCCCGCGCCTGGGAGATGACGACCTCGTCCGACCGCTGGCCGTCCGCGGCCATCGTGGCCGCCGTCTGGCGCGCACCCGCTTCGAGCGCGGCGGCGACGGCGTCGGCCTGCTGGCGGACCTCGACGACCTCGAGTGCGACCTGCTCCTTGGTCTCGGCGGCGCGATCCACCGCTGCCTGGGCCTGGGCGCGCAACTCCGCTACCAGCTCAGCGGTTCCGCCGCCCGAGGATGTGGTCACGAACCAAGGTTACCCATCGTGGTCAGTCTTCTGGAGTTTCTTCGCGATCCAGTCGCGGGATGGACTCCCGGGCCCCGGACAGGGCGGCGAGGATGTCGGAGAGGCGTGCAGCCGCGGCGACGACGGCGTCGTTGAGGCCCGCGGCGACCTGGTCGAGCTGGTCGAGCGCGTGGTGGCTCTCGGTGCTGACCCCGGCGAGAGCGGCGACCCGGAGGTCGGCCGTCTCGCGGGCGGACGCCTCCCGCTCGAACTCCGCCATCCGGCGTGCGGTCTCGATCAGCTCGGTGGCCGATGCCTCGAGCTCGTCGGCCCGGGTGGAGGCGAGGGCGGCGTCGCGCCGGATCCGGTCGGCGTCCATCTCGGCCTCGGCGACGATGGCCCGGGCGGCGTCCTTGGCCTCGGCGATGATCTGCTCCGCGCGACCTCGTGCCTCGGCCTACGCGTGCGACGTACGGGACGTCGCCTCGGCATGTACGGCGTCGGCCGCCTCCTGGGCACGAGCCACGATCTCGTCCGCCTCGCTGAGCGCCTGGCGCCGGGTGGCGAGCGCGTCCGCGATCTCCGACTCCGCCCGCTGGCGCACCTCGTAGAGCGAGCGCAGCTCGTCAGCGAAGGAAGCGGAGGCGCTCGCGCCGGTAGGAGCGGGATCGGCGTGAGTCATTGAGGTCGGAGCGTAGTGCGCTTTGCAGGCGGTGTCAGCCGGATCGCAGACTGGCTGCGTCAGGCGGATCTCGGATCGGACAACGCTGCTACTAGGGTGACCCGCGTGAGTCCCTGGGTCCTCGGCGCGGTCCTCGTGCTGTGCGGGGTCACGGCGGTCGTGCTGGTCGTCCACCTGGTCCGCGACCGGGCAGCCGAGGACGGCATGTTCGTGCTCCTCGGCCTCACCGAGCTGGTGCTCCTCGGGCAGCTGGTGGCGGGCTGCATCGCCCTCGGCAGCACCGAGCGCGACGTCGAGGGCACGCTCTTCGTGAGCTACCTCGTCGGCACCGCGCTGGCACTGCCGATCGGTGCGTTCTGGTCCCTGGCGGAGCGCTCCCGCGCCGGCACCGCGGTGGTGCTGCTGGCGGTGCTGACCGTGGCCGCGCTCGAGGTGCGGCTCGACGCGATCTGGGCGGGCGCCGTATGACCCAGGTCGGCACCGACGCCACCAACCCGCTGACCGCCGGCTGGGGTCGCGCCCTGGTCTTCGCGTACGGCGTCTTCGCCGTCGCCGCCACCGGCCGGTCGCTGGTGCAGCTCAGCACCGACGCCGACAAGGCCCCGCTGGCGTACTCCTTGTCGCTGTTCGCGGCGGTCGTCTACCTCGTGGCGACGACGTCGCTGCTCCTCGGCGGCCGCGCGGGCTGGCTCGCGGCGGGCATCGCCGTGGCCGTCGAGCTGCTCGGCGTGCTGTCCGTCGGAGCCCTCAGCTATGCGGCGACCGACCTGTTCCCCGACCGCACCGTCTGGTCCCACTTCGGGCAGGGCTACGGCTTCCTGCCGCTGGTGCTGCCGTTCGCCGGCCTCGCCTGGTTGCGGCACACCCGCCCGCGCTGAAACCCTACTTAGGGTGGCCTTGCTTGAAGGGCGGGAAGCATTAACGTCACACTGATGTTGTGGAAACCGTGGACCCTGCAATCGACCAGCCGACGCGGCAGCGCGTGGCTCGGTCGATCCTGGTCAACGGACCCTCTACCGCGGCGGCCCTGGCCGAGCGTCTCGTCCTGACCCCGGCCGCCGTACGACGCCATCTCGACCACCTCCTCGAGGAGGGCGCGGTCGAGGCGCGGGACCCCCGTCCGGCCGACCACCGCGGCCGCGGCCGCCCGGCCAAGGTGTTCGCCCTGACCGAGCACGGGCGCGACGGCTTCGAGGCGCAGTACGACGACCTGGCGACCGAGGCGCTCCGGTTCCTCGCCGAGACGGCCGGTCCCGACGCCGTCAAGGCGTTCGCGGAGCGGCGCGCGTCGTTCATCGAGGAGCGGTTCCCGCAGGTCGCGGTGGAGCACCCCGAGGCCTCACCGGCCGAGGTGCTGGCCCTGGTCTTCTCCGACGAGGGCTACGCCGCGTCAGTGCGGCAGTTGCCCCTCGTCGGCGGCAGCAGCGTGGGGGAGCAGCTGTGCCAGCAGCACTGCCCGGTCTCCCACGTCGCCCACGAGTTCCCGCAGCTGTGCGAGGCCGAGACCGAGGCCATCGGCCGCGTGCTCGGCACCCACGTCCAGCGGCTGGCGACCATCGCGCACGGCGACGGCGTCTGCACCACGTGCATCCCTGGCTCGACACCCGAGAAGAAGGAGCAGGTCACCGCATGACCTCCATCGAAGACCTCAACCCGGAGCTGAAGGGCATCGGTCGCTACGAGTTCGGCTGGGCCGACAGCGACGTTGCCGGCGCGACGGCGAAGCGTGGCCTCAACGAGGACGTCGTCCGTGACATCTCCGCGAAGAAGAGCGAGCCCCAGTGGATGCTCGACCTGCGCCTGAAGGGCCTGAAGCTCTTCGACCGCAAGCCGATGCCCACGTGGGGCTCCGACCTGTCGGCGATCGACTTCGACAACATCAAGTACTTCGTCCGGTCCAGCGAGAAGCAGGCCGCGACCTGGGACGACCTCCCCGAGGACATCAAGAACACCTACGACAAGCTCGGCATCCCGGAGGCGGAGAAGCAGCGCCTGGTCTCCGGCGTCGCCGCGCAGTACGAGTCCGAGGTCGTCTACCACTCGATCCGCGAGGACCTCGAGGCGCAGGGCGTGCTGTTCCTGGACACCGACACCGCGCTCCGCGAGCAGCCCGAGCTGTTCCAGGAGTACTTCGGCACCGTGATCCCGGTCGGCGACAACAAGTTCGCCGCGCTCAACACCTCGGTGTGGTCCGGCGGCTCGTTCATCTACGTGCCCAAGGGCGTCCACGTGGACATCCCGCTGCAGGCCTACTTCCGGATCAACACCGAGAACATGGGCCAGTTCGAGCGGACCCTGATCATCGTCGACGAGGACGCCTACGTTCACTACGTCGAGGGCTGCACCGCGCCGATCTACTCGTCCGACTCGCTGCACTCGGCGGTCGTCGAGATCATCGTGAAGAAGGGCGGCCGCTGCCGCTACACGACCATCCAGAACTGGTCGAACAACGTCTACAACCTGGTGACCAAGCGCGCCGTCTGCGAGGCCGGCGCGACCATGGAGTGGGTCGACGGCAACATCGGCTCCAAGGTGACGATGAAGTACCCCGCCGTCTACCTGATGGGTGAGCACGCCAAGGGCGAGACGCTGTCGATCGCGTTCGCGGGCGAGGGCCAGCACCAGGACGCCGGCGCCAAGATGGTCCACGCCGCGCCGAACACGTCGAGCTCGATCCTGAGCAAGTCGGTGGCGCGCGGCGGCGGGCGTACGTCGTACCGCGGCCTGATCCAGATCAACGAGGGCGCGCACGGCTCGAAGTCGAACGTGCTGTGCGACGCGCTCCTGGTCGACCAGATCAGCCGTTCCGACACGTATCCCTACGTCGACATCCGTGAGGACGACGTGTCCATGGGCCACGAGGCCTCCGTCTCGAAGGTCTCCGACGACCAGCTCTTCTACCTCATGTCCCGCGGCATGGCCGAGGACGAGGCGATGGCGATGATCGTGCGCGGCTTCGTGGAGCCGATCGCCAAGGAGCTGCCGATGGAGTACGCCCTCGAGCTCAACCGGCTCATCGAGCTTCAGATGGAAGGAGCCGTCGGCTGATGTCGGCAGTTGCAGAGGCCCTCGAGATGGAGAGGGTCGAGTCCCACCTGCACCCGGAAGGGTCGTTCGTCGTCGACGAGCACCCGGTTCCGACCGGTCGCGAGGAGGTCTGGCGCTTCACGCCGCTCAAGCGGCTGCGGGGTGTCCACCAGGACGCGCCCCTCGACGGTGAGTCGTTCAAGGTCGAGGTCGACCTGGCCCCCGGCGTGACCGCGACCTCCGTGGCGGCCGCCGACTCGCGTCGCGGCCTGTCCGGGCTGGTTCCGCTCGACCGGATCTCGGCCCGTGCCTGGGAGGCGTCGTCGTCGGTCTTCGAGGTCGACATCCCCGAGGACGCCGTCATCGAGGGTGCCTCGACGATCCGCGTGGCCGGCACCGGCACCGACGACGCGACCGCAGCCCACCTGCTGGTGCGCGCCGGGCGGTTCAGCCGCGCCACCGTCGTCGTCCTCTACTCCGGCTCCGCGACCTGGGCCGAGAACATCGAGGTCGTCGTCGAGGACGGCGCCGAGCTCACCTTCGTCACCGTGCAGGACTGGGCAGACGACGCAGTCCACCTGGTCAGCCAGCACGCCCGGGTCGGCCGTGACGCCACGCTCAAGCACGTCGCGATCACCTTCGGCGGCAACGTGGTCCGCAGCGACACGAGCGCCGAGTACGCCGGACCCGGCGGCTCGGTCGAGATGCTCGGCCTCTACTTCGCCGACGCCGGCCAGCACATCGAGCACCGGCTCTTCGTCGACCACAACGCGCCCAAGACCAAGAGCAACGTGGTCTACAAGGGTGCGCTGCAGGGCGAGAAGGCGCACACCGTGTGGATCGGCAACGTGCTGATCCGCAAGGTCGCCGAGGGCATCGACACCTACGAGGAGAACCGCAACCTCGTCCTCACCGACGGCTGTCGGGCGGACTCGGTCCCGAACCTGGAGATCGAGACCGGCGAGATCGCCGGGGCCGGCCACGCGTCGGCGACGGCCCGGTTCGACGACGAGCACCTGTTCTACCTGCGGTCGCGCGGCATCTCCGAGAAGGAGGCGCAGCGCCTCGTCGTGCACGGCTTCTTCAACGACCTGATCCGGCGGATCAACGTGCCGGAGCTGGAGGAGAAGCTCACCACCACGGTCGAGGCCGAGCTCGCGAAGAACGTCCTGAAGGAGCTCGTATGAGCTTCGAACGCGCCTGCGCGCTGGCCGACGTACCCAAGGACGAGGCGCTCGCCGTCACGATCGGGGAGTACGACGTCGCCGTCGCCCGTGACGGTGACGAGTTCTTCGCGCTGCAGAACCAGTGCTCCCACGCCGCGGTCTCGCTCTCCGAGGGAGAGGTCGAGAACGGCACCGTCGAGTGCTGGCTGCACGGATCCTGCTTCGAGCTGCGCACCGGCAAGCCCACCCACTTCCCGGCGACGGAGCCTGTCGCCACCTTCCCCGTCGAAGTGCGGGGCGACGAGCTGTACGTCGACGTCACCACCACCCTGAACGGAGTCACCCCCGCATGAGCACCCTGGAGATCAAGGACCTCAAGGTCCAGGTCAACACCGAGGACGGCCCGAAGGAGATCCTCAAGGGCGTCACGCTGACCATCAAGGACGGCGAGACGCACGCGATCATGGGTCCCAACGGGTCGGGCAAGTCGACGCTGGCCTACTCGATCGCCGGTCACCCGCGCTACGAGATCACCGGCGGCACGGTGACCCTCGACGGCGAGGACGTGCTGGAGATGTCGGTCGACGAGCGCGCCCGCGCCGGCCTGTTCCTGGCGATGCAGTACCCCGTCGAGGTTCCCGGCGTCTCGGTCGCGAACTTCCTGCGCACCGCCAAGACCGCCATCGACGGCGAGGCGCCGAAGCTGCGCACGTGGGTCAAGGACGTCAATGGCGTCATGGAGCGGATGAACCTCGACGCCTCGTTCTCCCAGCGCTCGGTCAACGAGGGCTTCTCCGGTGGCGAGAAGAAGCGCCACGAGATCGCCCAGCTCGACCTCCTGGACCCGAAGGTCGCGATCCTCGACGAGACCGACTCCGGCCTCGACATCGACGCGCTCAAGGTCGTCTCCGACGGCGTCAACCGGTTCCGCGAGCGCGACGGCAAGGGTGTCCTGCTGATCACGCACTACACGCGGATCCTGCGCTACATCACGCCCGACTACGTCCACGTGTTCGTCGACGGCCGCGTCGCCGACGAGGGCGGCCCCGAGCTCGCCGAGGAGCTCGAGGCCAACGGCTACGAGAAGTACCTCGGCACGACGGTCTGACATGACTTCCCCTGAACTCCCTGGCCTGCTGCCCGAGCTCGAGGTGGTCCGTAAGGACTTCCCGATCCTCGAGCGCGTGCTCGCGGGAGGAGTGCCGCTGGTCTACCTCGACAGCGCGAACACCTCGCAGAAGCCGCAGGTGGTCATCGACGCGATGGTCGACCACCTCGAGCGGCACAACGCCAACATCGCGCGGGCGATGCACCAGCTCGGCGCCGAGTCCACGGTGGCGTTCGAGGCGGCCCGCGACAAGGTGGCCGCGTTCATCGGCGCACCTGAGCGTGACGAGGTCATCTTCACCAAGAACGCCTCCGAGGCGCTCAACCTCGCCGCCAACACCCTGGCCTGGGCCGGCGACCGGCAGGTCGGTCCCGGTGACGAGGTCGTCATCACCGAGATGGAGCACCACTCCAACATCGTGCCGTGGCAGCTGCTCACGCAGCGCTCCGGAGCGACCCTGCGCTGGTTCGGCATCACCGACGACGGTCACCTCGACCTGTCGACGATCGACGACCTGATCACCGAGCGCACCAAGGTGGTCGCCGTGACCTGGGTGTCCAACATGCTCGGCACGATCAACCCGATCGCCGAGATCGCCCGCCGAGCGCACCAGGTCGGTGCGCTGGTGGTCGTCGACGCGTCGCAGGCCGCGCCCCAGCTGCCGATCGACCTCGCGGCGATGCCCGAGGACGAGCGACCGGACCTGATGGCCTTCACCGGCCACAAGGTCGTCGGTCCCACCGGCATCGGTGTGCTCTGGGGGCGGCGGGCCGTGCTCGACCAGCTGCCGCCGTTCCTCGGCGGTGGCGAGATGATCGAGACGGTGCGGATGGACGGCTCGACGTACGCCCCGATCCCGCACAAGTTCGAGGCCGGCACCCCGCCGATCGTCGAGGCGATCGGGCTCGGCGCCGCGGTCGAGTACCTCGGCCACCTCGGCATGGACGCCGTGCACGCCCACGAGCAGGCGATCACCGCCTACGCGCTGGACGGGCTCGCCACGGTGCCGGGACTCACGATCCTCGGACCGACCGACGCGGCCCTGCGCGGCGGCGCGATCGCGTTCGAGATCGACGGCGTGCACCCGCACGACATCGCGCAGGTGCTGGACTCGCGGGGCGTCGCCGTACGCGCCGGGCACCACTGCGCGAAGCCGGCGCACGCGCGGTTCGGCGTGCAGAGCTCGACCCGGATGTCGTCGTACCTCTACACGACGCCGGCCGAGATCGACGCTCTGGTCGACGGCCTGGAATACACCCGCTCATACTTCAAGTTGGCCTGAGGTGACTGGCGTGAGCACTGCACAGAACCTGGATGCCCTCTACCAGGAGATCATCCTCGACCACTACAAGAACCCCCACGGCAAGGGCCTCCGGGAGCCCCACGAGGCCGAGGTCCACCACGTCAACCCGACCTGCGGCGACGAGGTGACCCTGCGGGTCCACCTCGCCGACGGCGTGGTCGAGGACGTGTCGTACGACGCCCTCGGCTGCTCGATCTCGCAGGCCTCCGCCTCGGTGCTCTACGACCTGGTCGTCGGCAAGCCCGTCGACGAGGCGCTGGCGATCCACGAGGAGTTCCTGGCCCTGATGCAGGGCAAGGGCGAGGGCGAGCCTGACGAGGACGTGCTCGAGGACGGCATCGCCTTCGCCGGCGTTGCGAAGTTCCCCGCGCGCGTGAAGTGCGCCCTCCTGTCCTGGATGGCCTGGAAGGACGCGACCCTGCAGTCGTCGAAAGGAAGCAGCACATGACTGACAGCCAGATCGACCACGACGACCTGCCCGAGGTTCCGGAGGCAGCCGGCGGCCCAGCGGTCGGCACCTCGACCACGACCGTCGAGGACGTCACCGAGGCGATGAAGGACGTCGTCGACCCCGAGCTCGGGATCAACGTCGTCGACCTCGGCCTCGTCTACGACGTCCACCTCGACGACGACACCAACCTCGTGCTCGACATGACGCTCACCTCGGCCGCGTGTCCGCTGACCGACGTGATCACCGACCAGACCGAGTCCGCGCTCGAGGGCCTGGTCAACGACGTTGCGATCAACTGGGTCTGGATGCCGCCCTGGGGCCCGGACAAGATCACCCCCGACGGCCGGGAGCAGCTCCGCGCCCTCGGCTTCAACGTCTGAGCGACGAGCCCAGTCGAGCTCAGTCGAGCTCGGCGCCCGGTAGCGGCGGGTCGAACGTGAGGACCGTGTACGGCGCCTCGTGCTGGGTCTCGTCGCGCGGCCAGACCGCGGTCCCGACGTACTCCGTGCCGTCGAGCGTCAGCACCACCTCGTAGCTGAACGGCGCCGGCCCGAGGTCGGCGACCGCGGAGGGCTCGTTGTCCTGGAAGAACAGGCTCCCGCGGGCGAAGCAGTCGGCCTGTCGGTTGGCGCGCGGCGCGGTCAGCGTCATCGACCGGCCGTTGGCCGCCGTCGCGGTCACCTCGATGCTCGCCGTCTTCGGCTGCTCGGCGAGGTCCTGGACCGCCACCTCCAGCCCGTAGGACATGAGGTCGTCGCCATCGGCGTCCGTGACCAGCGCGATCGTGGCCCGCGGCGCGTCCAGAGGACCGTCGGCGGCGGTGGTCCACACGAAGCTGGTCACCACGTCACCCTCGGGTCCCCGGCCGAAGACGTCGACCCGGTAGCGGCCCTCCGCGTCCGCGGGGTCGATGTGGAACCACTGCTCGCCACCGGCGCTCGTCGGCACCGTCGTCTGGCGGGGGCAGTCGTCGCCGATCGGGATGAAGGTCGCGTCGAACGACCAGCCCGGCCGACCGAACCAGAAGTCGACGCCGTCGGCGACTCCGATGTCGGGAAGCTCGCTGATCTTGGCCGGGGACCCGTCGGCGCAGATGCCGCTGCTGATGCCCTTGTCGTCGGGCGGCCCGGTCCAGCAGGAGGTCCACGGCGCGACCTCGACGTCGCGCCCAGGGAGCCGGATCACGATCGGTGACGGGGAGTCCGTCCAGTCGTACGTCGGATCGGGCCGGCCGGTCGTCGTCGTGCCCGTCGGGCTCTGCGTGGCCGGTCCGGGGTCGGGTCCGGGACCCGGGTCCGGGCCGTTCGCCAGCACCGCGGGGACGCCGATGGCGACCGCGGCGACTGCGATGGCGGCCGCCCCGACCGCGAGCCGGGTGTTGCGGCGCCGCCGGCGGCGCTCGATCACGCCGCCGAACGGCGGCGTCTCGGCGGGCACGGCGTCGTCGACGAGGTCGGACAGCTGGCGGGTGAGGTCGTCGGTCATGACGCGCTCCCGTTGGTGTCGGAGGTGCTGAGCAGGGGAAGCAGCGCGGCGCGGGCGCGAGCGAGGCGGGACTTGACCGTGCCGGCAGGTACGCCGAGGGTGCGGGCGACGTCGTCGATGCTGAGGTCGTGGACGTGGTGCAGGAGGAGCACCGCGCGATGCTCGATCGACAGCTGCTGCAGCGCGCGATCCAGGTCGATTTGACCGGCATCGGCCGCAGCGGTCGTGCCGTCGCCCTGGAGGGCGGCGAGTCGCCGGTTGCCGGTGCGCGCGGTCGTGGAGCGCCGGCGCCTGCTGATCATCGCGCGCGTGGCGACCTGCCGCAGCCAGGCCTGCGGGTCGTCGTACGTCCGCACCTTGCGCCAGTTCTCGAGCAGCCGCACGAACGCGTCCTGGGCGACCTCCTCGGCGTCGGCCCGGTTGCCGCCGAGCACGGTGAGGTAGCCGATCAGCCGCGGACAGGCCGAGGCATAGATCTGGGCCACCTCGTCCGTCGGATCCGCGCGCACACCCATGACACGCGCCAGGCGGGTACCAGGTTCCCTCGGCTCAGCAGGCGTTGACGCTGTCCCACCTGCCGACCCGCCACTTGAAGGTGACGAAGACGTCGCCCTCGGGGCCGCTGCCGAACATGTCGACCTGGTAGGCGCCCGGACGCTCGGGGCGGGGGAGCCGGAACCAGCGCGGCCGCGGCTGGAGTGTTGCCACGTGCGATCGGCACGACTCGTCGTCCGGGCTGTTCAGGCTGGCGAACGACGCGTTGAACTCCCAGCCGGGACGCCCGAACCAGAACCGGGTCGCGCTGGCGCTGGTGAGGCGCTTCATCTCGTCACGCTCGGGCGGGATGCCGTCGACGCAGACCGTGACGGACTCCCCGTGCTCCTCCGGTGGCGCCTCCCAGCAGTAGGTCCAGGGCTTCAACCGGAGGAAGCTCTCGTCCGGCCGCTGCAACCACACCTTCGACGGCGTCTGGCTCCACGTGTAGTGGGGACCGGCCGGAGGCGTGTCGGAGAGTGCCGGTGCAGAGGGGAACAGGGTGGCCGCGAGGGTGGCGACGAGGGCGAGTGGTGCCCACAGGCGCCGGGGGACGTGGATGCGGCTTCGAGTTCTCATGCCGGGTACGACGCCCGCCGCTGATGATCGGTTCCGGTTCTCAGGACCCGGTCGTGACGGCGTACCGCTCGTCGGTGTAGCGCCGCAGCCTCTTCAGGAACCAGCGGAAGGTCAGGTTCATGACCGGCTTCCCCAGGGGCATCACGTGGCGCGACGGACCGGCGACGTCGAGCGCGAGAGTCCAGGTGAGTCGGCAGCCCTCGGGAGTCGGCTCGACGTCGTACCTCTCGGCGAACGCCTGCACGGTCTTCTCTGACGACGCGTTGAACCGGAACGCCATCCGGGTCGGCGGCTCCCACAGCAAGAACTCCTCGTCGCCGACCAGGCCGCCGCGCATGTCGACCACGCGGGTGGTCCCGACCCCGCGCGGCTCCGGGCTGGTCCAGGTCACCTTCGTGATCACCTTCGCCCAGTGCGGCCAGGACTCGGCGTCGGCGAGCACCTCGAAGAGCTGTTCGGGAGTGATCGCGAGGTCGACGCTGTTGCGGTAGCGGTACCGCGCGGTGTCGACGAAGTCGACGTCGACCAGCCGGCAGGGGTGCATCTCAGACATGGGACAAGACTAGAACAAGTTCTACTGAGTAGCGTCGGGTCTCGTGACCCGGATCCTGGTGCCGCGCGAGCGCCTCACGCGCTGGGTGGAGAACTTCGGGGCCCGCCACGGCGAGGCCGCGCTGGTCGTCGCAGGCGGGGCGCTTCGCGGCGACGCGGCGGACGGGTCCTGGTTCGCCGCGCGGCTCCCGTTCGACCGGTCGTACGACGACGCGGCCGAGGTCGCTGCCTTCGTCGCGGCCGCAGGCCCGCCGGACGCCTGGGGTGCGCTGTTGGTCCGCAAGGGCGGGTTCGCGGTGGCGCGGCTGGCGGGGGAGCGGCTGGCCGAGTCGAAGGTCGGCCAGCGCCACGTCCAAGGACGGACCAAGGCGGGCGGCCAGTCCCAGCAGCGGTTCGCCCGGCGCCGCGACAACCAGGCGCGGGAGGCGTACGGCGCCGCGGCCGACCACGCCGCGCGGATCCTGGCCGGCCTCCGGGGACCGCTCGTCACCGGGGGCGACCGGGCAGCCGTCGAGGCTGTGCTGGCCGACCCGCGGCTGGCGGGGCTGCCCGTGGTCGGCCCGTGGCTCGCCGTACCCGATCCGCGGCGGGCCGTTCTCGACGCCGCGATCCACGAGGCGCAGGCGGTGCCGATCGAGGTCGAGAACGCTCCGGTCGGCTAGTTCGCGAGCGCCTTGGCGAACGCGGTGGTGGCGATCTCGATCGGAGTCGGGAGCGTCGAGGTGTCGGCACCGTCGGCGACCACGAACGTGTTGGCCATCACGATCCGGCCGGCGAGCGTTGCGACCAGCACGCCGCTGAACCCTTCGCCGGTGATGTCCCACGACGTGCTGGTGCCGATCCCGCTGGCGCCGTTGACCTCGGCGGTGACGTCGGTCGGCTGGCCGATCGTCGCGGTGGAGCCGTCCTCCGCGGTGGCGGTCGTGCAGTCGAGGCCCGCGGAGCCGATGGTGAAGGCCTGGCTGGCCTCCTCCTCGGTCGCGTAGATCGCGATCTCCTCCTCCATCGAGGCGTTGCCGTCCGCGGTGTTGATCTCGACCCCGGCCTCGACGGAAGGCGGGATCTGCACGTCCACGGGAGTCGCCGACTGGTCGCACGGCGGGGGAGAGTCCTCGTTGGTCCACGAGCCGAGCACGAGGCCGGGCGCCACCTCCTCGGGCGTGAGGAGCGCGGCCTCGACCTGCTCCTGGGTGATGTCGCCGGTCGGGTCCATCGGGGTCACCGAGGTCTCGACGGTCTCGGTCGGAGAGGTCGACTCGGTCGGGCTCTCGGAGGTCGTGGTCTCCGAGGTCGCCTCGGTGGTGGGGTCGTCGTCGGAGCCGGAGTCCTTGTCGTCGTCCTCCCCGCCGCAGGCGGCCAGGAGGGTCAGGGTCAGCAGGGTCGCGACAACGGCGATGCGAGGAGTGCGCATGGCGAGGACGCTACTGGATCCGCCGGGTCAGGGGAGCGTCCTTGTGAGGAAAGCACTGTGCGGATCGAGGACGTACGACGCGAACGGCCCGCACTCGGCGAACCCTCGGGACACGTAGAGCGCCCGGGCCGGTGCGAAGAACTCCTGGGTGCCGGTCTCCAGGCTCAGCCGTGCGTAGCCGCGCTCCTGCGCCGTACCGAGGACGTGGTCGAGGAGTCGGCCGGCGACGCCGCGCCGCCGGGCTGCGGCCGCCGTCCGCATCGACTTGATCTCGGCATGCCGGGTGTCGAGCTCCTTGAGCGCAGCGCACCCGAGCAGGACGCCGTCGTCCCGCAGCGTCCAGAACGTCAGGTCGGGCCCGACCAGTGCCGTCGGGTCGAGGGCGTGCACGCTCTCGGGCGGTGACGTCGCCCGCATGTCGGCGAGGTGCTCCTCGAGCAGCGCCACGACGTCCGGGCGCAGGGGGTCGTCGGTCCCGATCAGCATGCGGGCAAGTCTGGCGGATGGCTCGGGTCCCGTGGAGCAGGCCCCTGATCGGCTAGTTTGCGGTTCATGTGGCAGCCCGAGCCCGACTGGGTGGAGCTCCCGTCCGGCACCGGGACGTCCACCGTCGGACTCTGGCGTACGGCGCTCGGGGGCCGGCCCGTCGTCGTGAAGCGGCTCGCGGCACCCCAGCCGGGCGACCCGGCGGCGCTCCGCGACGTCGGCCACAGCGGCTACTGGCGTCGCGAGGCGGACGTCATCATCACCGGGCTCGTCGACGCGACCCCAGGCCTGCGCGGCGCCCCCGCGTCCGCGGAGGAGGACCCGGAGGGCATCACCATCGTGCGCGACTGGGTCGAGGATGCTGCCTCCAGCGGCCTGTTCCTCGCTCTGTGCATGGGGCGGTTCGCGGCCGCCGAGCTCCCACGACCGAAGTTCCTCGCCCGGCACCTGATGCGCGACCGGATCGACCGGGTCGCCCGACGGGGCGGCTGGCCGACCCTCGACCGCACGACCGTCGCCGACGTCGCCGACCATCTCTGGCGCCGCCGCGGTGCGATGCTCGACCTGCTCGACGCCCTGCCGCAGGTCCCCCAGCACGGCGACCCGACCGGCGCGAACCTGCCCGGGCGGGTCGACGACGACGCGGTCGCCATCGACTGGGCCACGGTCGGCACCGGTCCGGTCGGCGGCGACCTCGGCTACCTGTCCCTCTCCTCACGGGAGGGGTTCGAGCCGCTCCTGGACGCCTACCTGCTCGGTCACCCGGGGGCGGACCGCGACCAGGCAGTGCTCGGCGCGCAGATCGTCGCGGTCTACACCGCACTCAGCCGGGCCGAGTGGGCGCTGGCACGGGCGGCGACGGGGGAGGGCGCCCTGGCGTCGAAGTACCGGCACCCCGCGGTCGCACCGCACCTGCGCGCGCTGCAGCGCCAGTTCCCGCACATCGAGGCGTTGCTCCAGCTCTAGGTGACGACGGCTCCCGACCAGCAGCCGTCTACCTTTGCGCCATGATCCGTCGCCTGGCCGTGCTCGTCGTGTGCGGTCTCGCGCTTGCCGGCTGCTCCGACCCCGCCGACTCCTCGACGACGGACGACGATCCCGCGGGCGAGCCGCGGCCCAGGCCGGTGGCCGCGTTGCCCGGACGGGTGGTCGACACGCTCGGCGTCGCCTCGTTCAACGTCTACCGGCACCTGGGCCGCAAGGACGCCATGGCCGACGCGCTGCGGTTGACCAGCGAGGACCAGGTCGACGTCATCGGCTGGCAGGAGACGCGGGCCGACTACTTCCCGGAGGTGAAGCAGCGGATCGAGCGGCGCGGGTGGGACACCTGGCAGCTCTGGGAGCCGGACGGACCCTTCTGGTTGGCCGTGTCGTGGCGCCGCGACCTCTTCTCGCTCGTCGACGGGTCCTGGAACGAGGCGCACGGTGGCGGCGGACCGGACCGCACCGACTCCCCGTTCCCGCCGCGCGGGTGGATCGTCGTCACGCTGCGCCACCGCGAGAGCGGCCGGCTCCTCACCGTCGTCGACACCCACCTCAACCAGGCGATCGAGACGGGTGACCAGTTCCAGGACACGCTCAACGCGGACTACGCCAAGGAGCACCTGCGGCTGCTGGCCGACGTCTGGGACGAGGTGCCCGGCGACCTGGTCGTCGGCACGGGCGACTACAACTTCGACTTCCGCGACGACTTCGCGGCCCGGCCGGAGGGCGGCATCTGGGACACGCAGCACGAGCACGCGAACTCGTCGTACCAGGTCCTCGGGCTGGACGGCGTCGAGCCGAGCCGCAGCTCACGCTGGATCGACTACGTCTTCATCGCCAACCAGGACCTCCGGGTCAAGGCGAAGGACGCCGGGAGCGGGCAGTTCGTGCAGCACCAGACGCTCGACGGCTACGAGTCCGACCACCGGCCGCTCCTGGCGAAGATCCGGTGGTACGACCGCTGACGGTCAGCCTTCGCCGAGGACCTCGTCCTCCGACGCCGCGAACGTGTCGCACTCGTCGAGGGAGCCCTCTTCGTAGCCGACCATGAACCAGTGCTTGCGCTGGGCCGAGGAGCCGTGGGTCCAGGACTCCTCGGTGACCTGGCCCTGGGTCTTGCGCTGGATGTAGTCGTCACCGACGGTCGAGGCAGCCTCGAGCGCGAGGTCGATGTCCTCCTGCGAGAGGTCGAGCAGGAGGACCTCGCCCGCCTCGTCCTCGGTCTCCGTCGCATGGTGGGCCCAGAGGCCCGCGTAGCAGTCGGCCTGGAGCTCCAGCCGGACGCCGGGGGACGTCGGGCCGGTCTCCTGGGTGCGGACCTTGCCCATGAAGCCGAGGAGGTTCGAGATGTGGTGCCCGTACTCGTGGGCGAGCACGTAGTACTCGACGAATCCTCCGTCGGGCCCTCCGAGCTGCTGCTCGAGCACCTGGTCGAAGAAGGTGGTGTCGTAATAGATCGTCTCGTCCGCCGGGCAGTAGAACGGGCCAACCGATGAGTCGGCGCCGCCGCAGGCGGTGCTGACCGAGCCGGTGAAGGTGATCAGTGCCTCTTCCGGTCGGAAGTCGCTGCCGAGCTCGGTGTCCCAGTAGTTCGTGAGGGAGTTCTCGATCGCGACCCGGCCGCAGTTCTGCGGATCCTCGTTGGCGTCCTCACCGGTCTCACAGTGGTCGTAGCGACCGCTGTCCTTGGCGTCGCCCAAACGGGCGGGGGAGTAGGCCGCGCTGCCGGACGTCCCGCCCCCACCGAGCAGGTCGACGCCGGTGCACTGGGTGATGATCACGAGGACGATGATCAGGATGAGGCCGCCGATTCCCCCCTTGCCACCGATGCCGCCGGGGATCGGGAGGCGCATGCCGGAGCCGCCCCCCATGCCGCCGCCACTGCCGCCGACATCGCGGACGCGAGACCTGTCGAGCCGAGCCTTCGGATTGAATCGCACCACGGCAGCACCCTAGGGGATCGTCCCGTTTGGGCCGCTGTGTCCGCTCCGTGGGAGACTGAGCCACGTCATGATCACGGTTCACCAGCTCGAGGTCAGAGCCGGTGCCCGGCTTCTGATGGAGGACGTCACCTTCCGCGTGGCCGCGGGCGACAAGGTCGGCCTGGTCGGCCGCAACGGCGCCGGCAAGACCACGCTCACGAAGATCCTCGCCGGCGAGGCACTGCCGGCCGGAGGCTCGGTGACCGCGGGCGGTGAGGTCGGCTACCTGCCGCAGGATCCACGCACGGGTGACCCCGACCAGCTCGCCCGCGACCGGATCCTGTCCGCGCGTGGCCTCGACGACGTCGTACGACGACTCCGGGCGGCCGAGATCGAGATGGGCAGTGACGACCCGACGGTGCGGGAGCGGGCGATGCGGCGCTACGAGCGCGCCGACGCCGAGCTGCACGCCGGAGGTGGGTACTCCGCGGAGTCGGAGGCGGCGACCATCGCCCACAGCCTCGGCATCACCGACCGGCTGCTCGGTCAGGAGCTCAAGACGCTCTCCGGCGGCCAGCGGCGCCGGGTCGAGCTGGCCCGGATCCTCTTCTCCGACGCGGAGACCCTGCTCCTGGACGAGCCCACCAACCACCTCGACGCCGACTCGATCGTGTGGCTGCGGGACTTCCTCAAGGCGTTCAGCGGCGGCCTGGTCGTGATCAGCCACGACACCGACCTCCTGGAGACCACGGTCAACCGGGTGCTGCACCTCGACGCCAACCGAGCGGCCATCGACACCTACAACATGGGGTGGAGGGCCTACCTGCAGCAGCGGGAGACCGACGAGAAGCGGCGCAAGCGCGAGCGCACGAACGCCGAGGCCAAGGCGAAGACGCTCACCGACCAGGCCAACAAGATGCGGGCCAAGGCCACCAAGGCGCAGGCCGCGCAGTCGATGCTCAAGCGCGCCGAGCGGATGCTCGCCGGTGTCGAGGCCGAGCGCCAGTCGGACAAGGTGGCGCGGATCGCGTTCCCCAAGCCGGCTCCCTGCGGCAAGACGCCGCTCACGGCCGCCGAGCTGTCGAAGTCGTACGGCTCGCTGGAGGTCTTCACCGACGTCGACCTGGCCATCGACAAGGGGTCACGCGTGGTCATCCTCGGCCTCAACGGCGCGGGCAAGACCACGCTGCTGCGGATCCTCGCCGGCATCGACAAGGCCGACACCGGCGAGGTCGTCCCCGGCCACGGGCTGAAGCTGGGCTACTACGCGCAGGAGCACGAGACCCTCGACGTCAGCCGCACCGTGCTCGAGAACATGCAGTCGGCAGCGCCGCAGCTCACCGACACCGAGGCCCGCTCGGTCCTGGGCTCGTTCCTCTTCTCCGGCGAGGACGCGCACAAGCCGGCCGGCGTGCTGTCCGGTGGCGAGAAGACCCGGCTCGCGCTGGCCAGCCTCGTCGTCTCGGCCGCCAACGTGCTGCTGCTCGACGAGCCCACGAACAACCTCGACCCCGCCTCTCGCGAGGAGGTGCTGGCCGCGATCCGCTCCTACGAGGGCGCGATCGTGCTGGTCACCCACGACGAGGGCGCCGTCCACGCGCTCGAGCCCGACCGGGTCCTGATCCTCCCCGACGGCGTCGAGGACCTCTGGAACGTCGACTACGCCGACCTCGTCGCGCTCGCCTGACATGCGTCGTACCTGAAGTTTCGGCCCCGAATTCCGCGGAAGAGGGGCCGAAACTTCAGGTACGACGGTCACTCCTCGGCGATCGCCTCGAGCACGTTCATCCTGGACGCCCGGATCGAGGGGATGACGGCGGCGAGGACGCCGACGACGACCGCGATCACGAGGAACACCACCAGCTGGGTGATGGGCAGGGCAAGACTGCTCAGTTCGCTCTTGAGGGTCTCGCGCAGCGTCACGCCGATCACGAGCCCGAGACCCAGGCCGAGCACCGCACCCAGCAGGGCGATCGCCACCGACTCGAGGGTGATCATCCGTCGCAGCCGGCGCCGGCTCATGCCGATCGCGCGCAGCAGCCCCACCTCACGGGTCCGCTCGATGACGCTCAGGCCAAGCGTGTTCACGATGCCGAAGACGGCGATCACGATCGCCAGGGCGAGCAGCCCGTAGATGATGTAGAGCAGCTGGTTGACCTGGTCGCGGATCGAGTCGCTGAAGCCCTCCTTGTCGTAGACGGCGACGATCGGTACGTCGGAGGCCGCCTCGTCCAGGTCGTCCTTCACGGCCTCGGGGTTCGCGCCGTCGGCCAGCAGGATGCTGATCGACGAGTCCTGCCGGGTCAGCCCGGCCTCCGCGAGCTGGTCGATCGGCACGTTGATCGGTGCCGTCACCTCGGAGGACTCCACGATCCCGACGACGTCGACCTCGAGCTTCGTGCCGCCGGGGAAGGAGAGCTCCAGCGGATCGCCCAGCCCGAGGTCGTGCTCCTCGGCGAAGTCGTCGAACACGACCGCTTCGGCGCCCTGCGCGTCGGTCGTGCCCTCGACCACGTCGAGGTCGTAGACGTCGTCGAACTGGTCGTCGTTGCCGGCGACGGACTCGGTCTTGCCGTCGTACTTGGCGCCGACCCATTGCTGTCGGCTGAGGACCGACACCCCGTCGACGTCCTCGAGAGCATCGCCGACCGTCGTGGAGAACGGCATGTACGCCACGCTCTGCACCAGGTAGTCGGCCGTGAACTCGTCGTCGACGAGGTCGTCGATCGACTTGTTCATCGACGCGGCGAGCACGCCGATCGTCGACACCAGCGCGAGCCCGATCATCAGGGCCGACGCGGTGGCGCCCGTGCGGCGGGGGTCGCGCAGGGCGTTCTCGCCCGCGAGCCGGCCCGAGGTCCCGAACAGCCGGCCGAACAGGGCGCGGCAGGCGAGGAGCACGGGCTTGCCGATGATGGGGCTGATCACTGCGACGGTGAGGATCCAGATGACGCCGGCGATGCCGACCCAGAGCGCGTCAGGGCCGGGGGCACCCACCACACCCCAGGCAGCGAGCGCCGCACCGACGACCAGGAGCGCGCCACCGATGGTCGCGCGACGGCCGAGTGGTGCGGGTGCGTGGGGTGCCTCCGCCCGCATCGCCGCGACCGGAGCGACCCGCCCGGCCCGCCGCGAGGGGACGTAGGCGGCGACCATCGTGACGACCACGCCGACGGCGTAGCTGACGATGACGGCGGTCGCGGTCAGGTCGAGGGCGTTGCCGGCGATGTCGAGACCGATCGCGCGGAACAGCGCCGCCAGGCCTCGGGCCAGCACCCAGCCGAGACCGATGCCGAGCGTCGAGGCGAGGAAGGACAGCACCAGCGCCTCGAACAGGACTGAGCGGGTGACCTGCTCCCGTGCGGCGCCGAGCGCGCGCATGAGGGCGAGCTCGCGCGAGCGCTGCGCGACCAGGATCGTGAACGTGTTGAGGATGATGAAGCCGCCGACGAGGACGGCGATGCCGGCGAAGACGATCAGGAAGATGTTGATGATGCCCAGGAACTCGCCGATGGCGGCCTGGGACTCGTCGGCGACCTTGTCGCCGGTGGCCGCCTCGAAGTCGTCGGGGATCACTTCCTCGGCCGCGTCGGCGAGCTCCTTCTGCGACACCCCGTCCGCGGCGGTGAGGCTGACGCGGTTGTAGACGTCGTTGCCGTTGAGGAACAGCTTCTGCGCGGCCTCGGTGGAGAAGATCAGCAGGGTCGCGCCGGCGGTGCCGCCACCGTTGAACTCGGCAGTGCCGACGAGCGTGGCGGTCTGCTCGATCTCGCCGTACGGCGCCAGCAGCTGCACCTCGTCGCCGAGCTCGTAGTCGCCGTTCTCGGCGGCAGCGGTGTCGAGGACGACCTCGTCCGTGCCCTCCGGCCAGTGACCCGTGTCGAGCTCGAGGATCGACCCGCCCTCCATGTTGGGACCGTCGTGGTAGTTGAACGCCAGCGTCGGCGCGCCGGTGCCGCCCACCAGCGTGCCGTCGGACGCGAGCAGGTTCATCCCGAACCCGGCGATGTCGCCGTCCGCGCGGTCGACCTCGGGCAGCGCCTCGAGATCGGCGATCACCTTGGGCGTCACCACGTTCTCCGGCGTGCCCGAGTAGCCCGCGTCGAACTCGGCGAAGTCCTTCGCCCGGACCACTCCGTCGGGGGTCGAGCCGTAGATGATCCCGTCGAACGTGGACGACAGGCCGTTGCTGAACACCAGCACGCCGGAGAGGAACGCGACGCCGAGCACGATCGACAGCCCGCTCATGACGAGCCGGACCTTCCGCGCAAGCAGGTTGCGCAGGGTCAGCTTGAACATCTCACGCGACCCCGCGGCGTTCCGCGGCCAGCGTCTGGAGCGCGGTCATGTGCTCGAGGATCTGCTCGCGCTCCGGGTTGCTGATCTCGTCGACGACCAGGCCGTCGGCAAGGAAGACCACCCGGTCGCAGTACGACGCCGCGACCGGGTCATGGGTCACCATCACCACGGTCTGGCCGAACTCGTCGACACTGCGCCGCAGGAACGAGAGGACCTCGGCGCCCGACGTGCTGTCGAGGTTGCCCGTCGGCTCGTCGGCGAAGACGATCGACGGCTTGCTGGCCAGCGCGCGGGCGCAGGCGACCCGCTGCTGCTGGCCGCCCGACATCTCGCTCGGTCGGTGGCTCAGCCGGTCCCGGAGGCCGACGGCGTCGACCACGGTGTCGAACCACGCCTGGTCGGGCTTCGTGCCGGCCAGGTTGAGGGGGAGCAGGATGTTCTCCCGTGCGGTCAGGGTCGGGATCAGGTTGAACGCCTGGAAGACGAACCCGATCCGCTCCCGACGCAGCGTCGTGAGTGCCTTGTCGCTCAGGCCGGAGAGCGAGGTGCCGTCGACCTCGATGGTGCCCGAGGTCGGGGTGTCGAGGGCAGCGAGGCAGTGCATCAGGGTCGACTTGCCGGAGCCGGAGGGGCCCATGATCGCGGTGAACTTCCTGGCTGCGAGATCGACGGTGACGCCGGCTAGGGCGTGGACTTCCGACTGTCCGGAGCCGTAGACCTTGCGGAGGTCGACGGCACGCGCGGCAACAGGCGGGCGATGGGGGGCGCTCGTCATGCCATCACCCTGCCCGATCAGTGGTGATGCCGCATCGGGATATCCCCTGAGAAGCCCCTGGCTCATCTCGGGGTGGGAAGCAGCAGCGCGGAGTCGCCGAACTCGTGCCACAGGTAGCGTGCGTCCACGGCTGCCGCGTAGGCCCGTTGCGTCAGCTCCGCGCCGGCCACCGCCTCCACCAGCAGCAGGTGCGAGGCCTCGGGGTCGTGCCACCCGGTGATCAGGCCGTCG
The DNA here is from genome assembly GCF_003515065.1 of Nocardioides immobilis. Classification (GTDB taxonomy): domain Bacteria; phylum Actinomycetota; class Actinomycetes; order Propionibacteriales; family Nocardioidaceae; genus Nocardioides; species Nocardioides immobilis. The sequence continues at coordinate 84,609 of NZ_QXGH01000023.1, forward strand.
ACGATGCGCGGTGGGTCCGCCGGCGTCACCACCCGGGAGGTCCAGCCGCGGGCCGGGACCAGCCTGCTGCCGTCCCGCTCGGGCTCGACCGCGGACTCGAGGGCCCGGGTGACGGTGGTGCCGACCGCGATCACCCGGCCGCCACCTGCCCGCGCCGCATTGACCACCGCAGCGGTGGTGGCGGTGACCTCGAACCGCTCGGCCTGTGGCGCCTCGCCGGCCTCCTGTGAAGACACGCCGGTGTGCAGCGTGACCGGGGCGACCATCACCCCACCGGCGACCAGCCGGGTCACCAGCTCGCTCGTGAACGGCCGCCCGGCCGACGGCATCTCGGCGCTGCCCGGCCGGTGCCCGAACACGGTCTGGTAGTCGCTGAGCGGGTAGCGGTCGGCCAGGTAGCCGTAGGAGATCGGGCGCCCGTAGCGGCGCGCTGCCGCGGCCAGGTCGCCCTCGGCCTCTGCCCGCCACAGCCGGTTGCCGGTGCCGGTCGGGGAATTCACCAACGACACTGAGTGTGCCGAGGTCGACTCGACCGAGATGGACGGCGCGACGAGGCGCAGCCGGGCCACGCCCGCAGCGACCTCGAGCACGTCGCCGACCTCGGCGTCGAGCACCGCGCGATCGGCATCGGGCGCCCGTCGTACCTCCACGACCCAGGTGTCATCCGGGAGCGGGATCGCGAGGTGGACGACCACCGGGCCGTGCCGGTCCGACAGTGCGTCCAGCTGGGCGGCGACCGTCGCCGAGTCGTTGACGACGACGACGTCGCCCGGGCGGAGGTGCTCGGTGAGATGGGTGAACCGGGTGTGGGTCAGCCCGCGGTCGGCGTCGGCGACCAGCAGCCGAACCCGGTCCCGGGCGACGCCCCGTCGCTCCGCCGGCGCCGGGGCGAACACGCTCCGCGGCGCCGCGAAGCTGGTCGCGGGGCGCTCGTCCAGGAGTGGCATGTCAGGCCCCCGCCCGCTCGGCGAGCCTGAGGCCGTTGCGCAGTGCCGGAAAGTCGGCGGCCCGGTAGCGGCCCGACGGTGGGCGGCTCGCCAGCAGCGCGAGCAGGTGCGGCACCACGGTCTCCGGGAGCGGCCGGTCCGAGATGTCCTCGCCCGGGAACCAGTCCTGGTGCATCTGGGTGCGCATGTCACCGGGGTCGACGGCGTACGCCGTGATCGCGTCGTTCTCGGCGGCGAACGTCAGCGTGATGTGGTCGAGCCCCGCCTTCGAGGCGCTGTAGAGGCCCCAGCCGGCGTAGTGCTCGACCGCGGCGTCGGACGAGATCGACAGCAGCACGCCGTTCGACGCGGCGAGCACCGGGAGCATCAGGGAGGTCAGCACGAGCGGAGCGCCGACGTTGCTGCGCCAGACGTACTGGAGGTCCTCGGGCGTGGTGTCGGCGAGCAGCCGGTGTCGAGTCTCCCCGCTGATCGGGCCCAGGGCACTGGCGTTGTGGACGAGCAGGTCCAGCCGGCCGAGGTCGGTGACCGCCGCCAGGAGTGCGTCGCGGTGCCCGGCGGCGGTGACGTCGCCGGGGATCGCGGTGATGCGCTCCGCCCCGGGAAGCTCGCGGAGGAGGTCGAGGCGGGCGGCGTCACGGCCGTCCGTGACGACCTGCCAGCCCTGGTCGGCGAGAGCGGCCACCAGAGCGCGGCCGAGTCCGGCGCTGCCGCCGGTGATGAGTGCAGTCTTCGAGTTCATGCCTCAATCCTGAAACTTCAAGTGAAGTTGAAGTCAACCCCTTCCGTGGGCGAGCTCGGCGAACGTCGCAATACATCGAACGGATCATGCGCATCGACGCTGAGGAGGGCAGCATGGGGAGCATGACCCGGCGTCTCCCCACGACCTCCGTGCTGGGCCTGGTCCTGCTTGTGCTCGTCGGGTGCACGGAGCCGGCGCAGCGGACATCGGTCGAGACCGAGGCCGTCGAGGCGGCGGCCGCCGCGTCTCCCGTGATCCGGGTGCCGCTGGTCGCCGAGCCGGGAGAGGTGCCACCCGCGGTCGTGGCGGCGGACACGTCCCTGGCCGACACGACGTACACCGTCGTGGACGTGAACGGTGGCGCGGTCGTCGGCACCGGGAGCCTCGAGCTGCTGACCGGTCCGGCGAACCCGTGGGACCACGCCGCGCTGGCGGACCTCTCGGCGATCACCGAGCCCGGCGTCTACCGGGTCGTCGTGGACGGGGAGACCTCGAGCGTGATCGAGGTCGGCGACCACCTCTACCGCGGTGTCCTCGGCGGGACGCTCGCGATCTTCGACGCCAACGCCGACGGCGACGAGCCGTCCGGTTGGCACGAACCGAGCCACCTCCACGACCGGCGGTCCCGCATCGCGAACGGGCCGCACCGGGGCGAGCGGATCGACGTCGAGGGCGGGTGGATGGACGCCGGCGACCAGCTCAAGTTCACGGGAACCACGGCGTACGCGACCCTGATGCTCGAGATCGCCGCCGCCAACCAGCCGGCCCAGGTCGCGGCTCTCACGGAGTCGGCCTCCATCGGCGTCCGGTGGCTGCGCAAGGCGCATCCCCGTCGCGAGGTGTTCGTCGCCCAGGTCGGGCACACCGATGCCGATCACAACGCCGGCTTCCGGGACCCGACCGTCGACGACGAGAGCGACGACCCCCGGCGCAGCCGGCGTCCGTCGTACGTCCTCACGCCGCGGACGGGTGGGTCCGACGTCGCCGCGATCACCGCGGCGGCGCTCGCCAACGCGGCGATGCGGCTCGGGCCCGAGCGGCGGTCCCGGCTGGTCGGCCGGGCGCGGGCGTGGCTGGCGGAGGCGGTGGCGCTCGGTGGGGTGTGGCGCAACTGCTGCTACCAGCAGGACAGCTGGCGGGACGACGTGGCGGTCGCCCGGGCGGCGCTGTGGCGCGTGACCGGCCGGCGGTCGGACGCCGACGCCGCGCTTGCGTCCCTCCGACGGGCCACTGCGAACGGCGAGATGAACTGGCTGGTCGGCGCCGACAGCTACGAGATGTCCGCCATCGCAGCGGCCGAGCTGTGCGGCGTGCTGCGGCCCGGCGACGCGCCCGCCCGTGCCGCCGTACGACGACCCGCCTGCCGGATCCTTCGCGCCGGCGGGGAGGCGTGGGCCGCTGTCGTCGCCTCGGAGACCGCGTTCGGGCGAGCCGGCTGGGCCCAGTGGGGCTCCGTCCGGCAGAGCGAGTCCGGTGCGTCGGTGCTTGCGCTCGCGGCGCGCGCCGGACTGGACACCGCACAGGACGCGCTCGACCGGGCGACCGGGTGGTTCCTCGGCGTCAACCCCTGGGGGCTGCGCTGGCAGGTCGTGGCCGGCGGCGTCGAGAACCCCTATCACTGGGTGCAGGCCGTCGGCCTGGACCTGCCCGGCGCGGTCGTCGGAGGCCCCGCGCCGCTGGCCGATATCAACGACAACCGCGGGGCCGACCTGGTGCTGGGGGAGTTCGACACCCCGCGGCAGACCTACCGCGACCTGGCGGACGACTACGTGATGAACGAGGTCGGGATCGGCTACTCCGCGCCCGCCGCGCTGCATTTCGCCCTGATCTCACCGGACTGACGTGCCAGAGTGTGCCCGTGGCGGATTACGTTGGGGCCATCGACCAGGGCACGACGAGCACCCGGTTCATGGTGTTCGACCATGACGGCGCGGAGGTGGTGCGCCACCAGCTCGAGCACGAGCAGGTCCTGCCGCGGGCCGGCTGGGTCGAGCACAACCCGGTCGAGATCTGGGAGCGGACGTCGGCCGTCGTGCAGACCGCGCTCGGCAAGGCCCGGCTCGCGCCGGGTGACCTCGCCGCGGTCGGCATCACCAACCAGCGGGAGACCACGTTCGTCTGGGACCGGCGCACCGGACGCCCGCTGCACAACGCGATCGTGTGGCAGGACACCCGCACCGACGCGATCGCGGCTGCGCTGGACAAGGACGGCCGCGGCGACGTGATCCGGCATCGCGCGGGACTGCCGCCGGCGACGTACTTCGCCGGAGGCAAGCTGCAATGGATCCTCGAGAACGTCGACGGTGTGCGCGCGGCGGCGGAGCGCGGCGACGCCCTCTTCGGTACGGCGGACACGTGGCTGTTGTGGCACCTGACCGGCGGCACCGACGGCGGGGCGCACGTCACCGATGTCACCAATGCCAGCCGCACCATGCTGATGGACCTGGAGACCCTCGACTGGGACGACGAGCTGCTGGGCTTCTTCGGCGTCCCGCGGTCGATGCTGCCGGAGATCCGCGAGTCCTCGGCCTCGGCCGCGGCCGGCCCGTTCGGGGTCACCCGCGCCAACGGGCCGTTCGGGGGCGAGGTGCCGCTCACCGGGATCCTCGGCGACCAGCAGGCCGCCACCGTCGGCCAGGTCTGCTTCGCGCCCGGCGAGGCCAAGAACACCTACGGCACCGGCAACTTCATGCTGCTCAACACCGGCACCGAGATCGTCCGCTCGAAGGCAGGCCTGCTCACGACACCGGCCTACCGCCTCGGCGACGAGCCCTGCGTCTACGCGCTCGAGGGCTCGATCGCGGTGACCGGCTCGGCGGTCCAGTGGCTGCGCGACCAGCTCGGCATCATCAGCGGCGCCGCGGAGTCCGAGGCGCTTGCGCGGCAGGTCGAGGACAACGGCGGCGTCTACTTCGTGCCTGCGTTCTCGGGACTGTTCGCGCCGTACTGGCGCTCCGACGCGCGCGGCGCCATCGTCGGGCTCTCGCGCTTCAACACCAACGCGCACCTGGCCCGGGCGACGCTCGAGGCGATCTGCTACCAGTCCCGCGACGTCGTCGAGGCGATGACCGCGGACTCCGGTGTCGAGCTGGAGGTCCTGAAGGTCGACGGTGGGGTGACCGCCAACCAGCTGTGCATGCAGATCCAGGCCGACGTGCTCGGCGTGCCGGTGAGCCGGCCCGTCGTACCGGAGACCACGGCGCTCGGCGCCGCGTACGCCGCCGGCCTGTCGGTCGGCTTCTGGGCGGACACCGACGAGCTGCGCCAGAACTGGCGCGAGGACACCCGCTGGGAGCCGACCTGGGACGAGAGCCAGCGCGACGAGGGCTACCGACGCTGGAAGAAGGCCGTCGAGCGCACCCTCGATTGGGTCGACGTGTGACTGCTATAACGTGCTATAAGCATTCCAGATTGCTATAGCTGCTCGAACGTGCACGCGTCCGACCCAGGGAAGGGGCTCCGTGGCCGAGCGTGAGGAGAACCCCTACCGCCCGGGGTTCAACCAGCCGCCGCTGGTGTTCGCCGGCCGCGCCGATGTCCTCGACGGGGCCGCTGAGGCGCTCGACATCGCGGCGTACGACGGCCGGACGCCGCGCCCGTTGATCCTGCTCGGGCCGCGGGGTGTCGGGAAGACGGTGACCCTCGGCGAGATCTCTGCCCTGGCCGCGGAGCGGCACGGGTGGCCGACCGTCCACGTCGAGGCGAAGCTGGCGGGTCCGTTCCTGTCCGACCTCACGGCCGGCCTGCACGGGGCAGGTCGCCTGCTCGCCGGAGCCGATCTCGACCGGCGCAAGAGCCGGATCCGGGTCACCGGGGGGAAGGTCGAGGCGCGGGCGTTCGGCGTGGGCGGCGAGCTCCAGTTCGACGCGGAGCGACCGGAGGGACCGGCGCCGAACCTCGGAGCGACGCTCGCCGAGACGATGCGGATCGCCATCGAGCGCTCGGCGGGGCTGGTGCTCACCGTCGACGAGCTGCAGAACGCCGAGCCGGGCGATGTCTCGATGCTGTTCGGCGTGATCCAGGAGTACGTGCCCAACGGTTGGCCGCTGGTCATCGCACTCGCCGCACTCCCCACCCTGCGGGAGAATCGGGGCCGCAGGCGGCTGCCGACGTACCTCGAGCGTGCCGAGTGGCACGACCTCGACACGTTGCCGCCGACCGAGGCGCGGCAAGCCCTGGTGGGTCCGGCGCAACAGGCCGGGCGGCCGATGACGCCCGGGGCCGCCGATGCCCTGCTCGGCCACGCGGGCGGCTATCCCTACGCGATCCAGGTCGCCGGTCACTTCGCGTGGCGCGCCTCGCACGGGAGTCGCGCCATCGGCGTCGACCACGCGCGAGCCGCCGTACCGAAGATCGAGGCGGACCTCGCGCAGCTGTTCCGGTCGCGGTGGGACGATGCCAGCCCGCGCGAGCAGGAGTACCTCCGGGCGATGGCCGCGGTGGCCGGGCGCGGGGAAGTCCCGCGCGGCGGTCCGGTGGCCGCCGAGCTGGGCGCCCCGGTGACGAGCGTGTCGTACCTGCGCGCGAGACTGCTCCGGAAGGGCACCATCTACCGCGAGGCAGGCGGTGCCCTCCACTTCATCACCCCCGGCATGGGTGCGTGGATCCGCGCGCGCGATCGGGAAGACTGACCGGACCCACCAGCATTCTGGAGGACAGATGACGCCGGCCGCACTCTCCCCACGCGCCCGTACGGCCGCGCTCAAACGCCTCTCCACCCAGCACTTCGACGTGCTCGTCATCGGCGCCGGCGTCGTCGGCTCCGGGTGCGCGCTGGACGCCGCCACCCGCGGGCTCAAGGTCGGGCTCGTCGAGGCGCGCGACTTCGCCTCGGGCACGTCCAGCCGCAGCTCGAAGCTGATCCACGGCGGCCTCCGCTACCTGGAGATGCTCGACTTCCGGCTCGTGGCCGAGGCGCTGAAGGAGCGTGGCCTGCTCATGCAGCGCCTCGCGCCGCACCTGGTCCGGCCGGTGCCGTTCCTCTACCCGCTCACCGGCCGCGGCTGGGAGCGGTGGTACGCCGGCTCCGGCGTCGCGATGTACGACGCGCTGGCCAAGGCCAGTGGCTACGGCGACGGCACGCCGCTGCACCGGCACCTGACCCGGCGCGGCGCCCGCAAGGCGTTCCCCTCCCTGCGCAAGGACGCGCTGGTCGGTGCGATCAAGTACTACGACGCCCAGGTCGACGACGCCCGGCACACCATGTTCCTGGCGCGCACCGCCGCGACGTACGGCGCCGCGGTCGCCAGCCGCACCCGCGTGCTCGGGCTGATCAAGGAGAGCGAGCGCGTGGTCGGCGCCGAGGTGATCGACCTCGAGACCGGCAACCGGTTCGAGATCCGCGCCTCGCAGGTCATCAACGCCACCGGCGTGTGGACCGACGAGACCCAGGCGATGGCGCGCGAGCGGGGCCAGTTCAACGTCCGCGCGAGCAAGGGCATTCACCTGGTCGTGCCGCGCGACCGGATCCGCGGCGAGACCGGGTTGATCCTGCGCACGGAGAAGTCCGTCCTCTTCGTGATCCCGTGGAAGCGGCACTGGATCATCGGCACCACCGACACCGACTGGGAGCTCTCCAAGGACCACCCGGCCGCGAGCTCCATCGACATCGACTACCTGCTCGAGCACGTCAACAGCGTGCTGGAGGTGCCGCTGACCCGCGACGACGTCGAGGGCGTCTACGCGGGACTCCGGCCGCTCCTGCGCGGCGAGGACGCCGCGACGTCCAAGCTGTCCCGCGAGCACGCGGTCGCTCACTCGGTGCCCGGCCTGGTGGTGGTCGCCGGCGGCAAGTACACGACGTACCGGGTGATGGCCGCCGACGCCGTCGACGAGGCCGTGCACGGACTCGAGACCACGCTCGGCAAGACCGTCGGGCCGTGCGTGACCGAGCAGATCCCGCTGGTGGGCGCCGACGGCTTCCACGCGCTGTGGAACCAGCGCCGCATGCTCGCCGCCCAGTCCGGACTGGCGATCAACCGCGTCGAGCACCTGCTCGAGCGCTACGGGTCACTGGTGCTGGAGGTCCTCGACCTCATCGCGGCGGAGCCCGACCTGGCCGAGCCGCTGCCCGGCGCCGAGGACTACCTCCAGGCCGAGGCGGTCTACGCGGTCACGCACGAGGGCGCGCGCCACCTCGACGACGTCCTCACCCGCCGGCTCCGGGTCTCGATCGAGACGTTCGACCGCGGCGTGGCGGCGGCGCCGTACGTCGCCGACCTGGGCGGTGGCTACCTGGGTTGGGACGCCGCGCAGCGGGCCCGCGAGGTCGAGCACTACCTCAAGCGCGTGGAGGCCGAGCGCGAGAGCCAGCGGCAGCCGGACGACCACACCGCCGACGCCGCCCGCAAGGGCGCCCCGGACGTGGTGCCGGTTTCCCACGTAGCCGAAGGCTTACCGGACGTCGTTCCCTGATCGCTGGCGGACTGGCTACGGGCTCGTCCAACCGTGGGCCATGCCCGGCTCGACGGCGTGGCGCTTGATGTGGGGCTGCGTCTGCAGGTCGTAGTGAGTGCCCGGCAGGTGCATGAAGCCGATCGAGTGCCCGGCCCGCCGCACGCGACGTACCTCGGACCGCACCTTGGTGAGCGGGAACTGCTTGTCGGCGTCGTGGGCGAGGTGGAGGACTGGGAACCTCCAGCGTGCGGCGGCGAGCGACGAGGCCGGCCGCGACTCGCTCCTTCGGAACGGGGCGGCGTTGACGGCGATGACGCCGGCGATCAGCCTCGCGTGGTAGAACGCGGTCCGGTACGCCAGGACGCCGCCGATCGAGTATCCGCCGAGGACGATCCGGTCGGACCGGACGTCGAAGTGAGCGACGACGCTCTCGATGGTCCGCAGGATCCGAGCGACGCCGGCATCGCCGAGCTCACCCGGTTTCCAGCACGCGCCGTCCGCGCCGTCCGGGGCGATGGTGACGTAGTGCTCGTCGTACCGGTCGACGGCCACCCGGACGGCAGACGAGCTGCCCTGTGCGCACCCGTGCAGCCAGATCAGTACGGCGAACGGCCCGTTGATCGCGTCGTTGGGCTCGTGTGCCCAGTAGGTGCCCGTCCGGTCGGTGTAGTCGAAGACGCTGCCGGAGGGGTGGTCGATCGGCGCGCACCCCGGCCGGTCGCAGAGGCTGGTGCCGACCCGGACCCTGCCGAGGTCGCGACAGTTGTTGCCCTCCGCGCGCTCGGCCACACGACCCGGACGGTCCGCGCAGGCCACCACCGTGTAGGTGCCGGCGCGCACCGAGGCGACCGTGCCCTCGGCCCGGACGGTGCGCACCCGCCCGGTCCCGATGCGGGGGACCCGGACCACGGCGAGCCCGATCCAGCGCGCCCCGTCGCGGAGACCCAGCGTCGCGCGGCTCGGCGGCGCCTCGGCGCGCTGCGCCCCGACGCGGAACTCCGCGCGCACGAGTGGGCCGGACTTCGCGAAACTGCCGGACCGGACGGTCAGGTCGGTGCGGGCCATGGCTTCGGCGGCCTCGCCAGGCGGCACGACCAACGTCAACGCCACCGCGGTGACGAGCGCGACAAGACACCGCGAGACCCCCATGACCGCAGGCTAAGGGGGCGCGACCGTCGAGACCATGGCCCGAACGGGTCAGGGCGGCGGAGGACCCGTGACCAGGTCCGCCGGCAGCGTGGTCGTCAGGCCGCGCGTCACCGAGACGTCGTCCGCGTTGCGGGGGTGTGCGGTCGTGCGCGTCGGCGACGCCGCGTCGTAGAACAACCCGACCCCGGCGCCGCTGCACCGCTCGCTGACCAGCACGAGGTACGGCGCCGTGCTGAGGCCGCCGATCGAGAACGCCCCGCTCGCATCGGTCCGGGCCAACCGCACTGCGAGCGTCCCGCCGCGGCCGAGCGCCTTGACCAGGCAGCCGGCGACCGGGGCGCCGGTGCCGTCGACGAGCCGGCCGGTGATCGCGCCACCCGGGTCGAGCGTCCCGCCGATCCCGGTCACGATGTCGCCGTTCACCGGCACCGGGGTCGCGCCGGCGAGCCCGGCGCTGTCGAGGCGGTTGCGGTACCACTCGGCCGCCAGGGACGTCGTGGCCCGGTCCCGGTGGATCCCGATCCGGTAGACGCCCGCCGGAAGCTCACGGATCCGGTAGAAGCCGGTGGCGTTCGTCATCAGGCTGAGGGCGAGCCGGTCCGAGGCGGTGTAGAGATCGACACGCACGGGGCCGGACGCACCGTTGACGGTCCCGCGGATCTCGCCGGCGCGGTTGGTCCTGATGTCGACGCCGTCGGTCGTCGCACCGGCGACGACCGCGACCGGGATCCCGCCCTGCGCTGTCGGGCTGTCGCCCACGCAGGTGCGGGGGAACGCGGGCACGAACTCGGGCTCGGCGTGTTCCACGCAGACGACGTAGCTGCCGGTGGGCAGCGAGCCGATCCGGTAGGTCCAGTCGCTGCCGATGCCCGTCGGCACCGCCTCACCGGTCGAGACTCCCACCCAGGACCCGTCGACCTCGCGCCATGCCGTCACGTTGGGGTAGCCCTGGGCCCCGAGGTAGACCTCCGGCAGGGTCCCGGTCACGAACCCGGCGGGTCCGGGCGCGAGGTTGACGTTGCCCTTGTACTGGCCGGTGGCCAGCACGATGTCCGTCGCTCCCGAGGCGGTGGAACCAGTACGCCAACAGGTGGTGACGATGTCGAACCCGACGACGCAGACGCGGTAGGTGTCGGCGTCGAGACCGGTGACCCGGTAGCTGCCGTCGGCGGCGACGCCGGCGTATGCGACCTGCTCCCACCCGGCGTTGCGGAACCGGTGGGTGACGATGGTGAGCGACTCGGTCGAGCCGCGCGGCCGGGTGACGGTCCCGGAGATGTTGGCCCGCCGTGCGAGCCTGAAGTAGATCGCCGGGCGGGTCCCGGGAGGTACGACGAGCTCGGTCGCCTCCGTCAGGGTGGCGACGTTGTCCCAGCACTCGGGCTGGTACTCCCGCGGCACGTCGGCCAGGCAGAACCGGTAGGTCCCGGGGTCGAGGTCATCGATGACGAACGAACCGTCGGAGGCGATGCTCTGTTGGCCCCAGACAGCGGTCCAGTTGCCGTCGGGGCCCCGGCGGTACGGCATGACGTAGGCCGAGACGCCGATCCCCCCAGCACCGGCGACTCGCCCCCGAACCTGGCTCTCCCGAGGAAGCACAGGGTTGATCGTCGTCGTACCGCCCTCGCTGATCGCGATGTCGGTGCCGCCGAAGACGTCCAAGCCGTCCGACCAGCACCGTCGTCCGGTGAAGTCGTCCGACTCGAAGCCGAGCTTGTGGAAGCACGCCCGATAGCTCCCGGCCGGAAGCGCGACCGTGAACTCACCGACCGGCAGGCCGGAGTCCCAGGACGTCACCGTCTTCGACGTCTCGAGCTGCCAGGTGTCTCCTGAGGCGGCCTTGTAGACGTCGACCTGGAAGTACTCGACCGGTGAGCCGCTCGGCCCGGTGAGGGTGCCGCGCAAGGTACCGCCCGCGGCCTGCGCCGGCGCCGCCGCGAGGAACGGCGGAAGCAGGGACAGGAGTAGCGCCAGCACGAGAGCGACGCCCGAGATCGACGCCCGGCCGGCCCGGAGGCCGCGGGACATAGCGGTCACAGTACGTCGTAATCTCCCCGCATGGATCTCGATCTCCGTGACCGCGTCTTCATCGTCACCGGCGGTAGCCGAGGCCTCGGCCGCGCGACCGCCGAAGCCCTGGCCGCCGAGGGCGCCCGGGTGGTCGTCTCCGGCCGGTCCCAGGAGCACGTCGACTCCGCCGTGACCGCGCTCGGGGTGCTGGGGGAGGACCGCGTGCTCGGCATCGCCGCCGACAACGCCGACCCGGCGACGCCAGGTCGGTTGATCGCGGCGGCGCAGGACCGGTGGGGACGGCTCGACGGTGCGCTGGTGAGTGTCGGGGGCCCGCCCGCCGGCCGGATCGACGCGATCACCGACGACCAGTGGACCGCGGCGTTCGAGTCGGTCTTCCTCGGGAGCGTCCGGCTGGCCCGCGAGATCGGCGCCGTGCTGGGCGAGGACGGCTCGATCGCGCTCGTGCTCTCGAGCAGCGTCCGCCAGCCGGTGCCGGGGCTCGCGCTGTCCAACGGGCTGCGCCCGGGCCTCGCGATGATCGCCAAGGACCTCGCAGACGAGCTTGGGCCGCGCGGCGTCCGCGTCAACGCGCTGCTGCCCGGCCGGGTCGGCACCGAGCGGGTCGCCGAGCTCGACGCGGCGACGGGTGACGAGGCCGCCGCGCGCGAGCACTGGAAGGCGCTGATCCCGCTGCGCCGGTACGGCGCGGCCGCCGAATTCGGCCGGGTCGCGGCATTCCTGCTGTCCCCGGCGGCGTCGTTCGTCAGTGGGGCGATGGTCCCCGTCGACGGCGGGATGACCCGCTCGCTCTGAGCCCCCGCGGGCCGTGCTTCCGCTCGTCCCAGGCGAGATAGCCGAAGCCGCCGAGGGCGAGCACCCCGAAGAACCACCACTGCAGGCCGTAGAAGAAGTGGGGGCCCTGGCCGGTGTCGGGGTCCTCGGGCGGCTCGAGCGACTCCTCGGGGGCGGGGTCCTCGGACAGCAGCTCCACGAACCCGCCGTACACCTCGAGGTCGAGCGCCTTGCCGACCTCCTCGCTGGCGATCGCACGCATCCCGCCCGCCGACACCTCGGTGCTGTCGCCCTCGCCGTCGGCGCGTACCCAGCCGGTGATGGTCACCTCGCCGGCGGGCGGCTCGGGCACGGTGCTCAGGGGATCGGTCCCGTCCTGCTCCTCGGGTGCCCAGCCACGGTCGACGACGAGCGCGGTCCCGTCCGCGGTGATCAGTGGTACGACGACCTGCATCCCCGGCGCGCTGTCACGGGTGCGGTAGCGGACGAGCAGCGTGTCGTCGACGGCGTAGGTGCCGGTGGCCTCGATGACGGTGTACTCCTCGTCCGTCGCCACCGGCTCAGCCTCGGCCAGCACGTCGTCGACGGGCACCGGGTCGTCGTGCGCGTTGGCCTCGATCACCTCGTTGCGGGCGCGGCGATCGTCGAGCCGACCGAACTGCCACTCACCGAGCCACCAGGTGCCCACCGCCAGGACGATGATCGCCAGGAAGAAGAGGAGCCAACGCCGGCTGAGCAGGAATCGCCACGACACCAGCCAGTCACCCACGGGACCAACCGTAGTGACCGACCTATGCTGGGGGGATGCAGCCCCTTGTTGACCGCTACGGCAGGGTCGCGACCGACCTCCGGGTGTCGCTGACCGACCGCTGCAACCTGCGCTGCTCGTACTGCATGCCGGCCGAGGGGCTCGACTGGATGCCGGGCGACGACCAGCTCACCGACGACGAGGTGGTGCGGCTGATCGCGATCGCGGTCGGGCGGCTCGGCGTCCGCGAGGTGCGCTTCACCGGAGGCGAGCCCCTGGTACGACGCGGCCTGGTCGACATCGTGCGCCGCACCAGCGCCCTCGACCCCGGCGTGGAGCTGTCCATCACGACCAACGGGATCGGGCTCGCGCGCACGGCGGGCGCACTCGCGGAGGCCGGGCTCGACCGGGTCAACGTCAGCCTCGACACCGTGCGCCCCGACACGTTCCGCGAGATCACCCGCCGGGACCGGTTCGACGACGTCGTCGCTGGCCTGGCAGCAGCGGAGGTCGCCGGCCTGGGCCCGGTGAAGGTCAACGCCGTGCTTCTCCGCGGCCTGAACGACGACCAGGCTCCGGAGCTGCTCCGGTGGTGCCTCGACCGCGGCTACCAGCTTCGCTTCATCGAGCAGATGCCGCTCGACGCCCAGCACGGCTGGTCCCGCGAGGGGATGGTCACCGCCGACGAGATCTTCGACCACCTCGACCGCGAGTTCACGCTCTCCCCGGCGTCCGAGCCGCGGGGGAGTGCGCCGGCGGAGCTGTTCCTCGTCGACGGAGGCCCGGCCACGGTCGGCGTCATCGCGTCGGTCACCCGGCCCTTCTGCGGCGACTGCGATCGGGTCCGGCTCACGGCCGACGGCCAGGTGCGCAACTGTCTCTTCGCCCGCCAGGAGTCCGACCTGCGGGCCGCGCTGCGCGCCGGAGCGAGCGATGAGGACCTGGCCGGCCGGTGGCTGGTCGCGATGGCCGGCAAGGCGGCCGGCCACGGCATCGACGACCCGACCTTCCTGCAGCCCGACCGGCCGATGTCCGCCATCGGAGGCTAGTGCGGCACGGTCTCCTTGAGGAAGCCGCGCGCTCCGAGGAAGGTCTCGAGCGACTCCTTGTGCTCGTCGCAGGCGAGCCACACCTTGCGGCGGTCCGGTGCGTGGATCCGCGGGTTGTTCCACAACAGCTGCCAGGCGGCGTCCGCGCGGCAGCCCTTGGCGGAGCAGTACTCGGGTTCGCGCTCGGCAGCCTCGGTCACTTCGTGCCCAGCTGTCGGTCGCTCCGTCCGCCACCCGTGAGGGGCAGCCCGTCCGTGCGCGTGGTGGCCGCGTTGGCGTTCACGACCGCAACGTAGGGAAGCACCACCGCTGCGACGATCAGGATCGGCCACAACCAGGTGATGCCGGCCATCCCGGCGATCGCCGCACCGATGAAGCACAGGGTCCGGATCGACATCGAGATGATGTAGCGCTTCTGCCGCCGGGCCAGGTCGGCCTCGGGGCTTGATCCGGCGGTGGTGATCCGGATCGGGGGATCGGACATACCTGCAGCCTACGCCTGCCCATCGCGCCGCGGGTCCGGCGCGTGCGGACTAGGGTGGCCTGCATGAGCAACCGCACCTACCGCGTTACCGAGATCGTCGGCACGTCCCCCGACGGGGTCGACCAGGCCGTTCGCAACGGCATCGAGCGGGCCGGCCAGACGCTGCGCCATCTCGACTGGTTCGAGGTGATCGGGACCCGCGGCCAGATCAAGGACGGCCAGGTCGAGCACTTCCAGGTCACGATGAAGGTCGGCTTCCGGCTCGAGGACGACTGACCTGACCCTCCCGGGCCCGCCTTTGTGGGGTTTCCACAAAAGAACCTCATGAAGTTGCTGGGTCCTGGCGGCGAGCGCCGCGGTCCCCGACGGATAGCGTCGTCAGCGTGAACTCCGCGACCCCTCCAGAGCCGCGCTCCGTCCTCGTCACCGGTGGCAACCGGGGCATCGGCCGCGCGATCGCCGAAGCCTTCCTCGCCCAGGGTGACCGCGTCGCCGTGACCACCCGCAGCGGCGGCGCGCCCGAGGGCGCGCTCGAGATCAAGGCCGACATCACCGACCCTGCCGACGTCGAGGCCGCGTTCGCCGCGGCCGAACAGGCGCACGGTCCGGTCGAGGTCTTGGTCGCGAACGCGGGGATCACCGCCGACACGCTGCTCCTCCGGATGTCGGAGGAGGACTGGTCGTCGGTCATCGACACCAACCTCACCGGCTCCTTCCGCCTGGTGAAGCGCGCGGCCAAGGGCATGCTGCGCCTCAAGCGCGGCCGGATCATCCTCATCTCGAGCGTCGTCGGCATGCTCGGCTCACCGGGCCAGGTCAACTACGCCGCGTCGAAGGCCGGGCTGGTGGGCATGGCCCGCTCGGTCGCCCGCGAGCTCGGCTCCCGGTCGATCACCGCCAACGTGGTGGCGCCGGGCTATGTCGAGACCGACATGACCGCCGTGCTCACCGATGACCAGAAGGACGCCATCCGGGCCCAGATCCCCCTCGGTCGTTACGCACGACCAGAGGAGGTCGCCGCGGCGGTGACGTGGCTGGCCGACCCCGCGTCGGGCTACGTCACCGGCGCGGTGATCCCCGTCGACGGCGGACTCGGAATGGGGCACTGACATGAGCGGGATCCTTGACGGCAAGAACGTCCTCGTCACGGGCGTCACCCACAACACGTCGATCGGCTTCGCCGTGGCGCGGTTCGCCCAGGAGCAGGGCGCGACCGTCCTCATCTCCAACTTCGGCCGGGCGCTCGGCATCACCCAGCGGATCGCCAAGCGACTGCCCGAGGCCCCACCGGTCCTCGAGCTCGACGTGACCGACCCGGAGCACCTGGCCGCGCTGCCCGCGATGGTGCGCGAGCACCTCGGTGAGAACGCGACCCTCGACGGGGTGGTCCACTCGATCGCGTACGGCAACCCCGAGACGCTGCTCGGCGGCAACTTCCTGGACGGCCCGTGGGAGGACGTCGCGCAGGCCGTGCAGGTGTCGGCGTACTCGCTGAAGTCGCTGGCCGTCGCCTGCCAGCCGCTGATGCCGGCTGGTGGCTCGATCGTCGGTCTGACCTTCGACGCCACGGTCGCGTGGCCGGCGTACGACTGGATGGGCGTCGCCAAGGCCGGGCTCGAGTCGTGCTCGCGCTACCTGGCCCGCGACCTCGGCGCCCAGGGGATCCGGGTCAACCTGGTGTCGGCCGGTCCGCTGCGGACGCTGGCCGCCAAGGCGATCCCCGGCTTCGGCGACCTCGAGGACATGTGGAAGACCCGGGCGCCGCTCGGCTGGGACAACAGCGACACCGAGCCCACCGCGCGCGCGGTCGGGGCCCTGCTGTCCGACCTGTTCCCGGCTACGACGGGAGAGATCGTGCACGTGGACGGCGGCTTCCACGCGATGGGCGCGTAGTTGCTCTCTGCGCGATCCAGGTCATCAGCGCCCAGAAGGTGACGATGAGCACGATCTCCTCGACGACGTACCACGGCCAGTCGTGGAAGAAGTCGAGGATCGACCTGCGTGGCTTGCGCAGCAGGTAGCCGTAGTTGGTGTCGGCGAGCAGGTTGAAGCAGTACGTCGCGACCGCCCAGGCCAGCGTCGTGGCCACCGTCGCGCCGTAGTCCCGCCAGCGCGGCACCTTGCCGAGGCCGACGACGAGGTAGACGGCCGCCCAGACGATCAGCAGGTGCAGCGCCCAGAACGCGAAGTAGCGCGGGTGGGGGAGGTCCTCGTTGAGCGCCGGGGTGATGACGCCCTGGATGGTGAGGGTCAGCCCCCAGAAGAACGTCAGCGCCACCGGGAACGGCTTGTGCGTCCACAGCGCCCAGGTCGCCGCGATCCACGCGAGATCGCACAGGTGGAGGGGCAGCGTGACGTCGATGTCGAAGTTGAACGAGACATCGACCAGCTGGAACGGCAGCGTCACCGCGGGGATCAGCACCGCCGCTGTCCGGCTGAAGCGGGTGGGGCCGTCGACCCCCCGGTGGCGGCGGCCCAGGATCACCGCTGCCACCAGGCCGAGGGCGAAGATCACCAGCGGCACGACATGGGTTGGCCCGTACGACGACACGTGTTCATCCTCCCTCTAGGCTGCAGCAATGGTCAGCACCCCGCACCGGCTCGTCGTGGTCCGGCACGCGAAGGCGGAGCCCTACGGACCGACCGACTTCGAGAGGGAGCTCGCAGCGCGCGGGCGGGCCGACGCCGTCGCGGCCGGCTCGTGGCTGGCGGAGGAGGGCATCGTGGCCGACGCCGCCCTGGTGTCGGCGGCCGTTCGCGCCCGACAGACCTGGGAGCTGCTCGCGGAGACCGCCGGGTGGTCGGCCGACGTCACGTTCGACCAGGCGCTCTACGGCGCCGACGAGGACGGGGTGCTCGACCTGGTCGCGCTGACCGACGAGGGCATCGGCACCCTCGTGGTCGTCGGGCACAACCCGACGGTGGGCATGCTTGCCCAGCTGCTCGACGACGGTGAGGGGCCGCCCGACGCCGTCGACCGGCTGATGCGCGGCTACCCGACGAGCGCGACGGCCGTCTTCGAGCTGCCCGCGACCTGGGCGCGGATCGCGATGGGCCGGGCGCGGCTGACCCACTACAACGTGGGCCGCGCCAGCGAAGCCGCCAGCTAGATCGGCGGCGCCGGCGTGACGATGCCGTCAGCGGCGTCTGCCGCCTCGATCTCCTCGCGGCTGATGCCGAGCAGGTACATGATCGCGTCGAGGTAGGGGACGTTGAGGGCCGTGTCGGCCATCTCGCGCACCACAGCACGCGCGTTGTAGGCGATACCGAGCCCGGCCGCCTCCAGCATGTCGAGGTCGTTGGCGCCGTCACCGATGGCGATCGTCGCGGCCTCGGGGATGCCCAGGTCCGTGGCGAACTCCCGGAGCGCCCTCGCCTTGCCGGCCCGGTCGACCACCTCGCCGACGATGTTGCCGGTCAGCCTGCCGTCGACGACCTCCAGGGTGTTGGCGCGGGCGCGGTGGATGCCGAGGTCCTCCGCGAGCCGGTCGGTGATCTGGCTGAAGCCGCCCGAGACGATCGCGAACCGGTAGCCGAGTCGCCGCAGCGTCCGCACCAGCGTGCGGGCGCCCGGGTTGATCACGATGGACTCGTAGACCTGGTCGATCACCGACGCGTCGAGGCCGGCCAGCAGCCGGACCCGGGCCCGCAGCGACTCCTCGAAGTCGATCTCGCCGCGCATCGCCGCCTCGGTCACCGTCGCCACCTCGGCCTCGTAGCCGGCGTGCGCCGCCAGCATCTCGATGACCTCGCCCTGGATCAGGGTGGAGTCGACGTCCATCACGATCAGTCGCTGGCCGTGCCGCAGCAGCGAGGCCGGTTGGACCGCGACATCGATCGCGAGGGCCGAGGCCTCCCGCGCCAGGTGCCGGCGCAGGGCCAGCGGGTCCGCACCGGAGACATCCAGGTCCAGGGCGGTCACGGGGTAGCGCGCCATCCGTTCGATCCGGTCGATGTTGCCGCCGAGGTCGGCGATCCGGCCGGCGATCGCGGCCATCGCGGACGCTTGCAGCGGCGAGCCGATGACCGTGACGTGCGAGCGCCCCTCGCGCCGGGTCCGGTTGTCGCCGGTGCCCTTCTCGATCTCGACGGTCATGCCGAGGTCGGTAGCCACCTTCTCGACCGAGCGGCTCAACCGCTTGACGTCGCGCGGGGCGGTCACCAGCACACCCAGCACGAGTCGCCTCCGGAGCAGGATCTGCTCGAGGTCGATCACGTTGACACCGGCGTGCGCGAGCGCGCCGAGGATCGCGGAGGTGACTCCGGGTCGGTCCTTGCCCGTGAGCGTGATCAGCAGGGTGTCGGCGGTGGTGGTCATGACGCGACGAGGTTAGTGCTTCTCGTCAGCCCTCAGGCCAACCGTCCGGTGAACAGGCCGCCGTGAGGGCATGGCGGGCGGCCGTGCCGAGCGGGACCAGGACGGCACGTCGGGCCGCGATCTCGCCGGCGCTCACCGCGGCTCCGTCGTCGTCGAGCGCGAGGTCGACGACCTCCTGGAGGTGCAGCGCACGCCGGGCGAGGTCGACGGCGCGGGGCGGCACGCCCGGCGGTGCGACGACCGGAGCGCCGTCTCGCAGGTCGTGCAGGGCGTCGGCCACCTCCGGCCGCCAGCGCGCGACGTCGAGCCGCGCCAGCTCGTTGGCCGTCTCGAGCAACGCGCGGCGGACGGTCCGGTCTGCGTCGCCGAGGTCGGGCGGCATCCGCCGGCGGGCGTCGTACGGCGTCCACTCGACAGCGCGGCCGACCTGCGCCGGGACCCACCCGATCCCGGGCTCGGTCCGGACGCCGAGTGCGACCAGCGCCTCGCCGGCGTCGGTGGCAGCCATCGTGAAGTCCGGTGGGCCGGCCAGGCCGCTCGGATCGCCCGGAGCCGGGAACGCGGCGCCGAACCCCGTGGCACCGGCCTGCCGCACCGCCGCTGTCGCCTCCAGGAGCGAGCGGGGGCCTGCCGGGCCGCCGAAGACGTGGGTCGTCGCCTCGGAGAGCACCGCGTCGACGTACTCGTCCGGGCTGAGGAGCCCGCGGAGGAACGCCGTTCCCCACCACGCCACCCGGCCGGTCACCGGCATCTCGATCACCACGACGCGCGACACTAACGCCCCCGCAATGACGTCGATCAGCGGTCTATAGGGTTGTCGCCATGTCCGCCGTCCTGGAGCTCGCCGAGGTCACCATCCGCCGGGGCGACGCGGTGCTGCTGGACCGCGTGACCTGGGTCGTCAAGGACGGCGAGCGCTGGGTGGTGCTCGGCTCCAACGGAGCGGGCAAGACGACCCTGCTGCAGGTCGCGGCGGCGCACCTGTACCCCACGTCCGGCGCGGTCGGCGTGCTCGGCGAGCTGATCGGCACCGTCGACGTCTTCGACCTGCGCCCCCGGATAGGCCTCACCAGTGCGGCCCTCGCCGAGCGGATCCCGCGCGGCGAGAAGGTCAGCGACGTGGTGGTGTCGGCGTCGTACGCCGTCGTCGGCCGCTGGCGCGAGGCGTACGACGACCTCGACCACGACCGGGCACGATCCCTGCTCCGTGAGGTGCGCGCCGACAAGCTCGCCGACCGCACGTTCGGGACCCTCAGCGAGGGCGAGCGCAAGCGCGTTCAGATCGCGCGCGCCCTGATGACCGACCCCGAGCTGCTGCTCCTGGACGAGCCGGCCGCCGGCCTGGACCTCGGAGGTCGTGAGGACCTGGTCTCGACCCTCTCGGTCCTCGCCTACGACCCCTCGTCCCCGGCGACGGTGCTGGTGTCGCACCACGTCGAGGAGATCCCGCCGGGCTTCACGCACGTGCTGATGCTCCGGGAGGGTCGCGTCATGGCGCAGGGCCCGATCGAGGAGGCGCTGACCCCGGAGGCGCTCTCCGCGACGTTCGGCATGCCCCTGGTGCTCGAGAGGCACGACGGGCGCTTCGCGGCCCGACGCCGGCTGCACCGGGGATGAGCCCGCTCGAGATCGTCGCCGTCCTGCTGGCCGGCGTCGGTGCCGGGACCATCAACGCCGTGGTGGGCTCGGGGACGATCATCACGTTCTCGACCCTGGTCGCGTTCGGGGTGCCGCCGGTCGTCGCCAACATCTCCAACAGCCTGGGGGTGGTCCCGGGCTCGGTCACCGGTGCGTTCGGCTACCGCCGTGAGCTCGCGGGCCAACGCGGTCGGATCCGTCGGCTGCTCGTCCCCGCCGTGCTCGGCGGCATCACCGGCGCCGCCCTGTTGATCCTGCTCCCGGCCGGCGCGTTCGAGACGATCGTGCCGGCACTGATCCTGCTGGGCGTGGTGCTGGTCATCGTCGGCCCCCGGCTGTCCAAGGCCGTCGCCGCGCGCGCCGAGAGGCGGGGCGTGGAACGCAAGGGCGACGCCGCCTGGGTGTGGCCGGCGGTCTTCGGCGGCGCGATCTACGGCGGCTACTTCGGTGCCGCGCAGGGCGTCATCGTCATGGCGCTGCTCGGGATCGGCGTGGCCGAGCCACTCCAACGGCTCAACGGCATCAAGAACGTGATCGTGGCCGCGGCCAACCTGGTCGCCGGCGTCGTCTTCGTGCTGGTGTCGTGGGTCGGCTGGTCCGATGCCGAGGTCGACTGGCTGATCGTCCTGCTGATCGGCGTCGGCGCTTTCGCCGGCGGCCTCATCGGCGCCTCGGTCGGGCGTCGGCTCCCGCCCAACGTGCTCCGCGGGTTCATCGTGGTCGTGGGGCTCTCGGCAGTCGCCCTGATGGTGCTCACCTGAGCACCGAGGGCGACGCCCGAGGCTACTGACTACTGACCGCGGTCGGCGGCGAGTGCGGCGCCGCCGGAACCGGCAGCCCCGAGCGCGGCACCGATCAGCATGACGCCCGCGAGCAGCGGGATCTCCTTGCGGGCGATGCCGATCGCTCCGGTGGCGGCGTCGGCGCCGTCAACGGCCACCCCTGCGAGCACCATCGTGCGACGGGCGTCGCCCTTGGCCAGCAGGGTGAGCCCGCCGAGCGCGATCTCGCGGACGCCGAACATCCGCGCGAAGTAGCCCAGCTGGGGGTTGTTGGCCGGGGACAGGCCGAACAGCCGCGCAGTGAGGGTGGGGGAGGCGATCGAGCCGACGCCGATGGCGATGCGGCCGAGAGAGAGGCCGGTCACAGGGTCCATGTCGGCGACACTAGTGGGTTCTCAAAGCACGTACGTCGCAAGCCAGCGCTGGATCTCCAGGTAGGCGCGCTCCCGCGCCTCCGGCCGGGAGAGGACGACGTCGTGGACGGCCCCCGGTACGGCGATCGAGGTGACGTTGCGACCGAGCGAGCTGGCCCAGCGGCGGATCTGCTTGACGTCGAGGACGATGTCCGACGTGTGGGCCCGCTCGTCGAGCGTCGTCGTGAAGGTCGTGCGGTCCGACGACAGGACCAGGACCGGGCACGGGATGTCGAGTCCCTGGTGCACCCGCGCGTGGCCGGCCCGGATCGCGCGGAGCCAGCCGAACCGGACCGGGAACGACTCGAGCGGCTTCCAGGTCAGGTCGAAGTTCCACTCGCCCGCGTGCGCACGGTGCAGCGTCATGCCGTACACGCCGCTCACCTCGCGTGGGAAGATCCGCATCGGCTGGAGTCGACCGACCCGGTCGAGGACTGCTGACGCCGGCAGGGTGCGCATCCAGGCCTTGCCCTGGAGGTCGAGCCAGGGGGAGTTGAGGACGATCCCCGCAAGCTCCTCGGGCTTCCGCGCCTCCGCCCACAGCGCGACGACGAGTCCTCCGGTGGAGTGGCCGGACAGGATCACGTGGGTGTGGCCGTCGCGCTCGACGATCCGCTCCCACGCAAGGTCGAGCTCGGTGAAGTACTCCTCGAGATCCGCCACGTACGTCGCCGTCTGGTGCGGCCGGATCGAGCGGCCGTACTTGCGCAGGTCCATCGCGTACATGTCGTGGTCGCGCTCGAGCCACCACTCGCCGTACTCGGTCTGGAAGAAGTAGTCCGCGAACCCGTGCACGTGGAGCACGGCGCGCTCGGTGGTGGCGCCGGCCCGGCGGCTGACCAGGGTGGCGACGACCTCGCCCTCCTCGTCCGGAGGGAGGGTGATCGTCTCGGCCTCCCAGGGCGGCCCCAGGACGTCGGTGACGGCTTCCGCGATGGCCTCGGGAGAGACGATCTCGTCGGTCATGGGGAAAGTGTGCACCAGGCACTGGCACTGCGGGTCTAGGCTCCGGGCGTATGAGCGACTCCGCGAGCGCCGTCGTCGTCAACGAGTGGCACCTTGCGCCGGAGAACCCCGTCGGGCGGGCGGTCGTGCTGCCTGGCGGATCCGGGTACACGGTCGACCACCCGCTGCTCTGGTGGACATGTCAGGTGCTCGCCGAGAACGGGTGGCGGGTCGTCACCGTTCGCTGGGAGATCGACGACGCAGCGCGCGCTGATGCAGCGAACTTCGTCGCCCGCGCTGCGCAGCAGGCGCTCGACCTCGCCGGCGACGCGGAACGGACCCTCGTGGTCGGCAAGTCGTTCGGGACCTATGCGGCGTCCTGGGCCAACGAGCGCGGTTGGCCCGGCGTGTGGCTCACGCCGGTCCTCACCATCCCGGAGATCGCGAACGCCCTCCGCGACGGCCAGCTTCCGGGCCTGGTGGTCGGTGGCACCGCGGACGAGCTGTGGGACGCCGACCTCGCGCGGGCGTCCGGCCTCAGCGTGCTCGAGATCGACGACGCCAACCACATCCTCTACACCGCCGGCGACTGGAAGGGGTCGTACGACGACCTCGGGCGCACGCTCGAGGCGGTCGAGGATCTTGCTCGTGGTCTCGTCGACTGATACCGATGCCGTCCGCACACCCGATGACGATGTGAGCGCTACTCGGGCACCGTGCTGCGCAGCAGGTGCAACACCGACCGGTAGTGCTCGGTCACCCGCCCGCCGAGGTCGTCGGCCGCCTGCGCCGCGGCTTCCGCCTCGGCCGCCGTCCAGTCGCTGAAGGTCGTGAAGAGCCGGCGTACCTGGTCGGTGCTCAGGTCGACCGACCACGACCACGTCTCGGTCCGCACCGACTCGAACCAGCCGCCCGCGACCAGCTCGCGCATGGTGGGACGTGGCTCTCGGCCGCTGTCGACCTCGCCCGGTTCCCGCTGCGACACGATCTGGGCGACGCGGTCACGGAACGGCGTGCGGACGCTCTCGTCCCCGAAGACGGTGCGCCAGACGGCCATCCACCCACGGGGCCGCAGGGCGGCGTGGAGCTGGGGCAGGCCGATGGACAGGTCCACCCAGTGGAGGGAGGTGGCGGCGACCACCGAGTCGAAGGCGTGGTCGGGCAGCTGGGCATCCTCGAGGCGCGTCGTGACGACCTCGGCGCCGGGAACCGCGGCTCTGGTCAGGGCCGCGAGTCGCTCGCCGGGTTCGAGCGACACGACCCGGCTGCCACGCCGGACCAGCTGCTCGGTGGCGAGCCCGGAGCCGGCGCCGATCTCCAGGACCTCGCGGTCGCCTCCGATGACGCCCGCCTGCTCCAGGCTGTCGAAGATGGCATCCGGGTACGGCGGCCGCGCGCCGGCGTACTCGGTCGCCATGTGCTCGAAGTGCATGCCGTGCACGATCGCCACCCTAGGCCCACGGGCTGCCTGGACTCACTCGTCTGGGGGCCGCCACTAGGGTGGCGGCGTGGATGAGGCCTTCCTGAGCGGGTTGCGCGACCTGCTCCAGGAGCAGTGCCAGGTCCCGCCGTTGCCGCCCGGCTGGTACTGCACGTCGGCGATGCTGGCGGCGCACGGCTTCTCGTACGGCGGGGACTTCTTCGTGGCAGACCGGGTGGCGACCCCGGACGGTGCTGACGGGCTCGTGATGGTGCTGGTCGACGTGTGCGGGAAGGGTGCGACCGCGTTGCCGCACGCCGTGCAGTTCGCGGGAGCACTGCGGGGGCTCCTCGTGGGCCTTCCCGAGGACCAGCTGTTGGCGGCCGCCAACGCCTTCCTGATGAGGCAGCCGTCTGACGAGAGCATCGCGACGGCGGTCCAGGTGACCGTGGACCTGCCGAGCGGGCGCTACGCGATCCGCAGTGGTGGCCATCCGCCGGTGCTGCACTGGCGGGCCGATGCCGGCGAGTGGGTCGTCGACAATGCCCGCGGCACGGCGTTGGGCGTGGTCGACGAGCCCGAGTTCGACGTGAGCGAGGGAGTGCTCGGGCCCGGCGACGCCCTGCTCTTCTACACCGACGGCGTCGTGGAGCGGTCCGACGCCCACATCGACGCGGGGATCGCCTGGCTGCTGGCCGAGGCGGGCGCTGCCGTCGTCGAGGGCGGCGGCGTCGGCGCCGTACCGGCCCGGATCCTGGAGCAGGTGTCGCGCGGCGACGACGACCGCGCGCTGCTCGTCCTCGCCCGGGAATAGCCCCTCAGGACCCTCGGTTGTGACGAGTGGTTGCCATGTCAACTACGATGGCGACAAGACCACGACCAAGCAGACCAGGGGAGAGTGGACCATGCAGATCGGCATCTTCACCGTCGGAGACGTGACGACCGATCCCACGACTGGGCGGACGCCCACCGAGCACGAGCGCATCAAGGCCACCGTTGCGATCGCGAAGAAGGCCGAGGAGGTCGGGCTCGACGTCTTCGCGACGGGCGAGCACCACAACCCGCCGTTCATCGCCTCGGCGCCGACGACGACGCTCGCCTACATCGGCGCCCAGACCGAGAAGATCATCCTCTCCACCGCGACCACGCTGATCACGACGACCGACCCGGTCCTGATCGCGGAGAACTACGCGAAGCTCCAGCACCTCACCGACGGCCGGGTCGACCTGATGATGGGTCGCGGCAACACCGGCCCGGTCTACCCGTGGTTCGGCAAGGACATCCGCCAGGGCATCAACCTGGCGATCGAGAACTACGCGCTGCTGCACCGGCTGTGGCGCGAGGACGTCGTCGACTGGGAGGGCCGGTTCCGGACCCCGCTGCACGGCTTCACCTCGACGCCGCGCCCGCTCGACGGCGCGCCGCCGTTCGTGTGGCACGGCTCGATCCGCAGCCCCGAGATCGCCGAGCAGGCCGCCTACTACGGCGACGGCTTCTTCCACAACCACATCTTCTGGCCGCCGTCGCACACGGCGCAGATGGTCAACCTCTACCGCGAGCGCTACGAGCACTACGGGCACGGCCCCGCGGACACGGCGATCGTCGGCCTGGGCGGTCACGTGTTCATGCGGAAGAACAGCCAGGACGCGATCAACGAGTTCCGGCCGTACTTCGACAACGCCCCGGTCTACGGCCACGGGCCGTCGCTCGAGGACTTCATGGAGAGCACGCCGCTGACCGTCGGATCGCCGCAGCAGGTGCTCGAGCGCACGCTGTCCTTCCGGGACTACGCCGGGCACTACCAGCGCCAGCTCTTCCTCCTGGACCACGCGGGCCTGCCGCTCAAGACGGTGCTCGAGCAGCTCGACCTGCTCGGCGAGCTCCTGCCGGAGCTGAGGAAGGGCTTCGACGAGGGCCGTCCGGCTCACGTCCCCGAGGCGCCGACCCACGGCTCGCTCGTGGTGGCGGCCGGGGGAGCGAAGGACGCGACCGTGTACGCCGAGGCCGATGCCGTCACCGGAAGCAGCGACCGATGAAGAAGATCGTGGTGATCACAGCCGGCCTCAGCGTGCCGTCGTCCACCCGGTTGCTCGCCGACCTGCTCGGCGAGGCCGCCGAGCGGGCGGTCGAGGCACGGGGAGCAGAGGTCGAGGTCGAGACCATCGAGCTCCGCCCGCTGGCGCACCAGCTGGCCGACCACCTGCTCACCGGCTTCCCGAGCGGTGGGCTCGCCACGGCGATCGACCAGGTCCGCCACGCGGACGGACTGGTGGTCGTCACCCCGGTGTTCGCGGCGTCGTACTCCGGCCTCTTCAAGACGTTCTTCGACGTCCTCGAGGAAGGCACGCTCGACGGGACGCCGGTCCTCGTCGCAGCGACCGCGGGCACGGCGCGGCACTCGCTGGTGCTCGACCACGCGCTCCGGCCGCTCTTCTCCTACCTGCATGCGGTCGTCGTCCCCACCGGCGTCTTCGCCGCCACCGACGACTTCGGCGCGGACGGAGCGCTGCAGAAGCGGGTCGACCGGGCGGCCGCCGAGCTGGCGGCCCTGGTCGCCGGCAGCAGTACGGCGACGCCGGCCGCTCCGGCACGGACGCTGGTCGCGGACGAGCTGGCCAGCCCCACGCCGTTCGAGGAGCTGCTCAAGCGGGCGAGCGAGGGCCCGCCGCAGTACTGACGGCCCGGGCTCACCTCCGCGGCGACACGTTGCGCGCCAGCTCCTCGGGCATCGGCTCGTAGTGGGCGAACGTCCGGCTGAACGTGCCGGCCCCGTGTGACGACGCCCGGAGGTCGATGGCGTAGCGGACCAGCTCCCGCTGCGGGACGTGCGCCTTCACGAGCGCCCGGTCGCCGACCTGGTCGGTGCCGAGGAGCCGGCCGCGGCGGGCCGACAGGTCGCTCATCACGCTTCCGACCAGGTCGTCGGACACGAGCACCGCGACCTCGTCGTACGGCTCCAGCAGCGAGATCCCGGCCTGGTCGGCCGCTTCGCGCAACGCAAGCGCTCCGGCGGTCTGGAACGCCATGTCCGAGGAGTCCACGCTGTGCGCCTTGCCGTCGGTCAGGGTGACCCGGATGTCGACGACGGGGTAACCCAGCCGGCAGCCCCGCTCCATCTGGAGCCGCACGCCCTTCTCGACCGACGGGATGAACTGGCGCGGCACGGAACCGCCGACCACCTTGTCGACGAACTCGAAGCCCGACCCCTCGGGGAGCGGTTCCACCTCGATGTCGCAGACGGCGTACTGACCGTGCCCGCCGGACTGCTTCACGTGCCGGCCGTGGCCCTTGGCCGTCGCGATGAAGCACTCGCGGAGCGGGATGACGAGCTCGCGCTGCTCGACGGAGACGCCGTAGCGCTCCTTCAGCCGCTCCAGCGCGACGTCGGCGTGCGCCTCGCCCATCACCCAGATCACGAGCTGCCCGGTCTCGGCGTTGTTGTCGACCCGGAGGCTCGGGTCCTCGGCGGCGAGCCGCGTGAGCGCTGCGGACAGCTTGTCCTCGTCGGACCGGGACGCCGCCTCGATCGCGATCGGCAGCAGCGGGTCGGGGAGCGACCATGGACGGAGCACCCGCGGTGCGTCGGGGGAGGACAGCGTGTCGCCGGTCTCCGCCCGCGACAGCCGGCCGACGATCGCGATGTCGCCGGCGAACACGCGCGGGGCCAGCACCTGCTGCCCACCCGACGGGAACGCCAGCGCCCCGATCCGCTCGTCCTCGTCGTGGTCGTCGTGCCCGTCGGTGCCGAAGCTCGCGAAGTGCCCGGAGACATGCACGGAGGCGTCGGGATCGAGGGTGCCGGAGAAGACGCGCACCAGGCTCACCCGGCCGAGGTAGGGGTCGCTCGTGGTCTTGACCACCTCGGCGACCAGCGGGCCGGCGGCGTCGCAGGTGACCGGCGCCGCCGCCTTCCCCTCGGGCGTGAACACGTCCGGCGGGACGTGCTCGGGCGGGGACGGGAACGCGCGCACGCAGAGGTCGAGCAGCTCGGTCAGCCCGGTGTCGGTCTGGGCGCACACCGGCATGACCGGGAAGAAGCCGCCGCGGGCGATCGCGGTCTCGAGGTCCTCGACCAGCAGCTTCTCGTCGATCTGCTCGCCGCCGAGGTAGCGGTCCATCAGGGTCTCGTCCTCGGACTCCTCGATGATCGCCTCGATCAGCGCACCGCGGCGGGGATCGTCGACCCCGGACCCGATCAGGCTCTCGACGCCGCCGTCGCGCAGGACATGGACCGGGAGCACCTTCTCGCCGAACGCGTCCTGGGCCGCGCCGACCACCCGGTCGTGGTCGGCCCGGGCATGGTCGAGCTTGGTGACGACGACGGCACGCGGCATGCCGACCGCGGCACACTCGCGCCACAGCTCGCGGGTGCCGTCATCGACACCCTCGTTGGCAGCGATGACGAACAGCGCGCAGTCGGCAGCGCGGAGCCCTGCCCGCACCTCGCCGACGAAGTCGGCATAGCCCGGGGTGTCGATGAGGTTCACCTTCGTGCCCTGGTGGACGACCGGCGCGACGGAGAGGGACACGGACCTGCCCTCTCCGAGGGGCACCTTCGCGAGCGCCTCGACCAGGGCGGTCTTTCCTGACTGGGTGGGCCCGACCAGCACGACGTTGCGGATCCGGTCGGGCCCGGGCGCCGCAAGGTCCTGGTCATTGGCCTTTCTGGGGGTCTTGTCGGCCATGGACCTACGTAACTCCGATGTGCCGCCGACCACAAGAGGGCGGCGCGCTCGGCTGTTCAGCTGGCGACGATCTCGACGCCCTGCTCACTCCCGATCTTGATCTCCTCGTCGCCGAACAGCGCGAGGGCGCCGTACCAGGCCATCGCCGCGACGATCGCGACGCCGACGGCGAGTGCGATCCAACCGAGGACACGCCTCATGTCCCCAGGCTACGTCTCAGAACTGGTAGGTGCCCACCACCATGCCGCGCGCCAGCGTCTTGAACGCGAGGTTGAAGCCGACAACGGCGGGGCTGGCGCTGCTGTCGACGCCGAGCTTCGGCTCCTTGACCGCGTGCACCACGAAGTAGTAGCGGTGCACCTGGTCGCCCTCCGGCGGAGCGGCACCGCCGAAGCGCTGCTCACTGAAGTCGTTGCGGACGTGGAACGCGCCGTCCGGCAGGGTGTCGTCGCTGGCACCCGCGCCGGTGTCGAGGCTGGTGACGTCGGCCGGGATGTCGACGGCGACCCAGTGCCAGAATCCGCTGACGATCGGCGCGTCGGGGTCGAAGCAGGTGACGACGTAGCTCTGGGTGCCCTCGGGGCCGGGCTCCCAGGAGAGCTGGGGCGAGGTGTTGCCGGCGTCGTACATCTGGTCCTGCTTGAGCGGCTGGCCGTCGGTGACGTCGGCGCTGGTGACGTCGAACGCGGGTACGGCGGGCAGCAGCTCGTACGGGTCGGGCGTGACCGGTCGGTCCAGGGACATGGATGCTCCTTCGAGACGGTTTTCGACAACGGGGCAAGCACAGTCATCCAACGGCCGCGAATCTAGTCCGGGTGGTGGGTCGTTGAAAGAGGGGAAGCGCCGCCCGTCGATGATGTCCTCATGGATTTCCCTCCTTACCCCTCGGGACTCCGCCTCGCCGGGCGGCGGGTAGTGGTCGTCGGCGGAGGCAACGTCGCCCAGCGGCGGGTGCCCCAGCTGATCGCCGTCGGTGCCGACGTGCACGTCGTGTCCCCGGAGGTGACGCCGGCGATCGAGGGACTGGTGGGATCCGGTGAGATCACCTGGCACCGGCGGCCGTTCGCGGACGCCGATCTCGCGGGGGCGTGGTACGTCATCGCCGTCACCGACGACCTTGCCGTCAACGACCGCGTCAGTGAGCTCGCCGAGCAGGAGCGGGTCTTCTGCGTGCGCTCCGACGACGCGACCCGGGGGAGTGCCTGGACCCCCGCCGTCGGACGGCACGCCGGCGTCACCGTGGCCGTGCTCAGCAACCGGGAGCCGCGGCGGTCGGTGGCCGTGCGCGACGAGATCCTCGAGGCACTCCGCGAAGGCACGATCGCCGGCTCCCACGAGCACGACCGCACGCCGGGGGTCACCCTCGTGGGCGGCGGCCCGGGGGACCCCGACCTGATCTCGATCGCCGGTCGCAAGGCGTTGATGGCGGCCGACGTCGTCGTCGCGGACCGGCTGGCGCCGCGGGAGCTGCTGGGGGACCTGCCGGCCGACGTGGAGCTGGTCGACGTGGCCAAGCTGCCGCGCGGACGCAGCGCCCAGCAGGCCGAGATCAACCGCGTGATCGTGGAGCGCGCACTGGCCGGCAAGCGGGTGGTGCGGTTCAAGGGCGGCGACAACTTCGTCTTCGGCCGCGGCTACGAGGAGATCATCGCGTGCCGCGAGGCGGGCGTGCCCGTCACCGTGATCCCCGGCCTGACCAGCCCGGTCGCCGTACCGGCCATCGCCGGCATCCCGGTCACCCACCGCGGCGTCACCCACGAGTTCACGATCGTCTCCGGGCACCTTCCTCCCGGGCACCCCGAGTCGCTGGTCGACTACGCCGCGCTCGCGCGGATGACCGGCACCGTCATCTTGATGATGGCGGTGCAGAACGCGTCGGCGATCGCGGACGCGCTGGTCGCCGGTGGCCGCAAGCCGGGCACGCCCGTCGCCGTGGTCTGCGACGGGACGATGCCGACGCAGCGGACCGTGCTCGCCACCCTGGCGACCCTCGGTCCCTGCCTCGCCGACGAGCAGGTCCAGCCGCCGGCGATCATCGTCATCGGCGAGGTGGTGCGGGTCGCCTTCCCGGACGCGTTCCCCCCGGTCGTCGACAGCGATGGCTGAGCTGGTCGAGATAGCGGACGCCGGCGACCCCCGGCTCGCCGACTACCGCGACCTGCGCGACGTCCAGCTGCGCAAGCACCTCGAGGCCGAGCACGGCCTCTTCCTCGCCGAGGGCGAGAAGGTGGTCCGCCGTGCCGTCGAGGGCGGCTTCCCGGTGCGCTCGTTCCTGATGGCGCCGCGCTGGCTCGACGGCCTCGCCGACGTGCTGGCCACCACCGACGCCCCCTGCTACGTCCTGTCCGAGGCGCTGGCCGAGGAGGTCACCGGCTTCCACGTCCACCGGGGCGCGCTCGCTTCCCTGGTACGACGACCGCTGCCGCCGGTCGCCGAGGTGATCGCCGGGGCGCGGTCGGTCCTGGTGCTCGAGGACATCGTCGACCACACCAACGTCGGCGCGATCTTTCGCAGCGGCGCCGCCCTCGGGTTCGACGCCGCACTGATCGCCCCGCGCTGCGCGGACCCGCTCTACCGGCGCTCGATCAAGGTCGGGATGGGTGCGGTGTTCAGCCTCCCGTGGACCCGGCTCCCCGACTGGCACGACGCTCTTCCGACGTTGTCCGACGCGGGCTTCACCACCGTCGCGCTCACGCTCGCCGACGACGCCGTACCGATCGAGGAGGCGGTCGCCGGCCTCGACAAGGTGGCCCTCGTGCTGGGCTCGGAGGGCCAC
This sequence comes from Nocardioides immobilis, assembly GCF_003515065.1. Classification (GTDB taxonomy): domain Bacteria; phylum Actinomycetota; class Actinomycetes; order Propionibacteriales; family Nocardioidaceae; genus Nocardioides; species Nocardioides immobilis. Next base: position 115,906 of record NZ_QXGH01000023.1, read on the forward strand.
GGCCTGTCCCCACGGTGGGAGCAGTCGGCCGATCGCCGCGCCGTCATCCCGATGAAAGCCGGCATCGACTCGCTCAACGTCGCCGCAGCGTCCGCCGTCGCGTGCTACGTCACCGCCCGTCGCTGACGAACCCCCGCGAAGTGCGTCCGACGGTGCAAGGATGCTGGCGGATCCGTCAGGAGGCGCCGTGTTCGAGTGGGGTTGGCAGCAGGGAACGGCCACCGTCGTCGCCCGCCGCCTGATCAAGGAGTGGCGCTCGGCGCAGACCGAGCACAGCCGCGGCATGAAGCGGCGGAAGTTCGAGTTCATCCTCGACGTCCGGCCCGACGACGGCAGCCCGCGGTTCCGCGCGACGTGTGAGAACTCCTGGCACGCCCCGGTGCAGGGTGACGAGGTGCCCGTGCAGCTCAAGCCGAAGAGCCAGAAGGTGCGCTTCGACAAGGACCGGATCCTGGGGCCGAGCGGCCCGCGCAAGCCGCAGCCGAAGGACGACCGCTGGCGCGACATGCTGGACGACGAGCCCGGCACGCCGCCACCGGCCCGGAACGACGAGTGAATCGGGTGCAGACACCCCGCTTGCCACTGGTGCCCGACCCCATGCGGCGGATCCGAGTGCCGCGTGACCTCGACTCGGTGACCACGGTCGGGCCCGAGGCCGACCCCGTCGATGTCGGACTGACGACGGCCGATGTCGAGCGGATCTGGGAGAGCGCGCGCAGCCTCTACCGCTCCGGAGTTCATCCCGCCTTGACCCTGTGCGTCCGACGGGAGGGCGCCGTCGTGCTCGACCGCGCCATCGGGCACGCCCGTGGCAACGGCCCCAAGGACCGCCCCGACCAGGAGAAGGTGCTGGCCACACCCGACACCCCGGTCTGCATCTTCTCGGCGACCAAGGGGATCACCGCGACCCTGATCCACCTCCTCGACGAACGCAACGTGCTGCATGTCGGGGACCGCGTGGCCGACTACCTCCCGGAGTTCGCGCGCAACGGCAAGGACGGCATCACCATCTCGCAGGTGCTGTCGCACCGGGCGGGCATCCCGAACCCGCCGAAGACGGCCTTCGACCTGGACCGGATCGACGACTGGGAGTTCCAACGCGAGCTGATGTACGAGGCGAAGCCGATCCACCGGCCGGGAAAGCGGCAGGCCTATCACGCGGTCAGCGGCGGCAACCTGCTGGCAGAGGTCGTCCGCGAGGTCACGGGCCGGAGCATCCGGGAGGTCCTCGCCGAGGAGATCCTGGACCCGCTCGGCTTCCGGTGGACCAGCTACGGCGTCGCGGCGGACGACGTCGACAAGGTCGCCTTGAGCTATCCGACCGGCCCACCGCTGGTCCCGCCGATGTCGACGTTCCTCACCCGGGCGCTCGGCGTGCACCCGGACGAGGCCACCCGGATCTCCAACGACCCCAGGTTCCTCCGGGGCGTGATGCCGGCGGCCAACGGGGTGAGCACGGCCAACGAGCTCAGCCGGTTCTACGAGCTGCTGCGCAACGGGGGCGAGCTCGACGGCGTACGGGTCATGGATCCCCGCACCCTCCGCCGGGCGACGGCCGAGCAGTCGCACCTCGAGGTCGACTACACCCTCGGCCTCCCGATCGGGTTCAGCATGGGCTTCATGCTGGGCGGTCGCCGCGCCAGCCTGTTCGGCCCCGACACGGTCGGTGCCTTCGGTCACCTGGGCTGGGTCAACATCCTGAGCTGGACGGACCCGGCCCGGGCGCTGTCAGCCGCGATGATCACCACCGGCAAGGCGGCGCTCTACCCCGAGATGGGGAGGTTCCTGCAGGTGCCGATGCGGATCGGCCGGGAGGTCCCGAAGGTTCGCGACATCGGCGCCGGCCGGTGACCGGCCGACGGTTCAGGCGCGGAGCTCCGGCTGCTGGTTGAGGAAGTGCAGCACCGCTGCGACCCGCGGGTTGTGACTGGTGTCGCGGTCGATCCCGAGCTTGTCGAGGATCCGCCCGACGTGGGCCTCGACCGTCCGGTGGCTCACGAAGAGCTCGGAGGCGATGCCGTCGTTGGACAGGCCCTGCGCCATCAGCCGGAGTACGTCGTTCTCCCGGTCGGTCAGTGACCGCAGCGGATCGGTCGCGCCCTTCATCAGCATCGCGACCACACCGGGGTCGACGGCGAGACCGCCCATCGCGACCCGGTGCAGGGCGTCGGCGAACGCCTTGAGGTCCCCGACCCGGTCCTTGAGCAGGTACCCGCGGCCGGTCGGCTCGTTCTCCAGCAGCCGCACCGCGTAGTCCGGCTCGAGGTACTGCGACAGCACCATCACGCCGACCGACGGGTGCCGTTCGGCGATGGCGTGGGCGGTCGCGATGCCCTCCGTGGTGAAGGTCGGTGGCATCCGGATGTCGACGATGACCACGTCCACGGACACCATGTCGAGGAGACCGAGCAGCTCGGTGCCGTCGGACACCTGGCCGCCCACGACGAACCCGAGGTCCTCGAGCAGGCGGACCATCCCCTCGCGGAACAGGAGCGAGTCCTCGGCGATCGCCACCCTCGTCGCGGCGGGCGTCGCGGCCAGCTCGCGGATGGCCGCCGGACTCAGCTCGTCCTTGGGGAGGAAGCCCAGGACCGGAGCTGCGGTGATCCGGTCGCTGTAGGCCGACTGGCTCCGGCTCGACGTCACGATCACCGCGGGAGGGGTCGGGAGCTCGGCCAGCCGGCGGGCGATCTCGAAGCCGTCCGGGCCGTCCCCGAGGTGCACGTCGAGGAGCACGAGGTCCGGGGAGGTGGCGGCGACGGCCGCCATCGCCTCGTCGCAGTCGCCCACGTCGGCGACCACGTCGAAGCCGTCGTCCTCGAGGACCAGGCGCAGATACTCCCGGAACGGCGCGTGATCGTCGACGATCAGAACAGTCACGGGGCAACTCTGTCACGCGGGTCAACCGTCCCGGATCCGTGGATGCACGCATTGTCGGCGGGTCGCGCGCGGGTGGAGAATCATTCGATGTCGACCGCCACGGCCCAGCGCGCCGGAGCGTCCCGCCGGGCCAAGGTGCGGCCGGACGCACTGGTCGACCTGGTGCGGGCCCGCTTGGGACCGTGGTACTTCCACGGTCTCGTCCTCGCGACCGGCTTCTTCGTGGCCGCCGTCTCCACGCCGTACCAGAACCTCACGCAGCTCCCCTTCTGGACCAGCGGCTTCGACCGGTGGTGGTACGTCGGGGTCTTCGCAGCTCTGGCGACGATCGCCGCGCCCTTCGCGATGGCCGTGATCCTGTGGCGCCACCGAGCGGTCACGGCGTACCTCCGGGGCCGGGAGGCCGACCCTGTCCTGGTCTGGCGTGACTGCGTGACGCGGCTGCCGGCGACCGCGGCGATCGTGTCGACGCTGTGGAGCGGCTTCACGATCGGGATCGGCCTCATCTACGTCGGCCACCGGGAGCAGTTCACCGCCTGGACCTACGCCGGGGCCTACGCATCCGAGGTGCTCGTCACGATCGGCGTCGTGGCGTTCTACCTGCTGATCTTCGAGCTCGCGCTGCTGCCGGTGGCGCGCGAGGTGGCGGCGCAGCTGCCACCGGACTTCGACGAGCACGCGCGCGTCACCGGGCGCCGCCGCCTGGTCCTGCTCAACACTGCCATCACGTTCACGGTCGGCTGTCAGGCATCCGGGCTGTCGATGGGCTTCTCGCAGGACGGGCGCGCCTGGATCGTGGCTCTGGTGACGCTGGGCCTGGTCTCGACGTACGTCGGCGCCCAGCTCAGCCTCGTGTCGTCCAGCGTGACCCGCCCGGTCGACGAGCTGTCCGATGCCCTCAACACGGTCGCGAGCGGGCGTGGGTCGGTGCGGGTCCCGCCGACGTCGGGCGACGAGTTCGACAACGTCGCCCGGGCGTTCAACCGGATGGTGGACCTGATGGACCACCACGCCAGCGAGCTGAGGCAGTCACGGGCCAGGTTGATCGAGGTGGCCGACGGCACCCGGCGCGGCATCGAGCGCGACCTCCACGACGGCGCCCAGCAGAACCTGGCGCTGGTGAGCATGCAGATCGGCCAGCTGGAGTCCGTCTGCGCGGCTGTGCCTGACGTCCTGCCACGGGTCCGCGTGGTCCGGGCCGAGCTGAGTGCGGTCGTGGGGGAGATGAGACGACTCGCCCACGGGATCTATCCGGCCAGCCTGGAGGCCGAGGGACTTGCCTCCGCACTCCGTGCGGCCGCTCGCGAGTCGGATGTCATGGTCACCCTCGACGTCGCCGTCGACGTGCGCTGGAGCCACGCTGTCGAGTCCGCGATCTACTTCTGCTGCTGGGAGGTGCTCGACCGCGCCAACCAGGCCGACCACCCGGACGTCGCCGTCTGGATCGCGTTGCGGGAGGCGACCGGGCTGGCCATCGTCGACCTCGAGCTGCAACCCGGACCGGAGGACGAGCACACGGCCGACCTCACACTGTTCCTGCAGGACCGTCTCGGGGCCGTCGGCGGGACCGTGGTCGCCGACACGGAGGGCAGCGGGGTGGTCTTCCGCGGCCAGGTGCCGACATGGTGACGGTGCTGGGCGAGGAGCTGCCCTGGATCGACTCCGTGTTCCAACGGGCCTACCCGCGGATCCGGGGGCGGTACGTCGCGACCTGGCTGTTCGTCAGCGGCGGCGGGATCCTGTTCCTGGCCTGGCCGGCCCAGTTCCTCACGTTGCAACCGCTCTGGGGACCCGGTGCGCACGACACCCGGGCCTTCGTCGTCACGATGCTCTGCGGCGTCGTCATCACCGGCGTGCTGATGCCGTGGGCGGCGCTCGGACCGTTCCGCCCGATCGTCCGGTTCCTGCGCGGTGACCCGGTCGACCCTGCCGACGTGTGGCATGCGGCCGTGCGCCAGGTCCCGCGGGTGAGCATGGTGAGCACCACGTCGTACTGCCTCGTCGGCAACATCCCCCTGCTGCTCGTGGTGGGCGGGCCGCGCGGCTTCACGCTGCTCGACTACCTCTCCGGCTGGTTGGTGGCGTGCCTCATCACCGCTCCGGCGGGGTTCTTCTTCGTCCTGATCTGGGAGGTGGCGTTCCGGCCGGTCCTGCGCGAGATCCAGCCGCTGCTGCCCGCCGACTTCGACCCCGACAAGAGCTGGCTGACCCTCGCCCGGCGCAGCGCGCTCGCGTCGGCGTCCGCGATGGCCTACACGGGGGTCGCGGTCTCCAGCCTGGTCGCTGCGACGGGGGACCGCGAGATCGCGCTGGCCATCGCGGTGCTCGCGACCCTCGGGTCGGCGGCGACCTTCGGCGGCGTGATCACGGCACTGGTTTCGCACTCGATCTTCATGCGGGTCGACGAGCTCAAGATGGCCCTGGTGCGCATCGGCGACGGCGAGCCTGGCGTGCGGGTCGCGGTGCGGGCCGGCGACGAGCTCGACGACGCCGCGATGAGCCTGAACCGGATGGCGGAGCGGCTCGAGGCCGATGACGCCGCGCTCCGTGCGTCACGAGCCCGGCTCGCGTCCGTCGCCGACGGCGAGCGGCAGCGGATGGAGCGCGACCTGCGCCGCCGGGTGCTGGTCCGTCTGCAGCGCATCGGCGCCGAGGTCGGGGAGGTCGAGGCGCGGCTGGTCGACGAACCGGACCTGCACAAGCTGTCCCGCCGGGCGCGCGAGAGCGTCGCCGCTGCCGAGGTCGAGATCCAGCGCCTGGCGCGCGGCGTCTACCCGGAGGAGCTCACCGTGGCGGGCCTCGAGGCGGCGCTCTCCGCCACGGCCGAGCGGATGGCCGTGCCGACGGTCCTCCGCAGCCCCGGCGTCGGACGCCTCGACCACGCTCGGGAGTCGGCGGTCTACTTCTGCTGCAACGAAGCGCTGCAGAACGCTGCGAAGCACGCCGGCGACACCGCCACGGCGACGGTCACCCTCGCTCGCGAGCAGGGCCGGCTGCGGTTCGAGGTCGCCGACGACGGCTGCGGCGTCGAGAGCGATGCGCAGGGCCGGGGCATGGACAACATGCGCGACCGGGTCCGGGCGGTCGGGGGCGACCTGACGATCGCCTACCGGCCGGGCGGCGGCACGACCGTCGACGGCTGGGTCCCCGCCTGACCCTGAGGGCCGGTCGTCCGGGTCAGCTGACCCGGGTCGGTCTGTTGCCGGATCCTGCACCGTGTTTCAATGACGTTCGTGAGGACTGGGGGGTCGCGCGCGACGCGCGCATCGCACACGGCGCGCCTGCTGCAGACCGGGCTCCGGCTGACCTTCCGGCCGGTCGGAGCGGTGCTGCCGGCCAACGCCGCCGGCATCGCGGTGATCCGGCTCGCGTTCGGCGTCGCCTGCCTCGGCGGCCTGCACACCAGGCTGCCGGCGACCCCGGTCGAGACCGAGGGCGGTGCCGGCACCGTGCGCGGTGAGTGGGTCGGCCAGGTCCCCGAGCCGGGCGAGCCGGTCCTGCTCTACCTGCACGGCAGTGGGTACGTCGGCTGCTCGCCGGCCACCCACCGCGGCCTGATCTCGGACCTGTGCCGACGCCTCGACCGGTCGGCGTTCGCGGTCCGCTATCGCCGGGCGCCCGAGCACCGGTTCCCCGCGGCCCACCTCGACGTGCTGGCGTCGTACCTCTGGCTGCTCGAGCGCGGTCATGCGCCCGAGGACATCGTCGTCGCCGGCGACTCCGCCGGCGGCCACCTGGCGCTGGCGCTGCTCGGCGAGCTGCGCCAGCGGGGCGTCGCGATGCCCGGCGCGGTCGTCGCGTTCTCCCCGGTCGTGGACCTGACCTACGAGCTGTTCGGCAAGCCTGAGCGCAACCCGCGTGACGGCTTCGTCAAGCGGGCGACGGCCCGCCGGATCCTCGCCCTCTACGCCCACGGGGCGGACCCGCGCGATCCGCGTCTGGACGTGATCCAGGTCGTCGGGCCCGACCTCCCGCCGATCCTGCTGCAGGTCGGCGAGCACGAGCACCTGCTGGCGCACGCCGAGGGCTTCGCCGCAGCCCAGGTGGCCGCCGGTGGCGTGTGCGAGCTGCAGGTCTGGTCCGGCCTCTTCCACGTCTTCCAGATGATCCGGCCGCTCCCGGAGGCGCGCGAGGCGCTCCGCGAGGTCGAGCGGTTCGTCGCGCGGGTCGAGGCGCGTCGGACCCGGCGGACGGGCGCCGCGGCCAGCTGAGCGCAGCTCAGGTCGGCCACTCCAGCGGGTAGTCGTCCGCCGCCGCGTCGTGCTGCCTCTGCAGCTTCTTCCGGGCGCGGGCGGACACCCGATCACCGAACACGGTGCCCCGGGTGTGGTCGGTCTCGTGCTGCAGGCAGCGGGCCAGCAGCCCGTCGCCCTCGAACCGCACCGGCGCGCCGTCCAGGTCGAAGCCCTCGACCGTCGCGAACGCCGGGCGTGCACACGGGCAGAACGCCCCGGGGAACGACAAGCACCCCTCGTCGCCGTCGTCGAGCTTGCGGCCAGGTGCGTCGGGGACGGTCACCGTCGGGTTGCAGACCACGCCGACGTAGCGCTCGCCGGCCTCGTCCGGGCAGTCGAACACGAAGAGGGCGAGGTCGACCCCGATCTGGCAGGCGGCCAGGCCGACCCCGTCGGCGGCGTACATGGTGGCGACCATGTCGGCGGCGAGCGCCCGCAGGCCGTCGCCGCCGAACTGGTCGGCCGTGACCGGCTGCTGCGGCTTGTGCATGACCGAGGTGCCCCAGCGGGTGATCGGGTGGACCGTGCCGCCGCGCGGCAGCGGTCCGTACGGCGCGTGCACCGGCTCCTCGGGCCCCTTGACTGACATGGCCAGGGATCCTAGGGAGTGCGCTGGTCGAGGCCGACGACGGGTGTGACCTCCGGCACCCTGCCCGCACAAAACCGACCGGATCCGGGAGATGGTGTAGCGCTGAGTGTAACTCGCAGTTACATTTGCGAGCATGTCCCTGATCAGCAACCTCAAGCCAGGTGGCAAGCATGGGGTCCCGAACACCGAGAGCCGTGATCCGATCGGCTTTCTCGTTGCGGGACTGAACCGGCTCGCCCAGAGTGACCTCATCGACAAGATGGGGCTGCGCAAGCAGACCGAGCAGGTCGTCTTCAACGTGACCCGCACCGGCTTCAAGACCATCACCAACGCCAGCCGCACCTTCGCGAGGTCGGGCAAGAAGGGCGCGCCGGGCACCCGGCCGGCCCCGACCGCCGGCACCGGTCCTTTCGACCTGACCCCGACCGAGGACGAGCAGATGCTGGTCGACCTCGTCTCGGAGTTCGCCGAGGAGATCGTCCGTCCGGCCGCGGCCGCGGCCGACGCGGCATGCGCCGCACCCGACGAGCTGCTGAAGTCCAGCCTCGAGATCGGCCTGCCGATCCTCGGCGTGCCGGAGGCACTCGGTGGCGTCTCCGAGGAGCGGTCGGCCATGGCTGGCACGCTCGTGGCCGAGGCGCTCGCCAAGGGCGACATGGGCCTGGCGGTCGCCACCCTCGCGCCCGGCTCGGTCGCCACGGCGATCGGCCTCTGGGGCACCGACGAGCAGCAGCAGACCTACCTCCCCGCCTTCACCGGCGACGAGGTCCCGGCCGCCGCGCTCGCGCTCAACGAGCCCACCGTCCTCTTCGACGTGCTCAGCCCCGCCACCAGTGCGAAGAAGGTCGACGGCGGTTACGTCCTCAACGGCACCAAGAGCCTCGTCGCCCGGGGTGACCAGGCCGAGCTGTTCGTCGTCGGCGCCAGCCTCGACGGCAAGCCGGTCCTGTTCCTCGTGGAGTCGTCCACCGCGGGCCTCGCCATCGAGGGCGACCCCGCCATGGGCGTCCGCGCCGCCTCGATGACCAAGCTCGCGCTCAAGGACGTCAAGGTCCCCGCCGAGTCCGTCCTGGGCGAGACCGACGGGTCGACGTACGCCGAGTGCGTGCGCCTGTCGCGCCTGGCCTGGTGCGCCCTCGCGGTCGGCACCTCGCAGGCGGTGCTCGATTACGTCACGCCGTACGTCAAGGAGCGCGAGGCGTTCGGCGAGCCGATCGCCCACCGCCAGTCCGTGGCCTTCATGGTCGCCAACATCGCGATCGAGCTGCAGGCCATGCGCCTGCTGACCTACCGGGCGGCGGCGCGTGCCGCGGCGGGCAAGGACTTCAGCAAGCAGGTCGCGCTGGCCCGCAAGCTGTGCGCCGACAAGGGCATGCAGATCGGCAACGACGGCGTCCAGCTGCTCGGTGGCCACGGTTACGTCAAGGAGCACCCGGTCGAGCGGTGGTACCGCGACCTGCGGGCCATCGGGATCATGGAAGGAACGGTGCTGGTCTGATGGCCATCAACCTCGAGATTCCCAAGAAGCACCGCGCGCTGATCGATCAGGCGCACCAGGTCGCGATGAACATGCTGCGGCCGATCTCCCGCAAGTACGACATCGCCGAGCACGAGTACCCGAAGGAGCTCGACATCCTCGCCGCGATGATCGACGGCCTCGAGGAGTCGGGCTCCAGCGAGGGCGCCGGCGCCGCCGGCGTCCGCCGGGACGGCATCGCCGACGACGCCACCGTGAAGAACGGCGCCAACATGGCCTCGGTGACCTCGATCGCCGAGATGTGCTGGGGCGACGTCGGCCTGATGCTGTCGTTCCCGCGCCAGGGCCTCGGCAACTCGGCGATCGCGTCCGTCGCGAACGACGAGCAGCTCGCCCGGTTCAAGGGCAAGTGGGCGTCGATGGCGATCACCGAGCCGGCCTTCGGCTCGGACTCGGCCGCCGTCTCCACCACCGCGGTCCTCGACGGCGACGAGTACGTCATCAACGGCGAGAAGATCTTCGTCACCTCGGGTGAGCGGTCCGACTGCGTCGTCGTGTGGGCGACCCTCGACAAGTCCCTCGGTCGCGCCGCGATCAAGTCGTTCGTCGTGGAGAAGGGCACGCCCGGCCTGAAGGTCGAGCGGCTGGAGGAGAAGCTCGGCATCCGGGCCTCCGACACCGCGGTGATCACCTTCACCGACTGCCGGGTGCCGAAGGAGAACCTGATGGGTTCGCCGGAGGTCAACGTCGAGCAGGGCTTCGCCGGCGCGATGGCGACCTTCGACAACACCCGTCCGCTGGTGGCCGCGATGGCGATCGGGTGCGCCCAGGCGTCGCTCGACCTGACCCGCGACCTGCTGAAGGAGGCCGGCGTCGTCGTCGACTACGACAAGCCGGCGAACCTGCAGTCCGCCGCGGCGGCACGGTTCCTCCAGCTCGAGGCCGACTGGGAGGGTGCGCGCCTGCTCACCCTGCAGGCGGCGTGGATGGCGGACAACCGCAAGCCGAACTCGCTCGAGGCCTCGATGGCCAAGGCGAAGGCCGGCCGCGTCGGCACCGACGTCACGCTGAGCTGCGTCGAGCTGTGCTCGTCGATCGGCTACAGCGAGGCGGAGCTGCTCGAGAAGTGGAGCCGCGACTCCAAGATCCTCGACATCTTCGAGGGCACCCAGCAGATCCAGCAGCTGATCGTCGCTCGCCGGGTCCTCGGGCTCTCGAGCGCCGAGCTCAAGTAGGTCGCAAGCAAGCAGTCAGGCCAGGAGAGGCGCGAGCCGCTCCAGGTCTTCAGGGCCAGACAGGTCGGCGAGGGCGAGGAACACGGTTTCCACGCCCTCGCCGGCCAGTTTTTCGTAGCGCTCGGCATGGGTTGCGGCGGTCCCGGCATGGTGCCGGGCGGCGTACGTCGCCGCGGCGGTGCGGCCGCGGAGCCGCTCCACGCGCCGCCAGGCGTCGTCACGGTCGTGCCCGACGACCGGTAGGTCCAGCACGGTGACCGCGACCTCGGCCGGGTCCCGACCGAGGTCCGCGCAGTGGGCACGGAGGACGGCGACCTTCGCGGCCAGCACCTCCGGGTCGGACGGCAGGTTGCACCCGTCGCCGAGCCGCGCGGCGATCCGCAACGTACGACGCTCGCCGGATCCGCCGACGACGATCGGGACATCGGCGGCCGGCCGGGGGTAGCAGGTGGTCTCGGGCAACCGCACCCGGGAGCCCTCCCAGGCCTTGGTGCCGGGCGCCCACAGCGCGCGCATGGTCTCGATGCCGTCCTCGAGCAGGTCCAGGCGCTCCCGGGCGCTGGGGAACGGCACGCCGAACCCGAGGTGCTCCCGCTCCCACCAACCCGCGCCGACGCCGACGAACGCCCGGCCGCCGCTGAGCGCGTCGAGGGTGGCCACCGCCTTGGCGACCACGCCTGCGGGACGGAGGGTCAGGGGCGTCACCAGGGTGCCGAGCCGGAGACCGGTGTCGAGGCCGGCGAGCAGGCCGAGGGTCACGTAGGGCTCGGGGATCGGCTCCCACGCGCGACCGACCTGGGGGATCTGTACGAGATGGTCCATCAGCGCGATCCCCGCGAGCCCCAGCCGGTCGGCCTCGAGCGCGAGGCCGGTGAGCCACCGGGCGGGGTCCTCGCCCCACGGGAACCGGGAGACCTGGAGCACGACCTCGACCCCCGCGGAGGTCCGACGCTCCGGCGTGCTGGCCGCCGTGTGCGGGACGGGCGGCCCCTCGGCGGCAGCGCCGGAGCCGTCGACGACGACGACGTCCCAGCCCTCCGCGGCGAGCTCCTCGGCTGCCACGCGCATCCGCTTCAGCTGACCCGCCAGGACCGGTGCCGGCACGGGCACGTCGCGCGCGGCGTTGCGGCGCCGGCACTCGGCGTCGGGCGTCGCGAGCACGACGGCGACGGCCGGGAGCCCGGCCGACCGTGCGGCCGCGAGCCAGCCGGTCCGCCGTACGGCATCGAGACCGAGGGTGTCGACCACCGTGCACAGACCGCGTCCGAGTCGGGCGGCGACGACCTGCTCGAGGATCGCGAAGGCGTCGGCCGACGCATCGAGGTCGTGGTCACCGCTGCCGACGACACCGCGGAGCGCATCGGAGGAGACGACCTCCTGCGGGCGGTAGCGCTCTGCGGCCCAGGTCGACTTGCCCGATCCGGACGCGCCGACGAGCACGACCAGCGCGGGGTCCGGCAACCGCATGGCGGCAGTCTGGCAGGCCTGAGCAGAATGGCGTGGCGTGACACTTCCGGTCGCAACCGCGAAGAACAGCCAGAAGAGGTGAGAGTGCGGTTCGAGGACGTCTACCGCGAGCACGTGGCGTCGGTGTGGCGTTACGTGCGGTTGCGCGTGCCCTCGGACAGCGACGCGGAGGACGTGACCAGCGTGGTGTTCGAGAAGGCGCTGACCTCGTGGCCGTCGTACGACGCCGGTCGCGGCTCGGTCGCCGGCTGGCTGGTCGGCATCGCCCGGCACGCGGTCGCCGACTGGTGGCGCAAGCACGGTCGTGAGCTGCCCGCCGAGCATCCGGGCGGGCGTACCGAGCAGACGGCCGAGGACGATCCCGAGGGCGACGCGCTCCGTCGCCTCGGCGCCGACGACGTACGACGACGGCTCGGGGTGCTCACGGCGCGGGAGCGGGAGGCGGTGGCGCTGCGCTTCGGCAGCGAGCTGAACTCGTCCGAGATGGCGGTCGTGCTCGGGGTCTCGCCGAGCGCGGCCCGGATGCTCGTGCACCGAGCACTCGGCCGACTGCGGGAGGTGATGGACGATGAGTGACGAGCTCGAGCGCAGCGATGCGGAGATCGACGACCTGCTCGGCGGTCGTGGTGGGCCGACGGCCGATCCGACCCTGCTCTGGCTGGCCTCCGCCGCACGGCCCGCGCCACCCCCCGCGCTGCTGGCCCGGATCGACGCCCAGGTGGCAGCCGCCGCTGCCGACCGTCGCGAGGCGCGGCGGGCTGACCGCCCCGGCCTGTTCCTCGCCGTCGTCGCCGGGGCGCTCGCGTTCGCGTTCGTCTTCCAGGGGGTCGGCAACATCGTCGCGGGGGAGTGGATCGCCGAGAACCTCGGAGAGCCGCACGGCCCGCACGCCTACTTCGAGGGCGCCCTCGCCCTGATCGCCGCCGCCGTCTGCGCGGCAGCGGCCGCGGTGCGCCGCTCGTGGAGCACGGTCTCGGTGCTGACCTGCTCTCCGCTCGCCGTGAGCCTCGGTCTCGGCGGGTTCGGCGAGATCGGGGTGTTCGCCGCCGGCGTCGCGCTGCACCTGAGCGAGGGCGCGCTCGGTCTCCTGCTGGTCCTGGCCTGGTGGCTCGACCGACGTGACACCCTGCGCGGCCGGCACGAAGAGAGGGCATGAAGGACCTCACTCCCACCCGGGCCTTCGGCCTCGCGCTCGCGCTCCCGCAGACGGTGATCGGCGTCTGGGCCGTGCTCAGCCCGCGCGGGTGGTACGACAGCTTCCCGGGGTTCGGACCGGCGCTCGCCGCCGCCGAGCCGCCCTTCAACGAGCACCTGATCACCGACGCCGGTGCCGGGTTCCTGGCCACCGGCGGCCTGCTGGTCGGCGTCTGCCTGTTCGGCGGGCCGGCCGAGATGAGGATCGCGGCGATCGGCTACCTGCTGTTCTGCGTGCCGCACCTCGTCTACCACGCACTGAACCCGTCGCCCCTGCTGCCGGCGTTCAACGACGTGCTCAACGTCGTGCTGATCGGCGCCCAGGTCGCCGGCGGCGCAACCTTGATCGTCCTCACCACTCACCGAAAGGCAGTCGCATGGGCATCGTGAAACGGATCTGGGCATACCTGAGGGTGCTGCGCAAGGCGCGTCGCCACCGCGGTGACCTCCTCGGCTGGCTGGTCCGCCGGCCGCAGCTGCTGGTGGCCCAAGGCACCTACGAGTCCTCGTTGATGCTGATGGGCCGGATGCCCGCCCAGCTGAAGTCGTTGGCGGTCGCGAAGTCGGCGATGATCGTGAACTGCGAGTACTGCCTCGACATCGGCGCCGAGATCGCCCGCGCCGAGGGCATCCCCGACGAGAAGCTGCGCGCGCTGCTCACCTACGCCGACAGCCCGGTGCTCAGCGACGACGAGAAGCTGGTGGTGGGGTTCGCGGCGGCCGTCTCGGCCTCACCCGCGATCGTTCCCGACGAGCTGCGGGCGCAGCTCGAGGCCCGCTTCACCCGGGCGCAGATCGCCGAGCTGGCCGCCGAGATCGCCTGGGAGAACCAGCGGGCCCGCCTCAACCAGGCCCTCGCCGTTCGGCCGTCCGGGTTCTCCGACGGCTCCTTCTGCCTGGTCCCGGAGCCCGCCCAGCGCTCCTAGCGGGGCCGCGTCACGTCGTACGGACGGACGCACCCGCGGACGGCAGCACGACGAGGTGGGTCGGCGCCGGGTCTCCCGCCGCGGCGAACGCCGTGTCGATCGCGGTCTGTACGGCGCTCGCGCGCTCCTCGGGCACGAGCGCGATCGTCGAGCCGCCGAACCCGCCGCCGGTCAGCCGGGCACCGAGAGCTCCTGCCTCCACCGCTGTCTCGACGGCCAGGTCGAGGGCCGGCGTCGAGGCCGCGAAGTCGCCCCTCAGGGAGACGTGGGAGGACAACAGGATCCTGCCGACGGCCTCCCAGTCCCCGGCTGTCACGGCCGTGATCGTGTCCTCCACCCGGGCGTTCTCCGAGAGGACATGCCGCGCGCGGGCCTGCTGGACGTCGTCGTCGAGCCGGCTCAGGTCGTCCGGCCACGCCAGCCCGATGCGCGGGAGACCCAGCGCGGCTGCGGCGCGCTCGCACTCGGCGCGGCGCTGCGCGTAGCCGCTCTCGGCGTCGACCAGCTGGTGAGCGGAGCCGGTGTCGGTCACCAGGACGACGAGCCCCGCCTCCCGGAGGGCCAGCGGGACCGGCCGCACGCTCGTGTCCGTGAAGTCGATGAGCAGCGCGTGGTCGGGCTTGGCGAGCAGCGACACGAGCTGGTCCATGCCTCCCGTGGGCGCTCCCGCGAACTCGGTCTCGGCGCGGCGGCACAGCTCGGCGAGCCGGTGCCGGCTGCCGGGGTCGAGCGGCCGGTCGACCAGCGTGCCGACCGCCAGGGCGACGGAGCACTCGAGAGCGGCCGAGCTCGAGAGCCCGGCACCGAGCGGCAGCTCGCTGTCGATGACCAGGTCGACGCCCGGCAGCAGCCAGCCGTCCTCACGCGCCGCCCAGAGCACGCCGGCGGGGTACCGGACCCAGTCCGGCATCGCCTCGCGGCCCTCGAGGGTGAGGTCGGCCAGGTGCCCGGACCACACCTCGGGGAACGCGGTGGACCGGATCCGGAGCCGGTCGTCGCCCCGTGATCGGGCGGTGGTGGAAGTGGCCGGGGCGATCGCGAACGGGAGGCAGAGACCGCCGTTGTAGTCGGTGTGGTCTCCGATCAGGTTGACCCGACCGGGGGCACGCGCCGTCGCTGAGGTCACACCCCCATCCTTACCCGTGAGCGGTCCGGGCGACACCGGCGCCTCACCAGGGGCGGCGGTAGGTTGGCCATGTGCTCTTCCTCGACGACCGGGTGCCCGACCACGACCTGACCTATGACGACGTGTTCATGGTTCCGCGCCGCTCGGCGGTCGCGAGCCGCTACGACGTCGACCTGTCGACCGCGGACGGAACGGGCGCGACGATCCCGATCGTCGTGGCCAACATGACGGCCATCGCCGGCAAGCGGATGGCGGAGACGGTCGCCCGACGCGGCGGTCTCGTCGTCATTCCCCAGGACATCCCGGCGCCGGTGGTCGCCGATGTCGTCGCCTTCGTGAAGTCGCGTCACCTGGTGCTCGACACCCCGATCCAGCTCCGTCCGGACCAGACCGTCGCCGAGGCGCTGTCGCTCATCCCCAAGCGCTCCCACCGGGCGGCGGTCGTGGTCGACGACCAGCAGCGACCGGTCGGCGTCGTGCTCGAGGACGACTGTGCCGAGGTCGACCGGTTCGCTCAGGCCCACCAGGTGATGCGGCCGGTCGAGGTGCTCGTGGAGGCCGACACCGAGCCGCGCAAGGCGTTCGACGCTCTCGACGACGCGCGGGCGATGCTCGCTGTCGGCGTCGACAGCGACGGGCAGCTGGTGGGCGTCCTCACCCGCACCGGCGCGCTGCGGGCCACGCTGTACCAACCTGCTGTCGACGACGCGGGAAGCCTGCGGATCGCGGCTGCTGTCGGGGTCAACGGCGACGTCGCCGCGAAGGCGCGGGCGCTGCTCGAGGCCGGTGTCGACTGTCTCGTCGTCGACACCGCACACGGGCACCAGGACCGGATGATCGAGGCGCTCCAGGCCGTCCGTGCGCTCGACCCCGCCGTCCCCGTCGTGGCCGGCAACGTGGTCGACGCCGACGGCACCCGGGCGCTGGTCGAGGCAGGGGCCGACATCGTGAAGGTCGGCGTCGGGCCCGGTGCCATGTGCACCACGCGGATGATGACCGGCGTGGGTCGCCCCCAGTTCTCGGCTGTCCTCGACTGCGCGGCCGCCGCGCGCGAGCTCGGCGCGCACGTGTGGGCCGACGGGGGAGTGCGCCACCCGCGCGACGTCGCGCTCGCCCTGGCAGCGGGAGCGTCCTCGGTGATGATCGGTTCCTGGTTCGCCGGCACCCACGAGTCGCCCGGTGACCTGCTCCAGGACGCCGACGGGCGCCCGTTCAAGGTGTCCTTCGGGATGGCGTCGGCCCGCGCCGTTGCCATCCGCACCTCCGCGGAGTCTGCCTTCGACCGGGCTCGGAAGGGCCTCTACGAGGAGGGCATCTCGTCCTCACGGATGTACCTCGACCCGGCGCGCCCCGGGGTGGAGGACCTGCTCGACCAGATCAGCGCCGGTGTCCGCTCGGCCTGCACCTATGCCGGTGCGGCGACGCTCGCCGAGCTCCACGAGCGCGCCGTGGTGGGGGTGCAGTCGGCGGCCGGCTTCCACGAGGGCCGCCCGCTGGCGACCAGCTGGTGAGCCGGGTGCCTGCGTACCTCATCGTCGCGGCGACGCAGGCCGAGGCGGCGTACGTCCCGGCGGCGCTGCCGGTCCTGATCACCGGCATCGGGAAGACAGCGGCCGCGACGGCGGTGGCGCGCGCCCTCGCGTCGTACGGCGACCTCGGCGGACTGGAGCTCGTGAACATCGGCACCGCGGGCGCCCTTCACGACCATCACGAGGGGCTGCACGAGCCCGGCGTCGTGCTCAACCACGACATCAACGCCGATGCGATCCGCGCGCTGGGCTACGACCCCCAGGAGCGGCTGAGGTGCGGGTCGGGGGAGACGGTGCTCGCGACCGGCGACGTCTTCGTCACCGATCCGGTGGTCCGGACCCGCCTGGCGGCGCAGGCCGACCTGGTCGACATGGAGGGCTACGCGGTGGTCTACGCGGCACAGCAGTTCGGCGTGCCGGTGCGGCTCGTGAAGCACGTCTCCGACCGGGCGGACGAGACGGCGCTGGACTGGCCGGCGATGGTCGACCACAGCGCACAAGCGCTGGGTGCGTGGCTCGCGGAATCGCTGAAGTAAAATCGTTCTTCGCTGAAGTAAAGTTTTCAACGAACCACATTCCCCGATCATCCAGACCGGTTACCGTTTCCGGTTATGACCCTCTTGCTCCAGAGGGCTCCACGTCGTCGCTCCCTCGTCGTCGTTGCTCTTGTCGCGTCCTTTTTCACCGTCGTCGGCGCAGGACCTTCCGCGTCACCAGCGCATGCTGCCGATGCCCCCGATGTGGTGTACCGATCCGTGAGCGGAGGCTCCCGCGTCACGGTCGCTGGCGTGGTGCGCTCCGAGCTCACCGGATCGAGCACCCTGCGTGCGACGGGGCCCGGCAGGTCGTCCGGGAACGCCATCGCCGCAGTCAATCTGCTGGGCGGTGTGCTCACCGCGACGGGGGTCTCGACCCAGCAGAAGACCACCCGGCCGTTCGGCGGCGGCACGATGATCACGTCCGAGGCGAAGATCGCGGGCGTCAGTCTCCTGGGCGGCGCGATCACGGTCGACGCGATCGAGACCCGGACCACCGCGACGCTCCACGACGACGAGGTGAAGCGCACCGGCGGCACCAAGTTCGTGAACCTGAAGGTCCGTGACAACGACCTGCCGATCACCGTCCCCAAGAACACCACCGTCACGATCCCCGGCCTGGCCAAGGTCGTCCTCAACGAGGTCAAGGGCCAGGTCGGAGGCGACGCTCTCATCAAGTCGTGGGCGACGGGCATCAAGATCACCCTGCTGTCGTCCTTCGGCCAGCTGGAGAAAGGCGCGGTCATCGAGATCACGCCCACGAAGGCGCTGATCGTGCTGCCGGTGCCGATCGACGGCGAACCGATCTTCGGCGTGTCCTACTCGACCCGCACCAGGATCCACGTCGGTGACGCAGTGAAGCTCAACGCCGGACCGACCTCGGCGATGATCATGCCTGCCGGCGGGACGAACGGCGCCGAGCTCGTCAACTCCGTCGCCAAGATCAACCTTCCCGGCCTGCTGAGGGCCTTCGCCCTCAGCGGCTCCGCTGAGGGCACGGTGACCGCAGACGAGTCCGACGGCACGATGACCGGCGAAGTAGCCGACGTCTCGCTGCTCAACGGGGCGATCCAGGTCGACGCCATCAGTGCGACAGCGCACCTCAACCAGGTCGACGGCAGCCCTCCCACCGTGACCGGCGGGTCGAGACTGGTCGGGCTGGTGATCAACGGGCGTTCGTTCCCGGTCTCGGTCGAGCCGAACACGGTGGTCGAGATCCCTGGACTGGTGAAGGTGATCATCAACGAGCAGATCCGCCAGGAGTTCCCGTTCAACGGGATCGCCGTACGGGGGCTCCATGTGATCGCTCTTCCTGATGCTCCCGAGGACATCGTCGGGCTCGACCTCGAGGTGGGCGTCGCCGCCATCTGGGTGAACAACTGAGGGGTCGCCGACTCTGACAAGATGGCGCCGTGGAGGCGATCGGTCGGTTCGTCGTCCTGGAGCGGATCGGCGTCGGCGCCCACGCCGCGGTCTATCGTGCCGAGGACCCGGTGCTCGACCAGCTGGTCGCGCTGAAGGTGCTGTCGGCGAACGTCGCCTTCGACCCGGACGGCCGGGCCCGGTTCATCAAGGAGGCCCGGCTGATGCGCCGGATCGACTCCGCGCGCACCGCCAAGGTGTACGACGTCGCGCAGCTTCCCGACGGCCGGCCCTACCTGGTGCTCGAGCTCGCCGAGCGCGGCACGCTCGACGGCCGGCTCGACGAGCTCGAGGAGCGCGGGACAGCGATCACGGTTCGCGACGTCCGCGCCGCGGCGGCCGCGCTCGGAGCGTCGCTCGCCGCCATCCATGACCGCGGTGTCGTCCACCGCGACATCAAGCCGTCGAACATCCTGATCCGGCCGCCGGCAGACGGGCACCCACCCGACGGCTACCCGGGCGGCGTACTCCTCCGTGACGACGACTTCCTGGTGCTCACCGACTTCGGTCTCGCCAAGGCGCTGGAGTCCACCCGCCGGGTGACGGCGGCGGTCGGGACCCCGGCCTACATGGCGCCGGAGCAGGCCGCGGTCGGAGCGCCGATCGACGGCCGCGCCGACATCTTCGCGGCGTCGGCGGTCATTGCAGAGCTGCTCGATCGCACCGACGAGCCCCGTCACCCGCGGGTCGGCGCGGCACTCGACCGCGGGATGGCGCGCAACCGCGACGACCGCCACCCGGATGCCCGCACCTGGACCCGCGACCTGGTCGCCGCACTCGACGGCAGCCTGGCGCCGGTCACGGTGTTCCACCCCGGCGACCCCGTGGCGCCTCGCCCGGCCGCGGAGCCGGCGCCCGACGTGGTGCCGGTGGTCCAGTACGCGCAGGAGCCCGTCGCGCCCCGGCCTGGCCTCCTTGGTGGCCCGGTCATGCTGGCCGTCTTCGCCGCGGCGGTGCTGGCGATCGCGATCGCCCTGGTCCTGGCGTACGACTATCTCGGAGGCGCCCGGTGACCGATCCCGTCCTGCTGCGATCGGCTGCCGACGGCGACGCCGCCGCCCGAGGCGCGCTCGTGACGGAGTTCGCGGCCGCCGGCCCGGACGACCGGATCGAGATCCTCGACGGTCTCGCGCCGCTCGGCGCCGCCGGAGCGGTCCCGGCGACCGAGCTGCTGCTCGAGCTCGTGCACCGACACCGGATCGCGCAACCCGCGATCACCACGCTCCTGGTCGACCCGGCCGACATCGAGGACGCTGCGCAGCTGACCCTGATCGCGGTGATGGAGAAGATCTCCCAGTTCGAGGGGCGGTCGCGGTTCCAGACCTGGGTGCGCGCCATCGCCCGCAACGAAGCGCTCCAGGTGCTGCGCCGCAAGCAGCGCAAGACCGAGCCGGCGACCGACGAGGTGCCCGAGCAGGCGGCGTTCAGTCGCCGGCTCAGCTCTGTCGTCGCGGACGAGCTGGCGGTGCGCCAGGCGCTGGACCGGGTGCCCGAGCCCTACCGCGAGGCCCTGATCCTGCGGGAGTTCGACCAGCTGGGGTACGACGAGATCGCCGAGCGGCTGGGCGTGCCGGTCGGGACCGTGCGCTCGCGGATCGCCCGGGCCCGGGACCTGCTGGCGAAGCAGACCTGGCACTGGTCCTGACACCGGCGAAAAGAATTCTCCGGATCCGGGAACTGGCCGGGGGAGTGGGCGCATCCCGTGGATGAGGCCGGCCGCAGCGGCGGGTCCCGATCCCAAGGAGAGACCATGCGTTCCATCAAGATCCTCACCCTCGGTGCGGCGGCCGCGTTCGCCGGTGTGGCTGCCTTCTCGGCGAGCCCCGCCTCCGCTGCCGACATCAGCGGCGGTCACCTCGACGACGTCCTGTACGGCACGCCGACCGCCGACACGATCCTCGCGTTCGAGGGCAACGACTCCCTCTACGGCTACGCCGGCGCCGACGAGCTCCGCGGCGGCCCCGGCTACGACTACCTCGAAGGTGCCGACGGGCGCGACCGTCTCTTCGGCGGGCCCGACGGTGACTACATCGCCGCTGGAGGTGGGCCCGACCGCCTCTTCGGCGGCGGGGGCAGCGACACCCTCGTGCCCAGCTTCGGACCCGACGAGGTCCGCGGCGGCGACGGCAACGACTACCTCTACGTCTACGCCGACGGCAGCGCCGACCTCATCAAGTGCGGCCCCGGCAACGACACCGTCTACTACGACACCACGGACCCCGGCGACGAGTTCTACGGCTGCGACAACTTCTACGCCGTCTGAGATGTCGCGGGACCTGTCAGCCGCGGCCGCTGCTCGCGCGGCGGCCGCGGGTGACCCCGACGAAGTCCTGGTGCACCGGGCCGTCGTCCTGCACCCGCCACACCAGGGCCACCTGGCTCGGCGGCAGGTCGACGACGGGCCGGTGCACCACGTCCTTGCGGTGGTAGAGGCGCGCGACGGCCATCGGCAGTACGACGACGCCGGTGCCGGCCGCCGCGACCTCGATGGCTTCCTTCGTCGTCATCGGCGGGAACGCGAGCTGCGGGACGGCCGGCGTCCAGCCGGATCGCTCCGGCAGCACCAGCTGCTCGTCGGCCAGGTCATCCGTGCTCACCTCGTCGGCCGCCGCCACGAAGTGGTCGACCGCGACCACGACCACCGGCCGCTCCTCGTAGAGGACGACCTGGTGCAGCGGAGTCGGACGCTCGCGGTCCACGGGGAGCCGGGCGAGCACCAGGTCCGCCGTACCGTCGTCGAGCGCGGCGCGCTGCTCGCTCTCCGCGACGGGCAGCAGCTCCAGGCGGATCTCGGGGTGGCGCTCCCGCCAGACCCGGGCCCACTTGTCGGGGGTGACACCGGGCACGAAGGCGATGCGGAGCCGGTGCACGGGGTCAGCGTACTGACCCCGAATTTTGTGCAACATCGGAGAAACCCTCTTTGCCGCCGCGTCAGCCATGCTTAAGGTGCGGCAACGGAAGGAGGCGATCGCGTTGGCGACCTACGGTCCCGTCGTACTGCTCAACGCCTCCTACGAGCCGCACGACGTCGTCTCCTTCCCGCACGCCGTGAAGATGCTCTTCCGGGGCGTCGCGGTGGTGCACGAGGCCGAGGAGGACAAGCGGATCGGGCCGCACCCGTGGCCGAAGGTGCTGCGCCTGGTGCGCTACGTCGTCGCCTCGTGGATGTACCGACCCGCGGCCTACGGGCGCGAGGCGGTGCTGCGCCGGGACCAGCACCGTTGCGCGTACTGCGGTGCCCACGCGAACACGGTCGACCACCTGGTGCCGCGATCACGCGGCGGCACCTGGACCTGGCTCAACACCGTCGCCGCGTGCGGCCGGTGCAACAGCCGCAAGGGCAACCGCACCCCGCCCGAGGCGGGCATGCGGCTCCGGTTCGAGCCGTGGGTGCCGACCCGGATCGAGGTCACCGCGTGGGGGCACCGCCGCTGACCGGCAAGTTCCGCCATTCCCCGGACAGCCCGTGCGCATCGTTGCCACTGTGGACCAATGAGCGCCCAGACCGGGCCGGCTGACGAGGCCCTGCGGGCAGCTGTCGAAAGCAGCTGCGCGATCCAGGTCTCGCGCGACGCCGCGGCCCGGTTCCTGAGCAGCGAGCTGGACCACTGGCTCGACCCGTCGGTACCGCCCGACGAGCTGGACAGCCTGGTCCTCGCCCGGCTCGTCACGCACGAGATCCGCTGGGTCGGCAAGCACTTCCTGTCGGCCGACAGGTGCGAGCGGCTCGCGGCCATCAGGGACCGGTACGACGGCCGCGACCCCTATCTCGACGCGTTCCTCGACTGCATCCTGGACAAGCACGAGGGACGCTTCTGGAACCGCACCTACCTGTCGCTCCCGGTGCTCGAGGTGATCCTGGACGAGCACGACCTGCTGCCGTCCGGCGTCGCCGCGCTGCTGGCAGCCGACATCGTCCGCTACGAGCTGTGCGCGGCGCACCGGCTCAGGGAGGTGTCGGTGGTGGGTCGCCCCGAGTCGCGAACGCTCCGGACCCGGCTGCGCCACTCCTTGCGGTTCATGACCGCGCACCTGGGAAGCACCGCCTCCGACGACCTGCTCTCGGCGATCTCGCACGAGCCCGAGGCGGACCTACCGACCCTCCTCCTGCAGCTGCCGACCCCGCCGATCGAGATCGCCGGGGAGTGGCTCGAGCTGAGCGTGCAGCCCGTGTCGACCGTGCACGACGAGTACTTCTTCATGCGCGTCCTGCAGGCCCACGAGATGTCCTTCACCGGGATGAGCCGGCGGATGCGGGACGCGGTCGGCGCCCTCCGCGAGCAGGAGCTCGGCCTGGCCACCCTGCTCCTGGAGGAGGTCGTCACCTTCATGGACCGCAACGCCTCGCTGTTCCGCATCGTCGCGACGATGCGTCCCGAGGCGTTCCACACCTTCCGCGTGTTCACCGACGGGGCGAGCGCGATCCAGTCCGAGCAGTACAAGCGGTTCGAGGGGTTGTGCGGACTGCCGCCTCCGGCCCGGCTGGGATCGCCGGCGTTCGAGAGCGTGCCGGCCGTCCACGCAGAGGTCAGCGCCGGGCAGGACTCGCTGACCGACGCCTACCTCGATGCGGTTGCGTCCGGACGGCACCCGGCGGAGCTCGCGACGATCGCCACGCTCCTGCGCACCCTCGAGGCGAGCCACCGGCGATGGAAGGCCACCCACGTCACGCTGGCGTCCCGGATGCTCGGTGACGCGCGCGGGTCGGGCTACACCTCCGGGGTCGGCTACCTCGAGGAATGGCTCGACCACTGCCTCTTCTGGCGGTGTGATCTCGGTCCCGAAAACGGGGGCATCTGAGCGGTAACGAGAACGTGTTCTCGTGACCGCGGCCACACGGCGGCCTCGTTCGACTTGAGTCTGGCGACTCGGGTTTGGCTCACTGGTGGGAAGTGCTTGCAAAAGTAAGCATTCGCGAACCAGAGGAAGCGCCGTGAACCAGACCACCACCCGTCGAATCCGTCAGGCCATCACCGGGCCCGCACTGATCGGTGCGATTGCGTGCTCTGCCTTCGTCCCGGACGCTGCGGCGGCCGAGCAGGCGTCGCCCGCCTGGATGGTCACGGCCAAGGCCGACCGGCCGATGAAGATCGTCCGCGGCCTCACGGTCCGCCCGGAGCCGGCGGTCATGGTGCTGCCGGTCCAGGGCTACCGCCTGACGGCCACCTTCGGGAACTCCGGCAGCATGTGGTCGAGTGACCACACCGGTCTGGACTTCGCCGCGGCCGAGGGCACGTCGCTGGTCGCGATCGGCGCGGGCGTCGTGACCGAGGTCGGCTACGACGGCGCGTACGGCAACAAGACCGTCATCCGGCTCGAGGACGGCACCGAGCTCTGGTACTGCCACCAGTCGAGCCAGAACGTCTCGGTCGGTGACCAGGTCTCCGCCGGTGACGTCATCGGCGCAGTCGGGTCGACCGGCAACACCACCGGCCCGCACCTCCACCTCGAGGTGCGCGTCAATGGTGAGCCGACCGACCCCCAGGTCGCTCTGGCCAACTGGGGCCTGAACGCCTGACCAGGGCTCAGGCCTGCGCGAGCAGCCCGAACTCGATGTTGCCGGCCTCGTCGATGCCGGCGTCGAGCACCTTGTCGTCCAGCTGCTGGGCGGCGTCCGGGTCGAGGTAGACCTTGGCGCCGTCCTGCTCGACGACCTTGTCGCCCGCCGCGGGTTGGTCCGCGGTCGTCACGGCGAGCTGTGCCTCCGGGGTGCTGGTGATCCGCAGACCGGCGTCATCCGGAGTGTCCGGGTGGTCGGTGTAGCGCTTCACGATGCTGCATGCGTTCTCGGTCAGGGTGAGCATGAGATGCCTTCTGAGTTGATTGCAGAGCACCTCCACCGTTGCAGGCTCGCACCCGTGGTTCAAGGCCCCCTCCCGATGCGGGCAACCGGGTGGTCTTTTGCTACCGTTTCCCCGCACTCGTCCGGGTGGCGGAATTGGCAGACGCGCTAGCTTGAGGTGCTAGTGCCCGTATTAGGGCGTGGGGGTTCAAGTCCCCCCTCGGACACCAGACCCAACACCCCGAACCGCTCAGGTTCGGGGTGTTGTCGTTGGTGGAGCCGTCACCGGATCCCGGCAACGAGTGCCCAGGTCAGGGCGCAGGCTCCCACCGGCCAGGCATCGAGCAAGCCCCCTCGGACGCGCTCGACGAATCCTTGTCACGTCCTGCGCAGGGGCGAGCAGATCGTTGGCGCAGGTGGACAAGCCGGGGCACTCGTCGGATGTGGCGCAACCAACACTGCCCTTCGTGCGTCACATTCGTTGAGAGGGGTGATGAACATGGCGACTGCAGGGCTCACTGACCACCGATCGGCGCCGGCCGCGACGTGCGCGTTTCCCGCATGCGAGGGGACGGCCGTCACCACAGCCGCGATGTGCGAGACCCATCGCCGGGTCACCGTCTCCCAGACCGGGTCCTGGCTCGAGGCCGGCTGACCACAGGTCCGAGGCTCAGAGGTCCTGCTCGTAGGCGAGCATCAGCGGCCCGCCCTCGCCCTCCGTACGGCGGAAGCCGGCCGCCTCGTAGGCCCGCTGCGCGTCGCGGTCGTCCTCGCTGGTGACCAGGAACGCGTAGTCCGCCCCGGCGGCCCGCGACGTCGATAGCACCGCGTCCAGGAGCTCCCGGCCGAAGCCCTGACCCCGACGGGTGGGGACGACGTACAGCTCCGCGAGGTAGGCCTCCTGGGCGTCGCTCCACAGCGACGGCTGGAGCCGCAGTACGGCGACGCCGACCGCCGTCCGCGCGTCGTCCCGCGCCAGCAGCACGGTCGCGTTGGCGTCACCGATCCGGCGGGTCAGGATGTCGGCCAGCACCTCGGGCTCGGGGGTCGGTACGTCGAACTCGGTGTTGAAGTCGTGCAGGAGCAGGGCGGCCGCCGCGAGCCCGTCGTCGTCCTGGGTCGTGACTGTCTCGATCACACCGCGACACTAGCGACCGGCCTCAACGGCGCCGGGCATGAAGGCTGCTGGGTAAAGGACGTCCGAAAGCGCGCTGTTATCTCGCAGGACAACGGTGACAGTTCTGCATCAGGACATCGGTGACACTTCAGATGGTCTTGGTGGTGACACTTCTGCCCCGATGCTGCGGCGGTGGCTGCCAATGAACCGATAGATCCCC
>NZ_QXGH01000024.1 GCF_003515065.1 Nocardioides immobilis
CGATCGGCTTGTTGGTCTCTTCGACGATCCGGACAGCTCCCTCACGGAACTCCCGGTCGTACTTCTTCCGCTTCTCTGGCATCTCGATCCTCATTGTCGATGCCTCTACGGTCCGGGGGGAACCTCAGATGAAGGTGGCCACGGCTACCGGCCCATCGCCTCGTCCACCCAGAGGGCCACCGAGCGCTTGAGCACATCACGCTGCATCCGCAGCTCGGTGTTCTCCTTCCGCAGCCGGGCCAGCTCAGCCCGCTCGGACTCGCTCACCTCTCCATTGCCCTCGCCGGCCTCAGCGCGGGCCTTGGCGCACCAGTTGCCCAGCGTCCCATCGTTGATGCCAAGATCTCGGGCCACCTGCGCGATCGGCTTCCCGGTCTCGATGACCAGCCGCACCGCGCCCTGCTTGAAGTCCTCGTCGTACTTCCGATAGTTCCTCGTCGTCATCGCCGCTCATCTCCTCAAAGGCGATGTCTCCACGCTACGAGGGGAAGCCCAGATCGAGGTGACCGCCTCGGTTTGCGCGGCCGGGGACATGAACACCGGCTGCACGTCCCGCACGCCCTTCAACGACTCCCGCGCGGCCGCGACCGCATCCACGATCGGGTGCAGGTCCTGCGGCTGGTCGGACATCGCGGGGTTCTCCTCGGCGGCGAGCACGGTCATCTTCTGCTCGCCCCGCCGGAGGCACCGATCCCGGTGCGGTGACGCCGATGGCGTCGCCGGTCGCAACTCGTTCTCCGGAGCCCGGGACCACTCGATGCGTCCCGCCTTCGAACCTACCGTTAATCGTACACCAGTTCGAGCCGATGGTAAAGGGAACGGGCCGGGAATCTGGCTTGGTTTCGAGGCTCGCTTGGCTCGCACCTCAACCAGCGACGGCACCCCGCCCCGTCGCACCTCGACCAGCACCTCGACAAGCTCGGCGGACATTCTCGCCCGCAGGCCGCCAGCCGACCGCAACCACCCGCCGTACCTCCGCGGCCGCAACCACAGCGAGCAGCCCAGGCCTCCCGAAACCCAGGCAGGGCCAGGGAACCGCGCCGCAACCAGCGACGGCGCGCTGGTCACGCCCTCCTCATGCCGCGACGGGGCCGGCCGGGAAGATGCCCGACATCGCGACGAAGCCGTCGATCCGCTTCACCCGGTCGGTCCAGCGACGCACCGCCGGGTAGTCGATCCGGGACACGCCCCCTTCCTCACTGAGCGCGACGTCCGGGAACGCCGCGAGGTCGGCGATGGTGGGGCGGTCCGTGGCACACAGCCAGTCGCGACCCTCCTGCTCACCGAACCAGAGATGCTCGTCGAGGACCCTCAGCAGCGTGTGCGCCCGGGACCGGGCCGCGTCGATGTCGGTGAGGTGGCCGAGGCTCTCGTGGAGTCGCGCGGCACCGGCCGAGCCGGCCAGTGCGCGCGAGAAACCCAGCCACAGCGTGACCTGACCGGCGAGCGCGGGGTCCCCGCCGGGGTACCACGATGCGGTGGGATCGTGGCGGGAGGCCAGGTACACGAGGATCGCCGGCGCGTCGTACAGCGTCGTCTCCTCCTCGCACAGCACCGGCAGCTGCTGCAGCGGGCTCAGCTCGGTGAACCACTCCGTCTCGTGCTCCCTGCCCGGGTAGAACTCGACGTCCACCCTCGAGTACTCGAGCCCGAGCACGGCCAGCGCGAGCCGCGCCTGGTAGCAGTCGGCGGACAGCTCGTAGTCGTAAAGCGTGATCATGGCGACCTCCTACAGGTCCAGGACGAGTCGTGGGGATGCGGAGCGGGAGACGCAGGTCATGATCGCCTCGCCGGAGGCCTTCTCGGCGTCGTTCAGGTACACGTCCTGGTGGATCGGCTCACCCTCGATCACCCGGGCGAGGCAGGTGCCGCAGGCTCCCTGCTCGCACGACGACGGCATCGCGACTCCGGCCTCGCGGACGGCCTCCAGGATGGTCTGCCCGGCCAGCACCTTGACGGTCAGGCAGGAGCGCGCGAGGGCGACCTCGAAACTGGATTCCTTGTCGATCTCCTGGGCGTTCTTGAAGTACTCGAAGTGCACCTTCTCGACCGGCCATCCGCACTGCGCCGCGACCTCCCGCGCCGCCTCGATCATCGGGCCGGGTCCGCAGAGGTACACCTGGCGCCCCGGCGCGTAGCCGGCAAGGATCTCGCCGAGCCGCGCCTTCGTCGCCGCGACATCCAGGCCGAGGTGGCGTCGGACCGACCCGCCGAGGGTGGCGAGACGGTCCCGGAAGGCCAGGTGGTCCTCGGTCTGGGCGAAGTAGTGCAGCTCGTGGTCGAGTCCGTGGTGCGCCAGCGTCTGCGCCATCGCCAGGAGCGGCGTCGCCCCGATGCCCCCGGCGACGAGCAGCGTGTGCTCGGCGTCCCTCCGGAGCGGAAAGTTGTTCCGCGGCTCGGAGACAGCGAGTACGTCGCCCTCCCGCACCACGTCGTGCAGGCAGGAGGATCCTCCTTGCGAGTCCGGCTCCCGCTTCACGCCGAGCACGTAGCGGTCGCCCTCGCCGGGAGCGTTGACGACGGAGTACTGCCGCACGCAGCCGTTCGGGAGGTGTACGTCGACGTGCGCGCCCGGTTGCGCGGCCGGCAGGTGCCCGGCGAGTGGCGCGAGCGCGAAGCCGGCCACGTCCGCGCCGGCCGGCCACTTGCGCTCCACGCGGACCCGCAGGCTCGCGGACCTGCCCGGGCGGCTCAGGGGCGGCAGCTCCGCGAGCTCCTCGGAGAGGAGCTCGAGCTCCGGCTCCTGCTGCTCAGCCTGGAGGGGGCCGAGATCCGACTCGACCCGGGCTCGGACCCGGTTCAGCGCCCGGTTGTGGAGGCGCAGCAGGTCGAGCGGCGGACGGTCCCTGTCGACCACGGCGACGCCGTGGAGCACGCCACGGACGACGCTCGTGGTGGCGTCCGACGGCTGCACGAGGATCGTGAGACCGGGTGCGGTCCCGCGGTCGAAGCGCAACAGCAGCTCCGCCTCGGCGGCCAGGCGCAGGTCCTCGCCCGCGTCGTACGAGCGGAGAGCGTCCACGACCTGGGCCGCCGGCGCCGCCACCGTGATCGGGCGGAGCGCGAGTGGGCGCCCGTCGTCGGGGAGGACGGGAAGATCCTCCGGACGGTCGAGCTCCAGCGTCGTCCAGACCAGACCGTGCCGCTCGACCACGGCGAACGTCCTGTTGCAGATGGTCCGCGCGGGGGCGTCGGCCGGGTGAGCGGGGATGTAGGTGCACTCCGCGGTGCGGTTGGAGTAGCGCCACCCGTGGTACTGGCACTTGAGCTCGCGACCGTCGTTGACGGCGATCGAGAGCCGGACGCCGCGGTGGAGGCAGCGGTTCTCCCACACGTTGACGTAGCCGTCGTCGGCCCGCCAGACCGCGAGCTCGCGCCCGAGCAGGCGACCCTGGAAGACGTGCCGGACGACGGCGTCACCGGACGAGGCGACGGGGTGCCAGGCGCGGCCGGGCTGGATGCTGGTCATCCGGATCACCTCCCCGCCGGGATCACGCCGTAGGTGATCCCCTTGCCGCTCAACCAGCGGCGATAGGCGACCGCGGACTTGTCCGCCCGGATCGGGGTCTCCGAACGGGGGTCGAGAGGCAGCCGCTTGGGGAACTGGTTCTCCAGGATCGGTTTGTCCTGGCCGAAGATCGACTGCTGGAAGTTGCGGATCTCCTTGTCCTCGTGCGCGGCATCGAGCACGGACAGGAGCAGGTGCGCGCGGACGTGCTCCTGGTCGACGGGCTGCAGGAAGACGGCGATCACGTCCTGCCGGTCGGGGTCGTCACCGCTGGTCTTGTAGAGCACGGAGCAGTACGGGTGCGGCACCCGGTAGACGTACTCGACCTCGGCGCCGTCCGCGGAGGAGGCCGAGGCCTTCGGCTGGAACATGCGGCACCGCGTGGCGCGCACCTCGTCGCGCTCGGCCGAGACGTCGACGCCGTACTCGACGACCTCGGTGTGCGGCTCGGAGCCGAGGACGTCGGTGTGGACGAACGGGAAGTGCGCCATGTCGAGGAAGTTCTCGATCGCGCGGGGCGCGGAGACGTGGACGCCGATCGTGCTGGCGTTCATGTTCCGGCGGTCGGGCTCGTCGTACTCCGGGATGCTGAAGAGGTCCTCCGGTGGGGTGCCGAGGGACGTCCAGAGGTAGCCGTAGCGGACGAGGGTCGGCAGCGGGTGCTGCGGAGCCCCCTGGCGCCAGGCGCGTGCTCCGCCATCGGGCGGCAGAGCGTAGGCGATCTGCTCCTCGAGCAGGGTGGTGGTGTGGTCCCGTCCGGGCGCGGTCTCCGCGATGGCGGCGAGCGGGTGCCAGAGGTTGAGGACGACGGGGTCGGTGCAGAGAAATGTAGGCATGACGGTCTCGATTTCTCGAAGCTGGCTGTGCATCGCCTGCCGGTCGGTGACCGGAAGCGTTCCGACGCGGGCACAGCAGAACGTCGGACGCTGGGTGTTCACCCCGGTGCGGGACCAGGCTTCCTTCGTGCTCCTCTCGGTAGGGGACAGGACGTTGATGCGGACTAGGGAGAGACGACCTCGCCGTCGACCCAGACGGTGTCGACGTCGGCGGTGGTGCCGAGGGTGAAGGCCTTGGCGAGGGCGTCCTCGGGTCCGGCGGCGTGGCGCAGGGCGACGTCGAGCGTCGTCCCGGCGCTGGGACGCAGCCACTGGGCGTCGAACCGCTTGCCGACGCCGAGGTCGCCGACCTCGGAGGAGAGCCCGAGCGCGCGGGCGCCGGCCGAGGTCGCGAGGTGGAGCAGGTGGGCCGGCACCAGCGGGTAGCCCTGCTCGCCGAGCAGCTGCTGCATGAAGTAGGCCTGCAGCCCCTCCTTGAGCAGCGAGAAGCCTGCGCCCGCGCCGACGTCGGACCCGAGCGCGACGGGGACGCCGTACGCGAGGTGCCGATCAAGGGGGAAGAGGCCGCTACCGAGCGAGGCATTGCTCGTCGGGCAGTGCGCCACGCTGGCGCCGCGCTCGGCGAGGACCTTCAGCTCCCCGTCGGTGGGGTGCACGTTGTGCGCGAGCACGCTGCGCGGTCCGACGAGATCGTGGTTGTCGTAGCTGTCGAGGTAGGTGTCGAGGCCGAACAGCTCCGCGACCGTGGCGATCTCGCGCCCGTTCTCGTTGATGTGCGAGGTGAAGTACGCGTCCTCGACGTCGCGCAGCAGTGACCGGCAGGAGTCGAGCAGGCCGTTGCCGCAGGACAGCGAGAACCGCGGGGTGACGGCGTACCGGTTCCGGCCCACCCCGTGCCAGCGCTCGGCGAGGGCGCGGCCCTCGTCGTACGCACGCTCGGGCGTCGTCAACAGCTCGTCGCGGAGCAGGCGGTCGCTGACGACCAGGCCGCTGGTGACGCGCAGGCCGACCCGCTGCGCCTCGGTGAACAGCAGGTCGACGGCGGCGGCGAAGTGGGAGCCGAACACCAGCGCCGTCGTCGTCCCGGCCTGCACGAGGCCGGAGAGGAACTCGCGGGCGACAGCAGCGGCGTACGTCGGGTCGGCGAGCCTGGCCTCCTCGGGAAGTGCGCAGCGCTCCAACCAGTCCAGCAGCGGCAGGCCGAGGCCGCCGATCGCGCGCACCTGGGGGAAGTGCACGTGGGTGTCGACGAACCCGGGCAGCAGCAGCCCGCCGCGGAGGTCGACGACGTCGTGGTCCGGGTGGGCGGCCTGGATCCGGTCGAACGCCCCCCGGTCGGCGATCATCCCGTCCCGGACGAGGATCCCGGCGTCGTCGTCGGCCCGCAGCGCCCCACCTGCGAAGGGGTCGTCCGGGGTGTCGAGGACCGTGGCCCGGTAGATCGTCATCGTGTGCTCTCCGCTGTGCTGGTGGTCTGGGTCCGGCCGGTCCGCCCGGCGCGCTCTGCCTGGAACATCTGCAGGAGCGCGGCGGCCACGCTGACCGCGATCGTCGCCGGCTCCTTGCCGCCGAGGTCGGGCAGGCCGATGGGGGTGGTGATCCGGGCGACGGCGTCGGGGGAGTGGCCCTCGTCCTCGAGCTTCCTGCGGAACCGCGTCCACTTGGCGGTGGAGCCGATCAGGCCGATGGACCCCAGGTGCGGGGTTCGGAGTGCGGCGTCGCACAGCGCAGCGTCCTCGGCGTGGTCGTGGGTCATCACGAGCACATGGGTGCCGGGCGGCAGCTCGGCGAGGACGAGCTCGGGCAGGACCGGCACCTGGTGCGGGTGCACCGTGGCGACGGCGTCGTCGAGGACAGCCAGGCGCTCGGGGGTCAGCTGGTCGGCCCGCGAGTCGACCAGGTGCAGCTCGAGGTCGTGGCGCGCCAGGATCCGTGCGAGCTCGATCCCGACGTGGCCCATCCCGAAGATCGCCACGGCGGGTACGACGGGCAGGGGCTCTAGCAACAGGGTCACCTCACCGCCGCAGCACTGGACGCCGTGCTGGAAGGGCGCCTTGTCCGACAGGGACAGCGTGACCAGCTCGGCCGTCGGGCTGGGGTCCTCCAGCAGCGCCCGAGCCCGCTCCTCGGCGACCGCCTCGAGGTTGCCCCCGCCGACGGTGCCCCAGCTGCGCTCCGCGCCGACGACCATCTTCGCGCCGGCCTCGCGGGGCGCGTGGCCGCGCACCGACGCGACGGTCACCAGCACTCCCGGCCGGCGGGTCTCGCGGAGCCGGCGTACCGCCTTCATCCACTCCATGGCCATCTCAGCTCCTGGTCAGGTCCTGCTCAGCTGGTGCTGCACACGCTCGGACTCGGGCTCGTACTCGTGGGCGTCCGCCGCGGGCTGGTCCGGTACGACGCCCGGCGACCCCTCCGCGACGTGGCCGTGCTCGACGCTGCGGCGTGCCTGCTGGACCGCCCACCAGACGGCCTCCGGGGTGGCCGGCGAGGCGAGGTCGACGCTGGTGCCGGCGGGGCCGAAGGCCGCGACCGCCTGGCGCAGCGCCTCCCGCACGGAGAAGGCCAGCATCAGTGGCGGCTCGCCGACCGCCTTGGACCCGTAGACCGCGCCCTCCTCGGGCGCGTGCTGCAGCAGGGCGACGTTGAACTCCGCCGGCATCTCCGAGAAGCTCGGCAGCTTGTAGGTGCTCGCCGCCTGGGTGAGCAGCCGGCCGCGGCCGGGTCCGTCGCTCTCGTCCCAGCGGAGGTCCTCCAGGGTCAGCCAGCCGGCGCCCTGCACGAACGCGCCCTCGACCTGGCCGATGTCGATCAGCGGAGACAGGCTCTCGCCGACGTCGTGCACGATGTCGACCCGACGGAGCGTGTTGGCGCCGGTGAAGCCGTCGACCTCGACCTCGCTGGCGGCGACGCCGTACGCGAAGTACTTGAACGGCTCGCCGTGCATCACCGAGGAGTCCCAGTGCAGGTCCTCGGTGCGGTAGAAGGCGGCCGCGAAGAGCTGCACCCGCTGGAAGTACGCCGCGTGGACGATCTCCTCCCACGAGACCCGCTCACCGGAGAACGCGACCGCGTGCACCTCGCCGTCGCTGAACCGCACGTCCGCGGGGCTCACGCCGAGCCGGGTCGCCGCGACCTGCGCGAGCCGTTCCCGGATCTGCTCGCAGGCGTTCTTGATCGCGGCACCGTTGAGGTCCGCGCCGGAGCTGGCCGCGGTCGCTGAGGTGTTGGGCACCTTGTCGGTCCGGGTCGGCGCCAGTCGCACCTTGGCCAGCGGTACGCCGAGCGCGGTGGCCGCCACCTGGGTCATCTTGGTGTGCAGGCCCTGCCCCATCTCGGTGCCGCCGTGGTTGATCAGCACGGACCCGTCCTTGTAGACGTGCACCAGCGCCCCCGCCTGGTTGAAGGCGGTGAGGTTGAAGGAGATCCCGAACTTCACCGGCGTGATCGCCAGCCCTCGCTTCGTGTGCGCGTGGGCGGCGTTGAAGCGCGCGATCTCCTGGGTGCGCGCCGCGAAGTCACCCGACGCCAGCACCTGCTCCCAGGCCGCGTGCAGCCGTTCCGGGTGCCCGACCGGCTGTCCGTACGGCGTCGTGTGTCCCGGTCGGTAGAGGTTGCGCGCCCGCAGCTCGTCGGGCTCGATCCCGAGCAGCGGGGCGCACCGGCCGAGGATGTCCTCGATGACGAGCATCCCCTGGGGTCCACCGAAGCCGCGGAACGCGGTCTGCGACGTCTTGTGGGTCTTGGCCACCCGCCCGTTCGCGCGGACGTTGGGGATCCAGTAGGAGTTGTCGAGGTGGCACAGGGCCCGCGCCAGCACCGGCTCGGACAGGTCCAGGCTCCAGCCGCCGTCGGAGGTGAGGGTGGCGTCGAGGGCCTGGAACCGTCCGTCCGCGTCGAAGCCGACCCGCCACCGCGCGTGGAAGCCGTGACGCTTGCCCGACATCGTCATGTCCTGGGTGCGGTTCAGCCGGAGCCGGACCGGCCGACCGGTGAGGGTCGCCCCCAGCGCGGCGATCGCGGCGTACCCGTGCGGCTGCATCTCCTTGCCGCCGAACGCGCCGCCCATCCGCAGGCACTGCACCGTCACCTCGTGACTGTGGAGTCCGAGGACGTGAGCGACGATCTCCTGGGTCTCGCTCGGGTGCTGGGTGCTGCACTGCACGAAGACCTGGCCGTTCTCGTCGACCTGCGCCAGCGAGCAGTGCGTCTCCAGGTAGAAGTGCTCCTGGCCGGAGAACTCGAACTCGCCGCTGAACACGTGCTCAGCGGCGTCGAACGCCGACCCGACGTCGCCTCGCTCCAGGTGCGGCTGTCCGCCCTGGAAGCTGTCGGCCTCGATCGCCTCGCGGACGGTGACCAACGACGGCAGCGGCTCGTAGTCGACGTCGACCGCGGCCGCGCCGAGCCGGGCGGCCTCGAGGGTCTCGGCCAGCACCCAGCACACGGCGTGGCCGTGGAACATGACCTCGTCGGGGAACAGCGGCTCGTCGTGCTTGACGCCGGCGTCGTTGACGCCGGGCACGTCCGCCGCGGTGAGCACCCGGACCACGCCGGGCACGTCGTAGGCGGGCTCGGTGCGCAGCGCGGTGATCCGGGCGTGCGCGTGCGGCGCCTGGACCGGGTGGGCGTGCAGCACGCGGTGGCTGCGCAGGACGAGGTCGTCGGTGTAGAGCGCCTCGCCGGTGACGTGACCCGCCGCGCTCTCGTGGGGCATCGACAGTCCGACGACCGGGTTGGCGGGGCGTTCGGAGAGGGCGCTCATGCCGGCACCTCCTGGGGACTCGGGCTCTCCGCGTAGAGCTTGAGGAGGAACTGGCCCAGCATCGCGGCGCGGTACGCCGAGCTGGCCCGGTGGTCGTCGAGCGGAGTCCCTTCCCGGGACATGACCTCCGCGGCCCGCCGTACGACGTCGTCCCGCCAGGGCTGGCCGGTGAGCGCCTCCTCGGTCCGCAGCGCCCGGATCGGCGTGGCGGCGATGCCTCCGAGACCGATCCGCGCCCGCCGTACGACGCCGTCCTCGACATCGAGGGCGAACCCGACCGCAACGCTGGAGATGTCGTCGAAGCGGCGCTTGGCGATCTTGTGGAAGGCGGTGAGCCGGGCGAGGGGGAGGGGGACCCGGACCGCGCGGATGATCTCGCCGGTCTGCCGGACGCTCTGGCGGTAGCCCGTGAAGTAGTCCGCCAGTGCCACCTGCCGCTCACCGTCTGCCGACGCCAGGACGACCACTGCATCGAGCGCCAGCAGGGCGGGAGGTGTGTCGCCGATGGGTGAGCCGGTGCCGAGGTTGCCGCCGAGGGTCGCGCCGTTGCGGATCAGCCGGGAGGCGAACTGAGGGAACATCTGGTCCAGGAGCGGCACGCGCCCGTCGAGCCGGCGCTCGACCTCGGTCAGGCTGAGCGCGGCGCCGATCTCGACGTGCTCGTCGGTGACCTCGAAGGTCCGCAGCTCGGGCAGCCGGTCGATCGCGACGGTCAGCGGCGCGCGGGTGCCGCGCAGGTTGACCTCGACGCCCCAGTCGGTCGAGCCGGCGACCAATGCTGCGTCCGGTCGCTCCGCCAGCAGCGCGAAGGTCTCGGTCAGGTCGACCGGCCGGACGAACGCGGCGTCGTCGACCACCACCCGCGTGGCCCGGGGCGCCGGCGGCGCCTGGTCGGCGCGGGCGGCGTACGGGTCGTCCTGCCCCGGCTCGCCGAGCGCGTACGCGGCGTCCCGGATCGGCCGGTAGCCGGTGCAGCGGCACAGGTTCCCGCTGAGGGCGTGCAGGTCGAACCCGTTCGGGCCGTGCTCCCCGTCGTGATGGTCGCCGCCGCTCGCGGCCCCGGGATCGCCGTTGTGGGCGCAGCGGCCGGGCCGGTAGTACTCCGCGGCCATGCTGCACACGAATCCAGGGGTGCAGTAGCCGCACTGCGAGCCGCCGCGGACCGCCATCTCCCGCTGCACGGGGTGCAGGTCCTTGGCCGTCCCGAGTCCCTCGGCGGTCATGACCTCCTGGCCGTCCAGGGATGCGGCCGGCATCAGGCACGCGTTGAGCGGGGTCCACTCGGTCGGGGTCGTGATCCCCGGCCGGGCGACGAGGACGGAGCAGGCTCCGCACTCGCCCTCGGCGCATCCCTCCTTGGCCCCGGTGAGGCCCTCGCCGCGCAGCCAGTCGAGCGCGGACGTGTGGGGCGCGACCGCGTCGAGCGGGACGGTCCTCCCGTTGACGGTGACGCTCGGTGACTCCATGGCGGTGACTTCCTCTCGGGACGGCCGGTCAGCGCTTGCCGACCGGCCGGGTCCGGGCGGAGTGGATCGGGTTGGCCTCGGCGAGGAAGTCGTCGAAGCGGTGCCCGGCGATCTTGGCGATCTCCAGCAGGGAGGCGGCGTGCTCCTGGTTCTCGCAGTTCGCCAGCCGGGTACGGCCCTCGTCGACGATCTTGTCGAAGGAGTCGGCGTCGCGGACGCAGATCACCAGCGGGAAGCCGAACCGGTCACGGTAGGCCTCGGTGAGCTCGGCGAGCTCCTCCTGCTCGACGTCGCCGAGCCGGTGCAGACCGCGGGCCGACTGGTCGCGCAGCGACTCCTCACCGGTGAGCCCCTCGGCCACGACGGCCGAGCCGAGCTGCGGGTAGGCCTCGATGAGCTGGCGCTGCTCCTCCCGGGAGGCGCTGAACAGGGCCTCCTGGAACGACCGCCGCAGGTGGTGGGTGTCGCGGAACGGGCGCTGGTCGTAGGCACGCTCGACCACCCAGCGCGGTCCCTGGAACAGGCCGGCGAAGGTCTCCACGAACTGCTCGCGGCTCATCTTGTTGACCTGGTCCAGGCGGACCGAGTCGCCGGGCTGTCCCGCGACCGCGGGGCCGAAGTCCTTGCCGACGTGGTGGAAGACGAAGTTGAGCACGATCGCGGTCAGGCTGCCGAGGGTGATGCCGCTGCCGAAGATGATCTCGGCCCAGTCCGGCACCGCCTGGGCGACCTGCGGCTGTGCGGTGACGTACATCGCCAGCCCGACGCTGGTCGCCACGATCACGACGTTGCGGTGGTCGTTGAAGTCCACCCGCGAGAGGGTCTGGAACCCGACGACGGCGACGGTGGCGAACATCGCCAGCGCGGCACCACCGAGCACCGGGTGGGGGATCCCGGCGACGATCGCACCCGCCTTGGGGATCAGCCCGAGCAGGATCATGAACACGCCGGCGGCGGCGATGACGTACCGGCTCTTGATCCGGGTCAACCGCACCAGCCCGACGTTCTCGGCGAAGCAGGTGTAGGGGAAGGAGTTGAAGACGCCGCCGATCGTGGTGGCGAGACCGTCGGCGCGCAGCGCCCGGGCGATGTCCTCGCGGCCGACGCGCTTCTCCACGATCTCGCCCGTCGCGAACACGTCGCCGGTGGTCTCGACCGCGGTGATCAGCATGACGACGGACATCGAGACGATCGCGGCCAGCGAGAACTGCGGCCAGCCGAAGTGGAACGGCGTGGTCGCGCCGACCCAGCCGGAGCCTCCGACGGCGTCGAAGTGGGCGTCGCCCAGGGCCCAGGCGACCAGGGTGCCGGCGACGAGCCCGACCAGTACGGCGACCGTGGCCATGAAGCCCTTGAACACGCGCTGGATCACGACGATCAACGCGAGCGTGCCCATCGCGTAGGCGAGGTTCTTGCCGCTGGTGGGATCCAGGGCGGGTCCGCCTCCGCCGGCGGCGTCCATCGCGGCGACCGGGAGCAGGGCGATGCCGATGATCGTGATCACCGAGCCGGTCACGACCGGCGGGAAGAACCTGATCAGCTTGCTGAAGAACGGGGCGATCAGGAAGGTCAGCAGACCCGCGACGATCACGGCGCCGTAGATGGTGAGGAGGCCGTCGGTCCCGCCGCCCGCCGCTGCGCCGATCGCGATCATCGGGGAGACCGCGGTGAAGGTGACGCCCTGGAGCAGCGGCAGCCGGACGCCGACCTTCCAGAAGCCGACGCTCTGGATGATCGAGGCGATGCCGCAGGTGAAGAGGTCGGCGTTGATCAGGTGGATCAGCTGCTCGTCGGACAGGCCGATCGCGTTGCCGAGGAGGATCGGCACGATCACGGCTCCGGCGTAGAACGCCAGCACGTGCTGGGCGCCGTACACCGCCAGCTTGTGGACCGGCAGCACCTCGTCCACGGGGTGCTGGGCGCGGCGGGCCGGCGATCCGTCGGTTGCCTTGTTCCTGGATTTCATGGGGCACCTTCTCGGGGCGAGGGGCATCAGCCTGTGACGAGAGATTTCCGCCTAGCGGAAACTGGATTACTTATCGTGGAAGATTATGTGGCGCGCGTCACCAATGTCAACAGTTTGTTGATATCGGGTTACGGGCGAGTCCGTCCACGCTCGGCTGCCCACCCGTCCAGGCGGGTGGCCTCGAGCGTGGCGAGGTCGACCATGGCCGCGGTGTCCTCGGGGACCGGCGTCCAGCCCTCCGCGTCGATGCCGCTGGAGATGATGTGGGCGGTGTCCGTGGTGAGCCGGTAGTCCATCGCGAAGTACTCGTCGGTGTGGCGGTAGGGGATCTCGTCCTCGGAGGTGAACAGCTCGCGGATCCCCTTGACCGGCGCCGGAGCGTGGCTGTTGATGTGGACGCCGTACATGTGGGTCGGGGTCATCAGGAGCGAGTTCAGGCTGGCCTCGGGGAACTCGCTGGTCAGTACACCGAGCGCCTGCTGGAGCCCGTCGGTGTCGTCGCCGGTCTCGGCGATGCACTGCAGGACGAAGCGGAAGTACCGCTCACTGTCGGTGTCGCCACGCAGCGCCCCCCGAGCGTCCCGGGTGAGCAGCCCCTCGAGCCGTTCGACGGGAGCGATGTGCCCGTTGTGAGCGAAGGCGTAGCCGCCCTCCACGAACGGATGGGTGTTGTCCGGCGTCACCGGTAGGCCCGGGCTCGCCCACCGGAGATGCACGATGCCGGCACGGCCGAGCGGCTCCCGGGCAAGCCGGGAGTACGTCGGGTCGTGGATGGCCGATTCGGCCGAGATCGTGCTGCGGATGGTGCCGGAGTCCGGATCGAGCCACGCCATGCCCCAGCCGTCGCCGTGCAGGGCGGTGAGGGCGGTGAACGCGTCGAAGTCCTCCTGTCCGAGCACCTCGACCACCGAGGTCGGACGGCGGCCGACAAAGCCGAGCAGACGACACACACCGGGTCCTTCGTGATGGCTTCCGAGCCGACTCGCGGCCCTTGTCCAGAATCCCGCGCACGATGTGCGCTGGCAACCCGCGCCTAGCGGCGCAGATCCTCGTCCGCGCCGCACGGGTGGATCGACCCACTCGCCGTGCGGGGCGCGCGTTGGGATACTGCGGCCATGTCATCGCGGTCGCTGCCGACCCGTCAGCTGGCGACCGTGCTCTTCACCGACGTCGTCGACTCGACGAGACAGCTCGCACAGAGCGGGGACCAGGTCTGGGCCCGGCTGCTCGACGCCCTCGACGCCGTGAGCCGTTCCGAGGTACGGCGACGCGGCGGCGAGCTGGTCAAGTCCACGGGGGACGGGGCGCTGATGCTGCTGCCGAGCCCCACCGCGGCGATCGAGTGCGCGACCGCCCTGCATGCCGCCGCCGGTCAGCTCGGCGTGACGCTCCGGATCGGGGCGCACACCGGCGAGGTGGAGCGTCGCGGGCTCGACGTCGCGGGGATGGCCGTGCATGTGGCAGCGCGACTGATGGGATCGGCCGGGTCGGGAGAGACCGTGGTCTCGGCCACGGTGCAGGCGCTCGCCTCCCCGGCCGCCGAGACGTACGACGACCGCGGCGAGCTGAGCCTCAAGGGGGTCCCGGTCCCGGTCCATGCGTTCGCCATCCGGCAAGCCTCGCCGCCGCCGGTCGCGTCCGCCCCTCTGCCCGTGGGCGACGACAGGGACGCCGTCACCCGCCTGCTGCGCGAGCGCCGCTACGAGGAGGCTGCCGAGATCGCTCCCGAGGTCGACGCAGCCACCTTGGCCGAGGCCCTCCTCGCCGCGGGCGGCCGGGTGGAGTTCCTCGATGTCGACATCACGCTGGTCCGGATGCTGCAGGACGTCCTGGACCGCCTCCCTGCCGACGACGCCGTCACGCGCTCGCGGACGGCTGCCAAGCTCGCCTTCGAGCTGCGCGGCGATCCGTCCACGGCCCAGGACCGGCGTGACCTGCTCGACCTGGCCACCCAGCTTGCGGAGTCGGCGGGCGATGCGCAGGCCGCGTCCGAAGCCCTCCTGGCCACGGTCAACTCCCTCTGGGAGCCGACAGGTGCGTTGGACCGGCTGAGTGCGGCGGAGCGCGTCATCACCCTCACCCGGCGGACCAACGACGTCGACCACGAGCTGGAGGCCCGTCTCGCCCGCCTCCATGCGCTCGTGGAGGTGTGGCGCATCCACGACGCCGGGCTCGAGCTCGCGACGTACGCGAGGCTGGCGGCCCGGCTCGATCGACCCGAGCTGAACGTCTTCGTGGCGTCGCGGCGCGGGATGCTGGCGCAGATCAGCGGCCGGTACGACGAGCAGGCCCGCCAGGGCGAGATCGCGTACACGAACGCGGTCGCTGCCGGCATGCCTGACGCGGAGCGGCTGCGCATGTCGCACCTGTTCCCGATCGAGCGGGACTGCGGGACCGGGCCGGACCTGTTCGAGGCCGGCCTGGAGATGCTCAGGGAGCTCACGGGCATCATGCCGGGCAACTTCTACGAGGCCGATGTCGCCTGGGTGCTACTGACCCTCGGGCGCCGGGACGAGGCACGCACCGAGCTGGCCCGGGCCCTCCCGCCGCTGTTGACGTCGTCGGGCTACCGCTGGTTGTTCTCGGCCGTCCTGGCCGCGGAGACGACCGCGGAGGTCGGCTCGGCGGAGGCCTGTCAGCGGCTGTACGACGCCTTGCTCCCGCATCAGGATCTCCTGGCGTGCGTCGGACCGACCTTCGGAGGCGGCGTGGGCGAGCGGCTCGGCCTCCTCGCTCTGCGCCTCGGGCGGACCGACGAGGCCCTGGAGCGGCTGGCGCGCGCCGTCGGCGACTTCGACGAGATCGCCGCTCTGCCGTGGGCGACCCGCGCGCGGGTCCACCTCGCCTCCGCCCTGCGGTCGGCGGGTGACATCGAAGGAGCCGACAGCCGGCTCGCGGAGGCCAAGGACACGGCTCGGGCGCTCGGGATGGCGAGGATGCTCGCCCAGATCGAGGCCGAGGACGGCGGTCGCTAGTCTGCGGCGCTCGACCTGAGCGCGCGACGCGGAAGGCCGACGACGTACTCCAGCGGTCCGCGTCGGCCCCAGGTGACGAAAGCCGCGCCGACCGCCAGAAGCACCAGGATGTGCCAGCCGTAGGCCCGCGGATCGTCCGGCGGCCACACGTCCGGCGTGCGCAGGACGACGTGCAGGCTGTAGAGGGTGAGCGTCATCGTGCCGGCGCCGAACAGGACGGCGAGGAAGCTCACGCCACCCGCGGGTAGCGCGCGCTCGAGGAGCAGGCAGGTCGCGATCACCAGCAGCGCGCTTCCGATGGTCTGCGCGAGGTCGAACGGCGTCGCACTGTGCGGGGCGACCAGCAGCAGCCACGACCAGTCGCCGTCGGCGGGCGGGGTTCCGAACATCCCGCGGGCGTACCTGTTGCTGACCGCGGGGTCGGTCACCGCGCGCGAGACCTGGGTCGCGAGGATCGCGAGTGCCAGACCCCCGACGGCGAGGGCGACGAGCAGGCGGCGGTCCCGCAGGTCGCAGCGACCGAGGGCCATGCCCGCCAGCAGGTAGGCGAGCCACGGGATCGCCGGGTAGTAGCCGGTGAGCAGCAGCTCACTCGCCAGCTGCCAGGGATCGCCGAGCTGGTCGAAGGCGGGGCTTGCGAAGCCGCGATCGGGAAGCTCCGGACGCACGAGGTGGGAGACGATCGGAGCCAGCACGACCCACGCGGTGGCGAAGAGCGCGAGAGTGCGGGCGCGCAGGCCGACGAACGGCAGTCCGAGCAGGAACAGCACGCCGTAGTAGGTGAGGATGATCGCGAGACCGCTGTCCGGCACAGCGAGCAGGAGGCCGAGCGCGGCGATCAACAGCGCCCGGATGGCGAGTCCCGCGGATGCCAGCATCCGGTCCCGGCCATGGAGCGGGTCGCGCCTCCCGGTCATCAGCGCGAGGCTGACCCCGGCGAGGACG
Organism: Nocardioides immobilis; assembly: GCF_003515065.1. Lineage (GTDB taxonomy): Bacteria > Actinomycetota > Actinomycetes > Propionibacteriales > Nocardioidaceae > Nocardioides > Nocardioides immobilis. The sequence goes on from NZ_QXGH01000024.1 coordinate 16,462, forward strand.
GCGAACAGTGCCGACGCCCGACCGCCGGCCAGCCACTGGTTGAAGGACAGGTCGCCCTCGGGCGTGAAGTCGAGGAGGACGTGCGTGGCGACCATCCCCAGGAGAGCGACGCAGCGGGCGACGTCGAGTCCCACCAGCCGATCGCGCGCCATCCCGGCACTCTGGCACGGTCGCCTTGCTCGGATAAGTCCACGGCGATCCGCCGGCTCGATACTCTGCGGCGACCGACCGCGGGAGGACGCACATGGACCTGTACGAGGTGATGCGGACGACGTCCGCCGTACGCGAGTTCACCGACGAGCCGCTACCGGACGACGTGCTCCGCACGATCCTGGACAACGCGCGGTTCGCACCGAGCGGCGGCAACCGTCAGGGCACCCAGGTCCTCGTCGTGCGCGACCTGGGGGCGAGACGGAGGCTGGCGGAGCTGACGATCCCGGGAGCGCGCCGCTACACCGCGCAGCGGGAGGCGGGGGAGGGACCGTGGAACCCGGTCATCCCGACCCGGCTGTCGGACGACGAGATCGCGGCGACCGACGTACCGGACTACTGGACGACCCCGCTCCTCGAGGCGGCGGTGGTCCTGGTCGTGTGCGTCGACCTGCGGGTGGTCGCCGCGGTGGACCAGGCCCTGGAGCGCGTCGGCATCGTCGGGGGAGCCTCGGTCTACCCGCTGGTGTGGAACATCCTGCTGGCGGCCCGGCACGAGGGCTTCGGCGGGACGATCACGACGATGGCGATCGCGGAGGAGCCGCGGGTCCGCGCGCTCTTCGGCATCCCCGAGGAGTACGCCGTCGCCTGCGTCGTGCCGCTCGGCAAGCCGGTTCGCCAGCTCACCAAGCTGTCCCGCGTTAGTGTCGAGGACCTGACCCGACGCGAGAACTGGGAAGGTGGGCCGCTGTCGTGACGAGTGGCTCGGACAAGCCGGAGATCGACCTGGCGGCGATCGACGCCGAGCGCGAGCGGATCCGGGCGACGTACCTGAAGCCGGCCGAGACGCGGCCACGCTCCACGGCCCGCGGGCTGCACCACTTCGCGATCGTGGCGCGCGACGTCGAGGAGACGGTGCGGTTCTACCAGGACGTGCTCGGGTTCCCGTTGACGGACATCTTCGAGAACCGTGACTACCAGGGCTCGAACCACTTCTTCTTCGACATCGGCAACGACAACCTGATCGCCTTCTTCGACTTCCCGGGCCTGGACGTCGGCCCGTACGCCGAGGTGATGGGCGGGCTCCACCACATCGCCATCTCGGTCGAGCCGGAGAAGTGGGAGCGCCTCAAGGCGAACCTCGACGAGGCGGGCGTCGACTACCAGAGCGAGAGCGGCACCTCGATCTACTTCCGGGACCCCAACGGTGCCCGGCTCGAGCTGATCGCCGACCCGTTGGGGGAAATGTACGGCACGAAGGTGCTGTAGCCAGGACGCTCGGGTTTCCCGCACCTCCGAGCGAGCGGCCACCGCCAAGGAGGAAGGGCGCGACCTGATCGTGTTCGACCTACAGGGGTGATCCGTCGGGGTGATCCGGCGGGGACCGATCGGACAGTTTTCGTCAACTGAGCCCGAGCGGGATCCGACTTGCATCACACTGACCTCGAGGGAGCTTCAGTGACCCAGCACTGAGGCGTGTGGTGCCAGCACATCAGCCATCGCTGATGACCGTTGCGTGCCCGGGGAAAGAGGGGGAGTCCGAGCATGCGTTCTCGCTCGCATCGCGTCAGGTCGGCGGCACCCGCGCTTCTGGCGGCCGTGCTGTCGCTGGTGGCTGCGCCCATGCTGGGAGGGCCGGCCCCTGCCGCCCCCTCCGGCGCGTCCGCTGCGGAGACGGGAACGCACACGGTGCTCGTCACCGGGTCGCGCCCCGACGTACGCGAGGCCAGGGACCTGGCCTCCGACACCGCCGGCTACCAGAACCTCCCGATCATCGGCGGCTTCGCCGCCGACCTCACCAGCCAGCAGGTCGACGCCCTCGAGGCCTCGGGACTGCAGGTCTCCGAGAACGCCAAGGTCACCGTGACCGACGCGGACTGGGGAGCCGGCAGCCACGAGGCTTCCGCCGTGTACCCGCAGGTCGACGGCGCCCCGAGCGCGTGGGCGAGCGGGCTCGACGGCAGGAACGTCGGCGTGGCCGTGGTCGACACCGGCATCAGCAACACCGGCGACCTCGCCGGCAGGGTCATCGACGGATTCGACTTCTCCGGCGAGGGCAGCTACACGACCGACAGCTTCGGCCACGGCACCTTCGTCGCCGGCATCATCGCCGGCTCGGGCAACGCCTCCAACGGTGCGGTCAAGGGCGTCGCGCCGGGGGTCAACCTCGTCTCCCTCAAGGTCGCGGGCGCCGACGGCTCCAGCGACGTCATCCGCGTCATCTCGGCGATCCAGTGGGCGGTCAACCACGCCGTCAAGGACAACATCCGGGTCCTGAACCTCTCCCTCGGCACCGACTCCACCCAGAGCTGGACGATCGACCCGCTCAACGCCGCGGTCGAGGGTGCGTGGCGCGCCGGCATGGTGGTCACGGTCGCTGCGGGCAACGCCGGCGCGAGCGGGATCACGAAGCCCGGTGACGACCCGTACGTCATCACGGTCGGCTCGACCGACGACGCGACCACGGTCGACTCCGGCGACGACACCGTCGCCTCCTTCTCGTCGACCGGCCCGACCTCCGCCGGTGTCGCGAAGCCTGACCTGGTCGCCCCCGGCGCCCACCTGGTCTCCACCCGCGCGCTCGGGTCGGCGGCGGACACCGAGTTCCCCGCGTCGCGGGTCGACCCGATCTACTTCCGCGGATCCGGCACCTCGTTCTCGGCGCCGCAGGTCTCCGCCGCGGCCGCCCTGCTGCTGCAGCAGCGCCCAGGCCTGACGAACAACCAGGTCAAGGGCCTGCTGACCACCACCGCGTCCCCGCTGCCGGGCGTCGCGGCCACGGCCCAGGGGGCCGGCGCGCTCGACATCCGGGCGCTGCTCGCCGCTCCCACCGGCCCCGTCGCGAACCAGGGTCTGGGACGCTCCGACGGATCCGGGTCGCCGTTCAAGTCCGAGGGCTCGCTGGTCCACGCCGGTGGTCCGCCCCGCGACACCGTGGCGTGGAACTCCGCGGCGTGGAACAGCGCCGCATGGAACTCCGCGGCCTGGAACAGCGCGGCGTGGAACTCCGCGGCGTGGAACAGCGCGGCGTGGAACTCGGCGCCCTGGGGTGCCGACACCGACACGCAGTCCGCGGCTTGGAACGCGTACAGGTGGTCGAGCGCTGCCTGGAACGGCTACGACTGGCACTCGGCCGCGTGGAACAGCGCCGCCTGGAACTCGGCGGCCTGGAACTCGACCGCGTGGAGCAGCGCTGCTTGGAACTCGGCAGCCTGGAACTCGGCAGCGTGGAACGCGGGTGGCTGGGCATCGACCGGGTTCTGGTCGGCGGCCTGGAACTGACCGGCGGCGGATCCGACGCACGCCACAACCGACATGAGGAGCGCCAGAGCATGAGGCAAACGCCGGCCAGGACCCGCAGGGTCCTGTCTCCGTCAGGTCTCACGGCCCTGTGTCTCGCCGTCGGCGTCGCAGCCGCAGCGGCGACTGTCGGTGCAGCCTTCCTCGGCGGTACGACGGCCTTCACCCATCCCGTCACGTTCGCGGTCCTGACGCTGCTGCTCGTCTACACGCATCTCCGGCCGACCCGGCTCGTGCATCGGCACGGCAGCGTGGAGTCCGACCACCTGGACGAGGCGCTGCTGCCGCCGATGATCCTCATGCTCGGCCCGTTCGACGTGGCAGTCGCGGTGCTGGTGGCCACCGTCGCGGGCAACCTCGCCGCGCGACGGACGCCGATCAAGACTGTCTTCAACGTCGGGCAGACGGTCCTGGCCAGCTTGGCCGGCTACGCGGCCGCCGGGCTCATCACCTCCGACACCTCGGCACCGGTCAGTGGAGCCGCGCTGGTGGCCTGCGGTGTCGGCGGTCTCGTCTTCGCGCTGGCTTCGTCGCTCGCGGTCGCCGGGATCGTGCGGCTCGCGGTGGGGGAGCCGGTCCTCGCCGGCCTGTGGGACCAGTGGCGCACCCGCGGCCTCGCGTCCTTCGGCGCGCTCCTGCTGGGCGTCGTCGCCGGTGTCGTGGTCCGCGACCACCCGGGGGCTGCCGTGCTGGCGATCGCCCTCGGCTGGACGATCGAGGCGGCGTACGTCGCCGTCGTGGTGCAGCGACAAGGACGACTCGCGGCCGAGGCCTTGCAGATGGGCGTCGTCGCGGTCCGCAGCTCCGGGGACCCCGATGCGGTGCGTGAGCATCTGCTCGCCGCAGCCAGGGAGGTGTTGCACGCCGACGTGGCGACGTACGTGTCCCCGCAGGAGCCGAGGGTCTCGGGGGAGCTGCGCGTCGAGATCGACGAGGAGACCGACCTTCGGGTGACTGATCGCGTCGGCGGCGGCACGTGGCTCGACGCCGAGCGCGACGCGCTGACCACCCTCGCGAACGTCGGCGCGGAGGCACTGCGCAACGCGAAGCTGCTCGCCCACATGACAGCGATCACCGACGGTCAGTCCGAGAGCGTCCTCGCTCTGGACTCGGCGGGCGTCATCACGTTCGCGAACCCTGCGGCGTGCGCGCTCCTGAGGCATCCTGACGGCCTGCTGGGTCAGGTCGCCGACGACGTCTTCTCGATCGAGCGGTCCAGCGGTGGGCTCCAGCTGTCGGCGCTGTCCGGGTCCGACAAGAGCGTCCGTGACGAAGACGCCGTACTGCGTGTCGCCGACAACCGGATCCCCGTCGCGTTCACGGCCGCGGGGCTACCGGCTCCGCACACAGGTGTCGCCCTGGTGCTGCACGACATCACCGAGCGCAAGTCGTTCGAGGAGAAGCTGTCCTTCCTCGCCTTCCACGACCCGCTGACCTGCTTGCCGAACCGACGCCTCTTCCAGGACCGGGTCGAGCACGCACTCGTCAGGGTGCGCCGACACAAGTCCCGCCACGCGTTGCTGGTCTTCGACCTGGACCGGTTCAAGCTGATCAACGACTCCTACGGTCACCCGATCGGCGACGACTTGCTCGTCCACGTGGCCTCCGTGCTACGACGCAACCTGCGTCCCGAAGACACCTGCGCGCGGCTCGGCGGCGATGAGTTCGCCATCCTCCTGGAGGACATCGTTGACCCTCAACAGGCGGTCATTGTCGCCGAGCGGATCCTGGCCGACGTGGCGAAGGCCTCGGTCATCGGCGGACACGAGGTGTTCGTCAGCGCGTCCATCGGGGTCGCGACGACGGACCACGCCGACTCCCTCGAGTCGCTCGTCGCGGCAGCAGACACCGCGATGTACGTCGCGAAGTCGGCGGGCGGAGGCAGCTTCCGGTTGTTCGCTCCGGCGGCCGCCGAGGATCCGCGGGCTCGTCTCGAGCTGGAGGCGGCGCTGCGCCGGGCCCTCGACGACGGTGAGTTCGAGCTCTACTACCAGCCGGTGGTCGACACGGTGACGAACGAGATCGTCGGAGCGGAAGCGCTGGTGCGGTGGAACTCGGCTGGCGGCGTGGTGACGCCGCTGCAGTTCATCCGGGTCGCGGAGGAGACGGGCCTCATCGTCCGGCTCGACGCGTGGGTGCTCGAGGAGGCATGCCGGCAGACCCGCGAATGGACCATCGCCCACCCGGAGCGGACGCCTCTGAAGGTGAACGTGAACCTCTCCGCGCTCCAGTTCAGCCGGTCGAGCGTCGTTGCCGAGGTAGCTGACATCCTGCGCCGTACCGGGCTCCCGCCTCAGCAGCTCTGCCTGGAGATCACCGAGACCGGGATGATGACCGACACGGAGCTGACCATCACGACCCTCGAGGAGCTGAAGGCGCTCGGCGTCGGTGTCGCCATCGACGACTTCGGCACCGGGTACTCGTCGCTCTCCTACCTGAAGCGGTTCCCGGTCGACATCGTCAAGATCGACCGGTCGTTCACCGCCGGGCTCGGGCAGAACCTGGTCGACTCAGAGATCCTCGTCGCCGTGGTCCGGCTGGCGGCGGCGTGCAACATCACCGTGGTCGCTGAAGGCGTGGAGACCGTCGAGCAGCGGCGGGCACTCGCCGAGCTCGGCTGCCCGCTCATCCAGGGATACCTGATCGCGAAGCCGCAGCCGGCCTCCACGTTCGCCGATGCATGGCGGACCCAGCCGCCTGTGCACCGGCAGTCCGCCTGACGACGGGCGCGAGAAGCCGGCCCTCGACCATGGCGACCCGCTCCGGTCGCCGGTGTCGCTACCACCGGTGTGCGACATCCACGACGACGCGGCGCCCACCGTCCGGGTCGTTCAGGACGACGACGCGCATCGGGAGCCTGGCGCGGACCCCGAGGCCGATGGTGGTCTGACCCTCGTGGGTCCCGGCCCATGAGACCTGCCGGAAGGTCCGGTAGCCGGCGACGTCGACGAGCTCGTCCCAGTTCGCGGGCGTGTAGGTGAGGCCGCCGTTGTCGTCGTAGGCAGGCGCCTTGACGATGAGGCGTAGCTTCGCGCCGCCGCGGAGGGACACATTGGCCCCGGACCCGTCCTCGGTGACGTTCTCGACGTACCTGGCCTGGTAACCCACCTCGCCCCTGCCCGTCCCGTTGACGTCGATCACCAGCCTGTCGAAGCAGCGGTGCCGTCCGGATCGAACGTTGGTGATCTGCTTGCTGGTGTAGGAGGCCCGCTTCTTCACCAGCGACCCCCACGCCGCCTCGCAGGCTGACGCCGACGTCGTCGGCGCTGAGGCGGCTGCGGCGACCCGGGTGGCCGGAGCAATGCTCGCCGTGAGGGTGACGACGAGCGCGAGGACGATGTGCTGGGAACGGTTCATGATGTCCGCCTTTCGTGACGCCTGTTTCACGCGCATCGGGCAGACCTGGTTTACGGAAGCAGGCGCCCATTTCTCCCCTCGGCCGCGATCCGTCCCTCATCGTTGACGCGCCGCGTCCGCGTGGCGCAGGCGAGTCAGGGGAGGCCTTCGAACAGGTCGGTCAGCATGGGCGCAGCGGGTTCGCGCTCGGGCCAGGCGATCGCGTACCACTCACGCCCGACGCGCCGCTCCCACTGGGCGGTGTTCGTCGGGTCGTCGGACATGACGTGCAGCTGGGTCTTGTGCTCGCGAAGGCCGGCCACGATGAGGCTTGCGGACTCCCGACAGTCGACGGTGATCCCGATCTGCTCGTCCGGGACACCGCGCATGTGGTAGGTGAGGGTCGGGTCGAAGGGGTAGAGACCGAGCTCGACCCGCTGGCGGTTCCACCGCTCGAACACCGACTGCGGGACCGCACCATGCGCGAGCCGCTGGAAGCCGGATCTGTCGCCGGAGCGTAGCCGCGCGAAGGCTTCATCGGTGGCTGCACCGATCGCGATGTGGTCGGGATGCCCGAAGATGCCGTCGGGCCCGAACGTGACGACGACGGCGGGATCCTCCTCGTCGAGGATCCGCGAGACCGCCGCCACGACGTCATCGAAGGGAACCTCCGCGACGCCACCGTCCGGCAGGCCGAGCCACTCGTGACGGTCAGGCACCCGGCCCAGCGCTCGCCACGCGGCTTCGTCCTCTCCCCGGCGAATGGACCCCAGCGTCTCGCGGGTGGCGGGGAATCCGTCCCGGATATCCCCGTGCTCGCCGTACGTGGCGTGGATCAGGACGAACCTGAAGTCCGGGTCGTCGGCGTGCCGAGCGACGCTGCCCGCAACCCCGTACGCGTCGTCGTCCGGATGCGCGAAGACGCAAGCAAGGGTCCGGTTGCGGGACACGGCCCCAAGGTATCGCCCGCGAACCGCGCACCGCCGTACTCCCCGTGGCCGCGAGGAAGTAAGGGGATTGCCGGACGCGCTGAGCGCGTCTTAGCCGAACCGTGAGGTCAACCAACCCCTCGAGCTCCCAGGAGGACCTCATGAACACCATCACTCAGCGTCGGGCCGCCGTCGCGATCGCCACCCTCGCCGCAGCCGCCACCGGTGCGCTGCTCCCGGTCGTAGGGCCCATCGCCTCGGCCGACGCCGCCAGTTGCGAGCCGGCCTACACCGGCACTGTCGGCCCCGACACCCTCAACGGCAACGACGCGGCCAACGTCATGTGCGGCCTGGACGGCGACGACGACATCGACGCGCGGGGCGGCGACGACACCGTGTACGGCGGCGCCGGCTTCGACATCATCAAAGCCGGCACCGGCTCGAACACCGTCTGGGCCGGGGGCAGCCGCGACATCGCCTACGGCGGCACGTCGTCGGACTACCTCAACGGCGGTGGCGGCAACGACGAACTGTACGGGCTCGACGGCTCCGACACCCTCGACGGCAGGGCCGGTTCCAACTACCTGCGTGCCGGCCGTGGGAACGACACCGTCTTCGCCGACTACGGCGGGTTCGACGACATCGGGTGCGGGTCGGGCTACGACGTGGCCTGGGCGGACCCGGGCGACTTCGTCGCCTTGGACTGCGAAGAGGTCAACTGGAACTGATGTCATGCGGGTCCGCGCCACACCTGGGACCATCCGAGGGTGGCGCGGATCCGCAGCCCTGGCGCTGGTCAACGGCCCCGCGTCAGGCTCCAGCTCCAGGTGACCTCGCCCTCCGGGGCGTGCTGCGGCACGTACGACGCCGTACCTGCCAGCTCCGTGACGGGCGCCTCCGGAAGTGGCTGGTCGTCCGCCTCCGCGGCGTTGGTGTTCATCGGCCGGTAGAGCACGGTCTCAGGGGCGCTGTTGGGGCAGTCCACCGTCACCTCGACGTGGACGGTGGTGCGCCAGAGGCTGAGCGAGTACATGCCCTCCCAGTCGAAGATCGCCAGCTCCGCGCGGCCGTCGAGGTTCGCGGCGCCGTCGTAGGTGCAGCCGGCGTCGTCAGTGCCGCCGACCCGCCAGGCGATGTCCGCGTCGCCCGCCCAGTAGTAGCCGGCCGCAAGCTCGTCCATCTCGACCGTCGCCGACCACATTTCCGTCACGCCGCCCGAGTGGACCAGCGTGCCGTCGGCGGTGCCGGACCAGGCCGCGCTCTCGGCGCAACAGTTGCGCTTGACCTCGACGTCGGACCGGCACAGGTCCGGGTCCTCCGAGCTCGGCTCCGATGTGCCGAGCGGACCGCCGTCGCACTCGTCGTACCCGCTCCCGCCGGCGCAGGTGTCGACGCCTTCCTCGCCGAACAGGTCGTCGTCGCCGGCACCGCCGGTCAGGGTGTCGTCACCCTCGCCGGCCTGGATCAGGTCGGGGCCGTCGCCCCCGCCGAGCTGGTCGTCCCAGAGGCTGCCGTTCACGGTGTCGGCGCCGGCGCTGCCGTCGGCCGCCGAGTGGATCTCGGTCAGCGTGAGCGTGTCGTTGCCGTCGTTGCCGCGCAGCAAGGTCGCGCTGGTGGAGCCGGTCGTCAGGGTGTCGTTCCCGGTCCCGCCCAGCGCCCAGCCGCCCTCGCCCTCGCCGAGGTCGACGGTGTCGTTGCCCGGCCCGGCGTCGATGAAGTCGCGCGCGCCCTGCCCGAGGATCGTGTCGGCCCCGGAGCCACCGCGCACCGGCCTGTTCGGGAGCCCGTCGGGGCCGCCGCCGGTCTCGATCGTGTCGTTGCCGCTCCCGCCGCTGACGTCGGAGTCGCGGCCCCAGAATCCGTCGATGAAGTCGTTGCCGTCCCCGCCCCGCAGCACCAGGCCGACCCACCGGGCCAGGAGCCGGTCGTCGTCGGCGCCGCCGAGGAGGATCACGCCCTCCTCGTTGCCGGTGAGCTCGTCGTCGCCGAAGCCGCCGTCCAGCTGCGCGCCGGCGCTGGTGCCGATCAGGGTGTCGGCGCCGGTGCCACCGTCGACCCGGTCTTCGTGGCCGGTGCCGCTGTCGAGCTCGTCGTCGCCGCCCTCGCCGAGGATCCGGTCGGCGCCGTTGCCGGCGTGGACGTGGTCGGTCCCAGCGCCGGCGCAGACCAGGTCGTTCCCATCGCGTGCGGAGATACGGTCGTTCCCGCCTCCGGCCCAGATCACGTCACGACCGTTCGTTCCGGTCAGTGTGTCGCGACCGGCGCTGCCGACGATGGTCGCGGTCTCGCCCTGGCAGCGAGGCGGTGCTGCGGCCTGGGCATGAGGGATTGCGACCAGCGCGAACGCGGCAACGGTGGCGGTCAGTACGGCGCGGCCCGTCACGGGCATAGAAGTTCTCACGGTGAATAGATACCGGTTCGCCACGGGAAAGTTGCACGAGCGACCCGAAGATCATCCTCAAGAACGAACGCTGCGCACCTGCTCCTCGTCGCGCTCGACTCTGCGCAGAACTCGGCTCAATCCTCGATCTGCGCTGCGCCCCGCTGCCTCAACGCATCGAGCCCGTCCCGCATGGCCTGCACCTTCTCCGGGGAGTGACCGACCCAGTCGACGAGCTCGCCGACGACGCGCAGTGGCTCGCGGGTGCGGAAGGACTGCGTCGGGTTCCCGGGCAACCTCTTGTCCGTGACGTTGGGGTCGTCCTCGAACTCGCCGGTGGGCTCGACGATGTAGATGCGCCCGCGGCCCGCACCGGCTGCCAGCTCGGCGCCCCAGGTCGCGGCGTCGAGGGTCGCGGTGAAGTAGACGTAGTTCATCACCCGACCCTCCTCGAAGTTCGACTCGCGGCCAGGCACCAGCAGCTCGCCGACAGCGAGATCCGCCTTGGTGCCGTGCAAGTAGACGCCGTCGTCGTACACCTCGAATGCCACGGGCTCCCTCGCGACGCTCATGCTCTGCGACCTCCGTCTGATCAGCGCGAACGCGGAATGGCGTGCGTCAGCCGAGCTGCTCGAAGAGGCACACGACGATGCCCTCCGGCCCGCGCACGTAGGCCATCCGCACACTGCCTTCGTACTCGCCGATGCCGCCGACGAGCCCGTACCCGTCCGCAGCCACCGCGTCGACCGCCGCCTGCAGGTCGCCGACCTCGAAGGAGACGTTGCGCAGTCCCAGCTCGTTGGCCATCGCCTTCGGCGATCCGGGCAGGTGGTCGGGGGTGACGAACCTTGCGAGCTCCAGCCGGGCTCCGTCGGGCGACTTCAACATCGCGATCTCACAGCGCGCGCCCGGGATGGCGCAGACGGTCTCCACGAACTCGCCCTCCACCGATCCGGTGCCCTCGACCTCGAGACCCAGCCCGACGAAGAACGCCGTCGCCGAGTCGAGGTCCGCGACGGTGATGCCGATGTGGTCGAAACGCTTCACGTGTGACATGTGGTCCATCCTCCACTGAGCGGTGCTCGCCGCCGGGCCGGCGCTTGGATCAGCTGGCCTCCAGCCGCGGGGGCAGCCCGAACCACTCGAAGACGTCGCTGCCGAAGGTGACGATCTCGGCGACGAGCCCGTCCTCGACGCGCAGCACGTCCATGGCGAACGCTTCGTAGGCCTGCGATCCGGGCCGGCGCAGGTACGCCGCGACCGCCGGCTGGCCGTTGGCCGTCGTGGTCCGGCACTTCCAGTCGACGTAGTCGCCCCGGCCGAAGCCGCCGTCGATCCAGCTCTGGACGGTTGCCTCGCGGCCGACCCAGACGACGCCTGGCTCCGGGGGCATCGCGAACCGCAGGTCCGCGCGGAGCAGTGCGGTCAGCCCGTCGATGTCGAGTGTCTCGTGCGCGCGGACGTACGCCGACACCAGCCTCTGCTCGTCGGCGCTCAGCTCGTGCTTCGCTCGCGCGCTCCAGTAGAGCCGGCCGTCGGGGAGGTGCTCGCGCATGGTGGCCCGGGCCCGTTGGAGGGCGCTGTTGGCCGACGCGAGGGTGAGCTCGAGGGTGTCGGCCGTCTGCTGGGCCGGCCAGCCGAGCACGTCGCGGAGGATCAGTACGGCGCGCTGCCGCGCGGGCAGGTGTTGGACGGCCACGATGAACGCCAGCTCGATGGTCTCCCTGGCCACCGCCCGCTCGTGCGGTCCGTCCGGCTCGCTGTCCGGCCACGGCTGGAGGTAGAGCACCTCGGTTCCTGTGCCGCCGTCGCCCTGCAGCTCGATGGGGACCGGCGTCCGGTCCCGGCGCTTCTCAAGGAAGTCCAGGCAGGCGTTGGTGGCGATCCGGTACATCCAGGTGCGCAGCGACGCCCGACCCTGGAACGACTCCCGCTTCGCCCACGCCCGCAGGAACGTCTCCTGCGTCAGGTCCTGGGCGTCCTCGTACGACGCGAGCATCCGGTAGCAGTGCACCAGCAGCTCGCGTCGATAGCGCTCGGTGAGCAACGCGAACCTGCCCGCGTCACCGCTGCGCGCCACGTTCATGAACTCGGCCTCATCGGCGCCGATCGGGCTCGCCGGTCGGGTCTCGGTCGTCTCCACGGTGTCTCCTAAGGTCGCAGGGTTGCTACCTGATGTCGACGGCCGAGCGCGGGAGAACTGATCGGTCGGGAGTCGCCGGCGACCGATGAGCTATGTCGGCGGGAGCGGTCAGTATCGAAGGACGCGACGAGAGGACGGATCGATGACCGAGCCCACCAGCACGACCGCACGGGCCGGGCGACGCGAGTGGCTGGGCCTGGCTGTGATCGCGCTGGCCTGCGTGCTGTACGTGATGGACCTGACCGTGTTGCACCTGGCCGTGCCGGAGCTCAGCGCCGACCTGCAGCCGAGCAGCGCGCAGATGCTGTGGATCATCGACATCTACGGGTTCATGATCGCGGGTTCGCTGATCACGATGGGCAGCCTCGGCGACCGGATCGGTCGCCGCCGGCTGCTGCTGATCGGGGCCGCGGCGTTCGGGGTCACCTCGGTGCTGGCGGCCTTCTCCACCTCGCCGGAGATGCTGATCGCCACCCGGGCGCTGCTCGGCCTGTCCGGCGCGACGCTGGCCCCGTCGACGCTCTCCCTGATCCGGAGCATGTTCCACGACCCGCGGCAGCGGTCCACCGCGATCGGGATCTGGATCACCAGCTTCTCGGCCGGCGCGGCGGTCGGCCCGGTCCTCGGCGGCGTGGTCCTGGAGTACTTCTGGTGGGGCGCGGTGTTCCTGCTCAACGTGCCCGTCATGGTCGCGCTGCTCGTGCTCGGGCCGCGGCTCCTGCCGGAGTACCGCGATCCCAACGCCGGCCGCGCCGACCTGCCCAGCGCCGCCCTCTCGCTGGCCGCGATGCTCGCGCTCGTCTACGGGCTCAAGCGGGTCGCGCAGGACGGGGCGACACCCACCGCTCTTGTCGCCGCACTCACGGGCCTGGGCCTGGGTTTCGTGTTCGTACGACGCCAGCGCCGGCTGGCCGACCCGCTCATCGACCTGTCGCTGTTCCGGATCCCGGCGTTCAGCGCCGCGCTGGCGACGTACGGCATCGGGATCTTCGTCGTCTTCGGCGGTTTCCTGTTCATCCCGCAGTACCTGCAGCTGGTGCTCGGCATGACCCCGCTCGAGGCAGGGCTGTGGACGCTGCCGTGGGCGCTGTCGTTCATCGTGGGCTCCAACGTCACGCCGATCCTGGCCCGCCGGATCGACCCGGCCTGGCTGATGGGCGGCGGGCTGGTGCTGGCCGCCCTCGGGTTCGGCGTGCTCCTGGGCATCGAGGCCGGCTCCGGGCTCCCGCTCATCGTCCTGGGCTCGATCGCGTTCTCGCTCGGCATGTCACCGGCCTTCACCCTCACCAACGACCTGATCATCGGGTCCGCCCCGCCGGAGCGGGCAGGTGCCGCGGCCGGCGTCTCCGAGACCGCGGCCGAGGTCGGTGGCGCCCTCGGCATCGCGGTGCTCGGCAGCATCGGTGTGGCGGTCTACCGCCGCGGCATCGACGACGACCTGCCCGGCACGCTGTCTGCGGGGGAGACCGAAGCAGCCCAGGGCACCCTCGGTGGTGCTCTCGAGGTGTCGGCCGGCCTGCCCTCGGCGGCCGGGGAGGCACTGGTGACCGCCGCCGAGGCGGCGTTCACCACCGGCCTCCACCTCGGTGCGCTCATTGCCGCGATCTCGTCGCTGGCCCTCGCCGGCTTCGTCCTCGCCCGTGGCCGGGTCGGCGTGATCACCGAGGAGCCGGAACCGGTCGACGAGCCCGTCGCCTGCAGCGACTGAGGGTCCACCCGTCGACGGCGGAGTGACCAAGATCAGACAACCGATGCGAGGAGCACAGGCATGGGCAAGCTTCTATGGCACACGATGATGAGCCTCGACGGCTTCATCGCAGGGCCGAACGACGACATGTCGTGGGTCTTCGGCGTCGAAGGCGGGGCAAGCCAGACAGTCAGTGACGTCGTGGAATCGTCGGGCGCGTTGCTCGTTGGCCGGAGAACACAGGATGTTGAGGACCGGGTCCAACCCGGTTTCTACGGCGGTGCCTATCGTGGGCCGTTCTTCGTCCTGCGGCACGATCCACCCTCGGATCCGCCCGTCGTGAAGGGCGTCACCGGACGGTTCATCGAGCTGGGGATCGAGCAGGCCGTGGCGCTCGCGAAGGAGACGGCAAAGGGTGCCAATGTCGTGGTCCTGGGCGCCAACGTCGCCCGGCAATGTCTTGAGGCCGGTCTTCTGGACGAAATCATCATCCACGTCGCACCGGTTCTCGTCGGCGACGGCGTTCGCCTCTTCGAGCACCCTGGCGGAACCGCGGTGAAGCTTGACCCCATCTCCTCCCAAGTCGAAGGTGGCATGACGGTGTTGCGCTACTCGGTCGGCCGGGATGGCGCATAGGCGCATCGGATCACCGACAGATCTGTGAGGCGGCCGTGAAGGTGTCCTGCTGGCTGGGGTGGCAGTAGCCGAGCGGCGTCACAGCACGGTGAATCCAGCCGGAAGCCCTTGCCTGCCGGTGGCGGCAAGCAGGAGCGGTCCGGCGAGGGCTTCCGCGACGGCGAGCTGAGCAACCAGCTCGAGTGCCTGTGCCGCAGGCGTCGCGGGCACGTCTGGCGGCAGGTGAAGGGCCGTCGCGAGATCGGCGGTGTGGACGACAAGCTCGAACGTGCGGGTCGGCAAGTAGTCCCTGAGCCGCATCCCGCCCACGATCGTCGTGATCAGCTCGTTGCCGTCGTGGGTATCGACCAGTGGGAGGACGCGAGCGGCGATGTCTGCGACCGCGCCAGCCGGGTCCTCACCGAGCGCGTCGCCGGCTTCGCGTCCACGCGCCGCCACATCCGCGCCGAGGGAAATGGCCCGTGTCGCCTGGAAGTATCCCGCCGCCGACTCGACCTCAATGGCCTCGGCGGGGCGAGACAGGTACGCCTCCACCGTCAGAAGCGAACGGCTTGTGTGACCGACCAGGCTGCGGACGTCCCACTCGCCCAGGCCAGGGCTGGTCCAGCCGTCCTCAGTGACGAGGGCTGCGGTGCTGACGAACCACTCCGCGGCGTCGGCGAAGGCCCGACGGGAATTCACCCATGAGAGATCCATGTACCGGAGGCTAGACAACATTCGTGTCCGGCCCGCTGCTACGGGTTTCAGTAGACGTCAGCGGAGGATGGGCCGTGATAGGACAGGTCCTGGTAGCGCAAAGACTTGTCGGGAGGAACGGATGAACAAGCCTCGCATCTTCCTTGGTTCTTCAGGGAAGCAGGAGAAGCTGCTGAAGGCGCTCACGCGCGGACTCGGAGACGTCGCACACGTCGAGCCGTGGACCACTTCGTTCAGCCCCGGGACATCCACGTTGGAGCGGCTCGTCGAACTCACCCGTGAGGTGGACTTCGCCGCGTTCGTGTTCGCGCAGGATGACTGGACTGCCGGTAGCCCGCCCTCACCCGATTCCAACGGCTCGGGACAGGCCTCTCCACGGGACAACGTGGTGTTTGAGGCAGGCCTCTTCGGCGGGGCGCTCGGCATGCGCCGTACGTTCATCCTCCACGCCAACGGCGCCAAGCTGCCGAGCGACCTCCTGGGTCTGACCTGCGTGCGGTACGGCGAGGCGATGACCGCGGCCGAGATGAGGGCCATCAACCAGAAGCTCCGTCAGGCGATCGAGGCGGAGGGCAGTGTTGCGCACCTGGAAGGCCTGTGGTGGCAGTTCTCCCTGACGGAGCGCAGCGAGGACGAGCCGTCGGCGGTCAGCCTCCTGCGGATCTCTCGAGACCGGTTCGGGACCTTGGAGGTCAATGGCCGCGCGTGGCAGGAGGACGGCACGCTGTCGTCGCGATACTGGAGCGAAGCGTCGAAGGAGAAGAAGGACCCGTCCAGCATCTTCTACTACTGGAACGGCGAGCGGCCTCGGCACCGCGACGCGCCGCGGCTGCACGGAACCGCTGAGATCCGCCTTGAATCCGCCGATCGCGCCACCGGGTACTGGATTACTCGCTCGGAGACCGACCCAGGGCTCAACACGCGCACCGCCGGCGTCTACTTGCGCGCGGACCCTGGGGACATGGCCATCCTGGACGGAAGCGATGGGGACCGGCGCGCGGAGCTGATCGCCGAACGACTGAGGGACTGGCAGTCGATGGCGAACGCCTGACACGGGACGGCGACGACCGACCTGATGACGCGCTGGAACCCACACACCGGCGCACCGGGACGTGAGCGTTTGGCCTTGTTGCCTACCCGCGTACATCAGGTCATTGACGCACGTGGGCTGCATCCCTAATCTAACTGAGATCAGTTCAAATCCCCGGGATACGCCGGCCCAAGCGGTGGAGACGCGCATGCTGACAGAAGACCAGAGCCAGACAGACCTGAGCGGAACCCGCTTGACGATGGTGCCGGTAAAGGATTTCGACCCCGAACTGCGTGAGCTGGTCGCCGCCGACCAAAGGACACCGCTCGAGCTCGGCCTGCTCCGCGTGCACGCCCATCGCCCCTCACATGCGAGGGCGATCGTGGGCTTGCACGCCGCGCTCTGGACCGACCGCCTGCTCTCCGACCGCCTGCTCGAGCTCGTCCGCCTGCGGATCGCGTTCTTCAACCAGTGCCGCACCTGCATGGCGGTCCGCTACCCCGGCGCGATCGCCGACGGCCTGACCGAGGAGCTCGTCTGCTCGCTCGAGAAGCCGTACGAGTCGAACGAGCTGAGCGAGGCCGAGCGCGCCGCGATCCGCTACGGCGAACTGCTCGCCACCGATCACCTCGCCATCAACGACGCCGTCTACGACGACCTGCGCCAGCACTTCAGCGAGGAGCAGATCGTCGAACTGGGCAGCTACTGCGCCTTCTGCGTCGGCTTCGGCCGGCTCGGAGCCACCTGGAACATGATCGAAGAGCTTCCCGAGCGGTTCCACGAGGGAGACGTCGCCACACCATGGGGCGGCGAAGCGATCACCCTCACCTGATCCAAACCGTTCGACGGGCTCTGGTCCGAGCCCAACGCCCCCGCGAAGGAACACGAACCAATCTGACGGTCGCCTCGCTGCGGCACCGCGACGAAGACGCCACCGCGATCCGGCGACTACTCGGAGTCAGGTACGACACCTGATCGGGTATGTAGTCCGATCACCTTGGTGCGGTCTGTCGGCACGGACTACAAAAGGCCCTCGATCTGCGTTCCGCAGGTCGAGGGCCACATGTTTTAGCGGGCGATACTGGGTTTGAACCCCCTGGACGCGGGACCCGAAAATTCGGCCTCATGTCGGTTCCGATGAGCGTGAAACCCCCATAGAATGGGGGTTCTGAGCATCGCAGGCGTTGTGACAGGCGTCGACATTAACGGACAAAGTTGGCCTTCGTTGTTCCTGATTAGTTCCCTGCCAAACCACTTCCAGTGTGTATTGGGATCCTCCCAAATCACTTCCAGTGTGTTCGGGGAACAACGGGAACAGCGGGGGCGGAAGAGACAGGGTGATTCCCAGTGTCGCGTTCAACCTCGGGGAAGAAGCAGACGCGCCGTAGTTTCGGTCGAGTCGAGTTGCGGCCGTCGGGTCGCTACCGGGCGGGTTACATCGGTCCCGACGGGAAGCTTCATCGACCGCCCTCCACCTTCGACTCGAAGGACGACGCGATCGCGTGGCTGGCGGCGCGCCGCGCCGAGATCCAGCTGAACGTGTGGGCCCCGGACATCGTCGATCGGAGCGTGGCCAAGAGGGCGGTGCCGACCTTCGAGGAGTATGCGCAGCGATGGCTCAGCACGCGCAAGACGAAGGGGCAGCCACTGCGCCCGACGACGCGAGATCACTACCAGTACATCCTCGACGGCACGCTGTACCCGACCTTCGGGCGAATGCCGATTGACGAAATCTCGGTCGATGACGTCAACGACTGGTACGAAACGGCTGCGCCGGGCCGTGAGTCTCAACGGGCGCACGCCTATAGCCTGCTGCGCACGATTCTCGGCACCGCCGCATCGACAAGACCGAAGCCCCTCATCGCGTTCAACCCCGCCCATATCCGCGGAGCTGGAAACGTGAAGCCCGCCCACAAGGTCAAGCCAGCCACGCTTGCGGAGCTCGAGGTTCTCGTGAAGAACCTCCCGGACAAGTACCGGCTTATGGCTCTCCTAGCCGCCTGGTGCGCGATGCGGTTCGGCGAGCTCGCCGAGCTTCGACGCGGTGATATCGACGTGAAGCACAAGCGGATCCAGATCCGACGAGGGGTGGTCCGTGTGCGCGGACAGATGATCGTAGGACCGCCGAAGACCGACGCCGGGATCCGCGACGTGGCCATCCCGCCCCATCTGATGCCTACGGTCGAGTACCACCTGCTCACTTACGTCGGTTCCGAGCCTGACTCGCTCGTCTTCCCGTCATCGGCCAACACCAACCGGCACATGCAGCCATCGACGCTTTACAAGGTCTACTACGCCGCTCGTGAAGCCGCCGGCCGCAAGGACCTCCGCTGGCACGACCTCCGCCACACCGGTGCCGTCCTCGCCGCCCAGACCGGCGCGACCCTCGCCGAGCTGATGGGACGCCTCGGTCACAGCACTCCTGGCGCGGCGATGCGCTACCAGCACGCCGCCGCCGACCGGGACGCCGAGATCGCCCGCCGGCTCTCGGAGATGGCTGGATCTGTTGGTGCTCGCAACAACGATGGCGATCGGTGAGCCCGGCCCCCCGCGATCGACGCAAGCAGAAGAAGGCGGCGCCGAAGCGTCCGGCCGTGTGCACCGGACCGTCCGCCGACGATGAGCACGAGATCGTGTTCTTCAAGCGACACAGGGAGGACGACCCCCATCAGGCTGCTCCTGGGCGTGCGGCGCTCGACTCTTATCCGACGTCAGTACGGGCCAAGATGCGTGCCGTCTTGATTGCCGTCGCGACCGCGCCTCCGAAACGGTTCGCGGGCGGCGGCTACTGGGAGGCCATGAGGGGCGATATGAGCGGGTGGTTCGAGCTGAGAATCGACGGCCCGCGCCGGCACCACTATCGGCTCTTCTGTCTCCTCGACTACGACGCCAAAGGTGAGGCGAAGCCGCTGCTCGCGGTGATTGACGGCCGCGACAAGCCGTTCCGCACTGTGCTCTCGGAGAGTGACTACGCCGAGGTCCGCGTCCTCGGCGAGGAGTACCGCAAGGGGAACCCCCGCTCGCTCGCGTGAGGGTCAGGCCGACGCCTTCGCCTTGGTGGTTCGCAGCTCGTCAAGATGCCTTGCCAACTTGTTCGGATCGGCGGTCCGCCCATCGAGGAGCGGAGCGGTGACCTGGGCGCGCTGATCCTTCGGCAGCGGCTCCAGAGTGATCCGTAGGCCGAGAGCGGCCGCGACCTCGGCGAGGGTGCCGAGAGTGGGGTTCGTCTTGGTAGAGGAGAGGAGCCGCCGGATTGTGGCTGGCTCGGCCTTGATAGCTCGGGCGAGCTCCGCCTTGGAGAGTCCAGCGGCTTCGCGGGCGTCGTCGAGGGCGTTGACGATCGCGTCGATCGTTGCGATGCGCATCGACTCCGCGATGTACTCCCGCAGGAACTCCGGGTCTTCAAGATCGTGGGCCAGGTCGTCCCAGAACGCAGTGTGCTTCGTCATCATCCTCATCTCCTCGCGGCGAGCGTACCATATATGTTACGCTTGCGGCCGAAAGCGGCGGTAGCCCAAAGGATGGCGAGCCCAGGCCACGCTCGCGGAGTTGATGGGACGTCTCGGCTACTCGACGCCCGGCGCGGCGATGCGCTACCAGCACGCCGCTGCCGACCGTGACGCTGAGATCGCCAGGCGGCTCTCCGAGCTTGCCGGGGGCGAGACGCAGTAGCGCCGCCCCTTTGGCTAATGACAGCGATCCTTCGCAGGGCGGTACTGCCGGCCTACACTCGATCCATGTCCGAGTCCCGCGTCGTCGCCGACCACCGCATCATGGGCGGTGTGCCCTGCATTCGTGGCACCCGGATTCCGGTTGCCACGATCGTCGGCCTCGTCGCCCAGGGACGCTCGGTCGACGAGATCGTCGCCGACTACTCGCAACTGTCTGCTGCCGACGTACGCGCAGCGCTTGAGTTCGCGGCGGCCGCGGTCAGCGAGCGGCAGGTTCCGCTGCGCACCACGGCGTGAGGTTCCTCCTCGACGAGTGCATCAGTGCGCGGCTCGTGGCGTTGCTGGCAGACGCCGGGCACGACGTCGCTCACGTCTCAGAGCGCGGCCTTGGCGGACACGTTGACGAGGAAGTCCTGGACGCCGCTCGCGCCGAGGAGCGAGTTCTCGTCTCCGCGGACACCGACTTCGGCGAGCTCCTCGCGAGACAGGGTGCCGCATTGCCCAGCCTCGTCTTGTTTCGGCAAGGCAACCGTGGTCCGGAGCACCACGCCGCCACGCTGCTCGGGAACCTCGAATACATCGCTGAAGACCTGGATGCCGGCGCCATCGTGGTGTTCACCAACGACAACATTCGGATCCGCAGCCTGCCCGTCGGCAATTGAGAACAGTCCCTATGGCCGGGGCGCGACCGGCTCGTACCGCCCGCGCCCCTCTTTGAGGTGCCGTTCGATGCATGCGGAACAGAGAGTGCGGTACCAGCGCCCGGAGCGGCAGTGATTGCCGTCAGCGCCGCAGTCCTCGCAGATTTTCGCGGATTGCGCCTCTGCCTGCCGGATCAGCTCCTCGAAATCGTCGTCGATGTGGCGGTGCCTCCCGCACGGGTCGGCGTAGTAGCGGAGCGTTCCGTACTTCTCCTTGACCTGGTGCAGCGTGTACTCGGGGCACAGGCCGGCGAGCTTGCTGTCGAGGTCCGTGACGAGCGGAAACCAGCCGCGATCGCACTCGATCCAGCGTCCCCATCCGTCGGGGATCCGTTTCATGATGCCGATGAGCGCGTTGGCGTACTCGCCGGCATCCCGCGGTGGGTGGATGGCGTTGAGGAAGCGCTCGTGATCAAGTGGGATCTGCCGGAGCTGAGCGAGCGTGGCGCTGACGTCGTCGTCATCGAGCGTGCCGTTCATGGCCCGCTCGGCCAGGGCGCGGACAGTTGAGCTCGCAGCATTCCACTGCGCGCTCTCGAGCTCGCTGAGGTCGTCGGGCTCCTCCTGGCCTGGCATGACTCCGATGGTGCGGCCGTCAGTCGACTGGCGCACCTGATTTTCGGGCCGCAGTCCGAGACCGGTGTCCCGGCTCGTAGGGTCGTGCCTGTGCCGAAGAAGCATGGACGCGGTCGGGGACGGCAGCCGCAGCGACGACGCCCTTCGTCGCAGCCGAGGCGTGCAGACGGCGGCCCGGAGGACCAGGAGCTGTTCCAGACGCTGCGCAAGGCCCTGCGCTCGGGGGAGCCGCTGGACTTCCTGGCCATCATCAGCGGGTTCCTGGAGGTCACGGACCCGCGGGGTCGCGACCCGTTCGCTCCTGACGAGCAGCGGGCGGGTCTTAATGATCTGGTCGACTCGTTCATCGGGACGTCGTACGCCGAGACGACCGCCGCGCTGACCGCCATCCGGGCGCTGAGCGTCGACGAGGTCCTCTCCGCGCGCATCGTCCGAGAGCTGGAGACGCGCCGACAGCCGATGCCGGACTGGCTGACGGGGCTCGACCGGGCGCGGATCGATCCCGACGTGTGGTTCATGACCCACGTGCTCGGAGACGGCGACGACTACCTGCTCGGCGTCACCCTGCCGTCCGGGCATGCGCTGTCAGCGTTGGTGTACGTCGACCACAACCTCGGCACGGTGGTCAAGGACGCGTTCATCGTCCCGGAGCCGCTGGAGGACCTGGCGATCAAGATGGGGACCATGATCGACGACGCGGACCAGTCGTTGACGCGGACCGACCCAGCCACCACGCGTGCGGTGGTCGAGGCGGCGATCGACTTCGGCTCCCAGCTGTACCCGCCGCTGACATCCGACAGCTGGCCGATGTGCCGGCCGCTGGTGGAGTGGATGCTGCGGATGCTGCCCACCGGGGGCAAGGCTCCGGACCGACGGGAGTGGCCGGAGGAAGAGCGCGCTGCGATCGCGGAGGGGTTCTTCGCATCGTCGTACGGCGCCCCGCTGGACCACGCCGACGAGCGGGACCTGCTCGGGAGCGTGCTGTGGTTCGGCACGTCGTACGCGACCGGCGACCCGTTCCGCTGGAGCCCGGTGACCGTGGAGATGCTGCTGGCGGACTGGTTCCCGCGCAAGGTGATCGCCGAGCCGGCGTACCTGGCGAAGCTTCCGGACCTGGTGCGCGCCTACATCGGCTACTGCCACGACCGTAACGGCATCCGCGGCGACCTGACCGAGGAGACCCTGGCCGCGGTTGACCAGTGGGAGCCGGAGTATCTGCAGCTGATCAACAGCGACCGGCAGAAGGCCATGGCCGGGCTCGCCGAGGCGCTCTTCGAGTCCCAGCGGCTCGAGGATCTCAGCGATGAGGAGATCCACCTGGAGTACATCGCTGACGAGGTCGGTGGCGTGGACGCGTTGATGAAGCTCGACGCCGAGCCGCTTCCCGACGAGGAGTTCCAGTGGGCCGGCATCGACGAGGAGATCCGGCCTACGGTGCAGGCCATCATTGACGAATGTGACGCCTGTGCTGACGCGATGCTCGACATCGAGCACCGTACGGCGATGCGGCGCTTCCTCGCGCGGGCGGCCCGGAACAACCCGAAGCTGTTCCGTCGCAAGGGATCGCCGGTTCGCGGCGCAGGTGCGGTCGCGTGGGTGATCGCTACTGCGAACCGCACCATCGGCTCCTATCGATCGCCGATGACCGGCAAGGACCTGCTCGGCCACTTCGACATCACCGGGTCGGTCTCGGAGCGGGCGCAGTCGCTGATCAGGGCGGCGGGAATCGACCTGAACCTGACCTACGGCTCGCTCCGGGTCGGAGATCCCGGTCTCTTGATCTCTCGACGGCGCGGCGACCTCGTCGATGATCGTGACCGGACGTTGGCGAAAGACTGACGGGGCTCACGATGGATCGTGCAGCGCTGACGCAGCTGCGCTCGCTCGTGCTCCGCGGCGATGTCGAAGGTCTGGTTGCGGCCCTGAACGCCGCGCCTTGGCCGGCCGACTCCCTGCAGCTCATCGGCGACGGCTTGGTGGCGGCCGTCCGGGGCGGGACCGACGGATCGGTCGAACTGTCGCGCGCATGCGTGATTGCGTTGGGGGAGCGGCGTTGGGACGGGGACCGGGAGTTGGCGGACGCCCTTGAGGCGGCCCTTGGCACCGGCCCGGCTCCGATGCTTCGCCCGCTGCCGGTGGACCTGGAGGAGTTGTCGATGATCCTGGAGGGCGATCCTATCCACGGGGGCGGGCGGATTGACCTGCGCACGGGTGAGGTGTGGCCCCAGGCGGCGATCGAATACGCCGAGGAAGTCGGGGAGATTGGCGAAGAGTACGATGACGACCCCAACCGGTGGTTGTGGGTCGACTCCGAAGGATCGCGCCCCGGCTACCGCGACATGGAGTGGTTCATCGAGGATCTCGACGACGCCGACTTCGCCGATCGGCTCGCCCGGGCGATCGCCGGGAGCGGCGCCTTCCGGCGGTTCAAGGAAAGACTCTCCGAACGCCCCGGGCTGATCACCCGCTGGCACACGTTCTCGAACGACCGCCAACGCGGGCGAGCCCGCAGATGGTTGGCGGACGAGGGCTATACCGACGACGGCTGCGGAGAAACGAGGTCAGGTCGGAGACGCGCTGCAGCGCGGTGAGGTACTGGTTGAGTTGGCCGTTCACGACCTTCAACTTCGCGGCGGCAAGGTCACGCAACTGCTCCTGCGCTCGCTTGTCAGCCTCGGCGGTGGCACCTGCCGCGGCGAGTGCTGCGTCGTACTGCTCCTGCCTCAGTGGGTAGTACTGCTCGCGCGTGGCCGCTAGGGCAGCTATGAGCAGGGCCAGACTGCAGGTGTTGCGGTTGAGAGAGGTGTCCGCCGCCACCTGGGCGCGGGAGCCGTCGTTCCGGGCGATCTCGATCAGCTGCTCGAAGTCCGTGTTCGACGGGGTTTCCGCCCAAAACAGCAGCCCGATCGCGACGAGGACGAGCCCGACGGCGATCACAAGCCCGACGACGGCCAGCGTGAGCCTGTCCTGGTCGGTGTCCGTCGACAAGCGCCGGGGCGTCCGAGCTCCAGTTCGACGACGAAACCCGTTCCCGTCTGCATGACCGGATGCCAAAGCGCCGACAGGCGGCGAAGTGACGCCCGCCTGTCCGCCCGCGCGCCACCAGGTCCAAACCGGTCTGGCTCTACAGCCGGAACCAGTGCCATGATGAAAAGCGGAGAGAGGCGGGGAGGAATGGCCGAAAATCGGGCGGTCTTTTTCGACATCGGCGACACGTTGGCGAGCCCGGTCTTCGAAGCTGGACTCGTTGCCCGGCTGGCCGTATACCCGTTCGTCCCGGATGTGATGGCCCGGCTGCGGGCCGCGGGCGGCGACGACGTCGAGTTGGCGGTGGGCTTGATCTCCAACACCGGCCACGCCACGGCGGCGATGATGAACGACCTGCTCAGCGAGTCAGGACTCCAGGCCCTGGTCGATACCGACCTCTGCCTGTTCAGCTCGGTCGAGGGCCTGGACAAGTCCCAACCAGCCTTCTTCGAGCTCGCCCGAGATCGCGCCGATGTGTCAGCCGCGAGCTGCGTGTTCGTCGGCGAGGACGCGGCGGAGCGCGCGATTGCGGCGTCTGTAGGTTTCCGGGTCTCGCCGCACCCGCTCCATGTTTTGCACCTTGTCGAGACCGAGCGCTCCACCAATCCGCACGTCTGACCACTCTCGAGGAGTATCTGATGCCCAATGGACAGGACGCCGGCAACGGCATGACCACGTTGTCCCTCCACGCCCTTGACGAGTCCTCGTCCGGCGCGATCGAGCAGCTAGGTGAGGAGCGCAATGCCCAGCCCGGCCTCATCCCGGAGGCGGTCGTGGCGGAGAGCGACCTGGATCCTGAGACCGTCGCTCGTCGGTACCTGCAGCAGGCGCTGGCGAGCGAGGCGGTGCCGTCCATGACCGTGCCGGGTGTCTACGGGACCGCCAGCAAGTTCAAGACGATCTCCACCGAGACCGTGCCGCTCACCGCGACGCGCATCGTGAAGTTCCGCCAGACGCTGCACGACATCCCGGTGTACGGCTCGTTGGTGACCGTCGAACTCGACGAGGCCAACAAGCTAATCAGCATGGACTCCGTTCTCGGTGACCCCGAAGGTGTCGACCCGGTTGCCGCCGTCTCGCCCGCCCAGGCGCTCGAGGCGGCCGCTACTGCGCCCGACGGCTACGTGCCCACGCTGACCGGCGTGGTTCCAGTCCTCAGCTTCTACTTCGACACTCGCACGTCCCAGTGGCGGCTGGTCTACATCCTCGAGGATGTGCCGGTGAAGCTGGACCGCACGGCAGAGCCCGAGGCTGACCGGGGCAGCGACCTTGAGCCGCCCCGGTTCGTCGACTACGTGGTGGACGCCCACGCCCGTCAGATCGTGGTCGTGCTGCCACGGACGCCGAGCATGACCGCGGGCGAGGAACAGACAGCCGTCGACTCCTTCGGTGAGGAACGCACCTTCCTGGCCAACAAGGAGGACGGAGGCAACGGCCTCGTCCTCAGGGATCCGGTCCACAACGTGGAGACCTACGACTTCAGCTTCGGTGATCCCTCCGTCGACAGTGCCCGGCTTCCGGGCGACACGATCGTCAACCCTCCGGACTGGGAGCCGGCCGCGGTCAGCTCCCACGCCAATGCGGTGGCCGTGTCGGACTTCATGCAGACAGTGCTGCTGCGCAACAACATCGACGACCGTGGCGGGGTGATGGTCTCGACGGTCAACTGCGTCGTGGCCGACTCCAGCCCCGGGCCCAAGCAGTGGGTCAACGCGTTCTGGAACGGGCGCCAGATGGTCTACGGTCAGGTGCTGCGAGGCGACGTGCTGATGTCGCTGTCGGCCAACATCGACATCGTCGCGCACGAGATGTTCCACGGCGTCACCGACCACACCTCGCGGCTCGAGTACGCCTTCCAGCCGGGGGCGCTGAACGAGTCTTACTCCGACATCTTCGGGACGATCATCGCCAACTACGGCAACGAGGATCCCCGCACGTGGGACTGGCTGCTGGGCGAGAAGCTCCTTCCCGGAGACCGGCCCTTCCGCGACTTGTCGAATCCTCCCGCGTTCGGCCAGCCGGGGCACATGGACGACTTCAAGGTGCTACCCAACACTCGTGCCGGTGACTGGGGCGGCGTGCACATCAACAGCGGAATTCACAACAAGGCGGCCTTCAACATGCTCACCGCGGAGGACGAGGCGGGCGCACTGACGCTCACCTCGCCCGAGGTGGCTGCCGTCTTCTACCTTGCCCTCACCCAGCGATTGTCGCGCACTTCGCAGTTCGCCGACAGTCGACGGGCCGTGGTCACCAGTGCGCGCACGCTATTCCGCACGTTGCCGACCGATGAGCAGGACCGCAAGATCACGGCTGTCGAGGCGGCGTTCGAGGCGGTGGGGATCGCCACGCTGTGAAGCTGGTAGCGGGTTAGGGCTGCGCAGAAGGCGTGCTCGATCCGACCACGAGTTGTGGCAGGCCTTCTCGATCGGAAGGCCGCAGTGCCCCTGCCTCCGACCTTTTGCCCGACCTGATGATCGTGCCGCCGAACGAAGACGTCGTCCGCGAGCTCGCACACATCGCTTCGGGCGCCGACGGTCGGCACCGATTCGTCTATCAGACCTAGCAGGGGCTGGCAGATTCTCGGCAACATCGAGAACTTGCCCGCGCCGACTGGCGACGGTATGACGTGGCCGCCTTGGCGGCGATAGGACGCGGGTTGCTGGGTGCTATCGACCGCCTGGGAGAGCCTCTGCAAGCTCTCCCGCACTGGCGAAGCGGCGTGACCGCGGTCCAATGGCGGTCCTCGCGGAGCTCGGCGGCCTTCCAGGCGTAGAACTCGCCCTCGACGGCGCAGGAGTTCCAGCACATTGACGGCGGGGACTTCGGGGGCGCCGCCGAAGCCGCCGTGCACTCCGTCGTACTCCCCCCTCCAGCAGCGTTGACCGCCTGCGCCAGCGTCTCCTCGGTGATGCAGCCGGCGGCCAGCGCGGTGGCCCGGCCGAGGTGCTCGCGGAGGTTGGCGGCGACCCGGCGCACGTCGTCGGGCTTGGTCCGCCATGCGTCGGCCATCGCCTCGAGCACCTGACGGAAGCTCGGCTCGCCGTGCCGCGGCTGGTCGGGGAAGTAGGTGCTCGCGAAGAACGGGTTGCCGTCGTGGTCCAGGACGCAGGTCATCGGCCAGCCGCCGTGGTCGGTCATCGACGTCGTCGCGTCCATGTAGACCGCGTCGACGTCGGGCCCGCTCCTCGCGTTCGACCTTGATGCTCATGCAGTGCTCGTTGAGCTAGGCCGCCGTCGCTTCGTCCTCGAACGACTCGTGCGCCATCACGTGGCACCAGTGGCACGCGGCGTACCCGACCGAGAGCAGGATGGGTACGTCGCGCCGCCGCGCCTCCTCGAACGCCGCCGGCTCCCCACTCACAATGGTCAACGGGGTTGTCGGCGTGCTGGAGGAGGTACGGCGAGGTCGCGTCCTGCAGGCGGTTGGCCACGACTCCAGCCAAGCAGGTGAGGTGCCCCCCTTGACATCCCGCGGCGCTGTCGAGAATGCTCCGTGAGCAGCCTGGTGGCACGTCGCCACCGCACTTCCAATGGGGGTCGTTCCATGGTGACGCTGCAGGCGATCTACTTCGAGCCACCTCTCGCCATCGCCAGACTGGGCGGGGCGCCGACACCCATGGACAACTACGTCTGGGTCGAGGACCCCACCATCTACGGGGTGGCGCGCAACGTGCTCGATCCGGCGCTGACCTTCCAGGTCCTCGAGGACGGCAGCCTCCTCCCGTTCGTCCCGTCGGTGTTGACGTTCCGCGAAGAGGGCCTCCTGAAACCGGTGGCACCCTTCTTCGAGGTGCACGCGAGCGTGGTCTTGGGCGCTGACGATCCCGAGGTGACTCAGGGTGGTCAGGAGGCGGGCAGCGTGGTCGACACCGCGCTGTCGTTGGACCTCCTGAAGCGACTCGGCGCGGACCTGTCCGCCATGTCGTTCGGCGTCCACGTCGCCAACCTCAAGGCGGCGCGCCGCACCAATGACCCGGCCAACGGCTTCGAGGCCTACGTGAAAGTGGCCGGCACGGACCACGCGAAGCACCCGCTTCACGCGTTCACCCCGCCGCAGCCGGCGGGCGAGCCCTTGGTCGAGGAGGGCAGCCCGGTCCCGCTGGGCTCGTTCCAGATCATCCGACCCACCCCCGTCCACGTGTCCGGCGCCGATTTGGGCACCGTGCGGGTCCGCTTCACACCGGCGCGCGGGGAGGTCTACGGACCACCCACCGCCGTGCTGGGCCAGGACGATGCGACGAAGCAGTTCCACGAGATCGTGCCTGAGCCCAACCGCATCCTGAACCCGCGATCGACCTGGCTCTCGTACGACGGCGCCTACGAGAACCCGCTGTGGGTGAACCCTGAGCCGTGGGACACCTACGACGGCGCCGACCAGCACAGCAACGTCTCCTGGGGGGTTGTCGACGACACGTGCGACGGGCTCATCACCGCAGCGGTCGTGATCGGCACGAAGCGCTACACGGCCTCCGCGCGGATCTCGGTCGGACCCCCCGACTACGCCCCTGACCGACGACCGTTCGTGTCGCTCGCGGACGACCTGGCAGACCGCGACCTCGAGCCCTCGTCGCTCTCGGCTCTCCTGACGGAGGCACAGGCACCGGACACCCAGTCCCGGTTGGCAGACATCTTCGCGCGCGTCTGGGAGACCGCGTCGCTGATCAACCTAGATGCCATTCGCGCCCGCGCGCTGGCCCAGAACAAGGGCACCATCACTCCCGGGGCTCCGGACTCCGAGCCCCCTCACTCCGAGCCCCCTCACGTCGGCAAGAAAAGCATGCTTCCGGACGATGCCCCGTTCGCGGATGCAAATGTGCAGGCCGCGTTCCCGCGAGGTGTGCCCGACCCCGAGGTGGGCCTGGTCTTCTCGAGCCTGGTCGCCCTGGCCCACAACCCCCTGGCGGACGAGGAGGAGCTGATCAGGTTCCTGATCGGGCGTGGCGACAGGGTGCGCGACCTGGTCCGCCCGGCCTACGGCGCCTTCGCCGACCTACGCCCCGAGGTCGCCTCCGACGACGCCCCCGACCCGACGTTCCGCGATCCCCGCATCCTGCGCGACCTGTTGCACGACATGCGGATGCCTCCCTACATGCGGGACGAGATGGCTCAGGCGCTGGGCCTGACACGACGTCAGTACGCGGAGCTAATGACCTACGTGGCGGCGGCCGACGCCGCCTCGGCGGCTGGCGCGGGCTCGGCACCGGAAGGTGCCCGGGCACTGGCGGCCGAGGCAGCCCCCGGGTGGAAGGCGTTCGCCGAGTTCGAGGCGCCCGCCGCGTTCGAGACGCCCGCTCGGCGACGCATTCGCGCGCGGCTGCGTCGGATGGCGGCCGCGGCCGACAACTCGGAGCCACAGCAGTGAACCCCGTGCCGCTCACCCTCACGACGCGGCCGGAGGCCTTGGTGTCGACGGCCGAGCCCCCGTGGTTCCACGTCCTCGACGGCGCCGCCCCGATGGTGCTGGTCATGGCCGGGTCGCTCCTGTTCGAGGTCGATCCGTCGCTCGCGGAGCTGCTGGCCGCGGGTGATCCGTCCGCCGAGGCCGAGCTCGCGCGATCGGTCGACGGTCGAACCGACGAGCTCGAAGGCCTCGGCCCGCTTCCACGGCCGCGCGCGATCTCGCTGAACGTGGCCCAGTCATGCAACCTGTCGTGCAACTACTGCTACGCCGACGAGGGCCGGTTCGGCGGGACACCGGTCCACATGAGCGTGACGGTCGCCCGACGCGCCATCGACGACCTCGTGGCCGGGGCCCACCCGGGCGAGCGGGTGACGGTCGGCTTCATCGGCGGCGAGCCGCTGCTCGGTCGCGCGGTGGTGCACGACGCAGTCCGTCACGCCACCGACCGGGCCGCCGAGAGCGGCGTGGTCGTCGGTTTCTCCATCACCACCAATGCGACCGTGATCGACGCTGCGGATCTCGACCTGTTCCGGTCCCACCCCTTCGCGGTCACGGTGAGCCTGGACGGGAGCGAGGCGACCCACGACCGCCACCGGAGCGGCCGCAACGGCTCCGGGTCGTGGCGTCGGGCCGTCGACCGGATCCGGCCGCTGCTCGAGGAGCCCGGCCTGTCCCACGTGTCCGCGCGCGCGACCGTCACCCGCGACGACCTGGACATCGCCGGGCGCGTCGCGGCCCTGGGCGCCGTCGGGTTCCGCGAGATCGGCGTGAGCCCCGCTCGCACCGGGCCCGACGCGAGCCTCCTCATCCAGCCGAGCGACTGGAACGCCTACCTCACGAGCATGATCGACGCTGGTGAGGACGAGCTCGCCCGCCTGCGCGGCGAGACCGGGATACGGCGATGGCGGTTCTCCAACCTGTCCTCCGCCCTGACCGAGATCCACCGCGGGACCTGCCGCCCGCTCCCCTGCGGGGCTGCGTACGGCTACGTCTCCGTCGACGCGGGCGGGTCGTACGCCACGTGCCATCGGACCATCGGGGATCCACGGTTCGCATTGGGAGGTCCGGGCGCCCTGTCCGACGCCGCTCGACGCACCTTCCTCGAGGAGCGACTGGTGGACAAGCAAGAACCCTGCCGCTCGTGCTGGGCCCGCTACCTCTGCGGGGGCGGGTGCCACGCCGAGGTGATCGAGTCCGGTCGGCACGGTTGCGACATGATCCGCGGCTGGCTGGAGCAATGCCTGATGTGGTACCCGCAGGCCCAGTCCACGTTTCCGGAGCTGTTCTCCCAGATGGAGCAGGTGTCGCCGTGACCGACAGCGTCAACCGCATCTTCCCGCGCAACCTCACGGCCCGGGCGTCGTTCAACGTCGCAGGCAATCCCCCCAGCACCCGGCCGGAGAGCGGGGTCGGCAACTGCTACCCGGGCCTGGAGTACGACCACCGCAACCTGGACCGACGCTTCTTCCCCGGGCTGGTCGTCGAGTTCGCCTCGCAGGACGACGCAGCGTCTCCCGACCTGGGTCGCCGAGGAGCACGAGTCGTCGCAGTGGACACGGACGACCCAGACCTGGGCAGGCCACCTCAATGCCACGACGACAAAGCCGTGAAGGCCCTCCGAGCGTCGCTGGCCCGGCTATCCGGCAACCTCTCGGGTCGATCCTGGTTCCTCGAGTCGATCGTCCAAGACGGCACGACCATCTCGCTTGACGGCTCCGACGGCTCGCCGCTGGATGGACTCGTCGTCTGGCGCCTCGTCCGCAGCCTGCGCCCAGGCCCGGTCTCGGTGCGGGTCGTGGAGCGGGGCTTAGCGAAGGGGCAGTACGCGGGTCCCGTCCAGCTCGACGGGTGGCGGCGAACCTACACCGACCCGCAGACCGGGGTCATCGACGCTGCCTACCAGCCGGGCGAGCTGACGCAGAGCCTGTGCTCGCCCTGGACCCACGACTTCCGCGACTGCTCGTGCACCTACTGGGCATCGAACCACCCCGACATCGTCATGCCGGCTGTCCAGCCCGGCGAGCCCGTCCTTCCCGGCGGGGCGTCGGAGGACCTCGCCGACAGCGTCCGGGTGGACTGGCTGAGGGACCCCGACCTGAGCGTTCTGCACCCTGAAGCCCTGCCGTCGCAGGGGTCGAACCGGCCGTTCCAGATCTCGTACTTCCAGATCAACCGCGAGTGGCAGGACCTGGCCGTCGTCCTGGAGGGCCGGGAGGTGGACGGCACCTATGTCCCTCGTTCGAAGGGCAGTGACTGGGCCGAGCCCTTCGCGACCGATGACGAGCTCTGGGCGCGGATCGTGGAGCTGGCCGGCTTGGAGCACCTCGTCGCCCTCCTCTACCTGTACGCGAGGTTCTCCCTCCTGGATGCCGACGACGCGAAGGAGGTCAGCAAGGGCACCTGGCCGCAGCTGGCCAACGACGTGACCTATGCCAGGAGCGTCCTGCTGGAGGTCGCGACGGGCGAGATGCAGCACCTCAGGATCGCGAACCACCTGTTGTGGGGGCTCTCGGTGCACCACGGCAAAGACCAATTCTCGCCCGTGGTCGTGCCTCCGGCGCTCATCGTCCCGGCCAGGGGCAAGGACAAGCCCGCCGTTCCGGCACAGTTGCAGCCCCTGACACCGGAGACGCTCCAGCTATTCGTGGACATCGAGCGCGGAAGCGGCTACATCGACGGGCAGTACGCGCGTGTCACGGCGACGCTTCGCCAGCCCGACTACCCACCACACCTCTACCAGTTGGCGTCCAACGTGGCCAACGACGGCGAGCAGCACTTCCTCAACTTCCGCGACATCCAGGCGGCACTGCGCAACTACGGGACCGACGAGCACGTCTACCTTCGGCCCGTGGTGCCCGCCGACCCGGCAGATCCCCGCGTCGCGGAGGCGATGGACCTCTACCTCCGCATCACCCGAGCCCTGACGACCGGCTACGAGCTGAACCAGCCTGAGAACCAGCAAGCGCTCGCCGAGGCACGCGCGCTGATGTTCGACCTCCAGACCCGGGGCGAGGCCCTGGCCAAGGAGGGTCTGGGGATCCCGTTCCTGTCACCCTGGCAGTGAGGGTGGATGACTCGGGCGGTCGCCGTGTCCGGGTGGTGGGGGACGGCTTGGCAGCGGCCGCAACGGCGTGTGCCCTGCTGGACGCCGGCTTCGACACGGTCATCCTCAGCCGGGGGTCCGGCGCGCGAGCACGGCAAGCTGCGGCGGTCGAGGCGTTGCCGGCCGCCACGACGCACCTCCTGGGCGAGCTCGGTCTGCAGGCCGAGCTGGTCAGTGCCGGCGCCGTGGGGGTTAACGGCTTCGAGAACCTCCACGCCCAGACCCCTCGGGTCCTCGACGGCACGTGGGTCCACGTGGACCGGCAGCGCCTCGCCGCGGAATGCCTCC
Source organism: Nocardioides immobilis (assembly GCF_003515065.1). Taxonomy (GTDB): domain Bacteria; phylum Actinomycetota; class Actinomycetes; order Propionibacteriales; family Nocardioidaceae; genus Nocardioides; species Nocardioides immobilis. The sequence goes on from NZ_QXGH01000024.1 coordinate 49,519, forward strand.
TGGAGGCCCGCCGGCGGGGCGCGAGGCTCGCGCCGGCTGGCGCGCGGTCAGCGATCGACGCAGACGCAGCAGCGGTCGTGGACGCCACGGGCCGGGCGGCCCGTCACTCGCGACCGGTGGGCCGCGACGGCGCAGAGGTGGCCGCCGTCTACGCCGGCCCTGGCCGCGGGCGGGCACGGCCAGGACGCGTCACCCGCACCCCGGCGGGGTGGGCCTACCGGTTGGACCATCCCGATCTGACGACGGTCGGGGTGGTGGCTGCCACGCCGGCCGGCCGCCGACTTACCCCGGCGCTCGCCGCGGAGCTGGAGATCGACGCGTCGGCGTTCACGCAGGTCGCGACGCGCCCCGCGGGGGTCCAGTGGTCGTCACGCCCCGTCGAGGGGCGCCGCATCTCCGTCGGTGACGCGGCGCTCGCGTGCAGCCCGATCGGTGGCCATGGGGTGCGATTCGGTCTGGTCAGCGCCATCGCTGCCGGGGCCGTCGTGAATACGTGGGCCACCGGCGACTACGACACGGCGACCGCCTACTACACCGACCTCGTCGCCGCGGCGAGGAGGCGCCACCTGACGAGCTTGGTCGCGTTAGAGGATCCGGAGGGGGGATCAGCGCAGGCTCCGGAGGAGACACCGGTGCTCGACGTCGAACGTCACCTCGTCTTCGCGGCCGAGGTCCACCGTCGGCCTGCGAACGTCGGGGGCCTGATCGTGTCCCGCGAGGTGTGCGTGCTCCCCGACGACGCGTTGGTGAGGAGCGCTGGGGGGTTCGACCTGTTGCTCCTGCGCGACCTGCTCCGTGGCGGTGCCACGACGCGCGAGGCCACCGCAGGGCTCACCGCGTCGGGAGTTCCGGAAGCCGCGGCCAGCCAGCTGCTTGCGTGGGCGCTGCGCCACAGTCTCATCCGCTATGCATCTCCGAGCGGAACCGCCCGCGAGGTGAGGACGCCCGGTCCGAACTAGAACACATTCTAGATCGTCGCTAGATTCGGATCGTGCCGAAGCACATGACCAAGACGCTGCACCCCTGCCAGCAGGTCCGGGCTCGACTGGATGGACCGAGCGCCGTCGCAGTTCAGCAACAGCATCGACGTCGCGCTCTCACCCGACGACCTGTTCGGCGTCCTCGCGCGGGCCGACACCTGGCCCCGGTGGGCGAGGGTGATCACGCACGTGGGGAACACGAGCCCGGAGCCCGCCATGCATGAGCCGGTGGCTCGAGGATCGAGCTGTCGAGTGCCTCCAGTCTTCATGGCCTTTGGAGTCGATAGGCATCGAACCAGCATGCGGCTGAGCGCGTCACACATGTCACCCCCCGCTCCGCACTCTGGAGTTTCGTTCGGGAGCTCGTTAAGGACGCCCGGGAGTCGACCCTTGGTCGTTCCGAAAACGGAACACCACTGCTAGGTTTCGCAATATGACGTCCTTTCGATTCTCAACTCCCGGCAATCTCATGGACGTCGGTGACGACTCAGCCTTTTACGATCAGTGGCATCACGAGGTCAGCAAGCTTGTCGTTGAGTCGACGGAAGTCAGTGGTCGAGGCGCCTACGTGAACCCGGCACTGCGGGACCAGCGCCGCGATCATGAACGGGCGATTACCTGGACCGGATTGTCCCGCCCGTTGCTCCAGGAGCATCGGGACGATCGCCGCAAGGCTTACGAGCTGGCCGAGAATCGCGCCGTGCAGATCGAGTACCTTGAGTGGCACGTCGAGAAGAAGAACGACAAGATCTCGCGCGTCACCTTCACGACCGAGACACCCGAGTACTGGAATCTCTTGGCCGAGCTGCATCCTGAAGTGGTGCTGGGCCTTTATCAGCGCTATGTCTCTACAGACGTAACCCACAAAGACCTGTTCCCGGAAAATGACACCTACTTTCCAAAGAACAAGTGGAACACCACCCACGGGATCATGCACTACGTCATGCGCATCAATTCGATGAAAGATCTCCTCGGGGTCTCCCAGGAGATCGAGCCCTCGCAGCACGCCCATGATGGTTTCGACGCCCTCCCATACTCTCGAGCCACGGGAGCTGATGCGCGGATCAACTTCGACATCTGGGCCATGTCGCGACAGGGCCTGCAAGTGTCCGCGGACAACCCACCCGGTCTGTACATGCTGGGATGGGACGACTCGGGGTGGACAAAGCCGAACGGCGACCCCGTGGACGACTACTGGAACGTGGACCGTGGCGTTAGAGGGGGCGCGCTCAGAGTCACGTACGAGGTGCCCGAAGGGGCGGGGTTCCAGGTCGGTGACATCCTCATCGGCGGTCGACCCATCGAGTTCGGCGGTCATATCGCCGAGCACATCACCATGTCTGCCCACGTCGTGTCTGGAGCGGCAGAATGAGCGACCAAGGAGCAGAGGCGCTCGCCGGTCTCATCGGCAGTGGCGTCCAGCGACTCTCAGGCATCGACCTGCCGCAGGCCGCAGCGGGCCAGTCTATTGATTCGCTTAAGGCGATCGCTGATGCCGCACCGACGGGCGAACCCGTCTTCGATGCTGCCGCCACCGCAGACATTCAAGGCAACGTAATCCCCGGCTTCAATAAAGACTACCAGCGGTTTCTCTTCCTCTCGCTGTCCGAGGTGGAGGCCGCCCGATCCTGGCTTCACTGGTTGGCGCCGCGACTCTCAAGCATGCAGGAAGTGCTGGATTTCAGACGTGAGTTCCGGCGCGAGCGGTTGTTGACGGGACAAACGGACCCATCGAAGGCTGCCACCTGGACGGCGTTCGCCGTGTCGCGCACTGCGATCGTCAAACTCTTGGGTAAGGAAGCACTCGGCGACATGGGCGACGAGGCGTTCCGTCAAGGAATGGCCTCTCGATCGACATACCTCGGTGACCCTACGCAGCCCGCAACTCCCGGTCATCGCGACGGTTGGTGCGTTGGCGGGACTGACTCTGAAGCCGATTTTCTTGTGATCGTCGCCGCCGACACGCCGGAGGACCTCAATGCGGCCGCTGCCGAGATCCTGGAGCGCGCCGCAAGCAATGGCCTGACGATCACCTTTGATCAGGCGTGCGCGAACCTGCCCGGAGAGCTGGCGGGACACGAGCATTCGGGTTCAAGGACGGCGTGTCGCAACCCGGCGTCAGAGGCGTGACTGCTGATGGGGACTTCATCACGCCTCGCTACATCGATCCACGCAACCCCCACTCGCACATATTCGGCAAAGCCGGGCAGCCGCTCGTGTGGCCAGGACAGTTCATTGCTGGTTGGCCGCGACAGAACCCAGCCGATCCGCTCGTCCCAGATGACGGCGGTGTTTTCCCCGCTTGGGCCAACAACGGCTCGTACCTGGTGTGCAGACGCCTGAACCAGGATGTCATGGCGTTCTGGGATTTCGCCGCCGCAGCCAGCGAACAGTACGGCTCCGATCCGGTTCACTTCGCTTCGATGCTCGTCGGTCGTTGGCCGAGCGGCGCTCCGATATCGAGGTCGCCGAAGAAGGACGACCTCGACCTCGCTGGCGACGAGTTTGCGCACAACTATTTCTTGTTCGAGGACGACAGTCGCGACTGGACCCCGACCAAGGAGCTTCTGGATGGTGGGTACCCCGGAGACAGCCATCCGCGCGCGCGATCCGACATCTTTGGGCATGCATGCCCGCTGGCCGGTCATATCCGCAAGGTGAACCCGCGGGACAGTGGAACTGATTTCGGCGCTCCCGCCGACACGCTCCTGAGGCTGATGCTTCGGCGAGGGATCCCGTACGGGGAGGTGCTTGCCGGAGTCCATTCGCCGCCTCCGGAGCTTGTGACCGCTGAGCGAGGCCTGATGTTCGTGGCGTACATGTCCTCCGTGCAGGACCAGTTCGAGTTCGTAATCAGGCGCTGGTCGAACTCGTCAAAGCAGCCGAACGCCACTGGGCACGACCCAATCATCGGACAGAGCGATGTGCACGGTGATCGCCAACGAACCGTCGAACTACTGTCGGTGTCTGGTGACAAGCAGACGTTCGTATTGGACCGAGAATGGGTCACGCCCACCGGCGGGGGCTATTTTTTCTCTCCAGCCATATCGGCCGTCGCCGGCGTCCTGGCCGGCGACAAGATCGGGAAGCCGCTCTAAGGCGGAGATGGGCGCGAAACTTCGAAGGATGGCACATCGTCCGACCGGCGATCGCCTAACAGAGATGCGAGCAGGGCTGCGAGGTGACTGACGTGAGTCCAGAGGACAAATTTGAGAACGTTGAACCATTTAGCTCCGACGACGAAGCCCTATTCCTCGAACTACGAGAGGTGCTCCTGCGTCACGGTGCGATCGACCGCTTCGGCATCACCTTGCTACACCGACACTTCGAAACGTCGCCAAATGAGATTCTGGTCGAATCCGTGGACGAGGGGAATCGGACTCTGACGGTGCGACCCGAGCGCGTGGACCCCGACTCGAGCCCTCCCCCCATGGCCACAAGTTGGCGCTTTACAGCCGACGAGCTAGTCCCCATAGAGCGACAAGTTTGCTGGCCGGCTCGGGATACGGAAGGCAACATCGTGGGTCATATGCGCTGAGTCAGGGGCGAACCAACCACCCAGCTCATTCGGGGTGAAGCGACAAGCCTCGGGTGCTCAGACATTTCCTTTATCGGGTTCCGCGTTTGGAGCGGATCGAGACCTTCTGAGGGTTCACGCCGCCGGACTTGGTGTAAGCGCAGTGTCTTCTCGGTATTGCAAGCGGTCGTGAGTAAGCACGGTCCGTCCGTACGTCCGGTCCAAGACAATCTTGATTACCTCTTCGCCTGGCGATGCGGGCGTCAACTCTAGTGCCAAGTACTCAAACAGGTCGCGTTCGTGGACTGCAACGACAATCTGGCGGTCGTGTCGACGCGTCAACTGCTTCACCATCGCCGCGAAGTTCGACACATGCAGGTCGTCCATCGACTGCACGGGATCATCGAACACGAGCCAAGGTAGTTGCGCAGCAACCGCAAAGTGCAGCGCGACAAAGAGCGATAGAGCCGCGGTGTTCAGATTGCCCTGGCTCAACATCGCGGCGGGCGCGGCTCCCTCGAGTCCGTCGCGATGAAGGGTTTCTATGTCGACGGTTACTTGTCGCGACCCCGCCGGAATGGGCTTGAACTGTGGGACGAATGGCTCCGAGGGAACCAGGGCGCCAAAGATCCTTGCCCACGAACCATTCAGACGTTCATCGAAGACCCGAGTCGTCGTTGCCGTGCGCAGTTCCTCAGCGGATCTTCGGAGCCGCGACGCAACTTCCTTCCGCCGCCTGGCTTCGGCGACGTGAGGATCCAACCGTGCAAGGTCGGCCTCCACGGCCGCTACAGAGTGGGCGGCATCCAGCAACTGATGCTTGGTGGCATCCAACGCCTCCTGGAGGCGGAGCACTTCCGAAACTCGGTGCTGCTGGCTCGTTACCTCTTCAAGATCGGCTTGGGCCGAGGCTCGAAGCGCTGCGACCTGCTGGGCGAGCAGTCCGCGCGGAGGGGTCACGCCCAAGATTTGAGCAATGTCGCTTAGATCCGCCAAGCAGCGGTCGAGAAGTTTTCGACTTCGCGCCGCCATTGCTCGGACGTCACGAATTCGTGCTATCTCGGTGGTGAGCAACCGTCCGGCGTCGCCGATCGGCTCCAACGCGCGCAGATTCCTAAGCTGGGCGGTACGAGCCTGCACTTCGCTGGTGAGCGCTCGCACGTCGCCTATCTGCTGCCGACGAATACCAAGATCTTCTAGTTCACGGACGAGCGCATTTCGGCGAGAATCGAGTTGGCTTCGACGATTCTCCATCGCTACGAGTCGCGCGGCATCCGAGTTTAGAGCACCGACCTTCGCTATGACGTGCTCGCGCAACGGACCGGCGCCTCTGAAGTGCTGATCGCACACTGGGCATGACTCGCCGTCAATGTGTTCGAGTACCCCCACCAGAGTTGAAGCCAAGGCCGCAGCAGCCGAGCCGCTGGAGGCTATGTCCCGCTCATCTGCGAGATCGGCTATCTCACGATCGATGTCGGCCACCGCTCCACGAACTACGGCCGCCCGTTCGTCTATCTGTGCATTTCCGGTCCGCTTGCGCTCGGCTTCATCTAACGAAGCCTCCACATCCTCGATTTCGCGTCGCAGAGCGCGCAGCATCGTCTGCGGGTCGGGATCGGATTCTTCGCTCGCACCTTGGCTGGCGCGGGACGTAAACCATTGGCGAAGTGGGCGGGACCGGGATTCGCTCCAATCGCGAAAGCGGGCCTCCGCTGCCGCTAGGCCCGAATCATCCTCTGGTTCGTTAGGGTCGACGGTTATCAGTTGCTCTTGGACCAGCGTTAGTTCGACCGCATCCAGGCGTAACGCAGCCTGGCGAAGCCGCGCTCCTGTCTCGTCGTATCCGTCCCGAGCCTCAAGTACGTCACCGACTGCCGTCTGAATCTGGCTGTCATCGGAAGGTTCCTCGAGACCTACGCGCGCGACTAGGTCAGCCGTGAGGGCGTCAGCGCGAGATTGGGCGGTGGATTGGACCTGCAGCGCATTTCGAAGCGTTCGTTCAAGAGCGTCTCTGCGGTCTTCGGCGCCCTGCCAACCACGGCTAAGGTTCCGTATGCGCCTGATGTCGCCAGCAGGATGGAGGCCGTCGATCAGAGCATCGAGAGCGTCCAATCCCAGAACTTCTTTCACGAACCGGATCAGGGGCGTGTCGGCATCGCGGGCGTCTTTAGGTGCATAAACTTCAAACAGGCGGCTCAACGTAGCTTGAGGCAAAAAGCAGCGTTCGACGAAGGTCTCGGCGAGGGGCCCATCCAAGAGCGGTTCGCAATCGGCCCCGGCCTCCGTCAACGATGCAGACCCGACGTTCCGTTCCCGGAGGCCGGACGTCCGCAGCGTGATCTGCCCGGACTTCGTGCCCCTGTGATGGAGGTGCCTTCGATAGCCGTCGTCGCTCAATCGATCGAGATAGGAGATGCCGCCTGTCGCGGCCAACTCCAGCGCAGATAGCAAACTCGTCTTCCCCGCGCCGTTCGCGCCGTGAATTAGCACCACATTGGCGTCCAACGGGACTTCCCACTCGCCAGAAATACTCCTGAAGTCGCGGAGGCGAAGCGACTCAAGCTTTAACATCCTCGCGCCCTCCTTCGTCGGTGAAGGCGTTGTCAATCCATTTCAGAAGCCGTGACTGCACTTGCTCAGGACCTAGCTTGGCCGCTTCGATCATCTCAACCTTCCTCGGGGCGTCCTGACCTCCGCCGTGCCGCCTGACCAACTGGTCGAGCGGATCCGGGCCTGGTTCAGCGGTCGGCTCGATCACGATCGGGAGTATTGGAGCTAGTTCAACCGAGACCCTGTCCGGAGCGGTGACCAGCAGCACACGCCCCAGGCGAAGGAAGTCCTCCGTGTTGACGCGTGCTGCCAACTCATCGTGGAGCAGCACAACGGTCAAAGGTCGGCGAGATTCGGCCTGGTCGAGGGCACGAGCGATCCGCTCAACCAGCCAGTATCCGCGCTGAAGCTGCTTGGTGGTGCCATCCGTCGCGTCGACAACGACCACGAGGTCTATGAACCCGAGGCCAGCGGCATATGCACGTGTGACCTCAAACGGCACTCCGCCCACGGTCAGAGGACCGTCGAGGGCTACGTACCCTGCCTCGCCTAGGACGTGATCGATCTGAACGAGGGTCTGATCTCTCGCTTCGGGTGTCATCAGACAGATACCTCGGCTCGAAACGCGTCCATTAAGGCGTCGATGTCGCCCGCGTGGGACTCAAGATCTGTCAACCAGATCTGCCTGCGGTCGTGCTTCGCGGTCCGACCGCTGCCGATCCCGCCCGAGACCCCGCGCGCGTAGCGGATCTCGTGGTCCCCAGTTGCCTGAATCACCAGGATATCGCCAGGGTCAGACGTCCAGAGGTCTGACGCCGTCAACGCGTTGGTGGCGGTCCAGTCGCGCGTCAACACCACCTTGGATGGCTTGCGCGAGAGATGACCGGACGTCAGTTCGATGACGCCGGACTCGACGGCTGTCCCGGTTCCGACTGCCATCGTCCAATGGTGGCGCTCGACGCCGAGTCCAAGCAAGCCAAGTGCGACTGATAGCTCGGGCAGCCCCGATCGCTTGAAATGGTCATCGACTCCGAGGCCCAGCGGTTGCCCGTAGAACGGGGCGTACTCGTCGTCTCCGAGAGTGGACGTGGGGTCGAAGTATCGATTCGTCATCGAGGAGATACCGGCCCGGATCAACTCGACGAGACGGCCCAGGTTGCCAGACGCATCCTCGACGATTCCTGTCTCGAGACGCGTTACCCCCGCTCCTAAGCCGTCAACAACGGCTGCTGAGCCTGCGAAGGCTGGGGCGTACGAAATCCCTAATCTCATCTTCTCCGTCACGACATGGACAACGCTGGCGCCCAATAACAGGCCCGAGTACATGCCGGTTGCCGAGTTGCCGCAGATCGGCACTCGGTGCTCCGTGTAGTTGTCATAGGCGACCTGCAGGACGTTGCGCTGACTGGTCTTGATCACTAGTTCAGCGAACAGGTATGCGGGGTCCCTCGGATCCCAATGCCATGGCAGGTCCTCACTGGCACCAGCGATCTGCGATAGCAGGTTGTAGTCCTGGACAGACAGTCCCAACATCAGGGAGCGTCGAGTGCGCGCGAGCGTGCGAAGGCGCTCGACCATCGGAGCGTAGATCGCGGCGTTCAGCCACTTGGCGATGTCAGTTGTCTGGGCTACCAGGTATTGACGATTCGCCTCGTCCTCGCGAGCTAGCACGGCGCAGCCGTGGGCCTTGTACAGGGTGCACCTGCCACGAGCAGTCCGGAAGGACTCACTGGACATGACTACTGCTAGCGGCGGCGGATTGCCGGCGGGCGCCGACTCCTCCACCGCCTTTTCAAGAAGACCGTCCCAATTGGTCGTCACGATGTCGGTGAGAACGCCTTCATGGATGAGAAACGCGATCAACTGATGATCTGGGCCTGGGTTGATGTCGGGCGAGCCGTATGTCTGTCGGACATCCACTGCGTCCCAGAGAAGGTAATCCTGCGGGCGGTCGCCGACCTCCGTGCCGAGCACCTCGCTATAAGAAGTCTCCAGCTCTGACAGATCCGTAGGGATAGGCCACGCACACGGGTCCGCTCGGAAGGTTGCCAACTCGCTGGGAAGGTGCTCCTCGATGATTCTGTCGAGAGCGTCGCGGTGCATGTCATCGGTTGCGGCCGCGTCGATGTTCGCCCGAAGGAATTCGAGAACCCTGTGGAGGAGCTCGCCCAAGCCTGGCACTTGATCGAATGAGACACCCGACCCAACCCAGAACGCGCGATCGCCGCGGTTGAGATCGTCGAGAAGACTCGGGTGATTGGCGCGTAGGCTCGCGAGCGCCTCCCCAACGGTCGCGATCGGCATTCCAACCACCTGTCAACTATCGACGACCGGGGCAGCGGCTTGGTTCAGCGGCGCCCTGTCCCGGAGCCAGTGGCCGCACGTGGACTACCGTACCGAGTCTGAACTCGATCAACGGTCGAATCGGACGAACACGGCCCGCGCACGTGGTGCGGCATCGGCCGGCCAGTGTTCGCACACTGCCGTTCTGCCTTTCGCTGGCGCACGCTATGTCCAGCCCCGCTGGCGAGTGTGCGTTCGACCGACCCAAACCTACGATTTGCGTAGCGAGGTGTGGGCGAGTGCGCCGTCATTTGTGCGCGGACTGCAGCGCCGTGCGGGCTCATCACCGCCGCGCTGACGGGATGCGGCGGAGCGCGGCTTCGAGCTCGTCGACGCGGATGCGGATGGCGCGCCGGCCGCACTGGTACGCCGGGATCGTGCCGTCGCTGATCCGTCGGCGGATGGTGCGGGTCGACATCGACATCATCTCCGCGGCTTCGTCGAGGCTGACGTAGACGGGCAGGTCCCTCTTCCTAGACATGGGGTCGCTCCTCAGCGCGTCGGTTGGTGGCGGTCGGGGTCGCGCTTCGTAGGAAGCGGCGGGCTTCGGCGACGGTGATGTAGAGCCGGCCGCAGCCGTTGAACCGCGCCCAGCGCGGTCCCACACCACGTCGTCGCCAGTCGCGGACGGTGCGCTGCGGGGTACGGATGAGGGCGCAGAACTCCTCGAAGGTGAGCAGGCCGCTGTCGTTCCACTCGGCCGGGATCTGGATGGGCTGCACGGGTCACTCCTTTGCTGGTCTCCTGGTCACCTATGTCCGTCGCGGTGCCGGGGGCGATCAATCCGGCCGCATCGGTCGCGAGCGGATCGTGGCTGTCGATGCCTGGGCTGCCCTGACCATGCCGGGGGAGTGTCACCGCTTCCGTACCCCCTGCCGCTCGGATTCGATGGGGGTACGCGGTGTTTGCGCAGGTCACGGGCATTCCCCCGAAAGTCGTCGATCAGATGCTGATCCCGTGATCGGACCGGGTCTGCAGCGGGCGGTAGGGCTCCGGCCGGCGCTGGCGGCGGGGCGCGTTGGGGCCATAGCGGTCGATGTCATCGAGAGCGCGGCCGCGGGCATGAGCGGGGCCGAGGTCGGCGCGGTCGCGGTTGAAGACCGCGATCCAATGCGACCGGGCGTCGTCGAGGTTGTCGGCGACCAGGTGGGCGACGTTGCGGTCGCGGCCGCGGGTCATACCGACGTACGCCGCAGCGGCGCCGGTGGTCTCGCCGACGACGAGGTGAGCTGTGCGGACCGTCTCGCCTTGGGCGCCGTGGACGGTGGTGGCATAGGCGAGCTCGACATGGTCGCGGACGTACGCCGCAGGCAGCACTCGGTCACCGGCCCGCCCTTGCACATGGAGACTGCCGTCGGGGTCGAGCCCGGTCACCGTCCAGCAGTCGCGGTTGGCGACGCCGAGGTCTCGGTTGTTGCGGCGGGTGGCGATCCGGTCACCGGGCCCGAGGCGCTCACCGGCAGCCGTCGTGACTGAACCTGTCGGAGTCGACTGTCCGGAGAGGAGGCGTTGGTCCCGAATGGACGCGTTGACGGCGCTGACCTGCTCGCGGGTGTCGGCGATGATGATCTCCTCACCTGTGGTGGGCGAGGTGGTGAGTGCCGCGAGCCGCTCGACCTCGGAGGCGTGGACCACGACCTCACCGCGCCGGACCAGCGCGTCGAACACCTCACCGCTCCGTTCGCCGGTGCGCATGAGCAGGCTGAGTTCGGCGTACTCCGGGTCGGCGAAGCGGTGCACGGTCTCGAGCGTCAGTGAGGCCTCGGGTCGTGCCCAGCGGGCGGCGTGGTCGAGGACGCCGCCGCGGCCGACGGCGGGCAGCTGGTGCCGGTCGCCGAGGAACGCGACCCGCGCGCGGGCTTGGTCGGCGATCGTGAGCAGGGCGCGGGCGGTGTCCTGGTCGAGCATGCCGGCCTCGTCGACGAGGAGTACGTCGCCGGGCAGCAGTCGGGCCCGAGCATCGGGTTGGGCCTGGACGCGGGACCAGTCGCCGTCGTCGTTCCACCGGTACCCGTGCTGGTGGATCAACCACGCTGCTGAGAACGCGTCGGCGCCGAGCTGCTGCTCGGCGACTCGAGCCGCCTTCAGGGTTGGGGTGACCACGACCAACCGCCGGTGCCGGCGCTCCAACAGCTCGCGAGCCGCGGCCAGCGTGGTGGTCTTCCCGGCACCGGCAGCGCCCTCGATCACGATCAATCGGTGCGTCCCGGCCAACCCGGCGACAACCTCCCGCTGGGCAGCGTCCAGCCGGCGCCCGGCAATGACGTGGCCGACCCGATCGGGTGCGCCTTGGTGCTCGGTCCGCGCGAACAGACGGGCGACGAGGTCGGCCTCGACGTCGAGCACCTCACGTGAGGTGAATGCACGCACGTGTTCGGGTACGTCGTCGCGCTCCAGCAACCGCTCACATCGCCCGACGGTCCGATCGGTCAGGTCCTCGGCGAGCTCACGTCGTACCGCGGTCGTGGCGACGATGTCCACCGACGCGATGATCCGTTCGACCTCGCCGCGGATGTCGGCGATGTTCCAACTCGACCGGCGTGCACCCAACCGAGTCAGGACGAGGTCGGCCACCGCGTCCCGGTTGACCCTGCCGATCGCCGTACTGGTGTGTTGCTGTGAGCCGGCCGGGGGAGTGAAGCCGAGCTCACCGAGTCCCTCGACCCAGCGGCGGCGGAGCTCGGTGCCGTCCTTGGGCACGACCTTGTCGGGTCGGGCTTCGGCCCAGGCGCGGCGGTCCCAGGCGCGTAGCAATGCCGGGCCGGGCTCCTCCCCGGGGTGCTCGGCGCGCCATTCGGCGTCGTATCGGTCGACGTTCCGATTGATCTGTGCGGCGCGGGCGCTGAAAGCACCCGAGTACCGCGCGAGCTGGGTGACCTCGCCGGTGTCGGGGACGAGGGTGTAACCGTGGGTGGCGAGGGCTTGTCGGAACTCGGGGTCGCAGGCGACGGCAGCGTGCCCTATTCCGTTGATGGCCTCGATGCTGTCCACCACGCCGACCGAGTGCAGGCCGCGCCACTTGCCGGCGGCGAAGACGCGGGCGTTGATCTGCAGGTGGAGGTGGCGGTGCGGGTCTCCGGCGCGGGAGGTGTAGTGCCGCACCACTGCCGCCTCGAGTTTCTCGACCGGCACCTGCACCTGGTTGTCACGGGGCCCGACCCGGGTGGTGGCGTGCTCGGTCAGCCAGCCGATGATCTCGACCGCGGCGCGGTCCTGGGCGGCGTCGTACGCGGCGGCGATCTCCGGATGCATCGCCGCTGCCAGCGACCAGGTCTTCGGACCATTAACCACGACCTCGACGAACCGCAGACCACGCTCGCCTGTGCGCAGCCGGCCCTTGGCTTGCCCCTTGGTGTCATACCCGGCGACCCACCACTCGTAGGCGTCGCCGTCCAGCGTCCCCCCTTTCTGAACTGCGGCGATGCCCTCGTGCCCATCCACCGCCGGCGGAGCGGTGGCGACGTACCTGGTCGCAACCCCGGTGCCTTCGGCGAGGTAGTAGTCGTCCACCCGGGAACGGTCCGCTTCCACGTAGGAGCGGGCCGCGGCCGCCGAGCCGCGGTAGAACTTGACCCCACCGTGCATTGCCCGAGACACCGCCCGTCACTACTCGTCAACTAGCCTTGAAATGACGCTCGGCCCGCCCAGGCGGGCGGACCGATCTACGGACCTTCGTAGCATGCGTGCCGCTCGGTTTGAAGGCGGTCGTGATGGTGGCTGGGGGTCGGGTGCGGAAGTCGTCAGTGGTCGTCACGGGGTGTGGTGATTGAGGAAGCTGAGATGGCGCGGAGGGTCTGGTTTCGGCGATGGGTGCGGGGCATCGGCACTAGGGTGACCGTGTGGTCGACGAGTCAGTGCTCTCCGCATTGAGAGAGTTCGTCAGTGAACGCGACTGGGACCAGTTCCACACGCCCGCCAGCCTTGCGCGGTCGATAGTCATCGAATCCGCTGAGCTGCTCGAGTGCTTCCAATGGTCGGATCAAGCTGCCCAGGACGATGTTCGCGACGAACTGGCCGACGTCCTCACCTACTGCCTGTTGTTGGCCAACAAGCTCGGACTCGATCCGGACGAGATTGTCCTTGCGAAACTGGAGTCGACGAAACAGAAGTACCCCGTCGATAAGGCCCACGGTCGGAGCTCGAAGTATGACCGACTTCCGGATTGACCGACTGCAGTTCAACCAGGCCGCGGTCGGCGTTTGGGGACAGCGCAACCATCAGCATCGCGACTGGCCGGTTGTGTACACACTGAACAACCACAACGAGGTGTACGTCGGCGAGTCGCTCGACGCGGGCGGCCGTCTGCGCCAGCACCTTGATCAGCGCAAGAAGTCACAACTGGTGGAAGCCAGGGTCATCATCGATGACACCTTCAACAAGTCTGCGTGCCTGGATCTCGAGTCGTATCTGATCCAGTTGTTCCACGGGGACGGGAGGCAGGTCCTCAATGGCAACGCCGGCGTGGTGGATGGCAGCTACTTCCAGCGAGAGCGCTACCGCAAGCGATTCCGCGAGATCTTCGAGCACCTACGTGCCGACGGCCTCTTCGAGGCGACGATCGAGGAGATCGAGAACTCTGACCTCTTCAAACTGTCGCCGTTCAAGTCGCTGACTGAGCAGCAAGGTGATGCGGTCGTCTCGATTGTTCAGGGATTGCTGGCGGACCTTCGAGGTGCTCCCGGCAGCGGCACGGTGATCGAGGGTGGACCCGGGACCGGCAAGACGGTGGTCGCGATCTTCCTCGTCAAGATGCTCCGTGACATCGGAAGTTGGGACGGCGAGCCGTTCGATTCGGAGACCTACTTGTCGGGGACGTTCACGCCCGAGAACGCCGCAACACTCGAAGGATTGCGGATCGGTCTCGTCGTCCCGCAGCAATCGCTCCGCAAGTCCATCCAGGCTGTCTTCGCAAAGACGCCGGGGCTGACAGCGGACATGGTCCTGTCGCCGTTCGACGTCGGGAAGAGCGAGCGTCCCTGGGATCTCCTGGTCGTCGACGAGACCCACCGGCTCAACCAGCGGGCGAACCAGACGTCAGCGCAGAAGAATCGTGAGTTCGCTGAGATCAACGTCAAGCTCTTCGGGAGCGACGGTCCCGAACACACACAACTCGACTGGATCAAGGAACTGAGCCATCAGCAGGTGCTACTGGTGGACGTCAAACAACGCGTCCGTCCGGCTGATCTCGACGCGTCGATGCTCGCGGAAGTGTGCTCCGAGGCGCTGTCCCAAGGGCGCCTGCATCGCCTCACCTCGCAGATGCGCGTGCGTGCCGGCGAGGACTACGTCGACTACGTGAGACGGATCCTGAGTCCAGCTCCGCCGACACGGCCCATTGATTTCGGCGAGTACGACGTTCGCTTCTTCGACGACATTGGCCAGATGATTAGCGCCATCAAGAGCCGCAACGCAGACGAGGGCCTGGCCCGCCTCCTGGCCGGCTACGCCTGGTCATGGGAGAGCAAGAAGGACAGTCTGCGAGCCGACATCGTCTTCCCCAACATCGAGCTCCAGTGGAACAGCAGGGTCGTCGATTGGGTGGATTCCCCGAAGTCGGTCGACGAGGTCGGTTCGATCCACACGATCCAGGGCTACGACCTCAACTACGCCGGGGTGATCATCGGTCGGGATCTGCGCTACGACCCGGTCAGCGCCAGCCTAAAGTTCGATCGCGAGCACTATTACGACAAGAAGGGGAAGCAGAACAACCCAGGTCAGAAACTGAGTGACGCCGACCTCCTCGAGTACGTCCAGAACATCTACAGCGTGCTGCTCACCCGCGGGATTCGCGGGACGTATGTCTACGCAGTCGACCCGCACCTGCGCGAGTACCTGCGCCTCTACTTTCCTGGCGCGTCGGCAGAGAGGCTGTCGCGTTGAGCGGCGTGATGAAGAATCCGTCACCCATCGCGCGAAGGCGGTGCGAACCGGAGGGTCACGTTGTCGAGGAGCTCAAGACGCGATCGGGCCTCCGGAGTGACCGCGGCAGTACTTGCTCCGCCTGGCACTGCGCGGGGCTACACCTGTCCGAGTTGCACCACCCGCTCCGAGTTCTCGAAGAGATCGACTGACACCGACCCATGGAGGGACACCTGTGAGTAACCCCCCGCCTGCCTGGCACCCTGACCCGCACAACCCCACGCAGTGGCGCTGGTGGGACGGTCTGCAGTGGACCGAACGGACTGCGCCGATGGCGCAGGCAGACACCAGAGGATCTGATCCGAACGCTCGGCGGTCGCTCGGCGCTCTCCGCGACAGGCTCCAGAGCCGTGAGCGGTCTCCCTCCGCGAAGAAGCCCGCCGGCGCTCCGGGCGGCCGGGGGGTCGCGCCGTGGTCTGAGGACCTGAAGGCGCAAGCGATCGTCGGCGAATCGTTCCACCTGGAGTCGTTCAACGCACTGGCCGCTGAGGACGGACACGGCTCGATTCCGGAGTGGGGTGTCGAGCTGGTCGACCCGGTCGCCGCGATCCTTCCCGATCCTGAGAACCCATACGACTCGTCTGCTGTCGCGGTGTGGATCAACGGGCGTCACCTGGTGGGGCACCTGCCGAAGACGGTTGCGGGAATCTACTTCGAGCGGCTGTCAACCTTCGACCCCGGTACCTACCTTCAGGTTCCCGCGCGGGTCTGGATTGGTTACCACGAGGAGTGGAACGACGACGGCGAGTCCCGCAGGATCCCCACCGGCAGCGTCACCGTCAGGATCCCGGATGTTGCCGGCATCACCCCGTTCAACGATCTCCCCGACGAGCCTCATGTGTTGCTGCCTTGGGGGAAGGCGGCGCAGATCAGTGGGGAGGAGAATCACATGGACGTCCTGCGGAGGTTCTCCCTCGGCTCGGACCCGCGCAACGTGGCAGCGACACTGCATGTGGTCGACGAGCCCCGGAAGACCGGCGCAGCGGTGCGGCAGGTTGAGGTTCGGCTCGACGGGCAGCGGGTCGGGGTCATGTCCAAAGCGATCAGCGACCAGATCGTCGACCTGGTGGCCTACGTGGACGGCCTTGGGCGCCTTCCAGTCGCTCGGGCGATCATCAAGGGATCCGACCTGCGCGCGGAGGTGACCGTCCGCGTCGCTCGTACCGCCGATGTTCCTCAGCGGTGGCTCGACTCGGTACGGCCGCAGGAGGGGACTTGAGGTCGCCGGAAGCCGATCCGCAGCTGACGTCGCTGATACCGCAAGCATCAATCGGTAGAAGTATCGAGGGCTCGCCGCACCTCAGCCAGCGACCCGAAATGCAGGACAGGAGCGGCCAGACCTGGCCGCTCCTTGTTCCCTGAATGTTCCCCGCTTCAGATCCGGTTTTCAGAAAACCGCCTCTGATGCGGGAACGTGGTGGGCGATAGTGGAAAGTGAAGTAGCAGGTCAGAGGCGGTTTCCGGAGATATCCGGGGGCCGCCTCTGGTCGTTATAGAGGGCCGATGTCAGCACAATGTCAGCAAGCGTTGCGCTCACCAGCACCTGCGAAGCGGTGCGTACGGCGGTGTTTCTGCATATGTCCGCGCGGTGTGAGGCAGCTCCTACCTCGATGTGAGGCATGTGGTCAGCGTGTTGGACAGCCATGCGGCCGACGGCGTCCTTGAGCCGGCCCATGATGGCGGGCGCAGCCCTGCCGGCAGCGGCGCGGCGACCGCGACTGACGGCCAATTTCCTTGGCGCTGGCGTCGCCGAGCCGTCAGTGTGTCGCCATACCTACCAGGAGGATGCGATGCAGGGGGGAGTACGCCGGCGACCGCCCACGCTCGGGATCGACGTTGGCGGTGCCCTTGTCGACCGTGTCGCAGAGGGGGAGGACACATCGTTCTTCGGCAATCGACCGATGGAGACGCCTGCGGTCGAGGGCTGCGAGGAGGCGGTCCGCGAGCTTCTCGACCTGTTCGGGCATCGCGTGTTCATAGTGTCCAAGGCAGGCCCGAAGATCGCCGACCTGACCAGGAAGTGGCTGGGGCAACGGGGGTTGGTCGGACCCGAGGGGATCTCCCCGGCCGCGGTGCAGTTCGTGCGCAAGCGACCCGACAAGCACCCTGTCTGCGAACGCCTCGGGATTACACATTTCATCGACGACCGGCTCGACGTCCTCAATCACCTGGCATCGGTCGACCGACGTATCCTTTTCACCGGCGGGTTGGGGGCCAACCCGGTCCCGATCGACGTGCCGCCGCGGTCCGTCGTCACCCTCGATAGCTGGCCGCGCGTCGTGGACTGGCTGCGCGAGCCGGCTTCCGGTGTCTGGGACCGATCCCGATGACGCCGACGCTCGACATATGGAGCAAGGCGCCCTCCCCAGTGGGCTTGCTCTCCAACTTCGCGCCGCACCGGTTCGAGCTCGACGGGGTGGAGTGTGCCTCGATGGAGGCGCTGCTCCAGGCGTTCAAGTTCGGCGACCCCGACGAGCAGGCCGAGATCTACTCGCTCGTCGGGTCGCGGGCCAAGAGCCGTGGCCGTCGCTCAACCTGGGTCGACACTCAGACGTTGTGGTGGGCGGGCCGGGCCTACCCGCGCCTCGGTCGGCAGTACCAAGGCCTTCTGGACCGGGCCTACGCGGCACTCGCGGGCAACCGGCGGTTCGCGGTCGCGCTGACCGCGACCGGCGATGCCGAGCTCACACACAGTCGAGGCCAGCCAGACCCGACCATGACCGTGCTCACACCCGACGAGCTCTGCTCTCGCCTGATGTCGACTCGAGAGCGTCTTCGCGCGACAACAGCCTGAGTTGCGACCTCGCGTGCGACCGATTCGCTCCTGGGACCAGCGCACCTGGCCCGACGACCGGAACGTCCTGGTGATCGACGAGGTCCGTGCCTCGGGCGACACGTTGACCATCGCGAGCGGGCTCGTGCAACACGCGCTCCCGAGTGCGTGGTCGAAGCCGCGCACTGGATCGCCACGGCCGGTGCAGATGAAACGCGGCTCGGGCGTCGCCCGGCAGTTCGAGAACCCGGCCTGGTACAGCAGCCACGCCCCCGCCGAAGGTTGCTCGCGATGCCGGCGGCGACGTGGGACGACGACATCGACCAGGGGACCGCATGCCTCTACGGCTACACCGGCCTGCGCGCCTTCGCTGCGGAGCGCCTCGCCCAGCAGGACTGAGCCGGCCGGCCCGGAGCGTGTCCGAGCCGGCCCCGCTGGCTACTCGGCGCCGACGATCCGGAGCACCGCGGCAGGCCCGCTGAGCTGGCGCCCGCCCTGCAGCACTGTCATCGTGCTCGCGATGGGCGCGGTCATCGACCGCCGCCGCGCCCGGCGCTCCTCGCGCCGGGCCGGGCGCTCCGGCGGGAGCGCGGAGAGCAGGCGTTCCGGCGCGATCCCCGAGCGCCTCGCCGAGGTGAGGATGAGGTGGCGGCACTGGCCGCACCGGCAGCGGTACGCCGTACCGGACCGGTGGAGACGCCCCGCGAGGGTGCGGGCGACCGCCTGGGTGTACGTGATGTCGTTCATCTCTGCTTCCTTTCGACCTGCGGACACACGTCTCCTGCGACGTGTGCGAGGTGGCCGAAAGGTGAGGGCTACGACATGACTGGGCGGTGCTCCATCTGGTGAGGGGTCGGCTGAGAACTGTCTCGCATCGGCGCCTGGATCGCTACGGGATATTTCCCCGCTGCCGTCAGTCGTCCCGACGTGGGGGTGCGACGAGCCGGTGGGGGAATTCTCCCGGCGAAGCGTCGGCGGTTGCTGGCAGTCTGCTCCGCGTGCTGGTGGGGGAGGTTGGGCCGGCCCCGGACGGGAGGCCGCTGGTGTTCGCGATCGAGTGTCGGACCCGCCGTACTGCCTCCCGGGGCAAGCCGCACGACGTCACCATCAACCCTGATTGGTCGGTGCGTACGCCGCACGATCTCGAGGCCGAGCGGATCGCCGCTGCCTTCGGTGGTTTCACCTCCTGCCTCGATCTGGTCGACCGAGTCGTCCCGGCTGTGCGCAGTGCACTGGGGGTGCTGCTCCGGCGGACCCCGTCACCCGTGCGACGCACCCGGGACCACAGCGGCCCGGTGGGGGAGCGGGTTCGGTGGCACGTGGCGACGGCTCGGTCGTGCCGGTGCAGCGCCGGGACCTTTCCTGACGCGGGCGCGGCGGCGGGACACCTCCGCTCGATCGCTCACCTCACGCGCCAGTACGACGTCCAGCGCCGCCAGCTCACCGAGGTCCTGGCCGCGGTCGAGACGGTATGGGGACCCTTCGACGCGGTCCCCCCGCGGGCCGAGACCGTGCGCCGCCTCGTGCGGGAGCCGCTCGGTGTGGAGCAGTTGTGGGAGGCCGGCCTCCACCCGGACGACATCGCGGCGCTGGCGACGTGCGCGACCGGAGTGACGGAGCCGCTCCCCGCCTCGTACTACCTCGGTGCTGCCTACGCCGGTGTCGACCTCGACTGGCTCCGGCGCACCGTGGCGAGCAATCCGGACCCGTCGATCGCCGCGTGGCTCGCCTGGCTGACGCCTGAGGCGGGCGCGAGCCTCGACGCGGTCGGTGCCTGGCTCGAGCTCGGGCTGTCGCGCCGTCAGGTCCTTGCTCTGGTCGAGCGGACCGTCCCCGCGCAGGCCGCGCTCGACCTGGCCGCGCAGACAGGTCGCACCCCGCGAGCAGCCGCCCGCGACCTGGCCATGTGGGCCGAGGCCCGCACGCTGCCGAGCGTGGAGCACTTCCGGTTGCTGGACGAGCACGGACTGGGCTCCGACTACCGACCGTCGGGCCCGGCGATCGACCGCGTGTGCGAGATCGCGGCGCGCCTGGGTGCCGAGGTGCCGCGCACCGACCTCGGTGTCGTCCTGGCCATCGCCGGGTCGGTGCCGGAGGTCGAGCGCCTGCTCGCGCGCGGGCTCCGCGCCGCGACCGACCTGGTCGCGTCCTGAGCAACGAGCGATTCGAAAAGAGAGAAGGAACCACTGGATGGCCATCAGGAACAGGACCGACTACGAGCACGCGTTGCAGGTTGTCGGGATCTGCGTGAGCGCGCGGATCCCGGTGCTGCTGTGGGGCAACCCGGGTGAGGGCAAGACTGCGGTGATCGAGTCCGCCGCGGGCCAAGGCTGGCACGTCGAGTCACTGATCATCAGCCACTACGAGCCCTCGGACTTCGCCGGGCTTCCTGTCGTGACTCCGGACGGCTCGGTGGATCTGGCGCCGCCGTCGTGGGCCAAGCGGCTGGCGGCAGTGGACGGACCTGCGATCGCGTTCTTCGACGAGTTCTCGACGGCGTCGCCGTCGCTCCAGGCCGCGGCGCTGCGGCCGCTCACGCACTACGAGGTCGGGTCGCTCAAGCTGCCCGACACCGTGTCCTTCGTCGCGGCCGCCAACCCGGCGGATGTCGCGACCGCCGGCTGGGAGCTCGCGGCGCCGACAGCCTCGCGCTTCGTGCACGTGGAGTGGAGCCTCCCGCTGGAGGTCTACGCCGAGGGACTGGTCACCGGTGCGTGGCCGACCCTGCCGGTCTACGAGCCGCCGGTCGACCTCGGGACGCGGACCGACGCAGAGCTGGTCCTGGTGTCGGGATTCCTCCGCGCCCGCGAGTCCCAGCTCTCCGCCATCCCGAGCGACGCGGCCGCCCGGGGGCGGGCGTTCCCGACGCCGCGGACCTGGGACCACGCGGCCCGGCTCTCGGCCTACGCCCAGGCCGTCAGCGCGCCGAAGGACGTACGCCGACTGCTCATCACCGGCTGCATCGGCGAGGCGGTCGCGCACGAGTTCCTCAGCTGGGTGAGCTCGCTCGACCTGCCCGACCCCGAGGACCTGCTCGCCGATGTGGCAGGGGCGGCCTTCGCGGGAATGCGCCCGGACCGGGTCTACGTGACCCTGCAGGGCGTGCTTGCCGCCGTCGCACGCAACAGCTCGGTCGAGCGGTGGACCGACGCGGTCCGGCTCGCCGCCAAAGCGGGGGAGACGGTGGGTCTCGACCCGGCCGTGCCCGCCGTACGAGCGCTGCTTCGGGACGGCCTGCGTCCGGGCGGTGCGGCGGTGCCGCCCGAGATCAAGGTGTTCGCCCCGGCGCTCGCCCTCGCTGGCCTGCTCCCGGGCGCCTGACGGCGACGTCATGGACCTGACGAAGCTGTCCGCGGCCAAGCTCTGGTTGATCAGCGAGCCGCCCGCCGCGAGTGTTCGCGGCAACGATGCGCCACGCGACCTGCCCTACCTCGCGACCGCGCTGTATGCCCTGGTGCCGGTCGCCTCCGGCGAGGTTCGCACGATGACGGTCGACGAGCGGTGGCGGCTCTACGTCAATCCGGGGTGGTACGACGCCACCTCGGTCCCGGACGTCGGCCGCGAGCTGGTGCACCTGGTGTGGCACCTCCTCGGCGACCATGCCGATCGTGCGCGCAGCATCCACGTCGACGCCACGACAGCGCGCTTCTGGCGGGATGCTACCGACGTCACGGTCAGCGCCACTCTCGGGCCCGACCGGCTCGCGCCTGAGGCGCTGCCGAATGTATTGTCGCTCCGGCTCGCCCCTGGGCTCACGAGCGAGGAGTACTACGCCGTGCTCTCGCGGCTCCCTCCCTCCGACGGGACCGGCGGTGGTGAGCTCGGGCCTGACGACGGCTGCGGCAGCGGCGCCGACGGCGTCCCTCGCAGCAACGAACTGCCGCCCGACGCCGAGGCCGGCCTGGACCACCCGGACGTCCGCGAGATCCGGCGTCGGGTTGCGATCGACTACCTCGACGGCGCGAAGCGCCGCTGCCGGGCTCCGGGAGACGCGTGGCGTTGGGCGCAGCACATCCTCGAGCCGAGGATCGCGTGGGAGCCGCTCCTCGCGCAGGCCGTGCGCCGCGCCGTCGGCTGGCCCGCCGGCCGCGGCGATTACACCTACACGCGTCCCTCCCGGCGCTCCAGCAGCGTCAAGGGCATCGTCCTGCCCGGGATGCGCCGCCCGGTGCCGCGAGTCGCGATGGTCATCGACACCTCCGGCAGCGTCGACGACCAGCTGCTCGCCCGCGCGCTCGGCGAGGTCGACGGTGCCCTGCTCGCCCTCGACGTCGCCGGCGGCGACGTCACCGTCTACTCCTGCGACGCCGCCGTCCACACCGTGCAGCAGGTACGCCGCGCCCGCGACGCCAAGCTCGCCGGCGGCGGCGGCACCGATCTCCGCGTCGGCCTCGCCGCCGCCGACGCCGAGCGGCCCCGGCCCGAGGTCGTCGTCGTCTTCACCGACGGCTACACCCCCTGGCCCCGCCAGCCCCCCATCGGCAGCACCGTCATCGTCGCCCTCCTCGGCCGCGAAGGCGATCAGCTTCCCCCCACACCCGCCTGGGCGACCCGCATCGAGTGCCGGCTCGACTGATGGCGTGCTGACCGGGCTGAGCCCTCAGTCGATCCGTTCCTCGAACTCCTTGTAGGTGACCCGGGTGGCCCTTGGATGGTCGACGCGGAGGCGCGCCAGGAACGTCACCATTCTTGGCGTTTCGGTCTGGAGGACCCTGCCGGAGGACTCGTGCTCCACAATCGGGCCGAGTCGAGTGACCGTGACCGCGTGGACGTTCAGTTCGATGCGAAGGGCAACGCCCTCTGCTCTCCGGTCAAGCAGATCGGCACGCGCTGCAGCACGGCCTCCGTCAGCATGCTGGAGACCTGCTCGTCTGTCTCCGTGTCGGTGCGTTCGAAGTCCAGAGGGTTCTGCCGCATCTTGAAGGAGCTGTCGTACTTCACCTGGGGAGCGTCTGACCTCGACGTCGCCGCGGCTCCTTCTCTAGGGCTGGTCACGGGCACGCTTTCACGCGGGTGGATCAGCCCGTGGCCGGACCAAATTTCACATGCTGTCCGGTGGTAGACCGCAAGAGACTGGGCCGTTGCACACCGTAGAGATGAGGTGCGCCGAATGGCCAGGTTTCGGTACGGCGACTTCGTACGTCATCGCGACGACCCGCGCGTCGGGATGGTGACAGATGTCAGCGGCACCGGTGTCGTGGAGGTCGAGTTCACGGTCCTCTTCAATGTGGCTGAGTTCGACCAGGACGACCTCGTGCTCGTCGCGCGTACCGCAAGGGACCTGGTCGCTGCAGTGAGCAGGGGTGCCGCCGCTTGTTGCTCTCCCCGGCGGGTCCAGGTCGATTGCATCGTCAACCCCTCCTGCAGCCTCACCACGGCGTGTGTGGATCGGCGACGCAGCGGGCTCTGAGTTTGAGCCTGTGGTCCTCGAGTTGGTCAAACGCATCGGTCGGGGTGCGGATCCCTCGGATGAGGAGGTCGCGGGCGACCCCGACGTCGGCAGCGACGGCCAGGACCAGGCCGGCCGAGGTGCGCGATGGCGTGCAGCCCGCGGGCAAGGAGCCGAGGAGCGAGTCGAGGGCGGCCAGATCCGGCACCAGCCGGTCATCTGCGAGGACGCGGCCGACTCCCCAGGCAAGGTCCTCCACGCCGGGTCGGCAGCCGATCCGCGCCCACGCCGCGAAGGCGTCCACGGAGGCCCGGAGCGACCGGTCGGAGTGGAGGGAGAGGGCCCTCATCTCGTCGGTCGTGTAGCCGATGTCGAGGGCTGTGCGGAGGGCTGTGACCGGCACCCCCGCGCGCAGCAGGTCCGCGCGGGCGCTGGTGGTGCGGTAGTCCTCGGCCCTGAGCGACCAGACCGCCCACGCCCACACGTCCGGATCGCCCGAAGCGGCCACCATCGCGTTGACGTAGGCATCAGGCGGACGCAGGAACGCGACGCCAGTGAAGAACGCCGCGGGAACGGACCGGCTCGGGAGCTTGAAGTGTCGGTGCGCGGCCACCGCCCAGCCGGGATGGAGCCCGGTGTCCCAGAGGATCTGGGCACCGTCGTCCTCGAGCAGCACTCCGTCGGCGGCGCCACGCGGCGCTCGGGAGTGACCGCCGTACGCCGTGACCGCGGCGGCCAGCAGCGGACGCAGCAGCCGTTCGTCGCAGGCCCAGGTCGTGGCCAGGTGATGCGGGTCGCGCGAGTGCTCCACTGCCGCGGCGACATCGTCGTGCAAGTGCGGTGCGGTATGCCCGAGCTCATCGGGTGCGCACGAGCAGTCGGCGAGCGACCACTGGTTCGTGGCGGTCCGGCGCCGCAGCACTGGGAGCGCCCGGCGGCGCTCCAGTTGCACGAAGGCCCGCAGCAGCGGGACTACGTCGGTGATGAGGTGCAGGCACGAGGGTGCCGCGCCCAGCGCTGCGGCGACCCGCTCGACCTCGAGCTCGTGACCGATGTCGACCGTCCAGTCGGGCCTGATGGTCACGGGATGCGCGTTCTCGGTGAGGGCGCCGGAAAGATCACCGCACGGCACCTCGACCACCAGCGCGCCGCGACGCGGTGCGGGCCCGGCGTCGGGCCCGCACATCCGGATCCGGGCATCGGTGTCCATGGCTGCACCGAGGGTGCCGTGTCCACGCTGCCTGCGGCGGGGAAATGTCCCCGTGCTCAGTGGCGGAAGAGTTCGACGACCTCCGGGTGACCGAGGACACGGCCGAACGTCCCCCAGAAGTCGCCCTGGTCGTTGTTGCGGTTCTGGTACGGCCGCCGTGTGCCCTCTCCTTCGAGCCACTCCTGGTACGCCGCCCGGTTCGCCTCGAGCAGGCGGAGAGCGTCCCTTCGGGCCGCCTCAGCCGAGTCGGGCAACTTCTCCACGGCGTAGATCGCCACGTTGATGCTGTGGAGGACGGCGAGGTCGATGTCGCGCTCGATGTCGCGAATCCTGACGACCTTTCCGCCGATGGTGTGCAGGGGCGATCCCTGGTCGCGAAGGTACAGGATCGCCGCGATGAGGCCCTTCTGGTGGTCCCAGAACTTGTTGTGCTTCTTCACCCCGGTGGAAAGGACGGCTGTCTCCGGGTCGAACCCGTCGCGCAGTCGCTCCCACACGTCGGAACGCGGGCCGTCGTACAGGAAATTGCCGAGGAGCTGATCGCCGCGTTCCTCCCTGATGAAGCGGACGGGGTGCACGATCGAGGCGCCGCACCGGCCTGGTTCGACGGTGCCCTCGACGGACGCGCGGATGAAGCTGAGCAGACTGGCGGCATCTGCGGACGTCTTGCCCCACAGCGGCAGTGGTCCCTCGGCGACCTCCGCGGCAAGGACGGCGGCCAGGCTGCGGTCGTCGTCGACGTCCGCCGTGCGGAGGATGATGGGCGCGGAGCGCCGTACGTCCCGGAGCCAGGCACTGATCCGATGGGTGGCGACGATGCCACCGGCCGGTCCGGGGCCGCGATTGCCGAGGTCGAGGTCGACCACCGCGGCCGCCACGTCGTACGGGCCGTCCGGCCACCCCTCGGGCTGGCCGCCGGCCATCATCACCTCGAGGTCGGTCAGGTCGTCGGAATGCAGGACTCGGACATCGGCGTCGGCCCACTCGCGCGCGAGCAGGGCCTCCTCGCCGTCCTTGTCGTCGATCAGGAGCACGTCCACGGACGTATCGTGGCGAAGGTGGAGCCGCCCGCGGGCCACTTTCGCGGAACTGGTTCCGATCGCTACGGGAGGATGAGCCGCTCCACCACTCGCATCTGGGCGAGCGCAAACTCCGCCTCAAGGTACGGCGACGGCGGCTCGTGCGCGACGTGCGCGTGCCACAACCACGCGTCGTAGAGCTCTTCGAAGTCACAGCGCTCGACCGCAGCCTCGACCCGGCGACCCACTGTGACGCGGACCGACTGCTTCTCGAGGTCGCCGGGGGCGACGTGCCACAGGTCGGCGATCAGCGACCAGATCTCGCCGATCGCCTCCCGGTGGGTGAGGATGCCGCGGCGGTAGAGATCCCAGCGCGTGTCGTGCTGCCGCTCGTGGAACGCCAGCAGTCGGCGCACGACCACCCAGCCGCCGTCGTTCAGGTCGAGTGCACGGAAGATTCGGAGCGCGTCGAGGAGAACCCAGTGCGCGACCCCGCCCGGACCTCCGATGTGCTCGGCGAGCAGGACCAGTGCGGGCGCGAGGGCTCCGCCGTCGCGGGTGGTTCGCGCGGCGAGCATGAGCGCGCGTGCGGCGGTGGAGGCGTTCGCCCGCTCGCGTTCGTAGTGCGCGATCGCGGCTGCGTGCGCGGCCTTCCACTCCGGATCGGCCGTCTGGGAACGCCGCTGCTGGTGGATCTGGACCAGCCCGACCAGCCCAGCCTGCCGGTTGGTCGCCAGCAGCGCGGCGCGCAGGCTCGCCTCCAACGCCGGATCAGCGGCGTTCAGGTGCGCGAGCGCGTCTGCGTCTGCGGCATCGCGGACCACCCGCCACGCGCGCAGCTCTCTATCGTCCATCAGTCCTCCACCTCCCGTAACGGACCGACCAGCCTCGCCGAGGAGTACATCCGCCGGCGGGGTGATTTCCCGATCGGCCGGGCGGATCGGCTCAGGGCCTGTCGCGACGGAACGGGGAGGCCAGCAGCGTCAGGAGGAAGTACGCCGCACTGAAGCCGACGAGCATCGTCAGGCCGGCGGTGACGCCGGGCAGCGTGCAGGCGTTGCCCACGACCGTCGAGGTGCCGATCAGCGCGAGCGCCGCGGCCGGAACGGCGAGGACGGTGACGATCTCCGGTGCCGCGCCGGCGAGGGCACCGAGCAGCATCGCAGCCACCATGGAGACGATCTGTCCCCACCCGGTGAGCTCGACGCCGAGGGGTGACGCCAGGAAGACCACGACCTCGATCGCTCCGAACGCCGCCAGCCCGACCTTGGGGAGCTGCTCCGGCCGGAGGAACATGGTGTGGAGGCCGGCCCAGACGAAGAGGGTGCCCATGAGGAGCACCTGGACCACCCTGGTCCCAGGGCTGGAGGGGGCGCAGGCGGTGCCCGCGACGTACGCCCCCGCCACCGCGAGCGTCGCGATCGCACCGACGATGCCTCCAGCGAGGTCGACGAACCACCTAACTCCGCTGCCGCCGAGAGAGCAGAAGAATGCGAGCAGGCCGAACGCTGCCCCGATCGTGGCGGCGTCGCCGGCGGGGCTGCCCGAGAGTTCGAGCAGCGACGATGCGGCGAGCATCGTCAGGAACGGCGTGATCCAGCCGATGGTCGGTCCGTCGGCCATGCGGTAGTCGCGCAGGCGCGGCTTCGCCGTGGTCGGCCGGATGCCCCCGAGCAGCAGGAACATGATGCCGACGACACCCGCGAACACGACGAGCAGCGAGAGGATCTCCACGCCTGGTCAGCCGTTGTCGTCAGAATCAGCAGCCACCTCGGACCGGTCGGCGACGTCGGCCACGATGACGGAGACGTTGTCGGGTGCGCCATTCCGGACGGCGGCCGCAATCAGGGCGCGCGCCGCGTCGTCGATCGGCACCGGCGCCTCGGCGAGCGCGACGATCTCCTTGGTCGTCACGCAGTCGGTGAGGCCGTCGGAGCAGAGCACCAGCCGTTCGACGTCGACCGGGTGGAACCAGTCCGCATGGGCGTCGATCGCGGTCGGCTGTGGCGATCCGCCGAGACACTGGCCGATCACGCTGGGCCGGTCGGGATCGCCGACCCGGTCGATGACCGCGAGCTGTCCGGCGTACCCGTCGCGCAGGCGCAGGATCGAGCAGTCGCCGACGTTGAAGATCAGCAGCCCAGCCGGGCCGAGCACGAGGCCGGCGATCGTGGCACCCATCGCCGCGTGGCCCTCGGTCAACTGCCCCTGCTCTCGGACGGCGTCGGACACTCCCTGTACCAGTCGGTTCACCTGGCTCGGCCCGGTCGCCGTGTCGAGCCGGAGATCGCCCAGTGCGCGCGAGGCGGACCACGACGCAAGCGCACCTCCCACGTGACCGCCCATCCCGTCGATCACGGCCAGGACGCCCCCTGCCTCGAGGTCCATCGTCAGCCGCGCGCCGGACTGTCGGCTCGACCA
Source organism: Nocardioides immobilis (assembly GCF_003515065.1). Taxonomy (GTDB): domain Bacteria; phylum Actinomycetota; class Actinomycetes; order Propionibacteriales; family Nocardioidaceae; genus Nocardioides; species Nocardioides immobilis. The sequence continues at coordinate 77,640 of NZ_QXGH01000024.1, forward strand.
GCCGGCGACGTGGAGACAGTCCTGGTTCTCCGTCCGGACGACCCCAACATGGGTGATGGCCGCGACGCTGGCGACGATCATTGGTAGTCCGCCACGCGGAAGATCACCGGAGCGCCGCCGTCACCCTCATAGGTGAAGATCAGCGAGGAGGGTTCCGCTTCAGGGTTGTTGACACTGACCGGAGACCCGCTGCCGAACCCGCAGCACCGGTAGCGCCGCCGGCCGTCGAGGTTGATCGACTCGACCTCGGTCAGGCCGCGGTAGAGCCGTACCCGGTTGCAGCCCTCGAAGGGTGAGTCCTTGATCCGGAAGGTCCAGACCGACCAGGCCGGCTCGGTCTCACTCACGGCGCCGCCACAGGTGAAGAAGTTCTCGAACTCGGGGTCGTAGGCCTTGTTCGCGGTCGCCTGCTCCGCCGCGTCCCACTTGTCATCGGAGATCGGGACCAGGATCAGTGCTCCGACCAGGCCGAGTACGCCGAGCACCGCCGCGCCGATGCGTCGCCCGAGCAGCGCGCGGAACCCGAGGACGGCTGCGAGGACCATGAGGAGCGCCGCACAGCCGGCGATCCAGTTGGAAAGGAAGTAGGTGCCGAAGCTGCGCGCTCCGTCGACCGGGACCAGGCCGCTGTTGTCCCTGCCGAACGCTCCGTCGAGCGCGAAGGTCCCCAGCAGCCACGGGACGAGCACTGTGATGCACCCCGCCCCGGCGAGGAAGACGAACGCGTAGTCGCCGCCGTCGGGACGGGCCGCCCGGACCCGCGCACGGCGACGCTGCCGGCGCTGCTCCGCCTCAGCCGCTGCCTCCCGCCTCCGCCGGGCGATCTCGGCATCCTGCGCCTGCGCGTGGTCCTCGTCCGCGAGCGACAGGGTCGCCATGAGAAGGAGGGCTTCGACCGGTGCTGCTTGGTCGCTGTCGACGGCCACCCGCAGGGGATCGACCCAACCCGCGGTGGCGGGCCGGCCCTCGAGCTCCGAGCGCACCGCCTGCTGGATCGCCTCTGCGTGGTCCGGGCTGAGGGCCGCGAGCAGCAGCTCACCCTCGAATCGACGGTGGGCAGGGGTGATCGTGGCGGGCAGGGCGACGGACGGTGCCCGTCCTTCGACTGCATGGTTGTAGTAGGAGCGGCGACCCTGGTCGAGCCTCGACGTGGTCGCGTCGAGGGTGTCCCACCAGCTGTTGAGCTGGTTGTCGATCCGCGCGAACGCGGTGTGTTGGGCGTCGCCCATGGTGTTGGTGAGGACGTGTTCGCGCCGAAGTGCGCTGATCCAGCTGGCGGCGCCTTCGTCGCCGTTGACGGCGCTGTGGCCGGCGGCGGCGAGGCTGTCGGGGGTGAGAGGGCGGCCGCGGAAGACCAGCCGGTCGTCCGGGGCGAGGAGGCGGACGAGCTCGAAGACGAGTCCGTCGGTGGTGATGAGCTTGCGGTCATGCCGGTCGAAGGTGCGGTGGGCCTCGGTGGCGACCGATGACTGGGCCAGGGCGTTGTGGAGCATGGTCTTCCCGCGCCCGTTGAGGTACTCGGCCGCCTCGTCCCAGCGGCTGGCGAGTGCCCGGCCGAGCTGGTCGACGGAGGTGAACTCCTGGCCACCGAAGCCGGCGAAGGCCCATCCGCGGTCGGCGACCTTGGGGGCGGTGGACTGATGGATCGTAGGGCTGTCCCCGGCGAGCCAGGCGCGGACCTGGTCGGCGCCCCATCGGTGGTCGGCGCTCTTGGTGAGGAGGCCGCGCAGGAGGAGCTGCCAGCGCGGATCCTCGACGCCGTCGAGGGGGACCTCGTTCTCGATCAGGTAGCCGAGGATGGTGACCTCGTCCTTGCGATAGCCGTTCTCGTCGTCGAAGGGGTGCCGTTCGCACAACAGCTCGTAGAGGGTGATCCCGACCGCCCACCAGTCCGACTCCAGCCGCCAGATGCCCTGGGCGGTGTCGGGGGAGCGGTAGCCGGGTGTGGCGGACCGGCTGCCGACCTGGGCTCCGGCGAGGAGGTTGCGGACCAGACCGAAGTCGGCCAGCACCAGGTCGATCGGGTCCAGGGACCGGATCAGGATGTTGCTGGGCTTGATGTCGCGGTGGAGGAGCTCGCGGGCGTGGGCCGCGGCCACGGCTTCGGTCAGGTCCGCGACCACGGCGTGCGCCACGGCGTCGGGCAGGGTGCCGGCGAAGTGTTGGCGGATGTCGCCGATGGTGCCCAGGGGGAGGTATTCCTGGATCTCCCAGCACTCCTCGCCCCACTGCCCGAACGTGGTCGGCACGATGTGCTCGGCAGGTGCGGTCGCGAGCTTCTCGATCACCGTCGCGTCCAGGCGGGACATCGCGACCGAGTACAGTTTGATCGCGACCTGGTGCCCGTCGACGATCCGTTCGCACAGGTAGACCGAACCCTGACCGCCCAGCCCCAACCGTCGTACGATCCGGTACTCCTCGGCCAAGGGTGCCGGCAGGTTGTGCGCGATGAACCCACCGGCCGGCGCTCCCGGCCGGTCCTCCAGCTCGGTCGGCCCCGCCGGCCCTCCCGCGCCCTCCAGCGCGGTCGGCTGGATCCCGCCCGGACCCTTCTCCAGCTCCGTCCGCTCACCACCACTCACGACGACCGCACCTCCATCTCGAACCGACGACCCAGCCCGATCCGGATCCCATCTGTGACAGGCAGCTCTGCGGCACCGGCGATCCGGATCCCGTTCACCCAGGTGCCGTTGGACGATCCGAGGTCGCGCACGTGGAGGTCGCCGCGCCAGATCGTGATGCTGGCGTGGCGGCGGGAGACACCGGGGCTGCCCTCGGTCAACCGCGCCCAGGGGCTCTGCCCGGGGTCGCGGCCGAGGATCACCTCTTCGCCTTCGCGCAGCGTGATCCGGGTCCCGTCGGCGGCGACGAGCGCCAGGCCGCCGGGCGGAGCCGGCTCGACGGCCGGGTCGACCGTCGGGGCGACCTCGGCGTCGACCGGTGTGCCGCAGTAGGGGCACGCCCCCGCGCCGTCCGGGAGGGCCTGACCGCAATCGGGCCGCACGCAGTGGCGGACGGGTGGGGGTGGTGGCGGAGGAGTTCGTACCTTCTCGCCGACCCGCACGAAGCTGGTCGCCCCGCAGATGCAGTCGCCGGGATCGACGTTGAAGACGATGTCGCAGTCCGGGTTGACGCACGTGTAGCCGGTGCTCAGCTCTGCCACGAGACCTCCTCGAAGTCGATGCCGCGCGCGTGCATCAGCTGGCGGAACCGATCGAGGTCGCCGGACCGCGGCAGCCCCGCGAGCGTGACGTCGCCGTCGTTTGCTGCTACCTGGACGACGGGAGCGGCGGGTACGGCGAAGCGGTGCTGCCCGCGTCGGGTGCGCAGCACGAGCTCCTGGTTGTCGGACGCGCGCAGCCAGCCGCCGGCGCCACGGCCTGGAAGGTAGGGACCACAGACGAGTGCGTCGGCCTGCTCCCACAGACCGGGGCCGAGCCGCTCTGCCCGCGAGGCGGTGTAGCCGGTGAACACGAGGACGTCGTGGTTGCGGAGCGGGTCGATCTCCCGGAGGCGGGTGAGCAGCTCGGCGACGGCGGGTGCCTGCTGGAACGGCTCGCCGCCGGTGACGGTGATGCCCGTGATGTCGTCCGTCAAGGCCCGGGCGACGCGGTCGACCGCCTCGGCGAGCTCGAGTGAGCTACCACCGCTGGGGTCCCACGTGTCGACCGATGCGCACCCGGAGCACCCGATGGTGCATCCCTGGACCCAGACGCCGACGCGGAGCCCGGGACCGAGCGCAGTGAGCGGGGCGACGATCCGGCTGAGGGTCACCGTACGACGAGGTTCCACGCGCCCTCCTCCTGCACGATGTCATCGACCTGGATCGGCCGGTTCGGGTCGTCGTGGAAGAACACGGCGCGGGCCAGGGGGTTGGTCAGCACCGACTCGACCCGCTGCCCGATCCCGCGTCCGCCCATCTCGAGATGGGCGCAGCACTGCTCGGCCAGCACGGCCATCGCCTTCTCGGAGAGCCGGACGTCGATGCCGTGGAGCGTCTTCGCCCTACGGATCGCGTTGCGGACGAACACCTCGAGCAGGTGGGCGGCGATATCGGGGCGGATGTAGTCGAAGACCACGATGTTGTCGCCGATCCGGTTGAGGATCTCGGGTCGGCCCAGGTGCTCGGTGAAGTGACGTCCGATGGCCCGACGCACGTGGTCGTCCAGGTCGTCGTACGTCATGTCCGGGTGGGGCAGCTCGCCGGAGGGGAGGGGGTCCGCCATCCCCTTGTTCGAGGTGAACACGATCAGCGACTCGCTGAAGTGGACGGTCGCTCCCGAGCCGTCGGTCAGGCGCCCGTCACTGAGGATCTGGAGGAACTTGTCCATGATCCGCTGGTCGGCCTTCTCGATCTCGTCGAAGAGCACGAGGCTGAACGGACGCTGCCGGATGGCATTGGTCAGCTCGCCGCCCGCCTCGTGCCCGACGTACCCCGGAGGCGCGCCCATCAGCCGCAGATCGCTGCCCTCGTGCCCGAACTCGCTCATGTCGAACCGGATGTAGGCGTCAGCGTTGCCGAAGATGACCTCGGTGAGGGTCTTGGCCAGCTCGGTCTTGCCGACGCCCGTTGGTCCGGCGAAGAACAGGACGCCGCGCGGGCCGGCCGCCGTGCCTCCCGCGTGCGCTGCCGTCATGCCGGTGGTCGACCGCATGAGGATGTCCAGCGAACGACGGATCGCGCTCGGTTGGCCGAGGACGCGGCCGCGCATGTAGTCCTCGGCGGTGCGGATCTTGTCCTTGAGCGACGCCTGGCTCCAAGGGTTCTCGAGCAGGCCGACCCGATACATGCGCACCGCGTCGTCGATGTCGCCGGAGGAGATCCGCTGGTCCTGGGCCAGGCGCACCACCTCCCGCATCGAGCGCAACGTCATCCCCTCGGTGCGGGTCGCGAAGATGCTCAGCTCCTCGCCCGACATCGGGCCGGGCGGGGCCGGCTGTTGCGCGAGGCCGACCGCGATCTGTCCCGCGGCCTGCGAGCGCGCGTCGAGGGTCGGCAGCGGGATCGGGACCTGGTGGATGCCGTCACTCGTGCCGACCATCCACCCCGGGAGATCGGACGGGCGGTCGACGATCCACAGCACCGGGTTGAAGAGAGGGGCCCGCCCGATGGCAGCGCCGGAGGTGCGCTGGGTGTTGTGCACCCGCTGGAGAGCCGTGCGGAACAGCGCGTGGTGCGCCTCGGAGAGAGGCTCGCCGGTCGGGGCGAACTGGGAGACGTAATCGACGATCAGCGCGATCCGGCGCTTCGGCTGGATCGTCGGCTGGACCACGCGCACCAGCTCGGTGAGGCGCTCGATCGACAGCAGCTGCCCGTCCGGCGCGGACCAGGTCTCGTCGCCGGAGAGATCGTGGAGTGCTCGCTGGGCCGTCTCGGGCTCGTTGGCGCGGAGTCCTGCCACCGGGTCGTAGGTGAGGACGGCCTCGAACGTGTTGAGGGTCAACAGTGCGTCGATCGCGTCGACCGTACGACGGAACCGGTGGTGCTCGCCGTCCGGCACCAAATGGTCGTCGCGGACGTTGCCGTGGAGGATGAACTGCGCGCAGATCGGCAGGTGGGCGTCCACGTCCCGGAGCCAGTGGGGGAACCGCCCCAACACCTCACGTCGCTCCTCGGGGGTCATCCGCTCGTCCTCCGCGCGGCCGTGCGCCGCCGTCGCCTGGCCGTGACCGCCTCGGCGTCGAGGTGCTGCATCGGGAGCGCGCCGGCTGCGACCCGCCGGACGAGCGACGCGTCCACCCCGCGGGTACCGAGACTCTCGGTGAATGCTGCGATGTCGGCGCAGTGGTCGTCCTCGATCTCCTTGTCACGGAGGGGGTCGGTCTCCGACGTGGCCACCACATTGGTGGCAAGGCCGAGGCCGTCCTCGTCGAACCTGACCTGGAGGGCGTGAGCGGTCCAGTCGCGGTGGGGGAGCAGGGCGGCGTCACCGGAGAGCGCGACCTCGCTGAACTCGGGCCCGGGCTCGTAGCCGAGCTCGCGCCACACCTCGATCGCCTGCGCGATGACGAACGCGCGCTCGGCGTTGAGCTCGGCCGCACGCACAGCCGCTAGAACGGTGGGCCGCAGCGCCTCTAGGGAGGCCCGGTCTGGCGCGCCGTCGACCCGCGCGATCAAGGTCTCGGCAGCCGGGCCCGAGACGCGCGCGATGATGGCGACGAACTCGTCCCTGAGCACGGCACGGTCATGACGATCCCGCTCCGCCCGGACGCCGTCGGCGACGCGGGCGGCGTACTCGAGCCAGTCCTGGCGGCCGGCGGCCCGGTCGGAGTCCAGCAGTCGCTCCAGCTCGTCGGTCAGCTGTGCCTGCCGCCCGCCGGTCGACCCCAGGAGGCTCGACAGGAGCTCGACGGGAGCTTTCACCGCGCTCAGGGTCGGGGCGGCCGCCGCAACCGGAGCCAGGGCCGTCACCACGAGCTCGCCGTTGGCGTCGAGGGCCGAGCGGAGTCGATCCAACGCGACCTGGGCGCGCGCGGCTGCGCGGGCGGTCGCGGCCTCCTCGATCCGGCGGCTGACGGCGGCCCGGCCGCGTTCGAGATCGACGACCGCGTCGAGGTCGGCATCCGAGGGCCGCTGCAGTCGGGATCGGTCGTAGCCCACGGCCGCCAGCTCCCGCCAGACGTCGATCTCGAGGCCCGCCGCCCGGCAGCGCGCGTCGGTGGCGGTCAGCTGCTCGACGATCTGCAGCCAGGTACGGCGCCGCGCGGCCAGCTCACGTTCGCGGCGCAGCCGCTCGGCCAGCACCGCGTTGAACCCCTTGGGGCCGCTCATGAGCGCCACCGACCGTCGACCTGTTGAGCCCCCACGATTCGTCCCCTTCTGACGCCCCCACAGCGTCCGGCAGCCGAAGCGTAGCGATCGAACGCCGCCCTCATCGGGGAAATCTCCACCGCCGATGATCGGAGAGCTCCGGCGGTGGAGATCTTCAGCGCGTGGGCGCCGGATCGATCCTCACGAGCGGACCATCGCTGTCGGGTCGGAGTCGGAGCAGGAACGCTCCCCGTCGCCGATCAGCGTCAGGCGCGGTCTGGGGCTCGTGACCGGAGCGATCCTCGGGGTGCTCCTCCGACATAGGGAATCCTCCGCTCAGGGATATCCGCGATCGGCTCCAAGCCCGTGATCGCGCCGCTACTGTACTGCGCACCGAGCGAGGGGATGCGCTTTGAAGGTGGCGGTGCAGCAGGTCGACGGTCGCTTGATCATCGCCCACCGGCTGGTTTCCATGCGGACGGTCGACGACGCCGACCCCGACGAGATCCGGCGTGACCTGGTCGCGGTGGTGACGGCTCTCGAAGGGCACACCGACTGCTCGTTCACGGTTCAGTGGATGTGCGACCCGCGGCCGAACGATCCCCAGGACGGCGTGATCGACGTCGCAGTCCTCACCGCCTTCAACGGCGGGTCGCTGCCGGACCGGATAGACGAGGTCGCTGATGACGTCGTCGACCTGCTGAACGGACCGCCGGGCGTGTGGCGGTTCGAGGTCGTCGAGGACGAGCTGGCGCTGGCCGTGCTGCTGGACCCGATCGTGCCGACGCACCTCGCAGGGATCGTGCGAAGGGAGGCGCCGCTCCGACCGGACCTCCAGTCGGCCACGCTCGGGTTCGGGGCGTCCGGCACCCGCAGACCGCAGCCGCGTCCGGACCTGTGGAGCATGTGGACCCTCGGTCCGCCGTCCCAGGACACCCATCGGATGAGCGCAGCGCTCCTCGCGCAGGAGGCGCCGGTGTGCGTTCGGATGACGATCGCGCCGACAGACCTGACCACCCAGGAGGTCGAGCTGCTGGAGGACCTGGTCTCCCGGCAGGGCGCGGCTTCCGAGAGGCAGCTGTCCGTCCAGGCGTCGTTGCACACGCTGGAGACGATGCTGTACCTGCGCCCGCTGTTCGAAGCGTCGTGTGTCGTCGCGAGCCCCGACCCGCTGAGCGCGTCGTTGCTGTCGATGATCGGGCACACGCTCAGTGAGCCGACGCCGCACCACGAGCCCCGCGGCGTGCTCGCGGGTGGCTACACCGTTGTCCGGCAGACCCAGCGCGCAGCGCTGCGAGCCGCGTACACCGACCTGGGGACGACGAGTGTCGGTGGCGGGCTCGCAGCGCCGGGTCTGGAACGGCTGCGGCACCTCCTCGGCGCGTGGGAGGCAGCGAACCTCTTCCGACTGCCCGTCGCTGGATCCGACGGTGCACCTGGCCACCACCTCGACGATCGGCCGAAGCTCCGGGGCATCCTGCAGGCGCTCCCGTCCGACGGTGCGCAGATCGGCAGCCTCGCCGGCCGCGACCGTCCGGTCGCGATCGACCACACCGACCGACTCCGCCACACCTACGTCGTCGGTCAGACCGGCACCGGCAAGAGCACGTTGCTGCTCAACCTCGCGTCGGCGGACATCGACGCCGGGCACGGCGTCTGCGTCATCGATCCTCACGGCGACCTGGTCGAGGACCTCCTGCGGCGCATCCCGTCGAACCGGATCGACGACGTCGTCCTCATCGACCCGGCAGATGCCGTGGCCGTCCCTGGCGTCAACCTGATCGAGGCCGAGACCGAAGCGCAGAAGCGCTACCTGGTCAGCGAGACGGCGAACATGATGTACGCGCTCTTCGATCCGACGCGTCAGGGGATCGTCGGGCCGCGCTTCGAGTCGATGATGCGCAACTGCATGCTGCTGCTGGAGCACGTCCGCGACATCCCCGGCTCCTTCCTCGACGTCGCCACGGTGTTCAGTGATCCGGCAGTTCGGGAGTTCCTGACCCGTCGCATCAGCGACCCGCAGCTCGCGGAGTTCTGGCTCGGCGAGTTCCCCGCCAGCCAGCGATCGAACGAGGCCGGCGAGGTGATCGCCTGGTTCCGGTCCAAGTTCGAGGTGTTCCGCACCAGTCCGGCCCTCCGCGCCGTGATCGGACAGGCACGGTCGACGATCTCCTTCTCCGACGTACTCGAGAAGAAGCAGATCCTCCTCGTCAACCTCTCGAAGGGGAGTCTCGGCGAGTACGACTCACGGCTGCTCGGTCACGTGATCGTGATGAAGCTGTGGGCCGCTGTGCTGGAGCGCACCAACCGCGCGGCCGAGGACCGGGAGCCGTTCTTCCTCTACATCGACGAGTTCCAGAACGTCACGACCGATTCGCTGGCGACGATGCTGGCCGAGGGCCGCAAGTACGGCGTCGGCCTGACCTTGGCCAACCAGTTCTTCGACCAGCTCGCGGTCAACACGCGCAACGCTCTCCTGGGCAACGTCGGCACCAAGCTGGCACTCCGGCTCGGACCGCACGATGCACCGGCGTTCGCGCAGTGGCTCGGGGCGCAGGTCGAGCCCGACGAGTTGAGCAGACTCCCGAACCACCATCTCGTGGCCGCGTTGTCTCCGGGTGGGATCCCGACCGCGCCTGTTCTGATCGAGACCTGCGGTCCGTGCGCCCGGTCAGCCACATCCGCAGACGACGTGCGCAGCGCGTCCCGTGCCCGATGGGGCCGCCCTGTCGGGCAGATCACCGATGAGTTCGTCGAGCGCTGGGCGGCCGTTCCCAACTCCTTTGCAGCGAAGGCGAAGGCACACCGCGACCATCGCACCGTCGAGGAGCCGCGTGCGTCCGCCCCGAGCGAGCCGAGCTTCCTGAGCTCCTGGAAGGCCAAGCGGAGCGAAGGCGCCGACGACGTGTAGGAACCGACGCGGGTCAGGAGCCCGCCTCGGCGAGGATCGCCGTTGCCTGTCCCTTGATCTCGGCCTTCAGGTCGTCGAACGTCTCGGCGACGACCTGCCTGTAGTGAGGGAAGTGCTCGCTCAGCCAGGCGAGCGATCCCTCTTGATCGTCGTTGTCGATGAAGACCTCGAACTCGTCGAGCTGCGCGTTCGTCATCTGCCGCGCCAGCTCCATCCCGACCCGCAGCTCCAGGGTCTCGTACATGTGCGCCAGGATCGACCGCTTGTCCTCCGCGCCCAGAGCGCCCAGGCCGAGCTCGACCAGCAGGTCGTCATTGAGATGGAACACCGGCTTGCCTCCTCGGCTCGGAACCGCGCGCGACCCACCGCGCGGCCGGCGGGCAAACCCTAGTGCTTCCGACCGGTCAGGGACCCGGAGATTTCACCGCTGCCGCCGTACGAATCCCACTACGCTGCGCTCGACACCCAGCGGAAGGACCGAACCACGTGGGGCTCTACGAGGTGCTGCGCGCGATGGGGGACGACAATGCCTCGGCCGGGACGCGCCGGCTCGACGACGAGCTGTCCCAGCTGGTGGCGATGCACGGCCTCCCGCCCCAGGTCCCGTACGACGGGCCGACTGATCGTGCGGCGGACGGCGCTCGGACGGCGCTCGATGACGCCTGGCGAGCACAGCAGCAGCTGTCCCTGGTCAGTCAGCAGCTGCCTGGCGCTCTGGCGGCCCTCGACCGGGCGGTCAAGGACCGCCGCATCATCCTGGTCGGCTTCGGGGTCGTCCTGCTGGTGGCGCTCCTCCTGGTGCTGGGGCTGGTGGCCTGAGTGGGTGCGCTGGGGGATGCACGGGGCGCCGTGGTCGGCCTGCAGCATGCTGAGGCCGCCGCACGAGCAGGCATCGCGTCCGCGCTCGGACGTGCGAGCGGGGCGGTCGCCGTACTCAAGCAGCGGGACGCGGAGGCCGAGGCAGAGCTCAGACGGACGGCGGGCGCTGTCGTCAGCGAGGGGTTCGAGGAGTTCGCCAGCTGGGAGGATCGGCGATGGCTGAATTGGCGGTGCCCCAGTCGGGTCCCGGATGAGATCCGGGTCGGCGAGATCGCCCACCCCGGCGGTGCGCTCCCGGCGACCGTGCCGATCTTCGGAGAACCCACGATCGTCATCGCCACCGAGTCCGAGGAAGCCGCGAAACACGCGCGAGGTGTGCTCCGCTCGATCTCCGTCCGCCTCGCAGCGGCGATGGGCGACCGCGTGGTCCTGCACCTCATCGACCCCCACCAGGGCGGGTTCGGATTCCCCGAGCGTTCCTCGCTCCCGCAGGACGCCCCGCGGACGGCTGACGTCGCACGCGACCTCGACGCGGTGATCAAGGCCGGCTTCGATTTCCAGCGCCGCTACGACGCGCGCGCGTTCCGTGACCTGGCTCGAGGCGAGATCGATGCGGAGAGTCTCCACGTCGTCCTCGCCATGGACTACCCGCGCGGCTACGGTCACCAGGCCAACCAGCACCTCAACCAGATCGCGCGCCTGGGTCCCGCTGGTGTCCAGCTGATCGTCCACCACGACCTGACGGTGCCCGAACCCGGCGAAGGTCTGAGGCTCCAACACCCGGTCGTCATCGATGTCGGTCCGACCGGATCGGTCAGCGGACCCTGGGGAAGCCTCTCCGGACCGGCCGACCATCCTCCGCATGCCGGCGTCCTGGGCGCGATCAGCGAAGGGCTGCCTGTCTCCGTGAACACCGCGGACTCCGACGGGAGTGTGGGATGGGCGGCCGTGAACCCCGACGACCCGGCTCTCTGGTGGTCCGAGTCCGCAGCGGGAGAGGCCCGCGCGGTGGTCGGCCGGGACACGGCGGGCCAGCCCTTGGAGCTGGCCTTCGGCCAGGACGGTCGCGGAACGTCGCGGTCTCACATGGTCGTGGCGGGAGAGCCGGGCGCCGGCAAGGGTGTCCTGCTCCACTCGGCGATTCTGAGCCTCGCCACGCGCTACCGCCCGGACGACCTGCGATTCATCCTGATCGACGGTCAGGAGGGCGTGACCATGCAGGACTATGTCGGGCTTCCCCACGCCGATCTGGTCAGCATCCAGACGCCGTCTGACCTCGCGCGGCAGGTGATAGCGGACGTCGGGAGTGAGCTGCGTCGCCGCGACGCTCTGCTCCTGCAGGCGGGGGTCGAGAGCATCGGGCAGTATCGCGCAGCCAGGCCCGGCACCGAGATGCCCCGGTTGGTCGTCGTGATCGACGAGTACCAGACGTTTCTCGCGGACGACCGTGAGGACGTCGCGATCGGTGCGTTGCGCCAGATCGCAGCGCAGGGCCGCAAGGTCGGGGTGCACCTTCTCCTGGCGTCGCAGAGGTTTCACGCGACTGGACTGCTCAACCAGGGTGCTCTCTTCGACAACATCCAGACCAGGCTCTGCCTGCGGATGCCGACGGACGCGATCGATCGGATTGACGAGTTCGATCGCGAGGGGCGCGACCTCATCCGTCGCCACTGCTCCGAGCGTGGACGAGTCGTCAGGAACGACGCCGGCGGTGCTGCCGGTCACAGCGTCGCCGGGTACGTCGCCTTCGCCGAGCCCGATGCGCGCAAGGTCTGGGTCGACCTGCTGCGCGACAAGGCACGAGTGGCGGGACTCGAGTCGACGCCGGAGGTCTTCGACGCCAGGAGGCCTGCGGTGCCGCGGACGAGTCGGGCGCTGGGTCGGCTCGCGTCCGTCGATGTGGCTGACGCTGCTGCGGTGGAGCGATGGGCGGAGTCCGACGCGCGGGGTGGCGGCCTGGCCGCCACCGAGTGGCAGCCGTACGACAACCCCTTCGCCTTCCTTGCGGGCCGCAGCTTCTCGATCTACGGATCGGCCTTTGCGAAGGTGGACCGCGCTGCCGATCACAACGTGATGGTGGTCGCCAACGATGCCGAGGTGCTCGGCGGGATCATGCTGACCGGCCTTGTGGCGGCTGGGATGTCCTCCGCGCGGTCCACGATGTCGGTCTCCGTGCTGAGCGAGCTCCCTCCTCCGGGCGCGTGGGCGGGCCTGCTCACCAGGGACCTCCCCGAGCTGTTGGGGGCACGCGGCCACCTCGTTCGCGTCGCGCAGTCGGCCGAGTCCGCAGCGATGTTGGCGGCGAAAGCGGTCGAGGAGATCGAACGCCGCAACGCGCTTCCCCCGATCGAGCTAGCCGCGCTTGGCCCCTACCTGGTTGTCGCGGCGGGCCTCGAACGGATCTCGGCATTCCGCAATGTCGACGGCCGGTACGGCCCCGAGTCGTCGGAAGCCGGCGGGCATCTGCGCCAGGTCCTGACAGCCGGCCCGTACGTCGGGGTGCATGCGGTCCTTGCCACGACCTCGCGGGCTCAGTGGGTCCAGGTGATGCCGGACAAGGCCTACCGCCACTTCGTCCACCGGTTCTTCCAACAGATGTCGGCGGACGACTCCCGCGCACTCCTCAATGCCTCGCACGCGAACAAGGTCACGCCGGCCGGGATCGACGGGCAGCAGCGGGCGGCGTACCAGCATCGGGAGACCGGCGTGCACTACCGCTTCCTGCCCTACGCGGCGGGCCACGCGCTCGTCGACGCACTCCGGGACTTCGTGAACGTCGGGGGTGAACGGGCGTGACGCTCGATGCCACCCTGGACCGGCTCATCGCCTTCCGGGATGCGCTGTCCGAGTTCATCGACCTGCTCCGGGCCACGGCCGACGACGAGGCCGAGGCCGAGCAGACGCTCGCCGGACTCTGGGAGGACAGCTTCCGCGACCAGTTCGTCGCGAAGTACGACGAGCTCGCTGCTCCGGTCGCGACCTTCACTGGGGAAGCGGAGGGGCTCCTGGAGTTCCTCGACGACAAGATCACGCTCATACGGGGGTACCTCTCCGGTGCCTGACATCACCCAGCTCCGCAGGGCGCTCGCGGACTACGCCACGGTGCTGGAGGAGAAGCAGGCGGCCGTCCGGGACGCGCTCAGCGAGGTCGAGTCGGCGTACGCCGCGCTGCGTGACGTCTACGGGGGAGACGGCGCCCAACAGTTCCGCCGGACGTGGGACATGGCATCCGATGCGTTCAGGTCCTACGACGAGGGAGTCCCGGTCCTGCTCGAGCAGCTCCGGGACAAGATCGACCAGCTCGCGGCGATCGATCGGGCGGACTGATGGGTGTCGATCCCGGCCGGCTCGCCCTAGGGTTGCGGGACTTCTCGAACGGTGCCCTGCCCGACGCGCGACGGGCTGCTGAGGCCGTCGTCGATGCGCTCGGCGACCTGGCGGACGACGCCCACGCGGCGGCGAGCACTGTGGACGAGACCGCCGACGGGGCGCGGAACCGTGCGGAGGATCAGCGGGTCCAGTGCGAAGGCGTGCAGCCGCGGATGGAGAAGGCCGAGCGCGATCATGTGAACCTGGCCGACCGGGCACGGCGTCTCGTGGATCGGACCTCCGAAGCCGATCGTGTGATCGACCGCGAGCTCGTGAGGTGGCAGGGAGAGCTGGCGGCTGCTCGCGCGGAGGAGCAAGCCGCCGCTCGTCAGGCGGCGGTGGCGCCTCCGACTGCTCGGGCCGCCGCGCGGGTACGGCAGCAGCGGGCCGCCGCGCGGACGGCCGCGTGTGAGAAGGCGGTACGGGACTGCCGTCAGGCGCTCGGCATCGTCGCGAGCGCGCAGCGTCACGCCGCCGAGGCGGTCGAGAGCGCGGCCCGCGCACGGGCGGCGCTGGACGATGCGGTCGGTCTGTCCGAGCAGTCGAACGCCGAGGTCGCGGCGGCGGAGGCGCTCGCCGACCAGGCGGGGCAGAACGCGGTCAAGGCCGGCGACGCGGCCGGGTCCGTCGCGAACGCGGAACGGGAAGGCGCCGAGGCCGCCCACGCGGTGGCCGATGCGTCGAGCACTGCTGAGACTGCGATCGACCAGGCGGTCGACCGGCTGATCATCATCGACCGGGGTTTCGGATGAGCGCGCGCACGTCGTACGACGACGTTGTAAGCGCGGCCGCGGCCGCCCTCGCCGACTTCGGCGAGTCTCGGTCAGCCATCGGGGTCCAGTGGCAGGACGGTGCGGCTCGACGAGCCGAGGTGGACCTGCAGCGCGTCGCCGACCAGATGGAAGCGCTCCGGTCCGCCGTGGAACGCCAGAGCCAGGTCCATGCCCAGGTGGACGAGCTGTGTGACCTGGTCGCGCGCCAGGTCGATGAGGGCGATGCGCGGATCGCGGATGCGCAGGAGCTTCTCGATCGGTGCGAGGAGGCCCTTCGATCGGCCGACCGGATCGCGGGCGAGGTCGGCTCCGCCTTGTCGGCAGGCGAGAGCGGGCTCGCGCGGGCGCTCGCGCTCGCTGGACGTGCCGGAGCCGGTACCGGCAGCATCGTCGGGGTCGAGGCGCTGGAAGCTCGCATCCGGCACGGCGTTGGCGGCCGCTACCAGCGCCAGGCCGGAGTCATGATGGCGAAGGCCGTCGGCGTAGAGCTCGCCTGGGCGCTGGGCCCGGAGCTGTTCAGTGCTGGTGCTCGCGTCGATCTGCCGCAGGGCTGGGACAGCGGGATCAGGGACGCAGTCGAGACCGCTGCACCGGTGGTGCCGGCTCAGATCTCCGAGGTTGTCCGTCGGTTCCGGGATGTGTGGCGCCGGTGACCTCGATTGAGCTCCCCGAGGCATGTGAGCGCCTCGTCCGCTCGCTGGCGTCCGCTGACGACGTGCAGCCCGTCGTCGACGCGGCGGCTCTCTTGGCGCACCCTCCGGGCGATGTGGTCGGCTGGCTGGGCTCGGCTGTCCTTCAGCTCGCCGAAGGTCGCGCGGAGTCCGAGCTCATCGGGGTGACCTCGAGGCGGATGCCTGACCTTGGCGCTGTCGCACGAGTTGTCTCGGCCTTGCGTTCCAGCGACCTCGGTCGGGCACGGCAGGTGCTCGGCTCGGACCCCGTCGATGCTTTCGTTCTGCTCGGCGCGGTGGCTGCCGCCTTGCTCGGAGCCTCTGCCGGTTAGGCGAGCAGGTCGAGGATCGCGAGGAGGCCGAACGCCGTCACGATGCCGGCGCGGATCAGCCCGCGGCCGAGCCGTGTCCGCCGGTAGGGCGCGCTGACACGCACCAGCCACGCGTGCTTGACCGATCCGACACGCGGTCCGCGGACCGTGATCCGCTCGCCGCCCTGGAGGGGAGTGTTCGCCGCGATCCGTCCTGCCGCGACCCCTGCCCCGGTGTCGACGAGCACGTCCCACGCGACGGGGTCCCGGCGCCACCACCCCCGTCCGCCGAAGCCGCGTCCGAAGCCCCCGCCGAGCGACGAAGCCCCAGGAATGAGGTGGCGCCCCATCATCCCGAATCCGATCAGGACCAGGAAGGGGCAGAGACAGCCGACCAGCGAGGTGGCGACGGCGACCGCGTTCTCCTCCCAGGTGACGGCCAGGGCAACGACTGCCAGGGTCACCACGGTCCACATCAGTGGGCGGGCACCGAAGGCTGCGCCGGCCGACGTACGCCGCGCCTCGACAACGACACCGCGCAGTGGACCGCGCGCCAGCGACCCTGTGGGCGCTCGAAGCGGCCGGGGCGTGGAGTCGTGGAGCGGGACCACCGGCGGCTCCGGCGTCCAGGTCGGCACGGGCTGCAGCGGAACCGGTGCAGATCCGTGGCCTTGGGCGCAGACGCCGCGAGATCCCAGGTACTCGCCGCACTCGGGGCAGATCCGTGACGACGCTCCGCGGGCGCCGGGCTCCTGGGTCAACTCAGTTGTACTTGATCCCGCAGACCGGGCACTTCCGGAACCGATCCGGATAGGCAATCGCGGTGCCGCATCCGCGGCAGACGTTCGGCGCCCGGGTCGGCGTGATCGTGAGTCTGATCGTCATCGTCCATGTTCCTTGTCGTCGATCCGCGCCGGTGATGGCGAGCCTAGAGGGGGCGGCGGGGGCGAGTGCCCGGTTTCGGGAATCCAGGACGTCGCGGCGGGTGGGTCGTCCCCCAGGCCGACCCACCCGCAGACCTGCTCAGGTCCGGCCGGCGGTGTTGGACGCCCACAACGGCCTGCTGCCGGCGTACACGACGAGGTTTCCGTCCCCCTGCACCTCGAAGTGGTCGCCGCCGCGACCGGCGGTGCCGGAGGCCCAGATCGCCCGGCCGCCGCCGTACGTCACGAGGTTGCCGTCGCCCTGGAAGATCACGAACTCCTGCGAGCGCCAAGCCGAGGTGAGCCGGTCGGTGGACCACAGCGCACGTCCGGACGGGGCGTAGAGCACCAGGTTGCCGTCGTCCTGCATGGCGAACAGGTAGCGGCCGTCGCTCGAGCGGACCGACATACCCCGGCGGAGAGTGCGGTTCTTACCCCAGGACGAGCCCGACGCCACCCACTGGTCGCGCTGGTCAGGCATGCGGTCGAGCGTGCCCGCGTCCAAGACGTAGGGGCCGGCGAAGCCGCGCGCCCGCAGCTGGTTGTAGGTGCCGCCGTCGGGGATCCAGAGCCGCTTGAGGTCCGGCGTCACGAACCACGCCGTGGTCGAGCTGCCGCTCCACTTCACGATCGTGATGCGGTAGCGCGAGAGGTCCGACGGCGGCGGCGGGGGAGCCTGGGTCAGGCCCGGTACGTAGATGTAGGAGTCGAACCGCACCCCGTTCCGCGTCCCGTACTGGCCCGTACCGCCCCGGTTGTACTCGGAGATGTTGACCGTGCCGTCCGCGTTCACCGTCTCGACGAACGCGACGTGATTGGACTCGTTGACACCGATCGAGCGCACCCGGGGCGTCGTGGACACCGTCCAGCCCAGGGTCCGCGCGTTGTCGTCCCAGTTGCGGGCGTTGCCGAACCGCCCGCCGCCCATCCCGTTCGAGAAAGCGATGCCGAAATGCCGGACGCGGGTCGCGACCCAGTCGGTGCAGTTGCGGTAGCCGAATCCGTACGGCGACCACTGCTCGGCGTCGGTGAACCCCGCGCGGCCGTCCTCCTCGATGCACCACGAGTAAAGACCGAACTGGTTCGAGCAGTCGCGCGCGTGGTCGTAGCCGTAGCCGGCCGTCGCCCCCGCCGGCCGGGCCAGCGATGTCGGGACCAACAGCGCCACAGAGAGCGCCACGATCAGTGACCGGAGGAGGAGCTTCGAAACGGTACCCATGGTGTGGATCCCACCTTCGTGTCTGGTCCCGCCGATCTGGCGGGAGTCAGCACGTTAGGGACCGTCCACCTCGGCGTGCCGGGGAAGGTTCCGCCCCGCCGGGGGGCAAACTCCCCGGCTGCGGTCTGGGCCGGACGTCTGCTGCTGCGGAAGAGTGCGCACACCGATCGAAAGGATGCAAGGGATCATGACCATTACGATCAGGACGGGTCGTAGCCGGGAGACGCAGCCATGACCAAGTGACTACTGTGTGGCTTTCGACCTGCTCAAGATCGACTCCAGGCTCAATCCAGGTCTAGAGGCGGACGTGGTGCAGCTCGACCTGGTCGCCGGTCCACTCGACGACATAGACGATGCCGGGTTCAAGCGAGTGCACGACGGCGCTGTGTTGGTGGATGACCTCGGGCGGCTCAACGGGGGGACCGGGCACCGGAAGGATTGAGAGACCACGTTCTCTCCCGAAGCACTGGAGAACCCGCGTGTGGACGAGCTTGGTGCGCGGGTACCTGCTGAAGAACATCAGTCATCCGCCGCTTGGGTCGGCGGCTCCGTGGTGCGGCGTCTTCCGCGACGGAGCTTCACTACTCCTGCGTCACCGGGGCCGCCACCGCCCTTGTCACCGCGACTAGCGACCCTGTCCGGATCGCCGTCGGTGGGACGTGGCTCGATGTCGTCGTCGACCTCTTCGATGTGGTCGAGGACCTTGGGCCGCCGATACGGGAACTTGAGGTGGTGATAGCGGTCGAGTAGCTCCGCGAGCATGCGCTCGGGACTTTCGAACGCCCAGGGCCGCTGAGCCTCGGATGCGTCGTCCGTGGGCTCAGTCTTCTCTGGCCGTGCCGTGCCCGTGCCTTGGGTGCCGACCGGGTCGACGAGGGCGGCGTTGACCTGCTTGAGCCACCACCCGCGACTGAATGCGTCGTTGCGGGCCATGAGTTCTTGGTGTTCGTCGGACACGGGGGAATGGTCCGTCCCATCCCCCTTGATCTCTTCATCGGAGTTCGTCCCGAGGTACGGCATCGTCGCGAGATTGATGAATACATCGAGGTCAGGATTCTGCACCGTCACCAAATGCCGGAAGTAGTGCACCGTCGCCAGGTACGACTGAATGATGTAGCTGTCCCAGCGGGGGGATTGGCGGTACAGGAACGTGAGGTCCTCGGCCCGGGCCATGAACTCCCCGACGACCTGCGTGTAGGTGGCAAAGACGTTTGCCCTGACGAGTCCGACATCTCGCTTTGCCAGGTCGTGATGCTTCAGGTTGGCCGAAGCCGTCCCGTAGTCCCACCACTCCCGGACGAAGAAGTAGCCCGAGATGGCGAACTGAACCAGCATGAAGGTCCAGAACCAGAACGCCTCCTCTGATTCGGTCCCGAGCTCCTTGGCACGCAGTGAGGACAACGGGATGAAGAGGGCGACAAGTACCAAGCCCAGAATTGCGGCCGCGAACTTCGTACCCCAGTCCTCGACTTCTTCCAGTCGGGCCTTCTTGCGCACCTTCGCCGGTGTGTAGATGTCTGAGTTCTCGTAGGCGTCGAGCTCGGCCTCGTGGTAGTGGAGGATTCCCTCCTTGAGTCCGATGGCCGCGTAGTGGGGAACGACCATCAGAATCAGGATCAGGCCGACCGCGAAGAGCACCGGCATCGCGGGAACGTCGGTCTTGATCACGTCGTCGAACAGGGCGATAGACATCGCCAGCTCGGCGGCGAAGATCGCGAGCGCGACGAGCCACTTCCCCAGCTGATACGGCTTCGACTTGAGCCGGAAGTACCTGCCCAGCTCGAGCTCGTCTTCGTGGACTTCGCGATACGTACGATTCCAAGAATCGAGTACGACCGCGAGGTCTTGATCCGCCACCCGAAGGTCGTCGCGTGTCTCGGCCACGCGGGCGGCGATCTCGTGGAGATCCGTGAGCACGTCACGCGACGCGGCAGAGACGAAGTCGGATAGCCGGTCGCGAAGCCCTTCGTGGTCATGCGCGAGTTGGTGCTCGTACTCGAACGCCATCCGCCCGCCGGTCCACCGCTCGGGGTCGAGGTCCATCCGGCCAACATTGACCGCCTCTTGTTGGGCCGCCCACCGTAGAGATGCGAGGTCGGGCATGAAGATCGAGGGGCCGCCCTCGCCCGGTTCGTCCAGGATCGGCTCGTGAGTGCCCATGCCGACGGGGCCGTCGACACCGCCTCCGCCGCTGCCGCGCTCACCTCTCCGAAGGAAGTCGAGAAGGCCCATGAGTCACTCTCCTGGCGTTGTCGCCGCGTCAGCACTCGCGGTGCCGTCGGATGTCGTTGTCTGGAGGGGCGGCGGTGTCGTGAAGTTCAATGCGCCGGCAGGTGTCTCCACGTCCGAGGACCTGCTCCCGCGCTTGGACTCGCCGAGTACGAAGCCGTTGCAGTAGCGCGACCACAAGATCTCACCGGTGTGTTTCATGCTCTCGAATCGCTGCGAGAACTCTGCCGGGAGCGACTTGAGATGTTGCTGGAGGCGCGGGATTTCAGCGCGAGCTGCCGTCGCTTTCTCCTCTGCGAGGTCCAGCGCGGTCTTCTTGGCGGCTTCTCGCGCCTTGACTTCGGCCGCCTCGGCTTCTTTGAGCCGAGCGACCTTCAGAGACTTCTTCTTCGCGAGTGCGTCCAACAGCCGTTGCGAGGAGTCGGCGACGTCCGCGACGGCCGACGGCCCCGAATCCGTTTCCGACGTCGTGTCAGGTCCAGGTGATTCGAAAGTCGAAGAACCCGACGGCACATGCGGCTTGATGAGCTCATCGTGGGCGTCGACCTCAGCTTGCAGGTCGGCGATGCGCTGTTCGGTCTGGTTCTGCGCCCGTACCAACTCCTCGACAAGGGAGCTCGCTGCCAGTTGGACGGCATCCTGAAGGAGCTTGCTGACGGAGGCGTGGTCGAGCGCGCGCTTGCCGTCGCGGCGGCCCTTCCGGAAGAACCGATGCACCAGCTTCGGTGTCGGCTCGCCCTCCAACAGTTGGGTCGCGACGTGCTCAGCAAGGACGTCGACAGTGAAGCGCTCGAGCACAGTCAGATCCCCTTAGCAGACACCGGGCAGATAGGCCGGTTCGACGTTGTACACGCACATGCCGCCCCCGGCCTCTTCAATCAACTGGGTCCAATACTGCTTCACGAGCGCCTCGAACCACGGGGGAATTTGGGCCCTGTCGCTTGCCACGCCGCCGCCAACGCCTCCAAAGCTCACGGCCACGCCGTCGAGTTGAGGAATGAGGTCGAGATCTCTGGTGTGCTCAAGGAGTGGGCCGACCTTCGCGTCGCGGTCGGGGAAGGCTCGCCGCATACTCAGGTCGCCCGTCTGATAGCCATCGGTCAGCACGACGAGGTACGTCTCGTCCACTCCTTCGACCGCCGCCTGCTGGTGGAGGCTTTGGGAGGCGAGGCTCAACGCGGTGACGATGTCACTGCCGTGGCCTCCGGTGCTCGCCTCAGGATCCGTTTCGAAGACCGACTCGACGGCCGCAATCGCCGATTCCTTCTCTTCCGCCACCTCCTCTTCACCAACGGACTTACGGCGAGTCGCTGGCCGCCAGAGTTCGAAGGGCTCGTCGCTGGCTTCTTGCAGTTTGGCGTTCTGGTTGTCGAAGTAGAACACCGCGAACGACGCGCGCAGCTCTCGGCACGCGTCGACCATCTGAGTCGCCTGCTCGATATAGCTGGCGCGGGTGACTTCATTCACGGAGGAGCCCGTACGATCAACGACGATCGCGCACGCAGCACCCTGCGTCTCACCGTCCTTCGGACGGAAGAACAGGAATGCAAAGATCGCGGCGACTACGAGCACACCCACGACGACGCCGATGTACAAAGTGGTGTACTGCCCCGAGCCGCCACGCGCCGGCTTCTTCCCGCCCTTCCCGGCGTATTTCTTCTTGCCCTTACCCCGAGATGAGCTGGACCCCACCATTCAGTTCTTCTCCAACCTGGGATGCGATGAAATCGCGAGCGGTCGGAGCATACCGAGTTTCCCATGCTAGAGGTGGGCGTTCCGGCCAGTCTGGGGTGTCACGCAGTGGGGTGAGGTGGTCTTTCATCGCTCGGCGCAAGTGAGGGTGTAGCCGGTATGTGAGGTCGCCGCTGCCGTCCGCTGGCCGAGGCCTCGGAGTCGCCATGGAGACCTCCCATGACGCCGTCCCAGGAGGGCAAGTGCGTCCCGATCGACGACGTCGGCAGGTTCGACGGCAGGACCGGAAGCGGCGTGGACGAGCACGTGGCGCGCCTCCGTTTCCCGCGCGTCGCGAATCCCGGGATCGGGGGATACGGGAGCGCGTGCGGGGTTGATGCGACGCCGCGCTAGGCTGCCTTCCGTGGCAGTCGGCAGTGGTGTTGTGGTTGGAGTCTTGGGCCGCTACGGGTCTGAGGCTGCTCAGCCCTTCCCTCCAAGACTGGAGACCAGGGGTTTGACCCTGACGCCGGCCCTGCGCGCTGCCGCGGTGGAGGCTCTCCAAGCAGCCTGGGAGAGCACAGATCCTTGGTCTGCTAGCGAGGCGCTTCGTATCAAGGCTGAGGATTGGCTCGCACGGGTTCTCCGCGATGGCGGGATCCCGGACGCCGAGGTCCAGGTCATCGTTATTGACGACCTCCCGTACCGCGTCCCCACCTGAGGACACCTCGACGGCCCCGCAGCGGAGTGCCACTCGCGAAGCGCAGATTGGATGCGGGGTGCCAGCTTCGAGAAGGCTTGGTCGACAAATGCTGGTGCAGCATTCGGTCCCAGACTCAGCCAGCTTCAGAGCAGCGCCGTCACCTCGCCGGTTTCTTGGCGAGGTAGGCGTCAAGGGCTTGGTCTGCATCCGTCGGCACCCACCCGCTCGCTGTGAGTTTCGCTAGCGACAGCACACTAAATCGAGGGCGGGGCGCGACTCCGTCTTTGTCGACGTAGTACTCCTCCGTGCTGATCGGCGTGATGTCGTCCGGGCTGCGCCCGACTTGGGTGAACACTCGGCGCGCATACTCTGACCAGCTTCGAGGGGTGCCGCTGTTCGTGACGTTGTACGTCCCGTAGGGCGCACCCGACGTCAGCAGGTGCTGGGTTGCGCGGGCGAGCTCGTCGCTGAACGTCAGGCGCCCGACCTGGTCGTCGATTACCTGCGGCGAGGCGCCTTCGCGCGCGAGCCGCTGCAGCGTGCGGACGAAGTTGTTGCCGTCACCGACGAGCCAGGAAGTGCGCAGAATGTAGTGCCGCGGAGCGGTGGCAACAGCAAAGTCACCGGCGGCCTTGGTCTGTCCGTACACGCCGAGCGGCGCGACGGGATCGTCCTCGCTATACCCACCACCAAGCTGTCTCCCGTCGAAGACATAGTCGCTCGAGTAGTGCACGATCGTCAGCCGGTGCTCGGCGGCAGTTCGGGCGAGAACGGCGGGAGCGGCCGCGTTCACTTCCCAGGCGATTCGTCGTCCCGCGATCGTCTCGGCTTCGTCGACAGTCGTGTACGCGGCACAGTTCACGACGACGTCATAGTCATGCCAAGGAATAGCTCGGACGGCCGCGCCGTTCGTCAGGTCGAGCTGACCGCGGTCGAGCGACGTCGCGGTCGGGTACAGCGCGGTCAAAGCGCGGCCCAGTTGCCCCTGTGCGCCGAGGATCAATACCTTCCGTGGCTCCATCGGCTGGACGCCGGAGAGTCGTGGACTGGAGCGGTCCTTGTCGGACACCTCTGCTTCGGCAAGCGGTATCGGCCACGAGATCGCAACCGTTTCGTCGGCAAGGTTCAGCGCCGGGTAGCTGCCGCCAGGTACGTAGTGGTCGTTAACGAGGTAGATGTAGACGGTGCCATCGACTAGGGCCTGATAGGAGTTGCCGACCCCCCGCGGCACGAACACGGCAGTATCCGGACCAACCTCGATGGCGAAGGTGGTGCCGAACGAGCTGCCTGCGCGGAGGTCGACCCATGCTGCATACACCCGACCCGACGCTACCGACACGAGCTTGTCCCACGGCTCGGCATGGATGCCGCGCGTGACGCCGCGTGTGGCATTGAAGCTGACGTTGTTCTGCACGGGCCCGAAGTCGGGCAGGCCGAGAGCGGTCATCCGCGCATGCTGCCAGTTCTCCTTGACCCAGCCGCGGCTGTCGCCGTGAACTGGAAGGCGGAGGACGAGCAGACCCGGGATCGGCGTTGTCGCGACCGACGGACCCACGCTCACTCCGTCACGCTCCGCCCGTTTCCTCGGCCGCCGCCGAGTTCTCGCCTGGCTAGTCCGGAACCGCCGCCGACCTCCATTTTCCGCACGGCGCCCACGATATGGGGAACACTCGGTTCGGCAACGGTGCGTACGACCTGAAGTATTCTGGGGGGACTGATGCGCGGAATCATCCTCGCCGGCGGGACGGGCAGCCGGCTCCACCCGATCACGCTCGCCGTCAGCAAGCAGATGATGCCCATCTTCGACAAACCGATGATCTACTATCCGCTCTCAACGCTCATGCTGGCGGGGATCCGGGATATCTTGCTGATCACCACACCGCACGAGGTCAACCAGTTCCGACGGCTGCTCGGCGACGGAGAGCGATTCGGGATCAGGGTCGACTATGCGGTGCAACCCTCGCCCGACGGTTTGGCCCAGGCCTTCCTTATCGGCGAAGACCACCTCGCTGGGGAGCGCGCTGCACTCGTCCTTGGCGACAACATCTTTTACGGCCCGGGTATGGGCAGCCGGCTGCGTCGGTTCGACAGTCTCGACGGCGCCGCCGTGTTCGGCTACCGCGTCGCCAATCCGACGGAGTATGGCGTGATCGAGTTCGACAAGAGCGGACGCGCGCTGTCGCTTGAGGAGAAGCCTGCGAGACCGCGGTCACCCTTCGCAATACCAGGCCTGTACTTCTACAGCAGCGACGTTGTTGAGCGCGCCAAGTTGCTCAGACCATCCAGGCGGGGTGAGCTTGAGATCACCGATCTCAACCGGACCTACCTCGAGGAGGGCCGCCTGCAAGTCGAGGTACTGCCTCGTGGCACGGCATGGCTCGACACAGGCACGTTCGAGGATCTCAACGACGCCTCCAACTTCGTCCGAGCGCTCGAAGCCCGGCAGGGAACCAAGATCGGCGCACCGGAAGAAGTCGCCTGGCGGATGGGGTACATCGACGACGATGGCCTCCGCGAACTTGCAACAGCTCTGTTGAAGAGTGGCTACGGCGCCTACTTGCTCGAACTGCTGGAGGAGCAGAGCTCCGGGCGGCCCCGTTGAGAGGCGCGTCCGAACCTGCGTCGGCCCTCTGTCGGGCGTGGCCGCGGATGGGCCCGTCGTCGCGGTCTGCAAAGATGTGGAGAGCGCAGGCGAGGGAGTTCCCGTGTGCCGTCGCCAATCCGCAATGACGGCCATGACCGACGCACCTCGTTCCTGGCTGCGCGCGACCGGTTCACGATCTTCTGAGGACGTTACGTTGAGACTTGAACTCCCACTCGAGCCGCCAGTCGGCTCCACAGTGCGGATATTGGCATTGGGTGGTATCAGCGAGATCGGGCGCAACATGACCGTGGTTGATTCCGCGGCTGGGATGTTGGTGGTGGATTGTGGCTTATTGTTCCCGTCCAGCGATGTGCCAGGTGTCGACTTCATCTTGCCTGACTTTGCTCCGATCGAGGATCGTATTGAGTCCATTCGCGGGCTTGTTCTCACCCACGGCCACGAGGACCACATCGGCGGCGTCCCGTATCTGCTAAAGCTCGCGCCCGATATTCCCGTGTATGGCACCAAGTTCACGCTTTCCCTGCTGGCCGCGAAGCTTGCAGAGCACCGAACCCGCGCTGACCTGCGCGAGATCAGCGAGGGCGACGTGATTAACGTCGGTCCGTTCAGTTGCGAGTTCTTCGCCGTCAACCACTCGGTACCGGACGGCGTGGCCGTGTCAGTGGAAGTCAACGATTTTCGCATCTTCCACACCGGCGACTTCAAGCTAGACCAACAGCCGCTCGACGGGCGGCTGACGGACATCGTTGGGTTCGCGCGGGCCAGCGTGGAGGGCGTGGACGTTCTGCTTTCCGACTCGACCAACGCAGATGTACCCGGTCATCTGCCCGATGAGGTTGACGTTGCGCCCAACTTCACTCACATCTTCGAAGAGGCACCCGGACTGGTCCTGGTGGCTTGTTTCGCGAGCCACGTCCACCGCGTCCAGCAGGTCATTTCCTGCGCCGCAGAGGTGGGCAAACGCGTGGCGCTGGTGGGCCGCTCGATGGAGCGGAACATGAAGCTCGCGCAGGCAGCCGGCCTTCTCCAGGTGCCCGACGGCTTGCTGGTTGCCCCCAATGAGATCCATAAGGTCGAAAGATCCCAACTCGTCATCGCGTGTACCGGCTCGCAGGGCGAGCCCATGGCAGTGCTCTCACGCCTCGCGCGAGACAACCACAAGGTCAAGGTGGGCGAAGGCGACGTCGTCATTGTGTCTGCGCGCCTGATCCCTGGCAACGAGACCGACGTCTTTCGCGTTATCAACGGATTGTCCGAACGCGGTGTGACCGTGCTCCACGGCGGCAACGCCAACATCCATGCCTCCGGGCACGCGCCTGCCGGGGAGTTGCGACAGGTCCTTAACCTCATCAAGCCGCGTTACCTCATGCCCGTGCACGGCGAGTGGCGCCACTTGCGCGCCCATGCTGCCATCGCCAAGTCAGTAGGTTTGGGCGCGGAGCGAGTGCTATTCGCACCAAACGGGACCGTTGTCGAGTTCACCGACGGTGAGGCTCGGATCGCTGGCAGGGTAGCTGTCGAGTCCGTCATGGTCGACCACACCTCACCCGCCAAGGTCGACGACCAGATCCTCCGAGACCGGCGGGTGATGGGGCTCGCCGGCATCCTCGTCATCGGAGTCGACGTTGACGCGGCCAGCGGCCGCTTGTTGGAGCATCCGCGTGTGTCGCTACGCGGCCTGCACCGTGACGATGACTTCCTCGACCGGGTCCGGGAGATCGCCGAAGAGGTGTGCGATGACGCTATGGGAACCGAAAGCGGCGCGCCGGGACGCGAGGAGCTAGAGGTGGCCATTTCGCGCAAGGTCGTTCGGTGGCTCAGGTCCGAGCACCGCCGGATGCCGGCCATCCATGTGTCTGCGTCGTTGCTCGACACTCGGAGCGCGAAAACTGCGTCCCACGACGGGTGAACGTCGTGGATTCCTGGGAGCTCCGCGCGTGGCCCTTTGAGTCCGCCGACCCGCTCGCTCTCCACGAGGATTACACGAAAGCCCGGCGCTCAGCCGACGCCGCACTCGTCCAGGTGCGCAATTCCGCAACGGCCTACCTCGTGACGAGGCATAGACTTGTGGCGGAGTTGCTGGGCAACCCGGCGCTCTCAGCCGCGCCCGCCCACGCGGGTTACCCGGCCCCGACTTCCAGAAGCCTCGCTACCAAGCGCGGCCAGCAGGCATTCGTCAGAATGGATCCGCCGGAGCACACTGGATACCGCCGCGCGGTTCAGCCGTCGCTGGGAAGGCACGCAGTCGCCCGCCTAGCTGAGGTGGTCGGAGCCATCGCACGGCGCTGCGTAGAGGAGACCCTGCGTGACGGGGCCGCCGACGTCGTCACGACTCTGGCTGAACCGCTGCCGCTGCAGACCTCGGCCCATTGGCTTGGCGTGCCTCTCCGCGAGGCCGAGGAGCTCCTGCTCCCGGCGAAATCGTGGGCGAGTCTGACGGACGATTCGGTGTCGCCTGAGCAGTTGCAAGGCGTCATCGAGGACTACTTCGCGCACCGCCTGACGAAGAACTCCGGCCGCGGCTGGTCGGATACGACGTCATCCCTGATCGAGAGTCTCGCGGCGGCAGGGATCATCGATCGTGTCGCCGTCGCGCGTACCTTCGGCCTGCTCTTCACCTCCGGGCTGTTCACGACGCGCAACACCCTCGCTCTCATGATGCTGGCTCTAGCGACGGACGTGGAGGAGCTCGACCGGCTCCTGACCGACGACACGCTCGACCTCCGACGAGCGACTGAGGAGATCCTAAGGTTGACCTGCGTGCCCCGCTACTCAGCCCTGCGGACCACGACCCAGGACATGCAAATCGGCGCCGTCTTCGTGCCTGCCGGCTCAGGCGTGATTGCATCTATCGCCGCCGCGAACAGAGACCCTGAAGTCTTTTCGGATCCTGACGTCCTGCGGCTGGACCGCATTCCCAACCGACATCTGACCTTCGGGCCCGGGACGCATGGATGCATCGGAAGCGCGCTGGCCCGGCTAGAGATTCGCGCGACCCTCGAAGCGCTGCGCGCACGGGCGTCCGCGCGGGCCAATTGGAGCGTGGATCACCTTGGCTTCCACGGCGGCACCACGGTGACGGTCGATCGTCTGGTCATGGCGTTCGCGTGACGGCGGGCCAGCAGTTCAGCGGTTGACGAAGGTCATGTCGGCGTAGCGCTCGCCCGCGACTCGGACGGTCGCAAACGACTCATCGAGGAGGGAGACGTCCGCCGCATCGAGCTGAACCTGTTCGCTCGCCAGGTTCTCGAGCAGCCGCTCGACTCGCCGGGTCGCGGGGATGGCCACCGTCCGCGGTTGCTTGGCTGCCACCCAAGCCAACGCGACCTGCGCCATCGAGGCGTCGAGTCGCTCGGCGACACCTCGCAACGTCGGTAGCATCGACCGGTTCGCCAGGTAAGACTCCTGGGCGAAACGAGGAAGCTTCTGCCGGCTGTCCTTGGCACCCTCGCTAGGTGGCCATTTCAGCGCGCCGGTGAGGAAGCCCTTGCCGAGCGGACTCGACGCAATGAACGGGACCTGCAGCTCTTGAAGCACATTGAGTGCGCCGCTCGAGTCGACGTCGCGCGACCAGAGTGAGTACTCGGATTGGACCGCGGACAGCGGGTGGGTGGCGTGGGCTCGCAGTATCGAATCCACGCTGGCCTCGGAGATTCCGACGCCACGGACATGACCTTCGGCGACCATGTCGGACAGACAGCCGACCGATTCTTCGATGGGTACGCGGTGATCGATTCGGTGAAGGAAGACGACGTCGATGTGCGGCACTGCCAAACGACGTGCAGCGTTCTGCACCGCCTCTCGTAGATACTCTGGCCGCCCCACGATATCCACTCCGTAAGGCGAGGTTGGATCACGAACCAGGCCGACCTTCGTCGCTACGAGTGCACCCTCGGAGTTGGAGAGGAGGGAGCCGATCAGGCGCTCGGAATCACCGTCCGCATAGACGTCCGCGGTGTCGATCAGACAGCCGCCGGCCTCGATGGCCGCCTGGACGACGGCACGGGCCTCATTCTGGGAGACGGGGCCGTATGAGCCCGACGACGCCATCGTCCCGAAACCCACCCGTCGAACGGTGGCAACCGTATCTGCAAGCGGGATGGCGACCGTGTTCCGGGCAGGCGTACTCGCGCTGGGCAACTATGCTCCTCGGGCTCGCTAAGTCACTGGATGTGGCTCTCGATCGTGGTACTTTAGCGCGCCATCGCATGGCCCGAGCGTCGATCGACTGCGTCCTGGGAGGTTGTACTTGAGCGGACGACGCGGTATGGGCGCGTTGACCGAGGCCTATCACAACGGGCTTGCCGGCCGTGCCTACGGATTCGTCACCTTCGTCGGTACGGCCGTGGGCATCTCGTCGGTCGCGTTCCCCGATGAAACCGGCGACGTACCGTGGCAGATCTGGCTGGCGCTCGGCGCGGTGGTGCTCCTAATTGCCGTCGTCCGGAGCCTTCCCGGGTCCTCCGCGGTGTACGTCCATGAGCAGGGCAACTGGTCGATCGAACTCGTCCGGGGCAACCTTCTCGACTACGACAACGGCTGCGTCATCACAGCCGACCGGTCGGTGTCCACGCTCACTAGCGACGTCGGCACCGGATCCCTGGTGGGACAGGTGAGCCAACAGTGGTACGACGGCTCGGACGCTGCGCTGACAGCGGAGATACAACAGGCGCTGGCCGCCTCCTCCCGAAGCACCCCGGTGAATCTTGGTGAGCTCGTTTCATTCGGCGGTCCTCAAGGAAAGAGGGCCTGGCTTTTTTGCCTCGCCGAACGCACCGAGCACGGCTCCAGGACGACCTGGCACGACCTTTCCACGGCCTACGGTCGCCTCTGGGAGCAGTTGCGTGCGGGCAACCTGCAGGAGGTGACCTGTCCGATCATCGGAGCGGGATTTGCCGGAACCAACCTTTCGGCGAGAGGGACATTGACCTTCCTTCTCCTGAGCTTCCACGGCAGCTCGCTCGAACGGCGCGTGACCTCGCGATTGCGAATAGTCATCCACGAGTCCGACTTCGATCCGCGTATGTATCGTTCCGCTCGCGCGATGCTCGCGGAACTCGGGTACCGCCACTGATGCGCACCGATGTCGTGATCATCGGCGGAGGCCCCACCGGCATCTTTGCCTACGAGCTCCTCCGAAGAAGTGGAGTCGACGTCGTGCTGGTCGGGAGTTTCACCGATGCCTCGATCATGCCCGTCGAGTCGCCGTGCGGCCCGATCACGCTGGTCCCGGTCTTTCCGACACTGCCCGCCCCGACCTACCCGCCTAGCACCCCTACTAGGCAGGCTCTCCAAGTGCGCCGGTCGGGCTCGCCAGCCTGGATAAGGGCGGAGCCCGTCGCTGACTCGTCGCTCGTCGAAATGCTCCTCCCTGACATCGACGCTGCCGCAATGGCCGTCAAACAATTCGGTGAGCGCGCGTTGTTTGATCCACTGGACCAGGTCCAGGAAAAGGTGAGGCGCGCCTACCGGGGCCGGCCGACCCGGCGCGCCGGCTACATCGATGGCCTGTCGCCGTACCTCGCGCCGATGCTCGAGATCCTCGCTCAGCGCGGCGGTGGGGTGACCGCCGTCCGGACCTGGAATCCGCACGACAGACTGCTGGAGCTGAGCGGCACTACCGCGCGACTCGAGTACAACAAGCTTGTCTACGCATCGGACCCGGAGCGGCTCTCAGAGGCAATCGGTACCCGCGTTGCCATCCCGCGCCGCGCGCCAGCACATTTCACGACGCTCGCGACCGACGCGCGCCTCGTTCGCAACGAATTGGTCTATGACCTCTCTCGCGACAGCCCAGTCTTCAGGGCCTTCGTCGCCAGTGAGCACGTGGTGGTCGTCCAAGAGTCTCTTGCCTACAGGGGGGATGCCGCTGCCGCGCCCTTGCAGATCGCCGACGCCCTCGGCGACCTTCTCGGCGCCCGGCTGGTCCGCTTTGGCGAGCGCCTGACTTATCACTCTGCGTATCCAATCGAGAGCATGGACGCAGCGTCCAAGACAGCGCTGGACGACGCGTGCGGCGAGTTGGGTATCCTCCGGTTCGGCCGTAACGCCGCTGGCCGTTACGTAGACCTGCACGAGCTCGAATGGGGTGAACTCCGGGCATGGGCACTCAGTTGATCCTGGTCGACACCGAGCTGTCCCAGGACTCGGCCAAGTCGTACGCCTGGACACTTGAGACTCATGGACTCGAGATGGGCATAGGCCGGGCCGGACTGTACGAGGAGCACGCGCACCGCCACTTCGTCGACCTGATCTTCAGCCCTGTTGGACTGACAATCGAACCCTTGGGGACGTCAAGCAAGTTGGTCATCGTCGAGCCGCGCGTGCGTTTCGGGCCGGTTCAGACCGGCAACTTCTTCTTTCTGAAGTTCCTGCCTGCGGTCGGGCCGCACACTATCCCAGACAAGGTAGCCGGGCCCGACCTCGATGCGGTTGGACGCGAACCTCAGCCCGCACGGCACGACTGTCCTCACGTCTCGTCTCGCGCCTACTACGACCCCCGCAATGGGAATCTGGAGGAGCTCGACTTGGACCTCGCCGCCGGAGTCCTCGACGTCCGTTCGAGCGCCGGGTGGCATCTCCGGGTCGCCGCTGACGGGACCGCGCTCCCGGATGAGCCGTGACGCTGCCGCTTCCTAGCGACGCTCGTCTTGCCACCTTGAGGACCGCACACCGGAAGTGTAGGGAGCCCGAGGGTGTCAAGCGGTTGTGGCCGAACTTCCCAGCCGCCCGATGATCCGATCGGTCGGGAAACGCTCTACCAGTTGGTCGAGGCGTGCGTCGTCACCGATGACCAGCATCGCCTTGTTGGCCAGCCCCCCGATGGCTTTGGCATGCAAGCCAAGGCTCGTCGCCTCCGCCAACGTGTTCATCTGGTCGTCGGTGTAGATCCCAGCAGTCCGGAGCAGTGCGCAGTACGACGCGAAGGCGTCGAGGTCAAGGGTCTGATCGGAACTGATCGTGGTGGTCATCTGCTCGGCGAGAGGCTTGAGTCGGCTGCTCAGTTCCTCGACGCGCGACCGTGCCTGGGCAAGCGCGACTGTGGGTTCCCCCACCGATGCTACGAAGACGGCGTTAATGGGAATGCTGGGTGCGCGACGCCAGGTGTTGCGGAAATAGAATCCGGGCTCCTGAGCCAGGACAGACGCGCTGTCGACGCCGCTCGGGGGGAACCCGTGGGACAGCCAGTCGAAGACCTCCAATAGCTGCGCTCGCTTCTCGGCACTAACCTGGTCACCCAAGTGCAGGACGGCAAGAACCGTGCTGCTCGCGAATCCTTGCCCCATCGGCAGCGACCCACTTACGTCATCGAGGACATCAAGTCCGAGCGAACGCACCAGCGTGCGCGTCCGGTCGCTCTCGCCTAGCCAATTCAGCCCTACGTCGACGCTCTCGGGTGCGCCCTGTAGATACATCGGGGTCGGCGCGACGTAACCCCAGGCCTTCGTGTGCATCAGATACTCGCCGTAAAGGGTGTACCTCCCCTTGACCCGACGGGTCTGGATCAGTCGCCGCAGGGTCGCACTGTTGCCGGACCGCTCCAGGGCATCGTTGATCGCCTGGCGCAACGTGTGGTCACCGGTCACCGACTCCAGGTACAACAGCAGGGGCACCCTCTGCGTCGGCGTGGAGCGACGCGCAACGTCGAGCATCCGCTCGAGGAGTGACTCGTCGAGCGGATCCCTCTTGAACTTGCCCCAATTCGCAACAGTCTTGGCGAACCCGGTCGACGCTTCATCGATCTCGGCACTGAGTACGTCCTGAAGCATGGACTCGTATCTGAACGCCTCGCCGCGCCTCCCGCACCGCACCAATTCCATGTTCCAGGCCTTTGTCCAGAGGAACTCACGCGAGCTGAATCGGAATCTCCGGTCCGACATGTAGGGGGCGAAGGACAGGGTCGGGTCGTTCAGCTTCTCCCGGCAGACGTCCCGGTTGAACTCGGCACATCTCCGCAGTTCGTCCGGCGCCTCCGGGGCGTTGATGATCGACTCGAGGGTGACCTTCGCCGCGCTCACCTGGGTCCCGGGTCCGAGCTTCTCCATCGCAAGCGCCTGGAACAGCAGTAGGTTGAGCCTCTCGACGGAGGTGAGGCCTTCGCTCGCCAAGGCCGAAGCGGTGCTGTCGCGCATTCGCTCGAGCTGGACTTCGAACTCAGACCAGAGCGCCGAAGCGATCCCCCGCTGGAACGGCGTGGCGGCCGGGTCCATGATGATGTCGGAGAGGCGCACCGCGGCGTCAGCAGGGGAATGCTCAGCGATGAGCGGTCGCATCCTGGCGACGAATTCGTCGCCGCCAGCTACGACCGTGCGGCAGCGCCGGCGGATCCAGGCCTGCTCAGTCACTTTGAGGTCGATCGCCGAGGGCTCGCCTGCGAGGAGGTCGTCAAGCAGACGGCGGACCGGCTCGCCGAACGAACTCACAGGAAGAAGGTTGATGTGCTCCAGTCGCTCGTCGGCAAACCGCCGCTCGAGGTGGTCAACCTCCTCGGCGAGACACACCATGTAGTGACCGACCCGTGCCTCGCTGAATAGCGCGTGCATGTCGCGCAAGACCCGGTTCACGTTCGGGTCGGTGAGACTAAAGCCGAGAAAGAGGAGGCTCTGGCAGGCTGCCATCGTCTGCAGGCAAATGAACGCAGCCTGGTGTCGCAACTCCGCCGGAGGGTCATCCTCACTGAGTTCTGCGTTGATGCCGTCGTACAGCCTGGCGTACTCCTTCTGCTCGAGCACGATCGAGTTTGGATGGGTGATCGTTCCGTGGAGGTGCCACAAGACGGGAGACTCGCGGTTCGCCTCAAGCAGGGTGCTCAGGTCTGCTGGAGCGTGCAACCCGTACACCGTCGGGAGCGGCTCGCTCTCTCTCCTTCCCCACAGCAACGTCTCGTCGTAGTTGGTGGTCACTACAAGGCCGCGCGAGACCTTCCAAATCTTGTGGAGCAGGTCGACATCGGACTCTTGCGCGCTCGAGCGGCTCACCTCGAACGTGGTCCTGAGCCGCTCGATCCAGTGCGCCGTACCGACCGCCAGCTTGACGCGCGACGCAGCCTGTGCCAGCTCCTCCTCGCGGACGAGTTGCAGGACTGCGTCACGATTCTCGACCGACAGGTCCATCGCACACCCTCGGAGAAACGCCCGCCACGAAGGCATCAGAGGCTTGCCGGTGTTCTGGTTGATCAAGGACTCCGATATCCCGGCGCCGACGAATGGCACCAGTTGCCGCGCGGCGGCGGACCTCACCAAGGCGTCGAGGTTCGTCATACTGTCACCATGCTCGGCTCGAGGTGTGCCACGTCCTCGAGTCGCACCAGACGGTAGCCGTCCGGTCCGAATAAGAACTCAGTGACGCTCGCGTGCCGCATCTGCTTGCCGACGTAGTCCTCCCACGGCACGTCCTGCATCCGGCGCAGGATCAGGCTGTTAACTCGGCCATGCGCGACCAACGCTACCGAGCTTCCATAGTCACCCTCCCGGATTGCCCGCACTACCGGCTCGAGCCTGGCGTCGATGTCGAGGTACGACTCCCCGCCGGGTGGTCGGACGGCCCACAACGGGGTGGTCGCGTTCACCATCTTCGCCCGGAGGCCCATGGGCTGCCCGGTCCACTCGCCAACATCGCCCTCCCTGAGCCGGGCCTCCGCCAGAACATGCTGGACGGACACGCCGTCAAGGATCGGCATCATCGTCTCGATTGCCCGAAGGCACGGACTGTGCACAATGGTGTCGAGGCAGCTTCGGTTCAGCGCGGCTCCCAGCAGGCGGGCTTGTTCGCGACCCAACTCGCTCAGCGGGTCGTCAACGCCGACGTACGAGCCAGTGCCGTTCGACTCGGTGTGGCCGTGACGGATTAGTAGGCAGCGCAACACGTCCTCGTCAGCCATGGTCGTCCGGGTCGGGTCCGTAACGGGTCTCAGTGCCGAGCGAGCACATCTCTTCGCAGGCGGCTGGTGTCAGGCGGATTTCCGTGGCCGCGAAGTTTTCGCGCATCCGCTCTCGGTGCGCCGACTTGGGGATCACCATTGTGCCGAGTCCCAAGTGCCAGGCAAGGACCGCCTGCGCCGGAGTACAGCCATGGCGGCGCGCGATGGCGACAACCTTCGGATCGTGCAGCAACTCTCGCCCACGGCCGATCGGCGACCAGGCTTCCGTTGCTACCCCTAGGGTTGCGTGCCAAGCGCGCAACTCGGATTGGAGTAGGTAGGGGTGGAGTTCCACCTGGTTGACGGCGGGAACTACCGCCGCCGCTGCGCAAAGGCGGCTCAGCATCGCGCAAGTGAAGTTGGAGACGCCGATTGAACGGACGAGACCGATTGACTGCAGGTACTCAAGCGCCGACCACGTCTCTAGATACCTGTCGAGCCGCGGTTGTGGCCAATGGATCAGCACCATGTTGAGCGAGGTCCGGTCGAGCCGGGTCAGGCTCTTCTCCACCGCCACGATGGCCTCGCGGAAGCCGTGGCTTTCGTTCGGCACTTTGGTCGTAATAAAGACGTCTGTTTTCGAAGCCGCACGCAGCGCCAGTCCTAGCTGGCGCTCGTTGCCGTAATAGGGCGCCGTATCAAATCTCCGGTATCCCAACTCCAGAGCGTCGTCGACGACGCGCTCGGTGTCGCCCGGGAGGACTCGGTACAGGCCAAGTCCGAGTTGCGGCGCGCTCGCGCCATCGCAAAACTCGACCCGCGGTTCTGCCAGACTCTCTAACCCGTTCGCCATGCATGCCCTCCAGCTGGTTGCTGGTCAGTGTCCGGCCGCTACACAAGTCAACCAGGCACGTCACCTGATACGCGGGTCGTCGCGCGCCCACGACATCGACCACCGCAATATTGGCAGAGGTCGTACGGTCGTGCGGTCGAGGCCAGACTTTTCTTCTCTACGCCGGTTGTTGTCGATGTGCGCGAGCGCCGCTCCTAGAAGACGGCCAGGCGCATCCCAATCCGTTCGGCGGCACCTTTAGGAGACGTCTGTTGGCAAGTGTTTCAGGAGATCGGCGAGACGCCGAAAGTGCCACTCTGTCCAGTTCGGATGTCCACTCGATCGGCCTCATGCGCGAGGTCCCGATCCCGAGGAGTGGGAGATGGAGATGGTTCTGCTGAAGATCCCCGAGGTGATGGAGCGGCTGGCCGTCGGCCAGACCAGGTGTATGAGCTGATGTCCAGCGGCGAGCTGAGGTCCGTGAAGGTCGGCAGGTCGCGGGGTGCCGCGCAACGACCTCGCGCGGTTCATGGCCGAGCTTGACGACAGCCGACCCAACCTTCGCTCGCACGCGCCGAGCCGATTCAGAGCCGACGCTTCGTAGCACCTTCTCCACAGGCACGCCGCCGCTGTTAGCGGTGGTCACGCCGCAAAGTCCACGCTGGATTGCGTGTCCATTCGCGCACGCGCGTGTGCTTGAGATGGAGGAACGGGAGAGGCGATAGGTCGAGGTGTGGTCGAAGTGGCTCAAGGTTCGTGTTGGTCTAGGCATCGGAATCGGGCGTATCGTCGAGCACTCAGCATCACCATGCGCCGACTCGGAGGAGCCTGGAATGTTGCGATCTCGGGTGGCGCTCGCGTCATTCCTGGTGGCTGCTTGCGCTGCTTGCAGCGGCCTGAACCCGCCGCGTCTCGAGCCAGTTAGGCTCCGGCTCCATGAGCATGCCGCCTCCGCCTCCGGCTCCGCCCACGGGTAGTTCGCTGCCTCCGCCTCCTCCCGCACGTGTTCCGCGTCCAGCTCGCGTAGCGTCCCGAGCATCGGCTCAATGAAGGTTCCGAATGCCGGGGAAGTACCAACCACTGGCAGCGCACCTGAGCGCACGTCCGGAGAGCAGGTCACCACAGACCTGACCGTTAGCATGTGGCCCGGCTGGTCGGAGGGTTGCCGCCGTCGGCGCGCATGCCTCGGCAGTCGTGGGCGAACAACTCCCTCACAGCCAGGCGCTGGCGTGGCGCGACGCCGCAAGTGCAGATCAGGAGCGGCCAGACCTGGCCGCTCCTTGTTCCTCGTATGTTCCCCGTCTGAGATCTGGTTTCGAGAAAACCGCCTTTGACCTGCGGAAACGTGGTGGGCGATACTGGGTTTGAACCAGTATCCAGCAGATCTAGCGTCACTGGTCCTGACCTGCGGTTTCAGCGTCCTGACCTGCGAATACGCTGAACAGTAGCGCGGCAGCGAGCGGAAGTCTACGGAATCGGATAGCGTGTGTTCTGTCCACGATGAGTCCACGGACAGGGGTGCGAGCGTGGCGAGACCGAAGACCGGACGGCCCAAGAGCGGCACGGTCGAGACGCTGCCGTCGGGCAAGTACCGCGTCCGCTTCACCGGCCCGGACGGCAAGCGGTACGCCGCCCCAATCACGTTCGAGGACGTCAAGGCCGCCCGGCTATGGCTCGACCGCGAGGTGAAGGGGATCGAGGACAACCCCGAGGCCTGGCGGCCACCGGGAAAGCGCGTTGCGTCGCTGACCTTCGGTGAGTACGCCGAGCGGTGGCTCGAGACCCGCAAGGTGAAGGGCAAGCCACTGGCCGCCCGCACGCGGGCGCACTACCGCGCCCTCCTCGACCAGCACATCCTCCCGACCTTCGGTGACGTGCCGCTGCGCTACATCACGCACGAGGCCGTTGACGACTGGTACGAGCGGACGGCCGTGAATGCTCCGACGCTCCAGGCGCACGCGTACTCGCTCCTGCGCACGATCCTCGGCACGGCCGTCGACCGCGGCATCCTGAACACTGCCAACCCGGCCAAGATCCGCGGGGGCGGCTCGACCAAGCGTGTGAAGAAGATCCGGCCGGCCTCGCTCTCCGAGCTCGAGACCGTCGTGAGCAACCTGCCCGAGCGCTATCGCCTCATGGCCCTTCTGGCGGCCTGGTGCGCCTTGCGGTTCGGTGAGTTGGCCGAGCTGCGCCGTGGCGACGTCGACACCAAGGGCGCCAGCCTGCGCATCCGTCGCGGGGTGGTCCGAGCGGCGGGGGAGACCATCGTCAAGGTGCCGAAGAGCGACGCCGGCAGCCGCGACGTCGCGATCCCGCCGCACCTGATGCCCCTGGTCCGCGAGCACCTCCTAGCGCACGCCGAGGCCGGCGCGGACGGACTGCTGTTCCCCGCCAAGGGTGGCGGTCAACTCGCTCCGTCGACGCTGTACCGGGTCTACTACCCGGCCCGAGAGGCCGCCGGACGTCCTGACCTGCGATGGCACGACCTGAGGCACACCGGGGCCACGCTGGCCGCGCAGACGGGTGCCACGCTCGCCGAGCTGATGGGACGCCTCGGACACTCGACGCCCAGCGCCGCGCTGCGATACCAGCACGCCGCGAAGGAGCGGGACGTCGAGATCGCGCGACGGCTGTCAGAGATAGCGGGAGCAGAGCAGTGATCGCCCTCCCCGAATGGGCAACCGTCGTTGACGGTCTCGACCCGGCGGGCGCCTGGTGCGCCATCGTCTGCACTGACCGCGGGCACCATGATCCCGAGGTGCTGGGCGTCGTGTTCGAGCACGTCGACGGGCGCGGTCGGCACTGGATTGGACCTCATATCCACCTGACCAAGCAGACAGATCACGACGGGAACCTGATTCCCGGTCGGGCCACTCTGCCGGGTTCGCTGCGCCGTCAGACCGCCACCCGAAGAAGCTCGGTGCTGTTCACGTGTCCGAGGTGTACCCGTAAGCCACGACGCCCGCGGGAATGGTGGGCGCGGCTCACCGAGGCGATGCCGCTTACGCGCGAATTCGATTCCTCTCAACTAGACTGAGTTCCGCATACCCGCTCGGTAGTCGCGTTCTGCGTCGGTGGGTCGTTTATTCGACCCATTGGAGCGAACATGACGACTACCGTCGCCTCTCGCCGCTGGCTCAACCAGAAGGAAGCCGCCGAGTATCTCGGCGTCACCGATCGGTCAGTCCGCGCTTACATCGCCCGCGGCCACCTTCCCGCACGCCGCATCCGCGGCAGTCGCGCAATCCGAATCGACCGCGCCGACTTGGACAAGCTGTTGCGCCCGATCCCGTCCGCGAAGGTCGGGTGAGGTCGTGCTCAACGAACGAGAAAGCCGCCCGACCCCGGCGAAGGTTCGGACGGCAAGCATCTCGGCTGGCGACCTCGATACGTCCATCGTAGACCCGCACTGCTGCGGATCTCTCGACCTGGCCGAGCGTGCCGACGCCGCCGACCTTGGGCTGACCTGCTCACCGACGTCGTGCTGCCGAGAAGACCTCGTCGTCGCGCGACGAGGTCTTCTCCGTGTCGTGGGCGGTGGTGACTCGTGAATGCTCGCGAGTACGTCGCCAACTTCACGCGCCGCATCCTCCAAGAGGCGCTCTCCTCCGCAATGCCCGCACACTACGAGCGCCGTGCGGCCCAGTTCGAGGCCGTGGGTACGCCGCGCTGCTCCGAGGCCGCCCACGCCTGCCGCAACGCCGCCGAGTTCTGGCGGAGGTACGGGCATGAGCTGGTCGTCGACGAGCTGGACATGGTGCTGGCCGAACCGGAGTTCACCTCGCGGGGGTGGACAGCATGACCGCGCTCGAGGTCAGGTTCACCGGCTCGCGCTGGGCCGTTTACGTTGCGGGTGGTGGCGCGTACCGGATGCTGCGGAACCTGCGCGATGGTAGGCCGCCGGAGTTCGACCGACGCCGCCGCCGCTACGTGGTGACCGAGCGCGTAGCGCGCGACCTGCTCGCCGCTGCAGAGGCGGACGGGCGCCGCGTCGTGGTCACCGGGCAGTCAGAGACGGACGCCGCATCGCAGGGCGTGCTGTGGTGACCCGCAGGAAGCGCACGGCCGAGGAGTGGCGCCGAGTCGTGTTCCGCACCCAGCTCGTATCGGCGCGGACGAAGCTCTACCTCGTCTACCTGGCCGACTTCATGGACGCCGGCCGCAGAGTCAGCAGGGAGCGGCGACTGGTCGCCGCTGACCTCGGAGTCGGTGAGCGGACCGTCGACAGGATGACCAACGAGGCGCGAGACGGCGGATTCCTCTCGACAATCGTGCCCGGTCGGAAGGGCGTCACGGCTGTCTATCAGGGCCTGTTCCCGACGTCTCAGCGCGACAGCAGTTGTCGCGCTGAACTAGACGCCGATGACCTCTCTCAGCGCGACAGTTACGGGGGGCCTGAGATGTCCGAAACTGTCGCGCTGAAACCGCGTTCAGCGCGACAGCATGTTGGCGCACCAGTAGTAACCACTGACGCACCTTCAACGTGCCCGTATCACGCCGATGACGGACTGCCCTGCCCGACCGACTGCCGCGGCTACTCACCGAGCAGCAACGAGGAGGCGGCGTCGTGATCGCGCCTGTCATCGACCTCACGGCCCGCATCGCCGAAGCCAAGGCACCGTGCCCGTGTCCCGCCGACCGTCTCTCTCGGCTATCGGTCCAGATCCGCGCACACCTCGCGGTCACACGGGGCGAGCTGCTCGTCCCTGCCGCTGACACCGAGCAGACGTTGAGCGACGTGCTCGCCGTCGTCCTCGAGATCCTCGACAACTACCCGCCGCACCAGCGACCAGGAGAGGGAGTGAACGGCTGATGCCTCGCCGCAATCGTCGACCTCAACGACCGATCCACCGCCGACGACAGCCCGACGCCGAGCCCGTGCCCGACCTCACGCCGAGCCAGGTCGTCTGGCAGCTGGTGCGTGAGCGGAAGGTGAGCCCGGCCGCGCTCGGGCCGATCGCTAATCCGCAGATGGCAGGGAAGGTCCGCGAGTTGCTCGAGGACCCGGGGGGTGGGGTCGACATCGCGGAATCCGAAGCGCCTTTCCGCCCCGGCATGGAAACGGCGTCTCTCTCCGGCATTTTTTCTTCGCCGAGCGAGGTCGGGGGTGCCAGATGACCTGCACCAGGTGCGGGCGGCCTTTCACCCCTCCGCAGAGGCGCACGGGGCGGCCGCGGACCCGCTGCGATGCCTGTCGGAGCAACCAGGACCGAAACGACGGTGTGCGTTGGCGCGAGCTGCGCCGCCAAGTACTCACAGAGGAGCCGGTCTGCATGGTGGCTGGCTGTGGTCGTCGATCGACGCAGGTTGACCACATCATCCCGCTGAAGGTGCGGCCCGACCTCGGACTCGTGCGGGCCAACCTGCGGGGGATCTGCGGCACATGCAACGCCCGGAAGGGCGCTCGGATGACCGCGCCGCCGCCTATCCCGCCGCCGCCGACGACGCAGCCGCGCCGGCCGTGGGTGCTCTGACGGCTCCGTGTGTGAAAGCGAATCCACGGCAAGGGTGGATTCCCCATTTCGCCCCTTCGCGACCGACCTACCCCCCCTACCTATAGGAGCACCGATGACCGACAACCTGACCATTGCCGACCTCCAGGCCCTCGCTTGCGAGGACTGCCCGGCTGACGTAAGCATCCAGGTCGGCGAGGGCTTCGCCGGCTCCGTGTTGACCGTGTTCGTGGTGCACGCCATCACCTGTCCGTGGGCGGCGCGGTGCGTCCCTCACGGCGGCGTGACGCTGATGCGTGGGTCACAGCTCCTGCGGCACGTCGTGGCCGACGTGGCGAGTGAGCCTCCGTGCTGATGTCGCCGCGGCGTGAGACAATTCCTGTGTCGGTCTGGCCCGGTGGGTGGCCGACGAATCGGAACCGCAAGAACGCAGGTCTCCCTGACTGGCCCGGTGGGCGTCAGGCACAGCAGACCTTCGCCCCTGGTAGGTGGCGGCGCGTGGAGCGGCCGAGTCATCGAACCCACCCATGCCTGCGCTCGCTCGCGGCATTCCAGATCGGACACACACACCCATGACCACCATGACCTTGGGCCAAGTCTCGGCCCGCATGATCGAGCTCGGCGACGAGATGGAGAAGCTCGACAACATCCGCCAGGAACACGGCAGCCTCACGCGCGAGAAGCAGGCGCGTCTCGATGGGCTGCTCGCCGAGTTCAAGGACCTGCAGGACCGCTATCACGAGAAGCGCTCTGCCGAGCTCGCCGAGCTCCGCGACATCGCCAACGGCAAGGACGGCGGCATGGTCGTGCCCGGCGTCCCGGGCCGCGATGATGACCCGTTCGCCCAGGCTCCGACCCGCGCCCGTCGCATCATCGACCAGGCGCACCGCTCCGGTGCCCTGGCCGACCACGCCGCCGAGACGGTCGAGCGGATGGTGACCGGCGGCAGCGACTTCGAGCGCTCCGCGGCCTCGCGCTGGGTGGAGGTCACCGGAGACCCGGCCTACCTCCGCGCGTTCGCCCACCTGCTCACCGACCCGACCCGGGGCCACCTGATGTGGAACGAGCAGGAGCGCGAGGCCTTCCAGCGCGTCGAGCGCTACCGCTCGGAGTCGCGAGCCATGTCGCTGACCGACGCGAACGGCGGCTACATGGTGCCGATGACCCTCGACCCGGCCATCAACCTGACCTCGGCGGGATCGACCAACCCACTGCGCCAGGTCGCGCGTGTGGTGCAGACCGCCACCGAGTCCTGGACCGGGATCACGTCGGCCGGCGCCACCGCGGAGTGGAAGGCCGAGGCCGCCGAGGCCGCCGACGCCGCGCCGACCGTGGACGACCAGCCGATTCCGGTGCACTTCGGTGACGTGTTCGTCCCGTACTCCTACGAGGTGGGCATGGACGCGGCGAACTTCTCCGCGGAGCTGGGCAAGGTGCTCGCAGACGCCGCGGACCAGCTGATGAACACCGCCTACACCACGGGCTCCGGCACGGGGCAGCCGAAGGGGTTCGTGACCGCGCTCGCGGGCACCGCCTCGGAGATCAACGCCGCAGCGGACGACACCTTCGCAGCGGGCGACGTCTACAACCTGCAGAACCAGCTCCCGGCCCGGTTCCAGCCAAACGCGACCTGGCAGGCGGCGCTGCCGATCCTGAACCTGATCCGGCAGTTCGAGACCACGGCCGGCGCCCTGAAGTTCCCCGAGCTCGCCAACGGACAGCTTCTCGGCCGTGCGATCAACGAGAACTCGAACATGGACAGCACGGTCACCACGACCGGCGCCGTTTCCAACTTCGTGCTCGCGTATGGCGACTGGAAGCAGTTTGTCATCGTGGATCGAATTGGAACCACGCTTGAACTTCTGCCGAACCTTGTCGGCACCAACCGCCGTCCGACCGCCCAGCGTGGCGCGTTCCTGTGGTTCCGAACGGGCAGCGACGTCCTCGTGACCAACGCTTTTAGGCTCCTCGACGTCGCAAGCGCGGCCTGAGATCAACCTGCCGGCCTAGTCATCCGGCGGGGCGCCGCCCG
This sequence comes from Nocardioides immobilis, assembly GCF_003515065.1. Lineage (GTDB taxonomy): Bacteria > Actinomycetota > Actinomycetes > Propionibacteriales > Nocardioidaceae > Nocardioides > Nocardioides immobilis. Next base: position 120,771 of record NZ_QXGH01000024.1, read on the forward strand.
AGGGTGCGGCGCATCCCGCGGGCCGCCCCGTGCCACTCGCCCGGGGCGGCCCGCCACCCCCAACGGCGCGATGGCTCGCGTGCTCAGCCCCGCCGCAGTCGGTGCCTGGTGCCGTTTGCTCTAGTACGGTGGCGCAAGTGATCCGTGGCACCTCGAACGCAGTGGTCATTCGCGGTGGTATTAGCCGAACGGCGGAGATGGTGCAGCGCCAGTTGCTCGACGCAATAGAGGACGGGTACGGGCCTGTTCTATCGGTGTTCTTGGACGATCCCCGCCGCGACGAGACTGTCGAACAAGTCATCCTCCGGGTGTGCCGCGGCGCCGGCATACTGAACGGGAAGATCCAGATCTCGTCGGTCGGCACACTCGTCGAGGCGGGGTTCGAGTTGGTCCATGATGACTCTGACGGCATGCACGAGACGCACCATGATGTGGTCTTCCCGAACACCACCGACATACAATGGTGCCAAGCGTTCGTGGACAGTTTCAGCGAACCGCGCCCGAACCCGGCCAAGTGAGGTGTGATGTAGCGATGACTCAAATCCGCGCCGACCTCAACAACGCCACGCCCGATGGGCGAATCCGCGTCAACCTTGCGCGTGCGGATGGTTCAGTTCACTTGTTCGATCAGGTGACTCTGGTCGACAGCAGCGACCCGGATTGTAGTTACGAGTCTATTGCCATCGAGATTGACGAGGCTGGACGGGCGGAGCTGCAGATCCTGCAGACCGCCAACGGGCTGACGTTGACCCGGCTGTGGGGTCATCCTCAGTTTGAAAGCAACTCTCCGGTTCCAGCGAAGTGGGGCTTTGCGGCCGTTGGCTAGAGGCCGAACCCTCGTTTGACTTGGTCGAGGTTGTCTTCGGGCACGACTAGTCCGATTCGCGTCATGCGGCAGTCGATCAGCGTGCAATCAGCGAGACCGATGGCACCGATCACGGTTCTTTCGGCCGGGATCGGCCAGACGAATGCATCGAAGTCACCGTCCCACGAGCACCGGATCATCTGAGTAGTGCCCAACGGGGCAATGACCGCTGGACCGATGAGTTGGCAGTTTTCGAACGTGAGGCCATGGAGAAGATCTTTGGTCACCGCCAGATCGGCGATGCGGACCGTCTGGTTGCGGTAGTCCGCTCCAGTCGGATGCGTGGTCATGAGCGCCAAGATAGCAGCGCGCACGCGACCCCCGGCCAGGAGCGCCGGGGTCGTTGAGGACCTGAGGCGTTGCTACTCGAGTGGCCCGCGCGGTGGCCAGGTGAACGACACCCGCTCGGCGTTCCCGCGCGCCTCAGCCATCGCCTGACGCATCAACTCGCCTGCTGCCTCCGCGGTCGCCGCCCGCACGACGATCGGGCCGGCCAACCACGCCAGCTCGACCTTGATCGAGAACGGCGCGTTGGGATCGACGACGACGCCCTCGAGGACGCGCACGTCGACCGAGCCGCCGGCAGGTAGTAGCTCGCCAAGAGCGCGCTTGTGCTCGGCGAGGTCGGCCGGGCTCATCGGTTCGCCCGCTTCTCGGCCAGCCGCACGCCGATCGCGTCGGTTACCTGACGCAGCCACCGGTCCGACGGCTCCTTGATCCCGCGTTCTACCTGCGACAGGTAACCGGGCTTGACGTCGGCCAGAGTGGCGAGCTGGCGCACAGAGAGGCCCAACGTCTCGCGCATCATCCGCAGCACCCAGCCGCCCGCATAGTGCGCGCACCCGTCGATTGCGTTGGGGTCCGCCTGACAGTAGTCGGGGCATGTTGTCGTAGCCATGGCGCCGAGGCTGCTCTGAGCCTCCGACGCAATCGGGCTGGTGGTCATGTTGGGATTCCTCTCACTCGATGGGGGAGTGGGAGGCCGACATCTTCTGTCCTCATGACGTCCACGGGAAATGAGATTCGGCCCCCGACTCTGCGTTTCCGCAGGTCAGAGGCCGAATCCGTTGGTGGGCGATACTGGGTTTGAACCAGTGACCTCTTCCGTGTCAAGGAAGCGCGCTACCGCTGCGCCAATCGCCCGGGTCTGGAGTTATGGAGGTGGGTACGGGATTTGAACCCGTGTACACGGATTTGCAGTCCGTTGCCTCGCCTCTCGGCCAACCCACCAGTGGAGGCCTGGGTCTGACCTCTCCGAGCGGACGACGAGGCTCGAACTCGCGACCTCAACCTTGGCAAGGTTGCGCTCTACCAACTGAGCTACGTCCGCCTGCAACTACCTCCCGAACCGGTTTTCACCGGTACGGCTGGTGCGCGTCAGAACAGTAGCCGATCGCTCGGGACGGGCCAAAATCGGGTCGGGTCTCGGTCGTGTCGCGGCCTCCGTAGGGTTGGCGCATGCGTGTGTGGATCAACGGGGGGCTGCTCGCGGACCCCAACGCCCCCGCCGTACCGGTCACCGATCACGGTCTGACCGTCGGCGATGCGGTGTTCGAGGCGGTCAAGGTGGTCGACGGCCAGCCGTTCGCGCTCGGCCTGCATCTGGACCGGCTGCAGACGTCGGCGGCCGGGCTCGGGCTGGAAGGTCTCGACGTCGAGACCGTACGGCGCGGCGTGGCCGCGGTGCTCGACGGCGACCCGATGCCGCTCGGCCGGCTGCGGATCACCGTGACCGCGGGGCCGGCGCCGATGGGCTCGGGGCGGGGGAGCAGCGACCCGACCGTGATCGTCGCGGCGTCGCCGATGACCGCGAACCCCGAGACGACCACCGTCGTCACCGTGCCGTGGCCGCGCAACGAACGGGCGGCGCTGGCCGGCATGAAGACCACGTCGTACGCCGAGAACGTCGTCGCGCTCGCCGCGGCCCGCGAGAAGGGCGCGACCGAGGCCGTCTTCGCGAACCTCAAGGGCCACCTCTGCGAGGGCACCGGATCCAACGTCTTCTACGTCGTTGACGGCGAGCTGCGGACGCCGACGCTCGCCAGCGGCTGTCTCGCCGGCGTCACGCGGCGGCTGGTTCTCGAGTGGTTCGGCGGCGTCGAGGTCGACGAGCCGATCGAGGTGGCGGCCGGCGCCGACGAGATCTTCCTGGTCTCGACCACCCGGGACGTGCAGGGCGTGACCCGCTGGGACGACCGCGAGCTCGAGGTCGGGCCGGTCACCCGCGAGGCGCTGGCGGCGTGGCGGCGGCGTGAGCCGGAGCTGCTCGGGCGCTGAGGCCTTGGTCTCGTGACGGTCGCTGCGCGACCTCCTCGACCAGCGGGGGCGCTCAACGAGCGGCGGCGACCGTGAGCGTCACGCCGTCGGCGAGGCGGTAGGGGTTCGTCGCGACCAGGGCGCCGAGGCTCCGGCGCATCCGGGAGATCTCGGCGCGCACGGTGACCTGGCGCTCGGCGTCGCCGTACAGCCGGCGGCTGAGCCAGCCTGCGGACGCCCCGGCCGGACCGACGTCCGCGAGGGCGGCCAGCACCTCGGCGTGGCGGGGGCTGAGGGCGACCCGCCACGGGGTGTCACCGCCGGAGACCTCGAGCATCGCCTGCGGCCCGCGCAGGTCGAGCAGTGCGGTGAGAGTGCCGGTGCCGGCGCTGGGCCGGATCAGCCAGCCACCGCGGAGCCGCTCCGGGAGGCACAGGCCCAGGCCCGGCACGGCGACCGCCCGGTCGGCCTGCGGCGCCTCGACCCGGTCGCGCACCGCGACGCCCTGGTGGGCGGCCACCCAGCCATGGTCGTCGACCACGAGCAGCGGTCCGTTCGAGCCGGAGAGGAGGGGCTCCGCCGTACGACGCAGCTGGTCGAGCCGTTCCTCGTGGTGCCGCCACAGCCGCGCTTCGGCCAGCCGCACCGACGCGGTCACCAGAGCCTGGATCGCCGGGTGCAGGGTCAGTGCCGGGCCGCTGACGTCGACGATGCCCAGCAGCGAGCCGTCGATGGGGTCGTGGATGGGGGAGGCCGAGCAGTACCAGGGCACCTGCGCGTTCTCGAAGTGCTCGGCCGAGAACAGCTGCACCGGCGCGGACTCCGCGAGCGCCGTACCGATCGCGTTGGTGCCGACCGCCTCCTCCGTCCACACCGCGCCGTCGGCGAACCCGAGCACGTCGGCCTGGCGCCGTACCCGCGGCGAGCCGCTGCGCCACAGCACGATGCCGTCGGCGTCCGTCACGACGACCAGGTACGACGACGCGTCCGCTGCCGTGAGCAGCAGCTCCCGAATCTCGTCGATCACCAGCGACAGCCGGGACTCGCGGCGCCGGGTCTCGACCTCGGACGGGGGGAGTGGGTCGCGTCCGTTGCGGCCGTCGGGATCGATGCCGAAGCCGAGGGTCCGTTGCCACGAGCGCGCGACCACCGCCCGCGGGCTCTGCGGCGGCGTCGTGCCGGACAGGACGGCGTCGTGGATCCGCACGAGGCTGCGAGCCAGGTGTGCGAGATCCGGCGAAGCGGCCATACGGCAACGATAGGCGCGCCGCTGTGACCGGGGCCACACGCAACAACGTGCAACCCTTCCTGGTTCGGCGCAACGGGACGTCTCCTGAGGACATGACCCAGCTCGACGAGCGGCCCGCCGCCGCACCTCCCACCGCCCCCGCCACCGACCCGGCCACCGCCTGGTTCGCCGCCTTCGAAGACGCGCTCGTCGCACGCGACATCGACCGTGCGGCGAGCCTGTTCGCCGCCACCAGCTTCTGGCGCGACCTGATCGCCTTCTCCTGGAACATCACCACCGTCGAGAACCCGGCCGGCGTCGCCGACCTGCTCACGGCGACCCTCGAGGGCACCGACCCGAGCAGCTTCCGGCTCACCGAGCCCGCCGAGACCGCCGACGGGGTGACCACCGCCTGGTTCGAGTTCGAGACTGCTGTCGGACGGGGCCGGGGGCTGGTCCGGATCGTCGACGAGGACGGGCCGAAGGCGTGGACGTTCCTCACGACGCTCTACGAGCTCAAGGGACACGAGGAGCCGCAGCGGGACCGGCGCCCGATGGGCGCCGAGCACGGCGCCACCCGGGAACGGGTGACCTGGCTCGAGAAGCGCCAGTCCGAGGAGGCGGCGCTCGGCGTCGACATCCAGCCCTACGCCCTCGTCATCGGCGGCGGCCAGGGGGGCATCGCCCTCGGCGCCCGGCTGCGCCAGCTCGGCGTACCGGCCCTCGTCGTCGACAAGCACCCGCGCCCCGGCGACCAGTGGCGCAACCGCTACAAGTCGCTCTGCCTCCACGACCCGGTCTGGTACGACCACCTGCCCTACATCAAGTTCCCCGAGAACTGGCCGGTCTTCGCACCCAAGGACAAGATCGGGGACTGGCTGGAGTCCTACGTCAAGGTGATGGAGGTCCCGTACTGGTCCAACACCGTCGTCAAGAGCGCGTCGTACGACGACGCCACCTCGACGTGGACCGTCGAGCTCGAGCGCGACGGCCAGCCGATGACGCTGCGGCCCACCCAGCTCGTGCTCGCCACCGGGATGTCCGGCAAGCCGAACATCCCGAGCTTCCCCGGCCAGGACGTGTTCCAGGGGGAGCAGCAGCACTCGTCGCAGCACCCCGGACCCGACGCGTACGCCGGCAAGAAGGTCGTGGTGATCGGGAGCAACAACTCGGCCTTCGACATCTGCGGGGCGCTGTGGGAGCACGGCGCCGACGTGACGATGGTCCAGCGCTCCTCGACCCACATCGTCAAGAGCGACACCCTGATGGACATCGGGCTCGGTGACCTCTACTCCGAGCGGGCGCTCGCGTCGGGCGTCACGACCGAGAAGGCGGACCTGATCTTCGCGTCGGTGCCGTACCGGATCCTGCACTCCTTCCAGATCCCGCTCTACGAGCAGATGAAGGAGCGCGACGCCGAGTTCTACGACCGGCTCACCAACGCCGGGTTCGACCTCGACTGGGGCGACGACGGCTCGGGTCTCTTCATGAAGTACCTCCGCCGAGGCTCCGGCTACTACATCGACGTCGGCGCCGCCGAGCTGGTCGCCGACGGCGAGGTGAAGCTCGCCCACGGCCAGGTCGACCACCTCACCGAGAACGCCGTCGTGCTCGCGGACGGCACCGTGCTCGAGGCAGACCTGGTCGTCTACGCCACCGGCTACGGCTCGATGAACGGCTGGGCCGCCGACCTGATCAGCCAGGAGGTCGCGGACAAGGTCGGCAAGTGCTGGGGCCTCGGCTCCGACACCACCAAGGACCCCGGCCCGTGGGAGGGCGAGCAGCGCAACATGTGGAAGCCGACCCAGCAGCCGAACCTCTGGTTCCACGGCGGCAACCTGCACCAGTCGCGGCACTACTCGCTCTACCTGGCCCTCCAGCTGAAGGCCCGCCAGGCCGGCCTCGACACCCCGGTCTACGGCCTCCAGGACGTGCACCACCTGGGCTGAGGGCCCTGATTCTGGTTCGCGGATCGGGATGCGTTAAAGTCGTCCGTCGCATCACGATCCGGGCGATTGGCGCAGTGGTAGCGCGCTTCGTTCACACCGAAGAGGTCACTGGTTCGAACCCAGTATCGCCCACCCAGATCTCCCTGTAGCAAAGCGTGCTCCGGACGTGGCTGCCCCTATCATCGGACCGTGGCGGGCCTAGATTCACTCATCCACCTGCTGGATGCGGCGGAGTCTGCCGCGCCCGTGGACGCGGTGCGTGCCTTGACGCGAGAGGTCGGCAAGCGGCTACGGGCCTACTCAGTCTCGTTCCTGGTTGCCGACATGTCGGGGCGGGCTCTGGTGCGGCTGGTTCACGTGCCGTTGGGTTCGGTCGAACCGGAATTCGGTGAGTCCACGCCTGAGTCCGCAGACAGGGCCAAGGGTGAGGAGGTGGCAACGACGCTGCCGTTCGACGGTGGACCGACGGAGCGGGTCGTACGCAGCCAGCAGCTCGAGGTCGGACCTCCGGAGGACCGCGATGGACGCCGGACCTGGACCGTTCTTGCGCCGGTCACCGAACGGGGTGAGGTGATAGGCGTGCTCGAGCTCGTGCTCCCCAAAGAGCCGGACGAGGACGACACCGCGGAGATCGGGGCCCTGGCGCACCTCCTCGGGTACGTAGTGATCGTGAACGGTCGGCACACAGATCTTTTCGAGTGGGGTCACCGGACGCGCCCGCTGAGCCTGTCGGCGGAGATCCAGCAGCGACTCCTGCCCGGCCCGCGCACCTGCGAAGGCGGATCATTCACCCTCTCGGGCTGGCTGGAGCCTGCTGCGGACATCGCCGGCGACACCTTCGACTACAGCCTCGAGCGCGACACGTTGTACCTGTCGATCAGCGACGCGATGGGGCATGGTGTGTCTGCGGCGCTGACGGCCACCTTGTGCGTGAGCGCGCTGCGAGGATCGCGACGGAGGGGAGCGTCGTTGATCCAACAGGCCTCCAACGCCAACGCCGCCGTCCGCGAGCACGCCACCGGCAACGGGCTCGATGACTTCGTCACCGGCCTCCTCGGTCGGATCGACCTGAATACCGGCGTTCTGCAGCTGGTGAACGCGGGTCATGTGAGGCCCTACCTTGCCCGCGACGGGGAAGTGGGCGTCGTTGCGCTTCCCTCCAACCTTCCTTTCGGGATCTTCGACCACACGGTGTACGCACGGGTCGGTCTGGAGCTGCGGCCAGGTGACCGCCTCGTCCTGGTGACTGACGGGATGCTGGAACGCAACGCCGAGAACGTCGACCTGCCACAGGCGATCCGGGCATCGGCCTCGCTGCACCCGCGCGAGGCAGCGAACGCCCTGGCAGACAGCGTGCTCGACGCCACGGGTCACGCCCTCAGCGACGACGCCACCGTCCTTTGTCTGGACTGGTACGGCGGGAACGACGAGATCCGCAGCACCTCCGCAGGAGCCGATGTGATGCGGGCAAGCGGGCCGACCGCCGGCTGAGCCGGCCGGCACCGTGCCCGGCAGATCGTCACCATTTCCGACGTGTTGCCGCCTCTCGCGCGGCGCGAACGGCCTCGCCGATCGGCCCGCGATGCACTGCCCCGTGGCCCGGCAACACCGTGTCCGCATCGAGGCCATCGAGCGGCGACAGGCCCGCCACGTCGTCACCGTGCTGGAACATCTTCGGCAGCAGCTGTGGACCGGCCGTCGGCGACGTGGCATGCCCCGTGCACAGCCCGTCGCCGGTGGCCACCGCTCCGGCCGACGGCACCAGGTACGCCGTGTGCCCGGTGGTGTGCCCGGGAGTCGGCACCGGCACCGGCCGGCCGGGCAGGTCGAGCGGCTCGTCGGCCGGGACCGGCTGGACGTCGGCGAACGCCACGTCCTGCAGGGCGCCGGCACGCATGATCCGCAGCGACCACGGCAGTACGCCGCGCCGGTGGCTGTTGCGGGCGACCTGGATGGGCGTGGCCTGCTCGAGGTGGTCGCGCCGTACGTGCGGGACCTCGGCCGGGTGCGCGAACACCGGCGTCCCGAACGCGTCGTGGAAGTGGGCCAGCCCGCCGATGTGGTCGACGTGCCCGTGGGTCACGAGGATCCCGCGCACGTCCTCGGGCCGTCCGCCGATGCGGCGTACGGACTCCTCGACCTGCTCCGCGTACCCCGGGTAGCCGGTGTCGACCAGCGTCAGGTCGGTGCCCTCACGCAGCAGCACCCAGTTGACGTCCCGGCCGCGGCACAGGAACACGTCGGAGTCGACGGTGATGACGTCCATGGCGGCATCTTCGTCGATCGGCCGATTTGCGGAGGTTCGCGTTCACCCTCCGGCGCCCGCGGGTAGCGTCGCAGTGCGAGCACCACTCGGGACGGCTCGTACCCGTCCGTCTCGAACCAGGTGGTCCGCCATGCGCCGCGTCGTCTCGCTGTTCGTCCTCGCCGTCCTCGCGGCGCTCTTCAACGTCGTCGCACCGCCGTCGGCCACGGCAGGTGCGGTGATCACCGGCCAGGTCGTCCAGTACGGCGGCGACCCGGTGCCGGGCACGACGGTGCGGCTCTACCAGGACGCCGGTGGCGCGCCGGGCGCGCTGGTCGACACGGTGACCACCGACGCCACGGGCAACTTCACCCTGTCCCCGAGCCTCGACATCCCCCACTGGGTCGAGGTCGTCCGCAACAGCAGGATCCAGGGCGGCTACGTGAAGGACCACACGACGGGTCCGAGCTATGTCGTGTTCGACATCAGCCAGGCAGACCCCGTCGAACCCGGCACCTCCCTCGGTCGGGTGCTGGCTGCGCCGTCGTTCATCAGCGGGGTGGTCGTCAACGCCGCCACCGGCAACCGGCTCCGCGGAATCGCGGTGAGCGTGCGCGAGATCGATGCGCTCGGGGTCTCGGTCGGCAACGACACCACCGACGCCAACGGGTTCTTCAGGATCCCGGTCTTCGGTGAGGAGTTCGGAGTCAAGGTCAAGGGCGGTGCCCGTGGGTTCGAGAACGGCTGGGTCGGCTGCGCGAGGGACGTCGTCCCGACCTGGGGCGCGGCGTGCTCACACGCCCCCGGCCGGATCGGGAGGATCCAGCTCGACCGTCTCTGAGGTCGGATCCTGCTGTTAGGGCGACGTTCCCTGGCAGTTCCAAGGCAGTTCCACGGCCGCCGGGATCGCCCCGCCATCGTGCCCGCATGCTGTGGGTGGTGGTGCCGGCGTACAACGAGGCCGACAGCCTTCCGGTCGTCGTCCCGTGGATCCTCGAGCAGGTCCGGGCGATCGATCCGAAGGGCCAGGTGCTCGTCGTCGACGACGGCTCGACGGACGCGACCGTCGCGGTGATGGGCGAGGCGATCGCGGGCGCGGACGGCGTACGGCTGGAGAGCCTGCGGCACAACCGCGGCAAGGCCGCCGCGCTCCAGCGCGGGTTCGCCATCGCCCTCGCCGAGGGCGCGACCGAGATCGCGATGATGGACGCCGACGGCCAGGACGACCCGGGGGAGCTGCCGCGGCTGGTGGCGCGGCTCGAGGACGGCGCGGACCTGGTCACCGGCGCCCGGCTGGTACGCCGTGACCGGTTCGTGAAGCGCACGACCTCCAAGCTCTACAACGCCACCACCGGCCTGATCAGCGGCGCGCCCGGGCGCGACTTCAACTCCGGCTTCAAGCTGATGCGCGCGGAGGTCGCCGAGGACGTCTCTCCGATGCTGTACGGCGAGATGCACCGCTACCTCACCGTGATCGCCCACCACTCCGGGCACCGCGTGGCGGAGGTCCCCGTCGAGCACCACCCGCGGATCGCCGGACGCTCGAAGTACGGCGTGGCCCGCTTCTGGCGCGGCTTCGCCGATCTCGTGACGGTGCGCTTCCTGCTGGCCTACGAGGACCGGCCGTCCCACCTGTTCGGCGGTCTCGGCCTCGTCAGCATGCTGCTCGGCAGCCTCGCGCTCGCCTACCTCGGCGTCCTGAAGGTCACCGGTGACGCGATCGGCGGCCGCCCACTGCTCATCACCGCCGTGATGCTCGTGACCGTGGGCCTCCAGCTGGTGCTCTTCGGCCTGCTCGCCGAGCTCGTCGTCCACGCCCGCAACGTCAACCGGCGCGAACGCCTGTGAGACCCGAACCACCGAAGCCCCTGCTCGTCACCGCACTCGTCGCCGTCGTCGGCGGCATCGGCATGACCCTGGTCGGCGGCTGGATCACCGGCATCTCCTGGGACGAGACCTTCCACGTCCAGCGGCTCGAGAGCTATCTCGCCGACGGGTGGTACCTCCTCCCGCAGGACCTCACCGGCGGCGAGCCCGATCCCGACTACAACGCCACCCACGTGTACGCGCCGGTCACCGCGCTCGTCGTCCACGGCTGGGCGATGCTCTGGGGGACCGACACGGCCGGCACTGTCGGCACCACCGCCGAGGCGTACGCCGTACGCCACCTCGCCGTCGGCCTGATCTCGGTCATCGGCGTGCTCGCCACCGCGGCCACCGCCCGTCTGGCGCTGGGATCGTGGCGGTGGGGCGCGGTCGCCGCCGGCGTGATGGTCGCCACCCCGATGTGGACGGGCCACGCGATGTGGAACATCAAGGACGTCCCGGTCGCGACCGGCTACGCCCTCGTCACGCTCGGCCTGGTCCTCGTGCTCCGCGATCGGGACCGTACGGCGTACGCCGGCGCGGTCGTCCTCCTCCTCGGCGCCGCGCTCATGGTCGGCACCCGCCCGGGCATGTGGGCGGGGCTCGCGGCGAGCGCCGGCATCGCCGTACTGCTGCTCTGGTTCGGCGGCCGGCGACGGCGGATCCTCCTGCTCGCCGGCGCGCTGGCCGCGGCGTACGCCGCGTTGTGGGCGATCTACCCCCACGCCTTCGCAGACCCGGCAGCGCTGCTGTGGGGATCGGCGACGGAGTCGGCGGACTTCAACGAGACCGACGGCCACTGGTGGTGGATCCCCGCGATGACCTTCACCGAGGTGCCGTGGCTGCTGCTCGCCGCGTCGATCCCGGGAGTGCGGGTCGTCGCGCGGGAGATCCGGGCCCGCACCGAGCTCGGCGACGTCGGCGCCCTGCTGGCGACCCAGGCGCTGGTGCTGCCCGCGCTCGCGATCGTGATGGACTCGAACGTCTACACCGGACTGCGCCAGTTCCTCTTCGTCGCGCCGGCGATGAGCGTGGTCGCCGCGATCGGGCTGGCCTGGCTGGTCGCGCAACCGAGCCTCGGGCGGCTGGCGCCCCGGACGGTCGGGGTCCTGGCAGTCCTCGCGATCGCCGTACCGACCCTCGACCAGGCCCGCCTGTTCCCCTACAACTACGCCTGGGCGGCGCCGGTGCCGGACGCGGTCGGTCTCGGCTACACCACCGACTACTGGCGGACCAGCGTGCGCGCGCTCGCTCCGGCGATCCCTCCGGACGCACCCGTGGTCTGCGGGCCGGTGCTGCAGGACGACGGCACGGTCAACGAGGAGGACGCCAAGGCAGCCGACTGCCTGACCGACGAGATCGGGCCGCTGTTGCCGTACGTCGACGAGCGGGCGGGGGAGTGGAGCGGCGAACCGGGCCACTTCGTGATCGTCGTCAGCGGCGAGCTGTTCCTGCCGGACAACTGCGCGGTGCTCGCCGCGGTGGACCGCTGGGCGCACCTGCGGCGGCAGCGGATGGGGTACGTCGCGGAGTGCTGGCCTGCCGACGGGTGAACCAACGCTTACTCCCGCGCGTCCCACGGGTAGTGGTCGATACGATCGGTGCACGACCCCGCACCAGCGGCCGGTCGCTCCGTCAGCATCTGAAGAGGTCACTGTGTCCGACATCAAGGTCGTCCTGGTCCCCGCCGACGTGCGCGAGGCCGACGGGACGACCACGCTGAACGTCGGCGCGGGCACCCGGGCCTGGGAGCTCTTCAAGGACACCCCGGACGTGATCGCCGCCCGGGTCGGCGGCGCGCTCAAGGACCTCTCCTACGAGCTCGCCGACGGTGACGAGGTCGAGGGCGTCGCGATCGACAGCAGCGACGGCCACGACATCCTCCGCCACTCCTGCGCCCACGTGCTGGCGCAGGCCGTCCAGGACCTCTACCCGGACGCCAAGCTCGGCATCGGCCCGCCGATCAAGGACGGCTTCTACTACGACTTCGACGTCGAGGTGCCTTTCCACCCCGACGACCTGGCGAAGATCGAGACCCGGATGCGCAAGATCGTCAAGGACAACCAGCGGTTCTCCCGCCGGGTGACCAACGACGACGACGCGCGGGTCGAGCTCGCCGACGAGCCCTACAAGCTCGAGCTGATCGGGCTCAAGGGCGGCCTCGACAAGCTCGACCAGCAGGGCCACGGGGTCGAGGGCGCGAGTGCCGAGGTCGGCGGTGGCGAGCTGACCATCTACGACAACATCGACCGCAACGGCGAGGTCGCCTGGAAGGACCTCTGCCGCGGCCCGCACCTGCCCACCACGAAGCGGATCCCGGCGTTCAAGCTGATGCGCTCCGCGGCGGCGTACTGGCGCGGCGACGAGAAGAACAAGCAGCTCCAGCGGGTCTACGGCACCGCCTGGGAGACCAAGGAGGCGATGGAGGCCTACCTCCACCGGCTCGAGGAGGCCGAGAGGCGCGACCACCGCAAGCTCGGCCGCGAGCTCGACCTGTTCAGCTTCCCCGACGAGATCGGCTCCGGCCTGCCCGTGTTCCACCCCAAGGGCGGCGTGATCAAGCGGGTGATGGAGGACTACGTCCGCCAGCGCCACATCGAGGAGGGCTTCGAGTACGTCGGCACGCCCCACATCGCCAAGGAAGGGCTGTTCTACACCTCCGGGCACCTGCCGTACTACGGCGAGGCCATGTTCCCCGCCCTCGACGTCGACGGGATGGACTACCGCCTCAAGGCGATGAACTGCCCGATGCACAACTTGATCTACCGGTCGCGGCAGCGGTCCTACCGCGAGCTGCCGCTGCGGCTGTTCGAGTTCGGGCACGTGTACCGGCACGAGAAGTCGGGCGTGGTCCATGGCCTCACCCGCGTGCGCGGCTTCGCCCAGGACGACTCCCACTCCTACGTCACCCCTGAGCAGGCGCCGGCGGAGATCAAGCACCTGCTCGACTTCTGCCTCGGCCTGTTCCGCGACTTCGGACTCGACGACTTCTACCTGGAGCTGTCCACCCGGGACGAGACGAAGCTGGACAAGTTCATCGGCTCCGACGAGGACTGGGCGGTCGCCACCCAGGTGCTCGCCGACGTCGCCACCGCATCCGGCCTGGAGCTGGTGCCGGACCCGGGCGGCGCTGCCTACTACGGACCGAAGATCTCGGTCCAGGCCCGCGACGCCATCGGTCGGACCTGGCAGATGTCGACGATCCAGTACGACTTCAACCAGCCGTCGGCGGACCGGTTCGCACTCGAGTACGTCGCCCCCGACGGCTCCAAGCAGCAGCCGGTGATGATCCACTCGGCCAAGTTCGGCTCGATCGAGCGCTTTGTCGGCGTCCTCGTCGAGCACTACGCCGGCGCCTTCCCTCCGTGGCTCGCCCCGGTGCAGGTGGAGGCGATCCCGGTCGCCGACACGTTCACCGACTACCTGTACGACGTGGCACGGCAGATGCAGGCACGCGGCATCCGGGTCGAGGTCGACGACTCCGACGACCGGATGCAGAAGAAGATCCGCAACGCGCAGCTGCAGAAGGTGCCGTTCATGCTGATCGCCGGCGCCGACGACTATGAGTTGGGCGCGGTCAGCTTCCGCTACCGCGACGGCCGCCAGGACAACGGCGTGCCGGTCGCGGAGGCCATCGAGCGGGTCGCTGCGGCGATCGCCTCTCGCGAGCAGGTCTAGATGAGGGGGGCCGGGGTGCGTCGCGCGGCTTCGGCCCTCGCGCTCGTCGTCGTCATGGGCGGCGTGGCCGCGTGCGCCGAGCCGACGGACGAAGCACCCGACGCCGAGCCGACGACGGAGCAGACCCAGAAGGACCGCAAGAAGAAGAAGGGCGATCCCCGCGACGGTGACCCCGGCGACCCCGGCGCCGACGCGAGCAGCCTGGCCAACATGGCCGAGGACCTGGCCAACGAGAACCGCGGCACCATCGAGCCCCGGCTCGAGCCGGTGCAGGGCGCCGACGTGAGCTGGCCGCAGTGCCCGAAGGGGATGGGCATCCCGGAGAAGCAGTCCAAGGGACTGCCGATGCCGGTCGACGAGGCGGAGTTCGTCGTACTCGGGCTCACCAACGGCCCGGGCTTCACCCCGAACCCGTGCCTTGCCGACCAGGTCGCCTGGGTCGAGGACCGTGAGCTGATGGCGTCGGCGTACGCCGTGGCCAGCTATCCCGACGCCGCCACGCTCGAGAAGTACTCCTGGGACGGCCCCTACAGTGGCGACACGAAGAAGGGCCAGCTGCGGAACGTCGGGTACCAGCAGGCCCGGTTCAACCTCGACACGATGGTCGACGCCGGCCTGCAGACCCCGGTGGTCTGGATCGACGTGGAGCCGGTGCCGTTCTTCGAGTGGAGCGGCGACCCGGCCGCCAACGCGGCGGTCGTCGAGGGCGCGGCCCGCGCCTACACCGACGCCGGCTACGGGATCGGGATCTACTCGACGCCGTACCTCTGGGAGACGGTGGTCGGGAGCTACCGCCTCGGCGTCGCCGAGTGGCGGGCGGCGGGGGAGACCTCGCGGGAGGAGGCGCTGAACCGGTGTGGGCAGGACTGGTCGATCCAGGGCGGCGCGCCCGTGATGGGCCAGTGGGTCGAGGGCAACCGCGACCACAACATCACCTGCCCCGACATCGCGCTCGACCTCGGCAAGTGGTTCCACCAGTACTGACTGTGACGGCGCGTTACCCTTCCTGACAGGACCGACCGGGCGGGCACGAGAGAAGCGGATCACGGATGGCGGAAGAGCAGGGCGACCTCGAGTACGGCGGCGACGGTCGCAGGCTCCGGTGGTTGGCGCACAACCAGGCGCGGCGGCGGGTCATCATCGACGCCGCGATCCGGGTTCTCGAGCGGTCCGAGCCCGGCGAGGACATCCAGGTCCAGCTGATCGCCGAGGAGGCAGGGCTGGCCCGCACCGTCCTCTACCGCCACTTCCACGACCGCGTCGACCTCGACCTCGCCGTCCAGCAGAAGATCTGCAAGGACCTCGGCGAGCGGCTGCTCGTGACGCTGTCGTACGACGCACGCCCGGTCGAGATCATCCGCAACATCGTCAACGGCGTCGTGGGCTGGGCGACCGAGCACCCGACGCTGTTCTGGTTCATCGAGCTCGAGCTCCCGGGCCCCGGCCCGCACCCGCTCTCCGAGGCGATCGAGCAGATCGCCGAGCAGATCGAGGCCCTGATGAACACGGTTGTCGACTACTTCGGTGTCGAGCTGAGCGCCAACGACCGGGCCAGCCTCGACCCGTGGGTGTTCGCCCTGATCGGTGCGGTCTTCTCGGGCGTGAAGCGGTGGCGGTCGCGGCTCGAGGTCGCACCGGGGGCCGGCGACTTCGCCAAGATGCTCGCCGACTCCATCTGGGTCCAGATCAAGGGGACGGCGGAGATGCGCGGGATCGTCGTCCCCGACGTGCCGCTCGTCGAGCTGCTGCAGGTGATGGAGCAGTCCAACCAGTGACCGATCCCGACGGACTGGAGCGTCTCTGGACGCCCCACCGGCTGGCCTACGTCACGTCCGACGAGCCGGCCCGTGATCCCGACCTGCCCGCGTGCCCGTTCTGCCGGATCACGCCGGACCCGGAGGCGTCGGTCGACGACGAGCTGGTCGTCGTACGAGGTGAGACGTCGTACGCCGTGCTCAACCTGTACCCGTACAACCCCGGTCATCTGATGGTGCTGCCCTACCGGCACGTCGCCGACTACACCGACCTCGACGACGCCGAGACGGCCGAGCTCGCCCTGCTGACCAAGCAGGCGCTGGACACCATCCGTCGGGTCTCGCAGCCGCACGCGTTCAACGTCGGCATCAACCTGGGGGGAGCGGCCGGCGGGTCGCTCTCCGGGCACCTCCACCAGCACGTCGTCCCGCGCTGGTCCGGCGACGCCAACTTCATGACCGTGCTCGCCGGCACCAAGATGCTCCCGCAGCTGCTCAGCGACACCCGCGATCTGCTTGCCGGCGCGTGGAGCCACGGCGGCATGCCCTAACGTCTGCGTCGTGCTCGACAGGTTCAAGGACTTCTGGCAGGGCGTCGTGCTCATGCCGTTCGTCAAGCTCTTCATCAAGCTCGGCATCAGCCCCGACGCGGTGACGCTCGTCGGCACCCTCGGTGTCTGCGTCGGCGCGCTGGCGTTCTTCCCGCGCGGCGAGCTCCTCTACGGCGTCCTCTTCATCACGGCCTTCGTCTTCAGCGACCTGATCGACGGGAAGATGGCACGGGTGCTCGAGCGGAAGTCGCGCTTCGGCGCCTTCTGGGACTCGACCCTGGACCGGATCGGCGACGGCGCGATCTTCGGCGGACTCGCCCTCTACTTCGCCGGCCCCGGGGACAGCTACCTCTACCTGTGCGTGACCCTGTGGTGCCTGGTGATGGGCTCGGTCACGTCGTACGCCCGGGCACGTGCGGAGTCGCTCCAGATGGACGCCAAGGGCGGCCTGGCGGAGCGGGCGGACCGGCTGGTCTCGATCCTGGTGATGACGGGTCTCGGCGACCTGTTCGACCTCCCGATCCTGATGTTCGTCACGCTCTGGGCGCTCGCCGCGGCGAGCGCCTACACGGTCGTTTTCCGGGTGCTCAAGGTCTACCGCCAGGCCGCTGTCTTGGACGGCACCCTCGATGCGGGGGAGAAGCCGCCCGCGGCCTAGAATCGGTGGCATGAGCGAGCAGCACGAGTTGGGCACCACCAAGGTCAAGCGCGGCATGGCCGAGATGCTCAAGGGCGGGGTGATCATGGATGTGGTCACCCCCGAGCAGGCCAAGATCGCCGAGGACGCCGGCGCGGTCGCGGTGATGGCGTTGGAGCGGGTCCCGGCCGACATCCGCGCCCAGGGTGGCGTGTCGCGGATGAGCGACCCGGACATGATCGACTCGATCATCGAGACGGTCTCGATCCCGGTGATGGCCAAGGCCCGGATCGGTCACTTCGCCGAGGCCCAGGTGCTGCAGTCCCTCGGGGTCGACTACATCGACGAGTCCGAGGTCCTGACCCCGGCCGACTACACCAACCACATCGACAAGTGGGCCTTCACCGTGCCGTTCGTGTGCGGTGCGACCAACCTGGGTGAGGCGCTGCGCCGGATCACCGAGGGCGCGGCGATGATCCGGTCCAAGGGCGAGGCCGGCACCGGGGACGTGTCCAACGCGGTCACCCACATGCGCACCATCCGCGGCGAGATCCGCCGGCTCGGGGCACTCGAGGACGACGAGCTCTACGTCGCGGCCAAGGAGCTCCAGGCGCCCTACGACCTGGTGGTCGAGGTCGCCCGGGCCGGGAAGCTCCCGGTGGTGCTGTTCACCGCCGGTGGCATCGCCACCCCCGCGGACGCGGCGATGATGATGCAGCTCGGCGCCGAGGGCGTGTTCGTCGGGTCGGGGATCTTCAAGTCCGGCAACCCCGCCCAGCGGGCCGAGGCGATCGTGAAGGCCACCACCTTCCACGACGACCCCGACGTCGTCGCCAAGGTCTCCCGCGGCCTCGGCGAGGCCATGGTCGGCATCAACGTCGAGGACATCCCCCAGCCCCACCGCCTCGCCGAGCGCGGCTGGTAGAGCAGGTCCGGAGGGCCCGTTGCATTACTGACGGGTCGGGTGGACGCTGGGGTGACCGGCGGTGCCGTCGGGGCGCTGCCCCGTTCGGACGGAGATCCCCGTGTTCGCTCGCTCCTCCACCTTCAGCGGCGACCCCGCCGGCATCGACGACGGTGTCGCGTTCGTCCGCGACGAAGTGATGCCGATGCTCGGCGAGATCGCCGGCTGTGTCGGGCTGTCGATGATGGTCGACCGTGAGACAGGCGAGTGCATCGTCACCACCTCGTGGGAGAGCGCCGACGCGATGCGCGCCAGCAGCGACCGGCTGACCGCCGTACGCGGACGCCTCGGCGGAATGCTCCAGGCACCGGCATCGGTGCAGGAATGGGAGATCATGGCGATGCACCGCACCCACAAGACCGAGGAGGGCGCGGGCTGTCGCGTCACCTGGTTCCGCACGGACCACGCCGACGTCGACCAGGGCATCGACATCTACCGGACCGCCCTGCTGCCCCGGATCGAGATGCTGCCGGGCTTCTGCAGCGCGAGCCTGATGGTCGACCGCTCCCGCAGCCGGGCCTGCTCGACGGCGTCCTTCAACACCTTCGAGGCGCTCGACGCCTCACGCGAGGAGGCGTGGGCGATCCGCGATGCCGGCGTCCGCGAAGCCGGCGTGGACGTCATCGACGCGTCCGAGTTCGAGCTCGTGATCGCGAACCTGCGGGTGCCGGAGCTCGTCTGAGCCCCAGCGACGGCCGGGCGCTCACCCTGAGCTGCGAAGCTCAGGACAGGGGAGGAGCGCCCGGTCGTCGGCGCCGAGCGCGTCGTAGTCGCCGACGAGCTCGAGCACCGAGCCGTCGACGTCGAGATAGACCCGGAAGTCGTACTGGTCCTGCGCCCACCACAGCTGCGGCTCACCGCCGTCGGCGACGGTGTACTCGCCCGACGGCTCGCCCATCAGCGCCACGATCTCGTCACGGGTCTGGTCGGCCGAGAGGGTGCACCAGGCGGCGACCCAGCGCGCGGGACCGGATACGCCGTCGTCGTCGCTCCCGTCGCCGGTGCGGTCCTCGGTCGAGAACACCCGCCAGTGCGCTCGGTGGTAGACCATCCGGACGGTCTGGTGCGTCTCCTCGCCCGGGCCGAGGTGGACCTCGAGCAGGGCGTCCTCCTCGGTGACCTGGGTGACCGCGACGTCAACCAGCTCGCTGCGGAACTGCGGGTCCTCCCAGAGCAGGGCCTCGAAGCCCGTGCACGGGTCACCGAGCGAGGCGCGGTCGACCAGGATCGCCTCGTAGCGCAGCTCGATCGTGAACTCCGGCGCCTGGAGCGCGCACGCCGCGGCGGCGTCCTGCCGGGCGAGCGCCGCGACCCAGTCTGCGTAGGCCCGGGCCGGCTCCTCGCCCGGGATCTGGTCGGTCGGCTCGGCGGAGGATGACGGCTCGACCGTCGTCGACGAGTCCGCGAGGGTACGGCGCTGCTCGGCCTGATCCGCCTCGTCGCCGCACGCGGCGAGCAGCCCGACCGTCACGATCGCGATCGGCAGCGCCCACCTTCGGCGCCCGTTCGGTCCCGCTGGGTGCATCCGATCCTCCGTCCGGTCCGGACGGACTCTACGCATTGGTCCCTTCTGACTAGGAGCCGGAGATCGACCGATCAGTCCTGGGACGAACGCCCCCCGGCCGGGACCATCTGCCTGCATTGTCGAGAGATTCAGGGGTCCGGCAGGGCCCGCAAGAGCGGAGGGGGAATCATGAAGAAGACAACGAAGGGCGCCCTGGCGGCGGCGGCCGCGGCTGCACTGATGGTCGGCGGCGCCGGCACGCTCGCGTTCTGGACCGACGACGAGACCATCCCGGGCGGAACGATCGACGCCGGTCATCTCGACCTGGTCACCGACACGACCAACACTGGTTGCGGCGCCTGGGTGCTGGACTCCGGCGAGCAGGCCCCAGAGACCTGGGCCAACGGTGCCCCGCTCGTCCCGGGCGACGTCCTGACCAAGGAATGCCTGTTCACGATCGACGCCCAGGGCAACCACCTGCGGGCGACGGTCGCGGCCAGCGCCCCTGCCGCGACCGGAACCCTGGCCGCGGGGCTCGCCATCGACGCCACCGACATCACCGTCGGCGGTGTCGCTGACACCGAGTTCACCGAGGCCGACGACGGCGCGGCCCTCGGCGTCACGGTCACCGTCGAGTTCACCGACCCGGGCGTCGCGGACAACACCTACAACGACCCGGCGACGGACATCACGGCTGTGCTCAACGACATCACCGTGACCGCGACCCAGGTGCACAGCTAGCCTCGACGTTTCACGGGGCGGCTCGCTGAGCGGTTCGGTGCCGTGGCGCTGATCGGGATCCGTTTCGGGCGTGCGCGATCGCCGGCGCTGGTGCCGCCGGTTCTCCGGGTCTTGGTCGTGGGA
>NZ_QXGH01000025.1 GCF_003515065.1 Nocardioides immobilis
GCTTCTACAACCACCAGCGCCGACACAGCGCGGCGGGCATGATGAGCCCGATCAACTACGAGAACACCGCGGCCCCCGACCGGGAAGCCGCATAGGGAAGCCCTCCACGATTCGGGGGGAACCACAGTCCGCCCAACTGCTCGTAGGTGAAGAGCAGGTCCGTCGAACGTGTCCGGACTGAGGCTTCCGCGCCCTCACGGTTGTTGATGAGCAGTTCGAGCGGCTTCGGAGGCGCGCCGGTGACGTCCTCGCGCGTAGCGCCGGGGTGCGTGACAACCAATGAGTGCATCCGACGCTGACGGTTCGCAGCAATCGTCACCAGGTCCTGCACTGCGCTGGCGCGCCTCAGCAGTTGGTCGAGCGGTTGGAGGTCGTCGAACTGCAACTCGAACCGCCGCGTTTGATGAATGCTGTCCTGACTTGCGTCGTCGCCACCGTCGGTTCGCCATCCGTACCGAAGCGTGACCGAGCCGAACGGCGCATCGACCGTTTCGGTAGGTATTGGATTGAGGGTGAGCGAGTACTGCATGGCGTCGGCTGGCTCATGCCGCCAGTCGCGCTCAACCGCCGTTCGTCCAATCCACTCGGGCGCTCCATCGACCTCGAACGAGATTGAGTTGAACTCCAACTCCCCGTCGTCGTCAAAGCAAGCGCCCTTGACGACCATGCCAACCGAGAGACGTTGCGTTCCACCGAACATCTGCGTGTGGACGGGGAAGCACCTGTCCAACGTCACGTAGTCGTCGTCCAGCATGCCGACGACGCGACGCGTGCCGCTGTCAGGCTCAAGAAGATTCTCGGGGACGTCTGGATTCGCATGCAGGGTCAGTTCACCACCTCCCTCGGTCGAGAAGCGCAGCGTGCCCGGGAAGCGACGGGACTCGTCGGAGGGGAGCCAAAACCATCCGAACTCAGACAGTTCATTCACCTGACGACTCCTTCAGCACCTCCGCTCGGAAGCGATGAATCTGCTCCGGCAAGACGAATAGGTAGGTAATGAGGTAGTCCAGCAAGTCGACCATCCTCCGGGCATCGTCAATTGAGGTCTCTATCTCGTCCGAAAAGTGGGCACCGAGGTTGCCCCCCTCGCGGAGAGTGTCCGACAACTCCAGCAGCGGTCGCGCCAGGGCCTCACGTTCGTTCGTCAACGCTTCGATGCGCCGCGCCAAGTTGGTCGTCTGGACGTCGGCGGGCAGCACCTTGCGAGTGATGCCCTCAAGCACCCGACGACATGTGACGGCAGTCGCCTCAGGCTCACCGATTGCCAGCACGTTTAACGCTGATTGATAAGCCTTCTTGAGGGCCGGCGAGATGACGTCATCTGGCACCAGGTCAAGGTCGGCCACGGGCGGGCGAGCCGGGTCCTCGGCATCGAAGTAGAGCCGCACATCGCCGGCCGCGACGCCGCCCAGTCGTATCAGAGAAACGGTGTCCCCGCACCGCGGGCACCTCACGTTGAGCGGCTGGCCTCGGACGGCATGCAGATTCGAAGCGTCACCCGGCACGAACGTCACCGACTTGCGGCAGACGGGACACACACTGTCGATGGCGACGGGGACCACATGACCGGTGGGTCCGTTGGCCCAGGAGACGACCGAGGTCGCGGGTAGTTGGTACACCATCTGAACCCTAGAGGCCGCCTAGTTTGCCCGCCCCAGAATCGCCAAGCGTCGCGTCACGGATTCGCAAGCGCCGAGTAGAGCGTCTGCCGACTCACACCCAGGTCCCGAGCAACCGCAGCCTTGGGAATGCCCAACTCCACGCGCTCGCGAGCCTCGGTCACCTGTTCGGTGGTCAGGGCCGGCTTGCGACCCTTGTAGACGCCACGAGCCTTGGCGAGTGCGATGCCCTCAGCCTGGCGCTCGCGAATCAGCGACCGCTCGAACTCAGCGATACCTCCGAGGATGGTCAGCATGAGTTGGCCGATGTTGTCGGACCTGTCGCCCGAGAACGTCAGACGCTCTTTCAGGAACTCCACCGTGACCCCGCGCTCGGTCAGCGTCTTGACGAGCGTCAATAGGTCAACTGTGTTGCGTGCGAGTCGGTCCATGCTCGGGACACGCAACGTGTCACCTTGACGGACGTAGTCGAGGGCAGCGTTCAACTCAGGGCGATTGGCGTTCTTGCCGCTCGCTTTGTCGATGAACAGGCGGTCGCAACCTGCCAGCGACTCAACCTGTCGAGCCTCGTTCTGCGAAATGCTCGAAACCCGCCCGTAGCCAACAACCTGTCCAGTCATGTCTAGACCCTCCGACACTTGCGTCTAACAAGTCCTGACCAGACTCTTGTTAGACACTATTTCAGGCGGAGGTATGGTGTCAAGTTAGTGTGTACCTCAGTTAGACGGTCGAGGGGCCTTCCTTTGTGGAGCCGACCTGCCCGACGCGCTCTGCCGCTAACCAGCATCGTCGATGTCTTCGATGGCGTCCGCCAACGAGCGCAGGACGCTGACGGCATCCATGTCAGGAACCCCCTCAGCGGTTATAAGCCTCATCGGGACGTGAACATTGATGTTTGCCTCTGTGGTGTCGCCGATGACGTTTCGGTCTATCTGATAGTCCGTGAAGCCGACCAACTGCAACGCGCCTTCGATGCGTGAGTAGTCGACCACCTTGGGCCACGTGACGACTACGCCTGCGGTACCACCAAGCAAGTTCGCCATGGTTACCCCACCTCCCGAAGTCTGGCTGAGCGCCGCCCTGTGAATCAGCCCGGTTGCCACGTCACGCTATCGGAATGGCTGCGTGTATTGGCCTACCGCTGCGACGATGCGCGCATGACCGACCAAGACCTAACAGGGGAGCGGGAGCAGCGAGTCGCTGCGCTTCTCGAGGATTGCGTTCGCGAGGAGGTGCGAGTCGTCAACGGGATGTTCGACCTGAACCTCAGTAGCGAAGCCATGGAGGCTCTTGTGCGGGGAGTCGCGTCCGGAGTGCTGCACGGCTTCACTGTCGATTGGTCACCTGGGTGGGCGAAAGACCCAGGTCAGGTGCATCGGTGGGAGGAGGCCGGCCAGTTCTTTGCGCGGTGCGGTGTTTGTCTTTTGGACTCTCCGCCCTCGCCGAATGAACTAGCCGCTGTGACTTGGGCGCAGAATCACGAGGACTCTCACGGGACGCTCACGACCTCCCGATAGATGCTCGCTGTACCTCACCTGGCCACGCCCAACGCTTCAGCGAGCGACTACGAAGCGAACGCAGGTCGTGTGCTTGGCAGGCCGCGTCTCAGGATGGCGGAGGCTGAAACCGGCGATGCTGCTCCCGCTGCTGATGCTGCTGCTCCCATTGGTAACGCTGCTGTTCGCTCTGCCAGCGTTGAAAGCGCTCGCGTTCCTCACGCTCCCTGTCCGCTGCCGACGGACCGAGCAAGAGCATCAGTAAACCGCCAACCAAGGCCACTACGCCAACGAGACCGCCGATGCCGACTCGGACGACACTCTGCTCCTGGCACTGTTGGGACAGGTACAGGTCTGTGCCGTCGTCGTACCCGAACATGCCGATGACTGGCGGGCCGCAGTCTGCATCCGTCCCGAAGACGCTCACAGATGTCGGCAGAAGCAAGAGCACGAGACCCACGATGAAGCCCACGACGAGAGTCAAAGCGCCCGCGACCTTCACGCGACTCAGGCTATCTGTTGTTTTGGCTATGCCGCTCGGCGTGCTCCGTTCGGCGACCCTGAGCGACCGGACTGACTACGCTTCCGGGATGCGTCTCGGTGCTCTCTGTCTCGGTTTGGCCTTGCTTCTATACCCCTGCCGGCCTCTGCTCATCACGACCCATACTGGGGTGACACGTCGAGACAAGTCGCTA
The DNA here is from genome assembly GCF_003515065.1 of Nocardioides immobilis. Classification (GTDB taxonomy): domain Bacteria; phylum Actinomycetota; class Actinomycetes; order Propionibacteriales; family Nocardioidaceae; genus Nocardioides; species Nocardioides immobilis. The sequence continues at coordinate 3,811 of NZ_QXGH01000025.1, forward strand.
ACCACATCGGCTGCAAGAGGTTCCATGGGCAGGAGCGAGGGGACGCGTACCACTACACAGGCGTCTGCTATCTGAGGGGCAAGCGTGTCAACGTCATCACGTTCAGTGGTGCCCGCCAGCAGCGCGCGTGGAACGACTTTGCGCGGGCCGCTTTCGGGTCGAGGTTCTACTGGGCCAACGGGACCGGCGCGGTAGTAGTGGCCAGGAACGGCAATCGGCCAGCGGCACGCATCGGTGCTCGCCGTCTACCTGGCGACGTTAGGCATGGCTAGCCGGCTTCGTCCTGGGTCGTCCTGTAACTGAGTTGGACGCCGCACGCCGTAACCCGGCGCCCCACTTTGTCTGCGCCTAGAGTGCGCTTGTGACAGCCCGAATCCCCGTGTTTTTGTCGGCTCCGACCGCGCTTAGCCCGGCACAACAGGCGTCCTACGACAGCGTACGACTGCTGCTCGGAGACGAGGACCTCGAACCTCGCGCGCTCGGCCGCACAGACTTCGGAGTCGACTACCCCCTCAAAGAGGTCTACGCCATAGCCAGGCATTGCTCCGGCGGCGTCATTCTCGGGTTCACTCAGATGCGTGCCGAGCGACTGACTGTGAAGCCGGGCACCAGCGCGAGCCATGTTCTGGAACACGTCCCGATGCCAACACCGTGGAACAACTTGGAAGCGGGCCTGCTGTTTGGCTTGAAGGTGCCACTCATGGTCTTTCGCGAGGACGGCATTCATGGCGGCATCTTCGACCCAGGCGTTAGCGAGGTGTTCGTACAGCAACTTCCCGGTGATACGCCGACTGACGATGAACTGGCGGTCATGAGGTCAACCGTCAAGAACTGGTCGGGCAAGGTTCGTCAGCACTACAAGCAGTACTGAGTCTGGTTCGGCGGTCTGTTGGTCGACACTTGCAAGATGGCGGACGACGACAGTTCAGACGACCGAAGGCAGCCCGCTGAGTTGCTGCGACTGATGAGCGAGCACCCCGGCATGGAGGCGGTCCAACTCGGTCAGGGCGTGCGTCGAAGCCTCGAAGCCGTGCGCGGCAACGCTGACGAGTTGGTGCGATGGATTGACCTGCTCAACCAGGGCAACGCCGGCATGCTCATCATGGCCCAGGGCGGCATCGTGGAGCCGGGGGATGGCATCACCGAGTACCTGGACGAGTTGAGCCGGCTCTGGCACAACTTCATCGCGTCAGCCATGACCCTCGTAACTCACGTGACCCGCGTGCGGAAAAAGCAGTCCGCCGAGTTCCAGGCTGCGTACGACCAGGCTCGGCAGGAGTTGCTGAGCGACCCCGTAGTTGCGTTCGTGCAGGGCTTGCGCAACTACTGGCTCCACAAGTGGACCCCGTCCAACTTCGTGCGGATGAAGTTCGGCCGCGACGCGCCCCTGACCTACGTGGTGGGCTGCGCGTCCGACGCGCTATTGGAGGAGTGGGAGTGGACAGCGCCGCAACGCGTCTACCTTCAAGAACGAGACGAGTTTGTACTTCGCGACTCAGTCATCGAGTACGTCGAGCACATCGACCACTTCTACGAATGGTTCAAGGAGGCGTACCACGCCGAGCATGCTGAGGCGTTCGAGTCGCTGACGGCGTTAGAGGGGGAGTATGACGAGCAAGTACCTCAGCCGGCGCCCGTGTTCGGTGACCACTTGCCCTACTCGGAGGAGACGCTGAGGGCGGTCCTGCTGGCGGGGCATGAGCCAGCGCCACGGCTCTGGAAGCGCGTTTCGATGCGGCTGCGTTCTAGAAGCAGGAGACGGCGAAAGTAGGCCCGAGCCGCGCATCGCTTGATGATGACACTCGGAGTCGTCTGCCGAATCTCAGAGCAGTAGAGAGGCCTCGCAGCGTCCTGGGAGGCCTCTCCCGGCCCGAGTCACCCTGTAGGGGGTAAGTCCGTCAGTCCATCTCGGCGTGACGACGTTCCACGATGACGAAGCCCGTCATGTAGGGACTCGGGTCGTCCAACTCATCAGGGTCGTAGTGCCAGACGTACTCGTCTGTTCGGTAGTCGGTGTAGATGAAGTCATCGACCACCCAGGAGTCCGGCCCGTCGGCTACGTCCTGCCATCCGACCACATTCTCCACAACCAACCGAGCCCCGTCGGACTCCCTGTTAAGGGCATCGGCCATGAACTCGTCTCGAGTTCGGTGCTCGCCTTCCCAGTCCCAAGGCTGGGGCATGCCTGCTGTTGTGCTCCTCATGACGCACCGACCACGGTGAACGCCACAACCCACTTGCCGGGAGCGACCTGCATGAGAGGTAAGCCCCTGCTCTCCACCAGAGCCTTGGCGGTGCTTCCTGGAGTGTCTGCCCACTCGGCGGTGTCTCCTGAGTGGAACAGCATGCAAACGTCGTTCGCGCTCAGGTGTCCCAGCGGCACTGACCTGCAGGCCTCTTCGTACTGTTTCTCTCGTAGGACCTCGGGCTTGTTGCCCTCAATCCATCTCTGTACTTCGTTCATCTGCGTTTCCTCTTTCTCCGCCTGCGGCGGTACCGGCTACGCCGGTAGTGATTTTTGGTTTTTCCATGTGTCTCCTTCTCTTAACTTTGTTCACTTGCTTAACAAGCCTGCGAAGCAGGCCCGCGCCGAAGGCGCGTCGTAGGAGGTGAATCTGTTTTTGGGTACGGCAATCTACGGGTGTCACCCTCAACGGTGAGGATGTTCGGACTCCACTCACAGAGCGCCCGGAATGCCAATCGGTCACTGTCTATGCTCTGCTGTCGCTCAGACCCTCTGGGACGCCATGCCGCCCAGCGGTTTCCTCACACCGGCTCTCGTAGTATCTCGCCGGAGGCAGACAGGCTCTTGCTGCTAGGGAGACAACCCCATCACCTGCCGTCGTCGTGGTCCTGCCGTTGCTGGCTCGCCACAATGCCCTCCGCCCAGGTGCAAGACCCAGGCTTCGCGCTGTCCTTCTCGGGACATGAAAATGCCCCTGCAGGGGAAACCGGACCTAGCAGGGGCTGGACGACTGATACGACGGTCAGTCGCGACTCGTGGGTGTCGTGCAGCAGCCTTTCGACTCGGTTTCAACTACTACTAACAATAGTAGCACACTGGTTTTACTTTGTCAACGGCGAACGCGCCCTCACGCGCGCGCGAGGGACCGTCCAGCGGGAGATGGCGCATCCTTGGGACGAGCCTCGTGCAGCCTGGTTTTTAGCGGCGGCACTCGGAGCCGTGCCCATTTTTCGAGGCCGGCCTGACGGCTGTGAAGGCGCCTCAGGCATGTCGACCACACCCCCTGGCTGTGCCCTCAGGACTCAACCGACGCCTGGCTGGTGATGATGCGTTCGTTCAGCATGTCGAGGATGTGCGTGTCGTCGGTCGGAAAAAACTTGGCGTAGGTGTTCAGAGTGAACGCAGCGTCCGTGTGGCCAGCCCATGCCTTAACTCGCGGTAGGTCTACGCCTGCACGAATCCAGTGACTGATGGCCGTATGCCTTAGGTCGTGCACTCGGCACGTGATGCCTGTCCTCCTCAGTGCCGTGGCGAACGGGCGACGATTGAAGGCTCGAGGATTTACCTGCGCCCCGGTAGTCGTGGTGAAAACCCAAGGCGCACTAAGTCCGGCTCTGTGACTTCTCAGCGCCTCCGTGACGTGGTGGGGGAGCGGCACCGTTCTGCGCGCGGCAGCGGTCTTCGGGACAGTCAATTGCAATCCGTGTCCTGCGACCTCCGACGCGGTGTGCGTGACGACGACTTGACTGCGGTCGGCGTCGACATTCGACCAGCGCAACGCGCATGCTTCGCCGATGCGAAGCCCTGAGTAAGCGAGAAAGATGACCAGAGCGCGGTACTGAGGATTGATGGCGTCAGCCAGCCGAGCAATCTCATCGTGGTCAAGCACCCGCATCGGGTCGCGCTCGACCTGAGGCAGATTGACGCCCACGCAGGGCGTCTCCCGTAGGTAGCGAGCGACGACGGCCGCTTTCATGGCGCTCGCGAAGTCCTTGTAGCAGGCGATGATGGTGCTGCTGCTAAGCCTGTCTTCCCGCACCTGCTCAGCAACCCAGGTCTGCACCTCGGGCTGGCGGATGCGGTCTAGAGTCCAGTCGTCCCATCGGCTGATGTGGTTGACGTACAGACTCCGAGAGGTAGCGAGCGTTGCAGGCTTCAAGTTGACCCGCCCACGCATCCAGATGGGCCACCACTCTCGGAAGAGGACGCGTCCCATCACGGGGTCAATCGCATTCCCTGCGCGAGTCTCCGCCTCTACCTTGGCCTTGTGGTCGAGAGCATGTGCGTGGACGGTGAACGTCTTCTGGCGGCTGCTGCCGCCCACACGCCAGCGCACGACCCACTTGCCCTTGCGCTTGTCGATTGACGCCATGTACTCATTGTCTCACGTCAAGGGGACTATGGCTGTACGCCGCAACACAAGTGCAACACGCCGTAGCCTTGACGGGAGCACGACACGTCACCTGGCGTCTGACCAGGGCGAACGTCCGTGATTATCACGAATATGCCTGTGACCTGCAAAAACGCGAACTTGTCCGCTCCTTTTTGATGGCCCTTCCAGAGCCTCTGAAGGCACGTACACATCTCTGGGGGTCAAGGGGTCGCAGGTTCAAATCCTGTCAGCCCGACCGATCGAACCGGCTCTGACCTGCGGAAACGCGGATCAGGGCCGGTTTCGCGTGCTACCCGAACAGGGTACGGCGGATCCGGGTCCGCAGGTCGGTGCCAGTGTCCTGGAGCTCGGCGATGCGGGCTGCTCGGCGCAGGAGGCGCGCCTCCATCACCTCCGCCAGCTCGTCGACCCACTCCGGGTGCGCCTGCACCAGTGGGAGGTACGCCTGGCGGCCGATCTCGAAGACCAGGGTCTCCTCCACCGAGCGCACGGTCGCGGCCCGCGGAGCGCCGGTCAGCAGCGCCATCTCGCCCACCACGTCACCAGGTCCCATCGTCTCCACCAGCCACTCGCGACCGTCGGGCTCGCGCCGGCGTACCTCGACCGCGCCCTCGGCGACGAGGAACAGGGAGGTCCCGCGGTGACCTTGGACGACGAACCGCTGCGTCGGTCCGAAGAAAAGCGGTCGGGCGCCGACGGCGAGCTCGTGCAGCTGGTCCCGGTCCAGCATCCGGAAGACCGCCACCTCGCCCAGCAGGTCTTCGATCTCCTGGGTGGTGGGGGCCTCGGCCACGGCCGGCTCAGGGATCAGCAGGTCAGGGCCGAGACCGTCCTGTCGCTGGAGGACGGCCACCCGAGCCGGGTCGGCCCCGAGACTGTGCAGGAGGCTCACCGCGCGAGGGATGCACTCGGGCCCGGCGTGGTCCATCAGCTCCCGCCCCTTGGCCCAGTCGGCGACCTGGTTCATCGAGGTGCGGTACTGGTCGCACGCGGTGGGGTAGACGCCGCTCGCCCCGGCGAACCCGAGGCGCCGCCACAGGACGGCTTCGCGCGCCGCCGCCGGCAGGAACCCGAGCTCGGGGAAGCCGGCCGCGACCGATCGGAGCACGGCCCGCTCGGCGTCCCTGAAGACTCGCTGCCACGTCTCCTGCGCGTTGAACCGGTTGGGTCCGGCCAGCTCGATCGCGTGCTTGAGGTCCTCGTGATGGGCGTGGAGGAACAGCAGGGTCGCGTCGCGCTTGCGCAGCAGGTTCAGACCCGAGACCGGTCCCAGCCGCGGCGTACCGAAGCGAGCGAAGCTGAGGTCGCGCTTCTTCCACACCGCTCGCCAGGCGCTCGGGTCGATCCGCGCACGAATCTCGGCGAAGTGCCCACCCGTCTCCAGGGCAGCGCGCTCGTCGGGTTCGAGCAGGTCGCCGACGTCGTCCTTGACGGCCTCGATGATCCCGAGGCAGGTGAGGAGCTCGAGGTAGACGCCCACACGCAGCAACCAGACGGGATCGGTCAGGTGGTCCTTCTTGCCGACGATGTCGGCCTCGAGAGCGTCGGCGTAGCTCGCGACCTTCTGGGTGCCGATGAGGAGGACCGGGTACCACGGGTGATAGTCGACGCCGGGGCTCGCGACGCCCGCGGCCCGGGCTTGCCGTTCGGTGTCCGGCCCCACCAGCCGGTCCATGATCCGCTGGTACAGCGACCCGAGCAGCCGGACGTCGCAGACGTCGAGGCAGGTGGCGTCGGCTGCCAGTAGCTTGCCCTGGTCCACGGCACGGACCGTGACCTGCGCCTGCCGGAGCAACCCTGCCGTGAAAGTGAGGTCGACGCCGGCGAAGTCGACGTCGGGATGCAGGACGACCCGCTCGCGGACCCCGCCCGAACGAGGCACCGGCCGACGGTCCCAGCGGCCGATCGGCGCGCCGTCGAGGGTGACGGTCGCCTCGAGGGACGTCGTCTCAGGCAGGTCGGAGGTCTCGACGAGGATGACGGCCGTGTTGGTACGCCGACCGTCGGTGACCAGGGCAGCCCGGTCGCTCGACCCGAAGCCGGGCCAGCGATCCTCGTCCGTGGGCCGGCGTCCCGGGAGGAACGGCACGACTGCCAGGTGCATGACCCGAGCGTTGCAGGCCCGGGGTCCGCGCGACCGGGGAACGCGAAAGTCAGCCGCTCTCAGCCCGGCCCAGCAGGCCCTTGGCGACGTGGGTGATCTGGACCTCGTTGCTGCCGGCGTAGATCATCAGCGACTTCGCATCCCGGGCGAGCTGCTCGACCGGGTACTCCGACATGTAGCCGTTGCCGCCGAAGAGCTGGACCGCCTCCATCGCCACCTCCGTTGCCGCCTGGGAGGAGTAGACCTTCATCGCCGACGCCTCGGCCAACGCGGGCTGCTTGCCGTCCTTGGCCATCTCGAGGGTCCGGAAGACCATGTTCTGCACGTTCACCCGAGCGATCTCCATGTGGGCGAGCTTCAGCTGGATCAGCTGGTAGTCGGCGATGGGGTGGCCGAACTGGATCCGCTCCTTGGCGTACCTCGTGCACACGTCGAGACACTCCTCGATGATGCCGAGGCTCATCGAGGCGACACCGGTGCGCTCGGCGACGAAGCCGTTCTTGGCCGAGTCGCGACCGTCGCCCCCTTCGTGGTCCTCGGTCTCCCCGAGCAGGCGGTCCCTGCCGAGCCGGACGTCGTCGAAGAAGAGCTCGCCGGTCGGGGAGGAGTGGAAGCCCATCTTGCGGAAGGGCTTGCCGCGGGTGAACCCCTCCATGCCGGCGTCCAGGACGAAGGTCAGGATCTTGCGGTCGTGCGTCTCCACCCCGGGCTCGTCGAGCTTGGCGTAGACGACGGTGGTGTCGGCGTACGGGCCGTTGGTGATGAACGTCTTCTGCCCGTTGAGGACGTACTCGTCACCGTCGCGCCGGACGTAGGTCTTCATCGCGCCGAACGCGTCGGAGCCGGATCCGGGCTCGGTGAGGGCCCAGGCGCCGATCTTCTCGAGGGTGACGAGCGCCGGCAGCCAGCGCTCCTTCTGGGCGAGGGTGCCGCGCGCCAGGATCGTCGCCGCGGCGAGGCCGAGGCTCACGCCGAAGCAGCCGACGAGACCGGGGGAGACCCGGCACAGCTCCTTGACGAGGATGACCCCCATCCCGCCCTGGTCGCCGCCACCGGTCAGCGAACCGGCTGCCCGGTCGCCGCCGGACCGCTCCTTGTCGAGCATCGTCGCCAGGGCGTCGGATGCCATCGCGTCGATTCCGAACGTCGTCCAGAGCTTGCGGAGCACGTCGTACGGCGGAGTGTCGCCGAACTCGAGCTCCTCGCGACGTGGCCGGACCTCGGCGTCGACGAACTGACGCACCGCGTCCTGGATCGCGAGCTCCGTCTCGTTCCAGGCGTACATGGCTGCTCCCTCGGCCAGGTCTACGGCGCCTGGCTGGTGCCACCCTGGACGACGAGGTGCCGCTGGTCAACGAGCACCCGCGCTCCGGAGCTGCGAAGCCGGTCGGGCGTACGGCGGCACGCGTCGGCCAGCCAGCTGACGGTCACCGCGATGACCGGGATCCAGATCGGGATGAGCATGAAGGCGTAGACGCCGACCAGGGTGATCATCGGGAGATCCCGTCGCGGGAGGAGAGGGTGATCTGTCGCTTGTCGGCGTCGCGGAGGATGCCCTGGATCGTGGCATTGCGTTCCGTCCGGCGATCGAGCAGCGGGTTCAGCAGGCCACGCAGGACCGAGTAGACCGTCCAGCGCCTGGGCGCGATGATCCGCGGTGCACGGTCCTCGATGCCGTCGGCGACCGCCTTGCCGGCCTGCGCCGCGGTGAGGCGTCGCCGTAGGAACGACGGGAAGGTCGCCTCGAAGCGCTGTGCGACCGAGCTCGCGAAGCCTTCCTGGACCATGGCCGTGTCGACGAAGCCGAAGTACGCGACGCTCGCCGAGGCCCCGTGCTGGGCAAGCTCCCCGCGCAACGCCCGGCCGAACTGCTCGACCGCCGCCTTGGACATGGCGTACGGCGCCAGCATCACGCCGTTCACGAACGCGTAGACCGACGCGACGACGATGACCTGGCCCTTGTTCTCGACGACCTGGGGCAGTGCGGCGTGCACGGTCCGGTAGACGCCGAGTGCATTGACATCGAGGACCCGTTCGAAGAGGGCTGGGTCCATCGCTCGCACGGTGGCGGGCGCGGGTGCGATACCGGCGTTGGCCATCACGATGTCGACCCGTCCGAACGCATCGACAGCGCGTGCGACCACGTCCTGCATGGCGCCGATGTCGGTGACGTCGGCGCCGATGCCGATGGCTCGGGCGCCGAGCTCCTCGGCCGCGAGGATCGTGGCCTCCGGGTCGAGGTCGACGAGCACGACGCTGGCGCCACGCTCGTAGAGGTGTCGCGCGGTGGCGAGACCGATGCCCTGGGCGCCGCCGGTGACCAGCGCGACCTTGTCGGCGAGGGAGTACTTGCTCACGAGGATGCCTTCTCGTTGGAGCGGTGGGAGGGGACGGCGAGGTGCCGGTCGAGGAACGCGAGCTGGTCGGACAGGAGCTGCTGCTGGACGGGGCCGTCGTAGACGTCGAAGTGGTCCGCGGGATAGGCGCGAGCCTCGCCGTGCCGCCCGGCGCGTGCGGCGGTCCGCATCGCCGACGCCGGCGGGACCACCGAGTCACGTTCGCCGACCTGCACCAGCAGCGGGGCGCGCAGCCGTTCGGCGAAGCGGATCGGGCGGTTGAAGGCCACCTCGAGGGCGACCCGTGCGCAGACCTCGTTGCGCCAGGTGGGACCCGCCAGTGCCATGTAGCCCTCGAGCGCCCCCGGCCCGGCCAGGACCGCGGTCGTCCCGGGCTCCCCGACCACGGGGATGTGGTGCGGGGCGCGGCCGAGCAGGGCACGCACGGCGTCGCGGAGGCCGTGCGTGACGAGCGGCGCCAGCCTGCGCACGCCGCCGTGCCGGAACATGGCAACCAGGGCGGCCAGGCCGTCCATGGCCGGCGTCATCGACACGATGGCTGCGATCCGCCCGTCCGCCACCGCCACCGGCACGACGTGCCCGCCGGAGTACGACGTGCCCCAGAGCACGAGCCGCTCGGGGTCGACGCCGTCGAGGTGCCGCGCCGCCGCGATGGCGGCGGCGTAGTCGGCGCGCTGTCGGCGGAAGGAGACGTGTTGTCGCGGCGTGCCGTCCGAGTCGCCGAATCCGCGGTAGTCGAAGAGCAGTACGTCGAGACCGGCGGCGGCGAACCCCTCGGCGAACCCGAGGAGCCCGGTGTCGCGGGTGCCTCCGAAGCCGTGGGCCATGACCACGCAGGGTCGGCCGCTCTCGGTGGCGAACGCGTCGCCGCGGCCGTTGAGGTGCCAGGCCGCGCACGCAACGTCGTCGCTGAAGAAGGTGACGGGGGACATGTCAGCCGACCCTGGCCAGTGCCGGCCGGCGCGCTTCGAACTGCAGGTGACCATCCTCGATGGGGTCGTCCTGGAGCATCTTGCAGTCGTGGCCGTAGTCCATCGTGACCTTCCACGGGCCGCGCGAGCCCTGGCGCGGAAGGGTGTGCTTGGCGCGCTGCACGTAGCCGGACTGAAGCGCGTCGAGGATGCCCCCGCCGTCCGCCGAGGCATCGTCGTCGCGGGGCGTCGCGACGGCGTACCCGTTGTCCTCCATGTGCGCCAGGAGCCGACAGATGTACTCGCCCGCGATGTCGGACTTCAGCGTCCACGGCGCGTTGGTGTAGCCGAAGATCCAGGCCAGGTTGGGAACGTCCTCGACGAGCACGGCCTTGTAGGTCAAGCCGTCGTGGAGCTCGCGCGGCTCACCGTCGACGGTCAGCTTCAGGCCGCCGAGCATCTGCACCTGCAGCCCGGTGGCGGTGACGATGATGTCCGCCTCGAGCTCCCGTCCGGACTTCAGCTTGATCCCGGTCTTGGTGAACGTGTCGATCTGGTCGGTGACGACCGACGCCTCGCCGGCCTTCAGGGCGTTGAACAGATCGCCGTCCGGGACGGCGCACAGCCGCTCGTCCCAGGGCATGTAGGCCGGCGTGAAGTTGGCCATGTCGACGCTGGGCCCGACCTGGCGGCGGACGTGCGCGAGCAGGAAGCGACGCATCATCGTGGGCCAGCGGCGGCAGGAGACGTAGATGGCGCGCTGGAGGGCGATGTTGCGCTTGCGGGCGAGCCGGTTCACCAGCTTCTCCGGGAGGAACCTGTTCAGCACCGCAGAGATCTTGTCGAACGCCGGCACCGCGAAGATGTACGACGGCGACCGCTGCAACATGGTCACGTGCTCCGCCGTACCGGCCATCGAGGGCACCAGGGTGACGGCGGTGGCGCCGCTTCCGATGACGACGACCTTCTTGCCCGCGTAGTCGAGGTCCTCCGGCCAGAACTGCGGGTGGATCTGCTGGCCGTCGAACTGGTCGGACCCGGGGAAGGTCGGCAGGAACCCGGCGTCGTGGTTGTAGTAGCCGGTGGCGCTCACCAGGAAGCCGCAGGTGTAGGTGAGCTTCTCGCCGGTCGCCTCCCGCACGGCGGTGACCGCCCAGCGGGCCTCGTCGCTCGACCAGTCGGCCGCCACGATCTTGAGGCCGTAGTGGACCTTCTCGTCGATGCCGTGCTCCGCCGCGGTGTCGGAGATGTAGTCGCGGATCGCCGCGCCGGGGGCCAACACCTTGTAGTCGACCCAGGGCCGGAACTTGTAGCCGAAGGTGAACATGTCGGAGTCCGACCGGATGCCGGGGTACCGGAACAGGTCCCAGGTTCCGCCCAGCCGCTCGCGGCGCTCGAGCACGGCGATGGTCTTGTCGGGGTGCTGGCTCGCGATCTGGCAGGCCGTGCCGATGCCGGACAGGCCGGCGCCGATGATGATGACGTCGAAGTCGTGGTTGGTCATGACTCCAGGGTCCGCGCCGAAGGCATTGCAGGTCTTGACGGACAAGGACATACTTTTGTCATTTCCGGACACGAGCGGAGGCGCGATGGGCAGCTTGCTCCGCGCCACCAACCTGTGGGGCTACCAGAGCCTCGTGCGGGAGCTCGGCGGCCAGCCGGAGTCCCTCCTCTCGCGCTTCCACATCCCGCCCGGCATCGAGAACGAGGAGGAGGAGGCGTTCATCTCGCTGGGCGCGGCACTCCGACTGCTGGCCGCCAGCGCCGAGGAGCTGTCATGCCCCGACTTGGGGCTGCGCCTGTCACGCTGGCAGGGCCTGGGCATCCTCGGGCCGGTCGCGGTGATCGCCAGGAATGCCGAGACCGTGCAGGACGGGATGGAGGCGGTGGCGCGCTACCTCTACGTGCACTCACCCGGCCTCAAGCTGACGGTGGAGCCGCACGGCCCCGGGACCGACGTCAGGTTCACCTACGAGATGGTCGAGCCGCACGTCCCCGACATGCGCCAGGGTTACGAGCTGAGCCTGGCCAATGCCAGCCAGATCATCCGGCTCCTGGGTGGGCCGGAGGCGCGCCTCGGCGCAGTGTCATTCCTGCACGACCGCCTCGGCCCGGCAGCGTCGTACGACGAAGCGCTCGGCTGTCCCGTGCAGTTCGGTCAGACCTGGTGCGGGTTCGTCGTACCCGCTGATCTGGCGGGCCGTCCGATCGACAGCGCTGACCCGGAGACCCGAAGGATCGCGACGAAGTACCTCGAAGCCAACTACCTGCCCGCCACCGCCGGCATGGCGGAGCGGGTGGCGGAGCTGGCCCGCCGGCTGCTGCCGACCGGACAGTGCACCGCGGACGCCATCGCCGACCAGCTCGGGATGCACGTGCGGACCCTCCGGCGCCACCTGACGGCGGATGGGATCGGCTGTCACGAGGTCATCGACCGGGAGCGTCGGGCGCAAGCGGCGCGGTACCTCGCGGAGCCCCGGCTCCAGATCAGCCAGGTCGCGGCCCTGCTCGGGTATGCCGAGCAGAGCACCCTCAACCGGTCGTGCCGACGATGGTTCGGGATGACCCCCCGTCAGTACCGCGCCATGCTCACCGGCGGTCCGAAGAGCGACACGTAGCGAAGGGCGACCTCGACCTTGGCGGCGTTGTCGGTCAGCGGATGGCCGAGCAGCTCCTCGGCCCGCGCGAGCCGGTAGCGCACCGTGTTCTTGTGGACGAAGAGCAGGTCTGCGGTGGCTTCGACGTTCTGCCGCTGGCTCAGGTAGGCCAGGGCGGTCTCTCGCACCGGAGCGAGGTTCTTGTCCGCGCCGAGCAGCGGCCCGACCTCCCGCTGGACCATCCGCGCGAGCATCGGCTCGTCGGTGGACAGCAGGCAGAGCAGCTCCACGTCGGCGAACTCGACGACGGCCGGTGCCCGGGCCGCGGCCAGGCAGAGGCGCTGTACGGCGGCCGCCTCGGCGTGACCCGCGCGGAACCCGGCGACGGCGGGCTGCGGCGTCCCCACGGCGACGTGGGCGTGCAGCTCCTCGACGTCGGCAGCCAGCTCCTTGAGCGCGGCGGCGTCGGGGCGGGTCGGCGTCGCGACCCAGCACCAGACGTCGTGGGTCGAGATGGGGAGTGCCAGCGGGCGGGGGGCGCCGAGCAGCTGCGCCGCCCGGGCCGCAAGGTCGAGGAGCGGCTGCGAGCCCTGCCCGCGCGCGTCGCTGTCCCAGAGCACCAGCGCGGTCTGCCACTGGTTCAGCGGGTGGGCGAGGTCCCGCGACGCCGCATCGCTGTCGGCGGCCGGGTCGTCGAGCACCTCCTTGATCAGCTGCGAACGACGGATGAGAGCGCCCTCGGCGAGCAGCTGTCGTTCCTCGTAATAGGTCGCGATCAGGGTCTCGACCGAGTCGTCCAACCACTGCACCGCGCGGTTCCACAGGAGCTTCAGCGCCTGGTCGGGGGGCGGGTCCTGGTCGCCGAGTCGGTCGGTGACGTCGGTGAAGATCTCGAACACGGTGGGGTAGACGGTCCGGTAGACCTTGAGCAGGACGCCGAGGTCCTGGCCGCGACGAGCGAGGGACCGGGCCAGGTTGCCGGCGGGCCCGGGCAGCTCGAACTCGTAGGAGCGCGGCAGCCGGGCGAGGAACGCTTCCCACTGGGAGAACGAGCTCGCGGCGAGGTCCCGCCGCAGGGTCGGGTCCGCCGCGATCTCGGGGATCGCCGCCACGATGCTCTCGTCGACCCGGCGCGCGAATCCGCGGACGACGTCGTCGGCGCCGACCGTGGCGGCGTACTCGCGCACCCACGCCTCGAGGTCGCTGGCGGAGAAGTCAGCCACCGTTCACCTCCCGCCGATCGGTGACGGTCGCCACGCTGGTTGGACCTGGACACAATGCTCCACCGCAACGGTGGACGCAACGCCAAGCGGCCGGGCGTTCCGGACCGGCAAGATCTGTCCCATCGTTCCGACGCCTGAGGAGTGCAGATGACGAGCTACGACTACATCGTGGTGGGATCCGGGTCAGCGGGAGCAGTCGTCGCCGGCAGGCTGTCCGAGGATCCAAGGGTGAGCGTGCTGCTCGTCGAGGCCGGCGCGGCCAGGAAGCCGATGAACGTCCGGATCCCCGCCGCCTTCCCGACCCAGTTCAAGACCAAGGGCGACTGGGAGGTCTACACCGAGCCCGAGCCGCACCTGGACGGTCGGTCGATCTACCACCCACGGGCCAAGGTGCTCGGCGGCTGCAGCGCGATGAACGCCATGATCTACATCCGCGGCAACCGGGCCGACTACGACACCTGGGCCAAGGACGGCGCCACCGGTTGGTCGTACGACGAGGTGCTCCCGCTGTTCCGGCGGTCCGAGCACAACTCGCGCGGGGCCGGCGACTACCACGGCACCGACGGCCCCCTGTTCATCGAGGACCAGCGCAACCCCAGCCCGTTCACCGAGACCATGGTCGACGCGATGGTGACCGCCGGCCTCCCGCGCAACGGCGACTTCAACGGGGCCGAGCAGGAGGGTGTCGGTCACTACCAGGTCACGCACCGTCGCGGCATGCGCTGGACGACGGCCGACGGCTTCGTGCGCCCTGCGATGAAGCGGCCCAACTTCACCCTGCTGGCGGACGCCCAGGTCATGAAGGTGCGGATCAGCGACGGCCGCGCGGACGGGGTCGAGGTCGAGCACCACGGCCGCCGCGAGCTCCACCGGGCCGAGCGTGAGGTCATCCTCTCCGCCGGTGCCTTCAACACGCCGCAGCTGCTGATGCTCTCGGGCATCGGACCGGCCGACCACCTTGTCGAGCACGGCATCGACGTGGTGGTGGACAACCCGAACGTCGGCCAGCACCTGATGGACCACCCGCTCTACGTCTCCAACTTCGAGACCTCCGCGGCCGGCACCCTGGCGGAGGCGCAGTCGCCGGTGCACCTGGTGAAGTACCTCGCCGCCCGGCGCGGCCTCCTCACCTCCAACGTCGGCGAGGCCGGGGGGTTCTTCCACACCCGGTCGGGCGAGGAGGCACCGGACATGCAGCTGATCGGCGGACCGGCGTACTTCTGGGACAACGGGTTCGCGACCCACGACAAGCCGGCCTACACGCTCGGCCTCTCCCTCGTCGGCTCGAAGAGCCGTGGCCAGGTCCGCCTGCGCAGCGCGGACCCGCGGGACAGCGTCCGAACGACCTTCAACTACTTCGCCGAGCGCGCCGACATGGACTCGATGGTGGCCGGGATCGAGCGGGCTCGTGAGATCGCCGGTTCCGCCGGGCTGCGCGACCTCACGACCAGGGAGCTCCACCCGGGGCCCGGCGTCGGCAGCCGCGCGGACCTCGAGGCCGAGGTACGGCGCAACGTGATCCACACCTACCACCCGTCGTGCACGGCCCGGATCGGCACGGAGGCCGACGGCGTCGTCGACCCCGAGCTCTTCGTGCACGGCGTCGGCGGGCTCCGGGTGGCGGACACGTCGGTGTTCCCGACGATCCCGCACGGCAACACCCACGCCCCGGCCGTGATGGTGGGCGAGAAGGCTGCTGCGATGATCTCCGGGTGACCAAGCGGGGACTCGTCATCGGCGCCGGCGGCGTGACCGGCCTGGCGTGGTCCAGCGGCACCCTGGCTGCGCTCGAGGCCGCCACCGACTGGGACCCGAGGACGGCCGACCTCCTGCTCGGCACGTCGCAGGGAGCGTTCCTCTCCGGGCTGCTCGCCAGCGGGGTCGGGACCGACGATCTGCTCCGGTGGTACCGCCAGGAGCTTCCGGACACGCACCCGCTGCGGTCCCGAGCGGTCCGCCGGGAGCAGCCGGAGCGCCGACGGAAGGTTCCCGTCCCGGCATCGCCGACGCTCCTCGCCCGCGCGGTCGGACCGGGGCGGATCACACCGCTCGCCGCGATGTCCGGGCTGCTGCCTGCGGGCAGCGGATCCCTCGACTCCTTCCTCGCCCCGCTGGCCGCCGTCGTCGGCACCGACGACTGGGTAGGGCACCCCGCGACCTGGGTCACCGCACTCGACTACGACTCGGGCCGCCGCGTGTGCTTCGGCGCGCAGGGGCAGCCGCGGCCACCGATCCTCGAAGCAGTGCGCGCGTCCTGTACCGTCCCCGGCCAGTTCCCGCCGGTCCGGATCGACGGACGCCGCTACATCGACGGCGGCGCGCACTCGACCACGAACGCCGACCTGGTGGTCGACGCCGGCCTGGACGAGGTCGTCGTACTCGCTCCGATGGCGGGGGAGGGCGGCCTGTTCCGCCGGGTGGCACAACGACAGCTGCGGACCGAGTGCCGGCGGTTGGAGCGCGCGGGTGTGAAGGTGCAGGCCTTCATGCCGACGTACGACGACCGCGCATTGATGGAGGCCCGGCCGCTGGACGTGGCCGCGCGGATGGCGATCTTCGAGAACGCGTTCGCCAGCAGGTAGTGGCAGCCCCGGCCTAGTCTTGGATCGGAGGGGGTACGCATGCGACTCGGCATCGCTGTCCTGGTGCTGGCACTGGGAGCGTGCGCGGCCAGCGAGCCGGATCGGTCCGCGGCCACGCCGGAGCCTGCCCTCGCCCCGGTTGCCGGGTGCCCGGTCTTCCCGTCCGACAACTGGTGGCACGCGGACGTCTCCGACCTGCCCGTGCACGAGCGGAGCGCCGCCTGGCTCGCGCGGATGTCGCCGGCCAGCGAGCTGCATCCCGACTTCGGCCCGTCGTACGGCGACGGCCCCCCGTACGGCATCCCGGTCACCGTCGTCCGCAGCGACCACCGCAAGGTGCGGGTCCGGTTCACGTACGCCGACGAGAGCGACCGGGTGCGCTACCCCCTCGGCCGCGACACCCGGATCGAGGGCGGACGCCGGAGCGACGGCGACCGGCACGCGATCGTCGTCGACCGGGACCGCTGCCGGCTCTTCGAGACGTTCGCGACT
Organism: Nocardioides immobilis; assembly: GCF_003515065.1. Taxonomy (GTDB): domain Bacteria; phylum Actinomycetota; class Actinomycetes; order Propionibacteriales; family Nocardioidaceae; genus Nocardioides; species Nocardioides immobilis. The sequence continues at coordinate 20,435 of NZ_QXGH01000025.1, forward strand.
CGGGTGCGCGACGGTCGCTGGCGGGCCGGGTCGGGCGCCGTGTGGAGCCTGCGGTCCAACGCCCTGCGCCCGGACGGCTGGACGTCCGCCGATGCCGCGGGCCTGCCGATCCTCCCCGGGCTGCTGCGGTGGCGCGAGGTCCGCGACGACACGATCGACCACGCGATCCGCTTCACCACCGACGAGACCAGCAGGTGGCACCTGTGGCCGGCCCGCCACGACGCCGGCGCGCACACGGACCGGCGCTACCCACCGATGGGCGCCCGGTTCCGGCTCGACGCCGGCTTCGACACGACGGGGTACGGCGGCTACGCGCGCCGGGTGATCCGGGCGATGCAGACCTATGGCCTGGTCCTGGCCGACAACGGCAGCCCCTGGTACTTCCAGGGGGAGCAGCACCGGAGGTGGCCGGAGCGGCTCATCGCGGACCTGAAGCGGATCCCGGCGGACGCGTTCGTCGCCGTCGACACCTCGTCGCTCCAGGTCGACCCCGACAGCGGGGCCGTGGGCTGATCCCGCGGTTCTCGCCCGATCGGCGGTAGTAAAGGGTCATTCTGGGGGCCTAGCATGCAAACGGCCGATCGGGCGGCTCTCCTGCGACTCCCCACGCCTTCAGGAGGCGACCCTGATGAGCCTGCCCGGATTCTTCGACGCTCTTTCCGACGAACACCGGGAGACCGTGGCGAAGCTCCTGACCGAGGTCGAGTTCGAGCCCGGCACCCGGATCTTCACCGAGGGCGACGAGGGCGACGCGGCGTACTTCATCGACGAGGGTGACGTGCGCATCGAGCTCGAGCTTCCCGAGGTCGACACCGAGTCGGTGCTCCGTTACGAGGGACCCGGCGCGACGCTCGGCGAGGTCGCGCTGCTCGACCGGCTCCCGCGGTCGGCGACCGCGATCGCCGAGACCCGGGTCCGGGCCCGGATGATCACGACGGCGGGACTCGACGAGCTGGCGGTGCGCGAGCCGGGCGCGGCGCTCGCCGTCACCCTCGAGCTCGCCCGCGACGCGACGGGCAAGCTCCGGCGCCTGACCGAGCAGGCGTCCGACCTGATGTTCGCCGCCGCGCCCGACCCCGTCGTCGACGAGCTGGTCAGCCGGTCGGTCGCCGCGCAGGCTGCGTTCGCGGACTGGCCCGAGCACCGGGTCGACGCCCTCCTCGGCCGGCTCACGACCAGCTTCGTCGAGCACGCCCAGGCGTTCGCCGACGCGACGGTCGAGGAGACCCACATCGGCAACGCCGTCGACAAGGGGCTCAAGAACTGGGTCGCTGCCCAGGGGGTCTACGACTCGCTCGTCGGCCAGGTCGGCTCCGGCCCGCTCGGTACCGACGAGCAGACGCAGGTCACCGAGATCGCCGAGGCGGTCGGCGTGATCTTCGGCCTGGTCCCGGTCACGAACCCGGTGGCCACCGCGTACTTCAAGACGCTGGTCAGCCTCAAGTCGCGCAACGCGATCATCCTCAGCTTCCACCACGCCGTGCTCGGTGTCGGCAGCCGCGTGGGCGAGCTCATCCACGAGGTCCTCGCGGCGGAAGGCGCTCCGGAGGACCTGGTGCTGTGGGTCAGGAAGCGGGGGAGCCGCAAGCTGACCCAGCAGTTCATGAGCCACCCCGACGTCGGGCTGGTCCTCGCCACCGGCGGCGCCGCGATGGTGCAGGCGGCCTACAGCTCCGGTACGCCGGCGCTCGGGGTCGGTCCCGGCAACGCCCCGTGCTGGATCGCGCCCGACGCCGACCTCACCGCTGCGGCGACCGCGATCGTGATGTCCAAGTCCTTCGACAACGGCGTCATCTGCGGGGCCGAGCACAACCTCGTCGTCGACACCTCGGTGCGCGACGACTTCGTGGCGCAGCTCGAGAGCCAGGGCGCCGCCGTACTCTCCCCGGTGGAGGCGGAGGGATTCCTGAAGCTCGCGGTCGACCCGGCGACCAACCGCTTCCGCGGCGAGACGATCGGCCAGTCGGCCGCGACCATCGCCGGGTTCACCGGCATCACCCGGCCGTTCGAGATCAAGGTGATCGTGGTCCCGGCCGCCTGGGACGGCGAGGACTCCCCGCTGGCCGGGGAGAAGATGACCCCGGTCCTGTCGCTGTTCGACGTCGCCGGCGACGACGAGGCGATCACCCTGTCCCGGCGGCTGCTGGACTTCATGGGCAGCGGCCACACGTCGATCGTGCACAGCCAGGACCCCGACAGGGTCGCCCGCTTCGGCGCAGCGATGCCGACCAGCCGGATCCTCGCGAACTCACCCGGTGCCCATGGGGTCTTCGGCGTGACCACGGGGCTGGTGCCCTCGCTGACGCTGGGGTGCGGCACATTCGGCGGTAACTCGACGACCGACAACGTGAGCTTCAAGAACCTCCGCAACGTGAAGCGGCTCGCACGAGTGATCCAGCCCGGAGCGAGCGATGCGGACAATCCGGGCTGAGCCGCGGCACGCGGTCGGGGCGCTCGCCGGCTGTGCGGTGTTCCGCGGCATGACCCACGAGCGGCTCGCGGAGCTCGCCCGGTCGATGGAGTGGACCGTGCTCGACCGGGGCGAGGCCCTGATGCACACCGGCGACCCCGGCGACGACCTCTACGTCGTCGCGGGCGGCCGTCTCAACGTCGCCATCGTCGGCGCCGACGGCACCGAGACCATCGTCCGGGAGATCGGCCGCGGCTCGACCGTCGGTGAGGTCGCGCTGCTGACAGGGTCGCGGCGTACTGCGACCGTGCGCGCGGTCCGCGACACCCTGGTCGGCCGGCTCTCGCGCGCGTCCTTCGAGCGGCTGATGGAGGAGGACCCGCGGAGCGCGCTCCAGCTCACCCGCGTCGTGGCCGGCTGGCTGCTGCCCGGGAGCCCGCCCCGCCGTACCAGCGCACCGGCGACCGTCGCCCTGGTGCCGGTCGCCGGCACGGACGTCCGAGAGGTGGCCGCGCGGATCGGTGCGGTCACGCCGCTGCGGGCGCTGGATCCCGAGACCGTCGACCAGGCCGTGGGTCCCGGCGCCGCCCGGTCGCCGGCCGGCTCACCCGACGAGCGGGCACTGGCGGACTACTTCGACACCGCCGAGGTGGAGCACCCGCTGATCCTGCTGCTCGCGGATCCGGATCCGGCGTCGCCGTGGACCGAACGGGTCCTCCGGCGAGCCGACCGGGTGCTGGTCGTCGCGCCGGGCGGCGTCCGACCCGACCGCCAGACCCGCCCCCAGCTGGCGCGGATCGCGGCGATCACCACGGACGTTCCCCGCGAGCTGGTGCTCGTGCGCGAGGCGGGCCGGCCCGCACCCGGGGTCACGGCGCTGTGGCGGGACGCCGGCGGCTTCACCCGGCAGTCGCACCTGCTGGCCGGCGCCGACGCCGACTGGCGGCGGCTCGGCAGGCACCTCACCGGAACGACGACCGGGCTGGTGCTCGGCGGCGGGGGTGCCCGCGGCTTCGCGCACATCGGCGTGCTCCGAGCGCTGATCGAGTCCGGCATCGAGATCGACCTGATCGGCGGCAGCAGCATGGGCGCCCTGGTCGGCGGTCTGTGGTCGACCGGCCTCGAGCCGGACGAGATCGTCGAGCACAACCGCGAGGTCTGGCACAAGATCCGGCCGCTCAAGGGGTTCACGTTCCCGTTCGTCGCCCTGCACGGCTCGCGCCGGAGCCGGACGGCGATGGACGGGTGCTTCGGCAGCCGGCAGATCGAGGACCAGGCCCGCGAGTTCTTCTGCACCTCGACCAACCTGACCCGCAACCACATCGTCATCCACAGCAGCGGACCGCTGGGCAGGTACGTCCTGGCGAGCATGTCGATCCCGGGGATCGTGGCTCCGGTGATCGACCGCGGCGAGCTGCTCGTCGACGGCGGCGTGCTCGACAACCTCCCGGTCGACCCGATGAGCCGCACCGGTGCCGGCGTGATCATCGCGAGCGACGTCTCGCCGCCGCGCACCTTCTCGGTGGGGATGCACTGGGAGCACGAGCCCGGCCTGCTCGACGTGCTCCGGCACCGGATGCGACAGTCCGCCGGCACGGCCTTCCCCAACATCGTGCGGATCCTCGAGCGCACCGCGACGCTGGCCAGCGACCGCGCGGCCGAGACCCAGCGGACGCGGAGCGACGTGCGCTTCATCGCGCCGCCGGTCGCCCGGTACGACACCTTGGACATGCGGCACCTGGACGAGATCGTCGAGGTCGGCTACCGGTCGGCGCTCGAGACGATCTCCGGTTGGACGGAGGAGAAGTGATGACGGCAGGGCAGCGTCCGCTGCGGGTGGTGTGCATCGGCGGGGGATGGACCGCGATCTACCTCGCGCGCTCGTTGAAGAAGGCGGTCAAGAGGGGCGACGTCGAGCTCACCATCGTCAGCCGCGACAACTTCCACACGTTCCACGGCTTCATCGCCGAGATGCTCACCGGCAAGGTGTCGCCCACCAGCATCACCAGCCCGAACCGGCGCCTGTTCCCGCCCGCCCGCTTCCACAACGCCGAGATCAAGTCGGTCGACGTCACCCAGCGGACCATCACGACGTCGCGGCTGCTGGACGGGAAGGAGAAGGTGCTGGAGTACGACCACCTCGTCGTCGCGCTCGGCTCGATCGACGACCTGTCCCGCTACCCCGGGATCGCCCAGCACGCCCTGCAGCTGAAGACCTTCTCCGACAACTTCAAGGCGCGCAGCCACCTGCTGGCGATGCTCGAGATGGGCGAGGTCGAGACCGACCCGGTCGAGCGCCAGCGACTGCTGACGTTCATCGTCGTCGGTGGCGGGTTCGGCGGCGTCGAGGTCTCCACCGAGCTGATGGACTACTTCCGGCGGCTGGCCCGCAAGGAGTACCCCGGCATCGACCCGGACGAGATCCGGGTCCTCCTGGTGCACTCGGGGGAGCGGATCCTCCCCGAGCTGGCCGCGCGGCAGCCGAAGCTCATCGGCTACGCCGAGAGGACCATCGCCAAGGGCGGCATCGAGGTGCTCACCGGCACCCGGATCAGTGCGGCGACCCGGGACGAGGCGATCCTCTCCGACGGCACCGTGGTCCAGACGCGGACGATCATCAGCTCCTCGGGCACCGCACTGTCGCCGCTGCTGGACCTGATGCCCTACGAGCGGGACGAGCGCGGACGGGTCATCACCGACGCGAACCTCCAGGTGCCGGGCACCGACAACGTGTGGGCCGCGGGCGACTGCGCCGCCGTACCCCACCCCCAGGGCGGAACCTGCCCGGCCGTCGCGATCTTCGGGATGTATGGCGGCCGGCAGATCGGGCGCAACATCGAGCGTCATGTCCAGGGCAAGCCGCTCAAGCCCTTCAGGTTCGCCGGGCTCGGTGACGCCTGCTCCCTCGGCCGGCGCAAGGCGGTGTCGCACCTCAAGGGGATGCGCTTCTACGGCCTGCCGGCGTGGATCCTGTGGCGCCTGTTCTTCTGGTGGTTCGTGCCGACCTGGGAGCGCAAGGCGGACATCGCGTTCGACTGGATGATGGCGCCGTTCTTCGGCCGCGACATCGTCAACGTGCAGGTCGCGACGCCGTACGGCCTGCGTCGTGAGCACTACGAGTCCGGGCAGGCGGTGGTGCGCCAGGGTGAGGTCGGGCAGCAGATCTATGTCATCACGGCCGGGACCGCCGACATCATCCGGGAGACGCCCGAGGGCGACGTCCTGGTGACGACCCTGGGACCGGGCGACCACTTCGGCGAGAAGGCGGTGTTCGAGAAGTCCCGCCGGACCGCGACGGTCCGCGCCACCTCGGCGCTCGAGGTCCTGTCGCTCGGCGAGAACGAGGCCCGGACGCTGGCCGAGACGATCCAGGTCTTCGGCGCCGCTGTGCGCGAGCTCCCCAACGAGCCCGAGCACAACCCGGCGCCGCTCCCGACCGACGCGGACCGGCCCGTCACCCCGGCTGGCTGAACCTGATCCTGGTCGCCCCGATGACGAGCTCGTCGCCGTCGGCGAGCGGCCGGGCGACGGTGACGCGCTCGTCGTTGACGGTGGTGCCGTGGGTGGACTGGAGGTCGGTCAGCACGAATCCGGCCGGGGTTCCCGTGATGGCGCAGTGGTGCCGGCTCACCAGGTTGTCGTTGAGCACCAGGTCGTTGTCGGGCATCCGGCCGATGCGGAGCCCGTTCTCGTTGAGGGTGAGCGTGCGGCCGTCCTCCATGACCAGCTCCGCGGCGGACACGTCGGCGGGCCGGTAGAGCGTGCGGGCCACCGCTGCTGCCGCCGCCCCGGACGTGCCGAGCGACTTGATCCGCGGGAACGACCTCAGCATCCCCTCCGCACGGACCTGGAAGAGGCGCTCCTCCTCGGCGAGGTCCTTCAGCGGATGGGTGCCGAGATCGGTGATCTCGAGGTCCTCGGGACGGGTCTCGAAGTCCTCGATCACGGCCTGCGACACGACCACCTGACCGCCGTTGGCGGTGCCCATGATCCGTGCAGCCCGGTGCACGTCGTAGCCGACGAAGCTGCCGTCGTACGACGACACCACGCCCACGTGGACGCCGGTCCGGGACCGGATCGGGCGTCCGCCGGGCCAGTCCGCCGCGGCGAGGTCGCGCTGGGCCTGGATCGCAGCGGCGACGGCGTCGCGCACGGTTGGGAACACGACGAAGAACCCGTCGCCGGCGGTGTCGACCTCGTGGCCCCGGTGGTCCTTCCACGCGCGCCGGCAGGTCTCACGATGCAGCCGGAGCACGTCCTTCCACTGGTCCTTGAGCCGGTTGGCGTGCAGCGTGGAGCCTTCGATGTCGGAGAACAACATCGCCAGGCGCTGCTGGGACAGCTCGGTCACGCGAGTCATTGAACCACCGGGACGGGCCGCTCCGTGGCGACTCCGGCAGCAATAGGCTCGACCGCATGACAGCACCGGACTGGACACCGCCGTCCACCCAGCCGCGTCCCTACCGGATCGAGGAGTTCGCGCAGCTCGCGTCGACACCGGCCTACGCCGGTCGGGACCTGGCCGGCGCGGTCGCCGGCGGCGGGGTCGAGGGGTACGACGAGCTCTGGCGCTGGTCCGTCGACGACCTGGACGGCTTCTGGCGCTGCGTCGCGGACTACCTCGGGCAGGGGCTGGTCGGGCCGGCGCTGACGGAGGAGCGGATGCCCGGCGCGGTGTGGTTCCCCGAGTCGCGGGTCAACTACGCCCGCACGGTGCTCGAGGGCCGGCCGGCCGACGAGGTGGCGATCGTCGGCCTGACCGAGGACCCCGGCGCCACCCGGACCCTGACCTGGGCTGATCTGCGGGCCGAGGTGGCCGGCCTCGCGGCGTCGTTCCGTTCGCTCGGGGTGGGGGAGGGGGACCGGGTCGTCGGCTACCTCCCGAACACCCCGGACGCCATCGTCGCCCTGCTGGCGACCGCCAGTATCGGAGCGGTCTGGTCCGTGTGCGGCATGGACTACGCCGCGTCGGCGGCGCTGGCCCGGTTCGAGCAGCTGGAGCCGACGCTGATGGTCCACGCGTCGTCGTACGTCCATGGCGGCAGGACCCACGACCGCTCCGCCGTGGTGGACGAGCTGCGGACGGCGCTGCCGTCCCTGCGCGCGACCCTCGAGGTCGGCAGCGTCGCGTGGGAGCAGGCGGTCGGCACGACGGCCGAGCTCGGCTACGTCGACGTGCCGTTCGACCGCCCCCTCTGGGTGCTGTTCTCCTCGGGGACGACCGGCAAGCCGAAGGGCATCGTGCACGGCCACGGCGGCGCGATGCTCGAGCAGGCCAAGGTCGCGGCCCTCCACTTCGACCTCGGCCCCGGCGAGCGGCTGTTCTGGTACACGACGCCGTCCTGGATGATGTGGAACTTCGTCGTCGCCGGCCTGCTGACCGGCGCGTCCGTCGTCGCGTACGACGGCAGCCCGGCCCATCCCGCGACCGACCAGCTCTGGGCGATCACCGCCGAGCACGGGGTGACCGCGACCGGCATGAGTCCGGCGTACGTCGCCGCCTGCCAGAAGGCCGGGGTCGGCCCGCAGGACCACGACCTCTCCCGGCTGCGGCGGGTCGGCATCTCCGGCTCGACGTTCCCCGCGGTCAGCCACCGTGCCCTGGCCGACGCCCTGCCGCCGGTCGTGCAGATCGCCTCGATCAGCGGCGGCACCGACGTCGTCAGCGCCTTCGTCGGGCCGGCGCCGACCATCCCCGTCTGGGCGGGGGAGCTGTCGCGTCCGTGTCTCGGCGTCGCCGTCAACGCGTACGACGAGAGCGGCGCGCCCGTCCGCGGGGAGGTCGGCGAGCTGGTCATCACCCGGCCGATGCCGTCGATGCCGGTGATGTTCTGGAACGACCCTGACGGCGCGCGCTACCACGACGCCTACTTCGACATGTTCCCCGGCGTGTGGCGGCACGGCGACTGGATCACCCTCACCGACCACGGCTCGGTCGTCATCCACGGTCGCTCCGACGCCACGCTCAACCGGAAGGGGGTCCGGATGGGCAGCGGCGATATCTACGAGCCGGTCGAGGCGCTGCCCGAGGTGCGCGAGGCGCTGGTGATCGGGATCGAGCGCCCGAACGGCGACTACTGGATGCCGCTGTTCGTGGTGCTCGCCGACGGCGTCGATCTCGACGACGCCCTCAAGACCAGGATCAACGACGCCATCCGCGCCCACGCCTCGCCCCGGCACGTGCCGGACGTGATCATCGCGGCGCCGGGCGTTCCGCACACCCGCACCGGCAAGAAGCTCGAGGTGCCGGTCAAGAAGGTGCTGCTCGGGCAGGACCTCAGCGGCGCGCTGGACCCCGGCAGTGTCGACGCTCCCGAGCTGCTCGACTGGTACGCCGAGGTCGGCCGCAGCCACTAGGCTTCAGCGACCATGACTCCTGGTCACCGACATCGATGACGACCGCCCTTCTCCTCCTCGCACTCGCGATCCTGCTGGTGCTCGCCTGCGGGATGTTCGTCGCCGCCGAGTTCGCGTTCGTGACCGTCGACCGGTCCCAGGTCGAGAAGGCCGCGTCCGAGGGAGACGCCACCGCTGCCGGCGTGCAGCGGGCGCTCCGCTCCCTGTCGACCCAGCTGTCGGGTGCCCAGGTCGGGATCACGGGGACCAACCTCGGCATCGGCTTCCTGGCCGAGCCGGCGATCGCCGAGCTGCTGCGCGACCCATTGGAAGCCGCCGGCGTCGCCGAGGGCGCGGTCGGCCCGATCGCGCTCACGACGAGCCTGGTCCTCAGCACGGTGCTGACGATGCTGATCGGCGAGCTGGTGCCGAAGAACATCGCGCTGGCGCTGCCGATGGCCACCGCCCGCGCCACCCAGGGACCGATGCGGGCGTTCACCACGGCGATCCGGCTGCCGATCCGGCTGCTCAACGGAGCGGCGAACGCGATCGTGCGGTGGTTCGGCATCGAGCCGCAGGAGGAGCTGCGGTCCGCGCGCAGCTCGACCGAGCTGGCCTCGCTGATCCAGCGAAGCGCCCATGTCGGGACGCTCGACGCCGACACCGCCGAGCTGATGGAGAAGTCCGTCGAGTTCGGCACCCGCACCGCCGGCGAGATCATGACGCCCCGGGTCCGGACCCGTTCCCTGGAGGTGGGCGACCGGGCCAGCGCGGTGATCGAGCTCGCCCGCGAGACCGGGCACTCCCGGTTCCCCGTGCTCGACGAGCACGACGCCGTCATCGGCACCGTGCACGTGAAGAACGCCGTCGCCCTGCCCGTCCCCGAGCGCGCGACCACCCGGGTCAAGCACCTGATGGCCAAGCCGATCGTGGTGCCCGACAGCCTGCGGCTCGACCCGCTGATGGGGCTGTTGCGCAAGGACGGCTTCCAGATGGCCGTCGTCCTCGACGAGTACGGCGGGCATGCGGGCATCGTCACGCTCGAGGACGTGGTCGAGGAGATCGTCGGCGACATCTCCGACGAGCACGACCGGCTCGGCTCCCGGGGCCGCCTCCGTCGCGACGGCAGCTGGTCGGTGTCGGGGCTGTTGCGGCCCGACGAGATCGAGGACCTGACCGGCTTCCAGCTGCCCGAGGGGGAGGACTACGACACTGTCGCCGGCCTGGTGCTGAAGGCGCTCGGCCGGATCCCCACGGCAGGGGAGCAGGTCGTCGTACCCCTCGTCGAGCAGCACGACGACGAGGACGCGCCCCGGCGCGACGCCGTACTGACCGTGGAGCACATGGACGGGCTGCGCATCGACCGGCTGTCGCTCCGGGTGCAGGAGGAGGCGCCCGATGAGTAGCGTCTCCGCGCTGCTGCTGACCGTGCTGCTGCTCGCCGGCAACGCGTTCTTCGTGGCGACCGAGTTCGCCCTCATCGCCGCCCGGCGCAGCCAGATCGAGCCGCGGGCCCAAGCGGGCTCGCGACTCGCGCGGACGACGCTGCGCGCGCTCGGCCAGATGCCGCACATGATCGCCGGCATCCAGCTGGGCGTGACCGTCTGCTCGCTGGTGCTGGGCGCGATCTCCGAGCCCGCCATCGCCCATCTGCTGGAGCCGCTGTTCGAGGCGGCCAACCTTCCGCACGACCTGCTGCACCCGGTCGGCTTCGCCGTCGCGCTGAGCATCGTCGGCTTCCTGCACGTCGTGCTCGGCGAGATGGTCCCGAAGAACGTCACGCTCGCCGGTCCCGACCGCGCTGTCCTGCTGCTCGCGCCGCCGATGCTGGCCCTGGTCACCATGATCAAGCCGGTGATCGTCGCGCTCGACGCGATGGCCAAGGCGATCCTCAAGCTGCTGAAGGTCGAGCCCAAGGACGAGCTCAGCTCGTCGTTCACCCGCGAGGAGGTCGCGGCGCTGGTCGAGGAGTCGCGCGGCGAGGGGCTGCTGGCCAAGGACGAGTACGACCGGCTCGCCGGCGCGCTCGGCTTTACGGAGAAGACCGTCGCGGGCGTCATGATGCGGCCGGAATCGCTCACCACCGTCCGCCGCGGCTCGACCGGAGCGGACGTCGAGGCGGTCTGTGCGGCCACCGGGTTCAGCCGGTTCCCGGTCGTCGACGAGGGCTCCGACGGCACGGACGAGCTGCTCGGCTACCTGCACATCAAGGACGTGCTCGAGCCCGACGAGGAACGCCGCAACCGGCCGGTCGCGGACCGGTGGGTGCGGCCGTTCGCGACCGTGGGGGAGGACGCGCTGCTCCACGACGTGCTCGAGCACCTGCAGCGCAGAGGCGCCCACATGGCGCGGGTCGTGACCGCCGACGGCGCGACGCTGGGCGTCGCCGCGCTCGAGGACGTGATCGAGGAGCTGGTGGGCGAGATCCGCGACGCGGCCCACTCCGACGAGGCCGGGTCATGACCACGGCGCTGGGAAACTAGGGTGTCGTTCGTGGCCCGCCCGACGACACGCGAGGACCCCGAGTCGAACCAGGGCTCGAACGCGGTCTTCACGGTCCCCAACCTGCTGAGCATGCTGCGGCTCGCGGGCGTGCCCCTCTTCCTGTGGCTGGTGCTGGGCCCGGAGGCGGACGGCTGGGCGCTGGCCGTGCTCATGGTCTCCGGTGTCACCGACTTCCTCGACGGCTGGCTCGCGCGCAAGCTCGACCAGCAGTCGGCGTTGGGCCAGATCCTCGACCCGGTGGCCGACCGGCTCTACATCCTGGCGGTCGTGGTGGGGCTCGCGCTCCGCGACATCATCCCGTGGTGGCTCGCGGCGTCGCTACCGCTGCGCGACCTGCTGCTGTGGGGACTGGTGCCGTTGCTGCGCACCCGCGGCTACAGCGCGCTTCCGGTGCACTTCCTCGGCAAGGCCGCCACGTTCAACCTGCTCTATGCGTTCCCGCTGCTCCTCCTCGGCGACGGCGAGGGGACGGTGGCGACCCTGGCCCAGCTGTTCGGGTGGGCCCTCGCGCTCTGGGGGATCGGCCTGTACTGGTGGGCGGGCGTCCTCTACGCCTGGCAGGTGCGCAAGCTGCTCGCCACCACCGAGCCGCGATCGAGTCGTGCGGGCGGCCCGTGATGACCGACGCCAGGGATGACGCCACCGCGCGGATGCGCACCCCGCTGCTCGCCCTGATCACGGCCGAGGCGCTCGAGCGCGACTACCAGATGGTCGCGCAGCGGCGCGTCGAGCAGGGCGGCGCGCCGCAGGGCAGCGCACGGATCCCCGGCCGCGTCGGCGTGGTCGCCGTGGTCGCGATCTTCGGCGTGCTGCTCACGGTCGCCGCGGTGCAGACCAATGCGAACGCCGACATCGAGAGTGCCAGTCGCGCTTCCCTGATCGACCGCATCGAGGCCCGGCGCGAGGCTGTGCAGGACCTCAACCGGACGCTCTCGGACCTCCGCGAGAGCAACGCCGACGCGGAGACGCGGCTGCTCGAGCTCGGCAACCAGGTCAACGATGTGGAGGGCGACGCGGCCGACCTCGGGGCGGTCACCGGGTTCACGCCGGTCGTCGGCGAGGGCATCCGGATCGAGCTCGACAACGCGGCGTACGCCGACCCCGACACCGAGCACATCCGCGACTCCGACCTCGCCCTGCTCGTCAACGCCCTGTGGTCCGCCGGCGCGGAGGCGATCGCGATCAACGGCCAGCGGATCTCGCCGCGCACCGCCATCCGCAACTCCGGCACGGCGATCGAGGTCAACTCGATGGGCATCGCGCCGCCGTACGTCGTGCAGGCCATCGGCAACAACGACACCCTCGCGGCCCGGCTCCTCGAGACGACCAGCGGTGCGGGCTTCGCCGTCCTGGCCGCCGACTACGGCTGGAGCCAGCTCATGGACAATGTGGACGAGATGCGATTGTCGGCTGCGCCGATTCGGCTGCGGCAGCTACGGTCGGCCTCGCAGGAGACGGACACGCGGCCCCCGCCAGAAGGAGACAGGTAGACGTGATCGCAGTTCTCGGCCTGCTCGTCGGCGTCCTGCTCGGGTTCCTCGTCCAGCCCGACGTGCCGCTCGGCCTGGAGCCGTACCTCCCGATCGCGGTCGTCGCCGCCCTGGACGCGGTGTTCGGCGCGCTCCGTGCCTACCTCGACGGCATCTTCGACGACAAGGTCTTCGTCGTCTCCTTCCTCAGCAACGTGGTGATCGCGTCCGGCATCGTCTACCTCGGCGACCGGCTCGGTGTCGGTGGCCAGCTGTCGACCGGCGTCATCGTCGTCCTCGGCATCCGGATCTTCACCAACGTCGCGGCCATCCGGAGACACGTGTTCCATGCCTGACCCGACGCCTGACCCGACGCCCGACCCGGACCAGCCGGAGGAGGTCGACCCAGGTCCGCGCCAGCGGATCGTGGCCGGTCTGCTCAAGCCCTCGCGCAGCCAGATCGTCGTCGGGCTGCTGCTGGCGGTGGTCGGCTTCGCCGCGGTCACCCAGGTGCGCGTCAACGAGACCGACGACACCTACTCCGGACAGCGCGAGCAGGAGCTCATCGACATCCTGTCCGCGCTCGCCGGCACCCGGCAGCGCGCCGAGGACGAGATCGCCGAGCTCGAGGAGGTCCGCGACGACCTCCAGGACGACACCAGCAAGCGGCAGGCCGCGCTGGAGCAGGCCCAGGAGGACGTCGACGAGCTCAGCGTCCTCGCCGGGCTGGTGCCCGTGACCGGCCCGGGGATCCGGATCACCATCGTCGAGGAGACCGGCCAGGTGTCGCTCTCCTCGCTGCTCGACACGATCCAGGAGCTGCGCACCGTGGGCGCGGAGGCGATGCAGCTCAACGGCACCGTGCGGATCGTCGCCCAGACCTCGTTCGAGGAGGCCGAGGGCGGGTTCCTGGTCGACGGCGACCTGGTCGAGGCGCCGTACGTCCTCGACGTCATCGGGGAGCCGTCGGTGCTCGCGCCGGCGCTGGAGTTCCTGCTCGGGCCGAAGGCGCAGCTCCAGGAGGACGGGGCGTCGCTCGAGGTCGACGAGCTGAGCTCGATCGACATCGAAGCGGTCCGGGAGTACGAGGAACCTGACTTCTCCACCCCGGACCCCGGTTAGTAGCCTTCAGCCTCATGACCCCTGACGACCTCAAGTACACCGTCGAGCACGAGTGGCTGCGCACTCCCGGCGAGCAGCCGGGCTCGGTCCGGGTCGGCATCACCGACTACGCCCAGGACGCCCTCGGTGACATCGTCTACGTGTCGTTGCCCGAGGTCGGGACCACCCTCACCGCCGGCAGCGCCTGCGGCGAGCTCGAGTCCACCAAGTCGGTCAGCGACGTCTACGCCCCGGTCGGTGGCGAGGTCGTCGCCCGCAACGAGGCGCTCGACGCGACGCCCGAGCTGGTCAACAGCGATCCGTACGGCGACGGCTGGCTGTTCGAGATCGTCGCGGCGGACGCCAGCGAGCTCGACCAACTGCTCGACGCGGCCGGTTACCAGGCACAGATCGGATCCTGACCGTGTAGGTTCGAACCATCGACCTCAACCTCACCCTGAGGGATAGCTCGAGGAGAACTGATGCCTTTCTGCACCGCTTGCGGACGACAGAACCCGGACGACGCCCGGTTCTGCTCCCAGTGCGGGACCCGCCTGGTCACCCCGGAGCCGACCATCGATCCCAGTGACGCCACCGCGACGATCAGCTTCGCGGGCGCCGACAAGGTCGAGACGTCCGACCGGCAGCTCAGTCCCATCGACGCGGCCGCGGTCGACGCGCTCCCGGTGGGCTCGGCGCTGCTGGTGGTCCAGAAGGGTCCGGGCGCCGGCAGCCGCTTCCTCCTCGACCAGGACGTGGTCAACGCGGGTCGCCACCCCGACAGCGAGATCTTCCTCGACGACGTCACTGTGTCCCGCCGCCACGCGGTCTTCAACCGCGCCGGGGACACCTACACCGTCAGCGACGTCGGCAGCCTCAACGGCACCTACGTCAACCGCGACCGGATCGAGACCGTGTCGCTGACCGACAGCGACGAGGTGCAGATCGGGAAGTACCGGCTGGTCTACTTCTCGGGCCACGAGGACGTCTGACACTCGTGGGGATCTCGTCCGCCGAGCGCCACGAGGCGCTTCTCAACATCGGCCAGGTCCTCGATCTGCTGCGCCCGGACTTCCCCGACATCACGATCCCGAAGATCCGGTTCTGGGAGGACCGGGGCCTGATCAAGCCCCAGCGCACGCCCGCGGGCTACCGCAAGTTCTCCGACGCGGACGTCGACCGGCTCCGCTACGTCCTCCGGATGAAGCGCGACCACTACCTGCCCCTCGACGTCATCCGTGAGCACCTCGACGCCATCGACCGCGGCCTCGAGCCGCCGCAGATCGACCCCGTCGTGCCGACGGTCCCGCGGGTCGCGCTCAACGCCGACGGGCTCCCGGCGCCGGAGTCGTTCAAGCGCAACGACAACTTCCGACTGTCCCGCAAGGAGCTGGTGAAGATCGCCGAGATCGGTGACGACCTGCTGGGGCAGCTCGAGGAGTTCGGGCTGATCACGGCCCTCCCCACCGGGCACTACGACACGGACGCGCTGGTGATCGCGCAGGCGGCCCGCGACCTCGCCGAGTTCGGCCTCGAGCCCCGTCACCTGCGTGCCTTCAAGACCGCCGCCGACCGCGAGGTCGGGCTCGTCGAGCAGGTCGTGGCGCCGGTCCGGCGCAGCCGGGACGCCACCGCGTCAGCCCGCGCCGAGGAGGCGATCAGCGAGATCGCCGCGCTGTCGGTGCGGCTGCACGCGACGTTGGTGAAGGCGGGCCTCCGCCGGCTCTGATCTACCGCTCGAGGAGTACGCTCGTTGCATGCGCGAGGTCGATGTGATGGGCGTAAGGGTGGAGATGCCGTCCAACCAGCCGATCGTGCTGCTGCGCGAGGTCTCGGGTGATCGCTACCTGCCGATCTGGATCGGTGCCGTCGAGGCGACCGCCATCGCGTTCGCCCAGCAGGGCGTGGTGCCGCCTCGCCCGCTGACGCACGACCTGATGAAGGACATCCTCGCGGCGACCGGCAACGAGCTGTCCCAGGTGCAGATCACCGACGTCAAGGACGGCGTCTTCTACGCGACCCTGGTCTTCGGGTCGGGTGCCGAGGTGAGTGCCCGGCCGTCGGACTCGATCGCCCTGGCACTGCGCACCGGCACCACGATCTACTGCTCCGACGAAGTGCTCGACGAGGCCGGATTGGCCGTTCCTGCCGAGCAGGAGGACGAGGTCGAGAAGTTCCGCGAGTTCCTCGACCACGTCTCGCCGGAGGACTTCGAAGCGCATTGAGGCGGCCGGTGACCAGCCCTCAACCTCAACTTGAGGGTGAGAGTTGCGACACGCCGGGGCGACGTCTTGGACAATGCCTGCTCCAGCGCCGTACCTTGAAGAGTCCGATCTGATCGGGCACCCCGACTTTCGACGGAGGACCGCGTGAACGAGCACCAGCCCGACGCAGGCAGCCAGGCTGCCGACGTCGCCGCCGGCGTCGCCGAGGAGCAGGGGCTGCTCTTCACCGACGACGTGTCGCCTCTTCCCAGCGACCTCGGCTACCGCGGTCCGACGGCCTGCAACGCGGCCGGGATCACCTACCGCCAGCTCGACTACTGGGCCCGCACCGGCCTGATCGAGCCGAGCGTCCGCGGCGCGAGCGGCAGCGGCACCCAGCGTCTCTACAGCTTCCGCGACATCCTGATCCTCAAGGTGATCAAGCGACTCCTCGACGCCGGCATCTCGCTGCAGCAGATCCGCACCGCCGTCACGCACCTGCGCGAGCGCGGCACCGACGACCTCACCCAGGTCACCCTGATGAGCGATGGCGCGTCGGTCTACTACTGCACCAGCAACGACGAGGTCATCGATCTCCTCCAGGGCGGCCAGGGCGTCTTCGGCATCGCGATCGGCGGGGTCTGGCGCGAGATCGAGGGCACCCTCGCCGAGCTGCCGAGCGAGCACGCCGCGCCCGAGTCGGGCGAGATGCTTCCGGGCGACGAGCTTGCTGCTCGCCGGGCCGCGCGAACCGCGGGCTGACGCCTCCGGGCTGATAGTCTCAGCCTGCTGATCCCGCGCGGGAGAGTCTGGGTTCGACCCAGCGCCGAAGGGGCAAATCCTCCCCGGAACCTCTCAGGCACCAGGACCGCGTGGCCGGGCAACTGTGGAGCCGCATCGCCGCGGTGACAGAGGGGGAGGGCGACGAGATCGATCGATCCTTAAGGTGCCCTCCTTGTCCGACCAGCCCACGCTTCCCGAGCTCGACGGCGCTCTGCCGTTCGTCAGCCGCCACCTCGGTCCCGACCAGTCCGGGATCGACACCATGCTCGACCGGCTCGGATTCTCGTCGCTCGACGCCCTGATGGACGCGGCCGTCCCGGCCGGGATCCGCACGACGGAGCCGCTCGACCTCCCGGCAGCGCTCAGTGAGGTTGCCGTGGCGGGGGAGCTGCGCTCCCTGGCGGGGGACAACCGGCCCGGTGAGCCGATGCTCGGTCTCGGCTACCACGCGACCGTCACGCCGCCCGTCGTACGACGGAACGTGCTCGAGGACCCGAGCTGGTACACCGCCTACACGCCGTACCAGCCGGAGATCTCGCAGGGCAGGCTCGAGGCGCTGCTCAACTTCCAGACGATGGTCAGCGACCTCACGGGGCTCCCGACCGCGGGCTCGTCGCTCCTCGACGAGGGCACTGCTGCCGCGGAGGCGCTGGCGCTCGTCCACCGGGCGCGCCGCAAGATCGCCGGCCCGTTCGTGCTCGACGCCGACGCGCTGCCCCAGACGATCGACGTGGTCCGCACCCGTGCCGACGCGATCGGCATGGATGTCGTCGTTGCCGACCTGTCGGAGGGGCTGCCGGACGGCGAGCTCGCCGGCGTCCTCATCCAGTACCCCGGCACCTCGGGTCGGGTGCTCGACCCCCGGCCGCTGATCGACGCCGTCCACGAGCGCGGCGGCCTGGCCGTCGTCGCGGCCGACCTGCTCGCGCTGACCCTGCTCGAGGCTCCCGGCGCCCTGGGAGCCGACGTCGTGGTCGGCTCTAGCCAGCGCTTCGGCGTCCCGCTGTTCTACGGCGGGCCGCACGCCGGGTTCATGAGCGTGAGCGCCGGCCTCGAGCGGCAGATCCCGGGCCGCCTGGTCGGGGTGTCGCTCGACGCCGAAGGGCGTCCGGCGTACCGGCTCGCCCTGCAGACCCGCGAGCAGCACATCCGTCGTGACAAGGCGACGTCCAACATCTGCACCGCCCAGGTACTGCTGGCCGTGACGGCGTCGATGTACGCCGTCTACCACGGGCCCGAGGGCCTGCGGCAGATCGCGACCCGCGCCCACCGCTACGCCGCGGTCCTGGCCCACGCGCTCGCCGAGGGCGGCTTCGCCCCGACACACGAGCGCTTCTTCGACACCTTGACCGTGCCCGTGCCGGGACGCGCCGCGGACGTGGTCAGAGCGGCACGCAGCCTCGGTGTGCACCTGCGCCTGGTCGACGCCGACGCCGTCGCGATGTCGACGTCGGAGTGCACGACCCGGGCCACGGTGAGCACCGTCCTCAAGGCGTTCGGCATCGAGGGCACCGACATCGACGACGTCGACCGGACCACGAGCGACGCCCTTCCGTCGGAGCTGCGCCGTACGACGACGTTCCTCGAGCACCCGGTCTTCAACACCCACCACAACGAGACGTCGATGCTGCGCTACCTGCACCGGCTCTCGAGCCGCGACTACGCGCTCGACCGCGGCATGATCCCGCTGGGCTCCTGCACGATGAAGCTCAACGCCACGACCGAGATGGAGCCGGTGTCCCTGCCGGGCTTCGCCGACCTGCACCCGTTCGTGCCGGCCGCGGACGCCGCCGGCTACCGGCAGCTGGTCGACCAGCTCGAGACCTGGCTGGCCGAGGTCACCGGGTACGACAAGGTGTCGATCCAGCCGAATGCCGGGTCGCAGGGCGAGTTCGCGGGGATGCTCGCGATCCGCGCCTTCCACGACGCCAACGGGAACCACGCCCGCCGGGTCTGCCTGATCCCGTCGTCAGCGCACGGCACCAACCCGGCCTCCGCCGTGATGGCCGGCATGACGGTCGTCGTCGTCAAGGCCGACGACGACGGCACCGTCGACCTCGAGGACCTGCGCGCGAAGTGCGAACAGCACGCGGACACGCTCGCCGCGATCATGGTCACGTACCCGTCGACGCACGGCGTCTACGAGGAGACGATCACCGAGCTGTGCGAGATCGTGCACGAGCACGGCGGCCAGGTCTACATCGACGGCGCGAACTTCAACGCCCTGCTGGGCTACGCCAAGCCGGGTCAGTTCGGCGGCGACGTCTCGCACCTCAACCTGCACAAGACGTTCTGCATCCCGCACGGCGGCGGGGGCCCGGGTGTCGGTCCGGTCGCGGTGCGCGAGCACCTGGCGCCGTACCTCCCTTCGCACCCGCTGCACCCCGAGGAGTCCAAGCGCGAGGGCGTCGGCGCGATCAGCGCGGCGCCGTACGGCTCGACCGGGATCCTCCCGATCTCGTGGGCCTACGTGCGGATGATGGGCGCCGAGGGCCTCGCCCAGGCGACTGCCGTCGCGGTGCTGTCGGCCAACTACGTCGCGGCGCGGCTCGGTGACCACTTCCCGGTGCTCTACCGCGGCGACACCGGGTTGGTGGCCCACGAGTGCATCCTCGACCTGCGGGAGATCACGAAGCAGACCGGCGTCAGCGTCGACGACGTCGCCAAGCGGCTGGTCGACTACGGCTTCCACGCGCCGACGATGTCGTTCCCCGTCGCCGGGACGCTGATGGTCGAGCCGACCGAGTCCGAGGACCTGGCCGAGCTGGACCGGTTCTGCGAGGCGATGATCGCGATCAAGGGCGAGATCGACCGGGTCGCCGCGGGCGAGTGGAAGCTCGACGACTCCCCGCTGCACCACGCCCCGCACACCGCGCGAGCACTGGTGGGGGAGTGGGACCGTGCCTACACCCGCGAGGAGGCCGTCTTCCCTTCGGGCATCAGCGGCGACAAGTACTGGCCGCCCGTCGCCCGCATCGACCAGGCGTACGGCGACCGCAACCTGGTCTGCTCCTGCCCGCCGGTCGACGCCTACTCGGAGTAGCAGCGCTTCGTCGGCGGCGTCGGGTTGGATGGAGACATGACTCAACTCGTCTTTCTCAGTGGTGCAGGACTTCCGGAGTGGATCTGGGACGAGGTTCGGCAGATCCTTCCCGTCGATTCGCTGGTGGTGGCCTATCCCAAGGGGTCAGCCTCGTTGCGTACCTACGCCGAGTCGGCGCTCACCCAGGCCCCCCAGCGCTTCACTCTCGTCGCCCACTCCGCCGGCGGCGTCGTCGGCTCTGAGATGTGTGCGCTCGCGCCGGACCGGGTCGAGGGTTTCATCGGGGTGAGCGCCTGCCTTCCGCCGGCCGGACGGTCGTTCGTCCAGGCCATGCCGATGCCGCAGCGAGCGATCCTCGGGTTGGTCCTTCGGCTTCTGGGCACCAAGCCGCCGGACAAGCAGATCAGGGAAGGCCTGTGCGCCGGGGTCTCCGACGACATCGCGGCCCGTGTCGTCGCTGACTTCGCTCCGGAGTCGAGGGCTCTTTTCACCGACGCCGTGTCGGCCCGGTCGTTCCCCGCGAGATCGGCCTACCTCGTGACCGAGGACGACAGGGAGTTTCCAGCACCCCTCCAGAGCAGGTTTGCGGCGGAGCTGGGCGGCCAGGTCGAGACGATGCGGACGGCGCACCTCCCGATGCTCGAGGATCCAGCCGAGACCGCCAAGCGGATCCTAGGAGCCCTGGCCTGACCTGCGACCGGCATCTGCGGGTCCTGGTCGCGTTCTCGTCGAGTTGCTGGGCCGTGGTCAGACGTTCGGGCCCGGGAGTAGCGTGCGGTTGGTGAGCGAGAAGGAGCCGGGCGTCGAGGAGCGGGAGTGGCCGAGGAGATGCCCGCACTGCCAAACCGAGCTGCAGACCGCGACCCAAGGTTTCAACCCTGCAGGTGAGGACGACATCGATCACGGCGAGATGGGCGAAGTCCTGGCCGTTGATTTCTGTCCCAACCCAGACTGCCCCGGCCAGCAGTGACTCGGGGTCGACGCCTACTCCGGGCGGGCGTCGGGCAGTCGACCGAAGACCTGGAGCGACGCGCGAGCGTGGCCGGTAGCCTCGAATAATGACGAGCGAGCCATCCGGCATGTTCGAGGCGATCTACGCGGGCGCGGAGGCCGGTGAAGCCAAGCCGCCCTGGGACTACGGCGCTCCCCGTCCACAGCTCGTGGAATGGGCTGAGGCGCGAGACCTGGCGGGCGGTGGCCGCGAGGCGCTGGTGGTGGGATGCGGCTACGGTGCCGACGCAGAGTTCCTTGCCCTGTTGGGATTTCGCACGACGGGCTTCGACTTCGCGCCGAGCGCGATTGCTGCAGCGCGGCGAAAGTACCCCGCCAGCAAAGTGAACTACTTCGTTGCCGACGTCTTGGATCTTCCGCGTGAGTGGCAGCGTAGGTTCGACCTGGTTGTCGAGAGTCTCACCGTGCAGTCGATGCCGCCTGAGCAGCACGCGGAAGCCGCGCAGAGCATCGCCGCTCTGGTGGCTCCAGTAGGCACTCTGCTGGTCCTAGCGACCACATGGGACGAAGGGTCCGAGGTGAAAGGACCGCCGTGGCCGCTGACCCGTGCAGAGCTCGAGGAGTTTGCGAGCGGCGACCTCACCCTGCGCAGCGTCGAACGGATCGAGGGTGGCAACTGGTGGCGAGCCGAGCTGTCGCGAGGGGCGGAAGGTTCGATGAGTCATGCGTCCCAGGTCTAGATCCGCTCCTGCCGCGCGTCACATGGCCTGCGAGACGCTCGACATGTTGAAGTCGGGGATCCGGAGCGCGGGGGTTGCGGTGCGCGGGAAGTAGTCGGCGCCCCACTCGCGGCTGAAGCTGCGGGTCGTGGCCGACGCGTGGGTGAACCGCCCGAGCAGGTCGACCGGGCTCTCGTTCCATCGGAAGTTGTTGACCGCGCCGGTGATCTCGCCGTTCTCGACCAGGTAGACGCCGTCGCGGGTCAGCCCGGTCAGCAGCAGGCTCTGCGGGTCGACCATGCGGATGTACCAGAGCGAGGTCACGAGGAGACCGCGCTCGGTGCCGGCCACCAGGTCGTCGATCGTGCCGGAGCCGGAGTCGATCTCCAGCACCAGGTTGTCGACGTACGGCGTCGCGGGCTGCTCGGTCATCGCCGCGGTCTGACGGGTCTGCACGAGCGCGGCCAGCTCGCCGTCGCGGATCCACTCGGTGCGGGTGAGGGGCAGGCCGTTGTCGAAGACCGAGTGCTCGGAGTCGGACGAGCCGACGACGACGAACGGCGTGCAGTCGACGCCGGGCAGGGTCGGGTCGGAGGCGAGGTGGACGCCCGGGGCTGTGATTCGCTGGCCGATCCGGGTGCCGGTCGGGCGCTGGCTGTAGACCGACTGGCCCTCCCAGGCATCACGCGCGCCGGCGTACCAGTAGGTGTCGACCATCAGGTCGGCGACGGCGGTGGGCGGCAGGATCGTGTCGTAGCGCCCGGCGGGCAGGTCGACGCGGCGCTCCGCCCATCCGAGGCGACGGGCGAGCTCGTCGTCGAGTGCGAGCGGGTCGATGTCGGAGAAGTCGCGCGTGGCGACGCCGATCCAGGCGCTGGTCGTGAGCGCGGAGTCCTTGGCCGTGCAGGCGAAGTGACCGCCGGGCTGCACGTGGCGCAGCCGCAGACCGGTGGTCGAGCCGAGGTAGGTCGTCGTCACCGCATGGTCGACGAACCCGTAGAGGAGCCGGCCCGCGCCGCCCGCGCGGCCGAACGCCTCGCCGAGCGCGGGGGCGACGGCGTCGTAGACGGTGATGTCGGTGGGTACGGCGGGGTCGTCCCAGTCCGGCGACGTGCGGTCCCGCTCGAGCGGGTTGGCGTCGTCCGCCGGTTGCGCTGCCCGCGCTGCTGCGTCGGCCGCCTCGACCAGGCCTGCGATCTCGTGGGTCGTGGTCGCGCTGCCGCTCGTGGACCCGTTGGAGGTGCCGCCGCCGGTCGCGACGAACGACACCACGGTCGCACTGCGCCTGCTCATCTGGCCATTGGTGGTGAGGGTGTTGTTGGCCCAACGGAGGTTGGCGCTGGTCGTGTCGCGGACGATGACGATGCAGTCGTCGGCGGTGGAGGTGGCGAGCGCGTGCTCGACGAGCTCCTGCGGGGTCGCGCTCACTGGCCGCCCTCCTCGGTCGTGTTCAGGATCCGTACGTCGCGGAACAGGGCGGTCGGGCAGCCGTGGCTGACCGCCGCGACCTGCCCGGGTTGTGCCTTGCCGCAGTTGAACGCACCGCCGAGCAGCCAGGTGTCGGGGCCGCCGACGGCCTCCATCGATCCCCAGAAGTCGGTGGTGGTCGCCTGGTAGGCCACGTCACGCACCTGGCCGGCCAGGGCGCCGTCGACGATCCGGAAGAACCGCTGGCCGGTGAACTGGAAGTTGAATCTCTGCATGTCGATCGACCACGACTTGTCGCCGACGACGTACAGGCCGCGCTCCACCCGCCCGATCAGCTCCTCGGTGCTCGGCCCGTCGGGCGCCGGCTGCAGCGACACGTTGGCCATCCGCTGGATGGGCACGTGGCCGGGGGAGTCCGCGTAGGCGCAGCCGTTGGACCGGCCGGCACCGACGTCGGCACTGAGCTCGGGCATCAGCGCCGCCATCGACCGGTCCAGCTGGAAGCCGGTCAACACTCCGTCGCGCACGATGTCCCACTGCTGGGTGGCGACGCCGTCGTCGTCGTACCCGATGGTGGCGAGACCGTGCTCGATCGTGCGGTCGCCGGTGACCTGCATGACAGGGCTGCCGTAGCGCAGCGTCCCGATCTGGTCGGGCGTCGCGAAGCTGGTGCCGGCGTAGTTGGCCTCGTAGCCGAGCGCCCGGTCGAGCTCGGTGGCGTGGCCGATCGACTCGTGGATGGTCAGCCACAGGTTCGACGGGTGGATCACCAGGTCGTAGCGGCCGGCCTGCACACTGGGGGCCTTGAGCTTCTCCGCCAGCAGCTCGGGGACCTCGTCGAGCTCGGCGTCCCAGTCCCAGGCGGTCGGTGCGTCACCCACGACGTACTCCCAACCGCGACCGACCGGAGGCGCGATGCTCGCCATCGAGTCGAAGACCGCGGACGTGCCGCCCATCGCCTCGAACCCGGGCTGGAGCCGCACCCGCTGCTGGGTGGTCCGGGTGCCGGCCAGGTCGGCGTAGTACTTGTTCTCCTGGACGGCGAGCAGCGACGCGGTCGCGTGGTCGACGGCGGCTCCGCGACAGAGGCGCATCGTCCAGTCCGCGAGGACCGCGGTCTTGTCGGCGGTGGCGACGGCGAACGGGTCGACGTCGTACGACGACACCCAGGTGACGTCGTCGTAGACCGGCTCGGGCGCCAGCTCGACGGGCGTCGTGGTCATCGCGGCCGCGACCCTGGCCACCGAGACCGCCGTCTCCGCGACGCGCCGGGCCTCGTCGTCGGTGAGGACGACGCCGGACGCGAAGCCCCATGCGCCGCCGTGGATCACCCGGACCGCGAAGCCGACGGTCGCGCCGTCCGCCGCGCCCTGCAGGGTGCCGTCGCGGACCAGGATCCGCTGGGAGCGGATCCGCTCGAACCGGAAGTCCGCGTGGTTCGCCCCGAGGTCGGCCGCACGGGCGAGCGCGACCTCGCCGAGCCGACGCTGGGGGAGCGCGAGGAAAGAGCTGTCGATCCCGGGCATGGCGGGGAACCTATCAACCTGCGCGGTGGTCCTCGCCAACGATTTCCGCGTCGACCGTCTCGAAGTCGAACGCGAGCTCGTCGCGGCCCAGGTCGGCGATCGCCTCGTAGTCCCCGCTCGTCAGCGCCCGCGGCGCCTCCTCGATCGGAGCCGGAGCCGGGATGGTGGAGAGCGGCTCAGCGGCGTTGAGCTTGCGCGCAGCAGGCAGCACGGAGCGCTCGAGAGAGCCGGTGAACGCGTTGTAGTCCTTGACGCTGCGCTGGATCGAGCGGCCGAGCTTCTCGACGTGCTCGGCGAGCTTCGCGATGCGCCGGTAGAGCACCTGGCCGAGCTCGAAGAGGACCTGGGCGTCCTCGGTCAGCGCCTCCTGCTTCCAGGTGAAGGCGACGGTCTTGAGCAGGCCCCAGAGGTTCGTCGGCGTCGCCAGCACGATGCCCTGCTGGAAGGCGTGCTCCATCAGCGACGGGTCGACGTCGAGCGCCGCGTTGAGCAGCTGCTCGTTGGGGATGAACGCCACCGTGAACTCCGGGCTCACCGGAAGACCCGTCCAGTACCCCTTGCGGGCGAGCGCGTCGACGTGGCCGCGCACCCTCTTGGCGTGGTCGACCAGGAGCCGCTGCCGGACCTCCGGCTCGATGCCCTCGCGGTGCGCGTCCATGAACGAGTTGTAGGGCGCCTTGGCGTCGATCGCCATCTGCTTGCCGCCCGGGAGGTTGATCACCATGTCGGGACGCCGATCGCCGGAGTCGGCCTCGACCGTGTGCTGCAGGGAGAAGTCGACGCGGTTGAGCAGGCCGGCGGTCTCGACCAGGGTGCGGAGCTGGGTCTCGCCCCAGGCGCCGCGGACCGCGTTGTTCTTGAGCACCGACGATAGGGTGTCGGCCGCCTTGCGGGACTCCTCGACGGAGTGCTGGGTGTGGCGGATCTGGGCGGCCAGCTCGGTGTGCTGGGCGACCCGGGACTTCTCCAGCTCGTCCACCTTGCGCTGCATCGCGCGCAGGTGCTCGACGACCGGCGTCAGGGTCTTGAGCACCTGCACCTGGCCGCTCTCCGACCGCTCGCGCTCCTGCTGCTGGGCGCGCTGGGCGGCGACGAGCTCGCGCTGCTGCTCCCGCGCCTGCTCGAGCGCGCGCCGCAGCGCCTCCTCCGAGGCCAGCGCGGCCGCGAGGTCGGCCTGGAGCTCGGCGCGCGCCTGGGTCGCGTCCTGCCGGACCTGCGCGACGAGCGCCTCGTGCCGGGCGATCAGCACCTCCGGCGGCTCACCGACCGCGGCCGGAGGCGGCGTCGTCCGGGCGCGGACCAGCCAGCCGACGACGACGCCGGTGACCAGACCGAGGAGGAGCAGACCGATGGTTTCCATGATGGAACCAGTCAATCAGCAGGGCCCGACTCAAACCGGGAACGCCGCGGCCACCGCGCGCCGTCGCTCCAGCTCGTGGACCCGGGCGAGCGTCGCCTTCCGACGAATTGCCTCGTCTCTCGTCAAAGAGCGCCCCCGGCGCGCCACCAGGACCCAGACTGGGCCCGGTTCGAGGCAACGTTTCGACCAGCCAGTGCGTCACACCTGGCAAGACCGCGTGACCCCCGCGCGGTCATCATTCGGGAGGACAGACACAGATGTCACGATTCGTAGGCCCGGCCGCACTGGCGCTCGGGTTGGCCTCACTCGCTCCGGTGCTGGCCCACAGCACCGCCCATGCCGCCGACCCGGCTCCCGACTGCGCGACCGCGTTCCCGGTCGCCGACCTCGTGGACGGCCAGACGGTCCACGGCCTGACGGTGAGCAGCGGCACCACGCCCGAAACGTTCACCGGTGAGGTCCTCGGCGTCCTCGAGGACGGCATCGCGCCCGGCGTCGACATGATCATGATGCGGCTCGACTCGCCGGCCCTCCAGGACGCGGGCGGCATCTGGCAGGGCATGTCCGGCTCGCCGGTCTACGACGACGCGACGGGCGACCTGATCGGGGCCGTCGCCTACGGACTGGCCTGGGGCACCACGCCGGTCGCCGGCGTGACGCCGTTCGAGGACATGGACGACTACCTGGCGGCTCCGCCGGCCGCGCGCACGGTCGACGTCACCCGCTCCGACGCCCGGGCGATCGCGGCGACGGGGGAGGGCACCGTCGCCCAGGCCGAGCAGGGCTTCCGACACCTCCCGGTGCCGATGGGGATCAGCGGCGTGGCTCCCGACCGGCTCGATGGTCCCCAGGCCCGG
Source organism: Nocardioides immobilis (assembly GCF_003515065.1). GTDB lineage: Bacteria > Actinomycetota > Actinomycetes > Propionibacteriales > Nocardioidaceae > Nocardioides > Nocardioides immobilis. The sequence goes on from NZ_QXGH01000025.1 coordinate 47,127, forward strand.
CCGTACCTCACCCCCAACGCCGTGAGCATCGGCCGTGCCAACCCGGCCGCCGCGGAGCCCGAGACGCTGATCGCCGGCGGCAACCTCGCCGCGGCGCTGTCGCTCGGCGACATCACCGCGGCCGGCGTCGGCACCGTGACGTCGGTGTGCGACGGCCGGCTCGTGGGCTTCGGCCACCCGATGCGCTTCGCCGGTCCGTCGAGCTACGGGCTGGCCGCCGCGAACGCGATCTACGTCCAGGAGGACCCGCTCGGCGTGCCGTTCAAGCTGGCGAACATCGGCACGCTCTCGGGCACGATCACCGACGACCGGCTCACGGGCATCTCGGGCAGTCTCGGCGCTGTGCCGGCCGCGACGCCGTACACCTCCGAGGTCACCTTCGGGGGCCGGAACCGGGTCGGCGCGACCGACGTCCTGGTGCCTGAGGCTCTCGCCGGCACCGTCTTCGCCGGCTCTCTCGGCAACCACGACCGGGTCTTCGACCAGATCGGTGACGGCTCGGAGGTCCAGACCTGGATGGTCGAGGGCACCGATCCGACGGGGGCTCCGTTCGCGATCGAGTTCGAGGACCGCATCCAGTCCTCGTTCGACCTGTCCTACGAGGCATCCTTCCCGCTGGCCGACCTGGTCTACGTGCTCGGGCAGTTCCCGGGCGTCGAGATCACCTCGGTGAGCAGCACCGCCGATCTCAGCTCCGACGCCGACAGCTACACGATCCGCAAGGTCGAGCAGCGCCGCGGCGCCCGCTGGTTCAACGTCGGCCGCCGGGCAGCCCAGGTCGCAGCGGGCAGCACGCTGCGGCTGCGCGTCACCCTGGCCTCGGCCGACGGCACGACGACCGTCCCGGTCAGGATCGACGTCCCGCGACGGCTCCGCGACACCCGGGGCAGCGTGTCGCTGTTCGGTGGCAACGAGTCGCAGCTGGCGGAGGAGGTCTTCGGTGCCGACACCTTCGAGGACGCGCTCGAAGTGGTCGACGGAGCGATCCGCAACGACCAGGTCGAGGCCACGGCACGCATCGGTCGCGGTGCGCGTCAGCTCCGCACGTCGGTCGTCACCGCTCCGGTGGACCTGGTGGTCAACGGCGGGAAGTTCGTCGACATCGTCGTGAGGTAGGCATCTCGGGTCGCCGAGCTTGTCGAAGTGCGGTCGCATGGCGCCGGGTGTGGAAGCCTGTGCGCCATGCGACCGTGGACTGCCGTGCCGCCCCAACGGGGGCGACGGTTCGTGATCACCGGGGCCAACAGCGGCGTCGGCCTCCAAGCCGCACGGATCCTCGGATCCCGCGGAGCCGAACTGGTGCTCGCCTGCCGAAACCTGGAGAAGGGTGAGGCCGCCGCGCGCCAGGTGCCCGGCCACGACGCCGGCCGGGTCGTCGTACGCCGCCTCGACGTCGCGGACCTCGGGTCGGTGCGGTCGTTCGCCGACGCGCTCCTGGTGGAGTACGACGGCATCGACGTGCTCATCAACAACGCTGGTGTCCTGGGCGCCCCGTTCGGCCTCACCGTCGACGGCGTGGAGACCCACTTCGCGACCAACCACCTCGGCCACTTCGCACTGACGAACCTGCTGCTGCCGCGGATCCGGGACCGGGTCGTGGTGACCAGCTCACGCGAGCACCGGCGCGGCAGGCTCGATCTCGACGACCTGACCTGGGAGAGCCGGCCGTACGGCGCCTTCGCCGCCTATGCCCAGTCCAAGCTGGCCGACCTGCTCTTCATGTCCGAGCTGCAGCGCCGGCTGACCGCCGCCGGGTCGGACGTCCGGGCGGTCGGGGCGCACCCGGGCGCGTCCGCCACCAACATCACCGGCGGCTCGGGCCACCCGATCAAGACCTGGATCGGCTACCACGGCCAGCGGCTGGTGAGCATGCCCGCCTGGCGCGGCGCGCTCTGCACCGTCTACGCCGCGACGATGGACATCCCCGGCGACACCTACATCGGGCCGCACGGCCGGCTCGAGCTGCACGGCTGGCCGTCAGCGGCCCGGCGCAGCCCGGCCGCCCGGGACGAGGCCACCGCCCGGCGGCTGTGGGAGGTCTCGGAGAGGCTGAGCGGCGTGACGTTCCCGGCCCTGTGACGCTGGGGGACCGCTGTGATCAGTCGAGCGTCGCCGTCTCGAACGTGATCTCGGTCTTCGGGCTGCCGTCCTCCGGACCCATCTGCGGGGTGACGCCGGCCTCGGCCGCCGTCGCGATCGCGTCGATGGTGGCCTGGTCGACGGTGCCGAACACGGTGTACTCCGGGCTGAGCAGGGTCTCGCCGTAGCAGATGAAGAACTGCGAGCCGCCGCTGTTGGGGTCGGTCGCCCGGGCCATGGCGAGGGTGCCGGCCGGATAGGTCTCGCTGCCGTCGAACTCCGCCGGGATCGTGTAGCCCGGGCCGCCGCTGCCGGTGCCCGTCGGGTCACCGCACTGGAGCACCTCGAAGCCCTGGCTCACCGTCATCCGGTGGCAGGTCGTGTCGTCGTAGAACCCCTGCTCGACCAGCGATGCGAACGAGTTGGTGGTGCACGGGGTGCGGTCACCGTCGAGGGTGAGGTGGAACTCGCCGATCGTGGTCTCGATCGTCACGCCGACCTCACCGCTGGTCGTCGGGTCGGCGGGGGGCAGCTCCACACCCGCGTCGGTGCCGTCGGGGACGTACTCGCAGGAACCGTCGGCCGCGCCCGTCTCCGTGACCGTGGCCGTCTCGGTGGGGGAGCCGGCGGTCTCCGTGGACTCGGACGTCTCGCTGGGCGACGTGTCGTCGCGGGCGTCGCTCTCAGGGTCCTCCTCGCCGCAGCCGGCGAGTCCGAGAACGAGGGCGAGGGACGCGGCGGCGAGAGCCGGACGGGCGAAGGGGCGTGAGCGCATGTCGGGCATCGTAGACAACGCGTCGTTGCGGTCCGCGTACGGTGGCCCTGTGGAACTCGGTGTTCACTACGCGAACTTCTCCTTTGCCGGCTGGGACGACCGCCTGACCGAGCACCTGGTCGGCACGGCCCGGGCGGCGGACGCCGGGGGAGCGGAGCTGTTCACCGTCATGGACCACTGGTTCCAGATGGAGAACTTCGGCGGCCCGTCCGCGCCGATGCTGGAGGCCTACCTGAGCCTGGCGCACGTCGCGGCCGTTACCGAACGGGTGCGGCTCAGCGCGTTGGTGACGGGGGCGACGTACCGTCATCCCGGGCTGCTGGCGAAGACCGTCACCACGCTGGACCGGCTGTCCGGCGGGCGGGCGATGCTCGGGATCGGCGCCGGTTGGTACGAACGCGAGCATCGCGGCCTCGGCGTACCCTTCCCGCCGACGGCCGAGCGCTTCGAGCGACTCGAGGAGACCCTGCAGATCTGCCTGCAGATGTGGAGCGAAGACGAGGGACCGTACGACGGCGCGCATTTCCGCCTCGCCGAGACGATCTGCGTGCCGCCGGCCGTCGCGCAGCCACACCCGCCGATCATGATCGGTGGCGCAGGGGAGAAGAAGACGCTCCGGATGGTGGCGCAGTACGCCCAGGCCTGCAACATCTTCGGCCTCTCGCCGGAGGTCATGGCGCACAAGCTGATGGTGCTGCGCGACCACTGCGAGTCGGTCGGGAGCGACTACGACGCGATCCGGAAGACGATGATCTTCGAGTCCTTCGACCCGCTGCTGGACGTCGAGGGATTCGTCGCGTTGATGGGGGAGTACGCCGCGCTCGGCATCGAGCTGGTCACCGTCATGGTCCACGGGGAGGACCCGGTGGCGTGGACGGAGCAGGTCTGCGCCGAGGTGCTGCCGGCGCTCCAGCAGCTCTGACCGGTGTGACGTTATGTCATTCCCGCTGTGCGGGCTGGAAGATCTCGACCAGGTTGCCGGCAGGGTCGGCCAGCAGGACCTGGCTGCCGCCAGGGCCGGAGACCAGGTCACTGACGAAGGTCAGGCCCGCGTCGCCCAGACGGGCCACCTCGCCCTCGAGGTCGTCGACGACCAGGTGGATCCGGTTCCGGCCAGGGGAGCCGGCGCGATCGGTCGGGGTCGCCTTCGCTCCCGAGCTGGCGGCTCCGGACAGCAGCAGCCGCAGGGGACCGCGTCGTACGTCGGCGAAGGCGCCGCCGGCGCTCATCTCGAGGCTGAAGCCCAGGTGCGTGGTGTAGAACGCGACCGCGGCCTCCACGTCGTCGACGAGGTAGCGGACGCTGGCGTGCTCCTCATGCGTGCTCATCTCTCCAGCCTAGATCGCTACGACGATCAGGCGCGTTGCCGGAGATCCGTCAGGAGTCGGGCGAGGCCGACGGCGGCGTACGGCCCCGTGACCAGGACCGCCATGGCGAGGCTGCGACGCGTCGGTCCGCTGCTCCTGACCAGCTCCGAGAGTCCCGAGACCGTGTCCGAGACGTCGACGCCCACGCACAGCCGCTGCAGGCGGGTGCGTTCGTCCGGACCGGCCAGGAGGTACGCCGTACCCAGCGCGACCGCGCGCGCCCCGAAGACCCGCGTCATGTAGTCGAGCTCCGCGGATCTCTGTGTCCCGAAGGTCCTGGCCATCGCGCCCGGCGCTGCCACGGATGCGGCCCCGAGCGCGATCCGTCCGACGGCCATGGCGAGCAGCGGCTTGGTGAGTGCGGGCGCGTGCGTCGTCGTCATGGAGCCGACGCTCGCAATCTGGAGGTCAGCCCGTCAACGTCCGAGGTCATCATCGGACGCTGCGGCCTAGCGGGAGCCGGCCGCGATGAGCACGGTGGAGAGGGGCTCGAGGTCCCTGACGAGCTGGTCGAGCTCGGCCCGCTCCAGGACGTGGTACGCCGGCGCGGCGAGCTCGTCGGTGCGCGCCTCGATGTGCTCCTTGGTCTCCCGGCCGGCGACGCTGAGCCAGCCGGCGGGGCCGACGAGGCCGCGGTCCCGCATCCCGTCGACCAGCGCGTCCAGCCGGGACGCGGGAAGGTGATGGATCCTGCCGAACCTCTCCGCGGGGATGCCCTCCGACAGGGCGTGCAGCACATGGGCCTCCAGGCCGCCGATTCCCGCGGTCAGCAGCGCTGCGACATGACCGTCCCCACGATGCTCGCGGAGCAGGGTGGCCGCGTGCCAGAGGCGGGCCATCGGCTGCTCGGGCACGGCGAGCGTCCGGAGCGCGGCGTACATGATCCTTCCCTCCGTCGAGGCGCTGGTCGCTGCCGTGGTGAGGACGTCGGCGGCGCGTTCGACTGCGGGTGAGTCGGCGAGGTCGCCGAGGATCCGCCGCAGGGCCGCCACGCTGCCCTGCTGGCGAGCGGCGATCGCCTCCTCAGGAGTCGTCAGGTCCCAGACCCGCGGGAGGTGGCGCGCGACCTCGCCCTCGGCGAAGTTGTAGAAGGCGGCGTGGACCACCTCGGCCGGGACCCGGCCCAGTGGGGCGGCGCGTCCGGCGAAGTAGCAGTCCCAGACGTTCCGGAGGCCGAGCGCCATCAGCGCCTCTGTCGGCTCGTCGGCCTGGTAGGTCACCAGTGCGACCGGCTCCACGAAGTGGTGGAGGCGGCGGGCGGTGGTGGCGAGCGCAGAACGCATACGACCATCCTCCCTGAGAACGATTTACGGCGCCTCGCGGTTGGCGCCGGGGCGCCCGGTGGAAGTATCCGGAGGTCCCGCCCAACTGGAGGTCCCTCGTGAAGCATGTCCCCGCCCGCCGTACCCGCCGTCTCCTGACAACGGCCGGTTCCCTCGCCCTGGTCTGCCTGCTCGTCGTTGGCTGTGGTGACGACGGGGGAGAGGCGGAGCCGCAGGAGACCGAGACCGTCACCGTCGACACCGACGGCAACCCCATCGACGACCAGGGTGACGACCAGGGTGACGACCAGACTGACGACGCAGCGGACGACTCCGGGCCGGCTCTGACCCAGGAGCAGCTCGAAGTCGTCGTGCTGACGCCGGAGAACCTCGGCGACGGCTGGATCGTCAGACCGGACGAGTCCGACGAGGACAGCGACGCGCCCGGCTGCTTCGGCGAGATCGAGGCGATCAGCGACGACCTCGACCCGCTGGAGGTCGCCGATCACGGCGTCGAGTACGGCTACGGCGACACGGGCGCTCCGCAGATCACCAGCAGCGCGTCGTCGTACGACGACGGCGACGTGGTCGCCCAGGCGTTCGACGAGCTCAGCGCGGTGCTCGGCTCTTGTACGTCGGTGACCGGGACCGACGGCGAGGGCAACACCTGGGACATGACCATCACCTCCGACGACACGGTGGTCAGCGACGCGACCGACGACCAGATCAACGTCACGGCATCGGGCACCTTCGCCGACTCGTCGGGGGCCGAGTTCGAGCTGACCCTCCACCAGTCGTACGTGCGGATCGGCAAGAACGTGATCACCATCGGCGTCACCGGCTTCGAGGACCAGTCCGCGCTCCAGGCGGCCTATGCCCAGATCGCCATCGACCGGCTGGTCGCCGTGATCATCGACTCCGAGCCCAGCCAGACGACCGGCCCCCAGCCGGCGTGACCTGCGATCTCCCCACGGCGGCAGGGGAGGCTCGAGCGCGTTCCACCCCGCCTCCTGTCGCTTCAATCTGACATAATGTTACTTATCGGCGAACATTCCCGGGTCGCAGTAGAGGTGACTACTCCTGAGCGCCCTGATGGGTGTCGGCCACCGCGAAATGCACTGCGTCGCAGCCTCGGAGAGCCAGCGAGCGCGCCAGGACTGCGGCTGCTGCGGCCAGGTCCACGATCAGGTCGATCTGATTGGCTGCGTGACAATTTGGCCGCCGCGCGGTTGTAGAACACGTACTCGTTTCGTTCCCCCCCACCGAAAGGCAACACCGTGTTCTCTCGGGTTCGTAGGTTCGCTCTCGTCGGCGCTCTCAGCCTGGTCGCGACCGGCTTCGCCGTGACCACCCACCCCGCAGCCCAGGGTGCGCCCACCTGGGCACCGGCAGCGACGGCCGCCATCACTCCTGGCGTCCAGACCAACACCGCGGGCTCGGGCCAGTGCACCGCCAACTTCGTGTTCACCGACACCGCCGGCAACGTCTACCTCGGACAGGCAGCTCACTGCTCCGGCACCGGCGCTGCGACCGACACCAACGGCTGCACCGCCGGCACCCTTCCGCTCGGCACGGCCGTGACCTTCAACCGCGGCGGCAGCCTGCTCAGCTCGGGGACGCAGGTCGGCGCGGGCACGCTCGCCTACTCCTCGTGGAACACCATGCAGGCGCGCGGCGAGACCGACGCCAACACCTGCGCCTACAACGACTTCGCCCTGGTGAAGGTCAACTCGGGCGATGTCGCGAAGGTGAACCCGTCGATCCCGTTCTGGGGCGGCCCGGTGGGCATCAACACCACGGGCACGGTGGCGGGTGACCGTGTCTACAGCTACGGCAACTCCGGCCTGCGGTTCGGCGAGGAACGGCTGTCGCCGAAGACCGGCACCAGCCTCGGCCAGGACCCGGCGGACGGCGGCTGGACGCACCCGCTCTACACCGTGACCCCGGGTGTGCCCGGAGACTCCGGGAGCGCCTTCCTGGACGCCTCCGGACGAGCGGTCGGCACCTTGTCGACCCTCGGCCTCGCACCGCTGCCGGCCTCCAACAACATCGGCGACCTGTCCCGGGAGCTCGCATACGCGCAGGCGCACTCGGGCATCGTCGGCCTCCAGCTGGTCCTCGGCACGGAGCCGTTCGACCCGCAGATCTGACGACCGCCGGTCGCATCCTCGGCTGCTCCCCCGAGGATGCGACCGGTGAGTTCGGGTATTGACATTCCTGCCGGGGCGGGCCTTCCCCGCCGGCTTTTGGGACAGGAGTCAGAAAATGGTCATCCTCGGAATCGTCTTGCTGGTCATCGGCCTCGTCGCCGGGATCCCAGTGCTCACCACGATCGGCGCGATCCTCATCGTCGTCGGCCTGATCCTGAACCTGGTGCCGATCAACGGCACGCGCCGGCTGTACTACTGACGCGTCGTCGAGGTGGGGCTCTACGCGTCGGCGTAGAGCCCCTCGATCAGATCGGCGTACTTGTCGCCGATCGGCCGGCGCTTCAGCTTCATCGTCGGCGTGAGCTCGTCACCACCAGGCAGCCAGTCCGTCTCCAGGATGCGGTGCTTCTTGATCTGCTCCACGCGCGACAGCCGCGCGTTGGCAGCTTCCACGGCCTCGGCGACCTGTGCCTGCACCCCGGGGTCCCGCGCCAACGCGGCGGCGGTGACATAACCGTCGTCGTCGGTCGTCGCGACGTCCCCGGTGTGTAGCCAGCCTTCGGCGTCGATGGTCTCGGCCGTCTTCTCGGGTTGGCCGCGGTAGCGATGCCGACCGTGTCGCCAGGCCTGACCCCCACGGACGCCAGGCCGCTCGCCAGCCGGCGCACCCGCTCGCCGTACTCCCACCAGCTGAGCTGATCTCCTGCGTCGCGCCCGGTGTGCGCAGCGCGATCGTGTCGCCGCAGCGTTCGACGGTGTTCTGGAAGGCCTCACACAGGCTGGCAACGTCGAGCTCGTCGCCCTCGACAGGGCTGGGATTGGCTGCAGTGGCGGTTCTGGAGAGATGCTGGCAGCGAGACCGCGCGCTCGCAACGGATTGCTCCCCCTCCGTTCTCAACGTATAGCGCACCAGGGGGCTTGCGGCAAGACCCCCGAGGCGGGGCAGAATCCCCGGCTCCACGTCCATCATCCTCAGACCCGGAGCCGACTTGACCCCTGTGACCACCCCTGTCTTCGCCCTTCCTGACCACCTGGGCGCCAAGGGAGACCCCGCGCTCGTCGCCGCCGACGAGGAGCACTTCTCCGCGATCGCCGCCAGCCTCGACCAGGCGATCGCCGAGCTGACCGACCGGCTCGACGCCGCGCGCAAGGCGCCGGGCGGCACCGGCCAGGAGGCGATGGACCGCGACCTGGAGGTCCACCGGATCAGCGCCCGGCTCCGGACGCTGCGCCGCTACACCCTCGATCTCTGCCTCGGTCGGATCGTCCCCGCCGACCAGGGCGAGCCGGTGTACGTCGGCCGGCTCGGCCTCACCGACAGCGAGGGCCGCCGGCTCCTGGTCGACTGGCGCTCCCCCGCCGCCGAGCCGTTCTTCGGCGCGACCCACGGCAACCCGATGGGCCTGGCCAGCCGGCGCAGGTATCGCTGGACGAAGGGCCGGGTCAGCGACTTCTGGGACGAGGTCTTCTCGTCGAACGGGCTCGAAGGACACGCGGCGCTCGACGACCAGTCCGCCTTCATCGCCAGCCTGGGCACCAGCAGGTCGCCGCAGATGCGGGACGTCCTCGGCACCATCCAGGCGGATCAGGACGCCATCATCCGGGCCGGTTCGCGCGGGGCGCTGGTGGTCGACGGCGGCCCGGGCACGGGCAAGACCGTCGTGGCCCTGCACCGCACCGCCTACCTCCTCTACTCCGACCCGCGCCTCGATCACAGCAGGGGCGGCGTCCTCTTCGTGGGGCCGCACCAGCCCTACCTCGCCTACGTCGCCGACGTGCTCCCCAGCCTCGGCGAGGAGGGCGTGCGCACCTGCACGCTGCGCGAGCTCGTGCCCGAGGGGGCGACCGCACGCGTCGAGGCCGATCCCGAGGTGCTGCGGCTGAAGTCGTCAGCCCTGATGATGACGGCGATCGAGCCCGCCGTCCGCCTGTACGAGGAACCGCCGACCCAGGGCATGGAGGTCGAGACTCCCTGGGCCGACCTCTGGCTCAGCGCCGACGAGTGGGCAGAGGCGTTCGACGCTCCCGATCCCGGGACGCCGCACAACGAGGCACGGGACCAGGTCCGCGATGCTCTGGTCGACATCCTGGTCGACAAGTACGACGACGAGGACGTCCCCACCGAGACCGTCCGCGGCTCCTTGCTGCGGCACCGGGGCCTCAACGAGACCCTCAACCGGGCCTGGCCGTTGATCGAGCCGACCGACCTCGTCGCCGACCTCTGGTCGGTTCCTGCCTACCTCCGCAGGTGCGCCCCCTGGCTCGAGCCGGACCAGGTTCGCGCTCTCCAGCGCGACGAACCGTACGCCTGGACCGCCGCGGACCTCCCCCTGCTGGACGCTGCCTACCGGCGGCTGGGCGACCCCGAGGCGTCCCGCCGCAAGCGCCGGCACGATGCCGCCGTCGCGGCCGAGCGCGCCCGGATGGACCGGGTCGTCGAGGACCTCCTCCAGCTCGACGACGAAGACGGCATGATGGCCCAGCTCCGCCAGGACGGCATCCGTGACGCGCTCGTCGACGAGGGCGCCCTCCCCCACGATGCCTCCGACACGCTTGCCGGTCCCTTTGCCCACATCGTCGTCGACGAGGCCCAGGAGCTGACCGATGCCGAGTGGCAGATGCTGCTCAGCCGCTGCCCCTCGCGGAGCCTCACCATCGTCGGCGACCGCGCGCAGGCGCGGCACGGGTTCACCGAGTCGTGGGAGGACCGCCTCGGCCGGGTCGGGCTCGACAGGATCAGCCAGGCGTCGCTGACCATCAACTACCGGACCCCGGAGGAGGTCATGGCGGCGGCGGAGCCGGTGATCCGCGCGGTCCTGCCGGACGCCAACGTGCCGACCTCCGTCCGCAGCAGCGGCGTGCCGGTCACCTACGGGTCAGTTGCCGACCTCGACGCGATCGTCACCACCTGGCTCACCGAGCACGCCGAAGGCGAGGGCATCGCGTGTGTCGTCGGCGACCCGACCTTCGCCGGGACTGCGCGGGTCCGCTCCCTGAGCCCCGAGCTCACCAAGGGGCTCGAGTTCGACCTCGTCGTGCTGGTCGAACCGGAGGCGTTCGGCACCGGCATCGAGGGAGCTGTCGACCGCTACGTCGCGATGACGCGAGCGACCCAGCGACTCGTGATCCTCCGCCGATGAGCGGGACAACCCGACGGGCCGGTCCGGGCCGGCTCGGCCTCAGCCGCGCTGGGCCCGATCACCTGAGGCGTGCCGCTGCAGCGCCGTGCCGAGCCGCGGCAGCGCCGCCTGCACGCGGCCCTCGGCCTTGCCACGCAGAGCCTTGTAGACCTTCTTGACCGGCTCCCGGCCGCTGGCCTGGACCTTGGCGTCGGTCACCGTCAGCAGCGCGGCCGACACCTCTGTGCCGCGGGCGGCCAGGTGCTGGCCGAAGTCACCGCCGCCCGAGGACTGGAAGCTCGCCCAGAACGGGTCGAGCGCGCGGGCGAAGTCCGGGAACAGCTTCTTGAGAGCGCGCTCGGTGAGGTTCGGGACCACCTTGTTGGCGGCGCCGTACCCGGCCTTGAGCGCGGTGCCGGACATGCCCTTCTTGGCGGCGACCTCCTGCTGGACCACCTCGACGAGGTCGGTGATCACGGCGGGCCGGGTCCGCTTCTTCAACAGCTGCTGCGACAGGGACATCGGAGTCATGGGACGCAACCGTAACGGCCGCGGGCGAACGACTGCCGACGCGGTCAGGAACGCTGGTCAGTCGAGGCAGAACTCGTTGCCCTCGGGGTCGACCATCACGATGTGGCCCGATCCCATCGGCAGCGCCGGCTCGAACCGCTCCACACGCGATGCTCCGAGGGCCACCAGACGGTCGCACTCGGCCTCGAGAGCGGCCATCCGCTCGTCACCCTCCAGTCCGGGCGCCGCGCGGACGTCGAGGTGCACGCGGTTCTTCGCGACCTTGTCCTCCGGGACCCGCTGGAAGAACAGCCGGGGCCCCTCCCCCGCGGGGTCCTCGACGGCCGAGGCACTGTTGCGCTGGTCCTCCGGGACACCGGAGCGCTCGAGGAACTCGTCCCACGCAGCCAAGGGATCGGCGTCCTCCGCGAGCTCGACGCCCGGGGGCGCGGGATGGACGTAGCCGAGCACGTCGCGCCAGAACGACGAGAGGGCCCGGGGGTCGTGCGCATCGAAGGTGACTTGGATCTGACGACTCATGGATCCATCCTTGCGCGCGCCACCGACAGCGCGGCCGACGCTCGGCGCGCGCCGTTCGGTTGCCTCGGTCAGCCGGCGACGTACTCCGCGAGGTGCTCGCCCGTGACCGTGGAGCGGTCCGCGACCAGGTCGGCGGGCGTGCCTTCGAAGACCACCGTGCCTCCGTCGTGCCCGGCGCCCGGGCCGAGGTCGATGATCCAGTCCGCGTGCGCCATCACGGCCTGGTGGTGCTCGATCACGATGACCGACTTGCCGGAGTCGACGAGGCGGTCCAGCAGGCCGAGCAGGTTGTCGACGTCCGCGAGATGCAGGCCGCTGGTGGGCTCGTCGAGGACGAAGACGCCGGCCTTGTCCGACAGGTGCATCGCCAGCTTGAGCCGCTGCCGCTCGCCTCCTGACAGGGTGTTGAGCGCCTGGCCCAGCTTGAGGTAGCCGAGTCCGACGTCCTCCATCCGGCCGAGGATCGCCGCGGCCGCCGGTGTCTTGGCGTCACCGTCCGCGAAGAACGTGTGCGCCTCGGCCACGGGCAGGTCGAGGACCTCGGCGATGTTGAGGCCGCCGAAGCGCAGCTCGAGCACGTCGGCCTGGAACCGCTTGCCGCCACAGTCCTCGCACACCGTCGCGACCGTCTCCATGAAGGAGAGCTCGGTGTAGATCATCCCGTTGCCGTTGCACGACTCGCACGCGCCCTCCGAGTTGGAGGAGAACAGCGCCGGCTTGACCCCGTTGGCCTTCGCGAACGCCTTGCGGATCGGCTCGAGGAGACCGGTGTACGTCGCCGGGTTGCTGCGCCGGGAGCCCTTGATCGCCGACTGGTCGATCACGACCACGTCGGTTTCGGCAGCGCCTCTCCCCTTGGCCAGGGAGCCGTGGATCAGCGAGCTCTTCCCGGACCCGGCCACGCCGGTGACGACGCACAGCACCCCCAGCGGCACGTCGACGTCGACGTCCTGGAGGTTGTGCGTGTTCGCGCCCCTGATCTCGATCGTGCCGGAGGCCGCCCGCACGGCCTCCTTGAGGCGCGCCCGGTGGTCGAGGTGGAGACCGGTGAGGGTGCCGCTCTTCCGGAGGCCCTTGACGGTGCCCTCGAAGCAGACCGAGCCCCCCGCCGTACCGGCCTCCGGGCCGAGGTCGACGACGTGGTCGGCGATCGCGATCGTCTCGGGCTTGTGCTCGACGACCAGCACCGTGTTGCCTTTGTCGCGCAGGCTCAGCAGCAGCTTGTTCATCCGCTGGATGTCGTGCGGGTGCAGGCCGATGGTGGGCTCGTCGAACACGTAGGTCACGTCGGTGAGCGCCGATCCGAGGTGCCGGATCATCTTGGTGCGCTGCGCCTCGCCGCCGGAGAGGCTGCCGGACGGACGGTCGAGCGACAGGTAGCCGAGGCCGATCTCGACGAACGAGTCGAAGAGGTGGAGCAGGTTGGCGACCAGGGGCGCCACGCCCGGGTCGTCGATGCTGCGGATCCACTCCGCCGCATCGCTGATCTGCATCGCGCACACGTCGGCGATGTTGATCCCCTTGATCGTCGAGGACCGGGCCGACTCGTTGAGCCGGGTGCCGTCGCACTTCGGGCAGGCGGCGAAGACGGCGGCGCGCTCGACGAAGGCCCGGATGTGCGGCTGGAGCGAGTCGACGTCCTTGCTGAAGATCGACTTGCGGATCTTGGGGATCAGGCCCTCGTAGGTGATGTTGATCTTCTCGACCTTCACCTTGCGGGTCTCGCCGTAGAGCAGGTCGTGGCGCTGCGCCTCGGTCAGGTCCTTGACCGGTACGTCGGGCGGGACGACCTCCTTGTACGGCGCGACCATCCACCCGTCCGCGGTGTAGCCGGGCACCAGGATCGCGCCATCGACGAGCGACTTCGACTCGTCGACGATCTCCGTCAGGTCCAGGTCGGAGATGGTGCCGCGACCCTCGCACTCGGCACACATGCCGCCGAGGTAGATCGCCTGTCGGACGACGTTCTTCTCGATCTTGCCGCCGGCCTTCTCGGTCGACATGACCCCGCTGGCCTTGCGAGTGGGGACGTTGAAGGAGAAGGCCGTCGGCGGTCCGATGTACGGCGACCCCAGCCGGCTGAACAGCACCCGGAGCATCGCGTTCGCGTCGGTCACGGTGCCGACCGTCGACCGGGCGTTGGCGCCCATCCGCTCCTGATCGACCACGATCGCCGGCGTGATGCCCTCGAGCACGTCGTAGTCGGCGCGGTTCAGGGACGGCATGAACCCCTGGACGAACGTGGAGTACGTCTCGTTGATCAACCGCTGCGACTCGGCCGCGATGGTGCCGAACACGAGCGAGCTCTTCCCGGAGCCGGACACACCGGTGAACACGGTGAGCCGTCGTTTCGGCAGCTCGATGTTGACGTCCTTGAGGTTGTTCTCGCGGGCGCCCTGGACGCGAATCAGGTCGTGGCTGTCAGCCGAGGGGGTGGCCATGGCTCAAATGAATATCAGGGACGTGGTTCAGCCGGGGTCAGCTTGCCTGCTGGATGCGGAGCTCGTTGCCGGCCGGATCGCGGAACGCGCAGTCGCGGACGCCGTACGGCTGGTCCATCGGCTCCTGGATCACCTCGGCGCCCCGGGCCTGGATGGTGTCGAACGTGTCGCCGACGTCGGTCGTCGCCAGGTTGACGCCGAAGTAGGTGCCCTTCGCCATCAGCTCGATGAGCATCCGGCGCTCGTCGTCCGTCAGGCCGGGGGTCGCACCCGGCGGGTGCAGCACGATGTTGGTGTCCGGCTGGCCCACCGGGCCCACCGTGATCCAGCGCATCCCTTCGTAGCCGACGTCATTGCGCACCTCCCAGCCCAGGACGTCGCGGTAGAACGCGAGGGACTCGTCGGGGTCGGAGTGCGGGAGGAAGCTGGCGTTGATCTTGAGGTCCATGCGCCCACGCTAGAGCGACGCACCGACCCGCCGCTTCTCGATTCCTGATCAGTCCTCGCGAGCGGCCGTCATCGCTCGTTCTTGTGCAGCCCGACGATCACCAGCGCCACGCCCAGGCCGGCGATCGCGGGCCCGGCGATGGCCCAGAACTCCACGTCGGTCATGGCGCTGCCGCCGACGTACCCGAGTCCCTGGAGGGTGAACAGTGAACCGGCCAGGACCAGCACGATCCCGGTGATCACGGCGAGCGGGTTGCGCATGGGGCGAGTCAACCACGGGCCCGGGCCGCGGCCGAGTCATGGAGCCGGTGCTGTTCGACTACGTCGCCGGACCTGACGACCGAGGTCCTCGTCAGGACTCCGTGACCCACTTCTCGCTGCGCTCCCACAGCTCGGCGGCCAGCTCCGGCGTCACGACCTTCGACGGCGCCTTCTCGCGCTGGTTGTCGTAGTAGCGGCCGGTGTCCCCGGCGACGTCGGGCGAAGTCGCGCAGTAGAGGGACGTCCGGGCACCCTGCTCGGTCGACTTCATGAAGAGCTTCATCACCTGACGGAGGCCGAACGGCACCTCCCGCCAGACGTCCGACGCGATCGCGCCCGGGTGCAGGGAGTACGTCGTGACGCCCGTCCCCTGGAGCTGCCGCCCCAGCTCCTGCGCGTGCAGCACGTTGGCCAGCTTGGACACGCAGTACTCGTCGAACGCGGTGCGGGTGACCGTCGGCCGCCGTACGGCGTCCCAGTCGATCCCCTTCGCCCGGTAGTGACCGGTGCTGGCGACGTTGACGATCCGGCCCGGTCCGCTGGCGACGATGTGGTCGCGCAGCAGCTCGGTGAAGAGGAACGGCCCGACGTGGTTGGTGCCGAAGGCCAGCTCGAAACCGCTCGGCGTCATGCCACGGGAGCCGGCCAGGCCGGCGTTGTTGATCAGGACGTGCAGAGGCTCACCGCTCGCCAGGAAGGTCGCCGCCGCGGACCGCACGGATGCCAGGTCACCCAGGTCCAGCGGGATGAAGTCGAGATCCGTGTTGCCGGTCTCGTCGGCGATCTCCTTCATCGCGGCGCGGTTCTTCTCCTCCGACCGCCCCGCCATCACGATCCGGGCGCCGCGACCGGCCAGGGCACGCACTGTCTCCTTGCCGATGCCGGTGTTGGCCCCTGTCACCAGGAAGGTCTGTCCGTTGAGGTCAGTCATGTGGTCCATCGTGCCCCGGTGCGGTCGAGCAGACGTCCGCCCAGGGTCGGAGATTCCTGCCCTCGGGCGGTATCAGCGGGTGTCCTCCGTCACTCCTAGGGGTGGCGCCCGATCCTGGGCGCGCCCAACTCCTGAGGAGCAGACATGTCCAACAGCACCACCACCGTCCTCAATGTGAAGTCCGACGTCTCCCTCGACGAGCTTCAGCGCGCGATCGCGGTCGCGGTCGACGTTGCGGGGTGTCCGGGCTGCGGCCTGAACGGTTTCGACCTGAAGTTCCAGATCGACCCCCGCGTCCGCTGGCAGACGATCCTCGACAAGCTGCCCGACCTGGTCCGCGACATCGACGTCGTCGTCAACCCCGCGTTCGACCAGTCCTTCGGACGCACGATCGGTCGATGACGGACGTGCAGCCCGATGCCCGGGGCGGGCGACCGCCCGCCCTGGGCGTCTCCTACGAGGGCCGCCCTCGCGCACTGTTGGCGGCCCTGGCGCCGATCGTGGACGTGGTCGAGGTGCTGCCCGACTGCCTCGTGGGCAGGGACGGCCGCCCTCACCGGGCCCTCCTCGACGACCTCGACGAGCTGGCTCCGGACGTCGGGCTGACCTACCACGGCATCGGCCTCTCGATCGGCACCACGTCCGGGTGGAACGAGGACTACCTGCGGCTGCTCGACACGATGTTCGCGTGGCGGGCGCCGCGGTGGCACAGCGAGCACCTCGGCTTCACGACGGTCGACGGCTCGTTCCTCGGCACCATGCCCGCGCTGCCGCCGACCCACGAGGCCTTGGAGCTCGTCATCGCGCGATCGCGGACGATGAGCGCGGCGTACGGTCGCGAGCTCATGCTCGAGCACGTCGCCACGCCGCTCGCCCGCCCCGGCGAGATGAGCCTGGCGTCGTTCCTCAACACCCTGGCAGCCGAGACCGGCAACCGGCTTCTCGTCGACCTCCACAACCTCGAGTGCGACGCCGACAACGGGCTCCTCGATCTCGACGACTTCGTCGGGGAGCTCGACTGGTCGCGGGTCGGCGAGATCCACCTCGCAGGCGGAGTCTGGTACGACGGTCGCCACCTCGACGTGCACTCCGGCCCGGTCGCCGACAGCACCCTCGACCTGCTCGACGTCGCACTGGCCCACGCGACCAACCTCGACCTCGTGCTCTACGAGGTGCTCGGTGAGGCCGTGCCGGGACTAGGGGTCGACACCGTCGTCGACCAGGTGGCGACGCTGCGACAGCGGGTCGCGCCGTGAGCCTCGATGCCTACGAACAGGTGGTCGTGTCGGCCCTTCGGTCCGAGGCCGACCTGGAGGGCGCGGACGTCGTCCGCTGGGCGGTCCGGTGCTGGGCGGCGACCTCGCTCGCCCAGGTGTGCCCGCTCACGTCCGCCGTGCTCGCCGGTCGGGATCGCTGGGAGGAAGAGGTCGACCTCCAGCTCGCGCAGGGCGACCGGCCGGCGGTCCTCCGCGAGTGGGGCAGGGACTTCGCCGTACGGCTGACGGACGACGCCGATCCGCTGGTGGCCGCCGCCGCCGGCCTGGAGGCCGCAGCCCTCAGCCGCGCTGCCGCACCGGGCGGGTGACCCTCTTCGCCACGCAGGCGATCATCCCCTCCGTCGAACGGTCGGGGTCGGCTCGGTAGACGCTCGGCGAGACGCCGACCAGCTCGGTGAACCGCGTGCTGAACGTGCCGAGCGACGAGCAGCCCACCGCGAAGCAGACGTCGGTGACGCTCATGTCGCCACGGCGGAGCAGCGTCATCGCGCGCTCGATGCGGCGGGTCATCAGGTAGGAGTACGGCGGTTCGCCGTACGCCTCCTTGAACTGTCGGCTGAGGTGACCGGCCGACATCCCCACGCCCTGCGCGAGCGCGGCGACGTCGAGCGGCTGGTCGTACTCGCGGTCCATCCGGTCCTTCACCCGGCGCAGCAGCGCGAGGTCGCGCAGCCGCTGGCTCTCGGCCGAGGTCGTAGTCACGCCCTGGATCGTGCCACGCGACACCGACTTCCCCAACGTCTCTTCGGGGTGCCGCTCAGTCGCCGAGGTATTGGTCCGCCCACGCGGAGATGATCCGCCCGGCCCGCTTCGCCTGACCGGGCTTGGTGAGCAGGTGGTCGGAGCCCTCGAGAGACACGAAGCTGCGGGGGTGGCGGGCGGTGCGGAAGATCTCGCTGGCGTTGGCGATCCCGACCGTGTTGTCGGTGGGCGAGTGCATCACCAGCAGCGGACGGCGCAGGGTCCGGATCGCCTCCCGGAGCTCGGCCCGCCGCATGTCCTCGACGAACGACCGGCGCAGGGTCAGCGCCCTGCCTCCGACCAGCCACTCGGCCTCACCCTCGGCGAGCACCCGGTCGACCAGCGCGTCGTACTGCGCCTCGGCGTGTGCCGGCTCGATCGGCGCGCCGATGCTCACGACGGCCCCGGCATCGGCCCGGCTCGCCGCTGCGAGCGCCGCGGCGCCACCGAGCGAGTGCCCGACGAGCAGGTCGATCGGCGTGCCGCGCTCGGCCAGGAACCGGGCGGCCTCGACCGTGTCGGCGACCTTCTGGGTGAACGAGCCGCTGCCCCAGTCGCCCTCGGAGTCCGCCAGGCCCAGGTTGTCGTAGCGCAGCATGCCGATCCCGTCGCTGGCGAGCTGCTTGCAGATCCGGGCGGCAGCCGGGCAGTCCTTGCCGAGGGTCAGCCCGTGGACGAAGAGCCCCCAGCCGCGCACGGGCTCCGTGGGCTCGTCGATCAGTCCCGCGAGCAGCGGACCGGTGCTGCTCGCGAACCGGACTCGGGTCGCCATGCGGGCAGCGTAGACCCCGCGTGGGGTCAGCTGGGTCAGCTTGCCTCGAGCCAGGAGCCCGTCTGCGAGACGACCACCCGCTGGTGGACCTCGCACATGCCGTGATCGGTGACCGAGCCGCGCTCGCAGGTCGGGAACCCGCAGCCTTCGATCAGTCCACCCGGCCCACCGGCCGGTCCCGCGTCGTACGACGATCCTGCCCCCATGGCGCTCCCCTCCCCTAGCTCCTGGCCCCATCATGCTCGCCCACCATGACCCCAAACCACGACGGGCGCCCGTCCACAAGGGTCCTGGTCACGACAGCCCAGGCCGGCCACCCGATCGGTGCGACCCGACCGGGCGGCTATCGGTGCCTCTCCGCCAACATGTCGAGGTCACGCTCGGCGTAGAGCCGGTGCTGCCACTCCTCGTTGAGCACGACCAGCAGCGGCTCGGAGAGCGGGATCTCCTCCGACGGCGGCCAGCTGTCGCCAGCAGGTGGGGTGATCACCGAGACGAGGGACTCGTCGGTCAGTCCGTCGATCACGCGCGCGACCATCGCCCGCCGCTCATCGCGCAGCGCGAGCACGGTGTCGAGGTCGGGACGGACGTCGCGGTCGCGCGGGATGCCCGGCTTGTCCGGCATGCCGTCCCAGGGCAGGTCGAGGGGGTGCCACGGGCTCGGGTCGCGGAGGATCCCGCGAGCCACCCACGCCGCGCTCGCGAACGACAGGTGGCGCAGGGTCTCGATGAAGGACCACTCCCCGTCGACGCGCTCGTGCAGGGCGTCGGGCGGCAGCGTTCGCGCCCGGTCGATCGTCCCGCTCCAGAGCATGCCCAGGATCTCCCACGCCTCCGCGAAGCCGGCCGCGGTGGTCGGCCGCATCTTCGCTCGTTGCGGATAGCGACGATCGAGCTCGGCCTCGACCAGCGGCGCGACATCGACACCGTTGATCCGGACGTTCCTGATCTCGGCGTTGATCTCGACGCCGTCGAGGATCGCCTCGTTGACGCGCATGCCGCTGAGGATCGCGTCGCGGATCTGGATGTCGTTGAGGTAGGCATCGGTGAACGTCGAACCCCGCAGGTCGACACGTTCGAACCGGGAGCCACTCAGGTCCTGCTCGATGAACTCGGCCATGCACGGAGCCTGCCAGTCAGTACCGACACCGTTCTACGGCTCCGACGTGATCATTTCGGGCCATGGCGGAAGACCTGACGGGTAGTTTCCGCGCGTTCTTCCACGCTCGGTGTATCAGG
Source organism: Nocardioides immobilis (assembly GCF_003515065.1). Taxonomy (GTDB): domain Bacteria; phylum Actinomycetota; class Actinomycetes; order Propionibacteriales; family Nocardioidaceae; genus Nocardioides; species Nocardioides immobilis. Next base: position 67,038 of record NZ_QXGH01000025.1, read on the forward strand.
CGCCTAGCGTCGGAGTCAGTTGAGTAGGACCCGTCGCCGAGCGATGAGACACCAGCCCCCGACAGGTCTCAACTCTCATCCACCAGGAACCGCAGGAAAGGAGAAGTACCATGTGGGACACCACCCTCACGGCCACCCGTGAGATGCACCTGTCGCACGACCTGCCCTGCCCGAGCTGCGGGCACGGCGTCCACACCTATCTCCCCTGCGGCGACTTCTGCGACTGCCCGCGGGTCGTCCTGCCGGGCGAGTCTTCGTTCTGAGCTTCGATCCCGCAACGGCGTTCCGCACCGATCGCAGCGACAGGTGTGGGAACCTGACCGCGTGACCCGACGTCCAATCGGCGTGAAGACGATGCTTCTGGCACTGGCCGCCGTAATGGCCATGACGCTGTCCTCCTGCGGCGACGAGGAGCCGACCACGATGGCCGACGACGAGCCCGCAGCGGAGCTCTCACTCGACGACCTCGACGGTCGGGTGTTCGCCTCGGTCCGGGTCGACGGTCACCGACTCGTCGACCGCACCCAGATCCGGCTCGGCTTCGAGGGCGATCAGCTGTCCGCCGACGCGGGCTGCAACCACATGTCCGGAGCCGCTGCCCTCGACGACGACACGTTGACCGTGAGCAACCTCGCCGGCACCGAGATGGGCTGCCCCGACGGCCGCAACGACCAGGACGCCTGGCTGGGCACGTTCCTCGGCGGCGGCCCGACCGTCGACCTCACCGAGGACACCCTGACCCTCACCGGCGGCGGCGTCGTCATCGAGCTGGTCGAGCTGGAGGTCGACGAGCCGCCGATGGGCGATCCCGACGAGCCGACGTCGAACAGCGACGACACCATCGTCAAGAACCGCTGATCCTCAGGGCTGCAGCAGCACCTTGATCGCGCGCCGTTCGTCCATCGCGCGGTACGCCTCTGGCGCCTCGTCGAGCGGGAGGGTCAGGTCGAAGACCCGGCCCGGCTCGATCCGGCCGGCGAGGACCAGGTCCAGCAGCTCCGGCAGGTAGCGCCGCACCGGGGCCATGCCGCCGCGCAGGCCCACGTTCTTCTGGAACATCTTCCCGACCGGCAGCTCCACGCCGTGCGGCACGCCCACGAAGCCGACCGTCGCCCCGGGACGCGCGACCGCGAACGCCGTACCCATGGAGTCGTCGGTGCCGACGCACTCGAGGACGGCGTCGGCCCCCACTCCCCCGGTGATCTCCTTTACGAGCTTCGCACCCGAGCGGCCGCGCTCGGCGACCACGTGCGTCGCGCCGAACCCGGTCCCCAGCTGCTGACGGTTCTCGTGGCGCGACATCAAGATGATCGTCTCGGCGCCCATCACCGACGCGGCCAGCACGCCACACAGGCCGACCGCGCCGTCTCCGACGACGACGACGGAGCCACCGGCGGTGACGCCGGCCGAGACCGCGGCGTGCCATCCCGTCGGCATGACGTCGGAGAGCGCGAGCAGCGACGGGATCAGCGCCGGGTTCGGTACGCCGTCGGTGGCGACCAGGCTTCCGTCGGCCTGACCGACCCGGGCGTACTCACCCTGACCGCTGGTCGTCATGCCGAGGTTCACGCACGCCGACTGCACACCCGCGACGCAGTGCGGGCAGGTGTTGTCGCAGTGGCAGAACGGCACGATCACGAAGTCTCCGGGCCGGAATCCCGTCACCTCCGCGCCCACCTCCTCCACGACGCCGACGCACTCGTGGCCGATCGTGGATCCGGGCTGGCTGGGGTTCTCCCCTCGGTACGGCCACAGGTCGGAGCCGCAGACGCACCCGGCGACGACCTTCACGATGGCGTCGGTCGGGCGCTTGATCGTGGGATCCGGCACCTCCTCGACACGGATGTCACCGGGGGCGTGGATCGTGGTGGCGCGCATGCGCGCCATCCTGCCGTACGCACTGCCGGCAGACGTGTCCGCCGTGTCGGTTGGCGTTATCTCACATGTGAGTTACCTTCGTCGTATGACGATCTCACCCCAGGTCGAGCCCCAGACCGACTACAAAGGCCGGATCGGCAACCTGATCCGCGACGCGCGCAAGCACCGCGGTCTGACGCAGACCCAGCTCGCCGAGCGGCTCGGCACGAGCCAGAGCGCCATCAACCGGATCGAGAAGGGGCACCAGAACCTGTCCCTCGAGATGCTGGCCCGGATCGGCGCCGCCCTCGACTCCGAGATCGTCGCGCTCGGTGCCGGCCCGACCCACCTCCGGGTCAAGGGGCCCACCACGCTCTCCGGCACGATCGACATCAAGACCTCGAAGAACGCCGGCGTCGCCCTCCTCTGTGCCTCGCTCCTCAATCGCGGCCGCACCACGCTGCGCAAGGTGGCGCGGATCGAGGAGGTCAACCGGTTGCTCGAGGTGCTCGGCAGCCTCGGTGTGCAGACCCGGTGGATCAACGACGAGAACGACCTCGAGATCGTGCCCCCGAAGGAGCTCGACCTGACCCGGATCGACGAGGAGGCCGCGCGCCGTACTCGCTCGGTCCTGATGTTCCTCGGGCCCCTCCTCCACCGCGCCGACACCTTCGAGCTGCCGTACGCCGGCGGCTGCAACCTCGGCACCCGCACGGTCGAGCCTCACATGTCGGCGCTGCGCCCGTTCGGGCTCGAGGTGAAGGCCACCGACGGCTGGTACCACGGTCAGGTCAACCGCGCGATCGTTCCCGGCCGACCGATCGTGCTCACCGAGCGCGGCGACACCGTCACCGAGAACGCCCTGATGGCGGCTGCGCTGCACCCCGGCACCACGGTCATCCGCAACGCGTCGTCCAACTACATGGTCCAGGACCTGTGCTTCTACCTGCAGGCGCTCGGCGTCGACGTCGAGGGCGTCGGCACCACGACGCTCACCGTGACGGGCAAGACGGTCATCGACGTCGACGTCGACTACGCGCCGAGCGAGGACCCGATCGAGGCCATGTCGCTGCTCGCCGCGGCGATCGTCACGAAGTCCGAGATCACGATCCGCCGGGCTCCGATCGAGTTCCTGGAGATCGAGCTCGCGATGCTCGAGGAGATGGGCTTCCGCTACGAGCGCTCCGAGGAGTACCTCGCTGCCAACGGCCACACCCGGCTGGTCGACCTCCGGACGCTGCCCTCGGACCTGATCGCGCCGCGGGACAAGATCCACCCGATGCCGTTCCCCGGCCTCAACATCGACAACCTGCCGTTCTTCGCCGTCATCGCGGCGGTGGCCGAGGGCCAGACCTACATCCACGACTGGGTCTACGACAACCGCGCGATCTACCTCACGGATCTCAACAAGCTCGGCGGCCGGGTCAGCCTGCTGGACCCGCACCGGGTGATGATCGAGGGCCCGACGTCGTGGACCGGCGCGGAGCTGATGTGCCCGCCGGCGCTGCGACCGGCGGTCGTCGTACTGCTCGCGATGCTTGCCAGCAAGGGCACCTCGGTGCTGCGCGGGACCTACGTCATCCACCGCGGCTACGAGGATCTCGCCGAGCGGCTCAGCTCGCTGGGCGCCGACATCGAGACCTTCCGGGACATCTGAGCTCCCGGCACCGATGTATCTGGAGCAGGGGCGGGTCCTTGCGTTCGCCCACCGTGGTGGTGCCTACCACCCCGAGATCGAAGGGCTCGAGAACACCCTGGCGGCGTTCCGTCACGCGGCCGCCCTGGGCTACGACTATCTCGAGACCGACCTGCACGTCACCAAGGACGGCGCCCTGCTGGCCTTCCACGACGACGTGCTCGACCGGGTCACGGACGGCCGGGGCGCCATCAGGGACCTGACGCTCTCGGAGGTCCGCGAGGCCCGGATCGGCGGGCGCGAGGAGATCCCGACCTTCGGTCAGCTGCTCGATGCGTTCCCGGACGCCCGGTTCAACATCGACATCAAGTCGGCGGGTGCAGCCGCCGTGCTCGCCGACGTGATCCGGGAGCACGACCTCTGGGACCGGGTGCTCGTCGGCTCCTTCTCCCCCGCCCGGATCCGTGAGTTCCGGCGACTGACCGACGGCCGGGTCCCCACCGCCGCTCACGTGTGGGAGGTCCTCGCGTTCCGGTTCCTGCCGAGCGCGCGGCTTGCCGACCGGCTGGCGGGCCAGGACTTCGTCGCGTTCCAGATCCCCCACCGCCGGTACGGCGTGCGTGTCGTGACGCCACGGCTCGTACGGCGGGCGCATGCTGCAGTCAAGCAGGTCCACGTGTGGACCGTCGACGACCCGGACGAGATGCAGGCACTGCTCGACCTCGGCGTCGACGGCATCTTCACGGATCGCACCGACCTGCTCAAGGATGTGCTCGTGGCGCGTGGCCTGTGGGAGGGAACCCGATGAACACGACACCCCAGATCGCTGATCTCGGGCCGCTCAACCGCGCCCGCGAGCAGAAGGCGTGGTTCTTCTACGACTGGGCGAACTCGGCCTTCGCAACGACGATCGCGGGGGTCCTGTTCGCGCCGTACCTGATCACGATCGCCGAGCGGGCCGCGTGCGGGTTCGTCGGTGACGAGGACCGTCGGTGTCGCGAGAGCCTGGACATCCTCGGGGTCGCGATCTCGCCCGGCTCGCTGCCGTCGTACGTCATCACCCTCTCGACGGTGCTGGGCGCCGTCCTCTACCCGCTGATCGGCGCGATGGCCGACCGCACCGCCCGCAAGACCGACCTGCTGGCCGGGTTCGCGTGGGTCGGAGCGGGCGCCGCGGGGTTGCTGTTCTTCTTGACCGACGACCGGTGGTTGTTCGGCAGCCTGGTCTTCCTAGTGGCGAACCTGAGCTTCGGCGCCTCGATCGTGATCAGCGACTCGCTGCTCAACCTGATCTCGGAGGAGAACGAACGCGACAGGGTGTCGTCGGTCGGCTGGGCCTACGGGTACGCCGGCGGCGGGCTGTTGCTCGCCGCCAACTTCCTGATCGTCACGTTCCACGACTCGCTCGGGCTCAGCACCGAGATGGCGGTGCGGATCAGCCTGCTGTCCGGAGCGATCTGGTGGGCGGGCTTCACGCTGATCCCCTGGCGCGGGATCAAGGACCGGCCGCCCGCGGCCGTCGAGAACGCCCGTGGCGGCCTGGTCGCCCGTTCCTTCGGCCAGCTCTGGGCGACCCTGAAGGAGCTCCGCAACTACCCGGTCGCCGTCACCTTCCTGCTCGCCTACCTGTTCTTCAACGACGGCATCCAGACCGTCATCGCGTCCGCCGCGATCTTCGGCGAGAAGGAGCTCGGCTTCGACACCGGCATCGTGCTCGGCGCCTATCTGCTCGTGCAGTTCGTCGCCGTCGGCGGCGCGATCGGGTTCGGGAAGGCCGCCGTGAAGGTCGGCGCCAAGCGCGTGATCCTGGTCGGCCTGAGCTGCTGGATGGTGATCGTCACGCTCGCGCTCGTCGTGCCGGAGGAGAACCTGATCGCCTTCCTGCTCCTCGCCACGGCGATCGGGATCGTGCTGGGCGGGACGCAGGCGCTGGCCCGGTCCTACTTCTCGCTGCTGATCCCGCGCGGGAAGGAGGCCGAGTTCTTCAGCCTCTACCACGCGATGGACCGCGGCACGTCCTGGCTCGGCACCCTCACGTTCGGTCTGGTGTACCAGTTCAGCGGGTCCTACCGGCCCGCCGTCTTCGCCCTCATCGTGTTCTTCACCATCGGTGGCCTGCTGCTGCTCCGCGTCGACACCGAGCGTGGGATCCGGGATGCGGGCAACGAAAGGCCCGCGATCGCCTGATTTCGTCGCGTCCCCGGGTTATTTCGATGGGATTGCAACCTTTTGTTAGCGGGTAGCGTTGAACAAGAAGCGGCTGCGTCGGTCAACTGCGCCCGAGGAGATCCCTCGGCGACCACGCGTCGGACCCCGCCAGGAGCAGGGGTCAGGACATGGGAGGAAAATCATGGCGGAGCGCACCTTGCGAGGCGCACGACTGGGCGGCCAGTCCTTCGAGGACGAGCGCGGCATCGAGTTCGCGGCTCGCCAGCAGGTCGGGTACCTCTGCACCCACGGGCACTCGTTCGAGATCACGATGTCGATCGAGGCCGACGTCCCGGCTGTGTGGGAGTGCCCGCGCTGTGGCGCGGAGGCCGAGAGCACGTCTGGCATCGAGCGCGAGGTCAAGGTCGAGAAGCCGCAGCGCACCCATTGGGACATGCTGCTCGAGCGGCGCTCCGAGAAGGAGCTCGAGGACATCCTCACCGAGCGGCTCGAGCTGCTCCGCGGCGGCGAGATCGGTCCCGCTCACCTGCACCGCACCGGCCGCAAGCGGAAGGCCGCCAACGCCTGAGAGGCGCTGAGAACCTCAGTCCTCGACGACTTCGCCCCGGACGACGGCATCCCCAGCCGTCGGGCCGGGGCCTCGTTGTGCCCGGGCAGCCGCGACGGTGAGCCGCGAGCCCAGGTAGGCCGTGAGCAGCCGGCGGAAGATCGGCCGGGTGAACGGGAGGACGAGCAGGAAGCCGACCACGTCGGTCGCGAAACCGGGGGTGAGCAGCAGCGTGCCGCCGATCAGGATCAGCGCACCGTCCGCCAGCTCCTTGGCAGGCGGTCGATGGGTGCTGAGCGCGGTCCGCAGGGCCTGCCAGGCCCGCCGCCCCTCGCGCTTGACCAGCCACGCACCGACGAGGCTGTCGAGGATCAGCAGCCCGATCGTCCACCACGGGCCGATCGTCTGGCCCACCTGGATCACCACGTAGATCTCGACGAGCGGCACCACCACGAACGCGACGAACATCAGCCATGGCCAGAGCCTGCGCCTCGTCGTACTCACGGATCGAGCGTAGATCAGGCGCGGTGACGGGACCTGGCGCGCGCCTGCTCCCAGCGCTCGCGCACGCCCCACTGGGTGATCCGCTTCAGCGACTCGAGGGCGACCTGTCCGCTCATCTTCGACTCGCCGCGCACCCGCTCGATGAACTCGATCGGCACCTCGCGCACGATCATGCCCGCGCGCAGGCAGCGGGTGACCAGGTCGGTCTGGAAGACGTAGCCGGTCGACCGCACCGACCCGAGATCGATCTTCTCCAGCGCCTCGCGCCGGAACACCCGGTAGCCGGCGGTGGCGTCGCGGACGTCGATCCCCAGGAGCAGCCGGACGTACAGGTTGCCGCCCCGTGACAGTGCCTCTCGGCGCCGCGGCCAGTTGACCACGCTGCCACCGGGGACCCAGCGTGAGCCGATCACGAGGTCGGCGGAGTGCAGCGCTTCGAGCAACCGGTCCAGCTGCTCGGGCTGGTGGGAGCCGTCGGCGTCCATCTCGCCGACCACGTCGTAGCCGGCCGCGAGCGCCCACCCGAAGCCGGCGACGTACGCCGCGCCGAGGCCGCCCTTGGCGGCGCGGTGGAGGACGTGCACCTGCGGGTCCGCGGCAGCGAGCTGGTCGGCGATCGCGCCAGTGCCGTCAGGTGAGTTGTCGTCGACGACCAGCACGTCGACGGCGGGCTGGGCGCGCCGCATCCGGCCGACGATCCAGGCCAGGTTGGCCGCCTCGTCGTACGTCGGGATCACCACGACCACGCGGCCGAGCGCGGCGACCCGGTCGCCCTTCGTGGTGTCGTTGTCAGCCAACAGGAGCCTCATTCGGAGCGGGGGTTGCCTCGGGCTCCGACACATCGTCGGTGGCCCGAGCGGACCCGGCATCATCCCGCTGTCGACGGTACGCGATTCCGCCCAGCACGAGGCCGAGGAGCGACAGCCCGGTGAACAACCGCGCGGGCCAGACACCGAGCCGGGTGGCGGGCGTCAGCTCGCTGCTGAGGCCGACCTGCTCCACCAGGACCGCGGTGGTCCGCGGATCCGCCGAGGCGACGACAGTGCCGTCGGGTGCGATCACCCCGGTGATCCCGTTGGTCGCGGCGACGACCAGCCAGCGACCGGACTCGATCGCCCGGAGCCGGGTGATCGCGAACTGCTGGTCGATCTGGGTGGTGAAGATGAAGCTCGCGTTGCTGGTCTGGACGGTCAGCAGCTCGGCGCCGGCGCGCACCTGCTCCCGCATCACGTCGTCGTAGGCGACGTCGAAGCAGATGGCGTCGGCGACCTCGATCCCGGCCACCCGGAGCGGCTCGGTGCGCGTGCCGCTCTTCATGTCGCGGCCGATCGCGCGCAGTGCACCGAAGTTGGGGTCCCAGTACCGGCGGAACGGGATGTACTCGCCGTAGGCCACCGGGTGCTGCTTGGTGTAGCGATCCCCCGGTCCAGCGACGGGGTCCCACACGATCCCCTGGTTGAGGACGTGGTCCTGCCCGTCGTCGACCAGTCCCCCGACGACGACCGGAACGCCGATCGCGGTGACGGCCTCGCGGATGCCGTCGTTGACCTCGCCGTCCCGGAACGGGTCGACCGCGGTCGAGTTCTCCGGCCAGAGCACGAAGTCGGGGCGGACGCCGCTGTCCGCCAGGCCGATCGTCGCCTCGACGTGGTTGCGGGTGACGCCGCGGTGGTCGTAGAGGATGTCGTTGGCTGGTCCGGGCAGGTTGCCCTGCACCGCCGCCACGACCGCCGATCCCGTCATGTCCGTCTCGTACGGCGCCACCGCCGGGATCACCAGCAGCGCCACGATCGCGACGGCTCCCCCGAACGCGAGCTGACGGGTACGACGTACGGGTGCTCCAGCCCGTGGCAACCAGGTCTCGACCCCTGCCGCCAGCGAGAACCCGACCACGGCGAGCAGGAAGGACATGCCGGTCATGCCGATGTAGGCGAGCGCCGGTGCGACGGGGGTGTCGACGACTGCGAACGCCAGACGTCCCCACGGCATGCCGCTGAACGGCCATCCGCTGCGGAGCCCGTCGGCGGCGGTCCACACGGCCGCCAGCCAGACCGGCCAGGCAGGCAGCCGACGGACCAGGGGCACGGCGAGCCCCACCAGTCCGTAGAACAGAGCCTCGATCGAGGAGAGCGCCACCCACGCGTCCGGTCCGATCGACTCACGCATCCAGTCGATGTGGGTGAAGTAGAAGGCCACACCGAACACCAGGCCGACCAGTCCGGCGCGCCAGAACGGCAGGTCTCGCGTCGCGAGCGCAAAGGCCGCTACGCCGACCGGCACGAGGTAGGCGACGGCGATCGGCTCGAAGGCGGCGGTGAGGAGCAGTCCGCCCGCAACGGCGAGCAGGATGCGGGCGACAAGCACGCTGACAGCGTAGTGATCGCCCGCGAACCACCTGCGACCGGCGAGCACTCTCCGCGACACGCTGGGGCAGAGTGGAAACGGAAGAGCCGCCATCACCTTCGGACCATCCCGGAGTCCGACCGGCTGCCGGGACCGGGATGTTGTCTAGGGGGACAGCGACCCTTCCGTGTCACTCTCGAAGCGCGAACCGACCTCCGCGAACCGGGGCGGGAGGCGTTGGCGCTACACCCCCGTCTTCCGGCCACTCGGACGTCGGTCCGCCGACCACGACCTGCACGAGCAACGGTCACGTACTTTGGTCAGCAGAGCCTCAAGTGTCAACCGCCCGCTGACCTGCGCGGATGCGCGAAGGCGCAGGTCAGAGAGGGGTCGCGAGGCCCCGAAATTTCGCGAAAATCTGACGATCTGTCGGCGTGTCGCTGGCGACGCGCCGACGTGATCGGCATTAAGGGACGACGACGGTGCCGGTGGCGGTGGTCGCTACCAGCGGCGGGTCGAGGAGGGCGGCCGCTCCGGGCCGCTCCGGGGTCGCCGCTCCGCGGGCGACGACGGTCAGCGTGAACGCCATCACCCGCGAGCGCCGACCTGCCTTCACCAGCTCTGCGGTCGCCTCGACGACGTCACCCGCCCGCACCGGGGCGCGGAACTGGACGTCGTCGTACGACGCGAACAGGCCCTCGTCGCCGTCGGTGAGGATGCAGAGCTCGGTCGCCACGTCCCCGAACAGGCCGAGGCCATAAGCCCCGTCCACCAGGTTGCCGGCGTAGTGCGCGTGCGAGTAGGTCACGTAGCGACGCTGGGTCACCCGGGTGCCCACAGGCTGCTGGGGGGCGCTCACGAGGCCAGCCTATGGGCGAGGAAGCTCGCCACCTCGCCGGGCGTCGTACCTCTGCCGAAGATCCGGTCGACGCCCAGCTCCCCCGCCATCGCCTCGTCGAACCGCGGGCCACCGACGACGAGCAACGGCCGCTTCTCGGCGGGGAACGCCTCGCCGAACGCCGCCGACATCTCGCGGGTGTTGAGCAGGTGGGCGTCGCGCTGGGTGACGACCTGGGAGACCAGGACCGCGTCGGCCTGCTCGGCGACCGCCCGGTCGACCAGCTGCGGCACCGAGACCTGCGCACCCATGTTCACGACCTTGATCTCGCGGTAGTACTCGAGGCCCTTCTCCCCCGCGAACCCCTTGATGTTGAGGATCGCGTCGATGCCGACCGTGTGCGCGTCGGTGCCGATGCAGGCACCGAGTACGACGAGGCGCCGGCTCAGGCTGCGCTTGATCGCCGCGTTGACCTCCTTCGGGGTCAGCAGCGGGTAGTCGCGCTCGATCACCTCGACCGCGTCGAGGTCGACCAGGTGGTGCACCCGGCCGTAGACGACGAAGAACGTGAAGTCCGGACCCATCGGCCTGGCGTGGACGACCAGAGCCGGGTCGAGGCCCATCTTGGCCGCGAGCTGCTGGGCCGCGCCCTCGGCGCGCTTCGAGTGCGGCACGGGCAGGGTGAAGCTGATCTGCACCATGCCGTCGCCGGTGGTGTCGCCGTAGGGGCGGACCAGGGTGCTCACTTCTCCTCCAGGATCTCGGAGGCGGGGTTGTAGTAGTCCGCCGCCTTGCGGGCCACTCCCTCCAGGCCCTTGCCCGCGTCGGCCGGGCGTCGCATCAGGCCGAACGTCCCGTCCGCGATGGCGTCCAGCAGCCCCTCGTCCGCGATCCGCTCGAGGAGGTCGATCGTCTCCCCCAGCACCTGGCGGGCGCGGGTCGCGATCAGGCCGTCGGGAGCGGGGTGGAAGTCCTCCCGCAGCCCGCCTGCGGCGTCGAGGACGTAGCGGACGTTCTGCAGGGCCAGGTCGCGGTCGGACAGCCACGGCGTCACGACGGCCTCGGTCATCATGCCGACGAGCAGGATGCCCTGGCCGGTCATCGCGCCGACCAGGTTGAAGAACCCGTCGAGCAGGTAGCCGCGGAAGACGTCGCCGGTCATGTGCCGGGTCGGCGGCATCCACTTGAGCGGCGCCTTGGGGAAGAGCTCGCGCGCCAGCAGCGCGTGGGCGAGCTCCAGCCGGAACGACTCGGGGACGGCCGGGTCGATCTCGAAGGCATGACCGAGACCGAGCTGCCAGTCCTCGAGGCCGGCCTCCTTGGCGAAGTACTCGTTGAGGAGCTGGCTCGTCGTCACCGTGTGCGCGGCCTCGACCGCGTCGGCCGTGGTCAGGTAGTTGTCCTCGCCCGTGTTGATGATGATGCCGGCGCGGGCGTGCACCTGCCGGCTGAAGCGCTGGTCGACGAACGTGCGCACCGGGTTGATGTCGCGGAAGAGGATCCCGTACATCGAGTCGTTGAGCATCATGTCGAGCCGCTCGAGGCCGGCCAGGGCCGCGATCTCCGGCATGCACAGCCCGCTGGCGTAGTTCGTCAGCCGGACGTAACGGCCGAGCTCCTTGCTCGACTCGTCGAGCGCGGCCCGCATCAGCCGGAAGTTCTCCTGAGTGGCGTAGGTGCCGGCGAAGCCCTCCCGGGTCGCGCCCTCCGGCACGAAGTCGAGCAGGCTCTGTCCGGTCGACCGGATCACCGCGATGACGTCGGCACCTTCGCGGGCAGCCTGCTGGGCCTGCGGGATGTCCTCGTAGATGTCACCGGTGGCCACGATCAGGTAGATCCACGGCGCGCGCGGAGCATCACCGTGCCGCTTGATCAGACGCTCCCGCTCGGTACGGCGGCGGTCGATCTGACGGATGCCCGCACCGACCTGGCGCCGGCTGGCGGCGCGGACCCGCTTGGCCCGCGTGCCTTCGGGAAGGTCGAAGCGGACCGAGCCGGCCGACGCCTTCTGGGCCAGCGTCACCAGGTCCTCCGCCTCGCCGCGGGCGAGGGCGTCCCAGACCGGCAGCGCGACGCCGTGCTCGAGGCCCACGTCGGCCCGGACGGCGTCGAGCAGGCGGTTGGCCCACGGGGTGCCCTCGGAGTCGGCGCCACTCAGACCGGCCAGCCGCAGGGTGGCGCGCTCGACGGAGACCGTCGTGTGCTGGTGGGCCAGCTTCACGATCGGACGGCCGGCCTTGCGGGCCAGCGACCGTGCCTTCCGGACGGTGACCGGGTCGAGATCGAGCTTCCCGGTCACGACAGCCGGTCCTCGAACAGCCGCCGGACTCCGGCGTTGCTCCGGAGCAGGTCGAGCGCGAAGTCCGCGTGCCCCGGCACGTAGCCGTTGCCGACGAGCATGGTGACATCCGCGGCAACACCCTCGGCGCCGAGGGCGGCGGCGGAGAACGAGGTCGCCATGGAGAAGAAGATGACGGTCCCGCCGTCGGCGGTCGCGAGCACGGCACCGCCCTCACAGCCGGGTACGTCGACGCAGACCACCGTGATGTCGGCCGGCCCCCCGGCCGCCGCGACAGAGTCGCGGAGCGCGATCGGGTCGCGGGCATCGGTGACCACGACCTGGTCAGCCAGGCCGACGGACTCCAGCACGGCCGCCTCGCGGTCGGTCGGGACGATGCCGATGAGACGGCTCGCGCCTGCCGCATGGGCGGCAGCCAACGACAGCGAGCCCGACTTGCCGCCGCCGCCGATCACAGCGACCACGGGCGGCGTGGCCGTCGAGCCCGTCGAGACGCGGTCGACGTACTGCTGGACGACGCGGGCGGTCAGCGCCGGCGCGCCACAGACGTCCATCACGGCCAGGCTGAGGCCGGTCGGCAGGTCGTCGGGCAGCACGGCCGCGATCGAGCGGCCGAAGAGGACCGCGTAGCCCTCGCAGGGCACCTGCTCCGAGCGGCCGTCCCACGCGGCCAGGCCATCGGTGATCACCAACGGGGTGAGCGTGAGCGACACCAGGGTGGCGACCCGCTGACCGACCTCCAGGCCGAGGGGCGACTCCGGGCCGACCTCCTCGACGGTGCCGATGAGCATCCCGCCCGATCCGGTGACCGGGTTCTGCATCTTGCCTCGCTCGGCCACGATCGCGAGTACGGCGCTCCGCACCGCATCCCCGTCGCGGTTGTGTTCCTCTTCGAGCTGACGGAAGGACGCGGCATCGAGGTTGAGTCGCTCGACACGGATCCGCACCTCGTCCGGCCAGAGCTCGGGCCGGGTGTCGAGCCGGCGCGCGGCCTGCGGCAGCACCGTCGCCTCGTCCAGCACCCGATGCAGACCGGTCGCGTCACTCCGCTGTCTTACCGTCGACACTGCCTCTCCTTCGTCTCTAGGCCGCAAATCCTCCGGTGTGGCGATGTTGCGACCGGACGATCTTCACGTATTCTGGCACATATGAGCATCGACACCTCGATCGCTGCCGGCATCCGCGAGCCTGCCGGTCAGCCCTACCCCTACCGCCGGGTCGAGCTGACCGAACCCGACTGGACGCGCTTCCCGGGCTGGCGTGACGTCACCGCCGACGACTGGGCATCGGTCCAGTGGCAGCGCGCGCACTGCGTCAAGAACCTCAAGCAGCTCCGCGACCTGCTCGGCGACCTGGTGGACGAGCGCTTCTACGCCGATCTCGAGCGGGACCAGGCCGAGCGCGCGACCATGTCGATGCTGGTGCCGCCGCAGATGATGAACACGATGGTCCCGCACGTCCAGCCCTCCGGCCCCGGATCACTCACCGACGCGTTCTACGCCGACCCGATCCGCCACTACATGCTGCCCGTCTTCTCCGACCGGCGCACCGACTGGCCGTCGCACCCGCACGCCACCCGCGACTCGCTCCACGAGCACGACATGTGGGTCGCCGAGGGTCTCACCCACCGCTACCCCACCAAGGTGCTCGCGGAGCTGCTGCCGACCTGCCCGCAGTACTGCGGCCACTGCACCCGGATGGACCTGGTCGGCAACTCGACCCCCACGGTCGAGAAGCTCAAGTTCGTGGCCAAGCCGAACGACCGGCTCGCCGACATGCTCGACTACCTGCGTCGTACGCCCTCGGTGCGCGACGTCGTCGTGTCGGGTGGGGACGTCGCCAACATGCCGTGGCCTCGCCTCGAGGCGTTCCTGGACTCCCTTCTCCAGATCGAGAACATCCGGGACATCCGGCTCGCGACCAAGGCCCTGATCGGCCTGCCGCAGCACTGGGCGCAGCCCGAGGTCGTCGAGGGCGTCGGCCGGGTCGCCGCGACGGCGCGAAGCCGTGGGGTCTCGCTCGCGATCCACACGCACGCCAACCACGCGCAGTCGATCACGCCCGCGGTGGCCGACGCGTCGGCGGTGCTGCTCGATGCCGGGGTGCGCGACGTCCGCAACCAGGGCGTCATCCTCAACGGGGTCAACGCCGACCCCCACGCGCTCCTCGACCTGTGCTTCGCGCTCCTCGACGGCGCACGGATCATGCCGTACTACTTCTACATGTGCGACCTGATCCCCTACAGCGAGCACTGGCGGATCTCGGTCGGGCAGGCCCAGCACCTGCAGCACCAGATCATGGGCTACCTGCCCGGCTTCGCGACCCCGCGGATCGTGTGCGACGTGCCGTACGTCGGCAAGCGCTGGGTCCACCAGATCGCCGACTACGACGTCGAGCGCGGCATCAGCCACTGGACGAAGAACTACCTGACCTCGATCGAGGCCGGTGACCCCGAGGCGCTCCAGCGGACCTACGAGTACTACGACCCGATCCACACGCTCCCGGTCAGCGGCCAGGCGTGGTGGGCGAGCCACGCCAACCTCGACGAGTCGGCGCTGCGAGCGGCGGAGGTCGCCGAGGCGTCACGCCGTACGGCGGCGCTCCAAGCTCACTGAGGCACCGCATACCTTCAGCCGGTGACCGGCCGGTTCTCGTAGTACGTCGACAGGACGATCGTCGTACGGGTCGACACGTTCGCGGCGGAGCGGATCCGGGCGAGGAGCTCCTCGATCTCGGCCGGCGCGTGCGAGCGGACCTTGAGGATGTAGGACTCGTCGCCGGCCACGGACCAGCAGGACTCGATCTCCGGCAGGTGCTCGAGCCGGTCCGGGCAGTCGTCGGGCTGCGAGGGGTCGATCGGTCGGATCGAGATGAACGCGGTGAGCGGCAGGCCGATCTCGGCGTGGTTGACCGTCGCGCCGTAGCCGAGGATCAGGCGACGCTGCTCGAGCCGCTTCACCCGTTGGTGCACGGCCGAGGTGGAGAGCCCGGTCGCCTTGCCGAGGTCGGTGTAGGACATCCGGCCGTCCTTGGCCAGCAGTTCGAGGATCTGGCGATCGATGGCCTCGACGGCGGAGGAACTGCTGCTTTGGCTCACGATCGCCACTTTAGGGCATCCGTGAACAGGGTGGCCCTACGATCGTCGCGATGGACACCTCTCCTGGTCCCGGGCGCCTGATGCTCCTCGACACCGCCTCGATGTACTTCCGGGCCTTCTTCGGATCCCCCGAGATCCTGGCTCCCGACGGCACCAACGTGAACGCGGTGCGCGGCATGGTCGGCTACCTGGCCTACCTCGTCGAGCAGTACCGCCCGACCCACCTCGCATGCTGCTGGGACGAGGACTGGCGCCCGGCCTGGCGGGTCGACCTGCTGCCGTCGTACAAGGCGCACCGGGTCGTCGTACCGGTCGCCGGGGCGCCCGACATCGAGGAGGTGCCGGACCCCCTGGAGGTGCAGGTGCCGATCATCCGCGAGGTCCTCGAGGCGTTCGGGATCGCGGTCGTGGGCGCGGCGGGCTACGAGGCCGACGACGTCATCGGGACCCTCGCCACCGGCGCCGGGCAGCCGGTCGACGTCGTCACCGGGGACCGTGACCTCTTCCAGCTCGTCGACGACGACGCCGGGGTGCGCATCCTCTACATCGGCAAGGGCGTCGGGAAGCACGAGCAGGTCACCGAGAGCTGGGTCGAGCAGAAGTACGGCGTCAGCGCCCGCCAGTACGCCGACTTCGCCACGCTGCGCGGGGACGCGTCCGACGGCCTGCCAGGCGTCAAGGGGGTCGGCGAGAAGACCGCGGCGACCCTCCTCGAGCGGTTCGGCGACATCGACGGGATCGTCGCCGCCGCGGCCGACCCGGACAGCGACCTCGCGCCCGGCCCTCGGCTCAAGATCAAGGACGCCGCGGACTACCTAGCCGTGGCGCCGACCGTCGTCGCCGTCGCCCGCGACATCGACCTGCCCCGCGGCGACGCGCTCGCCCTCCCGGCTGCGCCTGCCGATCCCGACGCGCTGGCGGTCCTGACCGAGCGATGGGGCCTGACGACCTCGGTCGAGCGCCTCACGGGGATCCTCGCCGGGTGATCACACCCCTGCGAAGCGTCGTAACACCAATTTAATTCCATTTGGTAATAGTTCGAAACGCGTCCTCCTTACGTTCCTCGTCAACCGGGGGCACACCGCCGTGTCCCAGCAACGCGCACGGCGGCCCTTCGCCGTGCGGACGATCGAGAGGGCTGCCCAGTCGTGTTCTCACCACCGACCCGCCATGTGATCGGCACCGTCGTCGCCCTGACGGCGACGCTCAGCCTGTCCGCATGTGGCAACAAAGACGGAGACGGATCGGCAGCCGAGAGCTGCGTCGACACCTCCGGCGACTCCATCAAGCTCGGGTTCCTCAACTCCACCTCCGGCGCAATGGCGATCAGCGAGCAGACCGTGCGCGACTCGCTGACCCTCGCCGCGGAGGAGATCAACGCCGACGGCGGCATCCTCGGCAAGGAGATCGAGTTCGTCGAGGAGGACGGCGCCAGCGACCCCGCGGTCTTCGCGGAGAAGATCGACAAGCTGCTCACGAGTGATTGCGTCGCCGCGGTATTCGGGGGCTGGACCTCTGCCTCCCGCAAGGCGATGCTCCCGGTGGTCGAGGCCAACAACGGGCTCCTCTTCTACCCGGTCCAGTACGAAGGCCTCGAGGCGTCGGAGAACATCTACTACACCGGCGCCACGACGAACCAGCAGATCATCCCGGCGATGGACTTCCTCGCCTCCGAGGGCGTCGAGACGCTCTTCCTGGCGGGGTCGGACTACGTGTTCCCGCGCACGGCCAACAAGATCATCAAGCAGTACGCCGCCGAACTCGGAATCGAGATCGTCGGCGAGGAGTACGTGCCGCTGGACGACGATGACTGGACCACCCAGGTCGCCAAGATCGTCGACGCCGAGCCGGACTTCGTCTTCAACACCATCAACGGGTCGTCGAACGTCGGCTTCATCAAGGCGTACTACGAGCAGGGCCTCAGCCCGGAGACCTCCCCGATCATCTCCGTCTCCATCGCCGAGGAGGAAGCGCCGGCGATGGGCAAGGACGTCACCGGTCAGTACGCGGCCTGGAACTACTTCCAGTCGGTGCAGAGCCCGGCGAACGACGTCTTCATCAGGGCGTTCCAGGACCGGTTCGGCTCCGACCGGCCCACCTCCGACCCCATGGAGGCGGCCTACACCTCCCTCTACCTCTACAAGAACCTGGTGGAGGCTGCCGACTCGTTCGATGTCGACGACATCAACGAGTCGGCAGACGGTGTCTCCTTCGATGCCCCCGAGGGCACGGTCACGATCGACGGGGACAACCACCACATCGCGAAGACAGGACTGATCGGCCAGATCAACGCAGACAACCAGTTCGACATCGTGTGGTCGTCCGAGGAGCCGATCGAGCCCGACCCGTTCCTCGAGGGCTACGACTGGTGGGACCCGACCGCGGAGTGACGTCGGCCTGACGACCATCGTCCGCTCTTCCCCGAGGTCCCGCGCCGGCAACGGCGCGGGACCCCGGTACCAGCGCTTCAGGAGAGACCTCCGTTGGACTCCTTCACGACCCCGCTGCTCGCCGGAACCGCGACGGGCGCCTTGCTCCTCATCGCTGCCCTCGGCCTCGCACTCACGTTCGGCCAGATGGGCGTCATCAACATGGCCCACGGCGAGTTCCTCATGGCCGGCGCCTACACCGCGTTCGTCACCCAGCAGATCGTCACCAACGCCGACATCTCGATCGTGGTGGCCCTCCCCGCAGCATTCGTGGTGGCCGGCCTCCTCGGACTGCTGCTCGAGGTCACGGTGATCACCTGGATGTATCGCCGTCCGCTCGACACCCTGCTGGTCACCGTCGGCGTTGGCCTGGTCCTCCAACAGCTCGCCAAGGACATCTTCGGGGCCCAGGGCGACCCGGTGCGCACCCCGACCTGGCTCGACGGCAACATCGACGTCTTCGGGTACCACTGGCCGTACCGGCAGATGTTCACCATCGTGCTCGCGGTGATGGCACTCATCGCCCTCGCCGCGCTCCTGAAGTACTCCGCCTTCGGGCGCCAGATCCGCGCGACCGTGCAGAACCGGGACCTCGCCGAGACCGTCGGCATCCGGACCAGGGCAGTCGACCGGATCACCTTCTTCATCGGGTCGGGCCTCGCCGGGATCGGGGGCGTCGCGGTGTCCCTCATCTCCGGAACCAATCCACGGCTCGGAACCACCTACATCATCTCCGCCTTCCTCGTGGTCGTCGCCGGTGGTCTGGGCCAGTTGAAGGGCACCGTGATCGCGGCGTTCGCCGTCGGGATCGCGACCTCGTTCTTCGCCGACTGGACCAGCGCGAGCATGGCGCAGGTCGCGACGTTCGCGCTGGTCGTCGTTTTCCTCCAGCTCCGTCCACAGGGTCTGTTCGTCGTCCGCAGCAGGGGGCTGGCATGAAGTCGCTGGTGCGCACGTTCGGTCCGCTGGTCGCCATCGCGGTGCTCGCCGTTCTGCTGCTGGTCGTCGCGCCCGCGGTGCTCAGCCCGTTTCGCCTCAACAACCTGGGCAAGTACTGCTGCTGGGCGATCGCCGCCGTGGGGATCGGTCTGGCCTGGGGACGCGGCGGCATGCTCGTGATGGGCCAGGGCGTGTTCTTCGGGATCGGCGGCTACGCGATGGCCATGCACCTGAAGCTCGAGGCGGCCGGACCGGAGGGGATCCCGGACTTCATGCTGCTGTACGGCGACGGCACGATGCCGGGCTGGTGGGAGCCGTTCCGCAGCGGTGCGTTCACTCTGTTCGCGATCATCGCCCTACCTGCCGTCGCCGCAGCGATCCTCGGCTACGCAATCTTCAAGCGACGCGTCAAGGGCGCCTACTTCGCGATCCTCACCCAGGCACTCGCGGTCGTGTTCGCGACTCTCCTGATCGCGACGATCCAGGAGACCGGTGGGTTCAACGGCCTCAACCAGTTCACCTTCTTCTTCGGCTACAACCTCTACGACCCGGTCAACAAGAAGATGGTCTACTCGATCGCCGCGGGCCTGCTGATCGGGTGTCTCGTCCTGGTGTGGCAGCTCTACCGGAGCCGGTTCGGCGAGTTGTTGATCGCCACCCGTGACGCCGAGGAACGCGTCCGCTTCCTGGGGCACGATCCCGCGAACGTCAAGCTCGCCGCGTTCGTGGTCGCTGCAGTCATGGCGAGCATCGGCGGCGCCATGTTCGCGCCGATCGCCGGCATCATCTCGCCGTCCGACGTGGACGCAACGGCGTCGATCTTCCTGATCGCGGGCGTCGCACTCGGCGGGCGGGCGCTGCTCCTCGGCCCGGCGCTCGGCGCACTTGCCGTCGGCTACGGCCGCTCCACGCTTTCCGAGTCGTTCCCCGACCAGTGGACCTACTTCCTCGGGGCGCTGTTCATCGCCGTGATCCTCCTCTTCCCTGCGGGTCTGGCGTCTGCAGTGGGCAGGGCCGCACGGCTCGTGGTGCGACCGAAGGAGGCGACCCCGTGAAGATCGACCACCCGAGCCCCGACGACCTGGGGCAGGACTACCTGGAGATCCGGGGCCTGACCGTCGACTTCGACGGCTTCAAAGCCGTCGATGGCGTCGACCTGACGCTGCTGCAGGGCCGGGTGCACTTCTTGATCGGGCCCAATGGCGCCGGCAAGACCACGCTGGTCGACGCCGCCACCGGGTTGGTCCCAGCAACCGGGCTCGCCCGCTACCGCAACCAGGACCTGCTGAGCATGAGGTCGCACAAGATCGTCCGGGCCGGTGTCGGGCGGACGTTCCAGACGGCGACCGTCTTCGAGGAGCTCAGTGTCCTTCAGAACCTCGACATCGCCGGCGGCGTGCACCGGTCGCCGTTCGCACTGCTCCGGGCACGCCGCGGCGTGCCGTCCTACGTCGCCGAGGCTCTGGAGACGGTCGGCCTGGCAGACCTCAGGGATCGTCCGGCGGGAGTGCTCGCCCACGGTCAGAAGCAGTGGCTCGAGATCGGGATGCTGCTCGTCCAGGACGCGAGAGTGATGCTGCTCGACGAGCCCGTCGCCGGCATGAGTGCGGAAGAGCGGGAAGAGACCGGTGCGCTGCTCCAGCGGATCGGGGAGGAGCGCACCATCGTGGTCATCGAGCACGACATGGACTTCGTCAGGGAGTTCGCTGACGTCGTCACCGTGATGCACGCCGGCAAGGTGCTGATGGAAGGGTCGGTCACCGAGATCCAGGCCAGCCCCGAGGTGCAGGAGGTCTACCTCGGTCGGACAGTGGAGGGAACGTCCCATGCTTGAGCTGCGAGGAGTGACCGCCGGCTATGGCCGGACGATGGTCCTCGACGACGTCAGCATCGAGGTGCCGGTCGGCGGCGCGGTCGCAGTCATGGGCCACAACGGAGCCGGCAAGACCACCCTGCTCCGGGTCGCCGTCGGGCTGGTCCCGGTCAGGACGGGCAGCGTCCTCCTGGACGGCCAGGACGTGACGCCTCTCCGACCGAGCGCCCGGGTCAAGCGCGGGCTGGGCTACGTGCCGCAGGGACAGCAGTCCTTCGCGCACATGACGACGCTGGAGAATCTCCAGCTCATCACCACTGCCCGGTCCGCGATCGACGAGGTGCTCGACACGTTCCCCGCGCTGCGGGGACTGCTCAGTCGGCGTGCGGGACTGCTGTCCGGCGGCCAGCGCCAGCAGCTCGCCATCGCGCGCACGCTGCTGACGCGTCCGCGGATGCTCATCCTGGACGAGCCCACCGAGGGAATCCAGCCGAACGTGGTGACCGAGATCGAGGGGGTGATCTCCGGCCTCACCGATCGGGGCGACCTCTCTGTGCTGCTCGTCGAGCAGCACGTCGGGTTCGCGCTGAGGGCCACCGGCAGCTACTACGTGCTCGAGTCAGGTCGGGTCACATCTCGTGGCGAGGGCGGGCCCGCCGCGATCGACGCCGTTCGCGCGGCGATGGCAGTCTGACGCCATGCACCTCACCCCTGCGGACACCGAAAAGCTGCTGCTCGCCGTGGCCGGGATGGTCGCCCGTGACCGGCGCGCCCGAGGCATCCCGCTCAACTACCCCGAGACCGTTGCGCTCCTCAGCTGCTGGGTCATCGAGGAGGCCCGGGCCGGAGCGTCGGTCGTCGACCTGATGTCGCGCGGCAGAGAGGTGCTCGCGCGCGACGAGGTGATGGGAGGCGTCGCCGAGATGCTGTCCGACGTCCAGGTGGAGGCGACGTTCCCCGACGGCCGCAAGCTCGTCACCCTTCACCACCCCATCGTCTAAGGAGACACCGTGGCACTCACAACATCCGGACCCGGCGCGATCCGGGTGGCCGAGGGCACGATCGTGCTCAACGCCGACCGCACCGGAGACGAGAGGCTCCGGCTCGTGATCACCAACACTGGCGACAGGCCGGTCCAGATCGGCTCCCACATACACCTCCCCGACGTCAACGCCGCACTGGCTTTCGACCGTGCGGCGGCCGCCGGGTTCCGCCTGGACATCCCGTCGGGCACCTCGCGGCGGTTCGAACCGGGCGCTTCGCAGGAGGTCGACCTGGTCGCGATGCGCGGGCGCCGACTGGTCCCCGGCATCCAGGTCAAGCCGGCAGGTCAGCATGGCTGAGATCAGCCGGGCGTCGTACGCCGCCCTCTACGGGCCCACCGTCGGCGACCAGCTCCGACTCGGCGACACGGACCTCTGGATCGAGGTCACCGAGGATCGCACGACCGGGGGCGAAGAAGCTGTCTTCGGCGGCGGCAAGTCGATCCGCGAGTCGATGGCGCAGTCTACGGTGACGTCCGCCGACGGGGCGCTCGACACCGTGATCACCAACGCGGTCGTCCTCGACCACTGGGGCGTGGTGCGCGCCGATGTCGGGATCAAGGACGGACGGATCGTCGGCCTCGGCCGCTCGGGCAACCCCGACATCGCTGACGGCGTGCATCCCGCCCTCGTGATCGGCCCCGGCACCGACGTCGTGTCGGGCGAGGGCAAGATCCTCACGGCCGGCGCCGTCGACGTCCACGTCCACCTGCTGTCGCGCTCGCAGGTCCACGAGGCCCTGGCCACCGGCATCACCACGATCGGCGGCGGCGGCACCGGGCCCTCCGAGGGCTCGAAGGCCACGACCGTCACGCCCGGACCGTGGCACCTCGCGGCGGTCCATCGCGCGCTTGACGACCTCCCGGTCAACGTGCTGTTGATGGGCAAAGGCAACACGGTGAGCGCCCCCGGCCTCGCCGAGCAGGCGCTCGCCGGCGCGGCGGCGTACAAGGTCCACGAGGACTGGGGCTCCACTCCGGCTGCGATCGACGCGGCACTACGCGCCGCGGAGGAGTTCGGGTTGCAGGTGGCACTGCACTCGGACAGCCTCAACGAGGCCGGGTACGTCGAGTCGACGATCGGGGCGATCGCCGGCCGCTCCATTCACGCCTTCCACGCCGAGGGGGCCGGTGGCGGGCACGCACCGGACATCCTGACCGTCGCCTCGCTCCCCCACGTGATCCCCGGTTCCACCAACCCGACGTTGCCGCACACGGTGAACACGGTGGCCGAGCACCTCGACATGTTGATGGTCTGCCACCACCTCAACCCCCAGGTGCCTGAGGACCTAGCCTTCGCCGAGTCCCGGATCCGTGCGACCACCATCGCAGCCGAGGATGTCCTGCACGACAGAGGAGCGCTGTCGATCACGTCGTCGGACGCCCAGGCGATGGGGCGCATCGGCGAGGTCGTCTGCCGCACGTGGCAGGTTGCGCACGTGATGAAGGCGCGGTACGGCGACCATGCCGACCTGGGAGGCGGCCCCGCCGACAACCTGCGGGCCAGGCGCTACATCGCCAAGTACACGATCAATCCGGCGATCGCGCACGGGATCGGGCACGAGGTCGGCTCCATCGAGGTCGGCAAGCTCGCCGACCTGGTCCTGTGGGATCCCCGCTTCTTCGGCATCCGGCCGTCAGTGGTCATGAAGGGCGGGGCTCTCGTCTGGGGTGCGCTGGGCGATCCCAACGCCTCCATCCCCACCCCGCAGCCCGTGCTCATGCGGCCGACCCTGATGGCCGATGCGAGCGCGTACTCGGTCAGCTTCGTCGCACCGGCCGCGCTCGACGACGGACTGGCGGACCGGCTCGGGCTGCGCCGCCGCCTCGGCAGCGTCACGCCAACCCGAGCCGTCACCAAGGCAGAGATGATCAACAACGCCGCCCTCCCCCGCATCGACATCGATCCGGAGACGTTCGAGATCGACATCGACGGGGAGCGGGTCACGCCGGCGCCGGTCGAGTCGCTGCCCCTCACCCAGCTGTACGCGATGTTCTGATGCACCACGAACTGGTGATGATGCTCCTCGCTGACGCCCGGCTTCCGGCGGCCGGGCACACGCAGTCCGGCACCGTCGAGGCCGCGCTCGCTCACGGATTGACCACGCACGACGTCCCGGCGTACCTCCGCACCCGGCTCCGCAGCGTCACGCTGGTCGAGGCCGGGACTGCCGTTGTCGCACGCCATCGAGCCGGGCCCGGTGGCAAGCTCGCCGAGGTCGACGTGGCGTGGGCAGCCCGTACTCCGAGCAGCGCCCTTCGGCAGGCGTCCCGGAGCCAGGGACGGGCACTGCGGCGTCTCGCCGGCGCGCTGTGGCCGGAAGGACTGACGCCACTCCGCGACCTCGCCGCACCCTCCCGGGCGACCGTTCTCGGCGTCGTTGCCGGTCACCTCGGCCTTCCCGCCGGCTCACTCGCGCGCCTGGTCGGGTACGACGATGTGCAGACCGTGTGCGCAGCGGTGCTCAAGCTCGCGCCGATGGACCCGGCCGTCGCGACCGGGTGGGTCGCGGCCGCGCTGCCGGAGGTCACCGCTCTGGCCACACAGGTCGCCGACCTCACCACACCGGACCAGATCCCATCGGTCGGATGCCCGCAGATCGAGGTGTGGGCGCAGGCCCACTCCATCACGAGCAGGAGGCTCTTCCGTGCCTGAGCACGCACCCTACGACGAGGACAGCCACGACCGTGGACATGCCGACCGTGCTCTGCGCCTCGGTGTCTGCGGTCCGGTCGGCACCGGGAAGAGCTCGCTCATCGCGCTGCTCTGCCGCGAGCTCGCGGCAACGCTCGAGCTGGCCGTCATCACCAACGACATCTACACCGACGAGGACGCACGGTTCCTCCGTTCGGCCGGTGTGCTCGATGCCGAACGGATCCGGGCGGTCGAGACCGGCGCCTGCCCCCACACCGCCATCCGCGATGACATCAGCGCCAATCTGCTCGCGGTCGAGGAGCTCGAGGAAGAGTACGGCGACCTCGACGTCGTCCTGGTCGAATCGGGTGGCGACAACCTGACCGCCACCTTCTCTCCCGCTCTCGTCGACGCACAGATCTTCGTGCTCGACGTCGCCGGCGGGGGCGACGTCGCTCGCAAGGGCGGACCGGGGATCGAGCGCGCCGACCTCCTCGTCGTCAACAAGACCGACCTGGCGCCGTACGTCGGGGTCGACGTGCCCCAGATGATCGCCGACGCGAGGGCCGTGCGAGGGGCCCGCCCGGTTCTCGGTCTGTCCCGCACCGATCGGGCGAGCGTCAACGAGCTCGTCACCTGGCTCAGCGAGATCCTGGCCTCGCACCGCGCGGGCGCGCTGATACCCCGCGATCCGGGACCGATGGCGCGACACAGCCATGCTCACGAACACTGAGCGGGTCGGCCGGACCCGCGTCCGCGTCAGCTCGGATCCAGCCGGCGGCCGCTGCCGGGTTCGGACCGTCATGACCGGCTCCGACCCCTCCGCCGCTCTCGTGCGACCGATGGTCCTGCACCACGATTCCCGGGCCGCCCGGGTCAGCCTGGTGCCCGAGGGTGCGCTCCTTCTCGCCGGGGACGCGATCGAGGTCGACATCACCGTCGACGCCGGGGCCCGGCTCGATCTCGTGGAGCCGGGCGGCACGGTGGCGTTCGACATGCGCGGCGGCCAGGCCCGCTGGGACGTGCGGGTGCGGCTCGGCCGCGAGGCGGTCCTGACCTGGGCCGGCGAACCGTTCGTGGTCGCAGCCGGGGCCGGCGTCAGTCGTCGCCTCGACCTCGAGCTGGCCGCCGGGGCCTGGGTCGCGATGCGGGAGACCGTCGTCCTGGGCCGGTACGGCGAGCAACCCGGCCGGTTGCATCAACGCACCACCGTCGCGGTCGAGCGCAGCCCGGTGCTGGTCGAGGAGCTGCCGCTCGATGCAGCCACCGCGCCCGGGCTCCTCGGTGGACACCGTGTCCTCAGCTCGGTGCTCCTGCTCGGCAGGCAGCTCGCTCCCGACCCGACGGCGACCGAGCGCTACGACCTCGATGCCGGCGGGCACCTGTGGCGCCGGCTCGGCATCCAGGCGCACGAGACTGCCCTGCCCGACGCCTGGGTGGACGCCCTGCGAGCAATCAGCTGAGGTCCGTTCAATGGGCGCGCGCGATCTGCTGCTCGACGCGGAACTCGAGTCCGTCCGCCGCGGCGACATACACGTCCTGGTCGATCAGGTTGCCGTCGAGCCGCATCAGCCCACGAGGACTGGAGTAGAAGTGCCCGTCCCGCATCCGCCGCACGGCACCGACGTCGATCGACCCGCAGACCTCGCCGACCCGGGCAAGGAAGTACAGCGCCTCGTAGCAGGACTCGCCGACCGCGTTGAGCGTCGGGGCCCAACGGCCCCACCGCGCGTAGTAGGCCTGGGCGAGCTCAGCGCTCTCCGCGGTGCCGAGGGCGTCGAAGTACGCCGCGGCCGCGTAGATGCCCTCGTTGGCGGCCGCACCTCCCGCGAGCAACGTGTTCTCCTCGATCGCCGGGCTGAGCCGCGGCATGGCCGCGCTGAGGCCGGAGCGAGCGAACTGCCGGTTGAAGTGGACCGCGTCCTGACCCATCAGGAGCATGATCACGCCGTCGACCGGCTCTCGCGACAGGTGGGTGATGACCTGGTGGAAGCTCGTGGTGCCGAGCGGCACGTAGGTCTCACTGACGACCTCCGACGGAGTGTCCTGCAGCGCGAGACGCGCCGTCGCACCGGTCACCCGAGGAAAGACGTAGTCGTTCCCGACGATCGCCCAACGACCGATCGACAGCTCCTCCCGCATCCAGTGCGCCGCGGGGAGGAGCTGGTTGATAGGGCGTTCGCCGAGCATGAACACACCGGGCGTCTCGTCGCCACCCTCGTGCATGGCAGCGAACGCGTAGACGACCCGGCCGCCTACCCGCCGGGTGATCGCCTGGCGAACGGCCGAGATGTGCCATCCCGCGACGGCCTGGACCCGACCCCGGTCGACGAGTGCGCCCACGTCATCTGCGACGATCGCCGGCTCACGTCCCCCGTCGACGACGACGAGCTCGACCTGGCGCCCCGCGATGCCCGCCGTCGCATTGAGCTGCTCGACGGCAAGCTCACCGCACGCCAGGCACGACGGACCGTAGATCCCTGTCGGGCCCTGGAGCGGCACCACGAAGGCGATCGAGAGCTGAGAGTCGGGCAATGGACCTCCGAGCGCTGGTGGGCGGCAGCCCCTGGCGACGGTGCGAGGTGCGGTTCACCCAGACTTCTCGGGCGTGAACCTAGGATAGGGACGTGAACGGCGACGCGCCGACAAGTCTCGCTGTCCGACTGCGGCAGGCGGAGGCAGCGATCCGAGGCCGCCTGCTCCCTGTTCTGGTCGAGCACGGGCTGTCGATGGAGCACTGGCGGATCGTGGCCGTGGTCGATGATCATCCCGGCATCGGCATGAGCTCGGTCGCCGCCGCCGCGGTCGTCCCCGCGGCCACACTGACCCGGCACATGGACAAGCTCGTCGAGCTCGGCCTCGTCGTACGTCATGTCGATCCCGCCGACAGGCGGCGCGTCGTGGTGGCGCTGTCCCCCCGCGGTCGCGACCTGGCCGCCCTCCTGCGCGCGGAGGAACGGCTGGCCGCTCACCCAGCAGCCCTGGAAGTGACGGGGGCCGACACCCACCTTCAGGTCACCGGCTGATCCAGCACCTCGCGCAGGGTCGTCGCGAACGCCTCCGGGTCGTTGTTCGGGGACCACTCGCTGGCGACGAAGCCGCCGTGGTCACCGGGGAACTCGATCACCTCGACGCCGACCAGCGCGGCGAGGGCCTCGGCGCCGCGCCGCGGGACCTCGGTCCCGCTCGCCGCTCCGACTGCCGGCACGATCCGCACACCCGAGGCGCGGAGGGCCCCGCTGTCGGGGTGGTACGGCGGGATCGCCATGTTGTAGCCCAGCAGGGGGTCGTCACGGCTGCCGTCGTCCTCGGCGGAGAACCCGAACTGGGCAGGGTCGGGCGCTGGCTGGTCCAGGTAGTCCTCGGTGAGCACGCCGGCGTGCATGACGAGCTGGATGAACTTCGCCATCGCGGGCCCCTGGCCACTCCGCTGGTAGGTCTCGACGATGTCCTTGTAGACACGCTCCAGCACGTCGGCGTCCTCGAGCAGCGCCGTAAGAGGCGGCTCGTGCAGCACCACGGTCGCGACGTCGCCAGGGTGCGACAGCAGCCACGGCAGCGCCGCCACCGCTCCCCCGCTGGACGCGAGCACGTCCACCGGGCCGAGCCCGGTCGCCTCCACCACGCGGTGCACGTCGTCGCCGTGGATCTCGAAGCTGACCTCGCCGCCCTCCTCGAGCCGGCTCCGCTCTGCCATCCGCGGGTCGTAGGTGATCACGACGCGGTCGTCGAGGAGTGGCACGAGCTGGGAGAACCCGGACGCCCCCATCGGTGACCCGAAGACCATGACGGGCCGGTGCGGCCCCGCCTCATCGGGCTCGTGCACGTCGTACGTCAGCACTGCGCCGGGTACGTCGAGCGTGTGGGTGGTCGTGGTCGTCATCGGGGCCTCCTCCGCGTTGGTGTGGTGACGTTGACCGCGCTGGGGGCGCGGACTCATCGGCGGGTGGGGACTCAGTTCTTCGCGAGGCGGGACAGCGCCTCGGCGTGGACCTCGGGGTCGGACCAGAACCGGTCCCCGGGCTCGCCGTCGGGCCAGTAGACGACGACCTCGTCGAACCCGGCCTCATCGGCCCGCGCGACGGCGTCGAGGAACTGGTCGACGCTCTCGGCCGGCCGGAGCTTCCCGAAGCCGAGCAGGAGGGACCGCCGCAGGGACGCGGGATCGCGCTGTCGGCACTCACAGGCAGCCGTGAGGGCAGCGCTCTGGTCGCTCACCCGCGTCCAGAAGTCAGGAGTGGAGAGGTCCGCGACTCCCGGTCCCCCGAAGCAGCTCCAGCCGTCACCGGACCGGGCGACGAGATCGAGGCCCCGAGGGCCATGGGCCGCCAGCAGGAGGTGGGGAGGAGCAGTGCCAGGGGGCAGCGGAAGGGTCTCGACTCCTGCGAACGCCAACGCCTCGCCGCGCCAGTCGGCGGCACCTCGCCACACCTCGCGCAAGCCTTCCACCAGCTCCCCGAAGCGCTGCGTCATCTCTCGGAGCGACGGATGGGCCGCGCGGTCGGCAGCGGCGCACGCTGCGGAGCCGGCTCCCAGGCCGAGCACCAGCCGCCCCCCGGAGATGTCGGCCACCGTGGCCGCCGCGCGCGCCAGGGTCACCGGTGTCCGGTACGCCGACGACGCGACCAACGTGCCCAGCTCGAGACGGCTGGTGATGACTGCCGCCGCTGCCAGGGTGGTGAAGCCGTCACCGAGCCATTGGCCCGGCATCGAGGCGTGGGTCAGGTGGTCCGCCACGTAGGCGACGTCGTAGCCGACCTGCTCGATGTCGCGGAAGCCCGCGCTGAGCTGCTGCCAGGGACGAGTCTGCAGGACCATCGCACCCAGGCGCATGGCCCCGATGGTGGCACGGGCCGGGCGGGCCCGCAGCCGAACGACTCGTGCGACCGCCGCGGGAGCTCAGTCCGTCGAGACGATGCCTCGCCGGAGCAGCCCGATCGCCGCCCGCGCCGTCTTGCGGACCGGGGAGTCGCCGGCCGCGTCGGCGACCTGGCCGGCGAAGTCGACGAGCTGCTTCATCTGCCGCACGAAGTCACCAGCGGTGAGGTCGGCCCGGGTGAGCACCTCGTCGAGCGCGTCGCCCTCGGCCCACCGGTAGGCGGTCCACGCGAAGCCGGGGTCGGGTGCCCGCAGGAACGCCAGCTTGTGGTCCTTCTCGAGGCGCTCGAGCTCGCCCCACAGCCGCTGCATGCCCTCGATCGTCGCGGTCACCGGACCGCCGGGGAGCCGCGGGGCCGACTCGTCGGGCCGCCTGGCCTCGTAGACGAGGACCGAGAGCACCGACGCCAGATGGGCCGGCGACAGGTCGTCCCACATCCCCTCCCGCAGCGCTTCGGCGGCGACCAGGTCGAGGTCGGAGTAGATCCGCATCAGTCCCCGGCCGCGGTCGGTCACCCGGTCACCGTCGAGGTAGCCGAGGGCGTCGAGCACCTCGCAGACGCGATCGAACTCCCGCGCGACGGTGTTGGTACGACGTTCGACCCGCCGCGCGAGCGTCTCGGTGTCGCGCTGCAGCTTGAAGTAGCGCTCGGTCCAGCGCGCGTGGTCCTCCCGCTCAGGACAGGAGTGGCACGGGTGGGCCTTCATCCGGTCGCGCAGCGTGGAGATCTCGGCCGCGGCCGCGGGGTCGGGCACGGTCTTCTCCAGCCGCGGCCGGGTGACCGACAGCGGCAGGTCCCCGACGGCCTGGCGGACCGACTCGGCGACCTGCTTGCGGGTGTGGGGGTTGCGCGCGTCGAACTTCTTCGGCAGCCGGACCCGGCCGACCGCCTCCACGGGCACCGGGAAGTCCATGATCGCGAGCCGCTTCGCCTGCCGCGAGGCGGTCACGACGAACGGCCGGTGACCGTGCTCGGAGAGCCCCGGATCAACGATGACCGCCGGCCCGGCGAACTTCCCGGCGGGCACCACGATCACGTCGCCGGGCTTGAGCCGCTCGAGCGACGTGGCAGCGTCCTCGCGCTTCTCGGCGCGACGGGACCGGCTGGCGTCCTTCTCGAGCTCGTTGACCTGGCGGCGCAGGTCGGCGTACTCCAGGAAGTCTCCGAGGTGGCACTTGGCCGCTTCGGCGTACCCGGCCAGCGCGTCCTCGGCCTTGCGCAGCTGCCGTGCCAGCCCCACGACGGCGCGGTCGGCCTGGAACTGGGCGAAGGACTGCTCGAGCAGCTCCCGCGAGCGGTGCCTGCCGTACTGGTGCACCAGGTTGACCGCCATGTTGTACGACGGCCGGAACGACGAGCGCAGCGGGTAGGTACGGGTGGACGCCAGACCCGCCAGCTCGCGGGGGTTCATCCCCGGCTGCCAGAGCACGACGGCATTGCCCTCGATGTCGAGGCCGCGGCGTCCGGCGCGACCCGTCAGCTGGGTGTACTCCCCCGGCGTGATGTCGGCATGCGTCTCGCCGTTCCACTTGGTCAGCTTCTCGAGCACGACCGTGCGCGCCGGCATGTTGATCCCGAGGGCCAGGGTCTCCGTCGCGAAGACCACCTTCACCAGCCCTTGGAGGTAGAGCGCCTCGACGCACTCCTTGAACGCCGGCAGCATCCCGGCGTGGTGCGCGGCGACGCCACGGCTGACGGCGTCGAGGAACTCGTGGTAGCCGAGGACGTCGAGGTCGGCACCGGGAAGCATCCCGACGGTCTGCTCGACGAAGGAGATGGCCTGGTCCCGCTCCTCGGGGGTGTTCAGCCGGAGATTGGCGTCGAGGCACTGTTGTACGGCGGCGTCGCACCCGGCGCGGCTGAAGATGAAGACGATCGCGGGCAGCATCCGCTCGCGCTCGAGCCGCTCGATCACGTCGACGCGCCCCGGGATCCATACCCGGCGGCCGTTGCCGACGCTGCGCGGGTTCTTCGAGGAGCCTGGCTTGCCCTTGCGCGGGGACCGGCGGTCCCGCATCAGCCGGGTGCTGGCCCAGTCGTCCCTCGCGATCCGCATCAGCTCGTCGTTGACCGGCGCGCCCTCGCGCACGAATCCCGCCGACGCATCGACGTCGGACGACGCGAACAGGTCGAGCAGCCGCCGTCCGACCATGACGTGCTGGTAGAGCGGCACCGGTCGCCGCTCGGCGACGATCGTGCGGGTCTCCCCGCGCACGGTCTCGAGCCACTCGCCGAACTCCTCCGCGTTCGACACCGTGGCCGACAGCGACGCCACGGTCACCGACTCGGGGAGGTGGATGATCACCTCTTCCCAGGCGGCGCCGCGGGAGCGGTCGGCGAGGTAGTGCACCTCGTCCATGACCACGAAGCCGAGCCCGATCAGGGTGCGGGAGCCGGCGTAGAGCATGTTGCGCAGGACCTCGGTGGTCATCACGACCACCGGCGCCTCGCCGTTGACGCTGGTGTCGCCGGTCAGCAGGCCGACCTGTTCCGGGCCGTAGCGAGCCACGAGGTCGTGGTACTTCTGGTTCGACAGCGCCTTGATCGGCGTCGTGTAGAAGCACTTGCGGCCCGTCTCGACGGCCAGCTCGACGGCGAACTCCCCGACGACGGTCTTGCCGGCACCGGTCGGCGCGGCGACCAGGACGCCGTGACCCTCTTCCAGTGCCTGGCAGGCCCGCACCTGGAAGTCGTCGAGGTCGAAGGCGAAGGTCGCCGCGAACTTCTCGTAGATGGTGGTCACGCGAGCACCTGGAGCGCCTGCGGGACGCATTCCACGGTGAGCGGCAGGGCGCCGTACCGCTCGCCGTCGGCGTAGCCGACGATGCCCGGACACGCCACCGTGACCCGGCGGACCCGGCGGCGGGAGAACTGCGGATGGTGCACGTGGGTCCCCTTGAAGAGCTTCGGGTAGGTCCGGATCAGCTCCGGCTTGGTGATCGGGCCGATGACGACGACGTCCAGGAGCCCGTCGTCGAGCGATGCGCCCTCCGCGATCCGGAGGCCCCCGCCGAACGACGGTCCGTTGCCGACCGCGACAAGCATCGCGTCGAGCTGGACGTGCTCGCCGTCGAGGTCGAGCTCGTAGTGCAACGGCTCGAACGTCCGGAGCGCGGCCACGGTGGCGATGTTGTAGCGCATCTGGCCGCGCGGCCACGACATCTGGTTCGCCCGTTCGTTGACGACGGCGTCGAACCCGGCCGCGAGCACGGTGGCGAACCAGCGGTCACCCGAGCGTGCGAGGTCGATCCTCCGCGGCTCCCAGGCGAGCAGCCGGCGGGCCGCCGCGGCCGGGGCGCGCAGCGGGATGCCGACCGCGCGCGCAGCGTCGTTGCCGGTGCCGGCCGGAATGATGCCGAGCGGCACGTCCGTGCCGGCGACCACCTGCAGCGCGAGGTGGACCAGCCCGTCACCCCCGCACACCACCAGGGCCTCGACGCCGTCCGCGACCGCCTTGCGCGCCAGGTCGGACGCCTCGTCGGCATCGCGCCCCTCGAGCGTGCGGACCCGCCAGCCGGCCCCGTGGAGCAGCGGCAGCGATGCATCGCGCACCCGTACGGCGCTCCCCTTGCCCGCGGTGGGGTTGGTGAGGAGGGCGATCTCGCGGGTCACAAGGCCCAACCTATCCAGGCGGCTAACCGCCGCGGTCCCAGCCGGATCCGTCGCGAGCGACCCGCAGTCGTACGGCGAAGTGGTCGGGCGGCGCGCCGACGGCCTTGGCGAGCCGGCCGACCGCGTCGAGGACCCGCGGCGCGGTGAAGTCGGTGCCGGGGGCGCCGAGCGTGAGCCGCCCGCCCCGTCGTACGACGTGCACCTGCCCGTGCCGCCACGCCTGGTGGATCTGGATCCGAGTGGCCTCGTCGACCACGGCCACCGGGTAGGCGACATCGCCTGCCAACAGGTCGCACGCGAGCTCGACCCCGCTGGTGTCGCTGCGCAGCGAGCCGGGGACGATGCCGAGCTCGAGCGGACCGACGGCCGACCAGGTCACCGGGTCGGTGCCGAGCCACTCCGGTAGGTCGAAGGCGTCGACCGCGCTGCACGCCGGTCCGGTCACAGTGGCGAGGCCTCGTCCGGGCTCAGGCCGGCGTTGATGCTGCGCCGCTCCCGGCGTCGGTCGTTGAGCCGGGCGATGATCTCGGAGATCCCGAACAGGACCACCATCGGGACCGCCATGAAGGTCATCGTGAACGGGTCACCGGACGGCGTGATCACGGCGGCGAAGATGAACGTCCCGATGACGATCCACGGCCGGTGCGCTCCGAGTGTCCGCCCCTTCACGACCCCCGCCAGGTTCAGCATGACCACGAAGACCGGGATCTCGAACGCGATGCCGAAGGCGAGCAGCGTGCGGATGAAGAACGTGAGGTAGTCGTTGAACTCGACCAGGTTCGTGAGGTCAGCCGGGGTGAACCCGATCAGCACCTCGAGGCCCTTGGGCAAGGTGAGGTAGCCGATCGCGATGCCCAGGAGGAACAGCGGCCCGGCGATCACCCCGAAGATCGCGGACCACTTCTTCTCGTTGCGATGGAGCCCGGGCAGGATGAACGCCCAGATCTGGTAGAGCCACAGCGGGCTGGACCCGATCAGAGCTGCGAGCCCGCACAGCTTCAGGTAGAGCAGGAAACCTCCTGCGGCGCCCGCCGTGGTGGCTTCGGTGCGCCCATCCGGCAGCGACTTCTGAGCCTCGAGGTAAGGGTCGAGGACGAGCTGGAACAACGGGTCGAAGAAGAACAGCGCGAGGACGAACGAGCCCGTGATGACCAGCGCCATCTTCAGGATCCGGGCGCGCAGCTCACGCAGGTGGTCGGACAGGGCCATCCGCCCGTCGGGTCCGACGGGATGGACCGGTCTACCGACGAAGAGCTGGACAACCCCCGTGAGCGACAAGTGCGGTCCGGGATCAGGCGTTGTGCTTGTGCTCGTCGTCGACGATCTCGCCCTCGGCGACGTCGTCGGCGGCGTTCAGTGCGCCCTTCGGCTTCTCGTCGTCGTCAGCGAGACCCTTGGTCTCCGACTTGAAGATCCGCAGCGCCTGGCCGGTGCCGCGCGCGAGCTCCGGCAGCTTCGCCGCGCCGAACACCAGGACGAAGATGGCGAGGATGATCAGCCACTCCCAGCCCTGCGGCATGCCGATCAGGGGAATCATCAGCGGAACCAACTCTCGATTCGAGGAAACTCAGTCGTAAGTATCGTACGCCGCGGTCAGCGATACAGCGCGAGGGTGTCTTGTGCGGTCGCGGTGAAAGTCTCGGTGAACTCTTCGGGGGCGACCACGGTGGCGTACGGCGCCAGGCGCAGCAGCAGCCGCATCAGCCAGCGCGGGTCGGCGACCGGCAGGTCGACCTCGAGCACCCCGCCGTCCAGCGGCCGCACCTCTTGCATCGGGTAGTAGTGCGGCACCCAGTCGGCCTGGGGCTGCAGCAGCAGCGTGGCGATCGTCCCGCCCGCCGGGGCCTCGCCCGTCAACAAGCCCTCGCTGACCTCGCGTGGCGGCACCGGATCGGTCACGATCGGGGTGTCGAGGACGGTCGCCTCGGTGACCCGGTCCAGCCGGAAGAGGCGCTCGCCGCCGGCCGTGTGGCACCACGCGTCGAGGTAGCTGAACCGTCCGTGCGAGACCACCCCGCGCGGGTCGACGACCCGTTCGGAGAGCTCGTCGCGGGACGGGACGTGGTAGGTCAGCCGCACCTGCATCTGCTCGTCGGCCGCACGCTGGAGAGTGTCGGACAGTGCGAGCAGCGCGACCTCGCCCGACCGGGCGTCGACCGCGATCCGGCGCGACGCGGCGGCGGTCGTCGCCGCCGCCTCGAGCTTGGCGAGGACCCCATCGATGATGACCTGGGTGTCGCGGCCCGAGACGTCGCGCAGGGTGTGGAGCGCGACCATCACCGCGGACGCCTCGGTCGGGCTCAGCCGCAGCGGCCGGGCGAGATAGTCGGCGTTCTCGATCCGGATCACGCCGTCGCTGACCGGGCCGCCCTCGTCGGACTCGATCGCGTCGAGGTCGACGTCGATCAGGTCGTCGGGCAGCCCACCGGGCAGCCCGCACATGAACAGGACCTTGAGGTCGCCCAGCACCTGGGCCGGTGAGGTGCCGAGCAGGTCCGCAGCGTCGGCGAGGCGGACCTCGTCGCGGTGGTGCAGGAACGGCACCAGGGTGAGCAGGCGGGCGACCTGGTCACGGGCGCCCGGAGCGGCGGTCGTCGTCATCCGGCAACCGCCTCGAGCCGGCCGACGACCTGGGCGCGCAGCCCTGCGGGCTCGAGGAGTACGACGTCCGGCCCGTGGTAGAGCACCTCGTCGACGAACCCCCGCGCCGGGCGGTCGAGCTCGACGCAGTCCCAGGTCGTCCGGGTGTCGGGCCCGACGACGCCCTCCTCGACCCGCGCGGCCCGCCGCCGGAAGCTGTGGCCGGCCCCCCGTCGTACCAGCAGGACCGCACGCTCGGCCGCCGGCATCGGCGCCAGCCGGTCGATCACCTCCCGCAGGTCGGTGTCGGGTGGTACGTCGTAGGCCCGTGCCGCGCCGACCTTGCGCACCGCTCCGGTCACCCGGTCGAGGCGGAAGACGCGCTCCGCCTGCCGGTCGGTATCGAATCCGACGAGGTACCACCGCCCGGAGGTCCGCACCATGCCCCAGGGCTGGAGGTGCCGGCGCCGCGGCGTCGGCTCGTCGGGGCGCTGGTAGTCGAACTGGATCCGGGTCCGGTCGCACACCGCCTCCCAGCAGGTGGCGAACGCCGGCTCGTCGGCAGTGAGCCGGGGCTGCGCGATCTCCAGCGCCGTCAGGTCGACGTCGATGCCGGCGGCGTTGAGCTTGCGCACGGCGTCGGTCGTGGCCTGGGCCATCGTCGCCTGCTGCCAGACCCGGGACGCGAGGCTGACCACCGCCGCCTCCTCGGGGGTCAGCGACACGTCGGGCAGCGCGAACTGGTCGGGCGGGATCCGGTAGCCGACCTCGTCGTCGAAGAACGGATCGAGCTGGGCGACCTCGACGGGTACGCCGAGACTGCGCAGCTCGTCCTTGTCGCGCTCGAACATCTTCTCGAACGCGTCCGGACGCGAGTCGGGATACAGCAGCTTCCGGATCGGGTCCTTGGCGATCGGGCGCCGCTGCACGAGCAGCATGATGAGCAGATTGAGCAGGCGCTCGCTCTTCGGCGCGGGCATGGCTCGATTCTGCCTAGCGGATCATGCTGCGGCCAGGATGTCGACGACGAAGTACAGCGTCGAGTTCGCCGGGATGTCCTCGCCACTGCCCTGCTTGCCGTAGCCGAGCTTCGGCGGGATCCGGAGGAGCACCCTGCTGCCGACCTTCGCGCCGACCAGCCCGTCGTCCCAGCCCTTGACGACCGCGCCGACCCCGATCGTGAACGGCGACGGCTCCTTCCGCGAGAAGCTGTCGTCGAACGGCTTGGCGCCGCCGTAGGTCTGGCCGATGTAGTTGGCCACGAGCAGGTCGCCCTTCTCGACGACCGCGCCGGTGCCCTCGATGAGCACCGCCTTGGCGATCTCCTTCGCCTTCGGGTCCGGCTCCGGGAGACCGCTGGACTCGAGCGCCGACGGCTCCCCCTTGCGGACGGCGATGTCCGGCGCCCAGTTCGGGGCGGGGTTGCGCTTGCCCTCAGGTCCGTCCAGCGGCACCCCCTCCAGGTCGGCGACGACGACCATGCCGTCCTCGTTGCCGACGCCCAGCGACGTCAGCGCGAGCGCGACGTTGTCCTCCCACTCCTCCTGCACGTCGACGACGGCGGCGATCCGGGTGCCGAGCGTGGTGGTGCCGGGCTCGATCTCCTGGGAGATCAGCTCGGTCACCAGGTCGGTCGCCTGCTGGGGCTCCTTGTCCGCCCCGACCTCGAGCATCACCGCGCCCTGCTCGCCGAACGTGTCGTAGGTGACGTCCTGGCTCACGTCGTTGGACACCGCGAGGTTGATCAGCACCTGGTCGCCCTCCTCGATGACGGCGCCGTCGCCCTCCTCCACGACCTCGGTCTCGGTCTTGCCGGGCTTGAGCCGCGCCTTCCAGTCGATCTCAGGCACCTCACCGACCGAGCCGGAGATCGAGACGGCGTCGAATCCCGCGGCGGTCTTGCCCTCGGTCGACGAGTCGTCGCCACAGGCCGTGAGCACGGCGAGGGCGCACATCGAGACGGTGGCGAGCGCGGCGGGGCGGGTCAGTCGGCTGAGCACGCGCAAACCCTACAAGCCGCTAACTACATCCCGTCGATCAGGCGCTGGACGCGCTCGTCGTACGCCCGGAACGGGTCCTTGCAGAGCACCGTGCGCTGCGCCTGGTCGTTGAGCTTGAGGTGCACCCAGTCGACCGTGAAGTCGCGCCGGCGCTCCTGGGCCTTGCGGATGAACTCGCCGCGCAGGCGAGCGCGGGTGTTCTGCGGCGGCACCGACTTGGCCTCGAAGATCCGCAGGTCGGTGGTGACGCGTGCGACCGCGCCGCGCTTCTCGAGCAGGTAGTAGAGCCCGCGGTTGCGGTGGATGTCGTGGTAGGCGAGGTCGAGCTGCGCGACCCGGGCGTGGCTGAGCGGCAGGCCGTGCTTCGCGCGGTAGCGATCGATGAGCTTCCACTTGATCACCCAGTCGATCTCACGGTCCACCAGGCCGAGGTCGTCGGACTCGATCGCCTTGAGGCCGCGCTCCCAGAGATCGAGGGTGCGCTCGATCACGGGGGTGCTGATGCCGCGCCGGTCGACGAAGTCGCGGGCCTTGGCGAGGTACTCGCCCTGGATGTCCAGCGCGCTCGCCTCACGGCCGTTCGCCAGCCGCACCTTGCGCCGTCCGGTGACGTCGTGGGAGATCTCGCGGATGGCCCGGATCGGGTTCTCCATCGTGAGGTCGCGCATCACCACGCCCTCCTCGATCATCCGCAGCACCAGGTCGCAGGAGGCCACCTTGAGCATGGTGGTCGTCTCGCTCATGTTGCTGTCGCCGACGATCACGTGCAGCCGGCGGTACTTCTCGGCGTCGGCGTGCGGCTCGTCGCGGGTGTTGATGATCGGGCGGCTCCGGGTCGTCGCGCTCGAGACGCCCTCCCAGATGTGCTCGGCCCGCTGGCTGACCGAGTACGACGTGCCCCTCGGCGTCTGGGTGACCTTGCCCGCCCCGACGATGATCTGCCGGGTGACCAGGAACGGGATCAGCACGTCGGCGAGCCGGCTGAACTCGCCTGCCCGGCTCACCAGGTAGTTCTCGTGGCAGCCGTAGGAGTTGCCGGCCGAGTCGGTGTTGTTCTTGAAGAGGTAGATCTCGCCGGCGATGCCCTCGTCGTGGAGCCGCTGCTCGGCGTCGAGCAGCAGCCCCTCGAGGACCCGCTCCCCCGCCTTGTCGTGCGTCACCAGGTCGACGATGTCGTCACACTCGGGCGTGGCGTACTCCGGATGGCTCCCGACGTCCAGGTAGAGCCGGGCGCCGTTGCGCAGGAAGACGTTGCTGGACCGGCCCCAGGACACGACCTTGCGGAACAGGTAGCGGGCCACCTCGTCCGGGCTCAGCCGGCGCTGGCCCTTGAACGTGCAGGTGACCCCGTACTCGTTCTCGATACCGAAGATGCGGCGGTCCACATACCAGAGCCTACGGGTCGGGCGGTGCTACCGGGGGATGTCAGCGCACTGTCCTGATGGAGAAGCGGGGTCGACCCGCACCGGGTGGGTACCGCACCGCCATGACTTCGATGACGCCGCTCTGGCTCGACCGGCCACGATCGACCCATCCGACACTGACCTCGCCGGCGACGTACGACGTCGTCGTCGCGGGCGGCGGTGTCGTCGGACTGCTGACCGGACTGCTCCTGGCCCGGGCCGGCCGCCGGGTCGCCGTGCTCGAGGCACGCCAGGTCGGGGACGGGACCACGGGCCACACGACCGCGAAGGTCAGCCTGCTGCAGGGCACCCGGCTCAGCCGGGCAGTCCGCACCAACCCGCCGTCGGTCCTGCGCGACTACGTTGCCGCGAACCAGGAGGGCCAGGCGTGGCTGCGGCGGTTCTGCGAGGCGCACGACGTCGCCTACCAGGACCGTCCTGCCTACACCTACGCCACGACGCGGCCCGGTGAGCTGCGGGCACGGGCCGAGCTCTCGGTGGCGGGCCTGGCCGGGCTCGACGCCACCTGGGAGGAGAGCACCGAGCTGCCGTTCCCGGTCCGGGGCGCCGTTCGTCTCGCCGACCAGATGCAGCTGCACCCGATGGACCTGCTGGACGCCCTGGTCGCCCAGCTGGTGGCCGAGGGCGGGGAGCTGTATGAGCAGAGCCGCCTGACCGACGTCCACCACCGCGGTCCGACCGTGGCCGTCACGACCGAGCACACCACGCTCACCACCGATCATGTCGTGCTCGCGACGGGCCAGCCGGTGCTGCGAAGGCACGGGTTCTTCGCCCGCCTGAAGCCCGGCCGGTCGTACGCCGCGGCCCTCCGGTCCCCCACGGTGCCGACGGGGATGTACCTCTCGTCCGACCATCCCACGCGGTCGCTGCGATCGCTCCCTGTCCCCGGTGACGCCGAGCTGCTCCTGGTCGGCGGCAACGGGCACGTCACCGGACGCGAGGACTCGGCGGCGGGCCACCTCGAAGAGCTGCTGGACTGGGCGCGCGCCACCTTCGGCGGCGAGGTCACCCACACCTGGTCCGCCCAGGACCACGCGTCCGTCACCGGCCTGCCGTACGTCGGCCCGATGCTCCCGCGCGAGCGTCGG
Source organism: Nocardioides immobilis (assembly GCF_003515065.1). Taxonomy (GTDB): domain Bacteria; phylum Actinomycetota; class Actinomycetes; order Propionibacteriales; family Nocardioidaceae; genus Nocardioides; species Nocardioides immobilis. The sequence goes on from NZ_QXGH01000025.1 coordinate 106,770, forward strand.
ATCTGGGTCGCGACCGGCTTCGACAAATGGGGGCTCGCCGCGGCGCCCGCTGCGGCGCTGCTGCTCACCAAGTCGATCCTGGAACAGGACGGCGCGGGCGAGAAGCCGCCGTGGCACCGCGCCTTCAGCAGCTGGACGCCCCGTGAGACCGCAGGCGCGCCCCGCGCCGCGGGCTACACCGCGGGCGTCGGCCTGGAGGTCGCCAAGGACGTCGTGGGCCGGCGCTGGCGGGACGCGCAGCAGGCAGACCCCGCCGTCCGCGGGATCTGCACCCACCTCGGCGGAGTCGTCCACTGGAACGACGCCGAGCGGTCGTGGGACTGCCCCCTCCACGGCTCCCGGTTCGCCCCCGACGGCTCGGTCCTCGAGGGACCGGCCGTCTGCGGGTTGCGGAAGCTCGGGAGCTCTGGCTGAGGGGCCGGGGAGGGGCGGGCGTGGTGGCTGCGGTTTGGTCCCAAACCGCATCAAATTGCCGTCAGATCATGCCGTTCCTGACCATTCGACGACCCCGACGATCCGCCGCCATCGATTCATCACCCGCGCACGCCCGCGCTCGCCGTAGAGCGACTCGTCGATCATCGTTCGCCACCGCTGGATCCTGCGGAGGCTGTGCGGCCGGCCAAGGAGCCGGTCGAGCTCGTGCATCACCACGATGGGATGGTTCAGGAGGTCGTCAAGCGTGTAACCGCTCCGTGTGTACGGCGAGTTCGACCATCCGCGCTCGCGCCGGAGGTCCACGGTGTGCTGTCTGCGTTCGCGGTGACCCGCGCCGTCGTACTCATGGGCACGGTCCATGCCCGTGACCAAGAGGTCCACGACGCCGATGAGATGACCGTCGTGGTCGTAGATCGAGGCCTGCGGCTCGACGGGCACGTCCATCACCTCGTGAAAGATCCGGAGGACCGTCTCGCCAGCCGATTCAGCCCGGCCATCGGCCAGCGAATGAGCTCGCCTAAGTCTCACCGAGCCCGGACGACCGCTCGTCTCAAGGACGCCGAGCCGGGTCGGATCGACATGCCCAAGGCGGAGCGCCGAGTCGAGCAGGATGACCAGATCGATCACGCCGAGGTCGCGGGCGGCGCGCAGCAGGATCTCTTCTGCTGAATCGATCGGGAGACCATCGACGACAGCTACCTCCGACGGGAGCGTCAGCCGGGACGCGATAAGTCCATGGCGTCGAGGACGCCGGTCTCCGCGAACCGCGGCGAAGACTGGCACGTTGTCGGGGAGGTTCGGTAGTTGCCAGCGGAGCACGCGCGCCCCGGTCACATGGGTGAACGCCGCGTCGGTGGGCAGGATCAGCATGAGCGCTCGCAGGTCGCGCAGGAATGCTTGGTCCGCGCTGAGTCCTGGGCGCGTCGGCTGGTAGAGGCCGTGGCTCAAGCGCTCGAATCCGACGAGGCGTACCTGGCCGCGGATGGCATCGCCGTTGTTGTCCATGGCGCCGAAGCATGCGACCTCGAACCGACCGATGCCAGCCCTACCTCTGGCACTTGTGGATGGCCGTGGGATCTACCCGCCGCAGGCATGCCAGGCGAGACAGAACTTCGACCAACGATCGGGCACGAACGACAGCGCGGACCGCCAATTCGATGCGGTTTGGTCCCAAACCGCAACGCCCCGCCGGACCCGGCTGCCGCCCACGGCCGACAGCCTCTACAGCGGCGGCGCGATCGGAGGCTCGCCCGAGTCCGGGTCCTCGAGGGGAGGTACGTCGCCGCTGACCTGGTCCGTCGGGTCGGCGGGGTCGTCCTCGGCCGGCGCCGCATGCCGCGGTGGGGCCGCGGACGACGGGGCGTCGGGGCCGGGTTCCGGGGCGGCGTGCTGGGTGGGCCCGCGGTCACCGAGAAGCTCCTCGATCCGGGCCGGCCGGATCCGCGCGAACTTGCGCGGCTGGGTCCGGTTGCGGTCGAGCACGGCGACCTCGAGATCGGTCACCGGGATCACCCGGTCGGTGGTCTGTCCACCCTCGGTCGCGTGCCCGAGCGCCGCCACCGCGACCGCGAGAGCCTCCCCGAGCGACCCGCCGTCCCGATAGTGCTCGGCGAGGTACGACGACACCGTCTCGGCGTCGCCGCCCATCACGGCGAAGCCGTGCTCGTCGCCGACCCGACCCTCGTAGGTGAGTCGGTAGATCTGGTCGTCCTCGGCGCTGGCTCCCACCTCGGCGACGAAGATCTCCACCTCGTAGGGCTTCTCGCCACCGCTGGAGAAGATCGTGCCGAGGGTCTGGGCGTAGGCGTTGGCCAGGCCCCGGCCGGTGACGTCACGACGGTCGTAGGAGTAGCCGCGCATGTCGGCGAGCCGGACTCCGGCGATCCGCAGGTTCTCGAACTCGTTGTAGCGGCCGACAGCGGCGAAGGCGATCCGGTCGTAGATCTCGGACACCTTGTGGAGCGCCTGCGACGGGTTCTCGGTCACGAACAGCACGCCGTCGGCGTACTGGATCGCCACCAGCGAGCGCCCCCGGGCGATGCCCTTGCGTGCGAAGTCCGCCCGGTCCTTCATCAGCTGCTCGGGCGAGACGTAGAACGGCATGCTCATCGGGCCGTCTCCTCTCCGGGCAGGTTGAGGGAGGCGACCGGCCCGTCGGGGCGGGTCATCCGGGCCCCGACCACGCGGTCGGCGAGCTCGGCGATCTCGTCCTCGGGAAGCTTGCGACCGCCGTCGGCCGTCACGACGTGGATGATCGGGAAGATCCGCCTGGTCAGGTCGGGCCCGCCTGTCGCGGAGTCGTCGTCGGCGGCGTCGTACAGCGCCTGCAGCGCGAGCGTCACGCACTCGATCTCGGAGAGGTCGTCCCGGTAGAGCTTCTTCATCGCGCCGCGCGCGAACAGCGAGCCGGAGCCCACCGTGAAGAAGCTGTTCTCCTCGTGCCGACCGCCGGTCACGTCGTAGCCGAAGATCCGGCCCATGCCGCGGTCGAGGTCGAACCCGGCGAACATGGGGACGACGGCCAGCCCCTGCATCGCCATGCCGAGGTTGGCGCGGATCAGCGCCGACAGCCGGTTGGCCTTGCCGTCGAGGGAGAGGATGCTGCCCTCGATCTTCTCGTAGTGCTCGAGCTCGACCTGGAACAGCCGCACCATCTCCACCGCGAGCCCCGCGGTGCCGGCGATGCCGACCACGGAGAACTCGTCGGCCGGGAACACCTTGTCGATGTCGCGCTGGGCGATGACGTTGCCCATCGTGGCGCGCCGGTCGCCGGCCATGACCAGGCCACCCGGGAACGTCGCCGCGACGATCGTGGTGCCGTGCGGCGCCAGCTCGGCGGCACTGCCCGCGGGCAGCGAGCGCCGCGCCGGAAGCAGGTCCGGCGCGTTGGCGATCAGGAAGTCGCTGAACGAGGAAGTGCCCGGCTGCATGTACGACGCCGGGATCCGGGCGTCGTTCATTCGCCGCCCTTCTGGATGAACGACTTCACGAAGTCCTCGGCGTTCGACTCGAGCACGTCGTCGATCTCGTCGAGGATCGCGTCGACGTCGTCGTCGAGGGCTTCCTTGCGCTCCGCGACGTCGGACTCAGGGGCGACCTCGGTCGCGTCCTGCTCCTCACCGCTCTTGCGCGGCTGCTTCTGCTCCTGGGCCATGGTGAGAGCCTAGCGAGTCCCTATCGAGTGAGGGCAGCGACGAGGGCCTCTGCCGTGTCACAGGCGTCGATCAGCTGGCCGACATGGGCCTTGCTCCCCCGCATCGGGTCCATCGTGGGCACCCGCTGCAGCGACTCGCGGCCGGGCAGGTCGAAGATCACCGAGTCCCACGACGCTGCGGCGACGTGGGCGGCGTACTTCTCCAGGCACCGACCGCGGAAGTAGGCGCGGGTCTGCTCCGGAGGCTCGGTCATCGCCCGCTCGACCTCCTCGTCGCCGAGGAGCCGTTGGATCCGGCCGGCCTTGACCAGCCGGTGGTAGAGGCCGCGCTCGGGGCGGACGTCGGAGTACTGGTAGTCGATGAGCTGCAGCTTGGCGTCGTCCCACTCGAGGCCGTCGCGGGAGCGGTACTGCTCGAGCAGCTTCAGCTTCGCGACCCAGTCGAGCTGGTCGGCGAGCGACATCGGGTCGTGCTCGAGCCGGTCGAGCACGTCCTCCCACCGGGCGAGGACGTCGAGCGTCTGCTCGTCGGCATCGGCGCCGAGCCGGTCCTCGACGTACTTCTTGGCCAGGTCGAGGTACTCCAACTGCAGCTGGACGCCGGTGAGCCGGCGACCGTCCGCCAGCGTGATCGTCTGCCGGAGGGTCGGGTCGTGGGACACCGCCCGTAGCGACGCGACCGGCGTGTCGACGGTGAGGTCGTGGCCGATGAAGCGGTCCTCGATCATCGCCAGCACCAGCGAGGTGGTGCCGACCTTGAGGTACGTCGCGATCTCCGACAGGTTGGCGTCGCCGATGATCACGTGGAGCCGGCGGTACTTCTCCGGATCGGCGTGCGGCTCGTCACGGGTGTTGATGATGGGCCGCTTGAGGGTCGTCTCGAGCCCGACCTCGACCTCGAAGAAGTCGGCGCGCTGGCTGATCTGGTAGCCCTGCTCGCGACCGTCCTGGCCCTTGCCGACCCGACCGGCGCCGCAGAAGACCTGGCGGCTCACGAAGAACGGCGTCAGGTGGCGGACGATGTCGGCGAACGGCGTCGACCGCCGCATCAGGTAGTTCTCGTGGGAGCCGTACGACGCCCCCTTGTTGTCCGTGTTGTTCTTGTAGAGGACGATCGACGGGTTCCCGGGCAGCTGCTGTGCCAGTCGCGCGGCGTCGAGCATCACCTGCTCCCCCGCCTTGTCCCACCGGACGATGTCGAGGGGCGTGACGACCTCCGGCGTGGAGTACTCCGGGTGGGCGTGGTCGACGTACAGCCGGGCGCCGTTGGTGAGGATCACGTTGGCGAGGCCGAGGTCCTCGTCCGTCAGCTGGGTCGGGTCGGCGACCTGGCGCGACATGTCGAAGCCGCGCGCGTCGCGCAGCGGCGACTCCTCCTCGAAGTCCCACCGGGCCCGGCGGGCACGCACCGTCGCCGACGCGTACGCGTTGACCACCTGCGAGGACGCGACCATCGGGTTCGCGGTGGGCATGCCCTGGACCGAGATGCCGTACTCGACCTCAGTGCCCATCACGCGGCGGACGCTCATGCAGCCAGCCTACGCGGGCAGTCGGTGCCCTCGCGGCCTGCCATCCGCTCCGGCGTGTGAAGCGGCTCAACTCGGGAAGGGAAGCGCACATGAAGCGAACGATGACTCTGCTCGGGGCGGCGCTGATGGCTGCCGTGATGACGTTCTCCATGGCGACGCCCGCCGAGGCCGCGCGACAGCGGATCCGCGACGGCGCCGACGCCCCACGCCCGATCGACACCCGCGCCCTGTACATCCAGCGGCAGTTCCGGGGTTACGTCGTGACCACCTTCGCGAGCCCGACGTACGACGCCGGTCGGCGCTGGAACGGCCTGGAGGTCAAGTACGACTCCCGGGGCGACCGCCGCCTCGACTACCGCCTGCTCTGGGCGTTCCAGGGCGACGGTGACGGCTACGAGCTGTTCACGCTGGTACGCGGCAACGGGTCCCCCGTCGACTGCCCGAACGCGCAGGCGAAGACCCGGAAGAGGAACGGCTGGGCCTTCGTCTTCGTCTACGTGCCGCGGTCCTGCCTGTCGCTGACCAAGCGCGTCGGCGTCCAGGGCGTGACGTGGGACTACACCCGGTACAACAGCAGCGGCGTTCCGACGCGCGGCCGCACCGACCGGACGCCGAACCGGACGTTCGCCCGCTGACGGAGCGGATGACGGGCCTACTCACCGGGTAACGGGCAACCTGGAGACAGGAGCCCGCCATGGTGGAGCAGATCTCGGCCCGAGGTCACGGCAACGATGCCGAGCGGAAGGCCCGCGAGGCACGGGACCATCCCGCGCTCGCGTGGATGGCCAGGATCGGTTTCGCGACGTACGGCGTCGTGTACGTCGTGGTCGGGGTGCTCGCAGCCCAGCTCGCACTCGGTGACAGCTCGGGCAAGGTGTCCGGTCAAGGGGCGCTCCACGAGGTGGCGGAGCAGCCGTTCGGCTCGATCGCCCTGGTCGTCGCCGCGTGCGGGCTCGGCGCGCTCACCGTGTGGCAGGTGTGCGAGGCGATCGGCGGGCACACCGACCGCGACGGTGCGCGCCGGCTGGCCTCACGGGCGGGCTCGGCCGGCCGGGCAGTGGTGTTCGCCACCCTCGCTGTCCTCGCCGTGCAGGTCGTGGTCGGCGACTCGTCGGGCGGCGGCACCGACGGCTACACCGCCCGCCTCCTGGCGCTTCCCTTCGGCCAGGCCCTAGTGGTCGCCGTCGGTCTCTTCATCGTGGGCCTCGGGCTCAACAGCATCCACAAGGGTCTCAGCGACAGGTGGCGACGCGATCTTGAGTACTGGGCTGGCCAGGGAGACACCGGCACCGCGCTGGCCGTCCTCGCCCGCACCGGCTTCAGCGCACGCGGTGTCGCCTTCTGCCTGATCGGCGGGCTCCTCGTCTGGGCTGGTGTCACCCACGACGCCCAGAAGTCCGCCGGCCTCGACCAGGCGCTCCACCGGCTGCTCCGCGACGTCGCGTACGGACCCTGGCTGCTCGGCGCCATCGCCGTCGGCCTGGCCGCCTACGGCCTCTTCAACATCGCGAAGGCCTGGGCACTGCGCGACAAGTGACCTCGCCGCCAGGCGGCGTCAGAGGTACTGGCCGGTGTTGGAGACGGTGTCGATCGAGCGCCCGGGCTCGGTGCCCTGCTTCCCGGTGATGAGCGTGCGGATGAACACGATCCGCTCGCCCTTCTTGCCGGAGATCCGCGCCCAGTCGTCGGGGTTGGTGGTGTTGGGCAGGTCCTCGTTCTCCTTGAACTCGTCGACGCAGGCCTGGAGGAGGTGCGAGATCCGCAGCCCCTTCTGGTCGTGGTCGAGGAAGTCCTTGATCGCCATCTTCTTGGCGCGGTCGACGATGTTCTGGATCATCGCGCCCGAGTTGAAGTCCTTGAAGTAGAGGACCTCCTTGTCGCCGTTCGCGTAGGTCACCTCGAGGAACCGGTTCTCCTCGGTCTCGGAGTACATCCGCTCGACCGCCGCGCGGATCATCCCGGTGACGGCGGCCTGCCGGTCGCCGCCGAACTCGGCGATGTCGTCGGCGTGGAGCGGCAGCGAGGCGGTGAGGTACTTGGTGAAGATGTCGCGGGCCGACTCCGCGTCCGGCCGCTCGATCTTGATCTTCACGTCGAGCCGCCCCGGCCGCAGGATGGCGGGGTCGATCATGTCCTCGCGGTTGGAGGCGCCGATGACCAGCACGTTCTCCAGCAGCTCGACGCCGTCGATCTCGCTGAGCAGCTGGGGGACGATCGTGTTCTCGACGTCGGACGACACGCCGGAGCCGCGGGTGCGGAACAGCGAGTCCATCTCGTCGAAGAACACGATGACCGGCGTACCGGCGCTGGCCTTCTCGCGGGCCCGCTGGAAGACCAGCCGGATGTGGCGCTCGGTCTCGCCGACGTACTTGTTGAGCAGCTCGGGGCCCTTGATGTTGAGGAAGTACGACTTCCCCTCGGCGCCGGTCTTGGCCGCGACCTTCTTGGCCAGTGAGTTGGCCACGGCCTTGGCGATCAGCGTCTTGCCGCAGCCCGGCGGGCCGTAAAGCAGGATGCCCTTCGGCGGCTTCAGCTCGTGCTCGGCGAAGAGCTCCGGGTAGAGGTACGGCAGCTCGACGGCGTCCTGGATCATCTCGATCTGGTTGCCGAGCCCACCGATGGTCTCGTAGGTGATGTCGGGGACCTCTTCGAGGACCAGCTCCTCGACCTCGGACTTCGGCACCCGCTCGTAGACGTAGCCGGCCCGCGCGTCGAGCAGCAGCGAGTCGCCGGCGCGGAGAGGCTGGTCCAGGAGCGGCTCGGCGAGCCGGACGACGCGCTCCTCGTCGGCGTTGGCGATGACGAGGACCCGCTCGCCATCGGCGAGCAGCTCCTTGAACATCACGACCTCGCCGACCGTCTCGTAGTCGAACGCGGCGACGACGTTGAGGGCCTCGTTGAGCATGACCTCCTGGCCGCGTCGCAGCTGGTCGAGGTCGACGTTCGGGCTCACGCTGACCCGCAGCTTGCGGCCACCGGTGTGCACGTCGACCGAGTCGTCCTCGTTGCGCTGCAGGAACGTGCCGAAGCCGGCCGGCGGCTGGGCGAGCCGGTCGACCTCCTCCTTCAGCTTCAGGATCTGGTCGCGCGCCTCACGCAGGGTGACGGCCAGCCGCTCGTTCTGGGCCGTGACGGCCGCGAGCGAGCGCTGTGCGTCAGCGAGCCGGAGCTCCATCGAGCGCGACGTCCCGCCCGGGGTCTCGGTCAGTCGATGGCGCAGGTCGTTGATCTCGGCCTCGAGGTAGCGGACCTGCTCCTCGAGCTCTTCGCGACTCTGTCGACGCCCGTCGGCTCCCATGCTCGACATCGGCACACCTCCTGTAGCTCGATACCAACCTACTCGGCAGCCTGTTTCAGGAAAGTGTTCCGCGCCGGGCGTGGGTCACGATTGGATTGCGCCCGCGGATCGGCAGCGGGCAGCGAAGTTGCGCAGGATCGTCATCGGGTGGGTCACCGTGACGGCAGCCGCGGCCGCGCCGAGCGCCTCCTGCTCGGAGGGATCGAAGTAGCCGTGGTGGGCGTAGACGGCGATCCGGGTCAGGATCCCGTCGAGGTCGAGCTCGGGGTGGAACTGGGTCGCGTACACGTTCTGCCCCACCCGGAACGCCTGCACCGGCGCCGCGACGGACGTCGCCAGCGCCACCGCGTGGTCCGGCAGCCGGCTGATCGCCTCCTTGTGCCCGCCGTACGCCGCGAAGGCGCGCGGCAGGCCCGCGAACAGTGGGTCGGCCATCCCCTCGTCGGTGAGCTCGACGCTCACCGGGCCGACCGGTTCGGGCCAGCTCCGGTCGACGATCGCGCCCTGGTGGCGTCCGACGGTGCCGATGCCGTAGCAGGCGCCCAGGAACGGGAAGTCGCGGGCGATGACGATGTCGAGCAGCCGGGCGAGGTCGCGCTCGGCCTGCAGCTGCGCCTCGGACTTCGACTCCTCCGGGTCCGACGCGTTGAAGGCCCCGCCGCCCAGGATGATGCCGGCCCAGTCGTCGAGGTCGATGGCCGGCAGCGGCTCAGCGCCGAGCTCGATCCGGTGCAGCTCCTCCGCGGTGACACCCAGGAACCGGACGAACGAGGCCTGCTCGTTCACGGCGGCCCGTTCCTCGGCGCGGATCGAGAGCAGCAGGAACGGCTTGGCCTGGACGTCCGCCATCATTCCTCCGGCGACTCGTCGACCTGGGCGTCCGCACCGTCCGGTACGTCGGCCCGCGGCCCGGTGTAGTCCGGGCCGTAGGCGCCCGGCGCGGGGCGCCGGGACTTGCGGGGGGCGCGCTCCCCCGGCGCCATCCGGCGGGCGGTGACGAGGAACGCGGTGTGGCCGATCATCTTGTGGCCCGGTCGTACGGCGAGGCCCTCGACGTGCCAGTCACGCACCAGCGACTCCCATGCCGCGGGCTCCGTGAACCCGCCGTGCACCCGGACCGTCTCGACGAACCGGGAGAGCTGGGTGGTGGTCGCGACGTACGCGCAGAGGATGCCGCCGGGCCGGAGGGCGCCGGCAGCGGCGTCGAGGCACTCCCAGGGCGCCAGCATGTCGAGGATGATCCGGTCGCAGTGCTCGCCGGACGCGGGCAGCTCCTCGGCCAGGTCGCCGATGGTCAGCCGCCATGCGGGATGCGGTGCGCCGTCCTCGGCACCGAAGAACTGGCCGACGTTGCGGCGGGCGACGTCGGCGAACTCCTCGCGACGTTCGTACGACGACACCCGCCCGTGCGGTCCGACCGCGCGCAGCAGCGAACAGGTCAGCGCGCCGGAGCCGACGCCGGCCTCGACCACGTGGGCGCCGGGGAAGATGTCGGCCATCGCGACGATCTGGGCGGCGTCCTTGGGATAGACCACGGCCGCGCCCCGCGGCATCGAGACCACGAACTCCGAGAGCAGGGGACGGAACACGAGGTACTCGCCCCCCGCGGAGGAGGTGACGGTGAAGCCCTCCTCGCGCCCGATCATCTCGTCGTGGTCGAGGTGGCCGCGGTTGGAGAAGAAGCGCTTGCCCGGCTCCAGGCTGAAGTTGTGCTTGCGGCCCTTGCTGTCGACCAGCCGCACCCACTCGCCGGCACGCAGCGGCCCGCGGTGGACGCCGGACCACGCCTCGGCGGCGACGTCGCCTGGATCGCGTTGGTTCACGATCGGGGAGCCTATCCAGCCCGGACCGCGCGCTCCACGTCGGCGGTGGCCAGCACGCCGTAGACCGAGCCGTCCGGCTCGACCAGGAGGTACTCGCTGGCGGGTGTGCGCCGGATCGCGTGCAGCAGCTCCGAGCCGGTGATCGTCACCGGCAGCCGCAGGCCCGCCTCGAGCGTCCGGGTCACGGCGGAGACCGCGACCCACGGCCGCCGGTCCTCGGGCATGGCGCGGAGCGCCGCCTCGTCCACCACCCCGAGCGGCCGGCCGTCGGACGACACCGTGACGATGCTCCCGGCCTGGGCGTCCCGGGCGCGCCTGATCGCCTCGGCCAGTGGGAGGTCGTCAGGAACGGCGAGGGTACGACGCGCGAGGTCCCGCGCCACGACCTCGCCGAGCCGGGTCCTGATCCGCGCGGCCGCGATCGCCTGGGACGCACCGGTCCACAGGAACATCGCGATCACGAACGCGAGCACCATGTCGAGCAAGGTGGTCTCGATGTCCGTCACCGACTCCTGGACGAACGGCCACACCAGCACGGCGAGAGCCGTCACCCGGCCGCCCCACCCCGCTGCGACCACGCCGGTGTCGACCCGGCCGGTCAGCTTCCACACCCCGGCCTTGAGTACCCGGCCCCCGTCGAGCGGCAGCCCCGGGACCAGGTTGAGCAGCCCGATCAGGATGTTGGCGCCGGCCAGTCCCTGGACGGTCAGCAGCAGCAGGCCCTCGGGCGTGACGAACCACAGCGCGAGCGCGGCCCCGCCGACCGCGAGCGAGGTGATCGGTCCGACCACCGCGATCCAGAACTCCTGGCGCGGGTTGCGCGCCTCACCCTCGATGGCGGTCACCCCGCCGAGGAAGTGGAGCGTGATCGAGTGCACCTCGAACCCGTAGTGCCGCGCGGCCACCGCGTGCGACGCCTCGTGCAGCAGCACGGCGAGGTAGAGGACGATCGCGAACACCACGCCCACGACGTACTTCCACCCGCCGAGGCCGGGCTGGATCTGCTCCACCCGCGGCGCCATTACGAACGCGATCAGTGCGGCGACCAGGAACCACGACGACGACACGAGCACGTCGCTGCCGGCGATGGTGCCGATGCGGAACGTGCCGCGGGGGCGCGGCGCACGCGGAGGCTGCCGGCCGCTGTCCGGGTCACTGGAGGACACGCGTCGAGGCTATCCAAAGGGTCCGCCTGGGACCGCCTCGGCGCGACTGTCGGAGGTCTGCCCTACCGTCAGATCATGAGTACCCCGACCGTTCCGACCGGCGTCGCGCCCGTCGACCCCTCGGAGCGGGTCGGCACCCGGGTCGACGGCGTCGAGGTGCTCGGAGCGCTGTCGCCGTCGCGCGCCGGCGACTTCCTGGCCTGCCCCTTGCTCTACCGCTTCCGCACCATCGACCGGCTGCCGGAGGCCCCGTCGGTCGATGCCGTCCGCGGGACCGTGGTGCACAAGGTGCTGGAGGACCTCTTCGACCTTCCGGCGGCCGACCGGACGCCGGACCGCGCCGAGGCGATGGTCGTCCCTGCGTGGGAGGCCCTCCTCGATGCCGAGCCTGCACTTGCCTCGCTCTTCCCCGACGGCGACGAGGGCGCGGCGATCGGCTCGTGGCTGGCGTCCTGCCGGTCGGTGCTCGCCCGCTACTTCTCCCTGGAGGACCCGCGCCGGATCGAGCCCGCCGAGCGCGAGCTCTACGTCGAGACCCTCACCGACTCCAAGCTGCTGCTGCGCGGCGTGATCGACCGGGTCGACATCGCGCCCGACGGGGCGATCAGGGTGGTGGACTACAAGAGCTCCCGGTCGCCCAGCGCGGAGTTCGAGGGCAAGGCGCTGTTCCAGCTCAAGTTCTACGCGCTGGTCATCTGGCGCACGCGCGGTGTGATCCCGAAGCGGCTCCAGCTGGTCTACCTCGCCAACGCCGAGATCCTCAGCTACGACCCCGACGAGCACGACCTGCTCGCGACCGAACGCAAGGTGCAGGCGATCTGGTCCGCGATCCGGCAGGCGCAGGAGACCGGTGACTGGCAGCCGAGCCCCGGCCCGCTGTGCAAGTGGTGCTCACACCAGGCGCTCTGCCCGGCGTACGGCGGCACTCCCCCGCCGCTGCCGGCAGCGCCGGAGAGCGACGTCTCCCCTCCAGCGCCGGGCTAGCGACACCAGGTGCTGTCGACCCGCTCGCTCTGGCACGGAGAGACCGCGACCAGCAGCGACGACCCGTGCAGGAACTGGAGCACGCCCAGCAGTGCGACCACCACGCCGACCGCCTTCCACCACGGGGCCCGCTCGGCACCGCCGCCCTTCGTGAGGAGCGCCCAGCCACAGCCGAAGGCCACGACGCCACCGAGGATGCCCAGCACGTTGATGCGGCTGTAGCTCGTGAGCACCCCGTTCTGCACGAACTCCCTGGTGATACCGGCGAAGGCCACGAACGGCAGCAGGGCGGCGATCAGGCCGACCACCGTGAGGCCGACCGTGCGGCGGTTGATGCCCGCACTCACCGGTTCCGGTGGCGGAGGCGGGCGGTCGCGGTCAGACTCCGCTGCCTCGACGCCGGTCGGCTCGTCCGGGTAGAGCACGCAGGCGACCTGCACTTCTCCCGCGCGCCGCAGGGCGGGGTCGACCCCCTCGCGGAACTGCACCCGGACGCCCGATCCGACGTCGTTGATCGCGTCGATGCCGCCCCAGATCGGCTCGTCGGGCTTCTCGGCCCGGACCCGGTCGAGGAAGACCCGCGTCTCCGCGGAGCCGGCGGATCCGATCGTGGCCCCGGTCGTCGGCTTGTCGAGGTGGTCGAGGTCGCCGACGATCGACCGCTCCCCGGCGTACTCCTCGGCTGAACGCCGGGTCCAGTGCCCCTCGATCAGCGCGCGGAGGTCCCGCGACTCCCAGCCACAGATCGGCGTCGCCTCGTTGCAGCGCGGGTGGAACGCACAGCCGAACGGCGGCGACGCCGCGTCCGGCACCTCGCCACGCGGCAGGTCCCGGGGCAGCTGCCGGCCCGGGTCGGGATCCGGGATCGCGCGCAGCAGCGCCTTCGTGTACGGATGGCGCGGGTTGGCGAAGATCTCCTCGGTCGGCCCGATCTCGACGACGCGCCCGAGGTACATGATCGCGATCCGGTCGCAGAAGAACTTGGCGCTGGCCAGGTCGTGGGTGATGTAGACGTAGGTCAGGCCGAGGTCCTGCTTCAGGTCGAGCATCAGCTGGAGGATCTTGGCCCGCACCGACATGTCGAGCATCGAGATGGGCTCGTCCGCGACCAGCACGCTCGGACCGGTGATGATCGCCCGCGCCAGCACCACCCGTTGCTTCTGGCCGCCGGAGAGGTCGCGGGGGTACTTCTCGAGGAACAGCTCGACCGGGGAGAGCCCGACCCGCTCGAGCGCGTCGATGACCTTGGTCCGGCGCTCGCTCGCCGAGCGCATCCCGTGCACCCGCAGGGCGTCACCGACCGCCTCCTCGACGGTCATCGCCGGGTTGAGGGCGGCGCTCGGGTCCTGGAACACCATCTGGATGTCGCGGCGGAGCGCCCGTAGCCGTCGCCCGCTCAGGTCGGCGAGGTCCTGGCCCTCGAACTCGATCGAGCCCTCGGTCGCCGGGGCCAGCCCCAGCAGTGCCCGCCCCAGCGTGGACTTCCCGCTGCCGCTCTCACCGACCAGACCCACGACCTCACCCCGGCGCAACGTGAGGTTGATGCCGTCGACGGCCTTCACGGTGCCCGCGTCGCTGCCGATCAGCCTGGCCAGGCTCCCCCCGCGGAGGCCGTAGTGCACCGAGAGGTCGCGGATGTCGACGATGGGCTCGGTGGACGGCCAGGCCATCGTCGAGGTCTCAGGCTTCGTCGGCAACGGTCAGCTCCTCCTGCTTCAGGCGCTGCTTGCCGCCGGGCGGGATCTCGTCCTCCGGCCCCACGAGCCAGCACTCGACCCGGCCACCGCGTGGGCGCTCGATGTTGACCGGGTTGCGGGTCGCGCACACCGCCATCGCCTCGGGGCACCGCGGGTGGAAGCGACAGCCGTCTGGCGGGTCGACCAGGTCGGGCGGCGCTCCCGGGATGAAGTTGAGCCCGGTCGTCCGCAGCGAGATCGTCGAGCGCAGGAGCTCCCGGGTGTAGGGGTGCTGCGGGTTCTCGAAGACGTCGGCGACCCGCCCCTGCTCGACGATCCGGCCGGCGTACATGACGGCGACCCGGTCGCAGGCCTCCGCGACGATGCCGACGTTGTGGGTGATCAACAGCAGCGACGTGTTGAAGTTGCGCCGCAGGTCGTTGAGGATCTGGACGATCTGGGCCTCGACGAGCACGTCGAGCGCCGTCGTCGGCTCGTCCGCGACGACGAACGACGGCTTCAGGACCAGCGCCATCGCGATCATCAGCCGCTGGCGCATGCCGCCGGAGAACTCGTGCGGGTACGACCGGTAGCGGGTCGGCGGGATCCCCATCAGGCGCAGCGCGTCGAGTGCGCGCTGCTTGATCTCGTCCTTCGTCAGGCTCGGGTCGTGCTGCTTGATCGACTCCTGGAAGTGGTCGGAGATCCGCATCAGCGGGTTCAGCCGCGTGAGCGGCTCCTGGAAGATCATGCCGAGGTGACTTCCCCGCAGGCGGTAGGAGTCCTTGGGGCGCATCGACAGGATGTCCTTGCCCTCGAACCACACCTCGCCGTCGCGCTTCGCCCCCTTCGGCAGCAGCCCCATCAGGCCGCGCCCGAGGGTGGACTTGCCGCACCCGGACTCGCCGACCAGGCCGAGCGTCTCGCCGGGCGCGAGGTCGAAGCTGACACCGTCGACGGCGCGGATCGCGCCGCGGGTCGTGCCGTACCAGACGCGGACGTCGCGTGCCGAGATCACCGGCTCGCGGCTCATCTCCAGGCTCATCGCGTTGCTCATCTCGATGCTCATCGCTCCTCCCGGGCCGGCATGTGGACCGGCAGCAGACGTCGGACGCGCAGCGTCGGGTTGATGGTCTCGTTCAGGCCCTCGCCCACGAGGGTCAGTCCGGTCACCAGCAGCACGATCGCCAGGCCCGGGTAGAGGCCCGTCCACCAGACGCCGGACCCGGCGTCCTCCAGGGCGCGGTTGAGGTCGTGGCCCCACTCGGCCGCGTCGGTCGACTGGATGCCGAGGCCGAGGAACCCGAGACCGGCGAGCGTGAGGATCGCGTCGGCCGCGTTCAGCGTCCCGATCACCGGCACGCTCTGCACGACGTTCTGGAACAGGTAGCGCCGCATGATGACGAAGTCGCTGGCGCCGATGGCGCGCGCAGCCTCGACGTACGTCGCCTCTTTCGCGCTGACCGTGGTGTTGCGGACCACCCGGTAGTACTGCGGGATGTAGATCGCCGACAAGGAGAGCGCCACGGCAAGGACGCTGCCCCCCAGGATGTCGGTGAGCAGGAACGAGAAGACGATGGCCAGGAGGAACGACGGGAACGCGAACAGTGCGTCCATGACCAGCAGCAGGATGCGGTCGAACCAGCCGCCGTAGTAGCCCGAGACGAGCCCCAGCGGGACACCCACGACGACGCAGATCAGGATCGACAGCAGCACGACCTGGATCGCAGTCCGGGCGCCCCAGATGGTGCGGGAGAACACGTCGAAGAACAGGCGGTCGGTCCCGAACAGGTGGTCGCCGCTCGGCGGACCCGCTTTGGGGAACCGCACGCCCTCGGCCGAGGCCTGGGCGAAGCCGTACGGCGCGAGCAGCGGGGCGAAGATCGCGCAGATGACGAAGATCGCCGTGATGACGATCCCCGCCACGAGCATCCACCGGGCCGTGCCGGTGGTGTCGGTGAACGGCTTGGCCATGGCGCGGAGAACCTTGCGCATCAGTACCTCACCCGGGGGTCGATGAGCGCGTTCACGATGTCGACGACGACGCTGATCACCACGACGGCCACCGCGAAGACCGTGACGATGCCTTGCACCGCCACGTAGTCGCGTTCGTTGATGTAGCCGACCAGCTTGTCGCCGAGTCCGGGCCAGTTGAAGGTCGTCTCGGTCAGCACGGCACCACCCAGCAGGAGCGCGAACTGGAGCCCGATCACCGTGATCACCGGCACCAGCGCGTTGCGGAAGGCGTGCCGCCAGGTGACCTTGGTCGGGGCGATGCCGCGCGCCTCCGCAGCCTCGACGTAGTCGCTCTGCATGGTCTGGAGGATGTTGACCCGCACCAGGCGGATGAACACGCCGCAGATCAGCAGCCCGAGCGTCACCGCGGGGAGAGCCAGGTGCTTGAGGACGTCCTCGATGTAGTAGCTGTTGCCGCTGAGGAAGACGTCGATCAGCAGGATGTGGGTGCGGTTGAGCCCGTCCCGTTCCATGTAGAAGACCGTCTCGACCCCGGCCGCTCCCGAGGTCGGGAGCCCGAGGGGCCCCGCCACGTAGGCCTGCAGCAGGTAACCGACGAAGAAGATCGGCGCGGCGTAGCTCAGGATGCCGAAGAGGCGGATCAGCACGTCCGGGACGGTGTCGCGGTAGCGGCCCGCGATGAGGCCCAGCGGGATGCCGACGAGCAACGCGATCACGAAGGCTGCCAGGGTCAGGCTGAGCGTCGCGCCGCCGTTGTCGCGCACGACCTCCAGGACGTCCTGGTTGTCGCTGAACGTGGTCCCGAAGTCCAGGCGGACCACCGAGACGAGGTAGTCCCAGTACTGGACCACGATCGGGTCGTTGAACCCGAGGGCCTCACGCCGCTGGTCCAGGGCCTCGTCGTCGAGTCGGTCCCCGAGCGCCGCCGACACGGGGTCGCCGGGCGCCACTCTCAACACGACGAAGACCAGGGTGAGGATCACCCAGATCATCGGGAGGACGAGCAGCACCCGCTGCAGGATGTAGCGCGGCAGCGAGCCGGATGCAAAGCGAGTCATGGCATTCGCCTCAGCGCGCGCCGCGTGGGGAGGAACCTCGCGGTTCTCTCCCCACGCGCCCGCGCTCGAGCGATCAGGAGCTCTTGCTCACCAACCAGAACCGGAAGATGAACGACGGGTCCAGGGTGTCTTCCACGCCCTCCATGCCGGGACCGTAGACGCCGATGTTCTTGCCCACCCACGACGGGATGAACGGCACGTCCTCGGCGACGAGCTGCTGCAGCTGCCCGAACGCCTCTTCGCGGGCCGCCGGGTCCTCGCTGCCCTGCTCCGCCTCGACGAGCTGGTTGGCCTGCTCGCTCTTGTAGCCGTTCTGGAAGAAGCCACCGTCGACGACGAACGGGGACAGGTAGGTGTCAGCGTCCGGGTAGTCGGGGAACCAGCCGAGGATGAAGAGGTCGTAGGCGCCCTCCTTGTAGATCGTCTGGTACTGCTCCCACTCGGTGCTCTTCAGGTCTACCTCGAACAGGCCGCTCTCCTCGAGCTGCCGCTCCACCTCGTTGGCCTCGTCCTCGGTGGCCGGGCCGTAGTGGGTCGGGGTCCAGCCGACCGTCAGCTGGACGGGGGTGTCGATGCCGGCGTCCTCGAGGATCTGAGCAGCGGCCTCCGGGTCCGGCTCGCCGTACTTCTCCTGGAAGGCGTCGACCTGGCCGGCGTATCCCGGCGGGACGATCGAGTAGAGCGGGTCGACGGTGCCGTCATAGGCGTTCTCGGCGATTGCCTCACGGTCGAAGACCTGGGCGGCTGCCTGGCGGACCGCCGCCTGCTTGCCGACCTGGCTGTCGACCTTCCAGACCCAGTAGCGGATCTCGGCGCCCTCACCCGTGGCGACGGTGACGTCGTCGTTGCCTTCGAGGTCCGCGATGTCGGTCGGGCTGAGGCTGCGCCAAGCCACGTCGACCTCACCGGCTTCGGCGGCCAGCTTGAGCGCCGATGCCTCGGAGAAGTACTTGATGAAGACCGTAGGAGCCAGGGCCGTGTTCTCGCCGGTGTACTCCTCGTTGGCCTCGAGCGTCGCCTGGACGCCGGACTCGTACTGGCTCAGCTTGTAGGGACCGGAGCCGACGACGTCCTCGTCGGCCAGCTTCTCGTCGGCCGGGAACGTCTCCTCGTCGACGATGGCGCCCGCACCGGGGTAGGTGAGGACGTACTGGAACGTCGTGTCGGGCTGGTCGAGGTGGAAGATGACCGTGGTGTCGTCCGGCGTCTCGATCGCGTCCGGGTTGAGGGTGACCGTGCCGTCTTCTGCGGTGTCGGTGATGCTGCCGAGCAGGTAGATCGCGGCGCCGTTGGGGTCCTGGACCTTGATCGAGCGCTCGAAGCTGTACTTCACGTCGGACGACGTGAGGTCGTTGCCGTTGGAGAACTTCAGCCCCTCGTTGAGGGTGCAGGTGAGCGTCTGGGGGTCGTCGTAGACGCACTCGGTCGCCGCGTCGCCGACGATCTCGTTGGACTTCGCCGGCACCGTCACCAGCGTCTGGTAGAGGTTGTACTCCAGTGTCGAAGACCCGAGGTCGTAGGACCCTGCGGGGTCCAGCGCGGTCACGGTGTCGGTCGTGCCGAGGGTCCACGGCACCCCGGTCTCGCCTCCCTCTCCGCCCGAACCGCCGTTGCCACCGCCTGGCTCGTCGTCACCACAAGCCGCGAGACTGACTGCCAGAGCTCCCGCTCCGACGAGCGCGAAGAACTTCCGGTTCACGTGTGCCACCTCAACATCGCTCAAGCAGTCCCCGCGGGTCGGGGGCCGGACTCCTCGCGGAAGATACTCCGGGCAGCAGATGTCGGCTAGGGAAGATCCCTCGCTGCCATGTTTCGATCCGGCAACGTTTTCAGCACGGCCGGGGTGACACCGACGAGCGAGTCGAGGAAGGTACGGCGCTCCCCCGGCGGCACCGCGACGTGGTTGGGGACGACCAGGACCTGGCATCCAGCGGCTGCCGCGGACGTCGCACCGGTCGGCGAGTCCTCGATCGCCACGCACTCGTCCGGCTCGACGCCGAGCGCCGCGGCCGCCGTCAGGTAGGGCTCCGGGTGGGGCTTGCCCTGGTCGACCTGGTCGCCGGTGACGACGACGCGGAACGTCTCCGGAGGCAGGTGCTCGAGGATCGGCGCGACGAACCGCTGGTACGACATCGTCACCAGGCCGCACGGCACACCGACGTCCTTCAGGGCCAGCAGCAGCTCCCGGGCACCCGGGCACCAGGGCACCGCGTGCTGGACCCGCGCGACGACGCCGTCGAGCAGCCGCTCGACGATCTCCTCGGCGCTGAGCGGGATCCCGGTCCGCTCGCGGATGTAGTGCCCTGAGGAGATCAGGCTGTTGCCGACCAGGTGTTTCGCGTCCTCGGTCGTCCAGGTCGCGCCGTACTCCTCGGCCAGCTCGACCTCGGTCGCCATCCAGTACGGCTCGGTGTCGACGAGCGTGCCGTCCATGTCCCAGAGGACAGCCTTCACGTCAGTCCTCGGGGTCGTATCCGAGGTTCGGCGAGAGCCACCTCTCGGTCTCGGCGAGGGTCCACCCCTTGCGCTCGGCGTAGTCGGCGATCTGGTCGCGACCGAGCCTGCCCACGACGAAGTACTGCGCCTCCGGGTGGCTGTAGTAGATGCCGGACACTGCGGCACCGGGCCACATCGCCATCGACTCGGTCAGCTCGATGCCGGAGTTGGCCTCGACGTCGAGCAGCTCCCAGATCGTCTGCTTCTCGGTGTGGTCGGGGCAGGCCGGGTAGCCGGGCGCCGGACGGATGCCGGTGTACTTCTCGGCGATCAGGTCCTCGTTGCTGAGCTGCTCCTCGGGCACGTGCGCCCAGAACTCGGTGCGTACCCGCTGGTGGAGTCGCTCGGCGAACGCCTCGGCCAGCCGGTCGGCGAGTGCCTCGAGGAGGATCGCCGAGTAGTCGTCGAGCTCCTCCTTGAAGGCCATGATCCGATCCGTCACGCCGAGGCCGGCGGTCACCGCGAAGGCCCCGACCCAGTCGGTGCCGCCCGCGAGGTCGGCGTCGACGGGGGCGACGTAGTCCGCGAGGGACCGGTTGGGGATGCCCTCACGGTGCTTGCCCTGCTGGCGCAGCTGGTGGAGGGTCGCTCGCACCTCGGCGCGGCTCTCGTCGGTGTAGACGAGGACGTCCTCGCCGGTGCTCGCGGCGGGGAACAGCCCGTAGACGCCGTTGGCGGTGACCCACTTCTCGGCGATCATCCGGTCGAGCATGACCTGGGCGTCGTCGTAGAGCTTGCGCGCGGTCTCACCCGTCGTCGGGTTGTTGAGGATGTCCGGGAACTTCCCCTTCATCTCCCACGCGTTGAAGAACGGCTGCCAGTCGATGTACTCGCGCAGCTCGGCGAGGTCGTAGTCCTTCAGGACGTGGACCCCGGGCGTCGCCGGCTGGGGCGGCGCGTAGCCCGTCCAGTCGATCGGCGTGGCGTTCGCCTTCGCGTCCGCGAAGGGGAGCTGGGGACGCTCCGACTTCTGCGAGTGGCGCACCCGCAGCGAGTCGTAGTCGGCCTTCACCTCGGCCAGCAGCGTCTCGCGACGCTCGTCGTGGAGCAGCGCGGCAGCCGTCGGGACCGAGCGCGAGGCGTCCTTGACCCAGACGACGGGACCGTCGTACTTCGGGTCGACCTTGACCGCCGTGTGGGCGCGCGAGGTCGTCGCGCCGCCGATGAGAAGCGGGATCTCGAGGCCCAGCCGCTGCATCTCGGTCGCCATGGTGACCATCTCGTCGAGCGACGGCGTGATCAGGCCGGACAGGCCGATGATGTCCGCGTTGTGCTCCTTCGCCGCGTCGAGGATCTTCTGGGCGGGCACCATCACCCCGAGGTCGATGACCTCGAAGTTGTTGCACTGCAGCACCACGCCGACGATGTTCTTGCCGATGTCGTGCACGTCGCCCTTGACCGTCGCCATGATGATCGTCCCGTTGGTCTCCTTGGCCGTGGCGAGCTCCGGGTTGTCGATCTTCTCCTGCTCGATGAACGGGATCAGGTAGGCGACCGCCTTCTTCATCACCCGGGCGGACTTCACGACCTGCGGGAGGAACATCTTGCCGGCGCCGAACAGGTCGCCGACGACGTCCATGCCGGACATCAGCGGCCCCTCGATCACCTCGATCGGGCGACCGCCGCGCGCAGCGATCTCCTTGCGCAGCTCCTCGGTGTCGGCCTCCACGTAGGCGTCGAGCCCCTTGACCAGGGCGTGCGTGATCCGCTCGCCCACGGGCAGGTCGCGCCACTCCTCGGTCGCGGCCTCGGCCTTCTCGCCGGTGCCGCGGTGCTGCTCGGCGAGGCCGAGGAGCCGCTCGGTGGCGGCGAGCGAGTCGTCGGTGCGGTTGAGCACGACGTCCTCGATGGCGTCACGGAGCTCGGGGTCGATCTCGCTGTAGGGAACGAGGGCACCGGCGTTGACGATGCCCATGTCGAGGCCGGCCTCGATCGCGTGGAAGAGGAAGACCGCGTGGATCGCCTCGCGGACCGGGTTGTTGCCCCGGAAGCTGAAGCTCACGTTGGAGATGCCGCCCGAGACCTTGGCGCCCGGCAGGCTCTGCTTGATCCACCGGGTGGCCTCGATGAAGTCGACGCCGTAGGTGGCGTGCTCCTCGATGCCGGTCGCGACCGCGAACACGTTCGGGTCGAAGATGATGTCGTCGGCCGGGAACTGCACCTGGTCGACCAGGATCCGGTAGGCGCGCTCGCAGATCTCCTTGCGGCGCTCGAGGTTGTCGGCCTGGCCGTCCTCGTCGAACGCCATCACCACGGCCGCAGCGCCGTACTTCTTGCAGAGGCGCGCCTGCTCGATGAACTTCTCCTCGCCCTCCTTCATGGAGATCGAGTTGACGATCGGCTTGCCCTGGACGATCTTCAGTCCGGCCTCGATCACCTCCCACTTGGAGGAGTCGACCATCACCGGGACCCGGCTGATGTCGGGCTCGGACGCGACCAGCTTGGTGAACCGGTCCATCGCGGCGACGCCGTCGATCATGCCCTCGTCCATGTTGATGTCGATGAGCTGCGCACCGGCCTCGACCTGCTGCGCGGCGACGGACAGGGCGGTGTCGTAGTCACCGTCCTTGATCAGGTTGCGGAACTTCGCCGAGCCGGTGATGTTGGTGCGCTCACCGACGTTCACGAACAGGCTGTCCTCGGCGATGGTGAACGGCTCGAGGCCGGACAGCCGCAGCGCGGGTACGGCGACCACGGGCTCGCGACGCTGCTTGCCCTCGACGGCGCGGGCGATGGCGGCGATGTGCGCTGGCGTCGTACCGCAGCAGCCGCCGAGGATGTTGACGAACCCGGCCTCGGCGAACTCCTTGACGATTCCTGCGGTGTCCTCGGGCGTCTCGTCGTACTCACCGAACGCGTTGGGCAGTCCGGCGTTCGGGTAGGCCGAGACGAACGTGTCGGCGAGCCGGGACAGCTCGGCGACGTAGGGTCGCATCTCCTTGGCGCCGAGCGCGCAGTTGAGGCCGACCGCGAGCGGCTCGGCGTGACGCACGGAGTCCCAGAACGCCTCGGTGACCTGGCCGGACAGGGTCCGGCCGGAGGCGTCGGTGATGGTCCCGGAGATGACCACCGGCCAGCGGCGGCCGGTCTCCTCGAAGAGGGTCTGTACCGCGAAGATCGCGGCCTTCGCGTTGAGGGTGTCGAAGATCGTCTCGATGAAGATCAGGTCGGACCCGCCGTCGACGAGGCCACGGGCGGCGGTCAGGTACGCGTCGACGAGCTGGTCCCACGAGACGTTGCGGGCGCCGGGGTCGTTGACGTCGGGGCTGATCGACGCGGTGCGGGTGGTGGGGCCGAGTGCGCCGGCGACGTACCGCGCCGTGCCGGTCGCGGCGGCGACGTCGTCGCAGGCGGCGCGGGCCAGCTTGGCCGACTCGACGTTGAGCTCGTAGGCGAGCTCCTCCATGCCGTAGTCGGCGAGGGAGATCGCGTTCGAGTTGAACGTGTTGGTCTCGATGATGTCGGCGCCGGCCTCGAGGTACTCGCGGTGGATGCCGGCGATGATCTGCGGCTGCGTGATCGAGAGCAGGTCGTTGTTGCCGACGAGGTCGGACTCCCAGTTCGCGAACCGCTCGCCGCGATAGCCGGCCTCGTCCGGCCGGTCACGCTGGATGGCGGTGCCCATGGCGCCGTCGAGGATCACGATCCGCTCGCGCAGCAGTGCGGTGAGCTCGTCGGTCGCGTCCGGCCGCCAGTCGTGGGAACCCGATGCCATGTCACACCCTTCCGTCACGGAAGGCGCCCTTGGTAGTTCGCCGAGCGTGGCGGACCCTCCGGTGCGGGGATCCGTTGCAACGCCTCTCGACAGCGTCAATGCTAACGGGCACCACCCACCTGGCCACGATTTCCCGAATGCTGGCACACGCACGGGGGCTCCACCCCCGTGGACCCCCGGAAGAGGCGACTAGGCTCGACAAGGTGATGGAGATCGAGGACACGCCGGACCTGGTCCGGCCTTGGGTGATCGCAGCCTTCGAGGGGTGGAACGACGCCGCCGAGGCTGCCTCCGCCGTGGTTGACCACCTGATGGACGTCTGGAACGCGCGGGTCATCGCAGCCATCGATCCCGAGGACTACTACGACTTCCAGGTCAACCGGCCGACCGTGGGCGTCGACGAGAACGGCTTCCGCAAGCTGACCTGGCCGAGCACCCACGTCGCGATCGCCTCTCCCCCGGACCTCGACCACGACGTGATCCTGGTGCGCGGCATCGAGCCCAACATGCGGTGGCGGGGCTTCTGCGCGGAGCTGCTGGCCTGCATCGACGACCTCGGTGGCGAGCTGGTCGTGACCCTGGGCGCGCTCCTCGCCGACTCCCCGCACACCCGGCCGATCCCCGTCACCGGCACTGCCACGGAGCCCGACCTGGTCGACCGGATGAAGCTGGAGCAGTCGACCTACGAGGGCCCGACCGGCATCGTGGGCGTGCTCCAAGACGCATGCATCAAGCTCGACATCCCGGCTGCGTCGTACTGGGCCGCCGTCCCGCACTACGTCGCGCAGCCGCCGTGCCCCAAGGCGACGCTCGCGCTGATCGGACAGATCGAGGAGCTGCTCGGCGTGAGCATCCCGCTGGGCGACCTCCCCGAGGACGCGCGGGCGTGGGAGCGCGGCGTCGACGAGCTGGCCGAGGAGGACGAGGACATCGCCGACTACGTCCGGGCGCTGGAGGAGACCCGGGACACCGCGGAGCTCCCGGAGGCGTCGGGCGAGGCGATCGCACGCGAGTTCGAGCGCTACCTCAAGCGCCGGGGCGAGGACTCCTAGGCTTAGAGCGAGAGGCCGAGCGCGGCGTCGAGCACCGGCAGCAACGTCGCCGCGGCCTCAGGATCGCTGGTGTCGGCGAGGCCGTCGGTGCCCAGCGTCGCCGCCGCCCAGGCGTCGACCGCGGCGGTCGCCCGCGGGGCGTCGAGGTCGTCCGCGAGCGCGGAGAGGATCTCCGACACCACCGGCTCAGCCGGAGCGCCGGCCCCGAGGGCGAGCGCCCGGCGCCACTGCGCGACGTCGTCGACCGCGGCCCACAGCAGGTCGTCGGTCCACTCCCAGTCCTCGCGGTACTGGTGGCGCAGCAGCGCGAGCCGGATCGCAATCGGGTCGATGTCGCTGTTGCGCAGCGCCGAGACGAAGACCAGGTTGCCCCGCGACTTCGACATCTTCTCGCCGTCGTAGCCGACCATGCCGGCGTGCGCGTAGACCCGGGCGTACGGCGCCCCGGTCGCCACCTGGGCGTGACCTGCACACATCTCGTGGTGCGGGAAGACGAGGTCGCTCCCGCCGGCCTGGATGTCGATCGTCGTGTCAAGGTGCTCCAGCGCGATCGCGGCGCACTCGATGTGCCAGCCCGGCCGGCCGGGCCCGAACGGGCTGTCCCAGGCGGGCTCCCCCGGCCGCTCGCCGCGCCAGACGACACAGTCGAGCGGGTCCTTCTTGCCCTCACGGTCGGGATCGCCGCCGCGCTCGGCGAAGAACCGCAGCATCGTCTCGCGGTCGTAGCCCGACTCGTTGCCGAACGCCGGGTCCGCGGCGACGGAGTAGTAGAGGTCGTCCTCGACCCGGTAGACCGCACCGGCGGCCTGGAGCCGCTCGATCAGCGCGATCGCCAGTGGGATCGACTCGACCGCGCCGACGTAGGCGTCCGGCGGCAGCACCCGCAGCGCCTGCATGTCCTGGCGGAACAGCTCGGTCTCGCGCTCGGCGAGCTCCACCCAGTTGACGCCGACCTTGGTCGCGCGCTCGAGCAGCGGGTCGTCGACGTCGGTGACGTTCTGGACGTAGGCGACGTCGTGGCCGGCCAGCCGCCACGCGCGGTTGAGGAGGTCGAAGCCGATGTAGGTGTTCGCGTGACCGAGGTGGGTCGCGTCGTACGGAGTGATCCCGCAGACGTAGAGCGTGGCCGCGCCCTCGGGCGTGATGGTGACCAGGCCACCCGAGGCAGTGTCGTGCACTGCGACCGGCGGTCCCACCACGGACAGCGTCGGCATCTCCGGAGCAGTCCAGGCGCGCATGCGGCGATGCTATCCGCCGAGGTCAGGCGGTCAGAACGGTGGCCACGGGATCGGCGGCCACCCGCCGTACGGACCCGGGAGCTCGCCCCGCGCGAGCAGCCGCTCGGCACGCTGCTCGAGCGCGCGGATCTCGAGATCCGTGAGGTGCTCGCCGAGCCGGTCGCCCAGCTCGCCCCGCACGGCGTCGAGTACGGCGGCCACCGCCGCGCGCTCCTCGTCCGTCAGTGGCGATCCCGCCCATCCCCAGAGCACGGTGCGGAGCTTCGGCTCGTGGTGGAACGTGACCCCATGGTCGACGCCGTACCGGTGTCCGCCCGGCATCGCGAGCACGTGGCCCCCCTTCCGGTCGGCGTTGTTGACCAGCACGTCGAACACCGCCATCCGGCGCAGCGCGGGGGTGTTCTCGTGGACCAGCGTGACGTCACGGTCGCGGTCATCGACCCCGTCGAAGACCGCGAACCAACCGTCGGGCACCCGCCCGGCCCGCACCAGCGTCACCGCCTCCTGCTCGGCGTCGACGTCCTCCCACTCCTGGAGCATCCCGGGCCCGTGCGGCCCCTCGCCGCACCAGGTCCGGGGCACCACGTCCCAGCCGGTTGCGTCGCTCACCAGGAAGGCAGCGACCTCCCGCCCGGCGAGGGTGCCCTCGGGGAAGTCCCAGAGGGGCCGCTCCCCCGCGATCGGCTTGTAGACGACCTCGCGGCCGTCGAGCTCGCCGAGGAAGGTCGCGTTCGACGCGGGCATGATCCGCCCCCGCAGCTCCAGGTGGCCGGTGGGGTCCGCCATCACCGGGACATCACTCCGGGCGGCGCTTGAAGCCGTTGGCGCGCACGCAGAGGTGACCGTCGGGGTCGATCGGCTGACCGCAGAAGGGGCAGTCGGGTCGCCCGGCGCCGACGACGCGCGCGGCGCGCTGCACGAACGCCCGGGCGTGGCCGGCGTCGATCCGGACGACGAAGACCTCCGACGGCTCGGCCTCCTCGAGCGGGATCTCCGACGCGTCCTCGGCGTCGCTGAGCCCGACCAGCTCCTCGCCGACCGGGAAGACCTCGATCACGACCCGCTCCGCCTGGGGATCCCACGACAGCGTCATCGTGCCGGCGCGGAACTCCTCGGCGATGGGGAGGTCGAGGGGCTCCTCGTCGGCGAGCCCCACCGGCGCCACCGCCGGGATGACGGTCGTCGTGTGCGCCTCGGCCATCACCTCGTCGAGCAGCTCGTCGATCCGCTCCGCGAGCGCGGCCACCTGCTGCTTCTCGAGCGCGACGCTCACGACGCGGGCACCGTCACGGGCCTGGAGGAAGAACGTGCGCGCGCCGGGCTCGCCGACGGTGCCGGCGACGAAGCGCTCGGGCGGGTCGAAGCCATGGACGATCG
Source organism: Nocardioides immobilis (assembly GCF_003515065.1). Lineage (GTDB taxonomy): Bacteria > Actinomycetota > Actinomycetes > Propionibacteriales > Nocardioidaceae > Nocardioides > Nocardioides immobilis. The sequence goes on from NZ_QXGH01000025.1 coordinate 133,748, forward strand.
GTGGCATGACCCAACCCTACGAGCCCTCGGTGACCGGGTCGGGTCCGGCGCCGCCGCCCACGGTGCCGCCGGAACGTCGGGTCTTCCTGCCGGCAGGGCGCGCCAACCACGACAGGTCGCCGGCGTGGGTGTTGGAGGCCAGCACGTAGGGCCGGTCCTCGGTGTACTGCACGATCGAGACGGACGCGGGGTCGACGTTGATCCGCTGGAACAGGTCGAGATGCATTCCCAGCGCGTCGGCGAGGACCACCTTGATGATGTCGCCGTGGCTGACCGCCACCCAGACCGCCCCGGGGCCGTGCTCGGCCTCCACAGCGGCGTCGTGGCGTCGTACGGCGTCGACCGCGCGGTTGCGCATCGCGACCATCGACTCGCCGCCGGGGAAGGCCGCCGCCGAGGGGTGGCGCTGGACGGTCGCCCAGAGCTTCTCCTTGGCGAGATCGCGGAGCGGCCGTCCCTGCCACTCGCCGTAGTCGCACTCGGCCAGGCCGCGCTCGGTGACCGGCTTGAGGGCGGTCGCGCGGGCGCCGGCGATCAGCTTCGCGGTCTGCCGGCACCGCTCCTGGGGGCTCGTGACGAGAGCGGCGACGGGGACCGGAGCGATCCGCTCGCCGGCGGCTCCCGCCTGTTGCTGCCCCGTCTCGTCGAGCCGGACGCCTGCGAGCCGTCCGGCAAGGATGCCGGAGGCGTTCGCCGTCGTGCGTCCGTGCCGCACCAGGATCACCGTGGCCACGGTCGCGAGCGTAGCCACCCGGAACCACTACCGTTGCTGTGTGATCGTCGACAGCGCCGTCTACCGCAAGGGAGAGCGTCTCCCCGTCGACTGCCACGTGCACGACTACGAGGCGCTCCGGGCCGCTGCCGCGGAGGGTGAGCACGACTTCGTCTGGGTCGGGCTCTACGAGCCGAACCAGCGCGAGCTCGACGAGATCGCCGAGGCCTTCGGCCTGCACCCGCTCGCGGTCGAGGACGCCGTCGTCGCGCACCAGCGGCCGAAGCTGGAGGTCTACGAGGGCAGCCTCTTCCTCTCCCTCAAGACGCTCTGGTACGTCGACGAGGACGATGCCGTCGAGACCGGTGAGATCAACCTCTTCGTGGGCGAGGACTTCGTGATCACGGTGCGCCACGGGCGCGGCTCGCAGCTGCGGGACGCCCGGCACGACCTCGAGGGCAAGCAGACGGTGCTGAGCCACGGTCCGTCCGCCGTCGTCTACGCCGTCTGCGACACCGTCGTCGACGGCTACCTCGCGGTGATGGAGGAGCTCCAGATCGACGTGGACGAGGTCGAGACCTCGGTGTTCTCGGAGCAGCGCACCAACGACTCCGTGCGGATCTACACGCTGAAGCGCGAGCTCGCAGAGGTACGACGAGCAGTGCTGCCGCTCCGGGAGCCGATGCGCCGGTTCACGGTGGGAGCCGCGCCCGGGATCCTGGCGGAGGCGGGACCGTTCTTCCGTGACGTCGGCGACCACCTCGCCGTCGCCTCGGAGCAGATCGACACCTTGGACTCCCTGCTCTCGACCGCGTTCGACGCCCACGTGGCTCGGATCCAGGTGCAGCAGAACGACGACATGCGCAAGATCTCGGCCGGCGCCGCGATGATCGTGGTCCCGACCCTGATCGCCGGGATCTACGGCATGAACTTCGACCACATGCCCGAGCTGACCTGGACCCTGGGCTATCCGTTCGCGCTGCTGCTCATGGCCGGCGTCATGGGGCTGATGTGGTGGTCGTTCAAGAGGTCCGGCTGGTTCTAGTCCGACTGGCCGAGTGGCTCAGGCGCTCAGGACGCCGGCGGCGAGGAGCACGAGCACGCCGGAGCCGAGCAGCACCCGGTACACGACGAACGGCGCGAGGGTGTGGTGGCTGACGTAGTGCAGCAGCCACGCGATGGCGGCGTACCCGACGACGAAGGACACGACGGTGGCGACGAGGGTCGGTCCCCAGCCGTACATGTTGTCGCCGTGCGGGATCTCCTTCATCTCGAAGATCCCGGCGCCCACCACGGCGGGGATCGCCAGCAGGAACGCGAACCGGGTGACCGCCTCGCGCTCATAGCCAAGGGCCCGGCCCATCGACAGGGTCGCGCCCGATCGGGAGACGCCGGGGACGAGGGCCGCCGCCTGGGCCGCCCCCATGAGGACGGCGTCGCGGACGTTCATCTGCTTGATCCGCTTCTCGTTGCCACCGAGCTTGTCCGCGAGACCCAGCACCAGGCCCATGAAGATCAGCATCGCCGCGATCAGCCACAGGTTGCGGAAGTGCGACTCGATCGTGTCCTTGAGGAACACCCCGAGGATCACGATCGGCAGCGAGCCGATGATGACGAACCAGCCCATCCGGGCGTCGACGTGGCCGCGGTACTCCGCCTTGAACAGTGACAGGGACCAGGTCTTGGCGATCTGCCAGATGTCCTTGCGGAAGTAGACCAGCACCGCCAGCTCGGTCCCGATCTGGATGACCGCCGTGAAGGCCGCGCCCGGGTCGCCCCAGCCGAACAGCTCGGGAAAGATCCGGAGGTGAGCGCTGCTCGAGATCGGCAGGAACTCGGTCAGACCCTGCAGCGTGCCGAGGACCAGCGCTTGCAGGAAGTCCGCCACGGGGACGGATCCTACGGAAAGGTCTTCGGAGTGCCGTCATCCGCCCTGCTGTCGCCACGCACTAGGTTTGCCCCATGCAGGAGCGGTACGTCGGCAGCAGCGGCCTCCGAGTGTCGCGGCTGGGTCTCGGCACGATGACCTGGGGCAAGGACACCGACGAGCACGAGGCCCGCGACCAGCTGATCGCGTTCTGCGAGGCTGGCGGGACCCTGGTCGACACCGCTGCGGGCTACACCGACGGCCGCTCCGAGGAGCTGATCGGCACCCTGATCGGCGACGTCGTACGACGCGACGACGTGGTGCTCGCGACCAAGGCCGGCATTTGGCGGCGCGGGGGTGAGCGCGCCACCGACACCTCGCGCCGGGCGCTCCTCGGCGGACTCGACACCTCGCTCGAGCGCCTCGGCGTCGACCACGTCGACCTGTGGCAGGTCCACATCTGGAGCGACGAAGTGCCGCTCGACGAGACGTTGGCCGCGCTCGACCAAGCGGTGTCCTCGGGCCGCGCGACGTACGTCGGCATCTCCAACTACACCGGCTGGCAGACCGCGCAGGCCGCGACCTGGCAGCGTGCGGGTGTGGGCCGGGCGCCGCTCGTGTCCACGCAGGTCGAGTACTCCCTGTTGAGTCGCGACATCGAGCGCGAGGTGGTGCCCGCCAGCGCCGCTCTCGGTCTCGGGATCCTGCCGTGGTCGCCCCTGGGGCGCGGTGTCCTGACCGGCAAGTACCGCACCGGCATCCCCGGCGACTCGCGCGCCGCCTCCCCCGTGTTCGCCTCGTTCGTGGAGCGCTACCTCGACGAGCGGAGTCGCGGCATCGTCGAGTCCGTGGTCCGCGCGGCCGACGGCCTCGACTGGACCCCGCTCGAGGTGGCGCTGACCTGGGTCCGGGACCGGCCGGGTGTCGCCGCGCCGATCATCGGCGCCCGCACGGCCGCCCAGCTGAAGGGCGCCCTCGGCGTCGAGGCCAAGGAGCTGCCCCCCGAGATCCGAGAGGCCCTCGACGACGTATCGGAGCCGGTCTGATGCGCACCGGCGGGCCCGAGTGGCAGTTCGAGAAGGTCACGTTCTCGCGGGAGTACCCGCGCAACGTGGTCACCAAGCTGCTCGTCGAGCGCGCCGAGCACGGCGGCTGGGAGCTGGTGCGGGTGCGGATCTCGCCCGACGGCACCCGGCGGGTGATCCTGCGCCGCAAGATCATCCGCGCGGTCCGCACCGCCTGAGGGCGGCTCAGATCTCGTCGAGGAACCGGTCCATCACCCGCGCGCCGAACTGGAGCGCGTCCACCGGCACCCGTTCGTCGACGCCGTGGAACAGCGCGGTGAAGTCCAGGTCCTCCGGCAGCCGCAGCGGCGTGAAGCCGTAGGTGCGCATCCCGAGCTTGCGGAAGTGCTTGGCATCGGTGCCGCCGCTCATCAGGAACGGCGCCACCAGCGCGTCGGGGTCCTCCGCGATCAGGCTCCGGGTCATCGCATCGACCAGCGCGCCGTCGTACGGCGTCTCCCACGGCGGCTGGTTGGAGACGTAGTCGATGCTCACGTCCTCGCCGCACAGCTCGGCCAGGGTGCGGAAGAACTCGTCCTCGTAGCCGGGGAGGAAGCGGCCGTCGACGTGCGCGGTGGCCTCGGTCGGTACGACGTTCACCTTGTAGCCGGCGCCGAGCATGGTCGGGTTGGTCGTGTTGCTGAGGACCGCGCCGAGCATCCGGGTGGCGCCGCCGAACTCCTCGACCAGCTCACGCGCGTTCTCGGGCGTCACCTCCGTGCCGGCCAGCTCGCCGACCGTGCCCAGCAGGGTCCGCATCGCCGGGGTCAGCCGCACCGGCCACTCGTAGGCGCCGATCCGGGCAACCGCCTCGGCGATCCGGGTGACCGCGTTGTCCGCGTTGATCATCGACCCGTGGCCGGCGCGGCCGCGGGCGGTCAGGCGCATCCAGGCCATGCCCTTCTCCGCGGCTTCGACCAGGTAGAGCCGACGCCCGCGGACCGTCGTACTGAAGCCGCCGACCTCGCCCACCGCCTCGGTGCAGCCCTCGAACTCCTCGGGGTTGTCGCGCACCATGACCTCCGCGCCGAGGTGGCCGCCGGCCTCCTCGTCGGCGGTGAAGTGCAGCACGATCGGCCGGGCCGGGATCCGGCCCTCCCGCTGCCGCGCGCGGACCACCGCCAGCAGCATCGCGTCGAAGTCCTTCATGTCGACCGCGCCGCGACCCCAGACGCTGAGCCCACCGTGTGGGCAGTCCTGGACCTCGCCGCTGAACGGGTGGACCGCCCAGTCCTCGGCCGCAGCCGGTACGACGTCGAGGTGCCCGTGCAGGAGCAGCGCGTCGGTCCGGGTGCCGTCCCCTCCCCAGCGCGCGAACAGCGATGTCCGTCCGGGGGTGCTCTCGTAGAGCCGGGTCTCGATCCCGACCTCCTCGAGCAGTCCGGCCACGTGCTCCGCCGCCTTGCGCTCCCCCGGCCCGTCGTCCGAACCGTAGTTCGACGTGTCGATCCGGATCAGGTCCCGGCAGATGTCGACGACCTCGTCCATGCGGTCATCCTTGCACCCGGCTGTCGAGCAGGTGCGCGGCGCGCGCTCACCCGCAGCTGATCGGCCGCGGGTCCACCCGGTCGCGCGCTGCTCGCGGGTCCGGACCGGCGCCGCAGTCGATGCGGCGGTCCGCCGTACCGTCCTGCGCCGCCAGGCGGTCTCGCCCGGATCCACCGAGCATCCGGTCGGCGCCTCCCCCGCCGCAGATGTGGTCGTTGCCGCCGGCTCCGCGGATCGTGTCGTTGCCGCCGCGGCCTGCGATCACGTCCGGCCCGCCCGTCCCGACCAGCTCGTCGCTGCCCGCGGTGCCGATCACGGTCGCGGCAGCGCCCTCGCACCTGGCCAGCACGAACGGGCGATCCATCAGGAACGCCCAGATCCGTGCCTCCTGGTCGTCGATCACGTGGCCGCCGCGGTCAACGAGGACGAGCTGGTAGTCGCGGCAGGTCCGCCCATGACCGGACAGGTCGTAGACCCGCGCCCGGCGACCAGCCACCGGATAGGTCTCGCGGAGCACCCCGTTGTTGGCCCCGCCGATCGCGTCGTCGAAGCACCCGTTCTGCTGGGCCCAGAGCTTCATCGGGTAGAAGACGCGCCAGTCGACCGACCAGTCGACCGGGCGGTGGAAGCGGGCCGTGGGAGCGGGGCCGACGGCCGTGTCGTTCGTCCCATGGAGGTGGAGGATCCGCGCAGCCGCGCTGTGCCGGGTCGGGGTGGAGGTTTCGGCCTCGCACGATGCGTCGTCGTCCTCGCAGTAGAGCAGCCCGGCGTTGACGGCGACGGCAGCGATCCGGTCGCGGGTCGACGAGCGCTGCAGCAGGTAGTACGGCATGAAAGCACCCCGCGACGTGCCCCCGACGAAGATCCGGCCCCGGTCGACCGAGGCGCACGCGAGGACGTCGTCGATCACCTTGCTGAGGAACTTGCTGTCGTACGGCGTCCCCGGGACGTCGCCGACCCGGTGGTTCCAGGTCTGACCGGTCCCGTCCGGCGTCACGACGATCGCGCCGTCCGGATCCGTGTGCGGCCAGAACCCCGGGACCATCCCCGAGCCGTCACCACCGTCCCCGTGCAGCCAGATCAGGACCGGCCGGCCGGACGTCGGTGCGCCGGTGGCCGGGACCCGCCAGTAGTAGCGGTGCGTCCGCCCGTCGCCCAGGCCCGACACCGACGTCTGACCGGTCGCAGCGGCCGATCCGCAGATCCCGCCGCCGCGCGCCGCGTCCGGGGGCGCGGCGGACTCCGAGCCCACCGGTGCGGCCAGGCCGACCAGCAGCGCCACGATCGCCGATGCCCGCGCCGCCGCACGCATGGAGACGACGCTAGCCACTTCCGGAGCGTTGTCGGCGCGCTTTCGGACGTGTGATGTCTCAGGACAGCGGTGACTGTTCTGCATCAGGACATCGGTGACACTCCATGTCTCAGGACTTCGGTGACGTTTGGTTGGATCGTGGGCGTTGGCCGCGGGGTTGGCCGTTGCCGACGTAG
>NZ_QXGH01000026.1 GCF_003515065.1 Nocardioides immobilis
GGCGGCAATCACGTCCATTCGTTCCTTCGCGTTCTTCAATGGAAGCCCCTGCGTGGTGCTCGATGGTCTGGTTGGCACCGCCACCGTCACCACGCAGGGCCCTCCGTCGGTTACGACACGACGCGAAGGGTGGGGACTTCTATCTGGCCACCAGTGGGGACCTCGACTTGGCCACCAGTGGGGACTTTTTCATGGCCACGGACATCGCCGCCCGGACCTACCGCGACCGGGCACGAGCCACCCGTCGGGTCGCGGACCGGACGATCAACGATGCGATGGTCACCAACCAGGTCCGGGACCTGGCCTGGACCGTCACCTTCGCCGAACCAGACTCCGGTGTAGGCGAGCAACAGCAAGCAGCCACCCCGAGGTGTCCGTGCAAGGTATCCACGACCGAGTCGGGGCGCAGGGAAATGGCTTTCCAACTCTCAAGAGGCCCGGGAAAGACCTGGCATGCCCTCCGGCAGAGATGCTTGAGTCCGGTACCTAGCCGACGCGGACCCGCTGCCTCCGAGAGAAACCGCGCTGACCGGCCTCGTGGATCACAACTGGCCCCGGAGGCCACCGACGCTCCGCGCCCGCGTATAGGCGATTCTGCGCGCTCTCACGACTCGCCACGCGCGCGGGATCCCAACGCGAAGTCGGGAGCTCTGTGCGCAAAGCGAGCCTAAAGCGAGCCATCAGGCGCCACCAGTCGGATTGGCGGAGGCCAGCCGCGTCATCGCGACTCGCATCACCGCAGGTCAGACCCGGTTTTCTCCAGGAGCGCGACGCACTCGACGTGGTGCGTCATCGGGAACAGGTCGAACGCCCGCAGGCTCACCAGCCGGTAGCCGTGCTCGCCGAAGATCGCGACGTCCCGGGCGAGCGCGGCGGGGTCGCAGGCGACGTACGCGACGGCCCGCGGGCGCCGGTCGACCACCTGCTCGACGACCTTCCGCTTGGCGCCGACGCGGGGCGGGTCGAGCACGACCAGGTCGAACGGCTCGTCGTACTCCGTCGCCAGCACGGCACCGACGTCGCCGGCGGTCGCCCGGAGGCCAGGGCAGTTGCGCCGCGCCAGTCGTACGGCGGCCGCGTCCCCCTCGACCGCGCAGACCCGGCCGCCCGCATGCCCGGCGCCGACGGCGTCGAGCAGGAACCGGCTGAAGAGGCCGACCCCCGCGTAGAGGTCGAGCGCCGCCTCTCCCGGTCGCGGCGCGAGCGCCTCGAGCACGGCGCCCACCAGCGCCTCCGGCGCGCCGGGGTGGACCTGCCAGAAGCCCCCGTCGGCGACCGCGAACGACGTGCCCCGCACCTCGTAGGACGGGCCCACCGCGGACTCCAGCAGGCACTCGTCCACGGGCACCACCTCGTGCGAGCGGTGCTTGCGCATCCCGCGTCCGCCGTCCGGCAGCGTGACGTAGCGCTGTCGGGTCCGCCACCCCAGCCCCTCCTGGTCCCCGGGCACCGGCTCGACCGTGACCTCGACGTCCAGCCGGGCCAGCCGGCGCAGCTGCTCGCGCACGACCTCGGCCTTCAGCCCGCGCTGCGCGGCCAGGGACACGTGCTGGAAGTCGCAGCCGCCGCACAGCCCCGGCCCGGCGTACGGGCACGGCGGAGCCACCCGGTCGGGCGACGGGGAGACGATCTCGACCGCGTCGCCGCGCCAGAACCGGTCACCCTCGGTGCCCTCGGTGATCTCGACGACGACCCGCTCCCCTGGCAGCGCGTGCCGCACGAAGACGACGCGGGTCTCGTCGCCGGCCGAGCCAGTCGGGACCCGCGCCACGCAGTGGCCGCCGTGGGCGACCGGCCCCACCTCCGCCTCGAACCGCTCGCCGACGTGGGACCGCCCCCGCTGCTGCCGGGCCCGCGGGCGGCGTGGCGGGCTCACTGGACCTGACGGTCCTTGTCCTCGGTGCGGCCGCGGCGCAGGTCACCGGGCCGGACCCGGGCCTCCTCGCGCTCCTCCCGCTCGCGGGCGAGCTGCGAGGAGCGGAGCTGGTAGGGCACGGAGGTGACCATCACGCCGGGCGTGAACAGCAGTCGCCCCTTGAGCCGCAGCGCGGTCTGGTTGTGGAGCAGCTGCTCCCACCAGCGGCCGACGACGTACTCCGGGATGTAGACGGCGACGACCGATCGCGGGTTGGCGCCGCGGATGGCGGAGGCGTACTCGACGATCGGCTTGACGACCTCGCGGTACGGCGAGTGCAGGACCTTGAGCGGGACGCCCAGGTTGCGCTCGTCCCACTCCTCCATCAGCCGCGCCGTCTCGGCGTTGTCGACCGAGACGTAGACGCCTTCCAGCGAGTTCGGCCGGGTCGCCTTGGCAAAGGCCAGCGCACGCAGGGTCGGCTTGTGCAGCTTGGAGACCAGCACCAGCGCGTGGACGCGGGTGGGCAGGGCCTTGTCGGTCTCGTCGGCGGCGAGCTCGATCTCGACGGAGTTGTAGTGCCCCTTGATCCCGCGCATGACCACGAAGAAGAAGCCCATCGCCAGGATGGTGATCCACGCACCGGCGAGGAACTTCGTGATCAGTACGACGACGAGCACGACCGCGGTGAAGGTGAGGCCGATCGCGTTGATCGCCCGCGCGTTGAACATCCGGCGCCGTTCGGCGGGGTCCCGCTCGCTCGCCAGCGCCCGGGTCCAGTGCCGGATCATGCCGAGCTGGCTCAGGTTGAAGGACACGAAGACGCCGACGATGTAGAGCTGGATCAGCTTCGTGGTCTCCGCGCCGAAAGCCACGATGAACGCGATCGCCAATACCGCGAGGAACACGATGCCGTTGCTGTAGGCGAGCCGGTCACCCCGGGAGCCGAGTGCCCGCGGCGCATAGCCGTCCTTGGCGAGGATCGAGCCAAGCACGGGGAACCCGTTGAAAGCGGTGTTGGCGGCGAGCACGAGGATCACGCCGGTGACGGTGACGACGAAGTAGAAGCCGGGGCTGAAGTCGATGAAGACCGCGCGGGCGATCTGGGCGATCACCGTGTGCTGGTCGTAGTCCTCCGGCAGCGCCTCGCCGTTGCGGGTGAGCTTGTGGATGTCGTGCGGGTCGACGTACTTCAGGCCCATCTGCCTGGCCAGCACGATGACGCTCACCATCATCGTGATCGCGATCATGCCGAGCAGCAGCAGCGTGGTCGCGGCGTTCTTGCTCTTCGGCCGCTGGAACGCCGGCACCCCGTTGGAGATCGCCTCGACGCCGGTGAGCGCGGCACAGCCGGACGAGAACGCCCGCGCCAGCAGGAAGAGCAGGCCGATCGTGGTCAGCGGCTGCTCCCAGCCCTCGTCGGCCGCGATCTCGAGGCTCGCACTCTCGACGTCCGGCAGCGTCCCGGTGGCCATCTGGATGAACGCGTAGAGGCACATGCCGAGGATCGCGAACATGAACAGGTAGGTCGGGACCGCGAAGAACGAGCCGGACTCGCGGATGCCCCGCAGGTTCATCGCGGTCAGCAGGACCACCATCACGACCGCGACGATCACCTCGTGGTCGAGGAACGCCGGGATCGCCGCGGCGGCGTACTGCGCGCCCGACGAGATCGACACCGCCACGGTGAGCACGTAGTCGATGAGCAGTGCGCTCGCGACCGTGGTGCCCGCCGTACGGCCGAGGTTGACGGTGGCGACCTCGTAGTCGCCGCCGCCGGACGGATAGGCGTGCACGGTCTGCCGGTACGACGCGATCACCGCCGCCATCACCAGCGCGACAGCGATCGCGATCTTCCACGACCAGACGTACGCCGACGCGCCCGCGATGGCCAGCATGATGAAGACCTCGTCCGGGGCGTAGGCCACCGACGACAAGGCGTCGCTCGCGAACACCGGGAGCGCGATCCGCTTGGGTAGCAGCGTCTCGCCGAGCTGCGCGCTCCGAAGCTTGCGTCCCAGCAGGATCCGCTTAGAGACGTCGCCGACACCCACGGGCGACAACGTTAGGGCATCAACTCGCTCGCGACGCCTGTGCCGTGCCCCACAGCTCGGATCGCTGCTATAGCGTTCCACTGTGCACGTCGTGATCATGGGCTGTGGCCGCGTCGGGTCGACGCTCGCCCGCAGCCTCGAGGACCGCAACCACACGGTGGCCGTCATCGACAGCGAGCCGGACGCGTTCCGCAGGCTCGGGCCCGGCTTCAACGGCGACAAGGTCGCCGGCATGGGCTTCGACCAGCAGGTGCTGGAGAAGGCCGGGATCCGGCGGGCCGACGCGTTCGCCGCAGTGTCGAGCGGCGACAACTCCAACATCATCGCGGCACGAGTGGCGCGCGAGACGTTCGGCATCCAGCAGGTCGTGGCCCGGATCTACGACCCGGGGCGCGCCGAGGTCTACCAGCGGCTCGGCATCACCACGGTGGCCACCGTGAAGTGGACCGCCGACCAGGTGCTGCGCCGGCTCCTGCCCGCGGGCGCCGAGCCCGACTTCCGGGACCCGTCCGGCACCGTCCGGATGGACCACATGATGGTGCCCGAGAAGTGGGTGGGCTCCACCGTCGGCTCGTTCCAGGAGCAGGCCCGGGCCCGCGTGGCCTGGATCGACCGCCTCGGCGAGGGCATGCTGCCGACCCGCGACAGCGTCGTCCAGGAGGGCGACCTGCTGCACGTCGTCGTCCGCGAGGAGCACGCCGCGCACGCCTACGACATGCTCGATGCCGGACCCGAGCACGGGGACTGAGGAGGGACTGCCATGCGTGTCGCCATTGCGGGTGCCGGCGCCGTCGGACGGTCGATCGCCGTCGAGCTGATCGAGAACGGCCACGAGGTGCTGCTCATCGACAAGTCCCCCAGCTCCATCCACCCCGAGCGGGTCCCGGACGCGGAGTGGCTCCTCGCCGACAGCTGCGAGCTGTCGTCGCTCGAGGAGGCGCGGCTCGACAAGTGCGACGTCGTGATCGCCGCGACCGGTGACGACAAGGCCAACCTGGTCACCGCGCTCCTCGCCAAGACCGAGTTCGGGGTGCCGCGCACCGTCGGCCGGGTCAACCACCCCAACAACGAGTGGCTCTTCACCGAGGCGTGGGGGGTCGACGTCAACGTGTCGACCCCGCGGATCATGTCCGCGCTGGTCGAGGAGGCGGTCACCGTCGGCGACCTGGTGCGGCTGTTCACGTTCCGCCAGGGCAACGCCAACCTGGTCGAGATGACCCTGCCCGCGGACTCGCCGTACGTCGGCAAGGCCTCCGGCCTGATCCCGCTCCCCGAGAACTGCGCGCTGGTCACCATCCTCCGCGACAGCCAGGTCTACGTGCCGACCCCCGAGCAGCCGGTGGAGGCAGGCGACGAGCTGCTGTTCGTCGTACCGGCCGAGGCCGAGGACGCCCTCGAGCGCCTGCTGGCGCCCACCAACCACCCGGGGTAGGACTCAGGCCGACTCGGCCTCGGCCTCGGCCTCGATCGGCGTCGCATTGCGGGCGAGCAGCCAGATCATCAGCGCCCACGACCCGATCCGCAGCGCCCAGCCGAGACCGGTGCGGAGCACCAGGATGGTCACCACCGCGACGTCCGGATCGATCCTGTCGTAGTGGCCGAGGAGCCACACCGGGCCCTGCCCGAGGACACCGATCGCACCCGGGATCAGCATCACCCAGGTGAGCCGGCTGCAGAGCTTCACCACCTGTGGGTTCTTGTGCCAGCCGATGGGGTCCTCGGTCGCGGCGCCGAGCATGAACCCGAGCACCGGCCACCCCGCCAGGCAGGAGGCGCCGAACACGATGGTGTAGCCAAGGCTCAGCAAGATGCCCGGGAGGAAGAACGCCAGCGCCTGGTCGGACTCCGACCCGCCCGACGACTCGGCCAGTCGGACGAACACCCACCCGATGCCGATCCCGAAGATCGCGTTGAAGACGTACTGCGTCGAGCTGCGCTGCACCAGCCGTACGACGAGGGCGAGCCCCGCCACCGCCAGGCTCGCGATCAACGCGATCTGGAGCTCCTTCGTCGGCAGCCAGACCGCGCTGAACACCACCCCGGGGATGGCCGCCTCGAGCATGCCGCGCTTGCCGCCGAGGGAGGAGGCGAGCTGGTGCCGCACCAGCGCCTCGACGGTGTCGACGCCGATCTTCTTGGCCGCCTCGGTCGTGAGCGAGTGGTCCTCGTCCTCCGGTGCCGCCACCTGGTGGTCCTCCGCGTTCACAGGAGCTCGTACCGCGGGTTGTAGAGGATCCGCTCGCCGTCGTGCTCGCCGATCCGTCCCGACACCTCGATCGCGCGGCCGGGGCCGATGCCGGCGATCCGCCGGCGACCGAGCCAGATCAGGGTGAGGGTGGCCGTGCCGTCGTACAGCTCGGCCTCGAGGGCCGGCACGCCCCCGCGGGGCCGGAGCGTCACCGTGCGCACCGTGCCGCGCAGCTTGACCGGTGTCCGGCTCGGCGCGTCCGCGATCGCCACGACGTCGCTGCCCGCGAAGGTCTTCCTGAGGTCGCGCGCCTCAGCCTCGGCAGGACTCGCCCACCGACTGATCGTGCGCCGGATCCGGCTCTTGGTGGCCACGGGGCTCAGGCTCCCGGTGGGGCTTCCTGCGCGGCAGCGGCGGCCGCGGCCTCCTGCTGCTCGGCCTGTGCCTGGCGGATCTCCTCGGGGAGCGTGAGCGGCAGCTGCTCCCCCACGGGCATCGCCTGCGCACCGCGGCGTACGGCGACGGAGGTCACCGCGCGGTGCCACTCGACGAGCGCCTCCGGGTCGCGCGCAGGCTTCCCGAGGAACGTCGCCCGCAGCAGCCATCGCGGCCCGTTGAAGCCGACGACGCGCGAGGTCTGGTTGCCGACCTTGCCGTCGGCGGTCTTGACCTGCACCTCGCAGAACAGCTCGGTGCCGAACGGCCCGTCCTGCTCGGTCGCGGTGCCGCCGCGGCGGGCCGCGTCCGCCGCGATCTGCGGCCGCACCTCGCTCCACAGGTCGCCGTTGCGCGGGGCGGCGTACGCACGCAGCTCGACCGCGCCGTCCTTGCCGGCGAGCACGACGGACCGGACGGTGCCGGACTTCTCATCGATCTGGACCCGAAGGTCACGGCCCTCGACCGGAGCGACGAGGAGCGCACCGAGGTCGATCCGGGTCACGCCGTCGTCGGGGAGCTCGTCGGCGTCGTAGGGGCCTGCCTCCGCCTCCGCGGCTGCCTCGGACTGCGGGTCGACAGAGTCGCCCACGACCTCGTCGACCGCCACCTCGGGTGTTGCGTCGGGATCGTTCGCGTCGGGCTTGCGACGGAACCTCACTGGCTGCTCTCCTTCACCTGCTGATCCGGGGGGCCGAAGCCTCCAGTAGAACCGTAGCCGCCGGTGCCACGGACGCTCTCGGGAAGGTCCTCAACTGCGACGAACCGGGCGCGCTCGAAGCGCTGGACGACCAGCTGCGCGATCCGGTCTCCACGGCTGAGCACGATCGGCTCGACCGGGTCGTGGTTGATGAGGAGCACCTTGATCTCGCCGCGGTAGCCCGCGTCGATGGTGCCCGGCGTGTTCACGATCGAGAGCCCGTGCCGGGCGGCGAGGCCGCTGCGCGGATGGACGAGGGCAACGTAGCCGTCCGGAAGGGCGATCGCGATCCCGGTCGGCACGAGCATCCGCTCGCCGGGCGTGAGCACGACGTCGACGGTCGTGACCAGGTCGGCGCCGGCGTCGCCCGGGTGGGCGTAGCCGGGCAGCGGCAGGTCGGGATCGAGGAGGGAGACCGGGATCTCCAGGTCGTGGTCGTCAACAGGCACGGACAGACCCTATAGAGGACCGTCCGTCCCCCAGATGGGATCCTTCTCCCCGTGACCAGCGGCCCGGATTACGACGAGCGCCTCGCCGTACCCCTGCGCTGGTGGGCGCAGGGCACGATGCTCGTCGCCACCTTGTGGCTGACGGTGGTCGTCGCCGTCCCCGGGCCGACGGCCTGGGTCGTGACGGCGGTCGCGCTGGTGCTGCTGGCGCTCGCGCTCTTCTGGTACGGCGACGCCCGGGTGATCGTGCGCGACGGCTGGTTCCAGGCCGGCCGGGCGCGGATCGAGGCCGAGCACGTCGGCGAGGTCGCGGCGCTGGATGTCGAGCAGACCCGCCTGGTCGCGGGCCGCGACGCCGACGTCCGGGCCTACCTGCTGCTCCGGCCCTACCTCCACCGGGCGGTCAAGGTCGAGATCGTCGACCCGGCCGACCCCACGCCGTACTGGCTGGTCAGCTCGCGCCACCCCGAGGCGTTGGCGGACGCGCTGACCGCGCTGCCCCGGACCAGGTAGGGCTACGCGGAGCATCGACTCGATAGGGTCGCCCCATGGCTAAGGGCGACGGTTCCAAGTTGTGGTCGATGTTCTCGCTGGCGGCGGCGCTCGGTGGAGCCGCAGCAGCGCGCAAGGCGATCGACAAGTCCTGGCAGATCAGCACCGGCAAGAAGCCGCCGGAGAACCCCGCCGACCCCGACGTCGACATCTGGGAGGCCGTCGCGTGGGCCGCGACGACCGGTGCAGCCGTGGCGCTGGCCAAGATGTACGCCCAGCGGCGGGCCGCCGGCTACTACGTCAAGTCGACCGGCACGCTTCCGCCGCCGCTCCGCAAGGACGGCCAGTAGTCGTCAGGCGCAGTCGCGGCAGATCATCTTCTTGGCGTCCGCGAGCTGCGAACGGTGGTGCACCAGGAAGCAGCTCATGCAGGTGAACTCGTCCTCCTGCTTGGGCTTCACCTCGACCGCCAGCTCCTCGTGCGACAGGTCAGCACCGGGCAGTTCGAACGACTCGGCGGCCTCGGCCTCGTCCTCGTCCACCTTGCCGGAGTTCTTGTCGTGGCGGCGCGCCTTGAGCTCTTCGATGCTCTCCTCGGACTGCTCGTCCTCGTTCTTGCGCGGTGCGTCGTAATCGGTCGCCATGACGCTCACTCCCTTCGGTCGCCGTCGATCGGTCCTCCCCGCCCCGGACCGGCGAAGTACTGATCGGCGCGGCAGATTGTGCACCATCCCGGTGCCCAGCGATACCTCGGGGTGGGCGAGTCTTCGGAACAGTGCGAGGACGCAGGCTATTCCCCGGTAAAACCTGACCTTCGCGCGAGGTCGACGAGCTCGTCGAAGCCGTGATCCGGACCACACACCACCAGGTCCGTCCCGCCTGCGCCGGGGAGTACGACGAGGCGTGCTCCGGCCAGTCGCGCGACCAGTCCACCGGCGGCGAAGTCCCAGAGGTTCACCCCCTCCTCGACGTAGCCGTCGAGCGCTCCCTCCGCCACGTGGCAGAGCTCCAGGGCACAGGAGCCGTGCCGCCGGATGTCGCGCACCAGCGGGAGCATCCGGGCCGTGGCGGCGGCCTGGACAGCGCGTTTCTCGGCGCTGTAGGAGAACCCGGTGGCGATCAGCCGCTGCGCGACCGGGGCCGGGCCGCGGACCGCGAGCGGCGTGCCGTCGCGGGTCGCCGAGCCGCCGCCGGGCAGCGCGGGATCGACGTAGCCCTGGTAGGCGCGGTCGTTGGCCGCGTCGAGCACGACGCCGGCGACGACCTCCCCGTCGACCTCGGCCGCGATGGACACCGCGAACTCCTGCAGGCCGTAGAGGAAGTTCACCGTCCCGTCGATGGGGTCGACGATCCAGCGCACGCCGGTGGAGCCGACCACGTCGTCGCCCTCCTCGCCGAGCACCGAGTCGTCGGGACGCGCCGTCAGCAGCCGGTCCCGGATCAGGTCCTCGGCCGCCCGGTCGGCCAGGGTGACGATGTCGACGTCGCTGGACTTGGTGGCCGCGACGTCGACCCCGCGGGCGCCGTACTCCCGGATCAGGGTGGCCGCCTCCCGCGCGACCCGCATCGCCAGGTCGCCGAGCTCCTGCGGAAGGACGCTCATGCCTTCGTCCGCGGCAGGCAGCAGTGCGCGGGGCAGGCCTCGATCGGCCTGGTCAGCGCCAGCTCGCGCAGGGCCGCCACGAACCGCGGGTCGACGCCCGCGGTGCCGGCCCGGCGAGCCTCGATGCCCACCTTCGCGGCCGTGGCCATGGCCTCGGTGTCGAGGTCGTAGACCACCTCCATGTGGTCGGACACGAACCCCACCGGGATCAGCACGACCGCCCCGACCCCGTCGGCCGCCAGCTCCTCGAGCCGGTCGTTGACGTCGGGCTCCAGCCAGGGCGTGTGCGGCGAGCCGCTGCGGGAGCAGAAGACCAGCTCGTGCGCGCGATCACGCCCGGTCGCCAGCGCCACCCACTCGGCGACGACGGCCGCGACCTCGAGGTGCTGGGCGAGGTAGGCGCCTCCGTCCGGACCGCTCTCGTCGTTCATCGCGGTCGGGATGGAGTGGGTGACGAACAACAGCCGGGCATCGTCCCGCAGCTCTGCCGGCAGCTCCTCGATCGCCTCCACCGTGCGGTCGACGACCGCGGCGACGAACCCCGGGTGGAAGGCGAACCACCGGACCTTGTCGATCTGCGGAGCGCCGGGCACCTCGGCCACGGCGGCCTCGATGTTGTCGAGGTACTGACGACAGCTCGACCACGAGGAGTACGCGCTGGTCGCGATGCACGCGACCCGGCGCCGGCCGTCGGCCGCCATCTGCCGCACCGTGTCGACGAGGTACGGCGCCCAGTTGCGGTTGCCCCAGTAGACCGGCAGGTCGATCCCGGCAGCCGCGAGGTCCGTCTCGAGCGCGGCGATGAGCGCCTGGTTCTGGTCGTTGATCGGCGACTTCCCGCCGAAAAGGAAGTAGTGCTGCCCCACCTCGGCCAGCCGCTCCCGCGGAATGCCGCGGCCGCGGGTCACGTTCTCGAGGAACGGTACGACGTCCTCCGGCCCCTCGGGCCCGCCGAAGCTCAGCAACAACAATGCGTCGTACGACTGCGCTGTCAGGGCCGAAGGTTGGGGATTCGTCACTCGACCATCGTAGGGAGGAGCATCAGGGCGTCATGTTCGCGTCTGCTCTCGCCCCCTACCGCCGGATCTTCACGCCGACCACCGCGCTCTTCAGCCTCACCGGTCTGGTCGCCCGGCTGCCCATCTCGATGGTGGGTCTCGGCATCGTCCTGCTGGCCGAGCACGAGACCGGTTCCTACGCCTTCGCCGGCGCGGTCTCCGCGGTCGCGCTCGTCGCCAACGCAAGCTTCGCGGTGGTCCAGGGCCGCCTGCTCGACCGACTGGGACAGGCCCGGGTGCTGCCGGCGGCGATCACGCTGTGGGGTCTCGCGCTGGCCGGCGCGATGCTTTCGCTCAGCGCCGACTGGCCGGTCTGGACGACGTACGTCCTGGCCGCGGTCGCCGGCGCGACCCTGCCCTCGGTCGGCACCTGCGTGCGGGCCCGCTGGGCCCACCGGCTGAAGGACAACCCGTCCGGCCTCCACACCGCGTTCTCGTTCGAGGCGGTCGCCGACGAGACCGTCTTCCTGCTCGGCCCGATCATCGTGACGATGCTCGCCACGGCGGTGCACCCGTACGCCGGGCTCGGCGCCGCGATGGCGTTCGGCCTCGTCGGCACCTATGTTTTCGCCGGCCTCCGCTCGACCGAGCCGCCGGTGCACCCGACGACGACCTCCGGCGGCGAGCGCCCGGCCATGCCGTGGCCCGCGATCGGACCGCTGACCCTGCTGACCTTCGCGCTGGGCGTGCTGTTCGGCGCGGCCGAGGTCACGACGGTCGCGTTCGCCGAGGAGGAGGGCCAGCAGGGTGCCGCGGGCTTCCTGCTGGCGGTGTGGGCGTTCGGAAGCCTCCTCGCCGGCCTGGTCTCCGGCGCCATCACCTGGCGGCAGGGCCCCCTGGGACGGCTGCGGTGGGGAGCGCTCGGCATGGCGGTCGCGACGGCACCGCTGGCGCTGGTGCCCTCGATCCCGGTGATGGGACTGGTGCTGCTGGTCGGCGGTGTGGCGATCTCGCCGACGCTGATCGCCGCGATGTCGCTCGCCGAGCGGGCGCTTCCGCCGACCCGGCTGAGCGAGGGCATGATGCTGCTCCAGACCGGGGTCGCCCTCGGGCTGGCGCCCGGCGCGGCACTCGCCGGCCTGGTGATCGAGGAGGCCGGCGCGTCGGCGTCGTACCTCGTCGCCTTCGGCGGCGGCCTGCTCGCCCTCACCGCCGCCCTCGCCACTCGGGTGCCCGCCGCCGGTCGGTCCGAGGCCGAGGTCGGCGACGTCCAGCGCAACCTGGCGTAGCCCGTGCCCCAGCCACGGACCTGTCCCTGCGCGTCGGGGTCGACGTACGCCGACTGCTGCGGACCGCTGCACCGCGGTGCCCGCGAGGCGATGACGGCCGAGGAGCTGATGCGGTCGCGCTACAGCGCCTTCGCGCTGCACGAGGCGACGTACCTCCTCCGGACCTGGCACCCGGCCACCCGGCCACCGACGATCGACTTCGACCCCGGACTCAGCTGGGTCGGGCTGGACATCGTGGCGACCGAGGCCGGCGGACCGGACGACGTCAACGGGGTCGTGGAGTTCCGGGCCCACCACCGGATCGGCGGCGAGCCGGGCGTGCTCCACGAGGTGAGCAGGTTCCGCCGCCAGGACGGCAGCTGGCGCTACGTCCGCGGCCGGATCATCGAGTCGTAGCGGATCGGGCCACCCCCCGGATATCGACTTATCGGCACGCCGTGCGCGGTCCCGATTCCGGTGGGCGCGCGGGCGTAGTCTCGGCGCACCGGAGTACATCCACCCACGACAGCACGGCGGGCCCGGCCCACGGGTCCGGAAGGACGGAGCATGGCGCACCTCGATCTCGCAGGAGTCAGCGCCGACGGCCGTCGGCTGCTCCTGGTGGGTCGGCAGGGCGAGGAGTTCACCCTCGAGATCACCCCTGCCCTGCGTGCCGCGCTCCGCGGTGAGACCACCCGCATCGGCCAGTTGGAGATCCAGATGACGAGCACCCTCCGCCCCCGCGAGATCCAGACCCGGATCCGAGCCGGTGAGACGCCCGAGGCTGTGGCCGCGGCGGCGCAGACCACCGTCGAGGCGATCATGCCGTTCGTCGGTCCGGTGCTGGGCGAGCGCGAGCACGTCGCGGCGCGGGCCCAGAAGTCCTCCCTGCGTCGCCCCGCCGGCGACGCTGGATCCGGCACCCGGGCCCTCGGCGAGGCGGTCAGCTCCCATCTCTCCACCCAGCAGGCCAAGGCCGACGACGTCTCCTGGGACGCCTTCCGTCGCGACGACGGGCGCTGGGAGATCGCCGGCACCTACGAGACCAAGCAGCGCTCGGGCGTCGCGCGGTTCACCTTCGACGCCCCCGGCAACTACGTCACGGCCGACAACGACGACGCCCGCTGGCTGGTCGGTGGCCTGGTCGCCGACGCGGTGACCGCGACCCAGCTCGACGACCTCCAGCAGGTGCGGCAGCGCCGGCTGGCCGTGGTCGCACCCGACGAGCTGCCCCTCGGCGACGACGCGCTCGACATGGTCTCCGGAGAGGCGGCCGAGGCGATGGTCGAGGCGCCCGCGCTGCGTCCGACGTACGACGACCCCCTGCGCGACACCTCTGCGGACCGCGGTCCCGACGCTGCAGCGGCGGCGGCTGAAGCGGCTGCCGTCGAGGCGGCCAAGCATCGCCGTCCGGTCGCCAAGAAGCGCGGGCGGGCCTCGGTGCCCAGCTGGGACGAGATCATGTTCGGCGGCGGCGACCAGTAGCACCCTGAAGTTCTGAGACGCTGGCCGGATCGCTGGCAACCGCACCCCCGGATCGGCGTACTCTGCCCGCATGGCTTACTTCGTGACCGGAGCCACCGGCTTCATCGGTCGTTTCCTCGTCAGCGAGCTGGTCGACCACCGCGATGGGCCGGTCTTCGTGCTCTGTCGCGCGTCGTCCCTCCCCCGGCTGGAGACGATGATCCAGCAGTGGACGCACGGCTCGGGGTCCTCCCGGGTCGTCCCTGTCGTCGGTGACCTCGGTCAGCCCGGCCTCGGCGTCGACCCGGAGTGGGTCGCCGAGCACGCCGGCAAGATCGACCACTTCTTCCACCTCGCGGCGATCTACGACATGACCGCCGACGATGCGACCAACGACGCGATGAACGTCCAGGGCACCCGCTACGCGCTCGAGCTGGCCGACGGGCTCCAGGCCGGCTGCTTCCACCAGGTGTCGTCGGTCGCCGCCGCCGGCGACTACCACGGTCGCTTCGACGAGACGATGTTCGACGAGGGCCAGCCGCTGCCGTCGCCGTACCACCGGACGAAGTACGAGTCGGAGAAGATCGTCCGCGAGGAGTCGACCATCTCGTGGCGCGTATACCGCCCGGCCATCGTCGTCGGTGACTCCCAGACGGGCGCGATGGACAAGATCGACGGCCCCTACTACTTCTTCCCGCTCATCAAGCGGATGCGCGACAACCTGCCGTCCTGGCTCCCGCTCGTCGGCGTCGACCTCGGCGACACCAACCTGGTGCCCGTCGACTACGTCGCCAAGGCGATGGACCACCTCGCGCACCTGCCCGACCGCGACGGCGAGGCGTTCCACCTGGTCAACCCCGAGCCGCAGCCGGTGGTCGACATGATCAACTCGTTCTGCTCCGCCGCCGGCGCACCCCGGTTCGCCACCCCGATCGACCGCAACGTGACCGCGGGCGCCACCGGGCTCCTGCCCCGGGCGCTGCGACCGAGCAGCCTGTTCAGCGCCGTGGTCCGCACCGCTCCGGCGCACCTCCTGCTCGACCAGACGCTCGGTCGGCTCGGCATCCCGGCCGAGGTCGTCGGCCACACGTCGTTCCCCTCCGTCTTCGACTCGAAGGCGACGGAGAAGGCGCTGGCCGGCAGCGGGATCGCGGTCCCCGACCTCGAGTCCTACGCCCGCACCCTGTGGGGCTACTGGGAGGAGAACCTCGACGACACCACCGGCCGCGACAAGCGCACCCGGTCGGCGCTCAAGGGCAAGCACGTCGTCATCACCGGCGCCTCCTCCGGTATCGGCAAGGTGACCGCGCTCAAGGTCGCCCAAGCCGGCGGCATCCCCGTGCTCGTCGCCCGCGGCAAGGACAAGCTCGAGGAGACGAAGGCGTTCATCGAGCTCCGTGGCGGGCAGGCCTACGCGTTCCCGTGCGACCTGTCCGACCTGCGGGCCATCGACGACCTCTGCGCACGGCTGTCGACCGAGCTGCCGTCGGTCGACTTCCTCGTCAACAACGCCGGCCGGTCGATCCGGCGCTCGCTACGGCTCTCGCACGACCGGTTCCACGACTTCGAGCGCACCATGCAGCTCAACTACTTCGGCGCGATCCGGCTGATCATCGGCCTGATGCCGAAGCTCCACCAGCAGAAGTCCGGCCACATCGTGAACATCTCCTCGATCGGCGTGCAGACCAACCCGCCGCGGTTCTCGGCGTACGTCGCCTCGAAGGCCGCGCTGGACGCCTGGAGCAACGTGGTGGCCTCCGAGGTCGTCGGCCACGGGATCTCGTTCACCAACATCCACATGCCGCTGGTGCGGACGCCGATGATCGCGCCGACCAAGATGTACGACAAGTTCCCGACCCTCTCCCCCGCCCAGGCCGCCGACCTGGTGATCAAGGCGATGGTGGAGAAGCCGCACGAGATCAACACCTTCGCCGGCAACGCGGGCGCGGTCGCGCACACGTTCGCCCCCAAGGCGGCGTTCCGGATCCTCAACCTCGCCTACCAGGTGTTCCCCGACAGCGCGGCGGCCAAGGCCAAGGCAGGACCGTCGGAGGCCGAGCCGGCCGTCGCCGCCGTACCTCCGGCCGTGGCCGAGACCGAAGGCGGCCGGGAGTCCGAGCAGATTCTGATGGCCCGGCTGTTCCCCGGCGTCCACTGGTAGCAGCTCAGCCGGTCTCGACCGGGCGGCTCGGGTCGGTGATCCACTCGCTCCAGCTGCCCGGGTAGAGCGCGGCGGTGACGCCGGCGACCTCGAGCGCCAGCACGTCGTGGGCGGCCGTGACGCCGGAGCCGCAGTACGCCGCGACGGATGCCCCGGCGGTCGCCCCGACCGCGGCGTAGAGCTCACGGAGCTCACCCGCGGACCGGAACGTCCCGTCGTCGGTGAGGTTCAGCGCCGTCGGCACGTTGACGGCGCCCGGGATGCGGCCCGCCACCGGGTCGATCGGCTCGGTCTCGCCACGGAAGCGCACCGCGGCCCGCGCATCGATGAGCACCCCGACCCACCGGGCTTCGTCGGCCGTGACGACCGGCATCGCGCCCGGTGCCGCGACGAACGTCCCCGGCTCGACGACCGGGCCGGCGCCGGTCTCGACCGGCTGCCCGGCCGCGGTCCACGCCGACCAGCCGCCGTCGAGCACCCGCACGTCTTCGTGGCCGTGGAACCGGAGCAGCCACCAGCAGCGGGCGGCCGCGTGACCGGCCCAGTCGTCGTAGACGACCACCGGGCGGTCGGCCGACACGCCCGCGGCCCGCATCGCCGCCTCGAAGACCGCGGTCTCCGGCAACGGGTGCCGGCCACCGGCACCCGCTGGGGCGGCCAGGGCAGTGTCCATGTCGACGTACGACGCGCCCGGCACGTGCCCGGCGGCGTACTCCTCCGGCCCCGCGGGCCCGCCACCCATCCGGTAGCGGACGTCGAGGAACGACGCCGAGCCGAGCAGCAGCCCGGCAGCCTCGTCGACGCCGACCAGCGGGCCGACGAGGGAGCCGGCGCTCAATGCCGCCCCGTGCGCGGCTTGACCGTCAGCACCGGGCACGGCGCGTCGAGCAGGACCCGCTGTGCGTTGGAGCCGAGGATCAGCTTGCCGACCGGCGAGCGGCGCCGCAGCCCGATCACGATCAGGTCGGCACCGACCTCCTCGGCGACGTCGACCAGCTCGTCGGAGGCGTCGTGCCCGCGCTCGAGCACCCGCAGGTCGTGCTCCAGGCCCGACTCCACGAGCGCGGCCCGGACCTCGGCGACGTACGGCGGCTCCGGATCGTGGTCGGGGAGGCTGTGGACCACCACCAACCGTGCGTCACGGCGCTGCGCCTCGTCGATCCCGGCCAGCAGGGCGGCGTCGCCCTCCGGCTTCGGGACGTACCCGGTCACCACGGTCGCCATGGTCAGCACCCTAGTTGGTCGGCCCAGGAAAGTATTTCCGGAAGAGATGTCGAGACCCGCGTCCCCGCTCCGTCTCCTTCCCGAGGACGGCCAGAATGGGCCCTACGACACCAAGGAGAGACACGATGGCCAAGTACCTGCTGCTGAAGCACTACCGAGGCGCCCCGGACGCGGTCAACAACATCCCGATGGACCAGTGGACCCCCGAGGAGATCTCGGACCACATGCAGTACATGCGCGACTTCGCGACCCGCCTCGAGAGCACCGGGGAGTACGTCGACGGGCAGGCACTCTCGCCCGAGGGCACCTTTGTCCGGTACGACGGGGAGGGACGGCCGCCGGTCACCGACGGTCCGTTCGCGGAGACCAAGGACCTGATCGCCGGCTGGATGGTGATCGACGTCGACAGCTACGACCGGGCGCTCGAGCTGGCCGGCGAGCTGTCGGCCGCCCCGGGCGCGGGGGGCAAGCCGATCCACGAGTGGCTCGAGCTCCGGCCGTTCATGGCAGAGCCGCCCACCGTGACGGAGTGACCGTGGCGGACCCAGTCGTGGACGACACCCTGCTGCGGTCCCTCACCCCTGCCGTCATCGGCATCCTCGTCCGCCGCGGAGCAGACTTCGCGGCGGCCGAGGACGCCGTGCAGGAGAGCCTGCTCGAGGCGCTGCGGGTGTGGCCGGACGACCCGCCCCGTGACCCGAAGCCCTGGCTGGTCAAGGTCGCGTGGCGGAAGTTCATCGACGCCACGCGGGCCGACGCGTCGCGGCGCCGCCGCGAGGAGCGCGTGGAAGCCGAGCCTGCGCCGGGTGCGGGCGCTGCGGCCGACGACACCCTGCAGCTCTACTTCCTCTGCGCCCACCCGTCGCTGACCCCGGCCTCCGCTGTCGCCCTGACCCTGCGCGCCGTCGGGGGCCTGACCACCCGGCAGATCGCCGACGCCTACCTGGTGCCCGAGGCGACGATGGGACAGCGGATCAGCCGGGCCAAGCGCACCGTCGCGAACGTCCGGTTCGACCAGACGGGCGACGTCGCCACGGTCGTCCGCGTGCTCTACCTGGTCTTCAACGAGGGCTACTCCGGAGACATCGACCTGGCCGCCGAGGCCATCCGGATCACCCGGGAGCTCGCGACGCGGATCGACCACCCCGAGGTCTCCGGCCTGCTGGCGCTGATGCTCCTGCACCATGCCCGCCGGCCCGCCCGGACCCGCGCCGACGGGAGCCTGGTGCCGCTCGCCGAGCAGGATCGCAGCCGGTGGGACACCCGCCTCATCGCCGAGGGCGTCGAGATCCTGCAACAGGCGCTCGCCCGCGACCAGCTCGGCGAGTTCCAGGCGCAGGCGGCCATCGCGGCCCTCCATGCCGACGCCCAGACCGCGGACGAGACCGACTGGGTCCAGATCGTGGAGTGGTACGACGAGCTCGTGCGGATCACCGACAGCCCCATCGCCCGCCTCAACCGGGCGGTCGCGATCGGCGAGGCCGACGGGGCGCGCGCCGGCCTGGCTGCACTGGCCCGGCTCGACAGTGCGCTCCCCCGCTACACCGCCGTCTCGGCGTACCTCCACGAACGCGACGGCGACCCGGCGACGGCCGCGCGCCTCTACGCCGACGCCGCAGCCGCGGCCGCCAACCTCGCCGAGCGGGACCACCTGACCCGCCAGGCCGCCCGACTCAATGCGACCCTGCGCGGCTGAGGCGGGCGGTCACCCGACCTTCTCGAACGGCGCCGCCTCGATGTGGGCGTACTGGAACACGTCGTCGGGGATGCCGGGCGCTGCCGGCTCGGCGTCGCTCCGGACCAGCGTGATCCGCAACGTCTCGCCCTCGAGCGAGTAGCGGTACTCGTAGGAGGCGTATCCGGTCTCCTCGAAGAAGATCCGGTCGCCCTCGACCGAGAAGGTGCCTCCCTGCGCTGGCTGCTCGGGGCCGCCGTCGACGCTCACGAGCGCCTGCCAGGTGCTGCCGTGGAGCTCGAGTGTGCTGGCCAGGTGCTCCTCGGCGTCGTTGGCCTCGAACACGAAACGCGCGGCTCGGCGGCCCCACTCGGCGGCGACCATGTCCTCGGTGACCTCACCACCCTTCCAGGTGCCCTCGATCGGGCTGACCGCGCCCGGTTCCTCCGACTCCTCCGGCACCGCCGACTCCGTGGGCGGATCCGGCGGATCGGTGATCTCAGGCCCGGTGGTCGGCTCGATGACGGCCGGCTCGATGACGTGGTCGAAGGCGATCTCGCCCTCGACCACGGCATAGCCGCCGTACGCCGTCAGCGTGGTGTCGCCGTACGCGTCGATGCTGTAGGTCCCGAGCACCGACTCCCGGTCCGTGGTCGCGAAGACCGCGTCCACGACGGCGGCCCGGCCGGACTCGTCCGCGGCCGCGGCGTCCCCGGCGCGGTCGATGGCGTCGAGGACCAGGCTCATCGCCTCGTAGCCGTAGATCGCGAATGGCTCGGGATCGCGCCCGTGCAGCTCGCTGAAGTCCCGGTAGAAGCGCTGGCCCGCCTCCGGATAGGAAAGCTTGTCGAGAGTCGGGTTGGTGATGAAGACCCGGACCTGGATCTCCTCGTCGATCGCCTCGGCGAACGCGAGCTCGGCGCAGCCGTCCGGGAAGAACATCCGGAGCTCCGGCAGGGCCTGGCCGAGGTCGTTGGCGATCTCCGTCGCACCGTCCTGGGTGAGGCCGGCGAAGAGGAGGCAGTCCGGCTCTGCCGCCACGACCTCGTCGGACGTGCGGGCCCCGAGGCTGGTCCTCCCCAGGATGTCGATGCCGGCCTCGGCGGCACTGGCCTCGACCGCGTCGGCCAGTCCCAGACCGTAGATCTCGTCGTGGTGCACGATGAACACGTCGGTGCACTCCCGGGTCGTCATCTCGGCGACCAGCGCCCCCGCCTGCACGTGGTCGGCCGGCACCACGCGGGCATAGGTCCGCTCGCCCGACGGGTAGTACACGTCGGGCTCTTCAGGCTCGGCAGCTCGAGTCAGCCCGAGGTAGGTGTTGCTCGGCGACACCTGCAGGATGCCGGCGTTGTTGAGGATCGGGACCGAGGCCGCGGACGCACCCGAGTTGAAGTCCCCCAGGTAGGCGATCGTGGTCGGGTCCTTCCCTGCCTGCCACGCGTTGGCGGCGGCCAGCTCCGGGGTCCAGAAGCCCAGCTCGGGGTCGGCGTCGTCGAGCGAGACGTAGTTGATGTCGTAGCCGCCCGCACGGCCCTCGCGCTCCTCCAGCGCCAGCTCGAAGGCACGCACGATGTCCTCGGACTGCGGCTTGGAGTCGCCCTGCAGCGGCAGGCTCGAGTAGATCGTGAGCTCGCCCCGGTCCTCCGGCGGCTCGGCCGCGTCGTCCGAGCCACAGGCAGCGAGGACACTCGCCGCGACGACGCCGATGACACCCGCGACCAGCCTGCTCATCCGATTGTCCCGCCTCGAGGGTTCCCACCCCTGTTCGGAGGCTACTGCTCGCCACCAGGGATCCGGAACCGCTTCGGCGAACCTCGCCCTGTGGAGGACCGGCCCGGCCTGCCGTCGGATCAGGCAGGCTGCCGCGCATGGGGTACGACGGCGCGGGCGGGCTGCGGGAGCCCGTGGACCGGACGGTGCAGCAGCTGCTGCGACGGGCCGTGCTCGACCACGCGCGCGACGAGCATCGCAAGACGTTCTCGCCGGCACTCCACGTCGGCGTGCCCGGCATCCGGTCCCGACGGTTCGAGATCGAGGACCCCCTCGACCACGGCCTGCGCACCGACATCGTCGAGGCGATGATGCGGCCCGCACTCGAGAAGGGCGTGGTCCCGTTGCTGTGGCTCACGCGGCGCGGCGACACCACCGCTCACGACGTCGACGGTGCCTGGTCGGCTGCCGTGCACGCGGCCGGCGGCGAGCTGGAGCTCGCCCTGGGACTGGTGATCGTCACCCGGCGCAGCTGGCACGACCCGCGGACCGGGGTGCAGCGGACGTGGAAACGCATCCGCTCGCGATAGGGCGCTACCAGGTGTGGACCGGCACGTTGGCGTGCATGCCCTCCCGATAGCCGGCGAGGACGGCGCGGAGCGCGTCGTACCGGTCCATGTCCTCGCGTTCGGCCATCTGGCGGACGAACCACTCCGCCCCGTTGGTGCCGCCCAGGCAGCGGCCCTCGATGATCCCGAGGTACTGCTCGGCCTCGGACCGTTCGACGCCCCAGGCGGCGAGCCCGTCGTAGGCCATCGGCAGCAGCCGGCGCAGCACCAGCTCGGTCGCGCGCACGCGGCCGACGCCCGGCCAGTAGATCTCGGCGTCGACGCCGTCACGGGCCGCCACGTGGAAGTTCTCCTCCGCCGCGCTGAAGGACATCTGGGACCACAGCGGTCGCTCGCTCTCGGCGAGCGTGCGGACCACCCCGAAGTAGAACGCCGCGTTCGCCACCGTGTCGACGACCGTCGGTCCGGCCGGGAGCACGCGGTTCTCGACCCGGAGGTGCGGTCGCCCGCCGGCGATGTCGTAGACCGGGCGGTTCCAGCGCCAGATCGTGCCGTTGTGGAGTCGCAGCTCGGACAGGTTCGGCGTACCGCCGGCCTCGAGGACGGTCAACGGGTCCTCGTCGTCGGTGACCGGCAGCAGCGCCGGGAAGTAGCGGACGTTCTCCTCGAAGAGGTCGAACACCGAGGTGATCCAGCCCTCGCCGAACCACACCCGGGGCCGGACTCCCTGCGCCTTCAGCTCGTCGCTGCGGGTGTCGGTCGCCTGCTCGAACAGCGGGACCCGGGTCTCCCTCCACAGCTGCTTGCCGAGGAGGTACGGCGAGTTCGCGGCGAGTGCCAGCTGGACCGCGGCGATCGCCTGCGAGGCGTTCCAGTAGGCGGCGAACCGCTCGGGGGTCGTCTGCACGTGGAGCTGGGTGCTCGTGCACGCGGCCTCCGGCAGGACCGAGTCGGCTGTCGTCCGCAGCACGTCGACACCGCCGATGTCGATGCTGATGTCCTCGCCTCGCGCGCGCAGGACCTGCTCGCTCAGCAGGCGGTAGCGCGGGTTGCTGCTGATCGCGTCGATCGACAGGTGGGCGGCGTCGAGCGTCGGCAGGATCCCGATCATCACCAGGTGCGCGCCGACCTCCGACGACCGCCGCTCGGCCTCGTTGAGGCTGCGCCGCAGCCCTTCCTCGAACCCGGTGAGGCCTTCGTCGCGCAAGGTCACGGGCGGCGAGTTCATCTCGATGTTGAACTGCCCGAGCTCGGTCTGGAAGTCCGGGTTGGCGATCGCCTCGAGCGCCTCGGCGTTGCGGAGCGCCGGGTCGCCGGCGTCGTCGACGAGGTTGAGCTCGACCTCGAGCCCGGTCATCGGGTCGTCGGTGTCGAACGCCGACTCCCTCAGCATCCGCTCGAACACGTCGAGACACCGCCGGACCTTCTCGCGGTGCCGTGTCCGGTCAGCACCGGTGAACTCCTGCGCATCGACCTCCTCGCCCATGGGGCGACACTTTCTCGACTTGGGTCAGGCTGGCAACCCCTCGTCCCACGCGAGCTCGCTCTCGAGGGAGTCCGGCGGCACCGCCCGCTCGAGACATTCCGCCAGGATCGCGGCCATTCCGTAGCCCGGTGCGACCTCGCGGCAGCGGTCGACCGCGATCCACGCCAGGGCACCGTTGCCCGCCTGCCACGCGGCCCAGCCGACGAGCGCAGCCGGGGCAGGGACCAAGGCCTCGGGGACCCGGCGCGCGACGTCGAGCCAGAACTCCTGGTGCGCCCGCGCGCCGGACCGCGCGATCAGCCCCCACGCCGCGTCGCGCACCCGCAGGTCCTGGACGGCCCAGGCGATCCGGCCGACCTCGTTGGCGGACGCCCGGGTGCGGGCCTCGACGTGACGCCCCACCAGGACCCGCACCCACTCGCCCCAGCGCCGACGGTCGGCTCCGGTGCGGGGCGGGTCGCGATCGCTCAGGGCGGCGTGGACCAGGGCCGTCTCGACCTCCCGCTGCGCGGCCTGGTCGGGGACCAGGCTGGCGACGAGCGCCGCCCGGTCCTTCTCCACGACCAGGCCGTGCAGGACCGCCTGGGCCAGGAACGGGTGGGACGACACGTCGTACGCGACGCCGATCTCGCGGAGCCGGGCCCCCGCCAGCAGCGGGTAGTAACGGCGGCCGTCGACACGGAGGACGTCCTGGACCTTGATCCTCGCCTCGTCGGTGCCGCGGCGGAGGGCCGACCACACCCGCCGGACCGCATGCTCGTCGTCGCTGAAGAACACGAACGCCAACGCCCGGATGCCGTCGCGCCGGGCCGGCGCGAGCAGCATCTCGGCGAGGTCGGCGACCTCCTCGAGCGGCGCCGCACGCGGCGGCAGGTCGACGCGGGCGTGGAACGGCCGGTCACCGTCACTGGCCAGCATGACGACCGAGTCGGCAGGGTGGAACCCGATGACGAGCGGGGCGAGGGCGATCAGGTCGTCCGGGCACCGGACCCGGAAGGTCAGCCTGGGATCGGGTGCGGGGTCCGGCAGGGGCGAGGTCATGGCTCCACGCTCGGCGACCGCTCCGACCTTGGCGATGCCGCTGCCCGGCGCCTGTGGACGGCGCGTGTCGCGGTGACCGTCCGGGACGGTAGGCGGCTCGTCCCCACCTGATTGCCTAGGGTTCACCCGTGCGCGCCCAGGCTTCGGTCCTCCACCTGGACCTCGACGCGTTCTTCGCCGCGGTCGAGCAGCGCGACAAGCCGTCCCTGCGCGGCAAGCCGGTCGTGGTCGGGGGCGTCAGCGGCCGCGGCGTGGTGGCCACGGCCTCCTACGAGGCCCGGGCGTACGGCGTCCGCTCCGCGATGTCGACCCGCGAGGCCCGCGCGCGGTGTCCCCATGCCGCCTACCTCTCGGGGCGGTTCGAGGCCTACCGCGCCACCAGCGCCGCGGTGATGGGGCTGCTGCGGTCCTGCTCCCCGCTCGTCGAGCCGCTCTCGCTGGACGAGGCGTTCGTCGACCTGGCGCGGGCCGATCTCCCCGACCTGGAGATCGACACCGTGACGGTGTTCGCCGAGCAGCTGCGCGACCGGGTCCACGACGTCACCGGCGGCCTGACCGCCTCGGTGGGCGTGGCCAGCTCGAAGTTCGTGGCCAAGGTGGCCAGCGACCTGGAGAAGCCCGACGGTCTGGTCGTGGTGCCCCCCGGGACGGAGCTCGAGCTGCTCCGCCCGATGCACGTCTCGGTCGTCCCCGGCGTCGGCCCGGCGACGGTCGAGCGGCTGCGCCGGGTCGGCGTCCACACGATCGCGGACCTCCAGCAGATCAGCGAGGACGAGCTCGTGCGGATGCTGGGCAAGGCGCACGGGCACGGACTCCACCAGCTGGCCTTCGCCCGGGACGACCGACCGGTCGAGGCGGAGCGGGAGACGAAGTCGGTCAGTGTCGAAGGCACCTACGAGCAGGACCTGACCGACCGCAAGCTGATGGAGAGCCTGCTGACCCGTCAGGCAACCGACGTGGCACGGCGGCTGCGCAAGAGCGGCCTGTCCGGCCGCACGGTCACCATCAAGGTCAGGCTCTACGACTTCACCACCCTCAGCCGGTCGACGACCCTCGCCTCGCCCACCGACGACGAAGCCGTGATCGGGCGCCAGGCACGTCGGCTGCTCGAGGACCTCGACACCTCCGGAGGGGTCCGGCTCCTCGGCGTAGGTGTCTCCGGGCTCGCCGACTGGGTCCAGGACGAGCTGTTCGCCGCCGAGGACGACCCCGACCCGGAGGCGGCCTCCGAGGGGTCGGCAACGCCGCTGGACCGGGCGGCGACCGCCGTACCACCGCCGCCGGACCCGTCCGGCGGCTTCCGTCCCGGGAACGACGTGGTGCACGACGAGCACGGCCGCGGCTGGGTCTGGGGTGCCGGCAAGGGCGTGGTGACGGTGCGGTTCGAGACCGCGGAGACGCCGCCCGGCCCGGTCCGCACGTTCGCGGTGGACGACCCGGCCCTGTCCCGAATTAACCCAGTCGTCACGGACTGAGCGTTGCCGGGCGCTGCCGCGAACGGGACCATAGGTCTCGTCGCGGTCGGCCGACGCGCTCGGAGGCCGCGAAAAAAGGGTGAGGGCCTCTTGATGGTATGAGCATCAGGAGGCCCTCGGCTTGACCGGCTGCGGTGGCTCCGATCGAGTCGAGCTTCCACCCTCTCCGTCAGACCCGCCACCGGGGCCGACGCCCGCAGGTTGCCCCGCGAGTAGGAGAGGACTTCCGTCCGACTCCCCGATCCTTCTCGCCTGGCCCGAAGGCCTTGCGATCCGGTTCGGTAGGGAGAGTTCTACGCTGCGCCGGAACTCCAGCACAAGGCCTTTCTCCGAAGAAGTTCCACATTCTTCGAGTCCCACAGGCTCCTCCACAGCAAAGCACGGATTCCTCCACAGGAACACCGCTGACTCCACAGGTTTCCACCGGTGCCTGTGGATCGTGGACCGCCGGATACGGTGACCGACGTGCCTGCAGAGTCCCCTTCGCCGACGCCGATAGCGGCGGCTCCGATCGCCGCCCGACGGCCGGTCACCACCACCCACCACGGCCGCACCCGGACCGACGAGTACGACTGGCTCCGGGCCAAGGACGATCCCGAGGTGATCGCCTACCTCGAGGCCGAGAACAACCACACCCAGGCCCGCACCGCCCACCTCGCCGACCTCCGGCAGCAGATCTTCGACGAGATCAAGGCCCGGACCCTCGAGACCGACCTGTCGGTGCCCACCCGGGTCCGCGGGTACTGGTACTACGGACGCTCCTTCGAGGGCCGGCAGTACGGCGCCAGCTGCCGGGTGCCGGTCTCCGACCCCACCGACTGGGCTCCCCCGCGGCCGGCCGAGGCCGCGCGGCCCGACGAGCCCGCGCTGCCCGGCGAGGAGCGGCTGCTGGACCTCGACGAGCTCGCCGAGGGCCATGAGTTCTTCTCGCTCGGCGGCTCCTCGATCAGCCCCGACGACCGGCTCCTCGCCTACGCGACCGACCTGGTGGGCGACGAGCGCTACACCGTGCGGGTCAAGGACCTGACCACCGGCGACCTGCTGCCGGACGAGCTGACGGGCGTCCTCGGCGGCGTCACCTGGGGCGCGACGCCGGACCACTTCTACTACTCGACCATCGACGAGACCTGGCGACCCGACCGGGTGTGGCGGCACCGGCTCGGCACCGACCAGTCCGCCGACGAGCTGGTCTTCCACGAGCCCGACGGCCGGTACTGGGTCGGCGTCGGCCGCACCCGCAGCCGGCGCTACATCGTCATCGCCGCCTCGGCCAGGAACACCTCGGAGTACCACGTCCTCGACGCCGACGACCCGACCGCTGAGCCGTGGTGCTTCGCCGACCGGGAGGAGGGGGTCGAGTACTCCCTGGACCACGCCGTCATCGGCGGCGAGGACACCTTCCTGGTGCTCCACAACGCCAGTGGCCCCGAGTTCGAGCTCGCCACCGCTCCCCCGCGGCCGACCCCGCGCGCGGACTGGGTCCCGCTCCTGGCGCACGACACCGCCGTACGGCTCGAGGACGTGGACGCCTACGCGACCCACCTCGTCGTCCAGCAGCGCAGCGACGGCCTGCCGCGGGTGCGCATCCTCGAGCTCGGCTCCGACCCGGAGCAACCGGTCGCCGACGACTGGCTGGTCGAGTTCCCGGGCGAGCTCGCGACCTCCGGCGCCGGCAGCAACCCGTCCTTCGACCAGCCGACGGTCCGCGTCGGCATGACCAGCATGATCCAGCCGTCCTCGGTCTACGACCTCGATGTCCGCACCCGCGAGCGCACCCTGCTCAAGCAGGCGCCGGTCCTCGGTGGCTACGAGCCCGCCGACTACGCCGAGCACCGGCTGTGGGCGACCGCGCCGGACGGCGTCCGGGTCCCGATCTCGCTCGTGGTCCGGAAGGACGCCCGGGTCCCTGGCGACGCCGGTGACGCTCAGCCGGTCCCGATCCTGCTCTACGGCTACGGCGCCTACGAGATGTCGATCGACCCGTACTTCTCGGTCGGTCGCCTCTCCCTCCTCGATCGCGGGGCCGGCTTCGCGATCGCGCACGTCCGTGGCGGCGGCGAGCTCGGCCGGCACTGGTACGACGACGGCAAGCTCGCGCACAAGCAGCACACCTTCGACGACTTCGTCGCGTGTGCGCGGCACCTGGTCGCGACCGGCTGGACCACGCCGGACGTCCTCATCGCCGAGGGCGCGAGCGCGGGTGGGCTGCTGACCGGCGCGGTCGCCAACCAGGCGCCGGACGCGTTCGGCGGCATCGTCGCGGGGGTGCCGTTCGTCGACGCCCTCACCTCCATGCTCGACGCCAGCCTGCCGCTCACGGTCACCGAGTACGACGAGTGGGGCAACCCGGAGGCAGACCCGGCCGCCTACGACCTGATCGCGTCGTACGCGCCGTACGAGAACGTCGCCGACCTGCCCTACCCGCCGATCCTGGCCGAGACCTCCCTCAACGACACCCGGGTGCTCTACGTCGAGCCCGCGAAGTGGGTGGCCCGCCTGCGAGCGACAGCGGCGCGCGCCGACGTACTCCTCCGGACCGAGATGGCGGCCGGCCACGGCGGTGTCTCCGGCCGCTACCGGGCCTGGCACGACCGGGCCTTCACCCTGGCCTGGATCCTCGACCGGATGGGGCTGGCAGGCGTGGGTACCCCTCCTGAACCCGGAGCGCTGCCCTGAGAAGTCCCTGAGAGTTGGTTCCGGCGGCAACTCTCCGGCCTTCTGGGACGTCTGATCAGTCGAGAGCACTTCTCCGGGCGCCCGCAAGGGAACACCGCACGGCGGCAGTGCGTTGGAGACGAAGTACCGGCGTTCCGCGCGCCAGGTACGTGAAGGAGGGTCGCGATGGCAGCAGTGGCAACCAGGAGCAGGGGCCGCGAGATCGAGGGACGCGACAGCGTCGGCCTGTACCTCGACGAGATCGCGCGCACCCCGTTGCTCGACGCCGCCCGTGAGGTGGAGCTCGCCAAGACCATCGAGGCCGGTCTCTTCGCCCAGCACCTGCTGGACCAGGGCCGGATCGCCCGGGCCAAGGGCGGTGCCCCCAAGCGCGCCACGCAGGAGGAGCTGGAGTGGCTCGCCGAGGAGGGCCAGAAGGCGATCACCGAGTTCATCAACGCCAACCTGCGCCTGGTGGTCTCGATCGCCCGCAAGTACGGCCGTGCCCAGATGCCGATGCTCGACCTGATCCAGGAGGGCAACACCGGCCTGATCCGCGCCGTCGAGAAGTTCGACTACGCCAAGGGCTACAAGTTCTCGACCTACGCGACCTGGTGGGTCCGGCAGGCCATCACCCGTGGCATCGCCCAGCAGGCGCGCGTCGTGCGCCTCCCCGTGCACGTCGTCGAGGAGCTCAACCAGGTCGGCGGCGCCCGTCGCACCCTGGAGCGTCAGCTCGGCCGGGACCCCGACCCCACCGAGATCGCCGCGGAGCTCGGCATGGACCTCGACCGCGTCCTCGACCTGATGTCGTGGGGCCGCGAGCACATCAGCCTCGACACCCCCGTCGACGAGGACGGCGACACCTCGCTCGGTGACCTGATGGCGCAGGAGACCGCCCCCGGCCCGGACCTCACGGTGCTCGACACCGAGGCCCGCGACCGGCTCAACAGCCTGGTCGGCCAGCTCGACGAGCGCGCCGCCGACATCATCCGCTCCCGCTACGGCCTGGTGGACGGCCGCCAGCACAAGCTGGCCGACATCGGCGCCAAGCACGGCATCTCCGCCGAGCGGGTCCGCCAGCTCGAGCGCGAGGCCCTCCAGAAGCTGCGCCGCCTCGGAGACCCGGACCTGGCTGCCTAGGCCCCCGACGACCTGAGCTCTGCGACGACCTCCGCCACCCGTTGGCGGAGGTCGTCGAGCGTCCCGGTGTTGTCGATGACGTGCGTCGCGATCGCCCGGCGGTCCTCGCGGCTCGCCTGGGCGGCGATCCGCGCCTCAGCCTCCTCGTGGGTCCAGCCGCGGTCACGGACCATCCGCTCGACCTGGACCTCGGGCGGGGCGTCGACCACGATCACGGCGTCGAACGTGGCGGCCCGACCGGACTCCGCGAGCAGCGGGATGTCGTGCACGACGAGGTCCGCCTCGGTCGCCGCCTCCTCGAGCGCGACGATCCGCTCGAACACCAGCGGGTGCACGATCGACTCGAGCACGCGCCGCTGAGCCTCGTCGGAGAAGACGATCGCACCCACCTTGGCGCGGTCCATCTCACCGTCCTCGGTGAGCACCTCCGAGCCGAAGGCGTCGACGACCCGCTCCAGCCCGGGCGTGCCCTTCGCGACCACCTCGCGCGCGAGGAGGTCGGCATCGATCACCACCGCGCCGAGGTCCCGCAGGATGCCCGAGACCGCGCTCTTGCCCGAGGCGATGCCCCCGGTCAGTCCGATCCGCACATCCGGACCCTACTGTGATCCCGTGGCGAACCGCGCACTGTCCGAGGGCGACCGGGTGGCGCTGCTGGTGCCCGGGTCGCACGCCTACCTCGACGTCGTGCTCCGACTGCTCACCGGCGGGGTCTTCCCGATCCCGCTCGACCCCCGGCTCACCACGGCGGAGCGCGAGCGCATCCTGTCCGGCCTCGACCCGACCCTGTTCGTCGACGACGAGCAGGATCTCGCCGAGCTCGCCGCGACCCTGCCCGAGGCCGGCGTCCCGCGGGGCCGGCCGATGCACTGCACCAGCGGCACCACCGGTACGCCGAAGGGTGTGTGGTCGGGCCTCCTCGACGATGCGGCGGCGGCTGCCCTGGTCGACGAGGAACGCGAGCTGTGGGGCTTCCGCTCCGACGACGTCAACCTGGTGCTGAGCCCGCTCTACCACTCCGCCCCGCTCCGGTTCGCGATGGGCACGCTGCTCGCCGGCGGGCGGGTCGTGATCCCGGGGCCCTTCGACCCGGAGGCGGTGACGGCGGCGATCGAGCGGGACCGGCCGACCACGATGTTCTGCGTGCCGACCCACCTGCAGAGACTCTTCGCGCACTGGGACGCTCTGCTGGATTCCGGGGCGAGCGTCCCCGACCTGACCTGCTTCCGGCTGGTTGCCCACGCCGGTGCGCCCTGCCCCACCGACGTCAAGCGGCGACTGATCGAGCTGTTCCCACCCGGGTCGACCTGGGAGTTCTACGGCTCGACCGAGGGCCAGTTCACCGCGTGTCGCAGCGAGGAGTGGCGGGAACGACCGGGCACCGTCGGCCGGGCGCGACCCGGCCGCCGGCTGACCGCGGATCCCGACGGGACCCTCTGGTGCGTCGTTCCCGACCACGCGCGCTTCACCTACTACGGCGACCCCGAGAAGACCGCCGCGGCCTGGCGCGAGACCGACGACGGCCCCGCCTTCACCGTCGGCGACCACGGCCGGATCGACGACGACGGCTACGTCTACCTCGACGGCCGGCGCGAGGACCTCATCATCAGCGGCGGGGTCAACGTCTACCCCGCCGAGGTCGAGCAGGTGCTCGGCGAGTGCCCGGGCGTCGACGACGTCGCCGTCTACGGCGTGCCGGACCCGGAGTGGGGGCAGCGGGTCTGCGCCGCGGTCGTGGGCGAGGTCGACGAGGACGAGCTGGCGTCGTACGCCCGCAGCCACCTGGCACCACCGAAGCGGCCGAAGTCCTACGTCTTCCGCGACGTCCTGCCCCGCACCCTCACCGGGAAGGTACGACGCACCGAGCTCACCGCCGAGGCGGTCACCCCGCCCGGATCGTGACGAGCAGCCACCGCACCGACTCCCGGTAGTCCGCCCACGGCAGTCCGTGGCCCACGCCCGGACGCACCCGCAGCGCGAAGGTCGACCCGCTGAGCATCCGCTGACCGAGCGACGCCGCGGGCGGGAACGTCCGCTCGGCACCGACGACCCAGGTGGTGCCGCCGTTGAGAGGCACCGGCTTGTCGAGCGCACCGTGCCACTGTGCGATGTGGGTCGTGGCGAGGTCGCAGGTGCCGGCGAACGTGCCGGCGAGGGAGCTGGCGGCAACGACGACGTCGGGACGCTCGCAGGCCAGCCGCTCGGCCATGATGCCCCCGTTGGAGAAGCCGGCGGCGCCGACCCGGCTTCGGTCCACCGACCACCGGGACGCGACGTCGTCGATGACCCGCACCAGGTAGCCCACGTCGTCGACGGGCGCTCGCGTGCAGCAGACACCCGCGTCGAAGACCCGGGTGCCGCCCTTGCTCGTCGCGAACACGAACAGGGTGTCGCGGCCCCAGCTGTGGAGCGACGTCAGCCATCGCGTCGCGGTGTCGAGGTCCTCGTGGCCACCCGCCCCGTGGAACCACACGACCACCTCGCGGGCACGGCCCAGGAACGCGACGCACTCGGTCGCGTCAGCAGGCGCACAGGACGGCGCGTCGATGTAGTACGTCCGGCCGTCCTCCAGCGTGCGCAGCTCGACGGACCAGGTGGTGGTCGCCGCGCTGCTGGCAGCGACACCGGCGGTCGAGACGCCGGCGGGTGCGCCGACCAGCCAGGCGAGCAGGATGACGACCCCGAGACGGAAAATGCGAAGGGTCCCCATGACCGGTTCCGTTTCTTCCCAGCCTCCCCACGACGATGGTGCTCCATCCGGGCGCCGCGCGCAGCGAAACGGCTCAGGGCAGCCGCGCGGACGGCGCCGGGGTCCCGGCGGTCAGTTGATCGTGACCCGGGCCGCCGTGGACACGGCCCCGGTCGGGAGGTAGCCCTTCACCGGGTAGAGCCGGAACCGGTACGCGTGCCCCGGCTCGCCGGTCATCACGTACGACGTGCCGAGGACGCCCCTCACGGTGCGGACCACACCGGTGGTCAGGTCGGCCACCCGCACGCGCTGGCTCGACGCGTAGTCGACAGCGGGCCACCGGACCGTGATCTCGGTCCCGATCGCGCCGGCTGTCGGCGACGGCGCCCAACGCTCGGCAAGGACCGGGTCCTGGAGCTCGAGCATCCGCGCACCGCCGCTGACCCCGAGCACCGCCAGCCCGTCCTCGACCACCGCCGCCAGCTTCCGCTCTCCCGAAGCGCTGGGATGCACCCAGTCATAGACGTCGAGGCTCCCGAAGTCCGCGCGGGGCGCCAGCACCACACGTTGGTCCGGGCTGTCCATCTCGGCGGCCACGACGGCCAGCTCGTCGTTGTAGGCCCGGACACCGACGACTCCGATGTGCGGCAGCGGGACGAGGAGGACGTCGACGCCGGGGGCGGCGTCGCGGCTGAGAGCGATCTCGGCGCGCCACTTCTCGCCGAGAGCGGTGGGCGTGACGCCGTACCGCAGGTCGTTGAACCCGATCAGCCCGACGACGACGTCCGGCTGGTAGGTCTCGGTCACGTCGCTCACGCTGAAGCCCTTGCCGGTGAGCCGCTTGCCCCACGCCGCCGCATGGTCGATGTCGAACGCGGGGTCCTTGTAGTGCAGGCTGCCGAAGGCGGGCGGCGTATAGGTCAGCAGGTCACGGCGGGGGCCGACGAAGTCGACGGAGATGCCCGCGTCGGTGAGGTCACGCCACAGCCGGTACCGCCAGGTCCAGTCACCGGTGCTCCCCTGCGTGATCGAGTCACCGAAGAGCAGGATCCGGACCGGGTCGGCCTCGTCGGCGGCGGCAGCCGGCGCCGCGACCGGACCGAGTCCCGGCATCGCGAGCACCCCTGCCACCACGATCGCGAGCATTGCTCGCGCACACCGCCCTGCGCGCACCGCCGTCCCCTCCCCCCGAGGTATCACCGCAGGCTAAGGCGGCAACACCACGGCGCGGACCGGCCGTTGGGCCCTTTCTTCCTGGTCCGTTTGGCCTAAAGGAGACTGCGGGAGGAGACTGCTGAACCCTCGTCGTCAGGCGGTGGCGGCCGACGGCGCCGGGCAGAAGGTCCGCCGGTACTGCTTCGGGCTGACTCCACGGACCCGCTGGAAGTGGTGACGGAGCGCGGCGGCGTTGCCGAAGCCGACCTCGGTGGCGATCCACTCGACGGGCTGCTCGGTCGTCTCGAGCAGCTCCTCCGCCGCAGCCACGCGCTGCGCGGTCACCCAGCTGTGGGGCGTGGTGCCGGTCTCGTCGCGGAACCGCCGGGCGAACGTGCGCGGCGACATCAGCGAGCGCTTCGCGAGCGAGTCGACGCTGTGCTCCTCGGCGAGGTTCTCGAGGATCCAGGTCAGCAGCGGCCGCAGCGTGTCGGCGTCGCAGTCGGGCACAGCGCGGGCGATGTACTGCGCCTGGCCACCGTCCCGGTGCGGAGGTACGACGGCGCGCCGGGCGACCATGCTCGCGACGGCTGCGCCGTACTCCTGCCGCCAGATGTGCAGGCAGGCGTCGAGGCCGGCGGCGGTGCCGGCGCTGGTCACGACCTGGCCGGTGTCGACGTACAGCACCTCGGGCACGACCTTCGCCCGCGGGAAGCGGCGCTGGAGCTCCTGGGTGTACATCCAGTGCGTCGTGCACTCGCGGTCGTCGAGCAGGCCGGCGGCCCCCAGGGTGAACGCCCCGCTGCAGACCGAGAGGATCCGCGCGCCACGGTCGTAGGCCTCGCGGATGGCGTCGAGGACCGGCTCGGGAGCGGCCTTGCCGCGCGGCAGTGCCGGGACCGCAACCAGGTCGGCGTCCCGCACTCGCTCCAGGCCTTCCTCGACCATCAGGGAGAAGCCCATCGACGTCGGGATCGGCGCACGCGACTCGGCGCAGACGGCGAACTCGAGCCTCGGCACGCCGTGCTCGGTGCGGTCGAGGCCGAAGGCCTCGCACAGCACGCCGAGCTCGAACGGGGCCACGCCCTCGTAGGCCAGAACCGCCACGTTGGTCAGCATTCGGCCATGGTTGCACCCACATGGCAGAAAATCAACGTACGACGGCATATCTGCCACTGGTGGCAGGATCTCGCAAAGAGCAGACTTTCTGCCATGACCACTCTCCTCATCATCCTCGTCATCGTGGCCGGCGTCGCAGCCACGTTGGACGCCATCGTGCGCGACGACCGCGGCCAGCTGCCGCCTCCCGGATCCCGCCGGTCCGACCCGACCTTCACGCCCCCTTCCGCCCTCCGCTAGCAGCAAAAAAGCCGAAGGCCCGGACACCCTGATGGGTGTCCGGGCCGTCGTGCGTTCGGGTCAGTTGCCCCCGCCGGTCAGCTTCTCGCGGAGCGCCTGGAGCGCCTCGTCGGACGCCAGCGAACCGCCGGTGTCCTCGGTGTGCTCGTCGACTGCACCACCCGAGGAGTACGACGTCGCCTCGCCGGCCTCGATCTCGGCCTGCTTGGCGTCGGCCTGCTGCTTGACGTGCGCCTCCCAGCGGGCGTGCGCCTTGGCGTACTGGTCCTCCCAGACGCCACGCTGCTCCTCGTAGCCCTCGAGCCACTCGCCGGTCTCCGGGTCGAAGCCGTCGGGGTAGACGTAGTTGCCCTGCTCGTCGTAGGTCGCCGGCATGCCGTAGAGGGTCGGGTCGAACTCCTCGACGTCGGTCGCGGCCGTGGTCTCGTTGGCCTGCTTCAGCGACAGCGAGATCCGACGACGCTCGAGGTCGATGTCGATGATCTTGACCATGACGTCGTCGTTGACCTGGACGACCTGCTCCGGGATCTCGACGTGGCGCTCGGCCAGCTCGGAGATGTGGACCAGGCCCTCGATGCCCTCCTCGACCCTGACAAAGCTGCCGAACGGGACGAGCTTCGTGACCTTGCCGGGCACGATCTGACCGATCTGGTGGGTCCGGGCGAAGTGCTGCCAGGGGTCCTCCTGCGTCGCCTTGAGCGACAGCGAGACCCGCTCGCGGTCCATGTCGACGTCGAGCACCTCGACGGTGACCTCGTCACCGACGGTGACCACCTCGGACGGGTGGTCGATGTGCTTCCAGGACAGCTCGGAGACGTGGACGAGACCGTCGACGCCGCCGAGGTCCACGAACGCACCGAAGTTGACGATCGAGGACACGACGCCCTTGCGGATCTGGCCCTTCTGGAGCTGGGTGAGGAAGCCGTGGCGAACCTCGGACTGGGTCTGCTCGAGCCAGGCACGGCGCGACAGGACCACGTTGTTGCGGTTCTTGTCGAGCTCGATGATCTTCGCCTCGAGGGTCTGACCGACGTACGGCTGCAGGTCGCGCACCCGGCGCATCTCCACCAGCGAGGCCGGGAGGAAGCCGCGGAGGCCGATGTCGATGATGAGGCCGCCCTTGACGACCTCGATGACCGTGCCCTCGACGACGCCGTCGGCTTCCTTGATCTCCTCGATCGTGCCCCAGGCGCGCTCGTACTGGGCGCGCTTCTTGGACAGGATCAGGCGGCCTTCCTTGTCCTCCTTCTGGAGGACCAGGGCCTCGACCTTGTCGCCGACCGAGACGACCTCGGACGGGTCGACGTCGTGCTTGATCGAGAGCTCGCGCGAGGGGATGACGCCCTCGGTCTTGTAACCGATGTCGAGGAGGACCTCGTCCCGGTCGACCTTCACGATGGTGCCGTCGACGATGTCACCATCGTTGAAGTACTTGATGGTCAGGTCGATCGCGGCCAGGAAGTCCGCCTCGGAGCCGATGTCGTTGACGGCCACCTGGGGCGCGTTGTCGTCATACTGGCTGTACAGCGGGGTCGAAAGGGTGCTGGTCATATGGAGAGGTCAGTCCTTGGATGGGCAGAAGTAGAGGGCATGGAATGAAGGCGGTCGGGTGACCGCAGACGTTCCAGGGTACGCGGGTGCCGATGCCGGAGTCCAACCGGCGGCGTACCCTCTCCCGCGTGGAGCAGGCCGGGCAACCCAGGCAGCAGCCCAGTCAACAGCACTGGCCCTATCCCCCGGTGACGGCGCACCGGCGGGCAGTGTCCGAGGAGGAGTCGCGTCGCGCCAACGGTCCTGACTGGGACCGGTACGCCGACGAGTACCAGGCGACGCACGGCGACTTCCTCGGAGACATCGGCTTCGTGTGGGGTCCGGAGGGGCTGACCGAGGCCGACGCCGGCATCCTCGGACCGCTCGCCGACCGCGACGTGCTGGAGGTCGGATCCGGCGCCGGCCAGTGCTCACGGTGGATCCGCAGCCAGGGCGGCCGGGCCTTCGGGCTCGACCTCTCGCACCGCCAGCTGCAGCACTCGCTGCGGATCGACGACGCCACCGGCGTCGTGGTGCCGAGCGTGCGGGGCACCGCCACCGCGCTGCCGTTCGCGGACGGGAGCTTCGACGTCGTCTTCTGCGCGTTCGGCGCGCTCCAGTTCGTCGCCGACATCGAGCAGGCGGTCGCGGAGGCCG
Organism: Nocardioides immobilis; assembly: GCF_003515065.1. GTDB lineage: Bacteria > Actinomycetota > Actinomycetes > Propionibacteriales > Nocardioidaceae > Nocardioides > Nocardioides immobilis. The sequence continues at coordinate 36,039 of NZ_QXGH01000026.1, forward strand.
CGCGGGTGCTGCGACCGGGCGGTCGGTTCGCGTTCTCCATCACCCACCCGACACGCTGGATGTTCCCCGACGACCCGTCCGAGGAGGGCCTGACGGCGACCCAGTCGTACTGGGACCGGACGCCGTACGTCGAGGTCGATGACTCCACCGGGGTCATCGCGTACGTCGAGCACCACCGCACCCTCGGCGACTGGGTCGCCCTGCTGGCCGCCGCCGGGTTCCGTCTCACCACGCTGCTCGAGCCCGAATGGCCGGCCGACCACGACCGGCTGTGGGGCGGATGGTCCGCGGTCCGCGGGCGGCTGACGCCCGGTACGGCGATCTTCGGCGCCGATCTAGGGTCTCCCCGTGGATGACGCTGAGATCGCCAAGTCGGCGGCGCTCGAGGAGCGCCACTGGTGGTACGCCGAACGGCGCGCGATGGTGCGCCGTACCGCCGCGGACTGGCCGACGGGGCGGGCGCTGGACGTCGGCTGCGCCGGCGGCGGCAACACCGCGGTGCTGCGGGACCTGGGCTGGTCGGTGACCGGGTTGGAGTACTCCCCCGCCGGCGCCGAGATCGCTGCGTCGCGGGGCCTGGACGTCGTCCGTGGTGACGCCACCGCGCTGCCGTTCCCCGACGCGTCCTTCGACCTGGTGATGGCGACCGACGTCTGGGAGCACATCGAGGACGACGGCGCGGTCGCGCGGGAGACCGCGCGGGTGCTGCGCCCGGGCGGGCGAGCCCTCGTCGCCGTCCCCTGCAGCATGAAGCTGTGGAGCGGTCACGACGTCGCCCTCGGCCACTTCCGCCGCTACGAGCGCGACGAGCTCGCGCGCCTCGTCGCCGGCGTCGGCCTCGAGGTCGTCGACCTCCGGTCGTGGAACGTCCTGCTGCGCCCCGTCGTACGGGCCCGGCGGCGGAAGCGGAGCGAGGCCGAGAGCGAGATGGAGCCGGTGAACCCGGTCCTCAACGCCGGGCTCCGGACGGCGGTCGCGCTGGAGCGGGTGCTGCCGCTGCGGCGCCTGCCGGGAGTCAGCCTGGTGGTCTCGGCGCGCAAGCCGTGACGGCCGCGGGACGGTGGGTCGCCGACCCGACGATCGGATGGCGGATCCTGCTGACGGCGACCCTTCCCGAGGCACCCGGCATCCCCGCCGACCGCACCGCCGCCACGGCGGCCGAGCTGCGCCGGGCGCTGGTCATGCCGGCTCCCGAGCCCGTCCTGGTCGGCGTGGCCGGGCGCGACCTGGTGGTGTCGGCCCACCACAGCACCGTCGACGGGCTCGGCCTGCTCCGCATCCTGGAGCAGCTCGGGTACGGGCCGGCGACCTCCGCGGCGCGCGGGGTGGGCGACCGCCCTGCCGGTCATGGGTACGTCGGCACCGTCGCCCGCCGCCTCGCGGAGGCTGCCTTCCGCCGTCCGGCGGCGATCCCGCCACCACGAACCGGCGCCCCGGTGGCCGGCGACACGATGGTCGAGGCGGAGGTCCCCGGATCGGTGCGCACCGCTGAGATCATCCACGCCGCCGGCCGGGCGGTCGCCGCGCTCGGCGCACGCCGGCACGTGGCGGTGGCGGTAGGGGCGAGGCGGGCCGCGGTGGGCGACGACCTCCAGGACCGCAGCGTCCTGCTCCGGCTCCGCGACGTCGAGCTGCTCGACCTCGCGGGGATCGAGCGAGCCCTGCGGGAGGCACCGGTCGAGCGGCCGCCTGTCAGCCGGTCCGGTGCCGTCGACCGGGTGGCAGCGGCGGGGATGCGGGTGCTGGCCCGCCGGCTCGGCTCGACCCTGCTCGTCTCCCACCTCGGCGAGGTGACCGCGCCCCAGGTCGACCGGATCGCGTTCCACCCGGTGACGGCAGGCGGCACGGGCATCTCGCTCGGCGCCGTGGGTCACCGCGGCCGCACCGTGATCAGCCTCCGTGCCCGTGCCTCCGACTGGGACGCCGACGGCCTCGAGCGGGTGCTCGAGGCCGTCGTGGGCAGGCTGGTGGATTAAGCGGATCTCCCAGCCCGCCCGCTCCCTCCGGGAGCCGTCGGGGGCTCAGGCCGTGACCAGGGGCCGGTCCTGGTGGTCGCGGTCGGCGACGTCACTCTCCAGTCGCCGGTTGATGACCAGGCCGAGGCCCAGCAGCACTGCGCCGAGCACCAGCAGGATCATCGGAAACAGGACCCGCAACCCGCCGAGCAGCGTCGCCTTGCTGTCGACCTTCTCGACGTTCTCGTCGACCTGGGCGTCGGTGTACTCGACGGTCCCGACGAACGCGGGCACCCGCACGCCGTCGTACACCAGCTCCTGGGTCCGCTCCTCCACCCGGTCGATCGGCGAGCCGGTGACCGGCTCGACGTAGAACGTGCGCTTCATGGCGTAGACCACCTCGGCCGAGACCGAGGACTCGTCGGAGCCGAAGATCGACCCCGGAAGGTCCCGGGTCTGGACCACGGTCGGCTCGATCTCCTGCACGAACTTGTAGACCGTGACGCCCTGGATGTCGTCCTCGCCCTCGTACGTCGCCGGAACGGCCTCCCCGAGGGTGCCGTCCCACTGGTCGTAGTCCTTGCGCTCGGTGCCGAACGGGAACTTGTAGACCTGACCCTCGAACGTCGTCGGCACCCGCTCGAGCTCGTTGTCCTCGATGCGCCTGACCTCGACGAACGGGTCGCACTCGTCGCAGTCCACGGCCTCGCCGCTCGCTTCGCCGAACGGGACCCGCTCGGTGGACTTCTGGAACTCGGTGCCGTCGGCCCGCTCGATCGTGGTGAGGTTGACCCAGACCACGGCGCCCTCGGGCGCGTCCGCGTTGACGTCCTCGCGCGTGTCGGACGTGATGGAGAGGTCGTGGGTCTCGGCCGCGAGCACCTCGGGGTCGGAGTTGAAGATCTGGGCGCCGGTGGCCTCCAGGTCGGTCGTGCTGTTGTAGCCCTCAGGCACCTTGGCCAGCGCCGGGTAGGCGTAGAAGCGGGCCAGGCCCGCCGCGACGATGAGGAACACCCCCAGTCCGACGAGTGTGGGTCCGATCAGTCGACGCATGTCGTTCCTCCCATGACGGCCACGCGTTCTTCTCGCGGGCGAGTTTGAGCGGCGGGCACGGGAGTGCGCACCGCAAGTGCTTCGTTCACCAGGCCGAGCGCCTGTCGACGCATCTGCGTCCAGTCGAACTGGTGGGCCCAGGCCTGGCAGGCCTCGAACCGCCGGGCCCGGTGCATCGGCAGGTCCGCCTCGGCGAGCGCCTCACGCAGCTGCGTGGTCAGCCGGCGGCCGACCTCGTCGAGGTCGTCGGCGTCGGGCACCAGCCAGCCGGTATCGCCCGGACGGATGGAGTCCCGGAGCCCCGGCACGTCGCGCGCCAGCGTCGGGACGCCGTGCCCCGCGGCCTCGATCACGGCCTGTCCCCAGCCCTCGGCGTCGGAGGCGCACACGTGCACCGCGGCGCGGGCGAGGAGCACCGCCTTGGTCGCCTCGTCGACGAAACCGTGGAAGGTGACGCGGTGCGCGAGTCCGAGCCGGGCGACCAGGCCTTCGAGCTGGAGGCGCTCCGGTCCCTGACCGATGATGTCGAGCTGCAGCCGCGGACGCTCCGACCGCAGGGCGTCGAGGGCGTGGATGACCAGGTCGACCCGCTTGTGTGCGACCAGCCGGCCGAGCACCGCTACCCGGTCCGGGTCCTTGAGTGCCGGGTTGCCGGTCCCGGCGGGCGGGAGGTCCGCACCGTTGTGGAGCAGCCCGACCGGCCCGGTCCAGCCGAGCTGGCGGCGCATCTCCTCGACGGTCGACTCCGAGACGGCGACGACCCGGCTCCGGCCGTAGACCAGGGGCAGCAGGACCCGCTCCAACCATCGGCCGAGCGCCGCGACCAGTGCCGGGAAGTGCGTCGCGAACTGCTCCTGGTGGACGTGGTGCATCACCAGCAGCACCGGGGTACGGCGCCGCACGAACAGCGGCGCGAAGGACGGCAGCCCGCACGACGGGTCGATCACCGCGTCGATGCGGCGCCGCCGGGCGATCAGCCGGAGCGCGGTGTGCGGGTAGAACGACAGCGCGCCACCGCGTCGTCGTACGACGATGCCGTCGCGGGTGTCCGTCGCCGCCTGGCCGCGATCGCGGGCGGTGAGGAACTCGACCTCGGCGCCGCCCTCGCGGAGAGCGCGGGCGAGCTGCCAGGCGTAGATCTCCGACCCGCCGGCCAGGGAGTGGTCGAGGTCGCGCCAGTTGACCACGACCACGCGCCGTCCGGCGAGCGGTGTCGGCCGCGGGAACGGCTCGGGCGCGGCGGCCATCTCAGGCCTCACCCAGGAGCGAGGCGGCGGCAGGAACGGCCAGCGCGACCGGCAGGGCGACGGGTGCGGGCAGCGGCATGGGGGACTGCACACGCACACCAACAGCCGCCCTGCCGGCGACTGGGGCACCGAGGTGCCGCGTGCGCCAGGCGATCGCAGCGAGCTCGGTGAAGGCGCCGGCGCCGTGGCGGGCCGGCACGAAGGTGGACCCGGGCACGTCGGTCCAGGCCACGGGGATCTCGGCGATCCGGGCACCCACGGCACGCAGCCGGACCAGGAGCTCGACGTCGAAGGAGAAGCCGGTGGCAGCCAGGTCGCCGGCGACGGCGCGCGCGAACGCACCGCGCATCAGCTTGAAGCCGCACTGGGTGTCGGCGATGCCGGGCACCAGGAGCCGCGCGATGCGGCGGTAGGCCGCGGCGCCGGCCGCGCGGGTGCGGCAGCTCCGCACCTCGGCCACGGAGTGCGCGAGGCCGCGCGAGCCGATGACGACGTCGGCGCCGAGGTGGATCCGGCGCCACGCGTCGTCGATCGCGGCGAGGTCGGTCGCGCCGTCGGCGTCCATGAACGCCACCAGCTCGGCGTCGCTCGCGAGCAGGCCAGCACGGACCGCGGCACCCTTGCCGCGGCGGCCGCAGTGCACCACCCGGACCGGCAGCGCCGGCGTGGCCGCGGCGTGCGCGACCTCAGCGGTGCGGTCGGTGCTCCCGTTGTCGACGACGATCACCTCGACCTCGCCGAGCACCGACCGGCGCGCGGCGACGTACCGGCGCAGCGCGCGAAGCGTACGCGGCAGCCGAAGCTCCTCGTTGTACGCAGGAATGACGATATGCAGCATCGGACCCTCCCAAGCCGTCTGCGCCTGACCCGCCCCGCTCCCGAAGGGCGTTGTCTCCTAGGACGGTCGACCGCGTGCTCCCCAGCTGCGGGCGACCGAGCTCGCTACTCGCTGGAGTAGCTGTACAGGTCAGACTTGTTGACGGGCTTCTGGTCCGGCTGCGCCGCCTGGACGCCGCCGACGAGCACGGCGCCGGCAGCGAGTGCTCCGACAATCGAAGAAATGATCAAGTTCATGCGAAAGGTCCCCTCCCAAAGACCCCTCACGACCCGGCTATGCAGGCCGTGTGACCCGGTCACGATGAGTGACGCAGGTCTCTCACGACGGATTCTGACGGCCCCGCCCGACAAAAGCAAAACCGCCGACGCGGCGTGTCCGGTAACGATCAGGACAATTGTCCCGGATCCGATATCGCGGTCGCGCCCCACGGTCACCGGAGGATCTGCGGCAGGGATCGCGATCAGGGCCAGTTCATCGCCCTCGTGGACGACGCGTCCCTCGGGCCGCTCCACCGCCGCCATGCCCTTCTCGACGACCACCCAGTGCACGCCGGCCGCGCGCAGCGCCGCGGCCGGATCGGCAGCCGCCAGCGCGCGTCGTACCTCCTCGACCCGGGGGTCCTCGGCCGGCACCACGCCGTCGTCGAGGAGCACCCGGTCGTCGACGAGGACCTCACCGGGGAAGAAGCGCGGCGCCGGGTCGAGCACGGCACGCCGGTGGTTCCAGTCGTAGCCGCGGTACGACCCCGCCCACGGCAGTACGACGACGCGGCCCGGGTCGTCCCCGAGCGCGTCCGCGACCTCGTCCCACTCCGACGGGTACGACGACCGCTCCAGCTCCCCCGCGGCTCCCCAGGCGAGTGCCGGGAGCAGCAGCGCCGGAGCGACCACGATCAGCCCGACGACGGACCAGAGCGCGCCCCGGCCCGGTCGGACCTGCTCCCGCACGGCCGTCGCGGCACCGGCCGCGCCGAGCGCGAGCACGACGGCCAGCGGGGCGAGGAACCGGTGCGAGTCACGCAGCAACGCGAGCCCCGGCAGCCGCGAGGCCAGGTCCTCGAGCACCTCGGCGCCGCCGGGGACGGCGGGCGCGGCCGCGATCACGAGAGCGCCGATCCCGAGCGCGGCCAGCCGGCGCCACTCCCCCGGATGCTCCCGGACCGCGCGGCGCAGCCCCGCCGCCGCGGCGACGGTGAGCAGGCACGAGAGCACGACCAGGACGGACCCGGTGCGGGCGTCGGGCAGGATCGAGGTCTTCCAGATGCCGCCGAGCGAGGCGAGGCTCGCCAGCAGTCCCGCGCCCGACTCCGCCCGCGCCGCGAAGCCGGCGAAGACGCCGTCCGTGGACACCTCGACCGCGTCGGCGGTCACGGCCGGCACCAGCCAGGTCAGGTTCGCGACCACGCCGACGACGGCCGTCACCAGCCAGGTCGCCCGGTCACGGGTGAGGCCGAGGACGGCCAGCACCACCGCGGCCATCACGCCGCTGGACGGGCTGCACACCGCCGCGACCGTGACCGCGATCGCGGCCTCGGCCCAGCCGCGCCGGGGATCGGCGCGGAGCCGCCGGGCGGCCAGCACGACCCAGGGCAGGGCGAGGTAGCCGAGCAGGATGGCCCACTGTCCGATGAGCAGCCGCTCGTAGACCCAGGGGTTCCACAGCAGCAGCGTGATCGCGGCTGCCCGCGCGAACCACGCGTGGTCGCGCGTGGCCCGGCCGATGCCGACGCCGCCGAGCACGAAGCCGCCGACGAGCAACCCTCGCTGGACCCAGCTCCCGGGCACGACCTGGGTGACGAGGGAGACCAGCGCGTCCATCGGCACCGCCCGCGGGAGCGCGCCGTCCAGGCCGAGCCAGGCGGCCTTCCACGGCTGCTCGGGGACGAAGACCATGTCTCCGAACAGCCAGTAGCCGGGGCCGAGCAGCAGCGGGCCGAACACCACCAGCGCGAGCCCGGCACTCCAGGCCACGTCGAAGGCAGTCGCGACAGTCGCGCGACTCGGTCGTCTCACTGCTCCTCCGGGAGGCCGGCGGCGACCTCGGTGACGCAGACGTCGCCGCGGCCGTCGCCCGTCAGCACGAGCTCGTCGACCTCACCGTCGATGTCCGGCAGCACCAGCCACACCTCGTTCGGCCCACGCCGGGCGAGGAACTCGGCGCTCCAGTCCGCGACCGCGACCTCGACCGTGGACTCGACGCCCGAGTAGTAGCGCACCCGCAGCAGCACCCGACCGTCCACCGGGGTGGCCAGCTCGACCTCGGTGGAGCCGCCGGAGACGGCGTACCCGCAGTCGTCGTCGGGACCCGGCTCGCTCGCCACCCGGCCGACCAGCTCGATCGGGCGGAGGCTGCCGTCCTCCGCCACGGTCCGCAGCCGGGGCGACGGCTGGTCGAACGCGGGCAGCTCCGGCAGCGGCCCGAGGATCACCGAGTAGCGGTTGTCGTCGCCGACGAGCGGCAGCACCAGCTCGGCGGGTGCGGGCCCGTCGAAGATCACCTGGGTCGGGTCGGCGGCCAGGTCGGCACGGAGGTTGGTGACGAAGTCCCGGTCCTGCTTGTTCTGGAAGTGCGGCACGAGCAGCGCCGTACCGAAGGCCGAGGCGACGCCGTACGACGCCAGCAGCCCGCCGACCCCCAGCGCCCGGCGCCGGCTCGTGGCCGGTGCCGGCCACGACGGGGCGCCCCGGAGACACAGCGCGACGCAGACGACGGCGGCGTGGAGGGTGTCGGAGGAGTAGCGCGGGTCGAGCCCGATGATCTGCCCGAAGCCGGACCGGCCGGCGAGGAGCAGCCCGAGGTCCGCGGCGACGTACCCGGCCAGCACGGCCAGCCCCCACCGGCGCGCGGGCCCGCCGCGCCACAGCAGCAGCCCGGCGACGGCCACGACGAGGATCACGCTGACCACCGTCACCCAGGTGGCCGGCACGACGGCGCCGCCGGCCGTGGCGCCGTCCCACGGCCCTCCGACCAGGCCGGGCGCGACGCTCCTGCCGACGAAGGACCAGGACACCTCGAGCTGCTGCCGGGCGGTGCCGCCCCCGCCCTCGACGTCGGTCAGCAGCCCGTGGAGGACCAGGAACCCGGCTGCGGTGGCGACCATCGCCAGCCACAGCCACCGGTAGCGGCGCACGGCCGCGACCAATCGGCGCCAGCCGCTGGCCTCGTCGGCCAGCGCGACCGCGACGCCGAAGACGAGCGGCGGGATGAGGACCGCGCGTTCGTGCCACAGCAGCGCGACCGCGGTGACCAGCACGATCCCGGCCGCGTTGACCCAGCCCCGGCCGTCACCCTGGCGCCACCGGACGAGCAGCCAGACAGCGGCGAGCGAGCAGAGCACGTGCGGCCACAGGAACATCGCGGCGCTCCACCACAGCGTCGGCGCCAGCGTCATCGGCGCCCACGCGAAGACCGCGAGCAGCACCACCCGCGACCACTGCTCTTCCAGCAGCCGGGACAGGATCAGCCAGACGAGGACGGTCGCAGCGAGGTTGACCGCGAGGATCGCCGCCGCGATCACCGCCCAGTCGTACGGCGCGTGGTGCGCGACCAGCCAGAGCGTCAACTGCTGGAACGGGTTGACGTGGCCGGCGAAGTCCGAGAACAGGTAGTCCCAGCCGAGGTCGGCCCGGTGGGCCCGGCCGGTCATGTAGAAGTCGTCCTGGTTGAAGTACGAGCCGGCCAGCAGCCGGCCGCGCACGACCAGCATCACCGCGATCACGCCGATCGCGGCCGCGCCCTGGCGTCCGCGCCACGCGTTCATGACTCCCTCCTGGGCAGTCCCAGCACGAGGCCGACCAGCAGGCCGACACCGACCGCGGCGACCAGGTCGGCGGGGGTCTCGAGGGCCTCCGGCCGGCCCAGCGCGTCGAGCAGGCCGGACAGCGCGACCAGGACGCCTCCGCCGACCGCGACCTGCGCGAGGACGCGCCGGGTCGAGCAGAGTGCTCCCACGACGAGTCCGGCCAGCGCGGCCGGTCCGAGGAACAGCAACCCGGCACCGGCAGCGACACCGCACAGGATCCGGCCCGGCGGCTCGGCTGCGGGCCACGGCACCTGCTCCGGCTCCGGGGGTCGCGGCGAGGAGCGGCGGAGCCGCCGGTAGCCGCCGACGAGCCCGATGACGAGCGCGCCCACCAGCAGCGATCCGCTCACCACCAGCCCGAGCGGCAGGACCACGTCGTACGTCGTCTGCGGGCGGTAGCGCAGCTCGACCGTGGCCTCCTCCCCCGCCGGCAGCACCCAGCCCTGTTGCCAGCCGTCGACTCGCACCGGGGTCAGCTCCTCGCCGTCGACCTCGGCGACCCAGCCCTCGTTGTAGTTCTCGGGCAGCGACAGCAGGGACTCCCCGCCCGCCGCGACGACCGCGGTGCGCTCGGTGCCGCCCCACTCGGTGATCTCGACCGCCCGCTCGGTCGCCCGCCCAGCGTGCCGAGGCCCCCCAGGCGAGGCCAGCAGGTCGATCACCTCGAAATCGGCGGTCGGAACGGCGTGCAGCCGGTGCTCGCCCTCCGCGAGGTCGATCTCGACCGGGTCTCCGGTCTCCTTGTCGCACGCCTCGAGCGCGAGCGGGCTCCCGTTCAGGACGTCGGCCATCGTCCCCGTGACCCGGGTCGCGACCTCCCGTCCGTCGATGCGCAGCACGGGGCCGAGGCCGCAGATCGCGCCGCTCTCGGTCGCCGGGTCCAGGGGCCGCGTGACGTCGGGCCCGGTCAGCTCGATCTCCGGAACCACGACGTGCGAGGCCGTGGGCGCCTTCTCGAACCGCACCTGCAGAGTGCGGGTCCGCACCGGCTCGATGCCGACCGCGGTGTCTCCGCCGAGCGGGACCGACTGGGTGCGGCCGCGCGCGGTCACCACGGCGCCCACCGGGGCCTGCTCGTCCGAGGCGACCGCGATCCCGGTGACGGTGCGGGGCTTGTCCCAGCGGAACGTCAGCGTCGGGTAGAGGTCGCCGTCGTCGGACACCCAGGCCGTGGTCGGCTGCCCGTCGTAGGCGAACCGTGGCGCGACTCTCGGGTCCTGCCCGAAGGCCGACGAGCCGGTCACCGGCGGCCGGCGCTGGATGAGGTCGAGCAGACGGGCCGCCTCGGGAGTGCTGCGGGCGACCACGTGCCCGGTCAGCGTGACCTGCTGCGGACCGTCGAGGGTGAACGTCCGGTCCAGGCCGGCCTTCTCCTCGGCGGAGCGGATCCGGGCGACCTCGCAGTCCGGGGCATCGAGTACGACGAAGCAGGCGCGCCGGCCGGGCGTCGTACTGAACGCCCAGGCGGCCGAGGCCGGGACGCTGCCGGGCAGGACGAGCGTGCGGTCGGGCGTGAGGCCGTCGACCGAGACCTCACGCAGGCCGACCCGGGCGCCGCGTGCGGCGGTGGCCGCGGCGACCACGCGGATCTCGACGCTGTCGACCTCGCTGCCGTCGAGCGCGACGACGGCCGGGGCGCCCGACGCGTTCACGTCGACCCGTGCTCGCTGCGAGCCGGCGACCACCTCGAGCGTCCGGATCGGTGCGACGGCGCGGTCGTCCGCCACCGGCGTGACCGTCACCTCGTGCACCGCCCGGGGAGCGTCGAAGTCGAGCCGGAGCCACTGCTCGTCGGGGTCGCCGGCGACCGAGCTGACCCACTGGGTGTCGATGTCACCGTCGATCGCGGCCGCGGGACCGGCCTGCACCAGCACCGGCCCGTAGTTGTCCGCATAGCCCTGCGCCGAGGACGCGGTGACCGAGGCGAGCCCGTCGTAGTCCGCGACGACCTGGTCGCCGGGCCCGCCGGGGAAGTCGTGCACGGCGCGGTCCACCCGCCACGGCTCGGTCGCCGTCATCACCGCGGACAGCGACTCGTCGTTGTTGCCGAACGCGCGCTCACGCCGCTGGTCGCTGTCGGTCACCACCGTGGCCGGCCGGTCCCAGCCCGGCTCCCCCTCGAGCACCGTGGCCACGTCCGGCCCGACGTGCCCGCCGCCCTCCACCGCGAGCACGCTCTCGGCAGCGCCCCGCACGGTCACCACGTCGTCGACCGGCGTCGTCCGCAGTGGCGGCAGCACCTCGGGCACCGCGAAGACCTCGACCTGCGCCGCACCGTCGGCGACCTCCCCGAACCCGGCCACCCGCTCGAGGCCGGCCCTGGACAAGGAGACCGCGGCCGCACCCGGGTGCGGCGAGCCGGTCAGCCCGCGCAGCAGGTCGCGACGGAGGACGACGTGGGTGATCCCGGCGCGCGCCAGCTCACCCACCAGTGCCTCCGTCGCCCGCCCGGTGGCGATCTGCTGGTCGAGCGCGGCGAGGTAGCGGATCGACTCACCCGGGATCAGCGGTACCTGGCTGCGGCTCACCATCGGCGCGGCGCCGAGGATCGCCAGCGGCTCGTCCAACGTCCAGCCCCACTCCTGCTGGGCGAACCGCGAACCCGGGACGACCAGCGCCCGGCCACCGTCGGCACCGCCCGGCGCGTGCTCGGCCAGGTAGGCGCGGGTCTGGTGCCAGTACGACGGGATCTCGTCCCATCCCGGGGTGCGGGTGTCGCCCTGCAGGAACGGGCGGCCGAGGACGAGCACCACCAGCAGAGGCGCGAGCAGGATCAGCCGCTCGGCGGACCGGACCCGCGGAGCGCGCGCCACCAGCAGTGCCGTCCCGCGGGCGACGGCGACGCCGAACCCGATCGCCAGCGGCAGCCGGACGACCGGGTCGACCTTGTGGACGTTGCGGAAGATCTGGAGAGCGCCGTCGAGCAGGTCGCGGACCACCTCGGCGGTGGGCGCCCCGGCGGCACCCCCGTGGGCGACGGTCAGGCACCCGACGCCGAGGACGACGGCGAGCATCAGTGGCCGCTTGATCCCGGCGTCCATGAGGACGAGGCCGACGAGGCCGACGCCGGCGACCACCGCGGCGACCACGACCAGCACCGGGTCGGTCGCCAGGTGGAACGCCGCCGGCCACCACGGCTGGTCGCCGGAGACCAGGTAGGCGATCCAGGACGAGTCGCCGCGTGCGGCCTCGGACCAGCCGACGAGCGCGGTCGTGTCCCGCGCGCTCTCGACGTACTGGTAGAACGGCGGCGCGTAGCGCGCGAGCAGCAGCAACGGCAGCGCCCACCACACGCAGCCCGCGCCCACCGCCGCGAACCAGCCGACGGCCGTCCGCGCTGTCGTCAGCCTCCGCCGGACGCCCCAGACGACCAGGATCATCGCCAGCGGCAGGCAGGCTGCCGTCTCGACGGCGTTGACGCCGCCCATGCAGACCACGGCTCCGCCGCTGAGGACGGCGGTGCGCACCGGGGGCAGCCGTCCCCTCAGGTGCAGGACAACCGCGAGCACCAGCCACGGCATGACCGCGCCGGGCAGGGACTCGCCGGTCTGGACGGCGACCGTGCCCAGCAGCCGCGGCGAGAACGCGAACACCACCCCGGCCAGCAGGGCGGGAATGTCGTCGAGCCCGATCGCGCGGGCCACCCGCCGCGCACCCTCACACGCGACGATCAGCAGCAGCGCCGACCAGAGCCGCTGGCTCACCCAGCCCGGCGAGCCGAGAGCGTCGGCAAGGACGAACCAGGTGCCTTGCGGGAAGAGGTAGCCGTACGCCTGGTTCTGGAACTCCCCGAAGTTCGACTCCGGGTGCCAGAGCGTGAACGCGCCGGAGAGGAAGCTGCCGGGTCGCTCGGTGAGCTCGGCGCGGGTGTCGTACGTCGTCGCTCCGGGCTGCTGGACGAGCATCACGACGGTGACGACGGCATAGAGGCACGACGCGATTGCCGCCCCTGTCCGATCCGCTTCCCGCACGCGTGCTCCCTCCTGGCCGGGGCAACCCTATTCCGCAGCTCCGTCTACTCTCGGATCGTGACGAGCACGGTCGACCGCACGCGCTCCGGGGACGCCGGCTCCCCGTCGGCGGGCCGCTCGCGGTTGGTCAAGGTGCTGCGCAGCAGTGCCGGGATCGCGATCGCGATGGCCGTCATGAACATCGGCACGTACGCCTTCCAGATGGTCGCCGCACGGCTGCTCGGCCCGAGTCAGTACGGCGCAGTCGCGGGCATGATGGCGCTGCTGATGGTGCTCTCGGTCGTGCAGCTCGGCCTGCAGGCGACCGCGGCCCGCCGGATCGCCGCCGCTCCCGCCGACGTCGCGGCGATCGAGCAGACCATCCTCACCACGACCTGGCGCGCCGCCCTCCTGCTGGGCGCGGTCGCCGTTGCCGCGTCACCAGCGGTCGCGTGGCTGTTGCGCCTGGACGGCCTCCTGCCCGCGGTGCTGCTCGGCATGTGCGTGGTCCCGGTGACAGTCATGGGCGGCCAGGCGGGCGTGCTGCAGGGCGAGCGCCGCTGGTTGCCGCTGAGCCTGGTCTACCTCTCGGTCGGCGTCCCGCGGGTGCTGCTCGGCGGCGGCTGCCTGTTGATCGCGGCGACCGAGACGAGCGCGATGGTCGGTGTGCTCGCCGCCTCCTGGCTGCCGGTCCTCATCGGCAGCTGGACGCTCCGCAACCGCACGCACGACGCGATCGTCACCGCGCACGACCGCGAGGTCCGCCGCGACGTCCGCCGTGAGACCTACGGCAGCTCCGCGGCGCTGCTCGCGTTCGTCGCCCTCTCGAACCTCGACGTGGTCGTCGCCCGCAACGTCCTCGACGACCACCTGGCCGGCCTCTACGCAGGCGGCCTGATCGTCACCAAGGCCGTGCTGTTCCTGCCGCAGTTCGCCGTCGTCATCCTGTTCCCGTCGATGTCCACCGCCGGCGAGAGCCGGGCGGCTGTCCTGCGCGGGCTGGCGTTCCTGACCGGGATCGGCGTGGCCTGCGTCGCCGGCGCGTACCTGCTGAGCGACCTCGCCCTGGTCTTCATCGGCGGCGACGAGTACGACGACGTGCAGGGCAGGCTGTGGCTCTTCGCGGCCCTCGGCGGGCTGCTGGCCGTGCTGCAGCTGCTCGTCTACGCCGGCCTCGCCAAGCGCGGCCGCTGGACGAAGTACTTCGTCACGCTCGGCGTGATCGCGATGCTCGCCGCGGGTGCCCTCGCCTCGACGGTGACCGGCCTCGCCGTCACCGTCGCCGTGGTCGACATGACCGTCGTCGCACTGCTCGTCGCGCTCCAGGTGTTCCGCGGCAGGAAGGGCACGGAGACGCTCGAGGAATGACCGGGCTGTGCGGCGAACATTTTCCTCGCCACGCCCACACCCCGGTGCGACGATGGAACCCTCCCAACCCAAGGGGGTGCCGCATGCTCCAGAGACTGTCCGTGGCCATCGGGCTCGCGCTCGCCGCCGTACTGCTGTCCCCGGCCTCGGCGCACGCCGACGACCAGATCACGATCACGATCGCCAAGCACGCCCGGCTGACGGCCGACGGCAGCGTGGTGATCCGGGCTTTCGTCCGGTGCGGACCTCTGCCGGGCGCCGAGGACTTCCAGGAGGTCCACGCCGGCATCGCTCAGCCGCGCACCGGCGCCGGCGGCGAGGGCGGGCTGGACGGCACGGTCGTCTGCGACGGCGTCGAGCGCGCGCACACCGCCCGCTTCTCGCCGCTCGACCAGTCGTTCCGGCCGGGTCCGGCCCGCGCGAACGTCTCGATGATCGCCTGCCGGCTGGTCGGCGACGACCAGGTCTGCTTCACCGACTCCGAGTCGCGCCGCGTGATCATCGCCCGCCGCCGCTGATCCAGCGTCAGTGCGCTGCCTCGTGCCAGCTCGCGCCGGTGCCGACCGAGACGTCGAGCGGGACCGCGAGGTCGGCCGCGCCGCCCATGCGCTCGCGGACCGCGGCCTCGAGCACGTCCCGCTCCCCCGGCGCGACCTCGAACACGAGCTCGTCGTGGACCTGGAGCAGCATCCGTGACCGAAGGCCCTGCTCGTCGATCGCCCGCTGCGTCTGCAGCATGGCGACCTTGATCAGGTCTGCGGCGGATCCCTGGATCGGGGCGTTGAGCGCCATCCGCTCGGCCATCTCCCGTTGCATCCGGTTGTCGCTGGTGAGGTTGGGGAGATAGCGACGGCGGCCCATGATGGTCTCGGTGAAGCCGGTGCTGCGCGCCTCGACGACGACCCCGGCCAGGTAGTCGCGGATGCCGCCGAAGGTCTCGAAGTACTCGTCCATCAGGCCGCGGGCCTCACCCGGCTCGATGCCGAGCTGCTGGGAGAGGCCGAACGCGGACAGGCCGTAGGCGAGGCCGTAGTTCATCGCCTTGATCTTCGCGCGCATCTCGAGGGTGACCTCGTCGGCCGGTACGTCGAACACCCTCGCGGCGGTGATCGAGTGGAAGTCGCTGCCCGAGCGGAACGCCTCGATCAGCAGCTTGTCCTCCGACAGGTGCGCCATGATCCGCATCTCGATCTGGCTGTAGTCGGCGGTCATCAGTGACTCGTAGCCGCTCCCGACCACGAAGCCCTCGCGGATCCGGCGCCCCTCCTCCGTGCGGATCGGGATGTTCTGCAGGTTGGGCTCGGTGCTCGAGAGTCGCCCGGTCGCGGCGATCATCTGGTTGAACGTGGTGTGGATCCGGCCGTCGGGCTGGACGGTCTTGAGCAGGCCCTCGATGGTCTGCCGCAGCCGGATGACGTCGCGGTGCCGCAGCAGGTGGAGCAGGAACGGGTGCTCGGTCTTGGCGTAGAGACCCTGGAGCGCGTCGGCGTCGGTCGTGTAGCCCGTCTTGGTGCGCTTGGTCTTCGGCATCCCGAGCTCGTCGAAGAGCACGACCTGCAGCTGCTTCGGCGAGCCGAGGTTGATCTCCTTGCCGATCACCGCGAACGCCTCTTCCGCGGCGTTGCGCACCTCGTCGCCGAAGTGCTGCTCGAGGGAGGTGAGGTGGTCGATGTCGACGGCGATGCCGGTCTGCTCCATCCGGGCGAGCAGGTGCACCAGCGGCAGCTCGACGTCGGTCAGCAGCCTCGAGCCGCCGGCGCGCTCCAGCTCCCCCTCGAGCGCCTTCGACAGGTCGATCACCGCCCGGGCGTAGAGCATCGCCGTCGAGGCCGCGTCGGAGCCGCCGTCGGCGTCGAAGAGGGCGCCCTGGTCGCTGTCGGCCTCACCCTTGAGCTCACGCCGCAGATAAGCCAGCGTCAGGTCGGCGAGGTCGTAGGAGCGCTGGTCCGGACGCGCGAGGTACGCCGTGAGGGCGGTGTCGCTCACGACGCCGGCCAGCGTCCACCCCTGCGCCGCGAGGGCGAGCTCGGGGCCCTTCGCGTCGTGCAGCACCTTGGGACGGTTCGGGTCGGCCAGCCATCCCGCGAGAGCGGCCTCGTCGTCGGCGCCGAGCCCGGCCACGTCGACGTACGCCGCCTGGCCGTCGGCGACCGCGAACCCGAGGCCGTCGACGGCGCCGGTGCCGGCGGCCCAGCTGCCGCGGACGTGGAGCCCGACCACCTGGTCGTCGAGGCCGAGGCCCTCGAGGAACGCAGCGACCTCGCCCTCGCCGAGGGTGCGCCCGGCCAGCTCGAAGCCGCCCTCCTCGATCGGCTCCTCGCCCGCCAGGGTCTCGATCGTGCGGGTGCGAAGCTCGCCGCGGAACTCCAGCTCGTCGAAGAGCGCGAGCGCAGCCTGGCGGTCCCAGGGCTGGAGCGCCATCTCGGACGGCCGCACCCCCAGGTCGAGGTCGGTCACCAGCGCATTGAGCCTGCGGTTGCGGATCACGTCGCCGAGGTGCTCACGGAGTGCCTCGCCCTTCTTGCCGGTGATCTCGTCGGCGTGCGCGATCACGTTGTCGAGACCGTCGTAGGTGTTGAGCCACTTCGCGGCGAAGCCCTGGCCGACCCCGGGCACGCCCGGCAGGTTGTCGGAGGTCTCGCCCACGATCGCGGCGAGCTCGGGGTAGCGCTCCGGCGGCACGCCGTACTTCTCCAGGACGGCATCCGGGGTCATCCGGGCCAGGTCGGACACCCCGCGCATCGGGTAGAGCACCGTCGACCGGTCGGTCACCAGCTGCAGCGAGTCGCGGTCGCCGGTGAGGATGAGAACTTCAAAGCCGTCGGTCCCTGCATCATCGGCGGCGAGCGCCTGGGTGACCAGGGTCGCGATGATGTCGTCGGCCTCGTAGCCGTCGGCCTTGAGGTAGGGGATCGAGAACGCGTCGAGCACCCGCTCGATCAGCGGCAGCTGGCTGCTGAACTCGGTCGGCGTCTTGTTGCGCTTGGCCTTGTACTCGGAGTACTCCGCGAGCCGGAACGTCTGGCGCGAGATGTCGAAGGCCACCGCGACGTGGGTCGGCCGCTCGTCGCGCAGCACGTTGACGAGCATCGAGGTGAATCCGTAGACAGCATTGGTGTTCTGCCCCGTGGCGGTCGAGAAGTTCTCGACCGGGAGGGCGAAGAACGCTCGGTAGGCCAGGGAGTGGCCGTCGAGGAGCAGCAGGCGCGGACGAACGGCGGAAGCTTCGGGCACCCGACGACTCTAGCCGTGGCCACGGACAGCAGAATGGTGCCCATGACCTCCGATCACATGGGCGCCCTCAACGAGAAGCTCGGCGTCCAGCTCCTCGAGATCTCGGCCGAACGAATGGTCGGGACGATGCCGGTCGAGGGCAACACCCAGCCCTACGGGCTGCTCCACGGCGGCGCCTCGGTGGCGCTCGCCGAGACGCTCGGCTCGACCGGGGCGATGGTCCACGCCGAGCAGTACGGCAAGATCCCGGTCGGCGTCGACATCAACGCCACCCACCACCGTTCGGCCACGTCCGGCACCGTCACCGGAACTGCGACCGCGATCCACCTGGGCCGCACCAGCGCTGCGTACGAGGTCGTCATCACCGACGAGCGCGGCAAGCGCCTGTGCACCTCGCGCATCACCTGCGCGTTGATCGACCCCCGCTGACGGAGCTGGCCGAGCTGGCCGAGCTGGCCGAGCTGGCCGAGCGGACCGTCAGTCCGGGAAGGGGACCTGGACCTGCGCCGCGCGGGCCCGCCGCTGGTTGCGCCGCGCGACCAGCACCCGAGGCGTGCTGCGCCCGGACCCGGGTGCGGGCGGCGTGAGCCGGCTCCGTACGACGGAGGTGGGTGCCAGCCGGAGCGTCGCCACGGGCGCCAGCGCGAGCCGCGCCATGAACCGGTTGGCGTCGCGGGCGGTCGCCGGTACAGCGGTGGTCACGTGCAGGACGCCGTTCTCCTCGGCGAACGCGACGGACGCCTCCATCAGGGCCCGACCCACGCCACGGCGGCGGAGGTGGTCGAAGACCCGTGGCTGGATCGACTGCACGCAGGGATCCAGGTTGATCGGTGACACCGTCGTCAGCCGCAGGTAGACGGCGCCCGCCAGCTCGCCGTCGAGGTCGACGACGATGAAGCGGTGCTCGGGGGACTCGGCCGCAGCCTTGATGACGAGCTCCAGGTCGGCGATCTGCTCGGCCCGGTCGACGCGCCGCAGCACGTCGCTCCAGAGCTCAGCGAGGACCGGCGCGTCCTCGCGCTGAGCGATCCTGGGCGTCAAGCTGAAGCGGCTCATCCCGTCTCCCCCTCCTGGTGGGGGACACCCTACGCCTGGATCGCGTCGCGACGACAGGCGTGGCATCGTGTCCCCAACCCTGGTAGGGGCGGCATTTTGTTCCCGTGTCGTTACCCGCCGCGGCGTGCCCTACGGTCGGATCACTAATAACGTTCGGCTGTCGACGCCAAAGAATCGACTGCCGGAGGGCGGCAGGACAGGAGATCCATGTTCATCGCGACACGGAGGCGCAGCCGATCTGCGGCAGCCCTGGTGCTGCTCGTCGCCGTACTCGGGGCGCTGCTGGCGATCCTCGCGGCGCAGCCGGCGCATGCCGACACGTCAACAGCCGACGACGAGGCGGTCAGGTGCGCGCTCGTCAAGCCCACCGACGACGACACCATCTCGATCCTCGGCCGGATCTGCGACCGCCGCGAGAAGCCCCCGATCGCGGTCCCGGGCGTGGCGGTGACCGTCGAGGACGAGGACGGAAACGTCATCGGCGAAGCCACGTCGGGTGAGGACGGCACCTTCGTCATCGACCTGCCGGGAACAGCCATCGAACATCTGGGCAAGTCCTACACAGTCGCGCTCGACGAGTCGACGCTGCCGGAGGGCACCAAGCCCGAGATCACCAGCCGCACGCTGTCGATCAACATCGACAACGACCAGACCGTGCTCTTCCCGATCGGGGACGTCGGCCCGTCGAAACCAAGCAAGTTCACCGAGGCCCTGCAGCTGGCGGTCGGCGGGCTGGTGTTCTCGGTGATCCTCGCCATGGCGGCGCTCGGGCTCTCGATGATCTTCGGCACCACCGGGCTGACCAACTTCGCGCACGGCGAGCTCGTGACCTTCGGCGCGCTGGCCGCGTTCTTCGTCGATCGTCTGCCCGGCCGGATCGAGGTCGGCGGAGCCGAGATCACGGTGATCGTCGGTGTCTTCGCCGCGTTCGTCGCCGGCGGCGTGTTCGGCTGGCTGAACGACTCCGCCCTGTGGCGGCCGCTGCGCCGCCGCGGCACGGGCCTGGTCGCGATGATGATCGTGAGCATCGGCCTGTCGCTCTTCCTGCGCAACATCTACCAGTACTTCGCCGGCGCGCAGCAGCGCAACTACTCGCAGTACGGCGCGGTGCAGCCGTGGGAGATCGGCGACATCCTGCTGACGCCCAAGGAGCTGATCGTGATCCTGCTGGGGGCAGCGGTGCTGGTCGCCGCCACGAGCCTGTTGCAGTTCACCCGGCTCGGGAAGGCGACCAGGGCGGTCGCCGACAACCCCGGGCTGGCGTCCGCCACGGGCATCAACGTCGAGCGGGTGATCGGCATCGTCTGGATCGGCGGCGCCGCGCTGGCCGGCCTCGCCGGGGCGCTCCTGGGCGTGACCCAGGGCTTCGACTTCCAGATCGGCTTCCGGATCCTGCTCCTGGTCTTCGCCGCCGTCGTGCTGGGCGGACTCGGCACCATCTGGGGTGCCATCGTCGGCGCGTTCGTCATCGGGCTCTTCACCGAGCTCTCGACGCTGTTCATCGATCCCGAGTTCAAGTTCGTGGGCGCGCTGCTGCTGCTCATCATCATTCTGCTCATCCGGCCACAGGGCCTGTTGGGCCGAGCGCAGAGAATCGGCTGAGGAGGCTCCCATGGACTGGAACGACTTGCTGACCGGCTCACTGCAGCAGGCGCTGGGGCCCACGGCCGCGGTCTACTGCCTGGCCGCCATCGGCCTCAACATCCACTTCGGCTACACCGGGCTGCTGAACTTCGGACAGGCCGGCTTCATGATGATCGCCGGCTACGCGATGGTCACCATGTCGACGATCTGGGGACTGAGCCTCTGGCTCGGGGTCCTGCTCGGCATCGTGCTGACGATCGTGTTCGCCCTGCTCCTCGGCGTACCCACCTTGCGACTGCGCGCCGACTATCTCGCCATCGTGACCATCGCCGCGGCCGAGATCATCCGCCAGGTGATCAGTGCGGCGAAGTTCTCCGAGGACCTCGGCGGCCAGGACGGGCTGACCGGGTTCATCGGGCCCTTCCGTGAGGTCAATCCGTTCTCCGAACCCGTCGGCATCGAGGGCGTCGTGATGTGGAGCGCCAACGACTTCTGGGTGATGGTGATCGGCTGGGGACTGGTCGCTGCCGCCTGCCTGATCACCTGGCTGCTGATGCGCAGCCCGTGGGGCCGGGTGCTGAAGTCGATCCGCGAGGACGAGGACGCCGTCCGCTCGCTCGGCAAGAACGTCTACGCCTACAAGATGCAGTCGCTGATCATCGGCGGCATGTTCGGTGCGCTGGCCGGTTTGGTGGTCACGCTGCGATCGGCGACGGTCGGGCCCTCCTTCTTCGCCACGGACGTGACCTTCTTCGCCTACACCGTGCTGCTGATCGGTGGCGCGGCCCGGGTGCTGGGCCCCGTTGCGGGAGCGGTGATCTTCTACTTCCTGATCACCGTGCTCGACCTCTTCTTCGGGCAGGCCACCTCCGGCGCGAACCCGATCATTCCCGCGTCGATCATGAACGACACGCAGGCCAGCCTGATGCGCCTCATCTTCATGGGCCTGGGCCTGATGCTGCTGATGATCTTCCGACCACAAGGCCTGTTCGGTGACCGAAGGGAGTTGGCGATCGATGCCCGATGAGCAGCAGGAACGCCCGGACAGCAGCGATGAGTGGGCGGTCGCCCAGCCCGTGAGCACGACAACGGCGGGGCCGGCGGGGCCGGCGGGTCCGGCGTTCAGCGTCGACGTCGCGGCATCGAAGCGCGCGCTCGCAGACGTCGACCACACGCCCGGGGTCGCCAAGCCCGACCCGATCCTGAAGGCCGACAACGTCGTCCGCACCTTCGGGGGTCTCACGGCGGTCGATGTCGATCACCTCGAGGTGCAGCGCGGGGTGATCACGGCGCTGATCGGTCCCAACGGAGCCGGTAAGACGACCCTGTTCAACCTGCTCACCGGCTTCGACCGTCCGGACAGCGGCGACTGGTCCTTCAACGGGCGGTCGCTGAACCGGGCACCGGCGTACAAGGTCGCCCGGATGGGC
Source organism: Nocardioides immobilis (assembly GCF_003515065.1). GTDB lineage: Bacteria > Actinomycetota > Actinomycetes > Propionibacteriales > Nocardioidaceae > Nocardioides > Nocardioides immobilis. The sequence continues at coordinate 57,556 of NZ_QXGH01000026.1, forward strand.
ATGGTGCGCACCTTCCAGCTCACCAAGGTGCTGTCGAAGCTCACGGTGATCGAGAACATGCGGGTCGGCGCAACGGGTCAGCGCGGCGAGAGCCTGCTGGCCGCCCTGTTCGCCCCGCTTTGGCGCTCGCAGGAGACCGACAACACCGAGCGCGCGGACGGGCTGCTCGCGCGGTTCCTCCTCGACAAGAAGCGGGAGGACTTCGCCGGGTCGCTGTCCGGAGGACAGCGCAAGCTCCTCGAGATGGCCCGGTCGCTGATGACGGAGCCGGAGCTGGTCATGCTCGACGAGCCCATGGCCGGGGTCAACCCGGCCCTCAAGCAGTCCCTGCTCGGGCACGTGAAGTCGCTGCGCGAAGAGGGGCGGACCGTCTTGTTCGTCGAGCACGACATGGACATGGTGCGCGACATCTCCGACTGGGTCGTCGTCATGGCTCAGGGCAGGATCGTGGCGGAGGGCCCACCGGACGCGGTGATGGCCGACCCAGCCGTGATCGACGCCTACCTCGGAGCGCACCACGACACCGAGCTCACCTTCGAGGCGGAGGAGCAGATCCTCGCCGAGGCGGAGGCCGAGATCGAGCAGGAGGCCCACAGCAATGAGTGACGAAGCCACGCTCACCCCGGAGCGGAGTGCCCACCTCGCAGCGGCCGAGGGCGCGGTGCTCCGCGCCGACGGCCTGGTCGCCGGCTACCTGCCGGGGGTCAACATCCTCAACGGCGCCGACCTCTACTGCCAGGAGGGCGAGCTGGTCGGCATCATCGGTCCCAACGGGGCCGGCAAGTCCACGCTGCTCAAGGCCCTCTTCGGGTTGGTCACGATCAGCGAGGGCACCGTCCTGCTGAACGGCGAGGACGTCACCAACCAGCGTGCGGACAAGCTGGTCACCAGCGGCATCGGGTTCGTTCCCCAGTCGAACAACGTGTTCCCCTCGCTGACGATCCAGGAGAACCTGGAGATGGGTTGCTACCAGCGTCCCAGCAGCTTCCGGAAGCGGTTCGAGTTCGTCGGCGAGCTTTTTCCCGCGCTCCTGGACCGGCGTAACCAACGGGCCGGCTCCCTCTCCGGTGGCGAGCGCCAGATGGTGGCGATGGGTCGCGCCCTGATGATGGAGCCGTCGGTCCTGCTCCTCGACGAGCCGTCGGCCGGACTGTCGCCGGTGCTCCAGGACGAGGTGTTCGTGCAGACGCGCCGGATCAACCGGGCCGGAGTCTCCGTGGTCATGGTGGAGCAGAACGCTCGTCGCTGCCTGCAGATCTGCGATCGCGGCTACGTCCTCGACCAGGGCCGCAACGCCTACACCGGGACCGGCCAGGACCTGTCCCACGACCCCAAGGTGATCGAGCTCTACCTGGGCACGCTCGGCGAGCGCTGAACCCCGACGGTCCCCACGACCGCACTCCTGCCCATGCGAAAGGGCCCGGCCGAAGCCGGGCCCTTTCTGGTTCTTGCTGGTGTGTCGGGTTCAGATCACTCGCTCGGCGGCACGACGCCGGAGACCTTGTCGATCTCCTCGTAGGCGTTGTCGCCTCCGCTGTACTCGTAGATGCCGTACGTGCCGGCCGCCAGGCTGCCGGTGTCGGTCATGTCGGCCTGCCCGCTCTTGCCGTCGTAGTCGATGTCCTCGCCGTCCTCGAGCAGCGTCTTGCACTCCTCGAAGGTCGTGCACTTCGTGCCCTCGCGGGTGACGTCGACGATGTTGGCGCCGACCGCCTCGCCCGAGTCGTCACCGGCTGCGATCGCTGCGAGCGCACTGATGATCACAGCGTCGTAGCTCTCCGGACCGTAGAGCAACGCGTCGTCCGGTCCCATCGGCGGAGTCGCCTTGAGCCGCGCCTCGAACTCAGGGTCGGGAGTCGCCGAGGTCGGTGCCGTGCCCTTGACGCCGTCGAGGTTGAAGTCCTCGTCCGGGTAGTTGGACAGGTTGCCGTCCACGAAGTACAGCTGCACGTCCTGCGGGCCGAGGCCCTTCGCGATCAGCTGCGGGATCAACGTCGTGATCTCGGCGAACGTGACGAGCACGATGGCGTCCGGCTCGGCCGCGGCGAGCTGGTTGACCTCTGCGGTGAACGTCGTCGCGTCCTTGTTGTAGAGGATGAACTCGCTGACAGTCGCGCCCTTCTCCTCGAGGACGTCGCGGGTCCGCTCGGCCAGGCCCTCGCCGTAGAAGTCCTGGCGGCCCATGATCGCGACGTTGTCGAAACCGTCCTCGATGACCTCGTTGGCCAGGACCTCGCCCTGGAGGTAGTCCGACGGCGCAGTACGGAAGTACAGGCGGTTCGGGTCGATCTCGTCGGTGTCGAAGCCGGCCGCGGTGTTGGCGGGCGAGAACTGGACGGCGCCGGCACCGGTGATCTTGTCGATGACCGTGATCGACACACCCGAGGAGGCTGCGCCGACGATCACGTCGGAGTTGGCGTTGAGCAGCTTGTCGACCTGGGAACCGGCGATGTCCGGCGTACCGTCGCCGGAGTCGCCCTTCACCTGGACGACGTCCTGGCCGAGCACGCCGCCAGCGGCGTTGATGTCCTCGACGGCCAGGGTCACACCCGCGAACTCCGGGGGGCCGAGGAACGCGAGGTCACCGGTCGCCGGCAGCAGGGTGCCGAAGGTCAGGGTGCCGTCGCCCTTGGGCTCTGTGGTGGTGGGCGAGTCTTCGGCTCCAGGGCTGTCGTCGTCGTCATCGCCGCCTTCGTCACCGCAGGCGGAAAGAACGAGAGCGGTTGCTGCAAGCACTGCCGCAATGCGACGGGCAGGTGTTGGGCGGATCATGAGACCTCCGGCTTACTAGAAAAATCCGGACCACGTCCGGAACCGAACTGCAGGTGCAACCTAACTCCGAACGGGCACGTTGTGACCGCCCACGACAAGGATCGTTCCGCGTCGTTGCGGATTCGTGACCTTCGCCGGTGTCAGGACGGCCCGCTTCCGACCTCCGGCCCGTGGTCGATGACGCCCTCGGCGACCTGCCGCATCGACATCCGAAGGTCCATCGCGGTCTTCTGGATCCACCGGAACGCCTCGGGCTCGGTGAGGGACAGCTGCTCCTGGAGGATCCCCTTGGCCCGGTCCACCGCCTTGCGGGTCTCCAGCCGGTCCTTGAGGTCGGTGACCTCCACCTCGAGCTGGGCGATCTCGGCGTACCGGCTGACCGCCATCTCGATCGCCGGCACCAGCTCGGCCTTCGTGAACGGCTTGACCAGGTAGGACATCGCGCCCGCGTCGCGGGCGCGTTCGACGAGGTCGCGCTGGGAGAACGCCGTCAGCATGACCACCGGGGCGATCCGCTGGCCGGCGATGGCCTCCGCGGCCGCGATCCCGTCGAGCACCGGCATCTTCACGTCGAGGATCACCAGGTCCGGCTTCAGCTCCTCCGCGAGCTCGACCGCCTTCGCTCCGTCACCCGCCTGGCCGACCACGTCGTACCCCTCCTCCGCCAGCATCTCGGCGAGGTCCATTCGGATCAGGGTCTCGTCCTCCGCGATGACGACAGTGCGGGGCGTAGGCGTCTCGGTCACGCGGGAAAGGCTATCGGGATCTGCATTTCATCGGGATGTCCGAGGTAGCGGTGCGCGGCCCGCATGCGGTCCCCGGTGAGCTCATCGGCTACGGTTTTCGACTGCTGCCGGCCCCGGTAGCCCAACGGCAGAGGCGATGGTCTCAAACACCATTCAGTGTGAGTTCGAATCTCACCCGGGGCACTTTGAGTCGGAGGTCATCTCGACCCTCGAAGCGTGTATCCAGCGAGGCTCAGGAACGAGGCTGCGCGGCTTCGTGCGGCTGGCGAGTCCTGGTCGAGCGTCGCGCGAATCCTCGGCGTCAGTCGGTCCACGCTCCGCGACTGGGCGAACGGGCACAGCATGCGCACCAACGACTGTCCGGTCTGTGGCGCGGGCGATCTCGACGCCGGGGCGTACGCCGCCCTTCTCGGCTTCTACCTCGGCGACGGGTGCATCTCCCGCGCGCCGAGATGCCACTTCCTACGCGTCGCATGCGACCGCACCCAGCAATGCATCGTCGCCGATGTCACCGACCTCATCCATCGCGTGCGACCAGGCGGGCGCGTGTTCCACCCTGCGGCTCCGGGCGTGACTGTCGTCCAGAGCAACTGGCAGCACTGGCCCTGTCTCTTCCCCCAAAACGGTGAAGGGCGCAAGCACGAACGTCCGATCCTCCTCGACGAGTGGCAGCGTCGGATCGTCGAGGCGTATCCCGGACCGTTCCTCCGCGGCCTGTTCCACTCCGACGGATGTCGCGTCATGAACTCCACCCGTCGTGTCGTCGCAGGTGAGCTGAAGACCTACCACTATCCCCGGTGGCAGTTCAGCAATGCCTCGGCGGACATCCGGGAGCTCTGTTGCTGGGCGCTCGATCTGGTGGACATCGCCTGGCGCCAGTCGAACCCACGGGTGATCAGCGTGTCCCGGCGCGAAGCCGTTGCAGCGCTCGACCGCCTCATCGGCCCGAAGTCGTAGGCTGCTCAGATGACCATGCGGACAGAGGCGACGGACAAATGGATCCGGGGGTACGTCGGCGCGGCGGCGCTCGTGGACAGCCGTAACGCGCTGCTGTTCTGGGAGGAGAGGTTCCCGGTGCCGGCGTACGCGTTCCCCCGTGACGACGTCCGCACCGACCTGTTGCGGCCGTCGGCGGACTCCCGGCCGAGGCCGTCGTTCTACACGGCGAAGGGCCCGGTCTCGGAGTGGTACGACGTCGTGGCCGACGACCGGGTCATGGAGCACGCTGCCTGGGTCCGCGACGACCCTGCGATCAGCGACCGGATCGTCGTCAGCTGGGAGCCGGGCGTGCTCGACCGGTGGCTCGAGGAGGACGAGGAGGTCATCGCCCACCCGCGGGACCCGCACAAGCGGGTCGAGGCGCTGGCGAGCTCGCGCCACGTCCAGGTGTCGCTCGGCGGGACCGTCGTGGCCGACAGCCACTCCCCCGTCCTCCTGTTCGAGACCGACCTGCCGACCCGCTACTACCTTCCGAGGGAGGACGTCCGGCTCGACCTCCTGGTCCCGACTCGAACTCCAGCGTCTGCCCCTACAAGGGCTTCGCAGAGGAGTACTGGAGCCTGCCGGGCGTGCCTGACGGCGACAACGTCGCCTGGTCGTACGCCGCGCCGTTCCCTGCTGTCGCGCGGGTCGAGGGGCGGATCGCGTTCTACAACGAGGTCGCCGACATCACCGTCGACGGCGTTCCGCAGGAGCGCCCGGAGTCGGTGTTCAGCTCGCGGGCCAACCGCCCGACGCGTTGACCCGGCACCGGGGCCGGGTCAACGCGTCGCGTCCGTCAGATGCAGAGGCTCTTGGTGCCGCCGGTGCCGCCATCTCCGTTGCTGCGGCACCAGGAGTAGCGGTAGGTCCCCCGCACCGTGACGTGGCCGCGGAACCAGATCACGGTCTTGCCACCCGGGATCGTGACGGTGTTCTCCACCTCGACGGCGGAGGTCCGGCTGCGCTTGATGCCGAGCCGCACCGACCAGTTGAACGTGCCCGACACTCGCGTGTAGACGCCCACGACCTTCTTCAGCGCGGCCTCGGCCCCCGCGTCGTACTTGAGGGAGCCTCCGACGGACGCCTTGACGTTCAGGCGGAAGCGACGTAGTCCGTCGCGCCGCGCTCAGCCGCGGCGGTAGGCGGGCGCGACCTCGTTGATCGCGTCGCCCATCCGGTGGATGCGCAGCGCGTTGGTCGAGCCGGGGATGCCGGGCGGGCTGCCGGCGACGATCACGACCAGGTCGCCCTCGGTCACCCGTCCGATGCGCAGCAGCTCCTCGTCGACCTGACGCACCATCTCGTCGGTGTGCTCGACGGTGACCGTCTGGAACGCCTCGACGCCCCAGGTGAGCGCGAGCTGCGAGCGGCACCGCGCCTCGGGCGTGAACGCCAGCACGGGGATGCCGCTGCGCAGCCGGGCCAGGCGCCGGGCCGAGTCACCCGACTGGGTGAACGCGACGACGTACTTCGCCCCGACCCGCTGGGCCACCTCCTCGGCGCCCTTCGTGATGATGCCGGCGCGGGTGTGGGGGTCCCAGTCGATCCGGCCGAACCGGCTGAACGTGTCGTCGACGAGCGCGTGGTCCTCGGTGGCGGAGATGATCCGCGCCATCGTCTCCACGGTGTGGATCGGGTGCTCGCCGACGCTGGTCTCGCCCGACAGCATCACGGCGTCGGCACCGTCGAGGACCGCGTTGGCGACGTCGCTGGCCTCGGCCCGGGTGGGCGCCGGGTTGACCACCATCGACTCCAGCATCTGGGTCGCCACGATGACCGGCTTCGCGTTGCGTCGGGCGGCGACGATGACCTTCTTCTGGAGGAAGGGCACCTCCTCCAGCGGGCACTCCACGCCGAGGTCGCCGCGAGCCACCATGAAGCCGTCGAACGCCTCGACGACCTCGTCGAGGTTCTCGATCGCCTGCGGCTTCTCGATCTTCGCGATCACGGGGAGCAGCACGCCCTCCTCGCGCATGATCACCCGCACGTCCTCGGCGTCGGCAGCGTTGCGGACGAAGCTGAGGGCGATGAAGTCGACGCCGAGGCGCAGCGCGAACCGCAGGTCCGCCGCGTCCTTCTCGGAGAGCGCGGGCACCGAGACGGCCACGCCCGGCAGGTTGATGCCCTTGTTGTTGCTGACCTGCCCGCCGACGAGGACCTCGGTCACGACGTCGGTGTCGGTCACCGACACCACCCGCAGCCGGACCTTGCCGTCGTCGATGAGGAGCGGGTCGCCGGGGCCGACGTCACCGGGGAGGCCCTTGTACGTCGTACCGCAGATCTCGCCGTCACCGAGCACGTCGCGCGTGGTGATCGTCCACCGCTGACTGCGGCGCAGCGTGACCGGGCCGTCGGCGAACCGCTCGAGCCGGATCTTCGGGCCCTGGAGGTCGGCGAAGATCCCGACCCCACGGCCACTCGCGTCCGACGCCTCCCGCACCAGGCGGTAGACCTCGGCGTGGTCGGCGTGGCTGCCGTGGCTCATGTTGAGCCGGGCGACATCCATCCCGGCGTAGACGAGCTCACGGATCCGGCGCTCCGAATTGGTCGCCGGGCCCAGGGTGCACACGATCTTTGCTCTTCGCACGTGTGCACCCTATCGAGTTGGAACGTTCACACGACCAGTGGGCGAGCAGTCGGCGGGATCGGCGCCGGCAGCGTGGTGGACCCGGTGAGGTACTTGTCGACAGCCGAGGCAGCGGCCCGTCCCTCGGCGATCGCCCACACGATGAGCGACTGCCCGCGGCCGGCGTCGCCGGCGACGAAGACGCCCGGCACGGAGGACATGTACGACGAGTCGCGGACCACGTTGCTCCGGCCGTCGAGCTCGACGCCGAGCTGGTCGACCAGACCCGGACCCTCGGGGCCGAGGAAGCCCATCGCGAAGAGCACCAGCTCGGCCGGGATCTCGCGCTCGCTGCCCTCGACCTCGACGAACGTGCCGCCCTCGAACCTCACCTCGACCAGGCGCAGCGCCCGGACGTTGCCCTCGTCGTCGCCGAGGAACTCCTTGGTGGAGACCGAGTAGACGCGGTCGCCGGCCTCCTCGTGTGCCGAGGAGATCCGGAAGGTCATCGGGTACGTCGGCCACGGCTGGCCCTCGGGCCGGTCGGTCGGCGGCTCGGGCAGGATCTCGAGCTGCGTGATCGACGCGGCACCCTGCCGGGTCGACGTGCCGAGGCAGTCCGCACCGGTGTCGCCGCCGCCGATGATGACGACGTGCTTGCCGTCGGCGCGGATCTGGTCCTCGACCGTCTCGCCGAGTGCCACCCGGTTGGCCTGGGGCAGGAACTCCATCGCCTGGTGGATGCCCTTGAGCTCGCGCCCGGGCACCGGCAGGTCGCGCGGCACGGTCGCACCGATCGCGAGCACCACGGCGTCGTACCGGTCCTTGAGGGCACCGCCGGTCAGGACGCCGGCACCGACCTCCACGCCGGACCGGAAGACCGTGCCCTCGCGCTTCATCTGCTCGAGGCGACGGTCGAGGTGCTGCTTCTCCATCTTGAACTCGGGGATGCCGTAGCGGAGCAGGCCACCCGGCTTGTCGTCGCGCTCGTAGACGGCGACGGTGTGGCCCGCGCGGGTCAGCTGCTGCGCCGCGGCGAGACCCGCCGGACCAGAGCCGACGACCGCGACCGTCTTGCCCGAGAGCCACTCCGGCGGCTGGGGAGAGACGTAGCCCGCCTCCCACGCCTTGTCGATGATCGAGACCTCGACGTTCTTGATCGTGACGGCCGGCTGGTTGATGCCGAGCACGCACGCGGTCTCGCAGGGGGCCGGGCACAGGCGACCGGTGAACTCCGGGAAGTTGTTGGTCGCGTGCAGCCGCTCGATCGCGCCCCGCCAGTCGTCGCGCCAGACCAGGTCGTTCCACTCGGGGATGATGTTGCCGAGCGGGCAGCCCTGGTGGCAGAACGGGATGCCGCAGTCCATGCAGCGGCCGGCCTGCTCGGTGATGATCGGCAGCAGCGCGCGGCCCATCCCACCGGGATAGACCTCCTGCCAGTCGTTGATGCGCTCCTCGACCGGACGACGCTCAGCGACCTGCCGGTCAGCCTTCAAAAAACCCTTCGGGTCAGCCATGGAGGGCCTCCATCATCGCGTTGGCCACGCCGTCCTCGTCGAGACCGTCGGCCTCGGCCTTCGCCGCGGCCTCGAGCACGATCCGGTAGTCGCGCGGCATGACCTCGGTGAACCGGGTGAGCGCGGTCTCCCAGTCGCCGAGCAGCTCCTCGGCGACCTTCGAGCCGGTCTCCTCGAAGTGGCGCTGCACCATGCTGCGCAGCTCCTCCTCGTGGGCCTCGGCCACGGGACCGAGCTCGACCAGCTCCCGGTTGACGCGGATGTCCTTCAGGTCGATCACCCAGGCGATGCCGCCCGACATGCCGGCCGCGAAGTTGCGGCCGATCTTGCCGAGGACGGCGACCCGGCCGCCGGTCATGTACTCACATCCGTGGTCACCGACGCCCTCCGTCACCACGGTGGCACCGGAGTTGCGGACGCAGCACCGCTCGCCGACCCCGCCGCGGATGAAGATCTCACCCGAGGTGGCGCCGTAGGCGATCGTGTTGCCGGCGATGATGTGCTCGTCGGCCTTGAACTGCGCGGACCGGTCGGGCCGGATCGCGATCCGGCCGCCGGACAGGCCCTTGCCGACGTAGTCGTTGGCGTCGCCCTCGAGCCGCAGCGTGATCCCGCCTGGCACGAAGGCGCCGAACGACTGGCCCGCCGACCCCGTGAACGTGAGGTCGATGGTGCCGTCGGGCAGGCCGGCGCCGCCGTACTTCTTGGTCACCTCGTGACCGAGGATGGTGCCGACGGTGCGGTTGACGTTGCGGATCGACAGCTGGGCCCGCACGGGCTCCCCGCTCTCGATGGCCGCCGCTGCAAGAGGCAGCAGCTCGGTGACGTCGAGCGACTTGTCCAGGCCGTGGTCCTGCGTGCCGGTGTTGCGCACGTCCTGCTCGGGGAAGTGCGTGTCGCCGACGTGGACCTGGTGCAGGATCGGCGCCAGGTCGAGCCCGGCGGCCTTCCAGTGGTGCTGGGCGTCGAGGGTGTCGAGCGCCTGCACCTGGCCGATGGCCTCGTCGAGCGAGCGGAAGCCCAGCGACGCGAGCAGCTCGCGGACCTCCTCGGCGATGAACTCGAAGAAGTTCACGACGTACTCGGCCTTGCCGGCGTAGCGCGAGCGCAGGACCGGGTTCTGGGTGGCGACACCGACCGGGCACGTGTCGAGGTGGCAGACCCGCATCAGGATGCAGCCCGACACCACGAGCGGCGCGGTCGCGAAGCCGTACTCCTCGGCGCCGAGCAGCGCGGCGACGACGACGTCACGGCCGGTCTTGAGCTGACCGTCGGTCTGGACGACGATCCGGTCGCGCAGACCGTTGAGCAGCAGCGTCTGCTGGGTCTCGGCCAGACCGAGCTCCCAGGGACCGCCGGCGTGCTTGAGCGACGTCAGCGGCGACGCGCCGGTGCCACCGTCGTGTCCCGAGATGAGTACGACGTCGGCGTGCGCCTTCGACACACCGGCGGCCACCGTGCCGACGCCCACCTCGGACACCAGCTTCACGTGGACGCGGGCGCCCGGGTTGGCGTTCTTGAGGTCGTGGATCAGCTGCGCCAGATCTTCGATCGAGTAGATGTCGTGGTGCGGCGGCGGGCTGATCAGGCCGACGCCCGGCGTCGAGTGCCGGGTCTTGGCCACCCACGGGTAGACCTTGTTGCCGGGCAGCTGGCCGCCCTCGCCGGGCTTCGCGCCCTGCGCCATCTTGATCTGGATGTCGTCGGAGTTGGTGAGGTACTCCGAGGTCACGCCGAAGCGGCCGGACGCGACCTGCTTGATCGAGCTGCGGCGCTCCGGGTCGTAGAGCCGGTCGGGGTCCTCGCCACCTTCACCGGTGTTGGACTTCGCGCCCAGCCGGTTCATCGCGATGGCGAGGGTCTCGTGCGCCTCCTGGCTGATCGAGCCGTACGACATGGCTCCGGTCGAGAACCGCTTGACGATCTCGGACACCGGCTCGACCTCGTCGATCGGGATCGGCGCCCGGCCGATCTCGGACGGGTCCTTGAACTTGAAGAGCCCGCGCAGGGTCATCAGCTTCTCGGACTGGTCGTCGACCGCCTGCGTGTACTGCTTGAAGATGTCGTAGCGACCGGTCCGGGTGGCGTGCTGCAGGCGGAACACCGTCTCCGGGTTGAAGAGGTGCGGCTCGCCCTCGCGACGCCACTGGTACTCGCCACCGATCTCGAGCTCGCGGTGGGCGGGCGCGATGCCGCCGCGGGGGTACGCCGTGGCGTGGCGCCGGGCGACCTCCTCCGCGATGACGTCGAGCTCGACGCCGCCGAGCTTCGACGTGGTGCCCGTGAAGTACTTGTCGACCACGGCCTGGGAAAGGCCGATGCACTCGAAGATCTGGGCTCCGGTGTAGGAGGCGACCGTCGAGACGCCGATCTTGCTCATCACCTTCACGACGCCCTTGCCGAGCCCCTTGATGAGGTTGGCGACGGCCTTCTCCGGGTCGGCCGAGACGAAGTAGCCCTCGCGGGCGAGGTCCTCGACGGACTCCATCGCGAGGTAGGGGTTGACCGCGGCCGCGCCGTAGCCCACCAGCAGGGCGACGTGGTGGACCTCGCGGACGTCGCCGGCCTCGATGAGGAGGCCGACCTGGGTGCGGGTCTTCTCGCGCACCAGGTGGTGGTGGACCGCGCCGGTCAGCAGCAGCGACGGGATCGGCGCCAGGTCGGCGGTCGAGTGCCGGTCGGACAGCACGATGATCCGGGCACCGCCCGCGATCGCCTCGCTCACCTCCTGGCAGATCTCGTCGAGCCGCTGGGCCATCGCCGCTCCCCCGCCCTCGACGGGGTAGAGCCCGCGGGAGACGTGGGTGATGAAGCCCGGCATGTCGCCGTCACGGTTGATGTGGCGGATCTTGGCCAGGTCGTCGTTGGAGATGACCGGGAACGGCAGGACGACCTGGCGGCACGACGCCGGCGTCGGCTCGAGCAGGTTGGCCTCGGGACCGATGGTGCCGTTGAGGGAGGTGACCAGCTCCTCGCGGATCGCGTCCAGGGGCGGGTTGGTGACCTGGGCGAACAGCTGGGCGAAGTAGTCGAACAGAAGCCGCGGCCTGTCGCTCAGCGCAGCGATGGGCGTGTCCGTGCCCATCGAGCCGAGGGCCTCACCGCCGGTGTTGGCCATCGGCGTGAGGAGGACGCGCAGCTCCTCCTCGGTGTAGCCGAAGACCTGCTGGCGACGGGTGACCGACGCGTGGGTGTGCACGATGTGCTCACGGTCGGGGATGTCATCGAGGTGGATCAGACCGGCGTGCAGCCACTCGCCGTACGGGTTCTCGGCCGCGAGCTCGGCCTTGATCTCCTCGTCCTCGATGATCCGGTGCTCGTCGGTGTCGACGAGGAACATCTTGCCGGGCTGGAGGCGGCCCTTGCGGACCACCGTGGCCGGGTCGAGGTCGAGCACGCCGACCTCGGACGCGAGTACGACGAGACCGTCGTCGGTCACCCAGAACCGCGACGGACGCAGGCCGTTGCGGTCGAGCACGGCGCCGATCTGGGAGCCGTCGGTGAACACCACGCAGGCGGGGCCGTCCCACGGCTCCATCAGCGCGGAGTGGAACCGGTAGAAGTCGCGCCGCTGCGCGTCCATCTCGGTGTGGTTCTCCCACGCCTCGGGGATCATCATCAGCACCGAGTGCGGCAGGCTGCGCCCGCCCATGTGTAGCAGCTCGAGGACCTCGTCGAACGAGGCCGAGTCGGAGGCACCGGTGGTGCAGATCGGGTAGAGCCGCTCCAGGTCACCGGGGATGACGTCGCTCTCGAGCAGTGCCTCGCGGGCCCGCATCCAGTTGCGGTTGCCCATCACTGTGTTGATCTCGCCGTTGTGGGCGATGAACCGGAACGGGTGCGACAGCGGCCAGCTCGGGAACGTGTTGGTCGAGAAGCGCGAGTGGACCACCGCGAGAGCGGAGGCGATCCGCTCGTCGACCAGGTCGGGGAAGAAGTTGTCGAGCTGGTCGGTCGTCAGCATGCCCTTGTAGATGAGGGTCCGCGCTGACAGCGACGGGAAGTAGACGTCGGTCTCGCGCTCGGCGCGCTTGCGCAGGCAGAACGCGCGGCGCTCGAGCGCCATGCCGGTGAGCCGCTGGCCCGCGCCCTGGACGAAGACCTGGCTGAACGTCGGCATGACGCTGGCGGCCATGGTGCCGAGGATCTCGGGGTTGACGGGCACCTCCCGCCAGCCGACGACGGCGAGGCCCTCCTCGACCGCGATCTCCTCGATGCGCTGACGAGTCTTGGCCACCTGCTCCGCGTCGCCGGGCAGGAACGCGGTCCCGACGGCGTAGCAGAAGCGCTCGGGGAGCTCGAAGCCCGCCTCGGCGGTGACCGCACGCAGGAACGCGTCGGGAACCTGCATCAGGATGCCGGCGCCATCGCCCGAGTTGACCTCGGCGCCGGCTGCGCCCCGGTGGTCCAGGTTGCGCAGCGCAGTGAGGGCCTTGGCCACGATGTCGTGGCTGGCCTCTCCGGTCATGGTCGCGACGAAGGCGACGCCACAGGCGTCGTGCTCGTTGCGCGGGTCGTAAAGACCCTCGGGCGGCGGGAACGCGTGCGAGTAGGGCACCAGTGTTCTCCCGTCGGCTTCGTCCGTGGGTCTGCCGAGCGGCAGGGTCCACAGAAGGTGGGGCGCAAGGGACGTCAGTGGCCCACGCGGCGGAGGCATCAGGTTACCACCGCGTGACATGACGGCGTCACTCGTCAGTCCTCGGTGGACACGTCCTCAGCCTCGGACTCAGCCTCCTCGTCCGCCTCCGCGTCCGCCTGGGACTCCCCCTCGGACTCCGTCTCGGTCTCGGGTTCGGACCCGTCCCGGTAGACGGACTCCTCACGGCCCGGATGTCGCCGGGTCGAGATGACGAGGTAGATCGCGGCGGCGACGAACAGGACGATGGAGGTCCACACGTTGAACCGCAGGCCCAGGACGTTGTCGAGCTGCACGTCGTCGACCCGGAGGTACTCGATCCAGCCCCGGCCGAGCGTGTAGGCCATGACGTAGACGGCCATCACCCGGCCGTAGCCGAGCCGGAACCGGCGTTCGAGCCACAGCACGACCACGAACGCCGCGAGGTTCCACAGGCACTCGTAGAGGAACGTGGGATGGAACGTCGTACCGATCGGGTAGCCGGCGTCGAGGGCGGTGTCCGGGCTGACCTCGAGGGCCCACGGCAGGTCCGTCGGGCCGCCGAACAGCTCCTGGTTGAACCAGTTGCCCCACCGGCCGATCGCCTGGGCGACCAGGACTCCCGGGGCGAGCGCGTCGGCCATCGGCAGGAACCGGATGCCCTTCGCCCGGCACCCGAGGTAGGCACCCACCGCACCGAGGGCGACGCCGCCCCAGATGCCGAGTCCTCCGCGCCACACGTACAGGACCGCCCACGGGCCGCCGTACATCTTGTCGGCCGCGACGCACGCGGCCTGGTCGAAGTAGCACTCCCAGTCGGTGGCCACGTGGTAGAGCCGGGCGCCGATGATGCCGAACGGCACCGCCCAGATCGCGATGTCCTGCACGTCGCCGGGACGACCACCGCGAGCGACCCAGCGCCGCTCGCCGATCCAGATCGCCGCGACGATGCCGAGGATGATGCACAGCGCGTAGCCGCGGAGCGGCACCGGGCCGATGTTCCAGACCCCGTCGGACGGGCTCGGGATCGTCGCCGGAACCAGCTGAGTGATCAGGTCAGGGAGCAAGGTCAGTCCTCGGACAGCAGAAGGTGGATGTCAGTCGCGAACTCGACCGCCGACGTCTCCTGGTTCCAGACGACCACGGCCTCGTCGTCCTCGTCGATGCCGAGCACATAGGTGGAGTGCCCGCCGAGATCGTAACCACCGCTCGGCAACCGCTTGCCGTCGTTGACGTAGAGGTGGAGCGGATCGCCGGCCGCGACGATGTCGTCGAGGTCGCCGGTGAGCCCGACATAGCCGTCGCCGAAGCCGTCGAGGTAGTCGCGCAGCGCCGCCGCGTCGTCACGCTCGGGGTCGGTGGTCACGAAGACCATGTCGACCTGCTCGCGGTCGTCCTCGTCGAGCCGGTTGAGCCCGGCGGACAGGCTGTTCATCACGAGCGGGCAGAGGTCCGGGCAGTGGGTGTAGCCGAAGAACACGACCGTCATCGGCTTGTCCGTGTCGGCGGCCAAGGAGTACGGCGCGCCGTCGGTGTCGGTCAGCTCCACCGTCGGCGCGGCGTAGGGCTGGTCGAGCCGGGCGCCCGTGAACGTCTCCGGCTCCTCCGAGGTGCAGGCGGAGACGGCGAGGACCAGGGCGGCAGCGACACCGAGCGCGACGGTACGCACGATCAGGAACGCACTCCCTGGGCGAGGTCCTCGGTCAGGGCCACCAGCGCACGGCGGGCGGCGTCGAGGTCACCGGGGTGGTCGAGCAGGGTGCGGACGAAGGCCGAGCCGACGATCACACCGTCGGCGTACGACGCGACCTCGGCCGCCTGCGCGCCGTCGCTGACGCCGATGCCGACGCCGACCGGGAGGCCCGGTGCCGTGGTCTCGATGGCGCGCTTGGTGCGGGCCACGAGCGGCCCGGCGAGGTCGCTCGTCGCGGCGCGGGCGCCCGTCACGCCCATCACGGCGGTGGCGTAGACGAACCCGCGGCTCGCGGCCGTCGTCAGCGCGATCCGCTCGTCGGTGGACGACGGCGCCACGAGGAACACCTTGTCGAGGTCGCGCGCGTCCGCGGCCGCGATCCACTCGGGGGCGAAGTCGGGCGTGAGGTCGGGGGTGATCAGACCGGCCCCGCCGGCGTCGTACAACGCCTGCGCGAAGCGCTCCACTCCGTAGCGCTCGATCGGGTTCCAGTAGGTCATGACGAGGGTCGGGGTGCCGGTCGCGGCGACCGCCTCGACCGTGCGCAGGACGTCGGTGGTGCGGACGCCGGCGTCGAGCGCCTGCTGAGCAGCCGCCTGGATGGTGGGACCGTCCATGACCGGGTCGCTGTAGGGCAGCCCGATCTCGATGACGTCGCAGCCCGCCTCGACCATGGCCGTGAGCGCGGCGATGCCGCCGTCGACCGTCGGGAAGCCGGCAGGCAGGTAGCCGACGAGCGCGGCCCGGCCGTCGGCACGGGCCTTCTCGAACGCAACGCTGACGCTGGTGCTCACGCCTCTTCTCCCTGCTCCGAGACCGGGGACGGCCCGGCCGTGCCGAGGCCGAAGTAGTCCAGCGCGGTGCCCATGTCCTTGTCGCCGCGGCCGGACAGGTTGATCAGGATCGTCTGCCCCTGCCGCTCCGGGGCGATCTGGAGCGCTCCGGCGACCGCGTGCGCGGACTCGATGGCCGGGATGATGCCCTCGGCGCGGGCCAGGAGCGCCATCGCGTCCATCGCCTCGGCGTCGGTCACCGGGAAGTACGACGCCCGCCCGCTCGCCGCGAGCGCAGCGTGCTGGGGGCCGACGCCCGGGTAGTCGAGCCCGGCCGAGATCGAGTGCGACTCGACGGTCTGGCCGTCCTCGTCCTGCAGGACGTACGTGCGGGCGCCGTGCAGCACACCGACGCTGCCGGCGGCGATCGTGGCCGCGTGCCGGCCGGTCTCGACACCGTCGCCGCCCGCCTCGAAGCCGTAGATCGCGACCTCGGGGTCCTCGAGGAAGCCGGCGAACAGGCCGATCGCGTTGGACCCGCCCCCGACGCAGGCCGCGATCGCGTCGGGCAACCGGCCGGTGAGGTCGAGGCACTGGCGTCGCGCCTCGTCGCCGATGCTCCGGACGAAGCTGAGCACCAGGCTGGGGAACGGGTGGGGCCCGGCCGCTGTGCCGAACAGGTAGGCCGTGTGGTCGACGCTCGCGACCCAGTCGCGCAGCGCCTCGTTGATCGCGTCCTTGAGCGTGCGGCTCCCGCTCTTCACGGGGATCACCTCGGCGCCGAGGAGCTGCATCCGGGCGACGTTGAGTGCCTGGCGCTCGGTGTCGACCTCGCCCATGTAGACCGTGCAGTCCAGGCCCAGGTAGGCGGCCGCGGTCGCCGACGCGACACCGTGCTGGCCGGCCCCCGTCTCGGCGATCACCCGGGTCTTGCCCATCCGCTTGGTCAGCAGGGCCTGGCCCAGCACGTTGCGGATCTTGTGGGCGCCGGTGTGGTTGAGGTCCTCGCGCTTGAGGAGGATCCGGGCGCCGGCGTGGTCGGAGAGCCGGTGCGCCTCGTAGAGCATGCTCGGGACGCCCGCGTAGTTCTGCAGCATCCCCTCGAACTCCTGGACGAAGGCCGGATCGACCATGGCCTTCTGCCACGCGATCTCGAGCTCGTCGAGAGCCGCGATCAGCGCCTCCGGCATGAACCGGCCGCCGAAGCTGCCGGCACCACCGAACCAGCCGTGCAGGTCGGCGTCGTACTGCGTCACTTCTCGAGTCCTGTCTCGCTCAGCGGGGCCCATTCGGGGTCAGGTCGAGTGTTTCACGCCGTCCGGCGTCGCTCCGATCCGGTCTCGTCGGATCGACGATGCAACCTCCGGCGTCGAGGCGACGTTCTCAGGACCGACACCAATCTCGGGCGTGACCGCTGGCCGCACGGCGACCCCCGCCCCCAGTCAAGGAGCATCATGAACGCACCAGCATCGAGCACAGGGCAGTGGCTCGCACACGTTCTCTGCCTGGCACTCCTCCCTCTGGCCCTGGCAGTAGCGCCGACGTCGACAGCCCACGCGGCGCCGGACGTCGAGACCCGAGCGGCAGGGACCGGCTGCCACACCGAGCACTTCGTCCCGAGGGTCGTCCGCGTCTTCGACCGGGAGAAGGACGTCGTCATCCACCGCCGTGCACCGAACATCACCCTCGCACCCGGACGGTACGAGTCCACGTACTCCCGTAAGGCCCGGGTGCGAGTCCGGGTCAAGGCGGGCGCGTCGTACAGCTCCTCGGGCTCCATCGAGGCGTCGGGGCTCGCCAAGAAGGCGCTCGGCAAGGCGGAGGCGACCTTCAACCTGGACCTGGCGGTTGCGGGGAGCGCCACCTGGGCGACCAGGAGCCGGGTTCGCATCAATCGCACCCTGGTACTGCGCAACAGCGCCAGCTTCGTGTTCTTCCGCGGCATCGAGCGGGTCCGCGGCAAGTACACCTACACGACGTGCGTCACGGAGGGCGACGAGCCGTTCTTCGGCCACGTCGAGCGGCGCCGCGGCCGCTGGGTCTCCTGGCAGGACAGCGACTCGGGCGCGCTTCGCTGCGGCGACCCGAACTCGGGTCTCAGCAACATCGCCGAAGCCGCGAAGAGGCAGGGCTGCAACTGACCCACCGCCGCACAGTGCCCGGACGCGTCCGCGTCCGGGCGATGTCGTCTCAGGCGTCGATGCGGGTCATTGCTGCGACCGCCTCGCGGGGCGCTCCGTCCTTGACCAGTGCCTCACCCACGAGGACGACGCGCGCGCCCTCCGCGACGTAGCGCTTCACGTCGGTCGGGCCGCTGATGCCCGACTCGGCGACCAGCACCCGGTCGTCCGGCACCAGTGGCGCCAGCCGGCCGAACGTGTCGTTGTCGACGGCGAGCGTCTTGAGATTGCGGGCGTTGACACCGATCAGCTCGGCGCCGAGAGCGACCGCGCGCTCCGTCTCCGGCTCGTCGTGCACCTCGACGAGCACGGTCAGGCCCAGCTCGCGCGCCGAGTCGTAGAGCCGGCGGAGCGCATCGTCGGGCAGCGCGGCCACGATCAGCAGCGCCAGGTCCGCTCCCGCCGCCCGAGCCTCGAGCAGCTGGTAGTCGGCGACGATGAAGTCCTTGCGCAGCAGGGGTACGTCGACCGCGGCCCGCACGGCACGCAGGTCGTCGAGGCTGCCGCCGAACCGGCGTTGCTCGGTGAGCACGCTGATCGCGGCTGCACCGCCGGCGGCGTACTCCTGGGCCAGCGCGGCGGGGTCGGGGATGTCGGCGAGGTCGCCCTTGCTCGGGCTGCGCCGCTTGACCTCGGCGATCACGCTCGAGCCGGCGCTCCGGAAGTGCGGCATGGGGTCGCGGGGCGCGGGTGCCTCGGCCAGCAGTGCCCGCAGGTCTGCCGCTGGCACGGCTGCCTCGCGGGCAGCGAGGTCCTCCCGGACTCCGGCGACGATGTCGTCGAGCACCGACATGGACCCTCCGTGACTTGCTGTTCTCCGACCCGGATGCGTTCGATCGGCGGGGTCCCAGTCTCCCATGCGGCCGCTCTGGTCACGACAGTGCCCGGGATCCGGCCGATGGCCGACACAACCCGGCGCGGGGTGCCGTTAGAGTCTTTGCCCTCGCCCGGGAGTGTGCCCGGGCTCGCGCCGAAGGGGCATCACTTGAGCTACGAACCTCCCGCATACGGCAGTCCGCCTCCGCCCGGAGGCGGCGGCTACGGCGCGCCCCCGCCCGGAGGCGGCGGCTACGGCGGTCCCCCGCCGGGCTACGGCGGCGCCCAGCCGCAGAGCACCTCGGTAATGGCAATCATCTCGCTGGTCACCGGGATCCTCGGCGTCGTGTGCTGCGGGTCGTGGATCTTCGCCATCGCGGCCATCGTGCTGGGCGTCCTCGCGCGCAAGGAGATCGCCGAGTCGGGTGGGGCCAAGACCGGCGCCGGCATGGCGTTGGCGGGCCTGATCCTGGGCGCCGTCGGCATCGTCATCAGCGTGATCTGGACGATCCTGTGGATCACCACGGGGAGCTTCAGCTTCTACACGAGCTGACTCGGCCTCGACCGGACGGCGGCGGGGTCAGGGCGCGAGCCAGGACCCCGCCGGCACGTTCCTCAGCACGGCGAACACCAGGAAGGCGGCCACGAGTGTGAGCGCGGACCAGGTACTGGCGCGCTCGGACGGCGTCCAGGCCTGCCCCCGCCAGCACCCGAGGCTCCACCGCCCGAAGACGTAGGCGATCACCGGCAGAGTCGCGACGAAGAGCAGGTTGCTGGACGCGGCGTCGATGATCCGCAGGTTGGTCAGGTCGTTGACCGCCCGCAGGCCACCGCACCCCGGGCAGTCCAGCCCGAAGAAGGCCTTCGTGGGGCACTCTCCCCACGACCCCTGCTCGTGCGGGTCGCGGACGTGCAGCGCGATCGTCGCCACGGCCAGCGTGCCGAGGACCGCGGCAGGCGGCAGCATCGTGCGCCACCGCGAGGTGCTGTCCCGGGCAGCCGTCGTCACCCGGTTGTCCGGGCGGGTCGGCTGCACGGTGCTCACGGCACGGCCCGCGGTCAGTGACTCGAGGTGTGGAGGCCGGCCTTGTCCATGGCGACGAAGACGACGCCCGCGGCGAGCACGATGACCAATCCGATCCAGAAGAGGACCATGCTGATCGGGCTCAGCATCAGACCGATGCCACCCACCACGAAGCCGGCCAGCGCCACGATGACGGCAGTCCAGGCCGCAGGGGTGTTGCCGTGGTTGTCAGACATGCAGGTGCTCCTCGGTTCGGGGTACGCGGGGATTCTAGTGCGACTTGTCGTCCGTCGGATCGTCGCCCTCGTCCATCGACTTCCAGAGGTCGAGGCTGGTGCGCTCCTCGGGCGGAGCGTCGGAGGACTTGCCCTCATGGGCCGAGGGGGCGTCGTACCGGCTGCCCATCTCGGGCCAGGCCGGCGCGAGCACCGCCGCTGCCGCCGCCGCGACGGTGGCCACGGCCGACGCCACCAGCCCGATCCAGAACCACGGCGTCGAGTAGAGCGGGAGGTCGTCGGCGAGGCCGGGGATGCCGAGCTGGTCGGAGATCGCCGATCCCGCGTCGTCGTTCTGGAGGAAACCGCCGACGATGATCACGGCGAGGACGCCAGCAGCGGCGAGGGTGGCCACCACGGCCAGTACCTGCCGGGCCCGGCCACGGGCGACCAGCACGATCCCCCAGGCAGCGAGGGCGACCAGCGAGAGGGCGCCGGCAAGGGGGAAGCCCACGTCGGCAGCGCCTTCGCCGGCCATCGACTCCATCCCGAGCGTGCGGAGGTCGTCGGTCGACACGCGCAGCATCGGCTGGTGGCCGGCGAGAGCGGCGGCGCCGGTCGCGCCGATGCCGATGAGGGCGACGGGCGCGAACGTACGACGTCGCCGGTCGGCCTGCGCAGGAGCAGCCTTCGTCCCGCTCATCCGACCAGCCCGTCGTCGAAGCAGGTGCGGGTGCCGGTGTGGCAGGCCGGTCCCTCCTGGTCCACCTTGACCAGCAGCGTGTCGCCGTCGCAGTCGACCCGGATCTCCTTGACGTGCTGGCGGTTGCCGGACGTCTCGCCCTTGACCCAGTACTCCTGCCGCGAGCGGCTCCAGTACGTCGCCCGCCCCGTCGTGAGGCTGCGCTGGAGTGCTTCGTCGTCCATCCACGCGAGCATCAGCACCTCACCTGTGTCGTGCTGCTGGACGATCGCCGGCACCAGGCCGTCGTCGTTGCGCGAGAGCCGGGAGGCCAGGGCGGGATCGAGTGAGCTCACTCCCCCATTATCCCGGCCGGTGGTTCAGCCGTGCTGGGCGATCCACGAGGCGTGCAGTCCGGCGTAGACCGATCCGGCCTCCCGGACGAGATCGGCGTGCGGGCCCCGCTGCACGATCCTCCCCCGGTCCACGACCACCACCTCGTCCGCTGCCTCCGCCGTCGACAGCCGGTGCGCGATGGTCACCGAGGTGCGACCGGTCATCAACCGGTCGAGGGCGCGCCCGATCCGGGTCTCGAGCTCGGGGTCGACGGCGCTCGTCGCCTCGTCGAGCACCAGCAGGTCGGGGTCGGCCAGCTGCGCCCGCAACAGGGCCACCAGCTGCCGCTCCCCCGCCGACAGCGACTCCCCGCGCTGGCCGACCCTGGTCGCGAGCCCGTCGGGCAGCCCGGCGAGCCAGTCACCGAGGCCGAGCTCTCCGGCGGCGGCCGCGATCTGGTCGTCGGTGGCGTCGAGCCGGCCGTAGCGCGCGTTGGCGGCGAGCGTGTCGTCGAACAGGAAGCCCTCCTGCGGCACGAGCACCACGCTCGACCGCAACGAAGTCTCCGTGATGTCCCGCACGTCGACGCCGTCGAGCAGCACCCGGCCCTCGGTCGGGTCCATCAGCCGGGTCAGCAGCTTGGCGAGCGTCGACTTCCCCGACCCGGTCTCGCCGACGACGGCGACCCGGCGACCGGCCGGGATCGCGAGATCGATGTCGCGCAGGACCGGCGGCCCGCCGGGATAGGCGAAGCCGACGCCCTCGAACGCGACGTCGAGCGCACCGGCGGGCAGCACCTGGCCATCGGCGCCGGGGTCGACCAGGTCGGCCGGGGTGTCGAGGATGCCGATCACCCGCCGCCAGCCGGCGATCGCGTTCTGGGCATCGGTGAGGACCTGGGTGCCGAACTGCACCGGGCCGACGAAGAGGGTCACCAGGAACGCGAAGGCGAGCACCTCGCCGGCGGTGATGTCGTCGCCCCAGAGCCGTCCCTGCCCGAGCCAGATGCCGACGATCAGCACGCCGGCGTTGGCCAGCCCGGCCGAGATCCCGCCGAGGGAGAACGAGAAGGCGGTGAATCCCTGGGCGCGGGTCGACGCCGCCTGGTGGGCGGCCACCGCCACGTCGATCCGCTCCTGGGTGCGTGCCTCGACAGCGTAGGACCGCACCACGGCGGCACCGACCACGGGCTCGGAGATCGCCGACAGCAGCGCGCCGACCTGGCGTCGTACCGTCCCGTAGGCGGTGGAGAGCTTGCGCTGGAAGTAGCGCAGGCTGAGGAACAGCGGCGCGAAGCAGATCCACACCACGAGCGCGAGCTGCCAGCTGTAGAC
Source organism: Nocardioides immobilis (assembly GCF_003515065.1). GTDB lineage: Bacteria > Actinomycetota > Actinomycetes > Propionibacteriales > Nocardioidaceae > Nocardioides > Nocardioides immobilis. The sequence continues at coordinate 79,806 of NZ_QXGH01000026.1, forward strand.
GATCATCACGACGGTCGCGACCAGGATCTGGCCGATGCTGACGACGAACAGGAGGCCGCCGAACACCAGGAACTGGCTGACCTGGTCGACGTCGCTGGTCACCCGTGACACCAGCGCGCCTCGGCGCTCGGTGTTCTGGGTCAGGAGCGGCAGGTCGTGGACGTGGCGGAACGCCTTGACCCGCAGCGTCGCGAGACCTCGCTCGGAGCTGGCGAAGAGCCGAGCGGTCATGGCGTACGACGCCCAGCTGGTCGCGACGATCGCGGCGGCCGCGGCCAGGGCCAGCCAGGTGGTGAAGGTCGCGTCCGGGCCGTCGGGGCCACGCAGACCTCGGTCGATGGTCTGCTGCACGGCAATGGGTACGACGACCTGGCCGACCGAGGCGACGAGGGCGAGCGCCAGTGTCTTGCCGATGCCCTCGACCAGCTCGGGCGAGTGGCCGATGCCGCGCCGGATGGTCTCCCAGCCGCCGATGTCCTCGCCGGTCTCCATCCGGGTGCCGGCAGGTGCCGTGGTCGTCATGGTGCGGCGACCCCCTCGGGCTCGCCGAGCGCATGGTCCTGCTGCTCGTAGGCGTTGACGAGGCGCGCGTAGTCGGCGTTGCGGGCGACCAGGTCGCGGTGCGGACCCCGGTCGGCGATCACCCCGTCGGAGAGGAAGAGCACTTCGTCGGCGAGCCCGATCGTCGCCTTGCGGTAGGCCACCACGACGAGGGTCGCGTCGCGATCCGCGCCCTTGAGGGCCGCGAGGATCCGCGCCTCGACCTCGGGGTCGACCGCCGAGGTGGCGTCATCGAGCAGGAGCAGCCGCGGGCGCCGTACCAGTGCCCGGGCGAGGGAGATCCGCTGCCGCTGACCGCCCGACAGCGAGGTGCCCCGCTCGCCGAGCCGGGTGTCGAGCCCGTCGGACAGCGCGGCGACGAACCCGTCGGCCTGGGCCGTCCGCAGCGCCGCCCACACGTCCTCGTCGGGCACGTCGGCGCCCAGGGTCACGTTGCCGCGCACGGTGTCGTCGAAGAGGAACGCGGTCTGCGGCACCACAGAGAGCACCTCGGAGAGCTCGCCGCGGGCCAGGTCGCGGAGGTCCACGCCGTCGATGCGGATGCTGCCGTCGTCGACGTCGACCAGCCGGGTCAGCAGGGTGGTCAGCGTGCTCTTGCCCGAGGCCGTCGCGCCCACCACGGCGACCGTACGCCCGGGCTCGACGGAGAACGTCACGTCGCGGAGCAGTGCCCGATCCGCGTGGTAGCCGTAGCGCAGACCCTCGACGTCGAGCCGGGCGCCGGCGGTCGCCGAGGGCGCCGGCGCGGCGCCGTACTCCATCGAGCCGGAGGCACGGAGCACTGCGTCGACCCGCCGGTAGCCGACCACGCTGCGGGGGAACTCACCGAGCAACCAGCCGATCGACCGGATCGGGAAGGAGACGATCGTCAGCAGGTACGCCACGGTGACGACAGCGCCGGCGTCCGCCGCACCGGACAGGACGCGGTGCACGCCGAGCACGAGCACGACCAGGACGGCGAGGTTCGGCAGTGCGGCGAGGGTGGGGTCGAAGGCCGCGCGGATCCGGCCGACCTTGATGTTCGTCTCGCGGAGGTCGGCCGCCTTGGCGCGGAAGCGGGCGGTCTCCTCGGGCTCGCGACCGAGCGTCTTGACGACCATCGCTCCGTCGAACGACTCGTGCGCGATCTCGCTGAGCTCCGCGCGCAGCTGCTGTGCTCGGGTCGCCCAGCCCTGCGCGAGGTTCTGGTAGACGACGTTGGTCGCGATCACCAGCGGGAAGACCAGGAGCCCGACGATCGCGAGCACCAGGTCGGCGAACAGCATCTGGATGACCGCGATCACCATCATCGCGACGGTGCCGACGGCCATCGGCAGTGGCGCGATCGGTCCCCAGGCCGCTTCCACGTCGGAGTTGGCGTTGGAGAGCAGCTCTCCGGTCGGGTGGCGCTGGTGCCACTCCATCGGGAGCGAGAGGTACTGCCGCGTCACGGCGCGGCGGGTGCGCGCCTGCATCCGGTACTGCATGACACCCGCGCCGAGGCGGCGGGCCACGATGCCGACCGCGCGCAGGATCGCGACGGCGAGGAAGAGCCCGAGCACCGCCCAGAGCATGTCGGCGCCGATCTCGCCGTCGCGGAAGGCCGGCAGCACCACGTGATCGGTGGACCACCCGAGCACCCACGCGTCGGCGACGGTCAGCGCGCCGAACAGCAGGCTGCCGACGGTCGACGCCGCGAAGACCCACGGCTCGCGCTTGATGGCGATCCAGAGTACGGCGAAGCCGGCGCCCGTCGTACCGGCGCCGCTCTGCCGCTCGTCCGTCACTTCGGTCCTGCTCCTGTCCGTCGCCGGTCGCAACCCGACCGGAGGGGTCGTCTATTCCCGCGCCGTGCCATCCTGCCCCCATGACGTCCTTCGCCCGCTCCGAGCGCATCCGCCTCTGCGATCTCGCTCTCGAGACCGGCCCGGATGCGCCGACCCTCTGCGGCGACTGGACGGTGCGCGAGCTGATGGCGCACCTCGTCGTCCGTGAGACGAGCCCGCTCTCGGTCGGCATCGTCGTGCCCCCCTTGGCCTCGGTGACCGAGCGCGAGACGGAGCGGGTGGCGAAGAAGTCGTTCGACAAGCTGGTCGCACGGGTCCGGAAGGCGCGGAACCCGATGGCGCTACCCGGTGTCGACGCGGCCCTCAACACCGCGGAGTACTTCGTGCACCACGAGGACGTCCGCCGTGCGGCTCCGGACTGGCAGCCGCGCACGCTCGAGCCGGACGAGGAGGACGCGCTGTGGCGGATCGTCCGGATCTCGGGCAAGGGCCTGATCCGGCCGGCCGGCGTGCCGGTGGTCGCGCGACGGACCGACACCGGTGCCGACACCAACCTCCGGGCGGGCTCCGACCCGGTCGTCGTGTCCGGGATGCCGTCCGAGATCGTGCTCTTCCTCTACGGTCGCGACCAGACCCGTGGCCTCACCTTCGAGGGGCCGGACGACCGGATCGCCCAGCTGCGCGAGGCGCGGCTCGGAATCTAGCGGGGCGGGTCGACCCAGGCCGTCTACGACCCGGCGTACCGGGTAGTTCCTCCACTCACCCTTTCGTCGCTGCGAGCCCGGCACCTCTCGGGGCATCTGTCAGAGCTCGACCCAAGGATCTGTGGAGCTTGACATGACCGACCCAGCACCCATCGTGCTGAACGACCGCTACGAGCTGCGCGGCCTCCTCGGTCGGGGAGGGATGGCGGAGGTCTACCGCGGCTTCGATCACGTGCTCGGCCGCGAGGTCGCCGTCAAGGTCATGCACGCCGCGCTCGTCGCCGATGTCGACCGGCAACGGTTCGCCTCCGAGACCCGCCTGCTGGCCGGCCTGAACAACCCGCACCTGGTGACGTTGCTGGACGCCGGCGTCGACGACCGGGACGGCACATCCCGCCCGTGGCTGGTGATGGAGCTGGTCACCGGCGGCACGTTGGCCAGCCGCCTCGCGGGCGGGCCGCTGCCGGCCGAGGAGGTGGCCGCGATCGGGTCCGGCCTCGCGACGGCGCTGAGCCACGTGCACGCCAACGGCATCGTCCACCGCGACGTGAAGCCCTCCAACGTCCTCGTGACCGGGACCGGGCTGACCAAGCTGGCCGACTTCGGCGTCGCCCGTCTCGTCGACGAGCAGTCCGACCTCACCGGCACCGGTTTCACCATCGGCACGGTGGCCTACCTCGCCCCCGAGCAGGTGCGCGGGCTGCCGCAGACCGGCGCCAGCGACGTCTACGCCCTGGGCCTGGTCCTGCTGGAGGCGCTGACCGGTCAGCGCGCCTACACCGGCACGTCGGTCGAGGCGGCGCTGGCCCGGCTCCACCGCAGTCCCCTCATCCCCGTCTCCCTCGGCGCCGCCTGGGTCCAGCTGCTCGACGCGATGACCGCCGGCGAGGCGACCGACCGGCCGGGAGCAGACCAGGTCGCCGCGCAGCTGGCGGCGATCCGCGGTGGCGCCACGCCGGCCGCTGCCGCCGGGCTCGACCCCACCAGCACGACGGCACTTCCACTTGCCGCCTCGATGTCGGTCGCGGGGGCGGACTCGAGCACGGGCACAGGCAAGAAGCGACGGGCACGACGACGGACACTGGCGGGCGCGGCAGCAGTCGCTCTCGTCCTCCTCGCCGCAGGCATCACCTGGGGCATCGCGGGCGGGACGGACTCCACGCCGTCCGCCGCCGACGCTGTCGAGAACTCCCGCGCTCCGGGCCCCAGGGCGGACGGCATCCGACCTACGACCGCTCCCCCGTCCTCACCCACCTCCTCCGCGACGGACGTCGCGCCGGTGAAGGTCGATCGGCCCGCGAGGAGCAAGCACAAGGCACACGGCGCCAAGAAGTCGAAGCCGCACAAGGCCAAGACGACGAAGCACGGGAAGTCGGGGAAGGGTCACGGGAAGGGCCGCAAGGGCAAGAAGAAGAAGTAGCGTCGTCGCTCCTTGTTCGTTCTTGCGCGTCTGTTCGACTATCTGCCCAACGCGGGCGACCTCAGGCGTCGCCGAGGTGCTGCACGACGCGGACGCTCAGGTGGAACGTCGTCATCGCGCCCTGGATGATCGTCAGGAACCCATCGGGACCGTCGCGGTAGACCTGGCGGCCCTGCGGCGAGAAGGGGTCGGGCGGGTCGTAGGCGAACGCCTCCTTCTGCGCCGCGACCAGCGCCTCCTCGCGGGTCGGGTACGACCCACCCAGGACGTTCACGATGGTCGGCGGCTTCGCCTGCCCCTTGTTCGAGTACTCGACGGCGACCATCCATGCGCCCGCATCCGTGCCCCGCGGGGCGACCGGGTCCTCGCGAAGCTCCCAGGGCACCTCGTCGCCGCCGGCGTCATACACCTCGTACTGGCTCACGGCGCTGTCCTACCCGTCACCTGACCGGATAACCCGCGTCGCCCAGTGTCTGCTTCACGTCACCGATCCGCAGGGTGCCGAAGTGGAAGACGGTGGCCGCGAGCACCGCGTCCGCCCCGGCCTCGACCGCAGGTGGGAAGTGCTCGACAGCGCCGGCGCCGCCCGAGGCGATCACCGGGATCGAGACCTCGGTGCGCACCGCGCGGATCAGCTCGAGGTCGAACCCCGAGGTGGTCCCGTCGGCATCCATGGCGTTGAGCAGGATCTCCCCTGCGCCGAGCTCGGCAGCCTGCACCGCCCACGCGATGGCGTCGAGGCCGGCGGACTTGCGGCCACCGTGGGTCGTGACCTCGAACCCGGAGTCGGTCCCAGGCGCCCGCCGCGCGTCGACCGACAGCACCAGGACCTGGTTGCCGAACCGGTCGGCGATCTCGGCGACCAGCTCGGGGCGGTGGATGGCGGCGGTGTTGACCGCGATCTTGTCGGCGCCCGCGCGGAGCATCCGGTCGACGTCGTCGACGCTGCGGATGCCGCCGCCGACGGTGAGCGGGATGAAGACCTGTTCCGCCGTGGCCGACACGATCTCCAGCGTCGTCGCCCGACCCTCGTGGGACGCGGAGATGTCCAGGAACGTCAGCTCGTCGGCGCCCTCGGCGTCGTAGGTCCGGGCCAGCTCGACGGGGTCACCGGCGTCACGCAGCTCCTTGAAGTTGATGCCCTTGACGACCCGGCCCGCGTCGACGTCGAGGCACGGGATGACCCGGACCGCGAGGCTCATCGCCAGCCCCTCATCGGCCCGCAGCAGGCAGCGTCAGCGCGAGGGCGTCCTCGAGCGTGAACTGGCCCGTGTAGAGCGCGGTGCCGGCGATCGCGCCCTCGACGCCGATCGGCACCAGCTCCATCAGGGCACGGATGTCGCCGAGCGTCGTCACGCCTCCGGAGGCCACGATCGGCCGGTCCGTGGCCTCGCAGACGTCGCGCAGCAGCTGCAGGTTGGGCCCCTGGAGCATGCCGTCCTTGTTGACGTCGGTGACGACGTAACGCGCGCAACCCTCGGAGTCGAGGCGCGCCAGCGTCTCGTAGAGGTCGCCGCCCTCCTGGGTCCACCCGCGGGCCGCGAGCGTGCGGCCGCGGACGTCGAGCCCGACCGCCACGCGGTCGCCGTACGTCGCGATCGCCTGCGCGCACCACTCCGGCTGCTCGAGCGCCGCCGTGCCGATGTTGACGCGCCGGCAGCCGGTCGCCATCGCCGCCTCCAGCGACTCGTCGTCGCGGATGCCGCCGCTCATCTCGACCTGGATGTCCAGCTTGCCGACGATCTCGGCCTGGAGCGCGCGGTTGTTGCCGTGCCCGAACGCCGCGTCGAGGTCGACCAGGTGGATCCACTCAGCGCCGGCCTCCTGCCAGCGCAGGGCGGCCTCGATCGGGTCGCCGAAGCGCTTCTCGGACCCGTCGACGCCCTGGACCAGCTGGACGGCCTGGCCGCCCTTGATGTCGACAGCGGGCAGGAGCTCGAGGTAGTCGCTCACGGGGTCATGCCTTCCAGATCGGAGCGATGTCACGGCGGTAGCCGCGACCGAACAGGGCGCCGACGATGAGTACGACGGGCGCCGGGATGGTCTGCTTGAGTGCGGTCTTCTCGCGCTCGGTGGCCCCGTCCTGGACCCAGACGAGGAAGTCGCCGGCCTTGGACAGGTCGGTGTGCCGCACCTCCTTCTCGGCCACCTTGAACCCGGGGTCGCCCTGGTGCTCGGCGATCAACGGCTCCACGTCGCGCTCCTCGTGCTCGAGGTGCCGGTCGACCACCGCGCTGGAGGCGTCGATCACCGCGGCCGCCTCGGCGGCCTTCGTGGCGGACGGATCGGCGACGACTCCGTCGATGGCGTCCTGGCCGGCGACCAGCGCGTCGTGCAGCTCGCCGTGCTCGGCCTCCATCGCGTCCAGCAGGGCGCCGTCGACACCCTGGGCACGGAGGAACGGGAAGATGTGGTGGTCCTCGCCCTCGTGGTGGTGCTTGAGCTCGGCGCGGAGGAAGTTCCAGGCACGCTGGATGTCCCGGGCACGCTCGGCGTCGCCGTCGGCCATCGACCGCAACGCGGCCGCCGTACGACTGAGGTCGCGGCGTACGGCGGCGTGGATGATCTGGTTCATGCTGAGGTCAGCGGCCATGGCGAAACGCTATCCGAGCCGCGTCAGAGCCCGGTGACCCAGTTGCGCAGCAGCTGAGCACCCGCATCGCCCGACTTCTCGGGGTGGAACTGGGTCGCGCACAGAGGACCGTTCTCGACGGCCGCGACGAACCGGTCGCCACCGTGCTCCGCCCAGATCACTCGCGGCTGGTACGGGCCGGGGGTGCGGTCGTTGGTGACGAGCGTCCAGTCCCGCACGCCGTAGGAGTGCACGAAGTAGAACCGCTCGTCCTCGATGCCGGCGAACAGCCGCGACCCCTCCGGGACGTCGACCGTGTTCCAGCCCATGTGCGGCACGATCGGCGCCTGCAGCCGCTCGACGACCCCGGGCCACTCGCCACAGCCCTCGGTCTCGACCCCGTGCTCGATGCCGCGCTCGAACAGGATCTGCATGCCGACGCAGATGCCGAGCACCGGGCGGCCTCCGGCGAGGCGCCGGCCGATGACCCGCTCCCCCCGGATCCCGAGCAGCCCCCGCATGCACGCGGCGTAGGCACCGACGCCCGGCACCAGCAGCCCGTCGGCCTCCATGGCGAGGTCGAGGTCGGACGTCAGCGTGACGGTCGCGCCGGCGCGCTCGACTGCGCGCACGGCGGAGCGCAGGTTGCCCGACCCGTAGTCCAGGACGACAACAGAAGGACCGGTCACTCCGTCCGACCGTTCGCTGCGCTCACAGGGCGCCCTTGGTGGAGGGGATCCCCGTCTCGCGCGGGTCGATCGCGATCGCGTCGCGGAACGCCCGGGCGAACGCCTTGAACTGCGTCTCCACGATGTGGTGCGGCTCGCGGCCGGCCAGCACCCGCACGTGCAGCGCTAGGTGCGCGTGGAACGCGATCGTCTCGAAGACGTGCCGGGTCAGCGAGCCGAGGTAGGGGACGGCCTCGCCACCGCCGCCGAGCGCGACGTACGGCTGGCCCTCCGGCTCGCCGGTGTGGACGCAGTAGGGACGGCCCGAGACGTCGACCACGGCCTGCACCAGCGCCTCGTCGAGCGGCACGGTCGCGTCGCCGAAGCGGCGGATGCCGACCTTGTCGCCGAGCGCCTCGCGCAGGGCCTGTCCGAGCACGATCGCTGTGTCCTCGACCGTGTGGTGGGCGTCGATGTGGGTGTCGCCGGAGGTCTGGACCGTGAGGTCGACCAGCGAGTGCCGGGCGAACGAGATGAGCATGTGGTCGTAGAAGCCGACGCCGGTGGAGACGTCGTGGCGCCCCGAGCCGTCGAGGTCGACCTCGACGAGCACCTTGGACTCGCTCGTCTGCCGCTCGATGCGGGCAGTTCTACTCATGCCATCTCCTTCATCACTGCGACGAGAGCGTCCTCGAACGCCGCCATCTCCTCGGGTGTCCCGATGGACACCCGCAACCAGCCGTCGGGACCGGTCTCCCGGATCAGCACACCCCGGTCGAGCAGTCCCTGCCAGACAGCATGACGATCCCCGACGGTCCCGAACAAGCAGAAATTGGCGTCGCTGTCCGCCACCTGCAGTCCCTGGTCGCGGAGCCAGGCCACCGTCTTGTCCCGCTGCGCCCGCAGCTGGTCGACGTTGCCGAGCAGCTCCGGAGCGTGCCGCAGGGCCGCCAGCGCCGTCGCCTGGGTGACCGCGGACAGGTGGTACGGAAGGCGGACGACGCGGATCGCGTCGCAGATCGCCGGGTCGGCCGCGAGGTAGCCCAACCGCAGCCCGGCTGCCGCGAACGCCTTGCTCATCGTCCGGGTCACCACGAGGTTGCGGTGCGCGGGCAGGAGCTCCAGCGCGCTCGGGACGCCGGATCGCCGGAACTCGCCGTACGCCTCGTCGACGACGACGACCCCGCGGTCGCCCACCGCCTCGCAGAGAACGGTGATCGCCTCCGGCGGCAGCGCGGTGCCGGTCGGGTTGTTCGGGCTCGGCAGCAGCACCACGTCGGGCCGGACCTCGGCGATCAGCGCCCGGGCGCGGTCGAGGTCGAGGGAGAAGTCGTCCTCCCGACGACCGGCGACCCACGCCGTCATCGAGTCGCGGGCGTACTCCGGATACATCGAGTACGTCGGCGCGAAGCTCAGCGCGGTCCGACCCGGGCCGCCGAACGCCTGGAGCAGCTGCAGCATGACCTCGTTGGACCCGTTGGCCGCCCACACCTGCTCAGGGACGATCTCACCGGGGACGTCGCGAGAGAGGTACGACGCCAGCGCGGTCCGCAGCGCGACGAACTCACGGTCGGGGTACCGGTTCAGGGTGCGCGCCGCCTCCCCCGCCGACGCGGCGATGTCGGCGACGCACTCCTCGGACGGACCGTACGGGTTCTCGTTGACGTTCAGCTGGACGGGCACCAGGTCGACAGGGAGCTGCGGCGCCCCGTACGGCTCGATCCCGGCGAGCTCGGGGCGGATCGGAGGGAAGCTCACTCCGCGAACCTGACCTTGACGGCGGCGCCGTGGCCCGGGAGGTCCTCGGCGTCGGCCAGCGTCACGACGTGGTCGGCGACCTCGCCGAGCCCTTCGCGGGAGTACTCGACGACGTGCACCGACTTGGTGAACGCGCGGACCGACAGGCCCGAGGAGTGGCACGCGCAGCCGCCCGTGGGCAGCACGTGGTTGGACCCCGCGCAGTAGTCGCCGAGGCTGACCGGGGCGTAGGGGCCGACGAAGATCGCGCCGGCGTTGCGCACCCGGGCCGCCCAGGACGCCGCGTCCGCGGTGTGGATCTCGAGGTGCTCCGCGGCGTACGCGTCGACCACGGCGAGGCCCTGCTCCAGGTCGCGCACCAGCACGATGCCGGACTGCGGACCGCTGAGCGACGTCCGGATCCGGTCGACGTGCTTCGTGGCGGACACCTGCTTGTCGAGCTCGGCGTCGACGTCGTCGGCCAGTGCCTCCGAGGTCGTCACCAAGACCGAGGCCGCGAGCGGGTCGTGCTCGGCCTGGCTGATCAGGTCGGAGGCGACGAAGGCCGGGTCGGCGGTGTCGTCGGCGAGGATGGCGATCTCGGTCGGGCCGGCCTCGGAGTCGATGCCGACCAGGCCCTTGAGGATCCGCTTGGCGGTGACGACGTAGATGTTGCCCGGGCCGGTGACGAGATCGACCTTGCGGCACGGCGCGACGCCGTACGCGAACATCGCGATCGCCTGTGCGCCGCCGACGGCGTAGACCTCGTCGACGCCGAGCAGCGCGCACGCGGCGAGGATCGTCGGGTGCACCGAGCCACCGAACTCCTGCTGCGGCGGGCTCGCCAGTGCGATCGACGCCACCCCGGCCGTCTGCGCGGGCACCACGTTCATCAGCACGCTCGACACGAGAGGCGCAAGCCCGCCCGGCACGTAGAGACCGACGCGGTCGACCGGCACCTTGCGGTGGGTGACCCGGGCGCCCGGACCGAGGTCAGTCACGGCGTCCGCTTCGAGCTCGTTGGCGCAGGTCGCCCGCAGCCGACGGATCGACTCGTCCAGTCCGGCCCGAATGTCGGGGTCGAGCTGCTCGAGCGCCGTGGCCAACGCCTCGGGGGTCACCCGGATGTCCTCGACACGGACGCCGTCGAAGCGTTCGCCGAGATCGCGGATCGCCTCCAGCCCGCCGGTGCGGACCTCCTCGCAGATCGCATGCACCGCCGGCACCGCTGCTTCGACGTCGAAGTCGGCGCGGGGCACGGCTGCGCGGTAGTCGACGCCCGACGATGCGGGGTCGGTCGCGCGCAGGTCGATGCGACGGATGAGGGACATGGGTCGATTCTATTCGCCGGGACCGCGCGTACCCGTGTCCTGACGACCGCTGGACAGCCCGGCACCGTAGGTTTGACGTGTGACGGACCGGATCCCGATGTTCCCGCTGAACAGCGTGGTGTTCCCGGGCGTCACCGTGCCGCTGCACGTCTTCGAGGACCGCTACCGCGCCCTGATGCACCACCTGCTCCGGATCGACGACCCGGCCGACCGGGTGTTCGGGTCGGTCGCGATCCGGGAGGGCTACGAGGTCGGCGACCACGGTGCCCAGTCGCTGTTCCGGGTGGGCGTCCGGCTCCAGCTCTCCGAAGCCGAGGTGCGGCCCGACGGCACCTTCGACATCGTCGCCGTCGGCCGCGACCGGATCCGGCTCGACCGACTCGATCGCGGCGACCTGTTCCCCGTCGGTGAGGTCGACGACCTTCCCGAGCCCGAGGTGCGCGTCCCCGAGGAGCTGGTCGTCCTCGCTCGGGCGACGTTCACGGCGTACCGGCAGGCGCTCGGCGAGATCTCCGCCGATCCCTACCGCGGCGCGCTGCCGACCGACACGACGTACCTCTCCTGGGTGCTCGCGGCCTGCGCACCGCTACCGATGTCCGAGCGACAGCAGCTGCTCGAGGCGTCCGACGCCGAGGAGCGGCTGGTGCTGGTGACCGAGCTGCTGCGCGGAGAGCTCCGGGCGATGAACGTGATCACGTCGCTGCCGGCGACCGAGGTCGCCCGCACGCGGTGGTCCCCCAATTGACGCCCGCGACCACGGCGCTGACCGCCGCATCGGTCCCGTTCACGGTGCACGACTACGCGCACGACCCCCGGTCGGAGTCGTACGGCGAGGAGGCGGCCGCCGCGCTGGGCATCGCACCCGGCCGGGTGTTCAAGACCCTCCTGGCGGACGTCGACGGTGCGCTCACGGTCGCCGTGGTGCCGGTGTCGGGACAGCTGGACCTCAAGGCCCTGGCCCGCGCGGTGGGTGGCCGGAAGGCGGTCATGGCTGACCCGCGGGCGGCCGAGCGGTCGACCGGGTACGTCGTCGGCGGCATCTCGCCCCTGGGCCAGAAGCGCGCGCACCCGACCGTCGTGGACGCCACCGCGCTCGACCATCCGACGGTCTTCGTGTCCGCCGGACGACGGGGCCTGGAGGTCGAGCTCGCGCCGGACGACCTGGTCCACCTCACAGCAGCGGTGACTGCTCCGATCGGTCGCTCTTGACCGGCTCCAGCCAGTTGCCGGCCTGCTGCTGATCGACCTGCTGTCGCCGCACCTCGCCGGTGAAGGACATGACCGCGATCGCCGCACAGAAGCCGCCGAGAGCGCCGATCGGCCAGCAGAGGAACGGCGTCCAGCCGCTCACCTCGATGGCGGCGGGGTACTCCTCGCAGGGCCCCTTCGTGCAGAGATTGGCCTCGGTGGCGTACCGCTCCGGGTCGGGCGGGCTCATCGCGGTGCCGACCGCCCAGGAGAGGTACGCCGCGAGCGCGCCGCCCACCACCAGGGCGGCCATCGCTGCCAGCGCCTGCCGCCGACCGAGTACGGCGGCGAGAACCCCCAGCACGATCCCGAGCCCGAGCCCGATCACGGCGTACTGCGCCGGGCCGTCGAACTGGTGCGTGAGGCCCGCGTCACTGCTGAGGTCGTACCACGTCGGGCCGTAGCCGAGATCGACGATCGCGCCGGTGTTGGGCGGCCCCCACCAGCGGTACCAGAGCCAGCCGCCGAGCGCACCCAGTGCGGCGCTGCCGGCGATGACCGCGACGACGACGACCGCGATGGCCCGCCACGGAAGCGGTCGACGTTCGTCCGCGGGCGCAGGCGGCGGCAGGGTGTCTTGCTCGATCACTCGCTCATCCTGCCAGGCAGCCGGGACCGAGCAGCTGCTTGAGGTCGGCGAACAGGGCCGGGCTGGGGGCGACGCGGAGCCGGTCGTCGAGCCGCATCAGCTTGGTCGCCTCCCGCGTCAGCAGTCGCAGCCGCACCTCGGTCAGGCCCGGGTGGGTGCCGAGCACCTCCTTGAGCTGGGCGATGACCGGGGCGGTGCAGCGGGTCGCCGGGAGGCTGATGACCACCGGGCCGTCGGTGCCCGTCTCGAGGTCGGGGACGCTGACCTCCTGGCCGTGCAGCTCGGGCTGCTCCTTGCTCCGCGAGAGGCGCCCCTTGACCGTGATGATCGCGTCGGGGACCAGGTGCGGGCTGGCCAGCTGGTAGGCGCTCGGGAACAGCAGCACGTCGATCGCACCCTCGAGGTCCTCGAGGGTGACCATCGCCCACGGGTCGCCCTTCTTGGTGATCTTGCGCTGGACGGAGGTGACCAGCCCGCTCACCGTCACCGTCGCCTGGTCCGGCCGCTCCTCGTCGGTCATCAGCTCGCCGATGGTGCAGTCGGCGCTGCCGGCGAGGACGTGCTCGAGGCCCAGCAGCGGGTGGTCGGACACGTAGAGCCCGAGCATGTCGCGCTCGTGGCCGAGCAGCGTGGTCTTGTCCCACTCGTCGAGGTCGGGGATGGTCACGCTGACCCCGAAGTCACCCCCGTCGAGGTCGTCGAGCCCGGCGAACAGCGAGTCCTGGCCGATCGCCTCGTTGCGCTTGATGTCGACGTACTGGTCGACCGCGGTCTCGTGGATCGCGACCAGCGCCCGCCGCCGGTGCTTGAGGTCGTCGAACGCGCCGGCCTTGATCAGCGACTCGATGACCCGCTTGTTGCAGACCAGCGCTGGCACCTTGTCGAGGAAGTCGTTGAACGACTCGTAGCGCCCCTTGCTCTCGCGGGCGCCGACGATCTGCTCGACGACATTGGCGCCGACGTTGCGGATGGCGGTCATGCCGAAGCGGATGTCGGTGCCGACCGGGGTGAAGTTCTTGGCGGACTCGTTGACGTCGGGCGGCAGCACCTGGATCTTGAGCCGGCGACACTCCCCGAGGTAGATCGCCATCTTGTCCTTGTCGTCCTTCACCGAGGTGAGGAGCGCGGCCATGTACTCGGCGGTGTAGTTGGCCTTGAGGTAGGCGGTCCAGTACGACACCACGCCGTACGCCGCCGAGTGCGCCTTGTTGAAGGCGTAGTCGGAGAACGGGAGCAGGATCTCCCACAGGGCGGTGATCGACGCCTGCGAGTAGCCGCGCTCGAGCATCCCGCTCTGGAAGCCGGCGTACTGCTTGTCCAGCTCCTCCTTCTTCTTCTTGCCCATCGCGCGGCGGAGGTTGTCCGCCTGTCCCAGCGTGAAGCCCGCCAGGACCTGGGCGATCTCCATCACCTGCTCCTGGTAGACGATCAGGCCGTAGGTCTCCCCCAGCACCGTCTCCAGCGGCTTCTCGAGCTCCGGGTGGATCGGGTCGATCGGCTCGCGGCCGTTCTTGCGGCGGGCGTACTTGTTGTGGGAGTCCGCGCCCATCGGACCCGGGCGGTAGAGCGCGCCGACGGCGGAGATGTCGGCGAACTTGTCGGGGCGCATGCTGCGCAGCAGCGCCCGCATCGGACCGCCGTCGAGCTGGAACACACCCAGCGTGTCACCGGCCGACAGCAGCTCGTACGTGGCCGGGTCGTCGAACGGGAGGTCCTCGAGGACGACCTCCTCGCCCCGGTTGGCGCGGATGTTGTCGAGCGCGTCGTCGAGGACGGTCAGGTTGCGCAGGCCGAGGAAGTCCATCTTGACCAGCCCGAGCGCCTCGCACATCGGGTAGTCGAGCTGGGTGATGATCGCGCCGTCCTGCGGACGGGCCATGATCGGCACGATGTCGATCAGCGGCTCGCTGGACATGATCACGCCGGCGGCGTGGACGCCCCAGTTGCGGATCTGGCCCTCGAGCCCGAGCGCCGTCTGGTAGATCGTGCGGACGTCGTTCTCGTTCTCGTAGAGCGCGCGGAACTCCGCGCCGTCCCCGTAGCGCTTGTGGTCGGCGTTGAAGATCTCCTTCAACGGCACGCCCTTGCCCATGATGTCGGGCGGCAGCGCCTTGGTGATCCGGTCGCTGACCGCGAACCCGTAGTCGAGCACCCGGGCGGCGTCCTTGATCGCGGCCTTCGCCTTCAGCCGTCCGAACGTGGCGATGTAGGCGACCCGGTCACTGCCGTACTTGTCCGACACGTACTGGATGACCTCGGTGCGCCGACGCTCGTCGAAGTCGATGTCGAAGTCGGGCATCGAGGGGCGCTCCGGGTTGAGGAAGCGCTCGAAGATCAGGCCGTGCTCGAGCGGGCAGAGGTCGGTGATGCGCAGGGCGTACGCCGCGATCGAGCCCGCGCCCGACCCCCGGCCCGGGCCGACCCGGATGCCGTTGTCCTTGGCCCACTGGATGAAGTCGGCGACCACCAGGTAGTAGCCGCAGTAGCCCTTGCTGGCGATGACGCCGAGCTCCATGTCGACGCGCTGCTTGACCTCGGGCGTGAGCCGGTCGCCCGGGTAGCGCGACTCGATCCCGCGCCAGACCTCCTTGACGAACCAGGACTCCTCGGTCTCCCCGGCCGGCACGTCGGCACGCGCCATGTAGCCGCCGGTCGACTCGGTGAACTCGACGTCACACCGCTCCGCGATCAGCAGCGTGTTGTCGCACGCCTCGCGCAGGTCGTTGTGGTCGCCCCAGAGCTCTCGCATCTCGGCCGCGGACTTGATGTAGTAGCCCGTCCCCTCGAAGGCGAACCGCCTCCCGCCCTGGCTGTAGGGCGGCTCGGACATCCTGCTGCCGGACTGGACGCAGAGCAGCGCCTCGTGCGCGCTCGCGTCCTCGGGGTTGTTGTAGTGCGAGTCGTTTGTGGCGATCGGCGGGATCCCGAGCTGCTTGCCCAGCTTGAGCAGGTCGTCGCGGACCCGCTTCTCGATGTCGATCCCGTGGTCCATCAGCTCGAGGAACACGCTGTCGCGGCCGTAGATGTCCTGGAGCTCGCCGGCCTCGCGGACCGCCTCGTCCCACTGCCCGAGCCGGAGCCGGGTCTGGATCGCGCCGCTGGGACAGCCGGTGCTGACGATCAGGCCCTTGCTGTAGGTCTGCAGCAGCTCCTTGTCCATCCGCGGCTTGTAGAAGTAGCCCTCCAGGCTCGACTTCGACGACAGCCGGAACAGGTTGTGCATGCCCTCGGTCGTCTCGGCCCACATCGTCATGTGCGTGTAGGCACCGCCGCCCGAGACGTCGTCGCCGCCCTCCTCGGCCGTGTTGCCCTTGCCCCATCGGACCCGGCGGCGCTCGGACCGGTCAGTGCCGGGAGTGACGTAGGCCTCGATGCCGATGATCGGCTTCACCCCGTGCTTGCGGGCCTTGGAGTAGAAGTCGTAGGCGCCGTGCAGGTTGCCGTGGTCGGTCATCGCGATCGCCGGCATGCCGAGGTCGCTGACGCGGGTGAAGAGGCCGTCGAGGAGCGAGGCCCCGTCCAACATGGAGTACTCCGTGTGGACGTGGAGGTGGACGAAGTCCCCGGGGGCTGCCATCGGTGCGGAAGGCTCCTCGAAAGGGTCGTGGACAGAAGCGGTCGGGGAAGGGCATCAGCCTACGCGACCGCGGACCCGAGACTAGGCCGACCCACCGACACCGGACCCGCGCCACTCCATCCGGATGTCGGGAGCCTTCTCCTCGTTGCCGCTGCCGTCGGTGAGCTCACGCTCGACCAGCCCGTGCCGCGCGTAGAACTCCCGCGCAGGCGTGTTGGTCTCGAAGACCCACAGGGAGAAGCCGCCGGGGCGCAGCGTCTTGACCAGGTCGAGCAGCGCGGACCCGATCCCCTCGCCCTGCGCCTCGGGCAGCACGTAGAGGTCGTCGAGCCAGTCGCCCTTGAGCTCGGTGAACGCGACGATCCCGCGCTCGTCCTCCGCCACCCAGGGCTCCCGCTCGCCGGCCAGCAGGTCGAGGGCGCCGTAGAACGCGTGGACCTCGTGCGGCGGGTGGATCGACGGCGGCATCGCCGGAGCCGCGGCCGCTCGGGAGGCGATGAACACCTCGGCGATCGGCGCGAGGTCCTCGGCCGTCGCCGGACGGATGGTCAGGCCGTCAGTCGCTGTCACGGATCACGTCGAGGGCGTGCTGGAGGTCGTCGGGGTACGACGACTCGTACTCGACCGGCTTGCCGGTCTCCGGGTGCTCGAACCCGAGACGTACGGCGTGCAGCCACTGCCGGGTGAGGCCGAGCCGCTTGGCCAGCGTCGGATCCGCCCCGTAGGTCAGGTCGCCGCAGCACGGGTGCTTGAGCGCCGTCATGTGCACCCTGATCTGGTGAGTGCGACCGGTCTCCAGGTGCACCTCGAGCAGGCTCGCGAACCGGTGCGCCTCGAGGGTCTCGTAGTGGGTGACACTCGCCCGGCCGCCGTCCATCACCGCGAACTTGTAGTCCGCACCCGGGTGTCGACCGATCGGCGCGTCGATGGTGCCGGAGAGCGGGTCCGGGTGACCCTGCACGAGGGCGTGGTAGGTCTTGTCGACCGTGCGGTGGCGGAACGCGTTCTTGAGGATCGAGTAGGCGTGCTCGGACTTCGCGATGACCATGACGCCGGACGTGCCGACGTCGAGCCGCTGGACGATGCCCTCGCGCTCCTTGGCCCCCGAGGTCGAGATCCGGAACCCGGCCCCCGCCAGGTGCCCGACGACGGTCGGTCCCCGCCATCCCGGTGAGGGGTGTACGGCGACGCCGACCGGCTTGTCGATCACGACGATGGCCGAGTCGTCGTGGATGATCTTGATGCCCTCGACCAGCTCGGGAACGATCTCCAGCGGATCGGCCTCGACGGGGATCTCGACGTCGAGCGCGGCCCCCTGGAGCACCCGGTCGCTCTTGCTGACATCCGCCCCGTCGAGGCGCACCCGGCCGTCCGCGATCAGCTCGGCCGCGCGCGACCTGGACAGCCCGAAGAGCTGCGCCATCGCGACATCGACCCGCTGACCGTCGAGTCCGTCCGGAACCAGCAGGCTCCGGTGGTCGACGCTGCTCACGCGTCGGCCCCGTCGGTGTCCCCGGTGTCCTCGGCGTCCTCGGGATGCCGCGTCCCGTCCATCCGGATGCCGCGGAAGACCTGGAGCAGGATCAGGCCCGCGCCGACGTTGATCGCGATGTCGGCGACGTTGAAGATCGGCCAGTTGGGGAGCTGGAGGAAGTCGATGACGTGCCCGCGGAACGGACCGGGCTCGCGGAGCATCCGGTCGGTGAGGTTGCCGGTGATGCCGGCGAGCAGCGCGCCCAGTCCGGCCGCCCAGACCCGGTCGACCACCTTCCGGCTCGCGACGAGCACGAACATCGTTGCCGCGATCGCCAGGCAGGAGAGACCAACCGTGAACTCGGTGCCGAGCGAGAACGCCGCGCCGGGATTGCGGGTCAGGTGGAGCTGGAGCAGGTCGCCGACGACCCGGACGTCGTCACGATCCGTCAGCTGCTCGACGGCAGCGCGCTTGGAGAGCTGGTCGATGACGTAGACCACGACCGCGACGACCGCGAAGACGGCCCACGACCGGCGGCTCGTCAGCACGGTCCGCGGGTGGTCGGCAGGGCCGCTCTTGCTGCTGTCTACCGACGTTCCTCGCGCTGCTTGCATGTCATGCACAGTGTGGCACGGGGGAAAGCCATCAACCGCATCTTGCCGATCGCATTGCCGCAGGACTCGCACACGCCGTACGAGCCGTCGTCGATGCGGACCAGGGCACGGTCGATCTGCGCGACCTTGTCCCGCTCATGGTTGAGCACCGTGAGCTCGTGGTCGCGCTCGAAGCTGGTCGCACCCAGGTCCGCCTGGTCCTGCCCGGCGCCGTCGCCTGCGTCGCGCAGCAGGCCGGACAGATCCGCTTCCTGCTCGGCGACGATCTGCTGGCTGTGGTCGCGCTGCTCGTGCAGCTCCTTGAGCACCTCGGCCAGCTCCGCCTTCGACCACGCCTCCTCGCCCTCGAGAACGACCAGCTTCGCGGGCGCCGCCTTCTTCGCGGCTGCCTTCTTCGCGGGAGCCTTCTTCACGGCGGCCTTCTTCACGGGTGCGGCCTTCTTCACGGGTGCGGCCTTCTTCACGGGTGCGGCCTTCTTCACGGGTGCGGCCTTCTTCACGGGTGCGGCCTTCTTCGCCGGTGCGGCCTTCTTCGCGGGCGCGGCCTTCTTCGCGGGCGCGGCCTTCTTCGCGGGCGCGGTCTTCGCGGGCGCGGTCTTCTTCGCGGGCGCGGCCTTCTTCGCGGGCGCGGCCTTCTTCGCGGGCGCGGTCTTCGCGGGCGCGGTCTTCTTCGCCGGTGCGGCCTTCTTCGCGTTCTTGGCCGGCGCGGTCTTCGCGGCTGCCGCCGCGGGCTGGTCGGTGCGTCGGCGGCCGATGATCTTGCCGGCTGCCGACACCGTTCGCCCTGCCAACGACTTCTTCGTGGTGCGGGCCATGTTCGGGCCTCCTCCGGACCGTCTCACCCGCGGCGGGGGCCACGGGCTGCACGGAGGTTAGCCGCTGCGACGGTCGTCACCAAGGAGCCACTCCGCCCACCGAGATCACGGGCCCGAGGAAAACTGACACCGGCCGGCCCCCGCAGGGGCCGGCCGGTGCCGATGTTGGTTGCGTGACCGTCCGGTCAGCGCTCCTCCTCGCCGAGGATCGACCGGAGCCGCTTGGGCGCCGGGGACTCGTCGGTCGGGGCGACGGTGTCGCCCGGAGCCTGCAGCGCCTCGAGCTGCTGCGTGAAGTAGCTCTTCAGGCGGGAGCGGTACTCGCGCTCGAACGAGCGCAGGTTCTCGACCTCGACGCTGAGCTTGTCGCGCTCCTTCTCGAGGTCCGCGAACAGCTGCGTACGCCGCTCCGCGGTCTCGGAGTCGAGCATCTCGGAGCGGGTCCGCGCGTCGGACTCCATCCGGTCCGCCTTGCCCTTCGACTCGTTCTCGAGACGCTCGGCCTTGGTGCGGGCCTCGCCGACGATGCGGTCGGCCTCGTTCTTCGCGTCCTCGACCAGCTCGTCGGCGTTGCGCGTCGCGATCTCGAGCAGCCGCGCCGCGGCGTTCGACGCCTCGGGGACGGTCTCGACCCGGATCGTCTCGACGCCACCGGCGGTCTCGACGGGAGCAGCCGCGGGGGGCTGCGGGGCCGCCGCGACGACAGGCGCCGGCGGCTCGGGGGCGGGCGCCTCGCGCACCGCGGTCAGCTGCGTGGTGGCAGCCTCGGACGACGGCGAGCCGGACTGGGCCGCAGCGAGCTTGGCGCGCAGTTCGTCGTTCTCGGCGGTCAGGCGAGCAAGCTCGGCCTCCACCTCGTCGAGGAACTGGTCGACCTCACCCATGTCGTAGCCCTCGCGGAGCCGGACGGGGGTAAAGCGCTTGTTGCTCACGTCCTCGGGCGTCAGCGGCATGACCTCACCTATCTTTGAGAAACGGGGACTTACTGTCCCGCGAACAATAGCGCCTGACCAGTGTCAACAGAGATTCGACCGATCAGGACAAGAGCAGTGCGCGGTTCAGGTACAACGCCACGTAGGCGAGGATCATGACCAGGATGAAGCTCAGGTCGAGCGCGAAGTTGCCGATCCGGAGCGGCTTGACCACGCGCCGCAACGCGTTGATCGGCGGGTCGGTGATCGAGTAGACCACCTCGAGCAGCACCAGCAGCACCCCGCGCGGTTCCCACGACCGGGCGAACACCTGGACCCAGTCGACGATGAACCGGATCCAGAGCAGCCCGATGAAGACCCAGAGGACAACCTCGATGATCAGACCGACGAGCGTCAACGACCGTTCCTAGCAATGGCTGAATGGGACTGCCGCGATCCTAGGGGCGTCGCCCAATCCGGCTCGTCTGGGGGCGGGTATTCCGACTCAGCTCTGGTTGAAGAAGCCGGCGTCGGCGATCCGCTGCTTGTCGGCCGCGGCCACGGTGACGTTCTGCGGCGACAGCAGGAACACCTTGTTGGTCACCCGCTCGATGCTGCCGCGGGTGGCGAAGATGAGGCCGGCAGCGAAGTCGACGAGGCGCTTGGCGTCGGCGTCGTCCATCTCGGAGAGGTTCATGATCACCGGCGTGCCGTCGCGGTACTGCTCCCCCACTGCGCGCGCCTCGTTGTAGGTGCGCGGGTGCAGCGTCGTGATCCGGGAGAGCTCGGCCACCACACCGACGGCCGGGGCCGCGGTCGCCGCTGCCGGCGCCGGGCGGCGGCGCTCGTTGATGTCGGCGACGGAAGCCGTGCGCGCGCGTGGGGCGCGGTCCTGACGGGCGTCGCGAGCAGGAGCGGCCTCCTGGGCGTCGTACCCGTCGACGTCGAACTCGTCGTAACCGGTGTCCTCGAGCAGGCCGAGGTATTCACCGATCCTGCGCATCGCACCGCTCATGGCTGTTGCCTCCGCCTCGTCTTCTTCAGTCTGCGTCCCGGTCGGGACACCGCTTGGCTTGTTGTGGACATTACTGGACCGAGGGCCTCGATCCGAGGACCGCGGTGCCGACGCGCACGTGTGTCGCGCCGGCCTGGATCGCCGCTTCCAGGTCGCCACTCATGCCGGCCGACAGCCAGTCGGCAGCGGGGTGGTCGACGAGGAAGTCGCGGCGTACGTCGGACAGCCGGGCGAACGCCGCAGCCGGGTCCTCCCCGAGCGGGGCGACCGCCATCAGACCGCGCAGCCGGAGCGCCCCGGCGGCCTCGACCGCGGCGGCCAGCGCCGACAGCTCCGCAGGGTCGGCGCCCGCGCGGCCCGGCCGGTCCGGCGGGTCGAGACTGACCTGCAGGAGTGCGTCGACGGGGTGTGCGCGGCCCTGGGCGCCGGAGTCGAGCCGGCCGACGAGCTTCTTCCGGTCGACGGAGTGGACGACGTCGGCGTACGCCGCCACCGCCGCGGCCTTGTTGCTCTGCAGGCCGCCGACGAAGTGCCAACGCAGCCCGGGACCCCCAGGAGCTTGCAGGTCGGCGCACTCCTGCTGCTTGGCCTCGGCCTCCTGATGGCGGTTCTCGCCGACGTCGGTGACGCCGAGGTCGGCGAGCAGCCGGACGTCGGAGGCGGGGAAGTACTTCGTGACGACCACCAGGGTGACCTCGTCGGGACTGCGGCCGGAGCCCTCGCACGCCACTGCGATCCGTTCCCGTACGGCGGCGAGACCCGCGGCCACCTGCGCACGCCTCGCGGTCATCGGATCCACACCAGCCCTGCGAACCGGCCCGCGTCGCCGCCGTCGCGCCGGTAGGAGTGGAGCTGCTCGTCCTCGAGCGTGCACCGGCCGACGTGCGTCGCGGAGACGCCGGCCTCGGCCAGCTGCGCCTCGACCCCTGCGCCGAGGTCGAGGGCGGGCGTGCCCCACGAGGTCTCCGACATCGCGGCAGGGACGACCGCCGCGACCTCGCGACGCATCTCCTCCGGCACCTCGTAGCAGCGACCGCACACGTGCGGCCCGATCCACGCCCGGATCTCCTCTGCGCCGAGTGCCCGCATCCGAGCGACCGTGGTGCCGACGATGCCCAGCGTCATGCCGAGCCGGCCTGCGTGCACGGCGCCGATGACACCGGCGCCGGGATCGGCCAGCAGGACCGGCACGCAGTCGGCCACCCGGACCATCAGGCCCACCCCGCGGCGCGTGGTCACCAGCGCGTCGGCTTCGGGTACGTCGTCGCCGGCCGGGTCGTCGACGACCTGCACGACCTCGTCGCCGTGGACCTGCCTCAGCCGTGCGAACGGCACCCCGGTCGCCTCGACTACCGCAGCGAGGGAGGCGGCGAAGCCTTCGTTCTCGTTCTCCAGGTCGAGCGTGGCGTCCGTGAACGCGACCTCGACCCGGACCCCGTCAGCGGGGCTCGGGTCGAGGGCGCAGGTGTCACGGAAGGCGAACACGAATGCTGGTATCGCGATCTACTTCAGGAAGTCCGGCACGTCCAGGTCGTCGTCGAAGTCCATCGGCGGCGACGTCGGCCGCGCACCCACCGGTACGGACGGCTGCTGGACCGGGGCTTCCTGCCGGGCCGGGGCTTCCTGCCGGACCGGGGCCTGCTCGGCCACGGGCTCGGGCTCGCGACGGGTGGCGATGGCTGCCCGCATCTCCTCCTGGGTCTGCTGCGGACGGGCGTCCGGCCGGCGCAGCGAGCTGCCGGTCTCGCGCTTCCGCGGCGGGGTGCCCCCGTCGAAGCCCGCGGCGATGACCGTGATCCGCACCTCGTCGCCGAGCGCGTCGTCGATGATCGCACCGAAGATGATGTTGGCCTCGGGGTGCACGGCCTCGGCGACCATCCCGGCCGCCTGGCTGATCTCGAAGATGCCGAGGTCGGAGCCACCGGCGACCGACAGCAGCACGCCGTGGGCGCCGTCGATCGACGCCTCGAGCAGCGGGCTGCTCACCGCCATCTCGGCCGCGGCGAGCGCGCGGTCCTCGCCGCGGGCGGAGCCGATGCCCATCAGCGCCGAGCCGGCGTTGCTCATGACCGCCTTCACGTCGGCGAAGTCGACGTTGATCAGGCCGGGGGTGGTGATCAGGTCGGTGATGCCGGAGACACCCTGCAGCAGCACCTGGTCGGCCTGGCGGAACGCGTCCATCACCGACACGTTGCGGTCGGAGATCTGCAGCAGCCGGTCGTTCGGGATCACGATGAGGGTGTCGACCTCCTCGCGGAGCCGCTCGATGCCCTCGTCGGCCGACTTCTTCCGGCGCATTCCCTCGAAGGTGAATGGCCGGGTGACGACGCCGATGGTCAGCGCGCCCAGCGAGCGGGCGATCCGGGCCACGACCGGCGCACCGCCGGTGCCCGTGCCGCCGCCCTCGCCCGCGGTCACGAAGACCATGTCGGCCCCCTTGAGGACCTCCTCGATCTCCTCGGCGTGGTCCTCGGCGGCCTTGCCGCCGACGTCCGGGTTGGCACCGGCACCGAGCCCGCGGGTGAGCTCGCGGCCGATGTCGAGCTTGACGTCGGCGTCGCTCATCAGCAGCGCCTGCGCGTCGGTGTTGATCGCGATGAACTCGACGCCCTTGAGTCCGACCTCGATCATCCGGTTGACGGCGTTGACCCCGCCGCCACCGATGCCTACGACCTTGATGATGGCCAGGTAGTTCTGTGCAGCAGCCACGCCGTCTTCCCCTCTCGACTGTCCCAGTGATGGTGCCCGGGTCTGGTTGGCAACCCTTACCCTCATCCTGAGGGTTATAGTTATGTCAACCTCTTGGTTCCCATGACAGTAGGGAGAGCGGCCTCCCCTGCTCGGGAGACACGCCGAAGGAAGTGGGGTCGGATCAGACCCCGGTCACTTCGTGGCCGGCAGACCGGGCACGCTGACGTCGTACGACGTCGCGTCCGGGCGGGCCTCGAGCAGGGTGAGGAGGACCTCGGCCTTCTGGTCGGACTCGTCGGAGCTCCCCCACGTGACCGTCCGGCCCTCCCCCAGCTGCAGCAGGATCTCGTCCGCGCTCTCGACCCGGATGTGGTCGACGAGCCGCGTCACCTCCTCGTCCAGCGCGGCCACGACCGCGGCGGCCTCCTCGAGCGCGAACCGGTCGGCCCGCGAGCCGACGACGACCTGTGGCAGGGAGGCCGGGGGCTGCTGCGGCATCCGGTCGAAGGTGAAGGTGTCGCCGCCCTCGGCGAGGAACACGTACCCCGAGCCCTCGGTCACCACCGCGAGCGGCTGCCACTCCTCGACCTCGATGCGGATGTCGCGCGGCCACTGGCGGGACGCGTCGACTGCCTTCACCGCCGTGAGCCGACCCTCGACCTGGGCCTCGATCTCGGCCAGGTCCACCCGGGCCAGGGCGTCGCCGGTCGGGACCTCCGCCGCCGCGAGGACCTCGGTCTCCGTGAGCTGCGACGTCCCGGTGACCTCGGCGCCCTCGACCCGCAGCCACGGCGAGAAGTAGATGCCGTAGATCGCGAAGGCGACGCTCGCGACCAGGAGCACCCCGACCAGCACCCGGCGCCAGACCAGCCAGCGCCGTGCCCACTGACGCCGTGCGAACCGGCGGCGGGTGCGGTCCTGCGCGGCGCGCTCAGCCACCGGCTCGCTCCTCGAGCGCCGCGACCAGCTGCGGCGCCAGGGCGGTCACGTCGCCCGCTCCGAGGGTCAGGACGACGTCGCCCGGCCGGGCCCGGTCGAGAAGGACGTCGAGCGCGCGGTCACGGTCGGCGACGAACGTGACCTGCTCCGCAGGCAGGGGTACGGCGTCCGCGACCACCGCTCCCGTGACCGACGGATCGGGGTCCTCGCGCGCGACGTAGACGTCGAGCACCACGACCTCGTCCGCGGCACCGAGCGCGGCGCCCATCTCGGCGCCGAAGATCCGGGTGCGGGAGACCAGGTGCGGTTGGAAGCACACGACCAGGCGGCCGTCTCCGGCCACCGACCGGGCGGCCTCGAGGTCGCCCTTGATCTCGCTGGGGTGGTGGGCATAGCTGTCGTAGACGCGGATCCCGGAGACATCGCCGATCGGCTCCATCCGCCGCTTGGCGCCGCGATGGCGCGCCAGGCCACGGATCAGTGCGCCCGGGTCGGCGTCGAGCTCCAGCCCTACGGCGAGGGCGTACAGCGCGTCCTGCGCGTAGTGCCGTCCCGGGACGGCGAGCTCGACCCAGCCGAGGTCCTCGCCGTGGGCCTCGACCCGGAACCGGGTGCCACCGTCGGCGGTCGTCAGCTCGTGGCCGCGGACGGTCGCGCCCGGGAAGAACCCCGCGGTCACGTCGGCGAGGTCGCGGCGATCGGCGATGGTGACGCGGGCGCGCTGGGCGAACTCCGCGAACGCCGCCTCGTAGGCCTCCTCGGTGCCCCAGTGGTCGAGGTGGTCGGCGTCGACGTTGGTGATGACGGCGATGTCCGGTGTGTAGACGAGGAAGGCACCGTCGGACTCGTCGGCCTCCACGACGGCGACCGGTCCCGTGCCCAGTCGCGCGTTGGTGCCGAGCGACTCGACCTCGGCGCCGATGGCGAACGTCAGGTCGCACCCCGCCTCCTGCAGGGCGACGGTCGTCATCGCCGTGGTCGTCGTCTTGCCGTGGGTGCCGGCGATCGCCACCACCGACCTGCCCACCAGCACCGACTGCAGGCCTGCCGACCGCGGCCACAGCCGGAGGCCCCGGGCGGTCGCCGCGACGATCTCCGGGTTGTCCTCACGGGCTGCGGTCGTGGCGACGACGGTGTCGATGCCGTCGAGGTTCGCGGCGTCGTGTCCGAGGTGCACCACGATGCCCTCGCTCCGCAGGGCCTGGACGACGGCCGAGTCGCTGGCGTCGCTGCCGCTGACCGCGATCCCGGACTGGTGCATGAGTCGCGCGATCGCGGAGAGACCGGCACCGCCGATCCCGACGAAGTGCACCCGGCCGAGCCGGTCAGCGGCCGGGATCTCGTCGGGGACAGGGATTCTCATCGGAGCGCCGCCCTCATCGTGCCGTCTCGGCGATGAGCCGGGCCAGCCTGTCGTCGGCGTCCGCGGGCACCAGTCCCGACGCGGCCGCACTCATCGCGGCGAGCCGCGCGGGGTCGCCCGCGAGCCCGGGCACCGTGTCGGCGACGTAGTCGGCCGTGAACGCGGCCTCCTCGGCCATCAGCGCTCCCCCGGCGTCGACGACGGGACGGGCGTTGTGGACCTGCTCGCCGTTGCCGTAGGCGAGCGGAACGAAGATCGTCGGCACCCCGCTCGCCGCGGCCTCGACCACGCTGTTGGCACCGGCGCGGCACACCATCAGGTCGGCGGCGGCGAGGGCGTAGTCCATCCGCTCGACGAACGTCACCACGAGGTACGGCGTACCGGTCTCGACCGGCTCGACCCACTCCGGGTCCTCCTTGCCGCGCGCGCCGATGACGTGGAGCACCTGGACACCGGCCGCGCCGAGCGCGGCGGATGCGCGGGACACCGCGCGGTTGAGCTTCCACGCACCCTGTGACCCACCCGTGACGACGAGCGTCGGCAGGTCGGGATCGAGACCGAAGAAGGCACGGGCCTCCGCGCGCAGAGCGGGCCGGTCGAGCTGGGAGATCATGCGCCGCAGGGGCAGTCCGACGTACTCGGCGTTCTTCAGCGGGGTGTCGGGGAAGCTGACGGCGACCCGGTCCGCGATCCGCGCACCGACCTTGTTGGCGATGCCGGGGAGGGCGTTCTGCTCGTGGATCACGAGCGGCAGCTTGCGGCGCCGGGCCGCGAGGTACGCCGGCATCGACACGTAGCCGCCGTAGCCGACGATCACGTCGGGCTGGGTCCGGTCGATCACCTCGAGGGTCGCCTTCACCGCGCCGCGGAGGCGGGACGGCACCATCGCCAGGTCCTTGTTGGGGCGCCGCGGCAGCGGGACCGGCGGGATCAGCTCGAGCGGGTAGCCAGCTGCCGGGACCACCGTGCTCTCCAGGCCGCGGGGCGTGCCGAGGCAGGTGATCACGGTCGCCGGATCGAGCCGCACCAGCGCGTCGGCGGTCGCGAGCAGAGGAGACGTGTGCCCGGCAGTGCCACCGCCGGCGAGCAGTACCTTCATCGACGGCGAGGCTACCGGCGGGCCGACAGCCCGGTCGCACGCGTCCGGCGCCGTTGTGCGAGGGCGCGGGCAGCGGCCGGCTCACGGCGGGCGAAGCCGATCACCAGACCGAGCGCGATCAGCGTCGGCAGCAGGCTGGAGCCGCCGTACGAGACCAGGGGCAACGGGATGCCGATGACCGGCAGCAGAGCCAGGACCATGCCCACGTTGATCATCATCTGGCCGAGGAGCCAGATCACGATGCCGAAGCTGCAGTAGCGGACGAACGGGTCCTTGGTCTGGAGCGCGATCCGCAGCGTGGCGTAGGCGATGGCGAGGAACAGCCCGATGACGAGCAGGGTGCCGACGAGTCCGAGCTCCTCGCCCAGCACCGCGAAGATGAAGTCGGTGTGGGCCTCGGGGAGCGTGCCCCACTTCTGCCGGCTGGCCCCGATGCCCTCGCCGAAAATGCCACCGCTCGACATCGCGTAGAGGCCGTGGGCGGGTTGCCAGCCGGTGCCGTGGTAGTCCTTGAACGGATCGACGAACGTCGTGATCCGGTCGAGCCGCTCGGACGAGGTCGCGGCGAGTCCGAGCGCGAGCACGCTGACCACGCTGAGGCACAGCACGAAGAGCCGTGCCGGCGCACCCACGACCCAGAGCATGCCGACGAGGATCGCGAGGAAGACCAGCGCGGTGCCGAGGTCGCGCCCGACGACGACCAGCCCGGTCGCGAGCACCATGCCCGGCACGACGGGGACCATCATCTGGTGCAGGTTGCCGAGCCGGCGGTCCTTGTTGGCGTAGATGTGTGCCGCCCAGATGATGATCGAGAGCTTGGCGATCTCCGACGGCTGGATCTGCACCGGCCCCAGGGCCAGCCAGTTCTTGTTGCCGTAGATCTCGACGCCGAACTTCGCGGTCGCCAGGAGCAGGATGAGGGACACCGAGAACGCCGGGTAGGCGAGGCGCCGGACCCAGCTGAGCGGGACCCGGGACGCGGCGAACGCCAGGGGCACGCCGATCGCGACCCACATCAGCTGCCGCTTCACGATCGCGTAGGAGTCGCCGGTCTTCTCGAAGGCCTCGACGCTCGACGAGCTCAGGACCATCAGCAGGCCGATGGTCAGCAGCAGCGAGATCGAGCCGAGCAGCAGGTAGTAGTTCGTCAGCGGCCGGGCCATCGCCTCGCGCAGCGCCGACAGCCAGGCACGGGTGCCGACCGTCGAGTCGGGGAGCGCGGCGGTGATGGCGACCCCCTCCCGTCTGAACGCTGTCCTCGTGCGGCTAGCCCTGGCCGATCGCCGCTCGGACCGCTGCTGCAAAGGCGTCGCCCCGTGCGGCGTAGTCGGTGAACTGGTCCATCGAGGCGCACCCCGGTGCGAGGAGCACCGTGTCCCCGGGGCGAGCAGCCGCGGCCGCCGCCCCGACGACGCGTCCCATCAGGTCAGCCCCGTCTACCGGTCCAGTTTCTCCGGCGGTCACCTCGATCACCGGGACATCCGGCGCGTGTCGCGCAAGCGCGTCCGCGATCACCGCGCGGTCGCGGCCGATGAGCACGACCGCGCGCAAACGGTCCCCGACCTTCTGCACCAGCTCGTCGAAGGTGGCTCCCTTGGCCAGGCCGCCGGCCACCCACACGACGGGGTCGTAGGCGGCCAGCGAGGACTGCGCGGCGTGCGGGTTGGTGGCCTTGGAGTCGTCGACCCAGGTGACGCCCTCGTGCTCGGCGACCACGGCGATCCGGTGCCCGTCGGGACGGAACGCCCGCAGGCCGTCGCGTACGGCGGCCTGACTGATGCCGTGGGCCCGGGCCAGCGCCGCAGCGGCCAGCGCGTTGGCGACGAAGTGCGGGGCGGACGAGGCGAGGTCGGAGATCGCGCACAGCTCGGCCGCTGCGCTCTGCCGCTCGTCGATGAACGCCCGGTCGACCAGGACGTCCTCGACCACGCCGACCATCCCCACCGACGGGATGCCGAGGGTGAAGCCGATCGCGCGGGCGCCCTCGACGACGTCGGCGTCGCGGACCAGCCGCTCGGTCGTCGGGTCGGCGACGTTGTAGACGCAGGCGCGCTCGACGCCCTGGTAGATGCGGCCCTTGTCGCGGGCGTAGTCGTCCATGCCGGACTCACCGGCGTACCAGTCCAAGTGGTCCTCGGCGAAGTTCAGCACCGCAGCCGACTCGGCGGTCATCGTCGACACGTAGTGCAGCTGGAAGCTCGAGAGCTCGACCGCGATCACGTCGTACGGCTCGGGGTCCATCACCGCCTCGGTCAGCGGCAGGCCGACGTTGCCGGCGGCGACGCTGCGCAGCCCCGCGGCGCGCAGGATCGAGTCCAGCATCTGCACGGTCGTGGTCTTGCCGTTGGTGCCGGTCACGCAGAGCCACGGCGCGGGGTGATCGGGATCGCGCAGCCGCCAGGCCAGCTCGACCTCGCCCCACACCGGGATCCCCCGCTCCCGCGCCTGGACGAGCAGCGGCGCGTCGGGGCGGAACCCCGGCGACGTGACCACGAGGTCGACGTCGTCCGGCAGCACGGCCGCGTCCGCGCCGACCCGGAACCGTGCGCCGAGCGCCTCGAGCAGCTCCGCGCGCGGCTGGAGCTTGGGACTGATCGCGTCGGCGACGGCCGTCACGTCGGCGTCGAGGTGGAGGAGGTTGTCGACCGCGGCCGCCCCGCTCGCGCCGAAGCCCGCGACGACCGCCCGCACGCCGCGCCAGGAGTCCTTGCGGCCGAGGGTGAGCACGTCGGTCAAAGCCTGGCCACCCACTCGGCGTAGAAGACGCCCAGGCCGGTCGCGACGAACAGCCCGGTGATGATCCAGAACCGGATCACGACGGTGACCTGCTCCCAGCCCAGCATCTCGAAGTGGTGGTGGATCGGCGCGATCCGGAAGACCCGCTTGCCGACGCCGGTGAGCCTCTTGGTCGTCTTGAACCAGGTGACCTGCAGCATCACCGACGCGGTCTCGAGCACGAAGAGCCCGCCGAGGATCACCAGCAGCAGCTCGGTGCGGGTGAGGATCGCGAAGCCCGCGAGCGCCCCGCCGAGGGAGAGCGAGCCGGTGTCGCCCATGAAGATCGCCGCCGGCGAAGCGTTCCACCACAGGAACCCGAAGCAGGCGCCGGTGATCGCCGCGGCGATGATCGCGAGGTCGAGAGGGTCTCGCACGTTGTAGCAGCTGGCGCTGGGCGCCTCCTGGCAGAACTGGTTGTTCTGCCAGATGTTCACCAGCGTGTAGGCGCCGAACACCATCACGCTCGCGCCGGCGGCAAGGCCGTCGAGGCCGTCGGCGAGGTTGACCGCGTTGCTGAACCCGGTGACCAGCAGCCAGATCAGCAGCAGCGCGAGCACGATCGGCAGCTGCAGCCACTCGATCTCACGCAGGAACGAGACCTTCTCCGACGCCGGCGACCGACCGTTCTCGTCCTCGAGCCACGGGGCCAGGGCGAGGATGCCGAAGGCCACCGCGATCACGGTCTGGCCGACCATCTTGGCCTTGCTGCGCAGGCCGAGGCTGCGCTGCTTGTAGATCTTGATGAAGTCGTCGAGGAAGCCGACCAGGCCCATGCCCACGAAGAGGAAGAGCAGGAGCAGCGCCGAGGCGCTCGGCGCGTCCATCGTCAGCAGCTTGGCGAGCCCGTAGCCGAGGACCACCGCCGCGATGATCACGACACCGCCCATCGTGGGCGTCCCGCGCTTGGTGTGGTGGCTGGTCGGGCCGTCCTCGCGGATCTCCTGCCCGTAGCCCCACTTGGTGAACACGCGGATCGCGGTCCGGGTGCCGAGCAACGAGACCAGCAGGGCGATGCCCCCACCGAGCAGGATCGCTAGCACGCTGCTGTCCTCTCACGCACTGTCAGTGTCCTCGGGATCACCCAGCAGCTGCTCGGCGACCCATTCGAGCGCCGCCCCCCGGGACGCCTTCACGAGGACCACGTCCTCCGGGGCGGCATTCTGCCGCACCCACGCGAGAGCCTCGTCGCGCCCCTCGGTCCTGACCACGATCGGTCCCTCCGCCGCCGCGATCGCGTCGGCGATCGACGCTGCGGGCTCGCCCACCACCACGACGACGTCGACGCCGAGGCGGACCGCGTCGGCTCCGACGGCACGGTGGCCGGCCTCGTGCTCGCTGCCGAGCTCCAGCATCTGGCCGAGCACGGCGATCGTCCGTCCGCTTCGCGGACGACCGATGGCGACCAGCGCCGCCAGGGCTGCCGCCACCGAATCCGGATTGGCGTTGTAGGCGTCGTTGATGACGACCATGCCGTCGGGACGCTCGTGCACCTCCATCCGCCACCGGGACGCCGCGGTGGCACCGGAGAGCGCCGCGGCGACGTCGGCGAGCGGGAACCCCGCGGCGATCGCCATCGCGGCCGCGGCGGCCGCGTTCTGCACCTGGTGCGCTCCGACCTGGAGCAGCTGGACGACCGCGGACTCATCGCCGTGGACGAGGCGGAAGCCGGGCCGGCCGAGCTCGTCGAGGTGGACCGACTCCCACCGCACCGTGCCCGAGCTGCCGAAGGTGACCACGCGCGCCGCTGTCCGCGACGCCATCGCCGCGACGAGCGGGTCATCGCCGTTGAGGACGGCCGCACCGTCGGCGGGCAGCGCCTCGACGATCTCGCCCTTCGCCGTCGCGATCTGCTCGCGGCCACCGAACTCCCCCACGTGCGCGGTGCCGACGTTGAGCGCGGCAGCGACCCGCGGTGGCGCGATGTCGCACAGGTAGGAGATGTGGCCGATGCCCCGAGCGCCCATCTCGACGACCAGGTAGTCGGTGTCGGCGCCCGACTGGAGCACCGTGAGCGGGACGCCGATCTCGTTGTTGTGGTTGCCGCCGGTGGCGACGACCCGGTCGGCGCCGGCCAACGAGCGCAGCACGCTCGCGAGGTAGTCCTTGGTGCCCGTCTTGCCGACCGAGCCCGTGAGCGCCAGCACCATGGCCGGCGTCCGGTCGACCACGTGGCGGGCGAGGCGGCCCAGCGCCACGACCGGGTCGGCGACGACGACCGTGGGCGCGTCCGTCGGCCGGCTGCCGAGCACGGCGTGCGCGCCGGCGGCGTACTCATGGCCGTCGACGCGCTCCCCCACGATCGCGAGGAACAGCCCGTCGGCGACCGGGTTGCGGCTGTCGACGTATGCGGGACCGGACACCACCAGGCCCGGGTCGCCGTGCACCTCGCCGTCCACGACGGCGGCGATCTCCTCGAGCCGCATCGGGATCATCGGCCGCCTCCGCCCAGCAGCTCGCGCACGACCTCGCGGTCGTCGAACGGGTGCACGACGCCGGCGACCTCCTGGCCGGTCTCGTGCCCCTTGCCGGCCACGAGTACGACGTCGCCGGCCCCCGCCTCCTCGAGGGCGGCCGCGATCGCGGCCCGCCGGTCGCCGATCTCGCGCACGTCGGCCCGGCGGGAGGCCTCGACGTCGGCCACGCCGGCCAGCACCTCCGCCCGGATGGCGGCCGGGTCCTCGCTGCGCGGGTTGTCGTCGGTCACGATCACGAGGTCCGCCTCGGCGGCCGCGATCGCCCCCATCACCGGCCGCTTGCCGCGGTCCCGGTCGCCGCCGGCGCCGATCACGGCGATCAGCCGGCCGGCCGTCACCGGCCGCAGCGTCCCGAGCACCGCGGTGAGGGCGTCCGGCTTGTGCGCGTAGTCGACGTAAACCGCGAAGCCCGGATCAGCGGCAGCGGAGACCCGCTCCAGCCGGCCCGGCACTCCCCCGGTCGCTGCGATGCCGGCAACGACGGCCTCCGGGTCGAGTCCGGCCTCGACGGCAGCCGCCACCGCCGACAGGGCGTTGGCGACGTTGAAGTCGCCGGGCAGCGCGACCGCCGCGGGCAGGGAGAAGCCGCGGGGGCCACGGATGGTGAAGGTGGAGCCCTCCGGACCGAGGTCGATGTCGACCGCCGACCAGTCCGCCTCCGCGCCCCGCGTGGACATCGTCCGCACCGGGATCGTCGCGATCTCGACCAGTCGCCGGCCGTGCTCATCATCGACGTTGACGAGTCCGAGGTGGGCCCGCTCGGGGGTGAACAGGGTCGCCTTCGCCGCGAAGTAGTCGTCGACGTCGGCGTGGAAGTCGAGGTGGTCGCGGCCGAGGTTGGTGAAGACGGCGACGTCGAACACGACGCCGTCGACGCGGCCCAGCACCAGCGCGTGGCTCGACACCTCGATCGCGCAGCACTCGACCCCCTCCTCGCGCATCACCGCGAACAGGGCGTGGAGGTCGGGTGCCTCCGGCGTGGTCAGCGTGGTCTTGAGGTCGACGCCCGTGATCCGGGTGCCGACGGTGCCGACGACGGCGGACGAGATGCCGGCGGCGCCGAGACCGCCGTCGAGCAGCCGGGTGACCGTGGTCTTGCCCTGGGTGCCGGTGACGCCGATCATCCGCATCGCCCGGGCCGGGTGCCCGTAGATGCCGGCGGACACGGCGCCCAGCACCGACCGCGGCGACGCCACGACGACGGCCGGCAGCCCGGGAGGTACGGCGGCCGCGCCCGACTCGTCGGTCAGCACCGCGCCGGCGCCGGCGGCGACGGCCTGGTCGACGAAGTCCATGCCGTGCGCGCGGGCGCCGGGCAGGGCGGCGTAGAGGTCGCCCGGCAGCACCCGCCGCGAGTCGAGGGTGATGCCGGTGACGACGGCGGCCGCGTCGGCGCCCACCAACCGGGCATCGGTCTGCTCCCGGACCAGTGCCACCACGTCGTCGAGGGGCATGGGGTCCTGGTGCTGCGGGCGTGCGGTCCCTGGGATCATCAGGGGGTCCGTCACCACTCGACGGGCAGCCGCGAGGGGCGGGTCTCGGTCGGGGGCACGCCGTACTGCCGCAGGGCGTAGCTCATCAGCTTCGCGAACGCCGGACCGGCGACCGCGCCACCGCCACCGGTGCGGGAGTCGTGGACGACGACGTAGACGGTGAACCGGGGGTCGTCGGTCGGGCCGAAACCGACGAACGACGCGGTGTGGCTGCCGTCGTAGCAGCCGCAGCTGTCGGCGACCCGCTGCGCGGTGCCGGTCTTGCCCGCGATCCGGTAGCCCTGCACGGCGGCCAGCGGCGCCACGCCGTCGACGGGGTCGAGCACGCGCTCCATCATCAGGGCAGTCTGCCGTGCCGCCTCGGTGCTGATCACCCGGCGCTCCTCGGCCTGGTCGGTGCCGACCTCGGTGCCGTCGTCGAGAGTGGCGGAGCCGTCGACCAGGCTCGGGTCGATCCGGATGCCGTCGTTCGCGACGGCGTTGACGGCGGCGATCATCTGGACCGCGTTGATCGAGAGCGACTGGCCGAACGCGATCCGGTCGTCGACCTGGTCGGTCCATGCCTCGCCGTCGGGCAGCAGCCCCTTCGTCTCACCCCGGAGGCCGATCCCGGTCTCCTCGCCGAAGCCGAACGCGGTGAGGTAGGACCGGAGCTGCCCGGGCTCGAACCGGTCGGCGGCGAGCACCGTGCCGATGTTCGAGGACTTGGCGAGGATCCCGGCGAGGGTGAGGTGCTCGATGCCGTGCACCCAGTGGTCGTGGATCGGCCGGTCCTGCCGGTTGAGGGACGCCGGTACGACGTACTGCTGGCGCGGCCGGCCCAGGCCGGCGTCGATGACGGCGCTCAGGGTGAGCACCTTCTCGGTGGACCCCGGCTCGTAGACGTCGGTCAGGGCGCTGGACTTGTAGCGCGACTTGGGCCACTCCTGCGGCTCGCTGGCGTCGTACGTCGGATAGTCGGCCAGGGCGAGCAGCTCCCCGGTGCGGCTGTCCATGATGATCGCGATCCCGGACTCCGCGTTCGAGCCCTCGACCGTCTGCTGCAGGACCTTCTGCGTGTAGAACTGCAGCCGCTTGTCGAGGGTCAGGGTGAGGTCCGAGCCGTCGATGGCCGGGCTCACCGTGTTGTCGCCCAGCGGGATCAGGTTGCCGGCGCCCATCTCGTAGCGCGCCTCGCCGTCCTCGCCGGAGAGGTAGTCGTTGAACGAGTCCTCCAGACCGGCGAGCGCGCGGGCCGAGCCGTCCTTCTTCGGCGTCCCGAGGAAGCCGAGCAGGTTCGCGGCGAGGTCTCCGAACTGGTACCGCCGTACGGGGTCGCGGTGCATGAAGAGGCCGACGAAGCCCTTCTTCTCGGCCTCCGCGACCACCGCCTCGGCCTTCGACGTGGGCACCTGGCGGGCGATGTACTGGAACCGGCTGCCCTCGACCCGGAGCCGCTCGAGCACCTCGACGTAGTCGAGGTCGAGCCGCCGGGCGAGGAGGGTCGCGAGCTCGGGAGCGTCGTCGGCCGTCATCGACGGGTCGGCCACGATCATCCTGCCGTCGATCGACACGGCGAGCGGCTCGCCCAGCCGGTCGAGGATCTCGCCGCGGGTCGCCGGCAGGATCACCGTCTGCGAGCCCTCGGCAGCCGCCATCTCGGCGTACTTGTCGGGGTCGACGCCCTGCAGCTGCACGAGCCGGGCAGCGAAGACGGACAGCACCATCGCGATGACGATGAATCCCACCTTGAGCCGCAGCTGCGGCGACGCACGCCGCGGCGCGCGGGCCGGTCGGGGGCGGCTCGGTCCGGTCACACCCGCAAACCTAGGTTGTCAGCGCTGACGAGCCTGGCGGGACTCGCCGTCGTGGCGCGGGTTGCGGCGCTCCACCACCGGGTCGGGGTCGAGGACGTCGGGCTTCTCCGGACCGGGAACGCTCTCCGGCAGCCCGAACCCCGGCAGGACCGGCTGGTCCTCGGCGCCCAGGATCTCGCCGGTGCCGAGGGGCAGCACGAGCGGACCCCCGGCCGGCAGCACCATGCCGTTGTCCTGCGCCGCGGCCGCCACCCGCTGCGGGTTCTCCAGCTCCTGCAGCTCCATCCGGAGCGCCTCCTCCTGGGCGGTCAGGTCGGCGGCCTGCTGCTCGAGCGCGGTCGCCCGGAAGGACGCCTGCTGCATCGACGTGTTGAAGAGCAGCAGCCCGATCACCCCGCCGAGCATGATCACGGTGACCAGGGTCACGAACGGCACGCGTGGGGCGCGCGGTCGGGTCCGGGGGCGCGGGACCACGGTGAGCCGGGCGCGCTGGACGGCGACCTCGGCGATCCTCGGAAGCCGGGACCGGAGCTGGGGTGCGGTGCTGCTCATCTCTACGCCGCTCCTTCGCGGGGTCGGACACGTTCGATGGCGCGCAGTCGGACGGACGCCGCCCGCGGGTTGAGGGCGATCTCGTCGGCGTTCGCCTGCTCGGCGCCGCGGGTCACCAGCCGGAGCGCCGGCTCGTGCCCCTCGGGCACGAACGGCAGGTCCTCCGGCACGTGGCTCTTGGAAGCGGCGGTGAAGGCCCGCTTGACCACGCGGTCCTCGAGCGAGTGGTAGGACTCGACGACCACCCGGCCACCGACGCCGATCGCGTCGATCGCGGCCGGGATCGCCCGCTCGAGCACCCGCAGCTCGTCGTTGACCTCCATCCGCAGCGCCTGGAAGGTGCGCTTGGCCGGGTGTCCTCCGGTACGGCGGGCGGGGGCCGGGATGGCGTCGTACAGCAGGGCGACCAGCCGGCCGGAGCTCGTGAACGGCTCCCGGGCCCGCTCCCGCACGATCGCGGCGACGATGCGCTTGGCGTGCCGCTCCTCGCCGTACTCCCGGAGCACGCGGAGCAGGTCGGCCGGCTCGTAGGTGTTGAGGACGTCGGCCGCGGTCGGGCCGCTCGCTGTGTGGGACGGGTCCATCCGCATGTCGAGGGGCGCGTCGACGGCGTACGCGAAGCCCCGCTCCGGCAGGTCCAGCTGCATCGAGGAGACACCGAGGTCGAAGAGCACCGCGTCCACCTCGGCCAGGCCCAGGTCGGCGAGCACGTCGGGGATCTCGTCGTAGACCGCGTGGACCGCGGTGAAGCGGTCGCCGTACGGCGCCAGCCGCTCGCGGCTCAGCTCGAGCGCGCGCGGGTCGCGGTCGATGCCGACCACCCGGGCCAGCTCGCACCGCGCGAGCACCGCCTCGCTGTGGCCACCGAGGCCGAGGGTGGCGTCGACCAGCACCGCGTCGGTGTGGTCGAGCGAAGGAGTCAGGAGCGCCACGACCCGGTCGAGGAGGACTGGGTCGTGTCGGGGAGTCGTCATCGCCGTACGGCCCTCAGCGTCCCAGCCAGAAGCCGAGCAGGATGACCAGGAAGACCAGGAGGGAGACCCCGGCCGAGAACGCCATCAGCTCCACGGCCTCGAGGGCCCGCTCGCGAACCCGTGGTTCGCTGCCCATCACGCTCATCGGAATTCGACCCCCTGATGTTGAACGATCCGCAGAGCCAGGTCCCCCGCCCGCTCCCGGGTGCCGTCTGGTGCCGGGGAAGGTGCCCCAGAAGGCTGCGGGAGCGGGCCAGAGACCTCGTCCTGCGGATCGCTATCGAGTTGTGGTGCGGTTGTGCTGGATCGGGCTGACCACGGCGCTTGACCGTCGGGATCAGTCGTCGTCCTCGTCGAGGTCGACGAAGTCGCCCATCGCGTCCTCCTGGAACTCCCGCCAGCGCTCGGGGTTCCAGATCTCCAGTCGGTCGCGGACGCCGATCACCACGACGTCGCGCTCGAGTCCGGCGTAGTCCCGCAGGTGGGCCGGGATGCCGATCCGGCCCTGCTTGTCCGGCGTGCCCTCATCGCCGCCGGCGAACAGCACCCGTGCGTAACGGCGTGCGGCCCGGTTGGTCATCGGCCGGGCGGCGGCGCGCTCGGCCTCCTCCGCGAACACGTCCGAGGGCCAGACGACGAGGCAGTTCTCCTGACCCTGCGTCACCACGAGCCCCTCCGACAGTCGATCCCTGAACTTCGCCGGGAGGAAGAGCCGCCCCTTGTCATCGAGCTTCGGGGTGTAGGTGCCCATGAAGAGCATCGGGCACCTCCTGCTTCCTCCACTTTCCCCCACACTACTCCACTTTCCCCCACCGTCAACCACCTTCGGTCCGTGTTTCTGCGCGTCTGCAGGCGTTTGCGCAGGCCAGAGGCGGTGGAGCGCGGTGGAGGAGGGTGGGGAGGAGAGTGGGGAGGAGGGTGGGGAGGAGGGTGGGGAGCGCGAGCCGGACGTGTCGATGCGAACGCGTGACCGCTCCGTGACCTCAGGCGTCGTGGGAGGGGTTAGGTTGCTCCGGCGCCGTACCTTTCCCCTACCCCGGGCTTTAGGCTGGACGGGCGCGCGCGATGCGCGCCAGAGACAGGAGACCGAGACGTGGAGTCGCCGACCACCGAGCAGCTGCAGCACCCCACCGGTGCCGACGTCGCGACCGTCGCCCGCGTGGCCGGCCGGATCCGCGCGAACATCGAGCGCGTCATCGAGGGCAAGAGCGAGGTCGTCTCCGCCTCGCTGGTCGTGCTGCTCGCCGAGGGCCACCTGCTGCTCGAGGACGTCCCGGGTGTCGGCAAGACGATGCTGAGCAAGGCGCTCGCCCGCAGCATCGACTCGACGGTGCGCCGGATCCAGTTCACGCCGGACCTGCTGCCGTCCGACATCACCGGCGTCTCGGTCTACAACCAGCAGACCCGCGAGTTCGAGTTCCGGCCCGGCGGCGTCTTCGCCAACATCGTGATCGGCGACGAGATCAACCGTGCCTCCCCCAAGACCCAGTCGGCGCTGCTGGAGTGCATGGAGGAGCAGCAGGTGACGGTCGACAACGTCACCTACCACCTCGACCCGCCGTTCATGGTGATCGCGACCCAGAACCCGGTCGAGATGGAGGGCACCTACTCGCTGCCCGAGGCGCAGCGCGACCGGTTCATGGCCCGGGTCTCGATCGGCTACCCGGTGCCGGCGGCCGAGATCGCCATGCTCAACTCGCACACCGAGCTCAACCCGCTCGACGACCTCGAGCCGGTGACCGACGGTGCCGAGCTCCGCAAGCTGTGCGGGATCGTCGGCCAGGTCCACGTGTCCGAGGCCGTGCAGCGGTACGCCGTCTCGCTGACCGCGGCGACGCGCGAGAGCCCCGACCTGCTGCTGGGCGCCTCGCCGCGGGCGACCCTCCACCTGGTGCGGGCTGCGAAGGCGTTCGCGGCTCTGCACCAGCGCGACTACGTCCTGCCCGACGACGTCCGCGCCCTCGTCCACCCCGTGCTCGCCCACCGGCTGCTGCCGAGCGCCGAGGCTGCGGTCGGCGGTCGCAGCATCAGCGCCATCCTGGAGGCGATCGTGGCGCAGGTGCCGGTCCCCGAGATCCGTTCCTGACGGCCGACATGGCGCGACGGTAGGCAAGGAAATGCGCGACGGGCTGGCGGGACTGACACTCCGCGGCCGGGCTTTCCTGGCAGCGGGCCTCACCGCGATCGGCTGCGCCGTGCTCCTGGGCCAGACGACGCTGACGAGGATCGGCGTCCTCGTCGTCACGCTCCCCCTGATCGCGGCGTTCGTCATCGGGCGCCGGCGGTATGCGCTGACGGTCGCCCGCGCGGTGCACCCGCGCCTGGTCTCGGCCGGGCAGCCGGCCCGGATCGACCTCGACCTCGCGAACGCGGGCCGGTCGACCGCCGGCGCGATCCTGGTCGAGGACCAGGTCCCCTATGCGCTGGGCACCCGCCCCCGGTTCGTGCTGCAGGGTGTCGCCCGGCAGTGGCAGCGCAGGGTGAGCTACCAGGTCCGCTCCGACGTGCGCGGTCGCTTCGAGATCGGGCCGCTCACGATCCGCATCGCCGACCCGTTCGGCCTCATCGAGCTGCGCCGCATGGTTCCCGGCACCGTGCCGCTCGTCGTCACGCCGCGCACGGTCGCCCTCCCCCCGATCCCGGTGATGGGCGGATGGAGCGGGTCGGGCGAGCACCGACCGCAGGCCTTCGCCGCCGGGTCGGCCGAGGACGTCAGCGTGCGTGAGTACCGACGGGGTGACGAGCTGCGCCGGGTCCACTGGCGCAGCTCCGCGCGGATGGGCGACCTGATGGTCCGCCGCGAGGAGCAGCCGTGGGAGGCGCGGGCGACGGTGCTCCTCGACAACCGGCTGCGCTCCCACCGCGGGCAGGGCCTCGGGTCCAGCTTCGAGTTCGCCGTGGTGGCCGCTGCCTCCTTGGTGCTCCACCTCGACCAGCACGGGTACGCCGTACGCCTGGTGCTGGCGGACGGCACCGGTGCCGACGAGACCTCGACGGCCGTCCTCGAGCGGCTCGCCCTCGTGTCGACCACCCAGCACCCCGTCATCGATGTCGGCTGGACCGGCGACCAGACCCGGGGCGGCCTGGTGGTCGCGGTGCTCGGCGGCGTCGAGCAGACCGACACCGTCGCGCTCCGCCAGGTCCGGCACGACGCCGGCACGGCCCTGGCGATGGTGCTCGACGTCGAGCAGTGGACCGGACGCGTCGCGCAGGCGCGGACCACGCCGCCTCCGTCGGTCTCCGACCTGGGCTGGCGCACAGTCACGCTCGGTCCCCGCGACCGGCTGGACGCGGCCTGGCGCGACCTCGGCCGCGCCTCCGGGCGAGCAGCCGCGGCAGCCGGCCTCGCGAGCGCACGGGGCAACCGATGAAGGGCGGGCACGCCTTCGGCTACGCCCTGCTGTACTCGCTGATCGCGGCGGGCACGACGTGGGCTGCGCTGATGGCGTGGCGGGGCTTCCTCACCGACTCCGGGTCCTACCTCGCGCCGCTGGCAGTCACCGCGCTCGTCATCGGCGCGGCCGGCGCGCTGCTGCGGTGGCTCGGAAGCCCGGCAGTGCTGACCATCGTCGTGCAGACGCTCCTGGCCGTGGCGATGGTCAGCGGCGAGCTGGGCGGCAGCCCGCTGCCGGTCGGCTCGGCCGGCACCCAGATCGCCGACACGCTCGAGCTCGCGATGGAGTCCGCGCGCACCTACGCAGCACCGATCCAGGCCAACGTGCCGTCGGTGGCCCCGCTGCTGCTGATGGGTGGCGTCTTCTTCCTGCTGCTCGTCGACTTCCTCGCGTGCACGCTGCGGCGGGTCCCGGTTGCGGGCCTCGCCCTGCTCGCGGTCTACTCCGTCCCCGCCGGCCTGGTCCAGTCCGGACCCGGGCTCGTGGCGTTCCTCCTCGCCTCCGCGGGCTTCCTCACCCTGCTCCACCTCGACAACCGCGACCACCTGCTCAAGTGGGGCCGGCCGCTCGGGCCCGACGAGGCCAACCCGTGGACCGAGACGAACCCGGTGGCCGACGCCGTGCGCGTCGGCGCGGGCCGGATCGGCGTGACGGCGACGGTGTGCGCCGTACTGCTCCCGCCGTTCGTGCCGGTGCTGGACCTCGACGTGTTCGGACTCGGACCCGGCGACGGCGACGACGACATCCAGATCCACAACCCCCGCGCCGACCTGCGCAAGGACCTCGAGCGCGACGAGGACATCCCGCTGATCCGGTTCCGCACCGACGACCCGTCGCCGGCGTACCTCCGCGTCGCCGTGCTCAACCGGTTCACCGGGGAGGAGTGGAGCAGTGGCGACCGCGGGGTCGATGACGAGAACACGGCCTCCGGTGACCTGCCCCAGCCGGAGGGCCTGTCCTCCGCCGTTCCGTTCAGCGAGTACTTCTACGAGTTCGAGGCGACCGACACCTTCGACTCCTACTGGTTGCCGACCCCGTTCCCGGCCTCGTCGGTGGTTGCCGAGGGCGACTGGCGGTACGACGTGGACACCATGGACTTCCTCGCGAAGCCCGACGACCTGTCGACCGAGGACCTCGAGTGGTCCGCTCGGGGCATCGACCTCGACTACGGGGTGGAGGGGGACTTCTTCGGGGACGCAGCGCCCGACGCCGTCGCGGACGAGTTCCTGGAGGTGCCCGGGGGCCTGCCGCCGATCGTGCGGAGCCAGGCCGTCACCGCGATCAGCGGCACGGCGTCGGACTACGAGGCCGCGCTGCGGCTGCAGGACTGGTTCCGCGAGACCGGTGGGTTCAAGTACAGCCTGAAGAAGGCACCGTCCGGCATCGGCGGCGACGCGTTCGAGACGTTCCTCGACAGGGAGGCGGAAGGCGGCCGGACCGGCTACTGCGAGCAGTTCGCCTCGGCGATGGCCATCATGGCCCGGATGGTCGGCATCCCGGCCCGAGTGGCGGTCGGCTTCCTCGAGCCGACCGACCTCGGCAACGGCGACTTCGAGTACAGCTCCCACGACTTGCACGCGTGGGTGGAGCTCTACTTCGAGGGCGCCGGGTGGGTGATGTTCGAGCCGACTCCCCAGCGCCGCGCGGACGAGCGGTTGCTCCCCGACTACTCGACGGTCGAGGTGGACCTGCCCGAGCCGGTCGAGACCACCAGCAACACCA
The DNA here is from genome assembly GCF_003515065.1 of Nocardioides immobilis. Classification (GTDB taxonomy): domain Bacteria; phylum Actinomycetota; class Actinomycetes; order Propionibacteriales; family Nocardioidaceae; genus Nocardioides; species Nocardioides immobilis. The sequence continues at coordinate 122,084 of NZ_QXGH01000026.1, forward strand.
CGTCGAGCGGCCCGAGCCGGAGCCTCACCGAGGAGGCGACCGAGGTCACGACCACGGTCGCCCCGGAGGACCAGCAGGCCGACGACAACAAGGAGACGGAGGAGGGCATCGACTGGGTCGTGGTGCTCCTGCGGGTCGCTGTCGTCGTACTGGTGCTGGCCGTCATCGGCGCGCTCGCGATGGCGCCCCGTCTGCTCCGTCGGCGTGCGCGCAAGCGCCGACTGGCCGGGACGACGGAGGACCTGTGGGACGAGCTGAGGACGACCGCTCTCGACCTCGCCGTCCCGTGGCCGACCGGTCGTTCACCGCAGGAGGTCGGACGCGTCGTCGTCGACCACCTCGGCGACCGGTCCGACACCGACCGTCCCGAGCGCCCGCGCACGGGGCCTGCCGCGGACCCCGACGCCGCCTCGGCACTGGAGCGACTCGTCGCCGCGCTCGAGGTCGCCCGCTACGCGCGACCGGGCTCGGCGGTCCCGGCGGCAGCCGGCCTCGCCGACGACGCCCTCACCTGTTGCGCGTCACTCGAGGCCGGCGTCGCCCGGAGCGTGGCCATCCGGGCCCGGTGGCTCCCCCGCACGGTGTGGCAGCGCCCAGCGCCGGCGGCAGCTGGGCGCGACGAGTTCGTCGAGGTCTAGGCCGACAGCGAGACGCCAGCCAGCCGCAACCCCTGACTACGTCAACTGCGTGCGCGGCAGCGTGGCGCGCGGCGGCGAAGCCGCACGGTGCGCAGCCCCTGGTCCGAGCGAAGCGATGGACCGGGCGGCAAGCACCGTCCGCGACACGCTCGCGCAGTCTGATTCAGAATCCCCGGTTCTTGCGGCGGCGCCAGCGCTCCTCGACGCGCTCCATGAAGGAGCCGCCGGACGTCTTGGTCCGCCGGGGGCGGCGGGTGTGGGAGCGGCCGCCGTCGATGACGCCGAAACCCGACGGGTGGGCCGTGGTCATCGCCTCGGAGCCCGCCGCCTGCTGACCCTTGACCGCGCTGAGCCCGATGGTGGCCGAGCCGAGCATGATCACGAAGCCGACGATCCCGATCTGCCACCAGCCGCTGATCGCGCCGCCCATCAGCACGGCGATGCCGACGGCGAACACGAAGCCGGCGAGCAACGCCCGACGGCGGGCGGCCTGCCGCAGCGTGGTGCCACGGAGCGTGGAGGCGAGCTTCGGGTCCTCTTCGACGAGCGCGCGCTCCATCTGCTCGAGCAGTCGCAGCTCCTCTTCGGAGAGTGGCACCGGATCCTCCACGCGTGCGGTCGACGCAGGTCACGTCGATGGTCTGAACCTTAAGTGTAGGCAGCCGCCGCGCCGACCGGTAGGCCGACCAGGGCAATTCCTCAAGGTGTGGGCGAACGGATGCATACCCACCATCCGGATGGACCAGACGTCGGATTCGCCGGACGCAAGCCGGGTCACAGGAGACTCCCGCGACGGACTGCGGACGATCCGAAGCGCGCCGTCGCCCGGTCGACGGCCCGGTCGGCGTCGGGCCACCCGGGGTCGGGCTCTCCGATGGCCAGCTGCCGGCCGCCGAGGTCGCGGCGCGGCCGCAGTCCCTCGACGCGGACTCCGACCAGCCGCACCGCGAGCCGGAGCGGGAACACGGCATCGAGGAGCAGGAGTGCCGCCTGGTAGACGTCGTGGGTGACGTCGGTCGGCTCCGGGAGCGTCCGCGAACGGGAGATCGTCCGGAAGTCGCTCCACCGGATGGTGATCGCCACCGTGCGGCCGACCTTGTCCGCTGCCCGGAGTCGCGCCGCGACCCGGGCAGAGAGGCGGAGCAGCTCGCGCGCGAGCTGCTCACGGTCGCGGGTATCGGCCCCGAGCGTGTGCTGTGCGCCCATGCTGCCCTCCGGCACCCCCTCGCCGAAGCCGAAGGTGCCGGCCCCGCCGGGTGAGAGCTCGCTCCGGTCCGCACCCCACGCCAGCGCGTGCAGGTGACCGCCAAGATGGCCACCGACCATCCGCCGCAGCTCGGTGACGGGGATCCGGGCGACGTCGCCGACGGTGATCAGGCCGAGCCGGTGCAGCCGCTGCCGGGTTGCCTCGCCGACGCCGTACAGCTCACCGACGTCCAGCGGGTGGACGATCGCGACGAACCGCTCGGGCGGGATCGCCAGCACGCCGTCGGGCTTCGCCCGACGGCTCGCGAGCTTCGCCACGGAGATCGCGGCGGCGATGCCGACGGAGCAGGTGATCCCGTGCTCGGCACGGACCCGGGAACGGATCCGTTCGGCGATCACCTCCGGCGGCCCGAAGAGCCGCGCGGCGCCGCGCACGTCGAGGAACGCCTCGTCGAGGGACATCACCTCGACCACGGGCGTGAAGGTCCGGAAGGTCTCCATGATCGCCTTCGACACCGGGCGCAGCACGTCGAAGTCCGGCGGAACCTCCACGAGCCGGGGACAGAGGCGTCGCGCCTCCACCCCGGACATGCCCGATCGGATGCCGTAGCGTCGCGCCGGGTAGTTGGCCGAGAGAACCACGCTCCGGTGCCCACCACCGACCACGACCGGGACGTCCTGCAGGTCGGGCCGGTCGCGGATCGCCACCGACGCGTAGAACGCGTCCATGTCGACGTGGAGCAGGTGCGGCGGCGCACTCATGGTGCCGGCCGACCGGGGTGGGGCGGGCTGGGCCTAGGTCGCGAGCAGGTGGATCTGCGTGGCGAGCGGGAGGTACTCCGGGCGCTCCGCGACAGCGCGCTCGAGGTCAGCGAGCGCCGCGGCGGCCCCGGCCTCCTGGTCGAGCAGCGAGCCCGGGACCAGATCGGTGAACACCCGTACGGCGTGGACGGCCGCGACGGCGAAGCCGGCCTGCTCGACCAGGGCCGTGATCTCGGCAGCGGTGAACCGCCGGGTCGGACGCGTGGACCGCCCGGTGCTCCGCTCCGTCTGCTCGTCGCCGTCGAGCAGCGCCAGCGCCTGGTGGAGGTGGCCGGCCATTGCTCGCGCGACGACGGCGGCATGCCGCTGGGCGACCAGGATGCTGGCGGTCCCTCCGGGCCGCAGCACCTTCCTGATGGTCGCGAGCGCCTCACCGGCGTCGACGACCTCCAGCAGGCCGTGGCAGAGGACGACGTCGGCGCTGTCGGCGCCGACCACGTCGAGCAGCCCGGACACGTCGCCCTGGTGGCCGGCGACCTCGACCCCGACCTCACGCGCCCGGCGGCCGAGCGCGGCGAGGGCATCGGGACTCGGGTCGACGACGGTGACCCGGTGGCCGGCCTGAGCGACCCGGACCGCGAATCCCCCGGTGCCGCCGCCGATGTCGACGACGTCGCACGGCGCGGAGGACAGCACCGGGCCGAGCGCGTCCCAGACCACGGCGGTGCGCACCGAGCCCGGACGCTCCCCGGGCCGCTCACGGGAGACCATGACGGCAACACTAGGACACGCACACGCCCTCGGCGGCTCCGGTCGGCGCGCGCCCTCAGCCGGCGGCGCGCCCGGCGAGCTGGTCGCCGAGCGGGAGGTGCGGCGTCAGGCCGAGGGCCTGCTCGATGACGGCGAGGAACCGGTCGGCGTCGCGGACCAGGTCGTCGGCCTCGCGATCGGTGACGGCGCGGGTCGACCCGGACTCTGCCGCGGCGCGCTTCGCCGCGCCCGCAGCGAAGAACGCCGCCCACTCCCCCAGCTCGGGCGCGACCTCGGTCAGCAGCACCCAGGCGTTCTTCTGGCGGCGGCCGCGGGCCGGCGCCGGACGCGCCCGGGCGGCGAGCAACGCGGCAGCCGCGCGCAGCGCGGCGACGTGGGCGCAGGCGTAGCGCTCCGGGACGTCACGAGCCGCGACGGCCTCGCTCAGGGATTCCGCCGCACGGAGCAGGTAGGAGTGGGTGGTGGCGGGCAGGTGATCGGGGTGCTGGGAAAGGTGCCGCTCGCTGACCATGACTGACTCCTCGGTCCGTGCTTCGAAAGGACCGGCGGAGGCGGGGGTCGAGGTCGCCCCCGCCGGTCGTGTTCGAACATCTGTTCGAACACGACCAAGGTACACCTCTCCCCCGACACGGGGTCAAGGGTCAGCTGCGTGCTTCGGCAGTGTCGGTCTCGTCCGGCACCCGGCAGTGACGCCGTGAGTCGGGGTGCCAGAGGAACACGAGGGTGACCGCGGCGACGACGGCTGCGGCGATGATCAGCCCGCGGAAGAGCGGCGGCGGCATCGTGCGCACCGTCGCGAGGGTCGCGAGCAGGATGCCGGCCGAGATCAGGGCGAGCGCGTGCCGGGCCCAGTTGTGGCCCGCGCGCATCATCGGGACGAGGGTCAGCGCAGTGATCGCGATGACGCCGTAGAGCACCAGGATGACCGGGACGAACTCCAGCTGCTGCACGGTGCTGTCACCGCTCCGGCCGGGCGACCAGACCTCCTCGAGGTCCTCGCGGAAGACCACGACCAGGATCGACATCACCAGACCTGCGACCACCTGGATCCACAGCAGCCACGACGCCAGGTCGACCGAAGCCGGTCGCTTGCCCATCCGTGCTCCTCCCCTACCCCAGCAGCGCCAGGTCGGCGCGTGCCCTAGGGTCACTCTCATGTCGGCCGACCATCTCTCGATCAGCCGGTTCCGCGCCGAGCACGCCCGACGTGGCGGAGCTGGCGAGATCGTCATTCTGCCCGATGCCGCCCACACCGCCGCACTTGCGGCCGAAGCGCTCGGCTGCGAGGTCGGTGCGATCGCCAACAGCCTCCTCTTCGACGCCGACGAGTCCCCGGTCCTGGTGCTGACCTCGGGGGCGCACCGCGTCGACACCGCGAAGACCGCGGCAGGCGTCGGCGCCACCAGGCTGCGCAGGGCGACACCGGACTTCGTCCGCAAGCACACGGGTCAGGCGATCGGCGGAGTGTCGCCGCTCGGCCACCCGGCGCCGTTGCCGACGTACCTCGACTCCTGGCTTCAGCGGTACGACGTCGTGTGGGCCGCAGCAGGACACCCAGCAGCCGTGTTCTCGACGACGTACGACGAGCTCCTGCTCCTCACCGGCGCCGTGCCGATCGACGTCGAGTAGCGAAGGCAGCGGGACACGCGGGATGAGGATCGTCGTCATCGGCGGCGGGCTGGCCGGGCTGGCGTCCGCTGCCCGTCTCGCGAAGGCCGGGCACCAGGTCGTCCTCGTCGAGGCCTCCCCCACCCTGGGCGGTGCCCTCGGCGCGGTCAGCGAGGACGGCTACACCTGGGACGGCTCGGCGACGTCGACGCTCGTGCCAGCGGCGCTGCGCGACCTCTTCCGCAAGTCCGGACGTCCCCTCGAGGCCGAGCTCGGCGGCGAGCTGGAGCCGCTCGAGGTGATCACCGAGCACCGGTTCGAGGACCGCACGTCGGTGCGGGTGCCCGGCGGCTCCCGTGCCGCCCAGATCGCGGCCTTCGACGAGCTCGGCCCCGGGCTCGGCGAGGAATGGGTCCGCCACGTCGACACCTACGCGCCGGTCTGGGAGGTCCTGCGCAAGCACTACGTCGAGGCGCCGTGGGACCCGCGCGACGTACCGAAGGACCTCCACTCGCTGTTCACCACCCGCGAGACGCTGCACAAGCGGCTGCGGCGCGACTTCCGCGACGACCGGCTGGGCCTGGTCGCCGGTCACCGCACCGTGGCCGAGGGGCACGACCTGCGCAACGTGCCCGCGTGGGTGGGCGTCTCCAACTACCTCGAGCAGAGCTTCGGAGCATGGACCATCCCCGGCGGAATGGCCCGGCTCGTCGAGCTGCTGACCGCTCGGCTGGAGACCCGCGGCGTCACGGTGCTCACCGGGACCGCTGCCCGCGACCTCGTCGTCCGCAACGGGCGGGTGGCCGCGGTGTCGGTCGAGACCGGTGAGATCGACGTCGACGCGGTGGTCGTTGCCGTGGACCCGCGCCGGCTGCCGGCCCTGGCACCCGTCGTCGAGCGCACGATGCCGGCGCTCCCTCCGGTGGTCGCCCACGTCGGCCTCGTCGGCGACGTGCCCGACCTGCCGGCCGAGGTGGTCTTCCACTCCGATCCGCTGATCATCATCCGCACCGGCGGTACGGCGCCCGACGGCGGCACCGCCTGGACCGTGCACGGTCGGGGCAAGCTCGCGGAGGACATCCTCGACGCGCTCGCCCGCCACCGCATCGACATCCGCGAGCAGGTCGTCACCCGCGTCGACCTCTCGCCGCGCGAGCTCGTCGAGCGGTGGAACGGGTCGCCCTGCGGCGTCCTCTGGCAGGGCAAGAACACGGTCCGCTGGCGGCTCGGCCCCACCACGCCGATCGAGGGCGTCTACGCCGCGGGCGCCCATGCAGCACCCGGGGCGGGCGTGCCGTTCGTGGCGCAGTCGGCTGCGCTGGTCGCGCAGGCGATCGGGCCGGCGAAGTAGCCGCTCAGACGGTGATGCGGAGCGCCTCGAAGATCTCCAGCGTCGCCTTGGACCGGTTGAGCGTGTAGAAGTGCAGGCCGGGCGCGCCCCCGGCAAGCAGCTCCTCGCACAGCTCGGCGGCCAGCTTGATGCCCTCGGAGCGCACGGCGTCCGGGTCGGGCCCGGCTGCGGTGATCCGCTCGACGATCTCGTCGGGCACCGACGTCCCGATCAGCTCGCCCTGGCGCCGGATGGCGTTGAGGTTCAGGATCGGCATGATCCCGGGCAGGATCGGCATGTCGACGCCGCGGGCCCGCACCCGCTCGACGAGGCCGAAGTAGTCCTCGGCACGGAAGAACATCTGGGTGACGGCGAACTCCGCGCCCGCGTGGGCCTTCGCGACCAGCCGGTCGGCGTCGACGTCGAGCGACTCGGCGCTCGGGTGGCCCTCGGGGAAGGCCGCAACGCCGATGCGGAAGTCGCCCCGGCTGCGCGCCAGCTCGACGAGGTCGAGGGCGTAGTTGAGGCCGCCTTCGGTCGGCGTCCACTCGGCCCGCGGCCCCTCCTGCGGGTCGCCGCGCAGCGCCATCACGTGGTAGACGCCCTCGGCGACGTACGCATCGAGGATGGCCTCGAGCTCCGCACGGGTGTGGCCGACGCAGGTCAGGTGCGCCATCGGCACCAACGAGGTCTCGCGGGCGATCCGCCCGGTGATGGCGACCGTCTTGTCGCGCGTGCTGCCGCCGGCGCCGTACGTCACGGAGACGAAGGTCGGGCGGTAGGGCTCGAGCGCGCGGATGGCCTTCCAGAGCTGCTCCTCACCCGCCTCGTCCTTGGGCGGGAAGAACTCGAACGAGAAGGAGCGCTCACCCTCGCGGATGATGTCGCCGAGAGCACGGCCACGACCGGTAGTCATGTGCCGGAGTGTAGGCGGCGCGAGCTCGTCGGGGGCGATCGCCACCGCACTGTGACCCATCTCTAGAGTCGGTGCCGTGACCGGCCAGGCGTGGGACCAGGAGGACCAGGAGCGGTTCCGCGCCGACCTCCAGACGACGATCGACGACTTCCTCGACGAGCAGGCCGGCCGGCTCGCCCCGCTCGGCGACGACGCCGCCCGGCTGGTCGCCGAGGCACGAGCCGCGGTCACCGGCGGCAAGCGGTTCCGCGCCGCCTTCTCGTACTGGGGCTTCCGCGCTGCCGCGCGGGAGGAGTACGACGACTGCGCCGTCCTGCGTGCTGCTGCCTCCCTGGAGCTCCTCCACGCCAGCGCCCTCGTCCACGACGACCTGATGGACGCGTCCGACACCCGGCGCGGCCGGCCGGCCACCCACCGCGGCTTCGCCGCCCTCCATCGTGAGCAGTCCTGGCCCGGCGACCCGGAGCAGTACGGCGCCGCCGCGGCGATCCTGCTCGGCGACCTCCTGCTCTCGTGGTCCGACGAGCTGCTCCGCCGGTGCGGCATGCCGTGGGACCGGATCGGTCCGGCCCTCGAGGTGCTCGATGCCTGCCGGTCGGAGGTGATCGCGGGCCAGTTCCTCGACGTGTCGGTGCAGGCCCGGGGACGGGCGACGGTCGACGCGGCGATGACGGTCCTGCGCTACAAGTCGGCGAAGTACTCCATCGAGCGGCCGCTCCACGTCGGTGCCGCCCTCGCCGGCGCTCCGCAGGAGGCCCTCACTGCGCTCTCGGGCTACGGCCTCCCGCTCGGCGAGGCGTTCCAGCTCCGCGACGACCTGCTCGGTGTCTTCGGCGACCCGGCGACGACGGGCAAGCCCGCGGGCGACGACCTGGTCGAGGGCAAGCGCACCGTCCTGGTCGCGCTGGCGCTCGCCACCGCTCCGACGGACGAGGCCGCGCGGCTCGACGCGGCACTCGGCACGCCTGTGACCGCCGACGAGGTCGCCGAGCTGCGCGGCATCATCGACCGCTCGGGCGCGCACGCGCAGGTCGAGGCGATGATCGACGAGCTCACCCAGCGGGCGCTCACGGCGCTCAGCGATGCCCGGACCGCCGTCGGTCTCGACGAGCACGCGTGCGCCGTGCTCGAGGGGCTGGCGGCCGCCGCCACCCGCCGCGTCCTGTAGGACGCGGCCTCAGTCCAGCGACTCGAGCCCGTCGGTGGGGCCGGGGCCCCGCAGGAGCACCTCGAACGACGCGTCGTCGCGCCCCCCGAGCACCCGGCAGAGCTTCTCGAACGCCTTCGGCTCGGCGCGGGCCAGGCTCCCCCAGCCGTCCCAGAGCAGGACGGTGGGCTTGGAGAGGTCACGGAGGCAGTCGCGGAGCGCGTCCAGGTTGCCGCCGTAGTGCTCAGGGAAATCGAGTGCGGCGCCGATGGCGCCGAGGACCTCCTTCTTGCTCTCCAGCGCGACGCCGTCGACGTACCCGAACTGCCAGCCCGCGTGCTCGACCGCGTGCTGGATGTCGGGGACGTGCAGGGCGTTGTGCCAGAGGTGGACGCCGGCGTCGTGCCGGCCGGCAAGCACCGCGGCCAGGCCGCTCATGCCCGCCTCGCAACTGTCTGGGTCATCTCCAGATCACCTCGAACGACTCGTAGTGGTCCTCGGTCCAGTAGAGCTCGCCGTCGGCGCCGCCGACGATCCGGCGGGCACCACGGTCGTCCGACCCCGGCGTCTCCACTGTGTACTCCTCGTAATAGCCGTCTTCGCGGTCCGGAAGCAACCCCTCGTAGTTGCCGAAGATGCTCCCGTCCTTGTCGTAGGGGAACGGACCGCCCTCGTCGATGAGCGTCACGGTGGCGGCGGCCTCGGGCGGCAGGTCGGCGAGCGGGACGTACGGCAGGCCGCTGAGGTCGTCGGTCGCCGGCATCTCGGCCGGCTCCGGATCGTCCGTCGTCGCCGTCGAGGAGTACGACGGCGCGGGTGATGCCGGATCCTCCGCGCTGTCGTCGCCGTCGCCGGTGCCGCCCTGGAGGTACCAGACCGCCGCGGTGAGCACGGCGACCAGGACCGTGGAGATCAGGCCCTTCGTGCGTGTGCTGACTCCCGAGAAGGCCACGCGGCTGCCCTCAGAGCGCCAGCGCCTGGGCGCGGCGCTTGACCTCACTGCCGCGGTTCTCCCGCAGCGCGTCGATCGGGCGGCCCGGCAGGTCGTCGTCGAGGAAGATCCAGGCGATGCACTCGCGGTCGTCGAACCCGTTGTCGTGCATCAGCGTCAGCAGCCCCGGCAGGCCCTTGACCGGCAGCTTCTCGTCATCGATGAACAGCGCCGGGACCATCGGCGGGCGGCCCGCGGCGGGCACGGCGGCCGCCAGCTGGTGGTCGCGGACCATGGTGCGCACCTTCGCCGGGGTCACGCCCAGCAGCTCGCCGGCGGCGTCCCAGTCGAGCCATTCGTCGACGAGCGTCGCCAGGTCGTGGTCGGCCAGCCGAGGTGCGGATTCGCTCATGCGGCCCATCATTCCAGCCCGGCGGCGCCGTACCAGCCCCGGCGTGGTTGCGGGGGCGCACGAAGGCGCCCCCGTATCCTGTGGGCTCCGGATCTTCCCCGCCGGAGCACACAGGACTGCACAGGAGGGTCGCTGTGCACGAGGACACGAATGCGCGCGGGCGCAGCCCGCGGGGCGCCGCATCCCCTGCCGTCGGTGACAGAGACCCCCACCTCGGCCGGTTGCTCGATGGCCGCTACCGCATCGACGACCGGATCGCCCGCGGTGGCATGGCGTCGGTCTACGAGGCCCACGACGTCCGGCTCGACCGCGCCGTGGCGATCAAGATCATGCACGCCGGGCTCGGTGACGCCACCTCGGGCGACGAGGAGTTCGCCGCCCGGTTCGTGCGCGAGGCCCGCGCGGCGGCCCGGCTGTCGCACCCGAACGTCGTCGCCGTCTACGACCAGGGCGACGACAACGGGGTCGTCTACCTGGCGATGGAGCTGGTCCCCGGCCACACGCTGCGCGACACCATCGCCAAGGAGGCGCCGATGTCGCCCGAGCGGGCGCTGGCGATCCTCGACCCGGTGCTGTCCGCCCTGGCCTCGGCCCACCGCAACGGGCTGATCCACCGCGACGTGAAGCCCGAGAACGTGCTGATCGCCGACGACGGCCGGATCAAGGTCGCCGACTTCGGGCTCGCACGCGCGGTCAACGCCGAGACGCAGCACACCGCGACCGGCGGCGTCCTGATCGGCACCGTCTCCTACCTGGCACCCGAGCTCGTCGTCGACGGCAGGGCCGACGCGCGCGCCGACGTCTACGCAGCCGGCGTGATCCTCTACGAGCTGCTGACCGGTCACAAGCCGCACACCGGCGAGACCCCGATCGCCGTCGCCTACAAGCACGTCCACGAGGACGTCCCGGCGCCGTCGGCCGAGATGCCCGGCCTTCCGGCGTACGTCGACGCGCTGGTCGCGCGGGCCACGACCCGCGACCGGTCGCTGCGGCCGTCGGACGCCGGCGTGCTGCTCCACCATGCACACCGGGTCGCCCACGCGCTGCACGAGGGCGTGCGCGAGGACGACGAGCTGGTCGCGGACCTGCTCCCCACCGTGGCCCGCTCGGGCGGCAACGACACCATGCCGGAGCCGATCAGCGAGCTCTGGGCCGACGCCGAGCCCCGGGTGATCAAGACCGTCCCCTCGGCGCCCGAGGGCACCACCCGGCTCGAGACGGGCCACGTGCCGCCGGCGAGGCGCACTCCCCCGTCGCCGCCGCGTCCCGCGACCGGCGTCGCGCCTCAGCCGCGTCCCCGGCGGGGCCGGCGCGGCGTCGTACTGCTGCTCATCGCGGCGCTGGTCGCCGCCGCCATCGGCGGCGGCGCCTACTGGTTCGGGTGGGCCCGCTACACGACCGCCCCCAGCGTGGTGGGGCTCTCCCAGGCGGAGGCGGAGCAGAGGATCGAGGACGCCGGCCTCGAGGTCGAGTACGACGACGCGGTCTACTCCACGTCCGTCGAGGAGGGCGACGTCGTCACCAGCGACCCCGGGCCGGGCGACCGGATCCTGCCGGGCGACGCGGTCGCCCTCACCCTCTCCCTCGGCGAGGAGGTCCACGACCTCCCGAGGCTCCGGCTGCTGACCCTCGACGAGGCCACCGACGCCCTCACCGACCTCAAGCTGGTGGTCGGCAAGGTCGAGGAGGCCTACTCGGAGGTCGTGCCGAAGGGACAGGTCATCGGCAGCGACCCGGCCTACGGCTCGAAGAAGGCCCGCGACCTGCCGGTCAACGCCGTGGTCGACCTGGTCGTCAGCCTGGGCCGGAAGCCGCGCGAGGTCGGCGACTGGGTCGGCAGGAGCTTCGAGCGGGCCAAGGCCAGGCTGGAGGCGCGCGGCCTGGTCGTGACCGTCGTCGGCCACGAGTTCAGCGACACCGTCGACGAGGGCGACGTGATCAGTCACGACCCGACCGGCGGCACCCTGTTCAAGGGGGACGAGGTCGAGTTCGTGGTGTCCGACGGGCCGGAGCTGATCGCGGTCCCCGCTGTGCGCTACAGCGCGACCGAGGTCGCTGTCGCCGATCTCGAGGCGGCCGGATTCGAGGTCAACGTCGAGCGGGCCGAGATCTACATCAACGGCAACGTCGCCTGGAACACCAGCCCACCGGCTGGCGAGCTGGCCGAGAAGGGCTCGACGATCATTCTCTACGTCGTGTGAACGATCGCCGTACCTCGCTGCTGGCCGCGGTGGCGCTGCTGACGATGACCGCGAGCTGGGGCAGCACGTTCTTCCTCATCAAGGACCTGCTCGACCGGGTGCCGACCGTCGACTTCCTCGCGGTGCGGTTCCTGGTCGCGGGTGCCGCGATGCTGCTCGTGGCGCCGCGCGCGATCGCCCGGCTCTCGCCGGAGACCCGCCGGCGGGCGCTCCTGCTCGGCGGCGTGTACGGCGTCGCGCAGATCCTGCAGACGAGCGGCCTCGCGCACACCCCCGCCAGCGTGAGCGGATTCATCACCGGCCTGTACGTCGTCGCCACCCCGATCATCGCCGCCTGGCTACTGCGCACCCGGATCAACGCGCTGACCTGGGCCGCCGTCGCTCTCGCCACAGCCGGGCTCGGGGTGCTCACGCTCGACGGCTTCTCGATCGGGTACGGCGAGGCGATCACGCTCGTCGCCGCGATCCTCTACGCGTGCCACATCGTCGGTCTCGGTGCCTGGTCGACGCCGTCGGACGCGCTCGGGATGTCGATCCTCCAGGTGCTCGTCATCGCGGCCATCTGCCTGGTCGCGGCGCTGACCACCGGAGCACCCGGCGTCGTCCTCCCCGAGCGCGGCTCCGACTGGGTCTCGGTGGTCTACATGGCCCTGGTCGCCGGCGCGGCGGCGATGCTCGCCCAGACCTGGGCGCAGGCCCACCTGCCTCCGACCCGCTGCGCCATCATCATGAGCATGGAGCCGGTGTTCGCGGCATTCTTCGCGGTGCTGCTCGGCGGCGAGTCGATCACCGGCCGGATGGTCGTGGGCGGGTCGATGGTGCTGGCCGCGATGGTCGCCGTGGAGGTGCTGCCGCGCCGCAGGATCGAGGCCGAGGTCACCCACCTGGTCGTCTGAGATCTGCCTCTGGCGTCCGCGCTGCCGCAGGAGGACCATGGAAGGGGCGGGGGCAGATCTGGGGGGCGGAAAGGGCACCCAATGGCCAGTCACATCATCTACCTGAACGCGACTCTCCCGGCGCCACCACAGGTGGTCTGGGACGTGCTGACCGACGTCGACAACGCCGATCAGATCTTCCGCAGCGTGTCCGACAGCAAGCGGCTGACCGAGGGGCCGTACGACGTCGGCACGGTGTGGCACGAGAAGCGGACCCTCTTCGGCCACCACGGCGAGGAGGAGCTGCACGTGGTCGAGTGCGAGCCGCCTCGGCGGGCCGTCATCGACACCCGGCTGGGGCACGACGTGGTGCGGACGTCGTACCGGCTGACGCCGATGGGCACCGAGCAGGACCACACCCGGGTCGCGATGACGACCACCATGATCGCGACCGAGCGGACGGTCGCGGAGAAGATCGCCTGGAACTTCTTCGGCGGGTTCAGCTACGACCGCACCCGGCGGATGCTCCAGCACGACCTGGAGGACTTGGAGGCGGAGGTCAAGCGGCGCGCGCTGTCTCGTTGATCGGGCCCGTCGCGTCGGGTCGGTAGCCCGCGCCTACTCTCGATGATCATGGTCGTAGTCATGGCGCCGGACGCAACGCCTGAGGACGTTGCGCACGTCGTCGAGAGGGTCGAGGCGGTCGGTGGCAGCGCCTTCGTCTCCCAGGGCGTTGACCGCACGATCATCGGACTGGTCGGCGACGTCGACAGCTTCCACGGGCTGAACCTGCGCACGCTGCGCGGGGTGGCGGCCGTGCACCGGATCTCCGACCCCTACAAGCTGGTGAGCCGCCAGCACCATCCCGCCCGGTCGACGATCTGGGTCGGCAAGCCCGGCCGACAGGTCCCGGTCGGCCCGGCGACGTTCACCTTCATCGCCGGCCCGTGCGCGGTCGAGACCCCCGAGCAGACCCTCGAAGCAGCCACCATGGCCAAGGCCGCGGGCGCGTCGCTGCTGCGAGGAGGCGCCTACAAGCCGCGGACCTCGCCGTACGCCTTCCAGGGCCTCGGCCGCCGCGGCCTCGACATCCTCGCCGCCGTCGGTGAGGCGACCGGCCTGCCGATCGTCACCGAGGTCGTCGACGCCCGCGACGTGGCCGAGGTCGCCGAGCAGGCGGACATGCTGCAGATCGGGACCCGCAACATGGCCAACTTCGGCCTGCTGCAGGCCGTCGGCGAGTCCGGCAAGCCGGTGCTGCTCAAGCGCGGCATGACCGCGACGATCGAGGAGTGGCTGATGGCGGCGGAGTACGTCGCCCAGCGCGGCAACCTCGACATCGTGCTGTGCGAGCGCGGCATCCGGACCTTCGAGCCGGCGACCCGCAACACCCTCGACATCTCGGCGGTCCCCGTGGTCCAGGCGACGAGCCACCTGCCGATCATCGTGGATCCGTCCCACGCGTCCGGCCGCAAGGACCTGGTCGTGCCGCTGTCCCGGGCGGCGATCGCAGTCGGTGCCGACGGCATCATCGTCGACGTCCACCCGGACCCGGAGGTCGCGCTCTGCGACGGGCCGCAGGCGCTGCACGGGACCGATCTGCGGGCGCTCGCCCAGGCAGTCCGGCAGATCCCCCCACTCCTGGGCAGGGGTCCCGCCGAAGCGGCGACGGCAGCGCCCTCGGGTTAGTCTCGACGGCGCGACGCTAAAAGGGGGGGTCGTGGATCAGGTCATGAAGTTCTGCACGAACTGCGGACACCAGCTGAGTGTGGGCCGCTACTGCACCAACTGCGGTGCCCGCGTGCCGTCGATCCCGGTCGACGCACCGCGGCACCAGCCCGACTACCCGACCGCGGTGCGGACCGATGCGTTTCCGGCGATCCCCGCGGTCGCCCCGCTGGATCCGGCGGATCCCACTGCTCCTCCGCCGCCTCCGCCCCCGGGTCCGCCGCCCTCGTCAGCGCGCTACCCGCTGTACGCCGACACCGTGCAGCCGCCCGCAGCCGGCGCCCCTGCGGCACCCCTCGCCACCGCGTCGTACGGCGCCGTCCCGCCGCGTCGGCGGTCGGCCACCCCGTGGCTGTTCGCCGTCCTCGCGCTCGTGGTGATCGCCCTCCTCGGCGGTGGCCTGCTGCTGCTCGGCCCCTCGGACGACGACGCCGACGCCAGCCGCGGCTCCGGGCGGGGCAACGGCCCGCAGGGCGGTCCGACCACCGCCCTCGAGCCCGCCGACATCGCCGTCCCCGGCACCGCGTCGGCGAGCACCGATGAGGACGGCAACCGGGTCACCTTCAAGGCCGCGAACATGCTCGACGGAGACCCGCGCACCAGCTGGCGGATGTCGGGCGACGGCACGGGCTCGGTCATCACCTTCACGTTCGACGACCCGGTCACCGTGACCGAGGTCGGCCTGATCAACGGCTACGCCAAGACCGACCCGCCGCACGACTGGTACGCCGGCAACCGCCGGATCACCCTCGTCGTCTGGGCCTTCGACGACGGCACCGAGGTGACCCAGGAGCTCGGCGACGCCCAGACGGTCCAGACGGTCCCGGTCGGCGGCGTCGAGACGACCAGCATCGAGCTGCGGATCCTCGAGGTCACCGGGCCGGGCGAGGGTCCGGACGGGCGGGACTACACCGCGATCAGCGAGATCGAGCTCGCCGGCCCGGTCGGCGACGGGCCACCCTGAGCAGCGTGCGAGCATGCCGATAGCCCCGCCGGTCGAACCAGGTGGCGGGGTGTCGGGGCTCGGTGGCTACTCGTCGGGTGGATCGGCCGGGTCAGCTGGCCATGCGGTGGTGCCGGGTCGGGGTGTGAGGTCGTAGGTGCCGGTGGGGTCGACCAGGTACAGCCCGCTGGGCAGGGTCCACAGGTAGGTGCCGGGTGAGAGAACTCGGCAGGTCGCGAGTCCTGAGGTCTTGTACCGGTGGTGGCCTCGGCACTTCGGGTTCAGGTTGCACCGACACGTCGGTCCGCCCTGGGCGTGGGGGACGTTGTGGTCGAGGTCGCAGCGCTCGGCTGGCCTGGTGCAGAAGGGGTACGTGCAGTGGTGGTCGGCCAGCTCGACCTGGCGGCGGATCCGGTCGGGGATCTCGTAGGAGTCGACCGGCTGGTGGCCGTTGAGGTCGATCACCGGCCGCACCAGCACGCTGGTGCCCGGGGTGCCCATCCATTCCTTGACCTGCTCCGGT
>NZ_QXGH01000027.1 GCF_003515065.1 Nocardioides immobilis
CCACCAGGGCTACCAGCTACGCCAGCTCGGCCTCGGCACCTACCGGTGGACCACACCCCACGGCCTCGGCCGCCTCGTCACCACCACCGGCACCCGAAGATTCCAACCCCTCCAAGGCCCCGGAGACATCGTCGGCGAGATCTACTACCCGGACAACGACCGCGGGTAGGAGTCGTTCAGCAGCAGCTCGCCGCGCGACAGCTGCACGGGCGTCCACCGCCCTCCGCCGGCCGGCTCGAGGTAGCGGAACGAGGTGCGCAGCAGCGCGCCTGCGGCGGTGTCGCCCTTGAGGTAGTGGCCGAGCCAGGCCTGCGTGTAGACGCTGCTGAGCGCCTGCCCGTAGCGGCTGGCGGGCAGCACGAGCGGGATGTCGGTGAACTCCAGGTGGGTACTCGCTCGCGGCACGACGACCATCGACTCGACACCGGCGGCGCTCCAGGTGTCGAACCCGGTGGCCCGCTCCCGGTGCGGGTCCGGGCCCTGAGGGCTCGGCGTCGGCGTGAGCGACGAGGTGCCGGAGAGGTGCCACGGCGTCACGGTGAAGCCGTGCTCCGCCTGGAGCGCCAACGCCGGAACGACCGGCCGGACCGCGTTCTGGCCGACGGGCGCGTTCGTGACCGTCCGGCCCCGCGGAGTACGACGCCGCCGTGCGCTGGTACGGGCTACGCCGGCGAAGAGCTGTGTCACGATGGCGCCCCTCCCGGACAGGGGACTGGCATGGGCCATCACGGGGCCGACCCGGCTGACACGATGCGCGAAGACCGCTTCCGGCGGATCTACGCCGAGCACTTCTCCACTGTTCTCGGCTACGCGCTGCGCCGCGCGTCGTCCGACGACGCCGCCGACGTGACTGCCGAGGTGTTCCTCGTCGTGTGGCGCCGCCTGCCCGAGGTGCCCGAGCCGCCGGCGACCAGGCTCTGGTTGTACGGCGTCGCCCGCCGCACGCTGGCCAACCAGCGCCGGGGAACGCGTCGCCGCGACGACCTCTCCACCGCGCTCCGCCAGGAGCTCGCCGGTGCCGTGCCCGACCACGCCGATGCGGCCGTCGCGCGGATCGACGCCGCAGCCGGGATCGCGGACCTCGCCGCGCGGGACCGGGAGGTGCTGCGGCTCGCGACGTGGGAGGAGCTGGAGCCCCGCGAGATCGCAGAGGTGCTCGGGTTGTCCGCGGTCGTCGTCCGCAAACGACTGAGTCGGGCCCGCGCGCGGCTCCGCGAGGTCACCGGTCACGAACCGACGCCGCCCGGACACGTCCGAGGTGTCCGCGAAGCCCAGGAAGTCCACGAGACGCAGGAGCCCCAGCGATGAACCCGATCACCGACGAGCAGGTCGACCAGCTGCCCCTGGACCGGTCACGGAGCGACCTCCTGACCGCGATCGTCAGCACTCCCGTCGACGCGGAGGTCCGCCAGCTCGCAGATCGCCCGCGGCGTCGTACGGCGGTCCTGGTCGGTGTCGCCGCCGCCAGCGTCGCCGCGATCGTGGCGCTGCCGGTGTGGCTCGGCAAGGACGACCCGGCCACGCCGCCGGCCGAGGGCCCGTCGTCGCCGCAGATCGCGTCGACCGGGCCGTCGGCCCCTGCGGACGGCCGGCTCTACCCCGTCGCGCGGGGGACGCTGCCCGACGGTTGGGAGTACGGCGGCGTCAGCTCGCGGCCGATCGTGCACCTCGGCTACGGCCGAGAGATGCAGTACGAAGGCGATTCCGTCGGCATGCAGTTCGACATCGAGATCAGGGACGCCGAGGACTACGACGCCATCGTGACCGAGGAGACCACCCAGGGTGGCCACCGGGCCGGGACGATCGACGTCGACGGTCGAGAGGCCCGGGTCTGGGCGCTCGTCGAGAAGCCCGGAGCCGGTACCGGTGAGTGCACGACCGGATGCGTCACGCACTGGTCGGCGATCACCCCGGTCGAGAACGGGCAGTACGTGCTGATCATCGGCGCGGGCTACGGCCCCGGCACCCTCGCCGAGGACGAGTGGCGCGCGCTGGTCGCCTCGGTCGACCTGACGGACCTCGCCGGCTTCCGGGCCTGGGCGCCACCCGATGTGGTCTTCGGGGACGACATCGCCGCGGCCACCGACGACGCCTTCGCGGGGACTCGGTTGCCGGACGGCTTCGAAACCCCCGCACCGCGCTGGTCCGACTTCGTGTCGAGCGGCACCGTGCAGATGGAGGCTGCGTTCCTGGCAGCCTGCGCCTGGGTGGCGGAGTACGACGACGGCGACCCGGCCGCTCGCTCCCACGCCCTCGAGGAGCTGGAGGCGGTCGACCAGTGGCCGCTGTACGACGAGCTCTCGAGCATCGTCCAAGGCCTCCTGGACACCTACGCCGAAGCCGTCGAGGACGGCACCGCGAGCCGGAACTGCCCCCGACGCTGACGGACTGCCAGGCCGGCTCAGGCCCGGGCGTCGCCGCCCCAGTTGGAGAGCTTGGTGGCGACGGTGTGCAGGTCCTGGCGCCAGACGGTCTCGCTACCGGGCGGGATGATGTCGTCCCACTCGGCGGCGGGGGAGCCGAGGACCGGCATCAGGCCCTTGGTCCGCGCGAAGAACCAGACGTGGAAGTGGGCGCCGCCGTCGCCCCAGCGGCTGACGTGCACGCGGCCGATGTTGGGCAGGTGCTCGATGATCCGCACCAGCCGGTTGCTGATCCGCCCGAACTGCGAGGCGATCTCGTCGTCGAGCTGGCCGAAGTCCTCGTGCTCGCGGGTGTGCAGCATCAGCACCAGCGGCAGGCCGGTGGGCTGGCCCGGGTGGGTGAGCACCCAGTGCTCGTCCTCCCACACGATCCGGTCGGCGACGATCCCGTCGACGCACTGGCCGCAGGGCTTGGCGGGGTCCTCCCCGTACCGGCCCGGCTCGTCGGCCGGCGGCTGGATCACCTTCGGTGCGAGAGCGCCGTCGACGACCTCCCACGGGAAGATGTCCCACTCGCCCGACGGGGGCATCGGCAACCGACCCCCGTCGCCGGTGGTGGCGACGATCCGCTGGTAGACCTCTTCGGCAGACTCCGGCATGGCGCAAACTGTGCCACCACGGTTCGGGGCAGAAACGTCCGGCCCCGTGCAACGATCGGGCCCGAGCCGGACATGGGAGGGGCATGGGCCACCTCGACGCTCAGGACGAGACGTTCCGACGCCTGTACAGCGCGCACTTCGACGCTGTGCTGGGCTTCGCGCTGCGCCGTACCGACCGTCCCGAGGACGCCGCGGACGTCACGGCGGACACGTTCCTCGTGGCCTGGCGGCGGTTGTCCCACGTCCCGGGCGGCGACGCTGCGCGTCCGTGGTTGTACGGCGTCGCGCGCCGGACCCTCGCGAACCACCGGCGCGGCGACGGCCGGCGTGCGGCCCTCGGCGAGCGGCTCCGGGTCCAGCTGACGCGTGCCGTGGCGGACCTCGCCGACGAGGTCGTGCACCGCGCCGACGTGACCGCGGCGATGGCCCGGCTGAGCGCCCGCGACGAGGAGATCCTGCAGCTGCACCTGTGGGAGGGCCTGGAGCCGCGCGAGATCTCCGAGGTGCTCGGGCTGCCCGGCGCCGTCGTACGACCCCGTCTGTCGCGGGCGAAGGCACGCCTCCGGCAGGTCCTCGGCAACGATCCCGGCCCGGCCGGACATCTCCCCAGCACACCGCTTCCCGTCTCCTCGAAGGAGGGACCGGCATGAGCCCGCACCGCAAGATCACCGACCAGGGCGTCGCCGGCCTGCCCATCGCCGAGGGCCGGGCCGAGCTCCTGGAGGAGATCATGACGAGCACGTCCACCACCCAACGGACCTCTCGCGGGCTGCTGGTGCCCCTCGCCGCCGCGGCCGCCGTGGTCGCGGTCGCCGGCGGCGCCTGGGCGCTCACGACCGGCGACGACCCGGACATCGCCCCGCGCGAGTCGGGCTTCGGCTCGGACCCGAGCGCGCCGGTCGCGTCGACGAGCGAGCCTGCGGGGACGCCGACCGGGAAGGGGCAGGACACCTGCGTCGTCAGCTACGCGGAGGGGGCGACGCCGCCCGCGACGGACGGCCCCGAGTTCAAGAAGTGCGAAACCGTGATCCTCGAGGAGCAGCAGCCTGGTGACGTCGTCGAGGACGAGCGCTACCAGCGGCCGCCGCGACCGGTGCTCATCACCGCGAACGGGTGGGAGGTCGACGGCGTCTACAACATGGACCTCGACTGGACCGGCCCCGGCGATGCCGAGGTGCACCTGACCTGGGTGCAGACCGAGGCCGAGCCGTTCGCGTACGACCGCTACCAGCGCCGGGGTGAGCGGATCGACATCCTCGGCCTCGTGGGCCGGCTGACCGGGTTCACCGAGCAGGGCAAGGACTACCAGGTGCTGTTCACCTCCCCGGTCCAGAACGGGGGTCCCGGGCTGCTCCTCGAGACCAGCTCGCTCGGGCCGGCGGAGTTCCGGGCGCTGGTCGAGTCGCTGCAGTGGGTGAGCCTCGCCGAGTACGACGCGGTCGTCCGGCCCGCCGTTGGCTGAGTGACCGCGGCGGTCCCTAGGCTGTCGTTCGTGACGCTCGCCAACATCCCGCCCGCGCCCGTGCTGCCTGGCGCCCGCCATGTCCACTCCGGCAAGGTGCGCGACCTCTACGAGCTGACCGAGGGGCCGTACGCCGGCAAGCTGCTGATGGTGGCGAGCGACCGGCTGTCGATCTTCGACTACGTGCTCGAGACGACGATCCCGGACAAGGGCGAGATCCTGACCCGGATGTCGCTGTGGTGGTTCGAGCAGCTCGCGGACGTGGTCCCCCACCACATTGTCAGCGCAGCGTCGACCGACCTTCCACCCTCGGTGGCCGGCCGCTCGGTCATCTGCGACAACCTGGCGATGTACCCCGTCGAGTGCGTCGCCCGCGGCTACCTCACCGGCTCCGGCCTGCTCGACTACGACGCGACCGGTGAGGTCTGTGGCGTCCCGTTGCCGGCAGGACTCGTCGACGGGAGCCGGTTGCCGGAGCCGATCTTCACGCCCGCCACCAAGGCCGACCTCGGCGACCACGACGAGAACGTCTCGTTCGACGCGGTCGTCGACACGGTCGGCGCGGAGGTGGCCGCGGCGCTGCGGGACCTGACGCTGGCGGTCTACTCCAAGGCGGAGGGGATCGCCCGCGAGCGGGGGATCATCCTGGCCGACACCAAGCTCGAGTTCGGCGACCGCGACGGCGAGATCGTGCTCGCCGACGAGGTCCTCACCCCCGACTCCTCCCGCTACTGGCCCGCCGCCGAGTGGCAGCCCGGCCGCGCGCAGCCGTCGTACGACAAGCAGATCGTGCGCAACTGGGCGCTGTCGCCCGGCTCCGGCTGGGACCGGACCTCCGGCGAGGCCCCGCCGCCCCTGCCGCCCGAGGTCATCGAGCGCACCCGCAACCGCTACCTCGAGGCCTATGAGCTGCTGACCGGCGAGACCTTCTAGACTCTGCCCCGTGGCCCGAGTCGTCGTAGCTGTCATGCCGAAGCCCGAGATCCTCGACCCGCAGGGCAAGGCGGTGCTCGGGGCACTGCCGCGACTCGGCTTCACCGGCGTGAGCGACGTCCGTCAGGGCAAGCGCTTCGAGCTGGAGTTCTCCGGCGAGGTCACCCCTGAGGTGCTCGCCGAGGTCGAGAAGATGGCGGAGACGCTGCTGTCGAACCCGGTCATCGAGAACTACGCCGTGACGGTCGAGCAGTGAAGGTCGGGGTCGTCACCTTCCCCGGCTCCCTCGACGACGTCGACGCGCAGCGCGCGGTCCGGATCGGCGGCAACGAGGCGGTCGCCCTGTGGCACGCCGACGCTGACCTGAAGGGCGTCGACGCGGTCGTGCTCCCCGGCGGCTTCTCGTACGGCGACTACCTGCGTTGTGGCGCCATCTCCCGGTTCGCGCCGGTGATGGCGGAGGTGGTCCGCGCGGCCGGCAACGGCCTGCCCGTGCTGGGCATCTGCAACGGCTTCCAGATCCTGTGCGAGTCCCACCTGCTGCCCGGTGCGCTGATCCGCAACGACCACCGCAAGTTCGTGTGCCGTGACCAGGTGCTGCGGATCGAGAACAACCGGACCGCGTGGACGTCGTCGTACGACGAGGGCGCCGAGATCACCATCGTGCTCAAGAACGGCGAGGGCGGCTTCGTCGCGGACGCCGACACGCTCGCCCGGATCGAGGGGGAGGGGCAGGTCGTCGCCCGCTACCTCGAGGTCAACCCCAACGGGTCGCTCAACGACATCGCCGGCATCACCAACGATCGCGGCAACGTGGTCGGCCTGATGCCGCACCCCGAGCACGCCGTCGAGGAGCTCACCGGCTCCGGCACCGACGGGCTCGGGTTCTTCACCTCGCTGGCCGCCGCGACGTTCGCCTGATCATCGCGATGACCCCCCGCAACGTCTTCCGCACCCTCGCCCTCACCGAGGCGATCACCTGGGCCTGCCTGCTGGCGGGCATGTTCGTGAAGTACGTCGTCGGCACGACCGAGGTCGGCGTGCAGGTCGCCGGCCCGATCCACGGCGTCGCGTTCATCGGCTACTGCCTGGTGACCGTCGTGGTCGCGATCGACCAGCAGTGGTCGCGCGGCCGCCTGCTGCTCGGCCTGGCCTCCTCGGTCCCGCCACTGATGACGGTCTGGTTCGACCGCCACGTCGAGAAGCGCGGCGGGCTCGACGACCACTGGCACTCCCGGCACGACAGCGACACCGCCGCCCAGCGCGCCGTCTGCTGGCTGCTGCGTCATCACCGGCAGGCGATCGTCGGCTTCGTCGTCGCCGTCGCGGCGCTCACCGGCATCGCGCTCCTGGCCGGACCGCCCGTCGGCGGCTGATCCGCCCGCGAGGGGGCCTCAGCCCCGCCCGGCCCGCATCTTCGTCCAGGTGGCGGGGTTGACGATGCCGGTGGCCTTGAGCCCGACCCGCCGCTGGTAGGCGCGGACGTCGGCGGCCGTCGTACGGCGGAAGATGCCGGTCACCCTGCGCTGCAGGGACGGGTCGGCGGCGTTGAGGGCGCGCTGCACCCGGCGGACATGGAGGCCGGTGGAGCCGATCTTCTGCGCGTACTCCGCGCCCTGGGCGAGGATTCCGACCCAGTTGGCCGCGCTCCAGGTCGTGCTGACCGCGAACCCGCGGCTCTGCTGCCACGACTGGACCGCCTCGATCGTCGCCGCGTTGTAGCTGCCCGACAGCTTGCCGCCGTAGTGGCCGCGCTCCAGGAGCAGGCACTGCAGCGCCTTCACCTTGTTGGGGGCCGGCGTGTAGCCGGCGTCCGGCTCGCGGAGGGCCG
Source organism: Nocardioides immobilis (assembly GCF_003515065.1). GTDB lineage: Bacteria > Actinomycetota > Actinomycetes > Propionibacteriales > Nocardioidaceae > Nocardioides > Nocardioides immobilis. Next base: position 7,249 of record NZ_QXGH01000027.1, read on the forward strand.
GGAACAGCTCGAAGTCGAGGTCGACGCCGCCGCAGTGCTGCTCCGGAGCCGCGAACCGCCCGCGGCCGACGTCGAGGAAGTTGCGGTCGATGTTGATGGTGACGCCGCCCCAGGTCTCGTTGTGGCCGCCCTGGTACTGCTTCACCCGGCCGCCGGGGCGCCACCCGTCGTCACGGATGTACGACGTGGAGGTGTTCGCCACGCCGTCCCAGCGCGCGATCCAGATCATGTCGGGCAGCGTGTAGGCACCCGGCCGCTCGACCCGGGCGTCGTCGAGCACCTCGATGCCCGAGCCGGCGCTCGAGTACACGCCGGAGACGTAGTTGAGGGCGTGGAGCTTGTTCGTCCACGCGCTGAGGAACGCCAGCGCCGACTCGCGACACCGGTAGTTGCTGTCGTCGAAGGCCTCGAGGTCGTACCAGAGCGTGCTGCGCGGCACGATGCCCAGCGCCTTCGCCGCCTCGACCGCCTTCGCCGCCTCGGCGCGACCCTGGCGCCGTGCGTACGGGAAGCGGTCGTTGCGCCCGGGGCGGGCGTTGATCACCGGGTCGTCGTCGTACCGCGGGAACCGGTCGCTGCACGACGCCTGGGGACCCAGCGTGATCGGCAGCAGCCGCCAGCCCTTGCGGAGCTGGGTGCGGATCCACGTGGGGGTGAGGTTGGGCTGGCTGCGGCAGGCGCGGGAGTTGCCGGAGATGTAGATGCCGACGGAGAGGAACGGCGAGTGGTTGAGCCAGGCATCCATCGCCTTCTGCGTGGGCGCCAGGCACTGGTCGAAGCCGAAGCCGCGGAAGTCGCCGGGCGTGACCGGGTTCGGCTCGGCAGCGGCGGGTCGGAACGGCGCGAGGACCGTCACGATCGCCAGGGCGAGAGCAGTGACGGTGGACCGGGCAAACATCTCAACTCCAGTGGTGAAGGGGTTCGTGCGTGAGGCTGGCGCATCACGATAACCACGCTGATCACACTGGTAACAGGGATGACCATGAACTACAAACCTGTAGTTCGCTGCGCAGACCGATACGGTTCTGCCGTGGCCAGGCTCGTGGTTCTGCTCGCCTCGGCCGTGGCCGGGACCTGCTGGCTGCTCGCGCTCCTGCTCCCGTGGACGAGCACCGGTGCACTGTCCTCGGCGTCACTCCTCGACGCGGTCGAGCTGATCCGTCGCGGCACGGTCGACGCGGTCATGCCCTCGTCGGTGGCCGTCGTGCTGCTCGTGCCCTCCTTGGCCGGGATCGTGGTGATCGGGGTGGTCGGGTTCGCCGGGCGCGCGGCATCGGTCGTCCGGGGCGCGGCGCTCGTGCTCGGGTCCGTGGCGTCCGTGGGCATCGGTTGGCGGCTGACCGGGGTCGACGCCGGTGCCGCCGGCCCGGGAGCCTGGGTCGCACTGGCAGGCGTCGCTGCTGCGGTCGCTGCTGCCGTTGCGACCGCGATCCCGGCCGTGAAGTCGCGGATTCGACCCAGGTCGGGCCCGGCGCCGGACTAGGCTTCGCAGCCATTCAGGTGCGGCGCGGGGCCGCCCACCTCAGCAAGGAGTTCCACATGGGTTTCTGCACGTCATGCGGTGCGCAACGGGCGAGCGAGACCGACCGGTTCTGCCGTTCGTGCGGCATGCCGCACGAGCCGGCGCAGGCCTCCGACCAGTGGACGATGCCCACCACGCCCCCGCCCACCGGGCCACCGCCGACCATGCCAATGCCGACGACCCCGCCGCCACCGGCCCCTCCGGCTCAGTGGCACCCCACAGCACAGCCGCCCGGAGCGCCGTACGCATCGGTCGTCGGCAACGGAGGCAACGGAGGCAACGGCGGCGGTGCGGCGGCCGGCAAGATCGTCGCGATCGTCGGTCTGGTCGTTGCGATGATCGCCGCGGGGTTCGTCGGCTGGCACTTCTTCTGGCCGCGCGGCGGCGCCGGATCGCCCGAGGAGGCGGCCGAGAACCTCGTGCTCGCGGCCGCCGACCAGGACGCGGTCGGCGTGCTCGACATGGTGAGCCCGGCCGAGGTCGAGGGCATCGACGACGTGTACGCCGCCGCCCGCGACCGCGCCGAGGACGAGGACCTGGTCGAAGGTGACGGCGTCACCGAGGCCCTCGACGTCGAGCTGTCCGACCTCGAGTGGGAGGTGGACGAGCTTGGGGACGACCTGGCGCTCGTGACCCTGGTCGACGGCACGTACGACGTGAGCTGGGACCCGGACGAGCTGCCCGAGCGCCTCGACTTCCTGGCCGACGCGAGCGAGGAGGAGTCGGAGTCCGGCGACCTCGAGGAGCTGTTCGACGGCGAGGAGCCGTCGGTGACCACGGTCAAGATCGGCGGCCGGTGGTACGTCACCATGTTCGGCACGATCGCCCACTACGCCTACCAGGACGGCGAGGAGCAGGCTGACTACGAGGACATCTCGCTCGAGGACCCCGACTGGGACCTGGCCGGAGAGGACGTCGAGGCGATCATCGGTGACGACCCGGAGGAGGTGATCGAGAACCTCGTCGAGGCCGTCAACGCCGGCGACGCGGAGGAGGTCCTCGCCAACCTCCCGGAGGACCTGGTCCGGCCGCTGCGGCCCTACGTCCCCGTCATCGAGGGTCTCCAGGACGAGGCCAATTGGGGCGAGGAGATCGGCCTCACCGTCGACGCGACCGACCTCGAGCTCGAGACGGAGGACCTGGACGACGGCAAGGTGAAGGTGGTCATCGAAGAGGGCACCTTCTCCGGGACCGCGTGGGAGGACGACTACGACGACGACTCGGGCTCGGTCGAGATCGACGGCGACTGCGTCGACGCCTACGAGAACGGTGAGTACGAGGAGGGCGGCTGCCTCAGCGACGAGGAGTACGCCGCCGACCTCGGCATCGACGAGTTCTTCTTCGTGGTCACCGAGGTCGACGGGGGCTACCAGGTCGACCCGACGGCGACCTTGGTCGAGTACGCCGGACTCGCGATCGAGAACTTCAGCGACGACATGGTCGACGAGATCATCGACGCGCTCGAGGACGAGTTCGACGGCAGCGACGACTACGACTACTGACCGATTCCCTCGAATAGAGTGCCGCCACCATGAACTGTTCGCACTGCGGAACCCCGAGCGTCCACGCTGACCAGCGGTTCTGCGGGAACTGCGGCGGCGATCTGGCTGCTGCGACCCGGCCCGGGGTCGAGCCGCCGCCGGCCTATCACCCCCCGGCGCGCGTGACCGGTCCGCTGTTCGCCGACGACCCGTCGACCACGCGCCCGGCACCGGGAGGCCAGCAGCCGCCTCCGCCCGTCCCGGCGTACGCCGCCGTGCCCCCGCAGCAACCGGCCCCGGTGCCCCAGCCGCCGCTCCCGGCCTACGACGACGGCCGGCGCAACCGCCGACGGACACCGGTCCTCCTGCTCGCCGTGGCAGCAGTGGTCGCCGCGCTGATCGGAGCCGGCGGCGTCGTCCTCCTCTTCGGCAGCGATGACGACGACCGGGCGTCGGACACCTCGGCGGAGGACCGCGGCGACGGGGTCGACGCGACGACCGACACGACGACCGACACGACGACCCAAGGCGAGGCGACCACTGCGACCACGACGGCGACGGAGTCGGAGAGCGCCGAGCCCGCGTCGTACCGCTGCTGGCACGGAGGCCCGCCCGTCACCCGGCTCGTGGACTGCGCACCGCCGAGCGGGGCGGCCGGGCTCGCATGGGTGTTCCCGTCCTCGGACGAGAGCACCTGTTCCCCGAGCGTGGGCGTCCAGCGGGCGGCCGAGGTCGACTGCTCGCCGCTCGTCGACGGTGACCCCGTGCGGTTCCACTACAGCGAGTGGCGCTCACGGGCGGCGCTGGAGACCTACTACGGCGGCAACACCGTCGCCACGATCGCCTCTCCCGGGGGCCGCGGCGACCTGACCGCTGCGCGCGTGGAGTCCCGCGCCTCCGACGTGGGCTACAAGGTCGCCGTCTACTACGCCGACTCGACGGCTGTCTGGTCGGTGACGATCTATGCCGCGGACGAGGCGCAGTACCTCGCCGCGGTCGACCTGCTCGAGGCCCGCCCGTTCCGTCAGCTGCGCGGCGAACGGGAGTGACGCGCTACTCGAGCTGCTCCACGTCCAGGTCGTGCGCGAGGTCGAACTCGCTTCCGCGCACGGCGCCGAGGCCGAGCAGGTCCGTGACCAGGTTGGCGACGTCGCCGTTGCGCACCGGCTGCGGACCGCCGTACCCGGGCTGCCCGTCGCCGGGATCGCGGTAGTCGGGGTTCAGCGCGTAGAGGTCACCCGGGGTGATGCCCGGGCCCCAGACGACGAACGGGACCGTGTAGTTCTCCGGTCGCGTGCGGTCGCTGTGGGTTCTCGTGCCCGGTAGGCCGCCGTGGTCCGCGGTCACGATCACGACCGTCTCCGCCGCCAGCTCGGGGTCGGCGACGATCGCGGACACGACCCTGTCGACGTCGGCGTCGGCCCGCGCGACCGCAGTGAGGTACGACGCGCTGCCCCAGCCCTTCTTGTGCCCCGCGGAGTCCGGTCCGGCCAGGTGGAGGAACACCAGGTCGTGCTCCTGCTTGTGCAGGTCGGTGATCGCAGCGGTCACCAGCGCGGGCTGCCTCGGGTTGATCACGAGCTGGTCGATCGCCCGCGGCCAGGCTCGGCCCCACATCTCGAACTTCTCCTTGCCGGCGAACACCGCGCTCTCGCCGCCCGCGTCGTCGATGGTCGAGAAGACCGACTCGGTGCCCGGCGCGACCGACTGGTGCGAGGTGTAGTTCCACGTGACGCCGTGGCCGCCCTGGCTGGCGTCGACCCGCAGCCCGGTGACCATCCCGGTGTGGTTCGGCAGGGTCACCGTCTTCTCCACCTCGGTGCGCGCGTTGAGGGTGCCGGCGCCCTGGGCCAGCAGGTCCGCCAGCGCCGGCGTCGACTCCTTGGACACCCACAGCGACCCGAGCCCGTCGACGGAGATCACCACGACCCGCGGGTCGTCCGGGAAGTCCTGGCCGGCGATCTCCTCGGCTGCCTCCCCGAGCCCGGGGTTGGCGTCCGACCCGTCGCCGCGGCCTCCGCCGTCACCAGTGCCGTCGCTGCCGCCGTTGCCTCCGCGATCCCGCGGTTCGTCGGTGCCGCCGGTGCCGGAGGTGCTGGTCGTGCCCCCGCCAGCCCCGGCCGGTTCGTCCTGGTGCCGCACCCACCACAGTCCGCCGGCGGCGATGGCGACGACGAGCGCGACCAGAGCCAACGTCGCCGCCGTCGCGCTCGGCCTGATCGGGGACGTCTGCCGCATGGGGGCAAACCTAACCGTGCGGTGAGAGACCGATAGATTTGCGCCGTGCTGGACACCGTCTCCCTCGCTGCGACCGACCCCGACCGCGAGCAGCCGTGGGCTGACCTGGGGCTCAAGGCCGACGAGTACGACCGGATCCGCGAGATCCTCGGTCGTCGCCCGACCAGCTCGGAGCTGGCGATGTACTCGGTCATGTGGAGCGAGCACTGCTCCTACAAGTCGTCCAAGGTGCACCTGAAGCAGTTCGGCGAGATTCCCCAGGAGACCCCGGTCGGCAAGATGCTGGCCGGCATCGGCGAGAACGCCGGCGTGATCGACATCGGCCAGGGCTACGCCGTGACCTTCAAGGTCGAGAGCCACAACCACCCGTCGTACGTCGAGCCCTACCAGGGCGCCGCGACCGGCGTCGGCGGCATCGTCCGCGACATCCTCGCCATGGGCGCCCGGCCGGTGGCCGTGATGGACCCGCTGCGGTTCGGCCCGCTCGACGCCGAGGACACGCACCGGGTGCTGCCCGGGATCGTGGCCGGCGTGGGCGGCTACGGCAACTGCCTCGGACTGCCCAACATCGGCGGCGAGGCGGTCTTCGACGCGACCTATCTCGGCAACCCGCTGGTCAACGCCCTGTGCGTGGGCGTGCTGCGGCACGAGGACCTGCACCTGGCCAAGGCGTCCGGCACGGGCAACAAGGTGATCCTGTACGGCGCCCGCACCGGCGGCGACGGCATCGGCGGCGTGTCCGTGCTGGCCAGCGAGACCTTCGACGCGGACGGCCCGGCCAAGCGGCCCAGCGTCCAGGTCGGCGACCCGTTCATGGAGAAGCTGCTCATCGAGTGCACGCTCGAGCTCTTCCAGGCCGGCGTGGTCGCCGGCATCCAGGACCTCGGCGGCGCGGGCCTGTCCTGCGCGACCTCCGAGCTCGCCTCGGCCGGCGACGGCGGCATGCGTTGCGAGCTCGACCGGGTGCCGTTGCGCGACTCCACGCTCGCTCCCGAGGAGATCCTCATGAGCGAGAGCCAGGAGCGGATGATGGCGGTCGTCGAGCCCGGCGACGTCGACGGCTTCATGGCGATCTGCGCGAAGTGGGACGTCGAGGCCGTCGTCATCGGCGAGGTCACCGACAGCGGCCGGCTCGAGATCACCTGGCACGGCGAGACCGTCGTCGACGTACCCCCGCGGACGGTCGCCCACGACGGCCCCGTCTACGAGCGCCCGTTCGAGCGCCCGGACTGGCAGGACGCCCTCCAGGCCGACGGCGCCGAGGCGCTCCCGCGGCCCAGCTCCGGCGACGAGCTCCGCGAGACGCTGCTCCGGCTGGTGGCCAGCCCCAACCTCTGCGACAAGTCCTGGATCACCGACCAGTACGACCGCTACGTGCAGGGCAACACCGTCCTCGCGCAGCCGGCCGACAGCGGCATGATCCGGGTCGACGAGGACACCCACCTCGGCGTCTCCGTCGCGACCGACTGCAACGGCCGGTTCGCCAAGCTCGACCCGTACGCCGGCGCCCAGCTCGCGCTCGCCGAGGCCTACCGCAACGTCGCCACCGGCGGCGCCCGGCCGCTCGCGGTCAGCGACTGCCTCAACTTCGGGTCGCCCGAGGACACCGGCGTGATGTGGCAGTTCGCCGAGGCCTGCCGTGGCCTCAAGGACGCCTGCGTCGAGCTCGGCATCCCGGTGACGGGCGGCAACGTGAGCCTCTACAACCAGACCGGCGATACGGCGATCCTGCCCACCCCGGTGGTCGCGGTGCTCGGCGTGATCGATGACGTACGACGCCGCACGCCCACGTCGTTCCCGGGGGCGGACGAGCGCGTGGTGCTGCTCGGCACCACCCGTGAGGAGCTGTCCGGCAGCGAGTGGGCCCACGTCGTCCACGGCCACCTCGGCGGCCGGCCGCCGCAGGTCGACCTGGCCGCCGAGCGCGACCTGGCCCGGCTGCTCGCCGACCTGGTCGGCGTCGCCACCAGCGCACACGACCTCTCCGACGGCGGACTCGCCCAGGCGCTGGCCGAGTCCTGCCTCGGCGAGGGGGTCGGTGCCACGATCACGCTCGAGGGTGTCGCCGCCAGTGCCTTCGTCGGCCTCTTCTCCGAGTCGGCTGCCCGCGCGATCGTGACCGTGCCGGCGGAGGGGCTCGAGGAGCTCCGTGCGCTCTGCGCCCGCCACGACGTGCCGATGGCCGAGATCGGGACGACCGGCGGCGACGCACTGGTGGTGGAGGGGGCGTTCGACCTGCCCCTGGACGAGCTCCGGTCCGCCTGGACATCGACCCTGCCGGCGGCCCTCGGCTCCTGAGCGCGGCGTCCGATGGAGGTGCGCCAGGCCTACGGCGAGGACCCCAACCAGTTCGGAGAGCTGCGGGTCCCCGCCGGGGAGCCGCGCGGCGTCGTCGTCGTGGTGCACGGCGGCTTCTGGCGGTCGCGGTACGACCTGTCGCTCGGACAGCCGCTGGCCCGTGACCTCACCGAGCGTGGCTGGGTGACCTGGAACCTGGAGTATCGCCGGGTCGGCCCGGGACCGGGCGGCGGCGGGGGCGTCCCGGCCACGTTCGACGACATCGCGACCGGCATCGACCACCTCGCGCGGCTCGCCGACGACGGCCTGCTGCCGCGGCGAGCGCTCGACCGGGTGGTCGGGCTCGGCCACTCGGCGGGCGGTCACCTCGTGGCCTGGGCGGCCGGTCGCGGACGACACGCGCCCTGGGGCCCGCCGCTGGTGCCCCTCACCCACGTCGTCGGCCAGGCGCCGGTGATGGACCTGGTCGCTGCGTCGCGCGACCGGCTCGGCGACGGCGCGGTGGAGGCGTTCCTCGGCCACACCCCGGGGCCCGAGGACGCGGCGCTGGACCCGACCCAGCAGCTGCCGCTCGACGTACCCGTCTGGTGCGTGCACGCCCCCGACGACGACGTCGTGCCGTTCAGCCAGTCCACCGACTACGTCGCGCGCGCCAGCGCTGCCGGCGCGACGGCCGAGCTGGTGGAGGTCACCGGCGGCCACTTCGGCGTCGTCGACGGGTCCCACCCCGCCTGGGCGGCGGTGCGCTCGATCATCGACGGCGTCCGCTGACCGCGAGATACGGTGAGCGCGTGTCGATCGAGGAGGGCTACCGACCGCTCGAGCCGGGTGTGCGCACGGACTTCACCCAGGAGCTCGACTACGCGGGCTACCTCCACCTCGACACCCTGCTCTCGGCGCAGCACCCGCTGAGCGACCCGCAGCACCCCGACGAGCTGCTCTTCGTCATCCAGCACCAGACCACCGAGCTGTGGTTGAAGCTGATGGTGCACGAGCTCGTGGGAGCGCGTGGGTTCCTCGACACGGACGACCTCGCCCGGGCGCGCAAGAGCCTGGCGCGGGTCAAGCACATCCTGCGGACCATCACCGAGCAGTGGTCCGTGCTCGCGACGCTGACCCCGAGCGAGTACGCCGAGTTCCGACACGTGCTCGGTCCCGCATCGGGCTTCCAGTCGGTGCAGTACCGCGCCGTCGAGTTCCTGCTCGGCAACAAGAACGCCCAGGTGCTGAAGGTGTTCGCCGGCAACCCCACCGCGCACACCTTCCTGACCGAGGTGCTGGAGACGCACACCGTCTACGACGCGTTCCTGCGGCTCGTCGCCCGCCGCGGGCTCCCGGTCCCGGCGACCGTGCTCGAGCGCGACGTGAGCCGGCCGTGGGTGGAGCAGCCCGAGCTGGTGCCCGTGTTCCGCGAGGTCTACGAGGACACCACCGGGCACTGGGACCTCTACGAGACCTCCGAGGACCTCGTCGACCTCGAGGACGCGTTCCAGCTGTGGCGGTTCCGCCACCTCCGGACCGTGCAGCGCACCATCGGGTTCAAGCCGGGCACGGGCGGCTCGTCCGGCGTCGCGTTCCTCCGCCGCGCGCTCGACCTCACCTTCTTCCCGGAGCTGATCACGGTGCGCACCACGATCGGCACGTCGTGACCGACGGAGTCGACTGGGCTGCCCGGGCAGCCGCGCTGGACGCCGCCGACCCGCTCGCGTCGTACCGCGACGCCTTCGTCACGACCGGCGAAGTGATCGCCTACCTCGACGGCAACTCGCTCGGTCGACCCCTCCGCGCCACCCGCGAGCGACTCGCCGGGTTCGTCGACGGGCCCTGGGGCGACCGACTGATCCGCGGCTGGGACGAGGGCTGGATGGCCGCCCCGACCGAGCTCGGCGACACCATCGGCCGGGTGTGCCTCGGCGCGGCGCCCGGCCAGACCGTGGTCGCGGACTCGACGACGGTGCTGCTCTACAAGCTGGTGCGGGCCGCGGTCGACGCCCAGGTCGGTGCGGAGCCGGGCCGGACCGGGATCGTCATCGACACCGACAACTTCCCGACCGACCGGTTCGTCGTCGAGGGCGTGGCGGCCGAGCGCGGCCTCGAGCTGAGCTGGATCCGTCCCGACCCCGACGCAGGTGTCACGCCAGAGCAGGTCCGGGCGGCCGTCTCGGAGCGTACGGCGCTGGTCCTGCTGAGCCACGTCGCCTATCGCTCGGGGCAGATCGCCGACGTCCGCGCCATCACCGAGATCGCCCACCAGGCCGGCGCGCTCGTGCTCTGGGACCTCTGCCACTCGGTCGGCTCGGTCGAGGTCGCCCTCGACGAGCACCAGGTCGACCTGGCCGTCGGCTGCACCTACAAGTACCTCAACGGCGGGCCCGGGGCGCCCGCGTTCGCCTACCTCGCGCAGCGCCACCACGGCCGGCTCCGGCAACCCGTCCAGGGCTGGATGGGCGCTGCCGACGTGTTCGCGATGGCCGAGCGCTACCAGCCGGACGACGGCATCCGCCAGCTCCTCAGCGGCACCCCGCCGATCGTCGGGATGCTGCCGATGCGGGACATGCTGGCGCTGATCGACGAGGCCGGGATGCCCGCCGTCCGCCGGAAGTCGGTTGCCCTGACCGGCTTCGCGGTCGAGGCAGCCGACGCGCTGCTGTCGCCGTACGGCGTCCGCCTCGCCTCGCCGCGCGACCCCCGGGTGCGCGGCAGCCACGTCACCCTGGACCACCCGGACTTTCGTCAGGTGACCGCCGAGCTGTGGCGTCGCGGCGTGATTCCGGACTTCCGTCCGCCGCACAGCCTGCGGGTCGGCCTGTCTCCGTTGAGCACCTCGTTCGCCGAGGTCGCCGCCGGCCTGTCAGCCGTCGCCGAGGTGCTCAGTCCTCGGCGTCCTTCTTCTTCTTCTCCGTCTCCCACAGCTTGAGCTTCTCGTCAGCGGTCACGGTGAGCCGTTCCCGTCCGTCCCAGGTTCCCCAGCTGTTGAGCATCGTCAGCTTGTAGGTGAGCTTGACGACGAGCGGACCCTGCTCGACGTCGTCCTCCGGAACCTCGAAGACCACGTGGGCGGCGGCATTGCAGCCGAAGCCGCTCGGGCACTGGTCGCTCTCGTCCTCGGTCGACAGCCGGTACGCGGGCTCCTCGCCGTCGATCTCGGCCTTCAGCTTGGCGTTCCGGCCGGCGTAGCGAGCGCCGCTCCCGAACAGGTCGGTCTCTGCATAGACGCCCAGCTCCGTCGACACGGTCAGGGCGAGCCACATGCTGCCCTCGGGGGCCCACTCGCCGGCGGCGTACGGCGTCAGCACCGGCCCGACCAGGTCGCAGATGAACTCGGCGTTGACGGTGCGGGTGTCGAACCAATCCGCCTCGTCGCACGGCTTCTTGCGCAGCTTCTCGTCCTCGATGTCGTAGAGCGGGGCCGCCCGGTCCTCGTCGCGCGATCCGGTCTCGAGGTCGATCGACTGGGTGACGCCGTCGAACTCGATCTCCAGCGACCGCTCCTCGGCGTTGCCGTCGACGACGACGTAGAAGGACTCGCCACCCTCCGCCGCCGGGTCGGGCGGGCGCAGTCGGTACTGCTCGTCGTCGGTCACCAGCTCGACGATCGGCGTCTGGTTGGTGGCGAAGATGCCGTCGAGCCGGTCCGAGCTCCAGGGGTCGTACTGCCAGGTGATCGGCACCAGGACCGTCCCCGCCGGGGCGTCGACCTCCTCCCGGATGCGGGTCTCGTCGGCTGTTGCGCTGTCGACGGGCTCGGCGGCGTGGATCAGCAGCCGACCGGTCGGGAGTGCCACGTCGGCCTCCTGGCCGTCCTCGAACTGGTTGTCCGCCCGGGCCTGGATGACGTCGCCGGCCTCGGGGGCCTGCGATTCCTCGTTGCACGCTGCGAGCAGCGAGGTCAGCACGAGGACGAACGAGCCGATGACTGCGCGCGCCTGCATGCTGCCCATTGTTGCGGACGTCCCCTTTGTAGGCTCGCTCCCGTGCCCTCCCGACTGCGTCCTGCCGATCCTGTGGACGTCTCCCGGGCGTTGGCCGGCGTCTCCGGGGGTACGGCGGACCGCGCCGAGCTGCGGCTGCTGACCAAGCACTTCCTCGCCCTCCTCGAGGAGCGGGCGCCGGGCCGGTCGGTTGAGGTGCGGGTGCCGCCCTTCGCCGCCGTGCAGGTGATCGAGGGCGTCCGGCACACCCGCGGCACGCCGCCCGCGGTGATCGAGACGGACGCCGAGACCTGGGTCGCGCTCGCCACCGGTGAGCTCGCCTGGGCCGACGCCCTCGCGAGCGGCCGGGCGCAGGCCAGTGGCGAGCGCACCGACCTCTCGCCGTACCTCCCCCTCGGTTAACGTGACGCCATGACGATGGCGAGTGACGAAATCCGGACCCGGGTCGCCAGCGTGCTCCCGGGCGTTCGCAAGGATCTCGAGGACCTGGTCCGGATCCAGTCGGTGAGCGCGGACCCCGAGCGGCTGGACGAGGTCGAGCGCAGCGCGCAGGCCACCGCGGCGCTGTTCCGGGCCGAGGGCGTCGACGCCCGCATCGTCCGCGCGTACGACGGCGCGCCGCCCGCGGTGATCGGCGAGAAGCGCGGTCCCGAGGGGGCTCCCGTCGTACTCCTCTACGCCCACCACGACGTGCAGCCCGAGAACGACCCCGCCGACTGGGACAGCCCGCCGTGGGAGCCGACCGAGCGCGACGGGCGCCTCTACGGCCGCGGCGCGGCCGACGACAAGGCCGGGATCATGACCCACATCGCCGCGCTCCGGGTGCTCGGTGACGAGCTGCCGGTCACGGTCCGGCTCTTCATCGAGGGCGAGGAGGAGGTCGCCAGCGCGACCCTCCCGCAGCTGCTCGAGCAGTACCTCGACGACCTCCGTGCCGACGTCATCATCATCGCCGACTCCGGCAACTGGGACATCGGCGTCCCGGCGCTGACGACCAGCCTGCGGGGCCTGGTCCGGGTCAACGTCGAGGTGCGCACCCTCACCCACGCCGTCCACCAGGGCATGTGGGGCGGGCTGGTGCCCGACGCCGTCATGACCCTCGCGCGGCTGATCGCCTCCCTGCACGACGACGACGGCAACCTGGCCGTCGAGGGCCTGGTGAGCGGGCCCGCCGCTGACGTCGACTACCCGGAGGAGCGGCTCCGCACCGAGTCCGGCGTCGGGCCCGGCGTCGAGTGGATCGGCTCCGGCCCGAAGGTCGAGCGGCTGTGGACCCAGCCGGCGCTCTCGGTCATCGGCCTCGACGCCCCCAAGGTCGACGGCTCCTCCAACACCCTGATCCCGGCCGCGCGCGCCCGGCTCGCGCTCCGCACCGCGCCGGGGGAGACGTCCGCGAACGCCGTCGCCTGCCTCCAGCAGCACCTCGAGAAGCACGTCCCGTGGGGCGCGCAGCTGTCGATCGAGGTCGTCGACACCGGCGAGCCGATCGCGCTCGACGTCACCGGCCCGGCGTACGACGCAGCCCGCTCGGCCTTCGCCGAGGCCTGGGGCGGCACCGAGCCGGTCGACATGGGCGTCGGCGGGTCCATCCCGTTCATTGCGGAGTTCCTCGACGCGATGCCCAGCGCGAGCGTGCTGGTCACCGGCGTCGAGGACCCCGACACCCGCGCGCACGGCGCCAACGAGGGCCTCCACCTGGCCGAGTTCGAGAAGGTCCTGGTCGCCGAGGCGCTGCTGCTGAGGAACCTCGGCGCCTGATTCGTCAAGGCGTGGTCCATCCCACGCGTGCGCCGAAGCGGGGATGAGGCCGTCCGGTCGTTAGACTCCAGCACGTGTGCGGCGTATTCGGCGTCTGGGCCCCCGGTGAGGACGTTGCGAAGCTCACCTATTTCGGCCTCTACGCGCTCCAGCACCGCGGCCAGGAGTCAGCGGGCATCTCGGTGAGCAACGGGCGCCAGATCCTCGTCTACAAGGACATGGGCCTGGTCTCCCAGGTGTTCGACGAGAACACGCTCGAGTCGTTCGCCGGCCACCTCGCCGTCGGCCACTGCCGCTACTCCACCACCGGTGCGAGCACCTGGCAGAACGCGCAGCCGACGTTCCGTCCCACCGAGCACGGCTCGATCGCGCTCGGTCACAACGGCAACCTGATCAACACCGCCGCGCTCGCCGAGATGGTCGCCGACCTGCCGAGCGACGAGGGTGAGCTCGACATCCACGCGCGCAACCTCGAGGCCGAGACCAACGACACCGGCCTGGTGACCGCGCTCCTCGCCCACCACCCCGACCAGTCCCTCGAGGCCCGGGCGCTCGAGCTGCTGCCCAAGGTCGACGGCGCGTTCTGCTTCGTCTTCATGAACGAGGACACGCTGTACGCCGCGCGCGACCCCGAGGGCATCCGCCCGCTCGTCCTGGGCCGCCTCGACCGCGGCTGGGTCGTCGCGAGCGAGAGCGCTGCGCTCGCCACGATCGGTGCCAGCGTGGTCCGCGAGGTCGAGCCCGGCGAGCTGCTCGTGATCAACGAGGGCGGCCTGCGCTCCCACAAGTTCGCCGAGCCGCGGCGCAAGGGCTGCGTGTTCGAGTACGTCTACCTCGCCCGCCCCGACGCCACGATCGCCGGTCGTAGCGTCCACGAGGGACGGGTCGAGATGGGGCGGCGGCTGGCCAGGGAGTTCCCGGTCGAGGCCGACCTGGTCATCCCGGTGCCCGAGTCCGGCACGCCCGCGGCCTCCGGCTACGCGCTGGAGAGCGGGATCCCGTTCGGCCAGGGCTTCGTCAAGAACGCCTACGTCGGACGCACCTTCATCCAGCCCAGCCAGACCCTCCGCCAGCTCGGCATCCGGCTCAAGCTCAACGCTCTCGAGCACATGATCCGCGGCAAGCGGATCGTGGTCGTCGACGACTCGATCGTCCGCGGCAACACCCAGCGGGCCCAGATCCGGATGCTCCGCGAGGCGGGTGCGGCCGAGGTCCACGTGCGGATCTCGAGCCCGCCGGTGAAGTGGCCGTGCTTCTACGGCATCGACTTCGCCACCCGCGCCGAGCTCATCGCCAACGGGCTCGACGTCGACGAGATCGCCTCGAGCGTCGGCGCCGACAGCCTCGGCTACATCTCGCTCGAGGGGATGGTGGAGGCGACCGGCCAGGAGCAGCAGAGCCTGTGCACCGCCTGCTTCACCGGCGAGTACCCGATCGCGCTCCCCGACGAGAACCTGCTCGGCAAGCACCTCCTCGAGGCGACGCTCACGTCGAACGTCCACGGCGAGGCGCTGCCCGTCTACAACAACCCGTAAGGATCCGCGCCTTGCCCAACCCGGCCGACTCAGCAGACCAGTCCAGCTCTGGGGCGTACGCCCGCGCCGGCGTCGACATCGACGCCGCCGACCGGGCCGTCGACCTGATGAAGGTCTGGGTCGAGAAGGCACGGCGCCCGGAGATGCTGGGCGGTCTCGGTGGCTTCGCCGGCCTGTTCGACGCGAGCGCGCTGACGTCGTACAAGCGGCCGCTGCTGGCGACCTCCACCGACGGCGTCGGCACCAAGGTCGCCGTGGCGCAGATGATGGCCAAGCACGACACGATCGGCTTCGACCTGGTCGGCATGGTCGTCGACGACCTCGTCGTGTGCGGTGCCGAGCCGCTCTTCATGACCGACTACATCGCCACGGGCAAGGTCGTGCCCGAGCGGATCGCGGCCATCGTCAAGGGCATCGCGGAGGCGTGCGTGGAGGCCGGCTGCGCCCTCGTCGGCGGGGAGACCGCCGAGCACCCCGGCCTGCTGGCGCCTGACGAGTACGACGTCGCCGGCGCCACCACCGGCGTGGTCGAGGCCGACGCCCTCCTCGGGCCGGGCCGGGTGCGGCCCGGCGACGTGGTGATCGCCATGGCGTCCAGCGGCCTGCACTCCAACGGCTACTCCCTGGCGCGGCACGTCTTCTTCACGCAGGCCGGCTGGACCGTCGACCGGCACGTCGACGACCTCGGCCGGACGCTCGGCGAGGAGCTGCTCGAGCCCACCCGGATCTACACGAAGGCCGGTCTCGCGCTGGCCCGCGAGACCCGGACCCACGCGATGGCACACGTCACCGGGGGCGGGCTGGCCAACAACCTGGCCCGGGTGATGCCCCCCGAACTGCGCGCGACCCTCGACCGCGCCACCTGGCAGCCCGCACCCGTCTTCGACGTGGTCCGCACCCTCGGCGACGTGTCGCAGGCCGACCTGGAGGCCACGCTCAACTGCGGCGTCGGCATGGTCGCCCTGACCGCCCCGGACTCCGTCGACGCTGCGCTGGCCCGGTTGGCGGACTTCGGGATCGACGCCTGGGTGGCCGGCGAGGTCGACGTCGATCCGGATCTGAAGGGCACTGTCAGGCTGGAGGGCCAGCACCCCGGTTGGTGATCTGGGAGACATTCCGCGCCGAGATGGCATCTCGGTGTGCGGGAACACCCACCCAGCAGGTAGCGTTGGCCCCACGAAGACTATGTATCAGTAGTCCGGGGCGCCGCGCGTCCCGGCCAAGTGTGCGAGGGGGCTGGACCCTATGGGCCGCGGCCGAGCTAAAGCGAAGCAGACGAAGGTCGCGCGCGACCTGAAGTACCGCACTCACGAGACCGACCTCAGTGCCCTGGCGCGAGAGCTCCATGGCGACGAGGGCGAGTCCGAAGCGGTGGATGTCGAAGAACTCGACAAGTGGTCGGATTACACCGGCCCTCAGCGCGACTGACCTCTCGCCCCTGACGGGACAGACGACCCGGCCATGATCACCACGGCCGGGTCGCCCTGAGTGGTGCGCCGCGCCGTCAGCCCAACCAGATGCCCCGCAGCCGGCCGACCTCGAGCATCCGTTGCTCGGCGATCCGGTCGGCCGCGGTGGCCGTCGGCACGCCGTCGGTCTTGGCGCGCTCGAGGATCGCGCGGGTGGTGTCGTAGATGCGCGCTGACCGCAGCCGGGCACGCTCGAAGCTGAAGCCCTCGAACTCGTCAGCGACCTGGATCAGGCCGCCGGCGTTGACGACGTAGTCGGGGGCGTAGACGATGCCGCGGTCCTCGACGAGCTTCTCGACGCCGGGGTGCGCGAGCTGGTTGTTGGCAGCGCCGCAGACGATGCGCGCCGTCAGCTCGCCGACGACAGCGTCGGTCAGCGCGCCGCCGAGCGCGCAGGGGGCGTAGATGTCGAGGGGTGCGGCCACCATCGCCTCGGTCGACTCCGCGACCCGGACGCCCGGGTGCTCGTCGCGGACCCGGTCGATCGCGGCCGGGGTCACGTCGGTGATCACCACGTCGGCCCCGGCGTCGACCAGGTGGGTGACGAGATGGCGCCCGACCTTGCCCACACCCGCCACGCCGACGGTCCGCCCGGTCAGCACGTCAGCCGGGTCGGCGTCGCCCCAGACCGACTCGGCGGCGGCACGCAGGCCGCAGAAGACGCCGTACGCCGTCAGAACGCTGCTGTCGCCCGCACCGCCGTGTGCCTCGGTGCGACCGGTGACGTGGGAGGACTCGCGCGCCACCACGTCCATGTCCTCGCTGAACGTCCCGACGTCGCACGCGGTGATGTAGCGCCCGCCGAGGGACTCCACGAACCGGCCGTAGGCACGCAACAGGGCCTCGGTCTTGTGCTTCGCCGGGTCGCCGATGATCACTGCCTTGCCGCCACCGAGATCGAGCCCGGCGACCGCGGCCTTGTAGGACATGCCCCGGGACAGCGCCAGCACGTCGGCGAGCGCGGCTGCGGTCGAGGGGTAGGGGTGGAAGCGGGTGCCACCGAGCGAGGGTCCGAGGGCGGTGGAGTGGATCGCGATGATCGCGCGGAGGCCGCTGGCCGGATCGGTGGCGAAGACGACCTGCTCGTGCTCGAGACCGTGCTCGAGGAGGTCGGTGGCGGGTACGTCGGGCAGGGTCGGGGTGCTGCTGCGCTCGGACATGAGAAGCCGCTTTCTTGTTCAGCCACGGGGGTGGTGTGGCGGGGTTGTCACCGGCGTGCGGGGGTGGTGCCCGCCGATGTGTCCAACGATAGGACGTTGACGCCGGTACGCCCACGCGGCGGCGCGATCCGATCCCGTCGGCGCGGCTAGAGCGGGGCGGCGCGCCGCTCGGCGAGGAGGGCCAGACGGCGAAGCGTCTCGCTGTTGCGCCACGTCAGCAGGGGATCCCGTACGGGCTTGGGGATCATCCGGGCGAGTCCGACCGCGGCGTCCTCCTCGATCACCACCTCGGTGTCCTCCCCACGCGGCTCCAGCCGGAAGGTCACGTCGGCCTCGCCGGTCGGCCACGCCCGGGCGCGCAGGCGCAGCACGGTCGGCGGGTCGCACGCGACCACGGAGGTCGTGTCGTCGATCAGGGCGGGCCAGACGCCGACCGAGTGGTGGAGGCGCGAGCCGGCTGCCGGCCAACCGGCATCGACGTCGCGCATCCGTGAGGCGCCGACGACGAACAGTGGATAGAGCCAGCCGTCCGACAGCACCGCCCAGACCCGATCGGCCGAGGCCCGGACGGTACGGCGATGGGTGCTCATGGTGCCGCCTGGAGCGTGGTCGTCATCAGCGGCCGTTACCCCACCCGGCCGGGCCGCATACCGCCGAGCGGCGGAACCTGTCAGCCGCTGATATCCATGTCGGCGTTGCTCCAGAACGCCCGCATGGTCGTGATCTTCGCGGCGTCGTCGAAGGTCATCACGTCGATCGGGGCGAGCGTGTAGGTCTGCTCACCGACCCGGGTGATCAGCTCGAACTGGAAGGCTGCCTCGTTACCGGCGACGCGTGCGGACACCAGTCGGCTCTCCTGCTCGAGCGGCTCGATGGCCGCGTAGAACTCGCGGATCGACTCCCGAGTCGTCCGCACCTCGGTGCCGACCGGGTCCTCGACCGTCGCGCCTTCGGCGTACAGCGCCAGGATGTCGTCGGCGGTGCCCTTGCCGACGAGGTCCACGTAGCTCTGGATGGTCTCGAGGACCTGATCCCGGTCGGCTGCCATGACTGCTCCCTTAGTAGAACGTGTTCTTGTTCTGGGTCAGGGTAGCTGCTCGGCCCTCGGTTCCGTCGGGAGGGACGCGGGTGCGCCGGGAGTGAGCCCGATCGTGCCGCCGTCCGAGAGCAGGGCGATGGTGGTCCGCGGCTGGACCGTCCGGAGCAGCGCGACCAGGGCTCCGACGACCAGGAGCACACCGGCGAGCTCGCAGATCTCCTCGAACGTCAGGACGGCGAGGTACGGCGTGGACCGCCGGCCGTGCTCCACCGCGAACCCGCTGATCATCTCCACCACGATGGCGCCGCCGAAGTAGACCGCCAGGGCGCCGAGCAGCCGGTTGCGCGCGACGCCGGGGAGCGAGAGCGCCAGGGGTGCGAAGTACCACGCGCAGAACGCGAGGAAGCACACCGCCGGCAGCAGCCAGGCGAAGTAGAAGACTCCGAAGTCGATCTCCAGCCCCCCGCGCAGCGGACCGGTGAACAGGTCGTGCAGCTGCGAGGCCTCGTCGACCGCCATGAACAGGAACAGCGCCGACGCGGCGACCCAGCGGCCGGCCAGCGGCGACAGCTGGCCGCGGTAGTGGGCAGCGATGAGGAGCGTCAGCAGCGCGCAGATGAGGAGCGGGAACGACTGGAACCAGGATGCGAAGTTGCCCTCGCCGTTGAGGTCGAACTGCCGCGGGATGCTGTTGTCCCGGATCACGTACTCGGGCCAGACGACAAGGGAGACCACGTGCCCGGCGATGACGACCGCAGCGGTCGCCCAGAGCCAGCGGAGGAGGGGAAACGACAACACAAACGAAATTTACGCTGTCGATCCCCCGTTCACCTGCCGTTTATCGGAATCGGATGCGTGAGTCACGGCACGTCGCCGGCCGCCCGGGAGAGCGAGGTCAGCACCGTCAACCGGTAGCGCAGCACCATCGGCCGGGTGCCGAGCGCCTGGAAGGACAGGTGCGGCCAGCACCACGCAGCGTCGTTCTGGTCGGGCTGCAGTGCCACGCTCACCCCGGCGGCACCGGCGCCGCTGAAGTGCTCGACGCTCCCCGTCGTCAGGATCTGAGCGATCGTGACCTCCGCTGCCAGCGCCGGCTCCACCCCGGCCTTCAGCGGCTCGGCATCCGGCGGGACGAAGCTCATGGGCATCGCGTCGACCTGGCCGGCGCGGTACATGATCACGCCGGAGTCCTGGGCGATCGTGATATCGCCGCTGTAGGTCCGCAGCCGCGCCTCGGACCCGTCCGCGGCGAAGGCCGGTTGGTTGAGCAGTGGGGACGGCGTGACACCGGTGAGTCGCAGAGCCATTCCGCCACCTAGACCGTCAGGGCAGCTGGGCGCCGGGGAGGATGGCCGCCACGTAGAGCGCGCCCGACCCGACCAGGCAGGTGCCGAGCATCCCGTCGACCTGTCCGGCGACCTTCCCGTGAGCGGCCGACAGCCGCCACGCGGTCATGCCGATCGACACCGCGAGCATCACGCTGGCGTAGAGAACCAAGAAGGTTGAGCCCATGGTCGCGTCCTCCTGATCGTCCGCACGTATCTGGACTCCCTAACGACCGTCGCGTCCTCGGGGCACGGTCCTCGGGTACTTTCGGCGCAGCACCTCGAAGCCGACCACGGGAGCCTGGATGACCGACCTGCGACCACGGCGAACGGGCCTGCGCGGCGTACCTGCCGCGATCGGCCGGGGCCGGGAACGGCTGACCGGTGTGTTCCAGCACCGCTATCCGACGGTGGCCGTCACCGGGATGACGGGCGTCGGCAAGACCGAGCTGGTCGACCACCTGAGCGGCCGGCCCCGTCCCGGCGGCGTGCCGGAGTCCGGCTCGGCCGTGATGGAGCGACGGGTACGCCGCGACCGGCGGATCCGGGGCTTCCGGTTCCGGGTGGTCCCGGGCGAGAACGCGGCGACCCGCCTCGGGGCGCTGGACGAGGTCTTCCACGACGACCCGGTCGACGGCGTGCTGCACGTCGTGGCCAACGGCTTCGCCACCGGCCGCCGGCCGGCCGGGACGACGGGCAACGTCGAGGCGGCGCGGGAGGACCAGCGCCAGCGGGAGCTCGAGGACTGGACGGTGACCGCGCACCGGATCGCCTCGATGGCCGTCCGCCGCAGCCAGCCCACGTGGCTGATCGTGGTCGTGACCAAGGTCGACCTCTACCCGGACGACGTCGACGAGGTGGTGCGCTCCTACTCGCCCGGCAGCGGCACGCCGTTCGGCGACCGTCTCGACGAGCTCCGCGCGCTGGCAGGTGGCGCCAAGCTCTCGGTCGACGTGCTCCCCGCCTGCAGCCACCCCGCCCAGGGCAGCCCCGTGACGGCCAAGCGGCGCGACGCCTACCTTGCCGCGCTCGAGGCCCGGATGGCGCAGCTGGCCGGCCACGTCTGACCCGGTGCCGCGGTACCCCGCTCGGCGTTGGGTACCGGTGCACCCATGAGGAAGTCCTTTGCCCTCGCTCCGCTCGCGGCTCTCGGGGTCGTCGCGGCCCGGGACCTGCTCCAGCGGGAGCACGCCATCCTGCGCAACTTCCCGGTGGT
Organism: Nocardioides immobilis; assembly: GCF_003515065.1. Classification (GTDB taxonomy): domain Bacteria; phylum Actinomycetota; class Actinomycetes; order Propionibacteriales; family Nocardioidaceae; genus Nocardioides; species Nocardioides immobilis. The sequence goes on from NZ_QXGH01000027.1 coordinate 28,222, forward strand.
CGGGCACGCCCGGTACCTCTTGGAGACGATCGGCCCCGAGCTGCGGCAGTACATCGTGGCGGGGAACGACGAGGAGCGCCCGTTCAGCCGGGACCAGCGGCGCTGGGTCTACGCATCGGCAAAGCTGCAGAACAACTACTTCGGGTTCGGCACCGACAACGACTTCGAGCGCACGGCGGGCAACGTGATCGTCAACCACCGGACGTTCAGCGACGAGTACCCCACGCACGGTGCCGTCGGTCAGGAGGCTCGGCTGCCCTCGGCGAAGGTGCTCGGCGGGCCGCGGGGCCGCCGCCACGCCTTCCGCCCGGAGTCGGTCGTCAACGTCTCGGCGATGAGCTTCGGCTCGCTGTCCGGCAGGGCGATCGAGGCGATCAACCGCGGTGCAGCGGACGCGGGCTGCCTGCACAACACGGGGGAGGGCGGGGTGTCGCCGTACCACCGGCACGGCGGTGAGCTGGTCTTCCAGATCGGTACGGCGTACTTCGGCTGCCGCGACGAGGACGGCCGGTTCAGCCTCCCGCGACTCCAGGAGCTCGTCGCTGCTTCCCCCATCCGGGCGCTCGAGATCAAGCTCAGCCAGGGGGCGAAGCCGGGACTCGGCGGCGTGCTGCCCGCGGCGAAGGTCTCCCCGGAGATCGCAGAGACCCGCGGCGTCCCCGTCGGCCGTGACTGTCTCAGTCCCTCGCGGCACGCCGAGTTCAGCGACGCGGACTCGATGCTCGACTTCGTCGAGATGCTCGCCGAGGCGACGGGACTGCCGGTGGGGATCAAGAGCGCCGTCGGCGACCTCGGGTTCTGGCAGAAGCTGACCGACCTGATGGCGCGCGGCGACCGAGGGGTCGACTTCGTCACCATCGACGGCGGCGAGGGCGGCACCGGCGCGTCCCCGTTGATCTTCACCGACGCGGTGGCACAGCCCTTCCGGCTCGGCTTCGCCCGTGCATACGGCGAGTTCGCCCGGCGGGGGCTGCATGAGGACGTCAGTTTCATCGGCGCCGGGAAGCTCGGGCTGCCCGACAACGCCGTGGTGGCCTTCGCCCTCGGCGCCGACCTGGTCAACGTCGGCCGGGAGGCGATGCTCGCCGCCGGCTGCATCCAGGCCCAGCGCTGCCACACCGGCGGCTGCCCGACCGGCGTCGCCACCCAGAACCCGTGGCTGACCCGCGGGCTCGACCCGGTCGCGAAGGGCAAGCGGGTCGCGAACTACATCCGCACGCTGCGCCGCGACCTGCTGAAGGTGGCCGAGACCTGCGGCGTGCCGCACCCCGCGCTGATCGGGCCGCGCGCGGTCGAGATCGTCGACACGATCTCTGACGCACGGCTGCTCGACCAGATCTACGGCTATGAGCCCGGCTGGGGCTATCCGTCCGTCGCCGACCGCGCCCGGATCGCCCAGATCATGGCGGCGACCGACGAGGAGGAGACCGAGACCGAGGGCCCGCCCGAGACCGCCGAGGACGGGCCCCCCGGCGACGAGATCGAGGGCGACCTCCCCGCGTCTGGCGACTGAGTCCGGCAGCATCCTCGGCGTCGTCGTCACGACGCCGCGATCAATTGCAACCTTCTCGACGGAGTTGGCGTCCTCCTGGCGTGCCCGACACGGCGACCCGTGATCGCGAGGCCACCACCACTCACAGGAGAGAGAAGAACATGCGCACCGCCATCGCCACGACCGCCGCCGCCCTGGCCGCCGCCGCCACCCTCGGCCTCGCCGGTCCGGCGCACGCCGACCAGTTCGGCATCGACGACCCGGTCGACACCCACCACGGCTCCGACATCCTCGCCCTGCAGTTCCGCAACGGCGACGAGAACGTCCGCGTGACGACCATCCACTCCAACCTGCGTCGGGATCCTGCCACCGGGTCCGGCGGGTCCGTCTTCTTCGACACCGACCCCGCCGACCGCGGCCCCGAGTACGTCTTCACCGGCGGTTACTTCGAGGGCACCGACTACGTGCTCGTCGAGACGGAGGGCTTCCACGCCGGCCAGTGGGGCGACCCGGTCGAGCACGGCGACTACACCCTGCGGGTCAGCTACCGGCGCGACCGCGTCCAGCTCATCGTCTCGCGCGCCGCCCTCGGCAACCCCGAGGAGGTCCGCGTCGCGGTCCGCGCCTCGGGCACCCGCACCGACGGCACTCGCCACGGCCTGACCGACTGGGTGGGCGACCGCCGCGAGTTCACGCCCTGGCTCGCCCGGGGCTGATCGGCGCGGCTTGCCTGAGATGCAGAACACCCCCGCCGGTCTCCGGCGGGGGTGTTCTTGCAGGTCGATGACCTGCGTTCGCTCGGTGGGCAGGGGCGGGGTCGAACCGCCGACCTATCACTTTTCAGGCGATCGCTCGTACCAACTGAGCTACCTGCCCGAGCAGTCGCACACAATACCGGAGCGATGCCCGTCGTACGAAAGTGGCGGTCTCGGTTAGGCCCGGGGAGGGGCTCCGCCACTATGCTGTCCGGGCTGCAACCGGCGGTGCCGGCGGCAGCGGGCCCCCGTCGTCTAGCGGCCCAGGACCCCGCCCTTTCACGGCGGTAGCGCCGGTTCGAATCCGGTCGGGGGTGCAAGTACGAAAAGCGGCTCTCACCTGCGGAAACGCCGGCCGGGCGCCAGGGGCGTCAACCCTCTGAGATGCCGTTGGGCCACAGCAGGTCCAGCTTGGGAAGTTGACGACAGCCTGTGGCCGAGCATCTGCTGGACGACCTTGACGTCGGCTCCGCTGGCGATCGCAAGGCTGGCTGCAGGCAAGACCGGATCGCCGGGTTCATCCCTGCTGCCCGCGGCCCGATGAAGGCGGAGTACGCGAGAGCGGTCGGCGAACGTGAGGACCTGATCCGAATGCGGGTCGTGACTCTGGGAGAAGACGCCGTACGCCGTCGCGACCCCTGGGTACGCCGACTCGACGAGCCGCCATCGGACGTGTGCACCCGTGAGCGCTGGATGCACGAGGTCACTGTCGTCGCCGCGTACCGCGAGCGTCATCAGGCGCTCCGTCTACTCTTGCGATCGAACTCTGCACAGCGGATGTTCCGAGCAAACTCACCGTGATCGCCTGGATCGAGGCGTCACCGGTTCAGCAGCTGACGGCGCTTGAGCTTGCCGTGCAGCTGATCGACGACCCTGGACGGCATCTGCTGCACTTCGACGCGCCACGGAGGGGTCAAGCGCGGGTCGCCCTGCGGCACGGGTCCTTCGTCTCCTAAGCGGACCCGGCGCCCACGACTGTGCCCTCGTTAGTGCAGCGGGTCGGGCACCGCTCACACTGCCGGCTGCTTGCTGCCTTCCTGGCCGACGGTGCCTGATGCGGCGTTGATGACGGCGTCCTCATCAGTTTGGTTAAGGCGGAGGCGAGACGGGCGGGGATTGGCTCGAGAAGTCCTATTGACCGCGAGCGCCACGGCTGCGATCAGCGCGACTCCGTTGAACATCGCGCTCAGCCACAGAACGCTGGAAAGCAACTGCAGTCCCTGTACACCGATCGCGAGAACGAAGATCGCGATCAGAGTGCCCCACACATTGAACCTGCCGGGCTGCAACTGGGTTGACCCGAGAAATACGGCCGCGAACGCGGGAAGCAAGAGGGTGGCTCCGAAAGTGAACGAGGGACCCGTGAGGGAGGTGTAGAGAACCCCGCCAAGCCCGGAGATGCCTCCGGCAAGAACGAGCGAGATCCATGCCCACCGATCCACGTGCACACCGGCCAGACGAGAGGCCTCGGTGTTTCCACCAATTGCCCGAAGATAACGACCGGCTGGAGTCCACTCAAGCATCCACCAGACGAGCAGAGCCAACACGAACAAGTACACGATAATAATCTGGAAGCCACCGACCTCAAACTGCGTCATTTTCGTCCACGCCTGCGACGATGGAGGAGGGGGAACGATCGACTCAGTAACAATAACGGCCAATGCCGTGAGTATCGACGAAACGCCAAGCGTCGCAATGAAAGAGCTGACCTTGAGGCGCACGACGATAAAACCGTTTACAAACCCCACGAACAAACCGAGAGCAACACTAGCCAAAAAGGCAGCAAGGAAAGACCAGCCGTCGTTGAGCAGCACGACGGCGACTAATCCGGCGAAGTTCGCGTTAGCGCCCACTGAGAGGTCAAACTGGCCGCATATCATCGGGATGAGGACGGCTATCGCGATCATGCCTGCGACTGCCTGACTCGAGGCAATTACATGGAACGTCGATTCCGTGAGGAAAAGTGGCGTCGCGATCGTGAAAATGAGGATAAAGAGTATACCGAGGTAGATACCGCTAAAGCGGTCCATACCTAGATTAGGAATCGACTTGCGCATTATTCACCACTAACTCATCCATTGGCGCTTCTGCATGGAAACTACGGTTAATCTCGGGAACGGTGACCCTTGGGCCTACAAGTTCGTCAACGACTCTTCCGTTACGGATGATCAAGACCTTTGTGCAGATCGCCGCGAGCTCCTCGACATCTGTGGAGCTCACCACGACTGCGGTCCCTGCCTGAGCGGCATGCTGGACCTGTCGATGCACCTCCACCTTGGCTCCGACATCGACACCTTGGGTTGGCTCATCCAGGAGGAGCACTTGGGGTTCTTGCCGCAGCCACTTGGCCAAAAGGACCTTCTGCTGGTTGCCGCCGCTAAACGTGCTAAGTGGAGCGGATTCACCGTCCGCAGGGCGAATGCCCAAGTTCGTGAACCACTTGGCAACCTCGCTCAATTCAGGTTTAGAACGGAGCAGCCCCCAACGCCAGAACGGGCGCACATTCACAAGAGTCATGTTCTGACGGGCGGACATATCCATGATGCCGCTGAGTACCTTACGGTCCGCTGGCAGGTAGCCGATCGCCTTTCTAATGGACTCGATAGGGCGACCGGGCGGCAAGTCGTGACCATGCGCCCTCACCGTGCCGCCGTCCCGGGACTTGGAGCCAAAGATGACTGCGAGTGCGTCCTCGCGACCGGAACCCGTAAGTCCGTACATTCCAACGATCTCGCCGGGCCACACGTCGAGCGTGAGATCGACGAGTTGCCGGAAGCGGACCCCCCGGACAGACAGGATCGGTTCGGTGTGATTGTCCACGCGGCGTTGCGCTTGCGCTTCTTTGGCGCCCACGAGCTCAGCCACAAGTTCAGAGCCGATCAAGTGCGTCACCAACTCTTGGCGGTCGACGGCATCGGCGTCCCAGGTATCGATCAATCGCCCCTCACGCAGGACGCTGACTCGGTGAGCAAACGCTGGGATCTCGTCCAGGTGATGTGTGACATAAACAATGGCCACCCCGGCCGCCGCTGTCGTGCGCAGCGTGTCAAGCAAGGTCTGGACTTCGTGTCCAGGAAGTGAAGCCGTCGGCTCGTCCAGCACCAATAGAGAGGGCGGAGGGCCGCCGTGGGCCAACAGCGCGCGCGCGATGGCTAACGCCGTCTGCTCTGCGGGACCGAATGACGAGACCACACTGGTGAGATCGATGTCCAGACCGATTCTGTCCAGCGCGGCGCGCGCCTGCCGCCTGGCCTCACGGCGATCGACGGCGCCCCCCTTCGTCGGAAACCCACTTGTCAGGAAGATGTTGTCCAGCGCCGACATGGACTGGATCAGGCCCAGGTCCTGGTGAACAAAGCGACACCCGAGCCGGTAGGACGTGCTCGGTGAACCGAACGGCAGCTCCATTCCCCCGACGCTTACCCAGGCGCCCGCGTCGGGCTCGTGGTACCCAGCGAGTGCCTTGATCAGCGTCGACTTGCCTGAGCCGTTGGCTCCGAGCAGCACGTGGATCTCTCCAGGCCTCAGGCTCAGGGTGAAGTCACGGAGCACTGTCTTGCCTGCGAAGGACTTCGAGAGGTGCCTCACCTCTAACGCGAAGGGCCCTCCTGCTGCCAGTGGGGCCTGAGCGTCCACGGTGCCCTTGCCGCGAGGCAGGTCCCGATTCATGTCATCACTCCCTCGTGGTGGCCGGCCTAGCCGGCGTGCCACTTCCCGGGCACTGACGCTGTGAGCGGAACGCCTGGTGGCAGGACCTTCCGCGCTCGATCGATGATCATTGCTCGCCCGCCTCACTGACCTGCCACAACACCTTGAATTGTTCGAGGCCGTCGCTGGGAAGCTCCCACAGGCCCTCCTCTGCATTGTCTTTCGTAAGGAGCTGCGTGGGCTGCACCGCGTTGTTGGTGGTGAGATCTACACCCTGGAGGTGCCGGAAAACCAAATCCATCGCGGCCCACCCAACGTAATTGAACCCAATCCCCATCCAGGCATGCTGAGTGCCGTCCTTCAGAGCTTGAATCGACTCCGCCTGCGGAGAGACGCCGCCGATCTTGACGTCACCAAGTCCTGCCGCCCGCATCTGGCTGTTGATGCCGGTCGCGAACGCTCCATTGTCAAAGAAGACGTAATCTGCGTTCTCACGCCGAATCGCGCTGATAACTGTGTCCTGGAGCTTGCCCGCCCCCAAGTCGGCGAGGCTCACATCGACCACCTTCACATGGCAGCCGGGGCAAAGAGCGTCAACCTCGGCCTTGAAACCATCGGGCACGCCGGTCAAGCTCGGATATCCAGACACGTTTTCGATGATTGCGGTCCCTTGGCCCTCAGAGTCCGCGATGAACCAGTCCGCCAGAGTCTTACCCAGCGCCTTGTTGTACTCATAGCCGTCGGGGATGTTCTCGGATGAGCCGATGATCACGTCAGTCGCTTCCACCGGATGCGTGCTATCCAACACGATAGGCACGTCGGCCTTGGCATACGCGTTCAGCACCGATTCGCTGAATTGTGATTGAGGGTTTCCCGACTCGGTGACAACAGTGGGGTTCTCGGCCAACGCGTTCATGAGCGAGGACTGAAGGGAGGCGGGGTTAGCCGCGTCCTTGGGTACGGACACAAACTCCCAGCCGACCGCCTCGGCCGCTTGCTCCACACCCTCGTTGATCCGAAGGGAGTCAGGCAGGCCGTCGGTGGTTACTACCACCCTGCCACCCTTTTCGGGCGCCTCCGGAAGAGGCTGTGTCTGGGTGATCTTATCGGGCGGCTGAAGTGCTTCATCGACCGCCGCTTGGGCCTTGTCAATATTGGCCTGTGGCGTGTCGCCCCTCGCAGAGGCGACGTCGTCGCGATTACAACTCGTCAGCGCAGCTGCCGCCGCGGCAACGGTGACGATCGCTGCAACTTTTGTGAACGCGGAGTTCGCGTGAATCTGGAGCATGAGACTTGACGCCTTCCTGAAATTCTGTGGGCTCTTTCGACTTGAGCCGGCCTCTCGATTGACTGATCAGTCATTGAACCGAATGGACTGTGTACTAGGGGTAGCAGCTACTAATTGGTTGTACTCGCCAGTACGGTCCAAGAGAGGGGAATGGAGACAGTTTGATACGAGCTAATGAGCAGACACGACCTTCGCCTCGCCCCCGACCCAGGCGAAGGTTCTAGCCGCGTCGCGCCACTGGATGCGGAGAACTTGGTCTTGAATACCGCACTCACCAACTGCGACTTCAGCTAAGTGATTTCCCTTGGAACCCTGCGGCGTGAACTTACATTCGCACCCCTACTGAAGGTGTGATGACCGACATAACTTCGGAGCATAGGCAGCAGCTCATTCCATGTCAACGTTGACGTTGAGAATTTACCGTCGAGGGGTGGTCGCGTCGCGCCACCTCTGGAGGCGCCGGGTCGGGGGAAGGCGTCGATCGGGGCCTGACCCTGGTCTTGGTCACGCTTGAATCCAAACCTTGGGGGAGCGGGTCAACCACAAGCGGGTAGCGCGGGCGAGCGTGACGACGGCATTCGCGGCAGCTTGGCCGGGGCCAGCCGTCGGCGACCGCGCGGCGGACCACCGTGCCGTGGCGTCGACCTTTGGTGGAAGGAGCGCAGCTAAGTCAAGCAACGTCAGCGTTGACGTTGACAGGCCGGCTTATCCCTGCGACTCTGTGAGCAGGACCACAACACCAATCGGACGAGGAGAAACACTCATGGAATCCGGTCTCATCCACATCCCGTACATGCGCCCAGAGCGGACGAGTCGAGAGACGTTCGACTGGGCGCTGGCGAACGCTCGCGAGGCCGACAAGCGGGGCTTCGACTCCATGATGGTCGCGGAGCACGCCACCCAGAAGTGGGAGTGCATCCCGAACCCCGAGCTCGTGATCGCGGCAGCAGCGGCCCAGACTGAGCGCATCAAGTTCGCGCCGATGGCGCACCTGCTGCCCCAACACCACCCTGCAGGGCTCGCGATCCAGGTCGGCTGGCTCTCGCAGATCCTGGAAGGCCGGTATTTCCTTGGCGTCGGCGCTGGCGCCTATCCACAGTCGTCGTACGTGCATGGCATCAGGGATGCCGACAGCCAGTCTCTTAACGAGATGGTTCGAGAGGCGCTCGACATCATGGAGAAGGTCTGGAAGCGCGAGCCTTTCTTCATGGAGGGCAAGTACTGGTCGGCTGGCTACCCCGAGGAAGTCGAGGATGGCCACGACGACGACCAGCACAAGCTCGCGGACTACAGCCCCTACGGCGGCAAGCTGGACATCGCCGTCACGGGGCTCAGCCCGAACTCGCCCTCCATCCGGTTCGCGGGCGAGCGGGGCTTCAAGCCGGTGTCGATCTACTCGGGATCTTCGATCCTCAAGACGCACTGGGAGACCTACGAGAAGGCGGCCCTGGAGAACAGCCACGTGCCGGACCGTTCGCGCTACCACGTCTCTCAGACCGTCTTCGTCGCCGAGACCGACAAGGAAGCGCGCAAGCTCGCGCTCGAGGGTGGCATCGGCTACTGCTTCGAGCGTTACCTGATGCCGATCTGGGAGCGGTTCGGCATGATTGAGGGTTTCGTGAAGGACGCGGGCGCCGAGATGTCCGACGTCAACCTCGAGTGGATGTGCGACAACGTCTGGATCGTTGGCTCCCCGGAGACCGTTGTCGAGAAGATGAACAAGCTGTTCGAGTTCACCGGCGGCTGGGGCACGCTCCAGGTCGAGTCTCACGACTACATCGACAACCCGACCCCGTGGTTCGAGTCCCTGGAGCTCATCGCGAACGAGGTGGCGCCCAAGATCGCCCTGCCGGAAAAGGTAGCGGCGGCGTCATGAGTACCCACGATCAGCTGGAGGCCAACAAGCAGGTCGTACGCGACTTCATGGCGGCGTTCTCCACCGGCGATGTGGACAAGATCCTGGCTTGCCTGACCGACGACGCGGAGTACTGGATCTCCGGCAAGATCGAGGGCATGTCCGGCTCCTACGACAAGGCCGCGCTCGGTCAGCTGTTGTCCGGGGTGACGCAGGTGTACACCAATGGGGCCTTGGCGCTCACTCCGAAGGAGATGACCGCGGAGGGAAACAGGGTCGCCGCCGAGGCCGAATCGTTCGCAGAGCTCAAGAACGGCAAGACGTACGGGTGTGACTACCACTACCTGTTCGTGATCCGGGACGGGAAGGTCCAGAAGGTCAAGGAGTTCCTGGACACCAAACACGCCTACGACACCTTTTACACCTGATCCGGGAGTTGACATGAACGAAGGAAGACTGGCAGGCAAGGTCGCCGTTGTGACCGGCGCGGGCCGCGGCATGGGCGAGTCCCATGCGCGCAGATTCGCCCAGGAGGGCGCGCGCGTTGTGATGACTGACATCAACCTCGAGGCGATCGAGAAGCTTGCGGCCGAGTGTGGCGAGAATGCCATCGCAGTCGAGCACGACGTGACCTCCGCAGATGGCTGGCGGCAGGTCGTGTCGCTGGCCGAGGAGAAGTTCGGACCCGTGGACGTCCTGGTCAACAACGCAGGCATCCTGGGGCCGATCGCCACCACCGAGAAGCTGGAGGAGGACGCCTACCTCGCCGTCTGTGCTGTCAACCAACACTCCGTGTTCCTCGGCATGAAGCACGTCCTTCCGTCGATGCTCAAGGCCTCAAGAGGCTCGATTGTGAACATCTCGTCGATCGCCGGCATTGCCGCGAACTACGGGTTCCCGAGCCTCGCCTACGTCGCCTCGAAGTTCGCCGTTCGAGGAATGACCAAGGCCACGGCGATGGAGTACGGCCGCAACAACATCCGTGTGAACTCCGTGCACCCGGGCTTCATCATGACGCCGATGATGGTGGAGGCCACGGACGAGGGCGGGGGGGACGCGCTCCGGGACATCCCGCTGGGGCGCATCGCCGAACCGGAGGAAGTGACCGAGCTGGTGCTCTTTCTTGCTTCGGACGCTTCCTCCTATATCACCGGCGCGGAGCACCTTGTCGACGCCGGCATGCTGGCGCACTGACCCGTCGAGGGGGGTCACGCCACAAAGGGTCGCACTCACCACCTGAGTGCGGCCCTTCGTGGATGCCGCTCGACGAACCTGAGAAGGCTTCAACAGGAGACGGACATGGCCGGGTTGGCCAGCGAGGGAAGTGCCGCAGCGTCAGTGTGCCGCGGTGTGGCAGTCCGCAAGGACGTCGTGGCGGTGGTGCTCTCGTGGCGAGAACGCCTCGCCCTCTTCAAACGCAGCAATCTGGTGGATCACGATCGCGGACTGTGGCACTGCGTCACCGGGTATCTCGACGATCCGGATGCGGCCGGGGCGCCGCGGCGCCAAGCTCTCGTCGAGCTCTACGAGGAGACCGGGCTTGGAATCGCCGACCTCACAGCGTTCGAGCAGGGCCCGGCCCTCGAACTGCTCGACGGTGAGGTGCTGTGGGTTGTCCACACCTTCAGGGCCGATACGACCCGGAGGCGGCTCGAGCTCAACTGGGAGCACGATGCCTACCGGTGGGTCCGGCGATCCAGTCTCCGGAGGTTCTGCGGGCGGGTTGCGTGGCTCGATGATGTGCTTCGGGCGGGTGATCCCGGAGGGCCAGTCGGCGGGAGCACGCCCGGTCAACACTGCAGTTGACAGCGACCGGAGTCACGCCTACAGTCAATCTACATGAACGTTGACACGGCGACCGGAGGAACTGACGTGGCCACCAGCGATCCGCGTTACGAGAGTGCGAACAACTCTCGCTACTTCCGTGACGTGCTCGGTAACGTTCCCACTGCCGTCGTCGCGATCACTGCGATGGACGTCGACGGTCAACCCACCGGGATGACCGTGGGGTCGTTTATCTCCGTCTCGCTTGATCCTCCGCTCGTGGCCTTCCTGCCGGACAAGTCCTCCAGCACGTTTCCCAAGATCCGTGAGTCGGGCCGGTTCTGCGCCAACATCCTCACTGCCAACCAGGAGGACGTCTGCCGTCAGCTGTCGTTGAAGGGTGTTGACAAGTTTGCGCGGCTGCGCTGGCAGGAGTCGGCGCTCGGCACTCCTCACCTGGCCGGCGCCATCGGCTGGATCGACTGCACCATTAGTGACATCCACGATGCCGGGGACCACTTCATTGTTGTCGGCGCGGTCGACTCACTGCGCGCCGACCACCGCGACTCACCGTTGATCTTTCTGCGTGGCGGGTACGGCCGATTTGCCTCTACCTCCCTCGCCGCCCCTGCTGAAGCGGACCTCTATCACCCCCTGCGCATCGTCGACCAGGCCTTCCCTGCCATGCAGGCGGCGGCAGACGACCTCGGGGTAGAGGTGCTGGCGTCGACCTCGATCGGTGACCAGTTGGTGTTGGTCGGCAGCAGCCAGGCGACTGGCATCAGCTCGCCGTTCTATCTCCGACTCGGGCAGCGCATGCCGTTCCGGCCTCCGCTTGCCATGCCTTTGATCGCATGGCGCGGCGAGCGCGAGATCCAGCGTTGGATCGACCGTGCAGATGAGGCCATCAGCGCGAGCCAGTTGTCTGAGATGGTCACGCGCGTCCGCAATCGCGGGTGGTCATTGGTCCTGCGGAGCCCGGAGCAGGTTCGATTCGAGCGTGCGGTGGCCGACCTTCCGCTGCTGGACGCCACCGCTGAGAAGATCGCCGAGGTCAACGACGCGACCAGGGGCTTGCGCTTGGACAACTACGAGCCGGGAATGATCGATCCAGATGCGACGTACAGTGTCCGGTTGATCACCGCACCTGTGTTCGAGGAGAGCGGCGACGTCACCGTGGTGCTGAGCCTCTACCAGCTTCCGCGTGAGCTCTCGGGAGCGGAGGTCCTTCGCTACGGCGATCGGCTCGTGACTGCTGCGAAGGAAGTCACCGCACACATGGGGGGCGCTGAGCTCGCCGGGCGGCAGTGACGTCAGGTATCTGTTCCGGGTCATGCGCCGCCCGGCGTAGGCCGCCCCTCAAGAAGCGGAGATGACGATGCGTGCATGGCAGTTCACCGAGGTCGGAGAACCCCTCAGCCTGCGGGAGGTACCAGCCCCGACCCCGACCGCCGGCGAGATCGTTGTGCAGGTCCGGGCCGCCGGACTGTGTCACAGCGACATTGGCTTTCTCGACGGCACCCTGACCCCGCTCCTCCCGTTCCGGCCCATCACGCTGGGTCATGAGATCGCCGGCATCGTGGCTACGGTCGGTGCCAACGTGGAAGAGTTCGAAGTCGGCCAACAGGTCGTCATTCCCGCGGCGATCGAAGGCCCCGGGACGTCCATGGACGGTGGCTTCGCCGATTTTGTCGCCGTGCCGGCCCGGCTCGTCGTCCCCATGCCCGATGGCGTGCCGTTCGACCAAGCGGCCGCAGCCACCGATGCCGGTCTCACCTCCTACCACGCCGTCGCGATCCAGGGGCAGGTCGGCGCCGGCACACGCGTGGCGGTCGTCGGGCTCGGGGGGCTTGGCTCGGTCGGCGCACAGATCGCGCTCGCCCTCGGGGCCACCGTCCACGTCGCGGAGAAGAACGAGCGGGTCCACGACTTCGCGCGATCCCTCGGTGTCGACGCGGTCGTCAGCGACATCAATGACTTGCGCGACCTGGAGTTCGACGTGGTCGTCGACTTCGCGGGCTTCGGGACCACGACCGACGGCGCCATCCATGCTGTCCGCCGCGGTGGTCGCGTGATCCTCGTCGGGTTGGGGCTTGCGCGAGCAGAGATCGACCTTCAGGCCCTGACGCTGAACGAGGTCGAGCTGATCGGGTCGCAGGCCGGCACTAAGGAGGACTGTGCCGCGGTGCTTGAGCTGGTCGCCGCCCGTCGGATCGCTTCCCGGATCACCGCGATCGGCTTTGAGGACATCGGCGATGGAATCGGCAAGCTCGAGCGCGGTGAGGTCGTCGGTCGCCTGGTCGCCACCTTCGGTTAGGGCCTCTCCGCCGTCGCAGATCTCAGCGGGCGATCACGCTGGGACGCGTCTACATGCGTGTTGACGACTCAGTCAACGCGGACGTAGACTGAATCAACATCAACGCATCCCCGGAAGGACTTCCCATGAAGGTCGAACAGGCGAACGTGCTGGCATCAGTGCAGCGACTCATCGACGAGGCCGACATCAAGCGTGTGCTGTTCGAGTACGCGCACTTTCTCGACCACAACGAGATCAAGAGCCTCACCGAGCTGTTCACCGAGGATTGCCACATCGCCTACGGGTCTGACCACGGTGCCGACGGCATCGAGGCGTACCAGGGGACGCTGGAGAACGAGAAGTTCGGTGTGGGTGCCTTCTTCGCCGGTACCAGCCACCACGTCTCCAACGTCGTCATCGACTTCATCAGCGAGGACGAGGCCCGGGTTCGTTCTCAGCTCTACGCGTGGCACAGGTACAACCGGGAGCGGGCGGACGGGATCCTCATGGGCCAGTACCACGACATCGTCGTGCGCACTGCTGATGGCTGGCGCATCAAGCGCCGGGAGCTCAAGACCGTGGGCACCGAGTCCTATCACGCCAAGGGCGACGCGCTGAACCCCATCCCGCGCCGAACCCAGGCGTGACAAACAACCCACTCGAGAGGAACCCGACCGTGAGCGATGAACTGCTGGTCGAAACTCGCGACCACATCGCATTCGTCACCCTGAACAGGCCGAAGGCCCTGAACTCGATCTCGCATGAGCTCGACGTCGAGTTGGCCAAGGTGTGGGACACGATCGACACAGATCCAGACATCTGGGTCGCCGTGCTGTCCGCATCAGGCGAGAAGGCGTTCTGCGCCGGCGCCGACATCAGCGGGGGCACCGACGCGGACGCCTCACGCCTCGCGCTAGGAGGCGGACTGACGGGGATCGGCGGCCCGGTTCGGACACTGTCGAAGCCGCTGGTGGTGGCCGTCCAAGGCTACGCACTCGGCGGAGGCTTCGAGCTGGCGATGTGCGGCGACGTGGTCGTCGCCGCAGACAACGCACAGTTCGGACTCCCCGAAGTCAAGGCCGGGATCATCGGTGAGTGCGGCGTCGTGCATCGAGCCGTGCGGCAGCTGCCGCACCACATCGCCATGGCCCTGATACTGACGGGCGACCGGTTGCCGGCCGACGAGGCCTTGCGCCATGGGCTTGTCAACGAGGTCGTCTCCCTGCCTGAGCTGGGAAACGCCGCCGAACGGTGGGCGAAGAAGCTCGCAGGGGTATCGCCACTGGCCGCCCAGGCCGCCAAGCTCGCTGCCCATGTGGGTCTGGCCCATTCGCTCGAGGTGGCCTTGAACACCAGGTACGAACCAATCGAGGCGTACGCCACCTCGTACGACGTCCAGGAGGGCCGCCGGGCGTTCCAGGAAAAGCGCGCGCCCGTGTGGACGGGTCGCTGAGAGGACTGACAGTGCATGCACTAGAGGAGACCGAGCGCACGGGCGGGTTGATCCGGGAGGGCGTCCGCCTGACTGCTGACGAGATCCGCACGGCCGTGTCGATTGCGAACGTCCCTGCGCTGCTCATGCTCGTCTTCCAGATGACAGGTGACGAGGCCTGGCTGGAGCCCCCCTTCCAGCCCACGCGCGGCAAGGGGCTAGGGGATCACGACTCCGGCGGGCTCGCTGAGGACGTCCAGGAGACGATCCGCGAGGCTGCGGTCCAGGCCATCCGCGGTCTGCAGGAAGGTCGGCACCCCGCCATCCCCACCCCGTCGCCCGCCCTGTTCACGCGCATGATGTCGGTATGCATGGGCGAGGAGATTCCCGACGGCTACGGTGAAATGCTCAGCAGTGAGTTCGCACGTCGAGTCACCCAGGATCGAACCGATCACGAAGCGGTCCCGCCCCCGAAGGACTTCAAAGTTGTACTGATCGGTGCGGGAGTGGCAGGCATCGCGGGCGCGCACCAACTCGAGG
The DNA here is from genome assembly GCF_003515065.1 of Nocardioides immobilis. Lineage (GTDB taxonomy): Bacteria > Actinomycetota > Actinomycetes > Propionibacteriales > Nocardioidaceae > Nocardioides > Nocardioides immobilis. Next base: position 43,292 of record NZ_QXGH01000027.1, read on the forward strand.
AAATGGGCGTGGACTACGTCATTCTCGAGAAGCAGCCCGACTCCGGCGGCAACTGGTGGCAGAACACCTACCCCGGCTGCGGCGTCGACACTCCCAGCCACCTCTACTCGTTCTCGTTCGCCCAGAACGACTGGACGAAGCACTTCGAACTCAGGGACAACATCCAGCACTACTTCCACCAGGTCATCGAGCACCTTGGTGTGCGCGACCGGATCCGGTTCGGGGTCGAGGTGCTCACTGCGCGTTTCCTCGAGGCCGAAGGCGCCTGGGAGCTTACGGTGCGCAATGAGCAAGGGCGCGAGGAGAAGCTGCGGTGCACCGTGCTCATCAGCGCCGTCGGTGTCCTCAATCGCCCCCGGATGCTTGACATCCCCGGGATGGGCACCTTTGAGGGGAAGTCATTTCACTCCGCGGAGTGGCCTAGCGAATTCGACCCTGCAGACAAGCGGGTCGCGATCGTCGGCACCGGCGCCAGCTCGATGCAGATCGCGCCCGCCATCGCCGACAAGGTAGAAAGCCTGACGATCTTCCAGCGATCCCCGCAATGGGTGGCGCCGTTCGACAAGTTCCAGGCGCGGATCCCCCGAGAGCTCCGGCTCCTGCTGCAGTCGTGCACCTTGTACCGCGGTTGGTACTGGCTTCGCCTCTTCTGGCAGTTCGGGGACAAGGTCATCGAGGCGCTGCGGGTTGACCCGGACTGGCCGCATCCGCAGCGCGCCGTGAACGCGCGAAACGACGGTCACCGAGTGTTCTTCACCAAGTACATCGAGGAACAGCTGGCTGGTCGGGAGGATCTGCTGCCCAAAGTGCTTCCGGACTACCCCCCCTTCGGCAAGCGCATCCTGCTCGACAACGGGTGGTACCAGACGCTTCGCCGCGACAACGTCGAGCTCGTGACCGAGGCGGTCGCGGAGGTCACCCAGAAGGGCTTGGTGACAGCAGACGGCGAGCATCGTGACTTCGACGTCATCATCTGGGCAACGGGCTTCGAGGCGGCCAAATTCCTGCAGTCCATCGACGTGTACGGCGTCGACGAGGTGCGGCTGCGTGACGTGTGGGAGGAGGACAACCCGCGGGCGTATCTCGGGATGTCCGTTCCGGACTTCCCCAACTTCTTCATGCTCGGCGGGCCTAACTCATTTCCCGGCAGCGGCAGCTTCATGTATTTCATGGAGGTGCAGATGCGCTATCTCCGCGGCCTGATGGAGGACATGTTCAACCAGGGCCTGGGAGCACTCGACGCCACCCACGAAGCGAACGAGCGGTACAACCAGATGGTTGACGACCTTCATGAGCGCACTGTCTGGACGCACCCCGGCATGTCGACCTACTACCGGAACTCGCGGGGGAGGGTCGTCTTCGTGATGCCGTTCCTCAACCTCGAGTACTGGGAGATGACGAACCGGACCGACCTCGAGAACTACACGGTGCGCCCGGCCACCGTCGAGACGCGTACCTCCACTCCTTGACGCCGGATGCGGGGTCAGCTTGCTGCCACTCGCAGGGTTCTGACGCCCGCTCGTCGTTGGCGTCGGGTGCAGGAAGACGGCGTCGGTGAGGAAGGCGGTCGACTCACCCACCAAGACGTCCTCTGTCCTGGTGGGTGAGTCGAGGGCGGTGGCGCCGCCTCACCAAGGGGCTTGGTGGCTATTGCCGACACGCGTGGCAGGAATTTCACTGGGTCAGGGTCGAACCTGGCGGTGAGCCCCGTCTCGGATGCTCGATCGGACCAGCTGTCAGTACCGGTTCTCGATTCGCCACGCCGCAATACAGGCACCGCCGTACCCCTCCCTCGGCACTTCGGGCGACCGGGACCGCTCACGGTCGGGTTGACTCCTCGAGGCGGGCGCGCAGGCCCCGCTTGTCAATCTTCGTGGTCGACATCGGCCATTCCTCGGCCTTAAGGAACAGGATCTCCCTAGGTACCTTGTAGCGCGAGATCTCGCCGTCGCAGAAGTCGATGAGCTCCTGCTCCGTAAGGTGCTCTCCATCGAAAACCTCGACGAAGGCTACGGGTACCTCATCCAGACGAGCGTCTGGCCTGCCTACCACGGAGGCCATCTTGACGGCCGGATGGCGGCACAGGAACGACTCGATCTCGATGGTGGCGACGTTCTCGCCGCCTACCTTCAGCATGTCTTTCAGGCGACCGTGGAAGACAAGCCGGCCATCCGCAGTCCGACTGTACAGATCGCCGGTGTGCAGCCAGCCGTCGGCGTCGAGCGCGGAAGCCGTCTTCTCGGGATCCCGGTAGTACTCCGACATCACACAGTGGCCGCGTACGAGAATCTCGCCCATCGACTGATCCGTGATGTCCTCGCCAGTAACGATGTCGACGATCCGCAATTCGATCCCTGGCACCGCCTTGCCCTGCCCCTGGCTGCGTTCGGCCACAGTCTCATCCGGCGTTGACAGGGCATAGATGCCCGCCGTTTCGGTCATGCCGCAGGCAGCCAGCATCTCGGCCCCCGGGAAGGTGGCCTGGACTCGCTCGATCAGGGGACGTGGGCCGATGACCAAGATCGACCGGAGGGAGCCCATCGCTGACGCATCGAAGTCGGGGTGGTCCAGGACCGGCTGGATCAGTGCGGGGAACCACGGGAAGGCAACGCTGACTTTCTCCTCCACGAGGAGTCGAATCGCTCGTCCAGCCTCGAAGTACACATCCGTAACGTAAGTCCCGGCGTTGCCGACGGAGCCGATGAAGGGGCTTAGGCAGCCCACGTGGAAGAGCGGTCCCGCTCCCCAGGTGACGTCGCCGTTGTACCTGTGTCGGGCGCGTTGGACGGTGCCCCTGACGACCGCTTCGTGGTTGAGGACGCAGCCCTTGGGGTCCGCCGTTGTACCTGAGGTGTAGAGCATCAAGGCCGGGTCCTGCAGTCGAATCCTGAAGCGCTGCTCGTGAACGGCTTCCACGGGGACGGTTGCCGCGACCGCGTTGAACTCGCTGCGACTCAGCAGTCCATGGCGTCCTTCCCCGGAGAGCGAGATGACCGCACGTAGTTCCCGGTGTTCGGGGAGAGTCAGGCGGTCCGGGCGACTGGATTCCTCCAGGCCGAGAAGGGACTCGGCTAGCAGGCGGGGGAAGTCTGTGTAGTCGCCAGGGGCCGAGCCTACGGTCAGGATGGCGGCGAGTTGTGCGTTCGCTGCGATGTAGCTGACCTCGCTCCTGCGGTGTCGGGCGTTGATCGGCACGGCTACCGCGCCCATGAGGCCAGCGCCGAAAATCCCTTCCGCGATCTCGATGCCGTTGTGCGCCAGGATGCCGACTGAATCTCCTCGGCGGACGCCAAGGCCGAGCAGTCCACGAGCAACCTGGAGCGCGCGGTCGTATAGGTCGGCGTAGGTCCAGCGATGATCCGGGATCACCAGCGCGGCGCGCGTGGGGGCGATCCTGAAAGCCCGGACGAGGAGGTCCCCTAAAGGGGAAACCTCAGTCCAGCTCTCCAACTCAATCGGAGCGGCCATTTGCGCTCACCACCTCAGCGTCGTTCCACCTCTGTGAAACAAGGTCGCACACGAACATCACCTCTGTCAACGCTCGAGTTGACGATCAACGATTCTGTTGACATGTGCGGTTGAAGTGTGTCACCGTGGATGTTGACAACCGCCCGAGATGGGAGGCTGTGCTGTGGCAGCCAGGCGGCCACGACTCTCCTCGGGCTCCGGCCCACCGCGGGGCGGCCATCAAGAATCTGGGCGCCGATCTTGCTGGGCCTCAGGTACGGGCCATGCCGTCCAGGAAGATGGACAGGAACGTCCCGGCGATCTCGGCGGCGTCGTGCTTGCTGTGGCCAGGGACGAACCACCGGTGCGTCCAGTTCATCATCCCGAAGAGGCCATTGGTGACCAGGCCCGTCGGCAGGTCCGAACGAAACTCACCTGCCTGGATACCCGCGCTCACGAGGTCGAAGGCCAGCCTCTCGAACTCGTGGGTCTTGCCCACCAGTTCCTCGGCCCACTCGGTCGATCTACCGGCAATGTGGCTCATGTCCTCCTGGATGTACACGAACGCGTAGGGATAGTGCTCCTCGTAGGACTTCAGCGTGAGGGTTACCAGTTCGGTGAGCTTCTCGCGAACGGTGCCCGGCCCCGCGGCGATCCTGCGGCCCTGTTCGAGGTTGGCGTCGAGCACCGTGGAGATGCATTCGTAGAGGAGATCCTCCTTGCTGCCGACGTAGTAGTAGAGCGAGGCGCGGTCCGTGCCGAACCGTTCGGCGACGTCGTTGAGCGTGGCGGTCGTGTACCCCTTCTCTCGGAAGACCACGGCCGCCGTCTGGACGAGCTTGGCGCGCTTTGCGGCGTACTCGGGACCTCCTTCGGCAATCGCCGCCTTGCGTCGCTGGGAAATCCGACTGGTGTTGTTCGTGGTGGGCACCGCGGTCCTTCCTGCCTGCTGCCGGGACTGGCAGATCGTACGGGTTCTGCCGAAGTGCGGCTGTCGTCAACGTTACAGTTGACCATGGCGCCCCGCAATGCCTACGCTCGAGCGGGTCCCCCGGGGCGGCCAGCAAGTCAGCTAACGCGTGAGGAGTGCCCATGCCCGATGGATCGTCGGTCCGCGTCGAACACGACGGGCCGTTGTCATGGATCGTGCTCGACCGTCCGGAGCATGCGAATGCGCTTTCGACGAGGATGCTCGATGAGTTCAGCGACGCTCTTGAATCGCTCCGCGAGGAGGGAGGGCCGGTCCTGGCGATTCGCGGGGAGGGCCGTGGCTTCTCCTCGGGATACGACATCGGCCAGGTCGGCGCACCCCGTGTCGCTGACCCTGTCGGTGACCGGGCGCGCCTGCGCGGGAACATCGACCGATGGTTGGCGATCTGGGACCATCCCAAGCCGGTGATTGCTGCGGTCCATGGGTACTGTCTGGCCGGAGCCACCCAGATGTGCGTCTACTGCGACATCACTATCGTGACCGACGACGCGAGCATCGGAGAGCCGGCGATACCGCTCGGTGGCGGCTATATAGCTCCTATGTGGGCTCCGCTCGTGGGACCGAAGAGGGCGAAGGAGTTGGCCTTCCTTCCCGGCAACACGATCGACGGGCGCACCGCTGTGGAGTGGGGTTGGGCAAACCACGCGGTTCCCTCCGACGCACTCCTGGACACGGTTCGAGCGCTCGCCGCGCGGATCGCGCTGGTGCCCTCGGATGTCCTGGCCCTGAAGAAGGCGTCAATCAATCGGGCCATGGAGGCCATGGGGACACGGACCGCGGCAATGGCCGGGGCGGAGATGGACGCACTCCTGCACCTCAGTCCCGCCGTCCTTGAGGTGCGTCAGAGCATCGTGAATCGGGGGCTGAAGGACGTCATCAACTCGTTCCGCGGGCCGAGCAGCCAAGATATCGCTGCCTCTGCTCAAGCCGGCCGCGGAGCGGAGTGACCAGGCGTCCGGCTCCCGGGGCTTGGTAGACGTCGCCCTCGAGACGTACCGGTCCCGCCTATCTGCTGCCGGCCTTCGCGGCAGCGTTTCTCGGCTCGACTCAGATCAAGCCTGGCCGCGTCAACGTCTGGGGCACGGTCCTGGCGGTTTCACTCTCGCGGTCGGCGTGAAGGGGGCTCGAACTGACAGGTGCGCCCTTCTGGCTCTCCGACCTGTTCAACGGCGCCGCACTACTGATCGCTGTCGGTCTCACCAACAACGGCATCCGCCGCCGTCGTCAATCACCGCCGGTCCAGAGCGCCAAGACTCCATCCGAGTCGCGGGGTCTGCCTCACGAACTGGTGACAGACTGACGCGGGAGTCCGCCGTCATCGGCGACGGGGCCTGGAGCCGCGATCGGAAGTTTGTCCACCTCGATCGACATCGCCGCAGCGGGGAGCTGCGACTCGTCGTACGTGCCCAAGACGGCCTGGGAGCCGACCACGATGACCTCGGGCTGCTGGATGATCTGGCAGGCCGTCCGGATCGCGTGCTCCAGCTGATCGCGCCGCATCAGCCTGCCGCCTTCAGGACTTCACGGCGCTGGTCGTCAGGAAGCAGTCCGGACATGGGGGAGACGTCCCTCATCTCGATCGAGTCGCGGTCGAGACCGGTCAGCACGCGATGCAGGCCCGGCAGGTCGCCGCGGTCGACCAGTTGTCGCCAGCGGTCGAGATTGCGTTCGTGCGGCTGACCTGTGACCCGCTTGCTGAGGCGATCGAGGTTGCGTTCGATCGTTGGCTTCCAGTCCTTGAAGCTCTGGCGGTTGAGGAGCGCCGAGAGTCGCCGGTGCAGCTGCCACGAGCGGCGCTCGGAGCGAGTCAGCTGCGGGACGACGGGCCGTCGTACGACCTCGAGGCGGAAGCCCATGCATGACAGCAACCGGTCGAGCTGGTCGTCGCTGAGGTCGACCCTGCCGGAGAGGAAGCCGCTGATGCTCGGATGGCGCACGCCGCTGAGCCGTGACAGGTCGGACTGCGTGGTGCCCGTCTCGACATCCGTGGTGGCAACAACTTGGCAACAGCAGGTTCAGGCCGAGCTGTGGCCAAGCGGAGGTGTTGCGATAACCCGCCTGAGCCCCGCACCGATGAGCGCGCAGACCGACAACGTCCATGGTCAGGTTGGTCGCCCGACTTTCCAAGTGCAGCGGGCTACGACGTTTGGAACATCTCGGTGAGTTCCGCGTCGGCAACCTTCCTGCGTGCGTGGATTTCGCTCGGGGTCAGCAATGAGTTGGATCAGGTCGGAGCGTGGCCGGACTATCTCAGCCAGGGACAATCGCTTCGACGTCGATCTCCAGGGTCTTGATCTTGCGGTATATCGATGCTCGGGAGATTCCCAATGACTCGGCCGCCTTGTCCTTGGCGCCGCCGTTGGCCCGCAGTGCTTCGACGATGGCTTCCCGGGTCAGCCACTCGATCGGCGTCAGGTGTCGCCTGAGTCCCCCGCCGCGTTCCGGTGGCAGGTCGGCCTCGTCCAGCGTGTCGCCCCGGGCTTCCCTGACCATTTGCTTGATGACGCCGTCGACCTCGGTGAGGTTGCCCGGCCACGTTTGTCGTGTGAGCCGCGAGACCAGCGCCGGCGTGGCAGTGACGTGTCGACGCCCTGCGTGGCGACGGATCATCGCGGGGATGATCTTCTCAAGGTCCGAGACGCGCGTCCGCAGGGGAGGCACGGCAACGAAGGGCACGCGCGCGGCCCTCAGCGCGGACGTCGCCTGGTCCTGGCCCTCGGCAGCGGTCGTCCGCAAACTGAATGCGAGCCAGCCCGGTAGGGGCTCTTCGTGCCGGGTGACGGTCGACATCAGGTTCGCGAGGACTCCGTCGGCGAGCATCTCCGCACGTTTGACCAGGACCGGCGAACCGCGGCGCAGGTCCTCCAGAACGGCAGTGACAATCTCGGACCCGCTGCGTGGCGTCTCCGCCTCGTCGACCACGATCAGGTTGCGTGCCGGGAAGTGCTGCGACGCGACGGCTCGGACCGTCATCTGTTTGCCGACGCCGCCTTCGCCGATCAGGCACACGGGCTGACGCTCATCGGCATGACGGCTCACCAGTACTGCGGCGCCCATCGTGGCCGGGCTGAGTCCATCAAAGCCCGCGACAGGTGCTGCTTGGCGGGGCGCTGCGGCAGCGGTGGATTGGAGCCTCTCCGTCGGGACGACTTCGATGATCGCTCCGACGAGCTGGCCCTCACGCGAGACCGCTCTCATCTGCAAGGACGTCTGCGTGCCGTTCGAAAGCACGATGGGAACGTCGTTCCGCTCGGCCGCCGCCAGGGCTTCTTGGGCCAAGGGCCAGAGGTCGTCGCGCCGCATGTCGCCCAGCAGCGAGGTGACCGTAGGTGCGGCGAGCAGTGCCTCGGCACTGACCGCGAGGACGTGTGATCCGCGCACGCGCGACGCATGGAGGTATTCCTCCATAAGGGCCTTCGCGCCGCGCCCGCTGAGCTCGAGGAGGCCTTCCTCGATGACGCTACCGGCTTGGCGGACCAGCGCCGTGAGCGCCGGGCTCGCCAGTTCTGACCACGTGGTGATGTCCAGGACGCCGAGAATGCGGTGGGTGTTGGGATCGCGCAGCGGAACGCCCACACACGCGTAGGTGCGGAGCACTTCGTTGAAGTGCTCCACTCCGTGCACCAGCGAGGTGGTCCGGCCTTCGAGGGCGGTCCCGATCCCGTTGGTCCCGACGTACTTCTCGGAGTAGTTGAAACCGGGTGCCAGCTGGACCCGATCGAGGGCAGACGCCAACTGGCGCTCGCCCGACCGGCGAAGGAGGATCTTGCCTCTGCTGTCCGCCAGGATCACCGTTATCGGGCTGCCCATGATGTCCTCCTGCACCCGCTGGATCACCGGGGTGGCAGCTTTCACGAGCTTCGTGGCGAGGTTGAGGTTCGCGTCGTACGGCGCGCTGATTTCGTCCGCGCCGGCACCGTCGTCGTAGGAGCGTCGCCACGATGCAAGAATCTCGTCGCGCGGCCCATATGCCTGGGGTGACACCGCTGCGCCCGACAGCAGGCGGTCGCGAGCTCGTTCAATCGCGACGGCCCACTCATCTGAGTCTGTTGTCACCGTGCGCTCCGTCAGTTTCTCAAAGTGAGACACCTCACACTACCCGTTCTGACTCGAATGGGACGCGGCAAGACAGCCACGACAGCGGTCGACGCGGCGTCAAGACCCGCGTGCCCTCCGACCGGCTTCGTGCCTTGTCCCGACGAGCGCGACCGCTCGTCGGATCGTCTCGACAAAGGAACACGCACATGACCCAGCGACTGAAGTCCCTGTTGCCGCTCAGCGTCGCCGTAGGCCTGCTGGCCTTCCTCTGGCTGGAGGTGTCGCTCAACTTCAGCTTCCACTGGTTCAGTGATGGCGACCTGGGGATCGGCCTGTCGCTCCCGCACAACTTCCACCTGATTCCACCGGCAGCATTCGTCTCCTGGGCGATGTTCTTCGCTGCCGGTGCCGACCGAGCCGCGGCGGGCAAGGTGGCCGTTGCCTCGGTGATCGGAGCCTTCAGCGGGCTCCTGCTCATGTGGATCTCACCGACAGTTGCCGACCTGCCGGACTTCTGGGGCATTGCTGCAACGGCCGGAGTTCTCGCGCTGATCGTCACCGCGTCGGGCAGCCTCGGTGACTGGTACTTCATCCCCGGAACCTTCGGTGGCTTCGCCACGATCGTGTTCTGGTGGATCGCTACTGGCCTGGACGGCTGGGCGGAAGGCGGCGGCGGAGTCGGCAACAGCGTCGATGCCCTCGGCGATCCCGCGACCGCAGGCAGCGGCGCGTTCGGTGGGGTCTTGTCCACGCCGATCGAATGGGTATTCCTCTCGTGCACGGCCACCCTCCTGTGCGGTGTCCTGCTGGGAGTGGTCTCCACAAAGGTCGCGGGCTTTCTCGCGGCTGTGTTCCCGGCTCCGAGCCGAACGGAGACCACACCCGCGCCATCTGCGTGAGTGAGGCCGGACGAACGACCGGGTGCGTGGACGTCGGAGAACGGCGTTCACGTACCCGCCGCCACGGCCATCACGGACGTCTCAGATCGAGACCCGCGGCGAGCCGGAACAGCGGTCGAATGGAGTCATTGCATCACCGGCGGTCCTGGCGAACAGCAACCGTCGCACCCATCTCTGAACGGGGAAGACGATGATCGACTGGGACTCGGAAGACTGGGGCGGGAAGGTCCACCTGGCATCAAACGGCTCGTGGGTCGTCGACAGGCACGGCGACGAATCCGACGACGAGTGACCAGCGAGGCAGTGACCGGCGAGGCCTGGATGCGCTACGCGTTGAGTCGGATCCGCACGCTGGTCGACCAGCCGCGCGAGGACATGTCCGAAGACGAGTTCAGCATCTTCACGTTCGCGCAGAATGCGCTGGCAGGGGGTGAGCCCGTGATTCGTTCGATCGAGCGAGGCCCGGGAGTTCGCCTGTGTCGCATCTGTCTTGCCGAGTGGAACGACGCCGTACCCGTCGACCACGTGCACGGGTGCCCGCTGAGCACGGCGCCGTGAACACGTCAGTTCAGTCAATATGCCCGTCCGCCTTGGCGACGCAGAATGGAGTCACGCCATGAACACGACCACTGCCGACTGGCAGGGACTGGCGGTTGCCGGCCTGAGCCAGCTCACGACCGACGCCATGCCTGCGATGGAGCTGTTGTATCTCGATGGACTGGCCATTCATCTCCTCGGACCGGAAGCCCCTGAGCCGCCGTACACGATGGAGCATGCCGTGACGATCGCCAGCCTGCTGCTGCGCGCCGTTGCGGACGCGCCGGTGGTGGGCGCCGAGCTCGAATCCGGGAACGTGTACGAGACGACGACCTCAGCACGTGAAGCGGTGGTGGACGGTGCTCACCGACTCGCAAGCAGCGGTGGGCTCGGAGCGCAAAGGCTGGTGAAGAGATTCCTCCCCGCCGCCGTGGGCGAGCTCGAACAGCACAAGGAAGGCCCCGAGGCCCAGGTGCGTTCGCTCTTCTACTACGGGCTGCTCGCCATCGCGTCCGGACCGGAGAACCAGACCAACGCAGAGACCTCGGACGGCGTATTAGCGTCGTTCCGTTCCTGGGACAAGCGGATCGGCGAGGGCTTCGTCCCGCCGTGGCGCATCGTTGCCCAGGATGACTCCGCGAGCTGACAAGCAACAGCTCCATACGACGCCGTACACAGCGCACGCGCTGATCCCTGAGGAGGTGGGGGATAGCGATGACGACGAGCGAGCAAGACGCCCTCCGGGTGCTGGAGGAGCTCCTTCCCGCCGACATCGTGGTGGCGGACCCCGACGTGATCGCCTCCTACGCCCGGGACCAGTCGAGGTTGACCGACTTCTGCCTCCCCCTCGCCGTTGTGATGCCCCGCACGACCGACGAGGTCTCGCGCTCTCTCAAGGTGCTGCACGAGCTCGGGATACCGACGGTCGCGCGGGGTGCGGGCAGCGGTCTCAGCGGCGCGGCGAATGCCTCGCCCGGCTGCGTCGTGCTGTCGCTGCACCGGATGAACGAGATCCTCGAGATAGACGCGGAGGACCGGCTCGCGGTGGTGCAGCCCGGGGTGATCACCGCGAGCCTGCGCGCCGCTGCCAGCGCCGTCGGCCTACTTTACCCGCCCGATCCGGGAAGCGTGGAGATGTGCACCGTCGGCGGCAACGTCTCGACCAACGCCGGTGGGATGTGTTGCATCAAGTACGGCGTGACCGGGGACTTCGTGATCGGGCTCGAGGTCGTCCTTGCCGACGGGCGGGTGATGCGTACGGGACGTCGCACCGTCAAGGGCGTCGCGGGCTACGACCTCACTCGGCTCTTCGTCGGCTCCGAAGGCACGCTCGGAGTGATCACGGAGATCACCGTCCGGCTGGTTCCCGGGCCGCCCGCGGCGCAGACGCTGGTGGCGTCGTTCGCTGGCCTGAGCGACGCCGGTGCCGCGGTCGCGGGCGTGATCCGAGCCGGCTTGACGCCGTCGTTGATGGAGATCCTCGACCGCACGACCGTGCAGGCGGTCGACGAAATGTCGCACATGGGGCTGGGGCGGGGTGTGGCTGCCCTGCTCCTGGTCCAGAGTGACGACCGGGACGCGACAGATCTGCTGACCCTGATCGAGGACATCTGTCAGCAGTGCGGTGCCCTCGATGTGGCGCGAAGCTCCGACCCGACAGAGGCCGCTCTCCTCCTGGAAGCCCGACGACTTGCCCTGCCTGCCCTCGAGCGCCTCGGCGACTGGCTGCTGGACGATGTCGCCGTGCCACGGTCCCGGATCGTCGACCTGATTGGGGCGATCGAGGACATCAGCCATCAGTTCGGCATCGTGATCGGCGTCTTCGGCCACGCTGGGGACGGAAACCTGCACCCCACCGTCATCTTTGACGACGCTGATCCGGTGAGCAGGGCCGCGGCATTGGCGGCGTTCGACGCGATCACACAGAAGGCGCTGGACCTCGGCGGGACGATCACGGGAGAGCACGGCACCGGTCGGCTCAAGCGGGCGTGGCTAGTTCGCGAGCTCGACCCGACTTCGCACGCCGTGCAGACCGCCATCAAGGCGGCACTCGACCCCCACAACCTGCTCAACCCTGCCGTCGCTTGGTGAGGCACCGCTCCTGCGGAACGCGCACGTCTCAGATCGAGATCGAGTGGGGTCGGCCTGCGTGCTTGGCTGGGGGAATGATCTTCATCACCGCCAAGTTCCGCGTCCGTCCCGCAGATGCCGAGCGCTGGCCCGAGATCGTCGGTGCGTTCACCGAGGCCACGCGCGCCGAGGAGGGCTGCCTCTGGTTCGACTGGTCGCGCAGCCTGGACGACCCGACCGAGTACGTCCTGGTCGAGGCCTTCCGCGATCCCGAAGCAGGCGGCCAGCACGTCGGCTCGCAGCACTTCAAGGACGCTCGCATGACGCTGCCACCCCACCTGGTGGAGACGCCGCGGATCGTGAACTTCGACGTTCCGGGCGTTGACTGGTCCGAGCTCGGCGAGCTCTCGGTAGATCAGAGCTGAGCCGCCAACAGTGACCGGTCAGGGACAAGGATCCTGGCCGGTCAGTTGACGATCCCGTACTCGCGGATCCGACGGTAGATCGTCGCGCGTGACATCCCGAGAGACTCCGATGCGGCGGCCTTGTCGCCGCCGTGGACCTTGAGCGCCTCGATGATTGCGTCGCGCTCCAGTGTCTCCAGGCGCGTCAGGCTGCGCCGCGACGTCGCCCGACACTCCGCCGGCAGGTCGGCCATGTCGACGATTCCGGAGCGCCGGGTGCGGCAGATCGCGTGCAGCGTCTGGCGCAGGTGGGACACGTTCCCCGGCCATGGCAGGCGCATCAGTTGGTTCAGGGCTGGCTTCGACAGGACCAGGTCGGTGGCGCCGGCGCGATTGAGCAACGATCGCACCAGGGCAGGAAGGTCCTCGACGTGGTGCCGTAGGGGCGGGACGGAGACCGTGCGCGGGAAGAAGTGCAGCAGGTGCGCGCCGACCTCGGGATTTCCGTCGTCCGGGTAAGTGGTCAGGGCGACCCAAGGGTCTCGGGCTACGGAGCTGTCCTGGACGCGCTGGAACAGCTCGACGAGATCGTCCAGCTGCTCGTTGGACAGCAGATGGGCGTGCCGGATGACTATGTCGGCGCCACCCTCGAGGTCGGCGGTCACCTGCTCGACGAGGTCGTCAGCGCTCGCGTCCGCGATGGCCAAGCGATGGTCCCGGGCAACGGAGTCATGGGCTGCGACGATGAGGGCCAGCTTCCCGGCGCCCTCCTCCCCCTGCAGCAGCACCCACTCGGTCCGCGAGACAGCGGTGCTGACCTCGTGGCTGATCCGGCGCCATGCAGCGCTCGTGCCGGCGAGTCCCGGCAGGGCCGGACCGTGGGTCTCGCTGGTGCGCGGAGCGCCCTGCGGCTTGACCCGGATGATTCCGCCGGCCAGTGCCTCGCCCACGAACGTCGGCTGGTAGGTCAGGCGTGCAACGACACCGCTCGGCAGGTCGGCGAGCAGGGTGCACGGGTCGATGCGACCAATCGTTTCCCTGGTCTGGTCGAGCAGCGCTGCCTGGTCGCCGGCGTCGAAGTGCTGTTGGGCAATCGAGTTCATCATGAACACCTCCTTTCCGACCGCGATCACCGGTCCGCCGGAGTGCCTGCAGGCCGAGTAGTAGCCGCCGAGCAGCGCCGCGTCGAGCTCGTTGGCCTCTTCGAGGATCCGTTCCTGGATCCGCCGAGCGGCGAGCTTTGCGAAGGAGAGCAGGAGGGGGTTGGTGTTCTCGGCCTTGGTGGTGATGTCGATGACGCCGAGCAGGGCCCCGCTGACGGGATGGGTTACGAGGGCGCCGGCGCACGAGAACCGTCGCAGGTTGCCGGTGTAGTGCTCGTGCCCATTGATCAGGATCGGCCCGCCGATCTCGAGGGCGGTGCCGATGCCGTTGGTGCCGACGTCCGACTCGCTGTAGCGGAAACCGGGTGCCAGACGGACGGCGTCGAGCGCGCCGATCAGCGCATTGTCGCCACCGCTGCGCAGCAGGACGACGCCGTGGCTGTCGGTGAGGATCAGGCAGACCGGCTCATTGGCGAGCTCGGCAGCGAGCGAGGACAGCACAGGGCGCGCGGCGCGCAGGAGCAATGAGTCGCGGTCGATCGCGTCCACAAAGGTCGGGTCCGGATGGTCGATGTCGACCAGGGATTCCTTCGACCGCTGCCAGGAGACGTGGATGTACGAACGGGTTTCCATCACGAATCCGACCTTAGATTCGTGCGATGTGACTGACGTCTCACATTGAGACCGGCCGCTGGATCGGAGCCGAGTTTGATCAGTGACCTCACCGGCCCCGACCAAGGAGGCAACCTTGAGCCGCCAGAGTCTCACCAAAGCCCACGCGAAGATCAGCGAACTGACCTGGGAACCGACCTTCGCGACCCCTGCCACTCGTTTCGGTACTGACTACACGTTCGAGAAGGCGCCGAAGAAGGACCCGCTGAAGCAGATCATGCGGTCCTACTTCCCGATGGAGGAAGAGAAGGACAACCGAGTCTACGGCGCCATGGACGGCGCCATCCGGGGCAACATGTTTCGCCAGGTTCAGCAGCGCTGGCTGGAGTGGCAGAAGCTGTTCCTGTCCATCATCCCGTTCCCGGAGATCTCGGCGGCCCGTGCGATGCCGATGGCTATCGACGCGGTCCCGAACCCCGAGATCCACAACGGTCTTGCGGTGCAGATGATCGACGAGGTCCGTCACTCGACGATCCAGATGAACCTCAAGAAGCTCTACATGAACAACTACATCGACCCCGCCGGGTTCGACATGACAGAGAAGGCGTTCGCGAACAACTACGCGGGCACCATCGGGCGCCAGTTCGGTGAAGGCTTCATCACCGGTGATGCCATCACGGCGGCGAACATCTACCTCACGGTGGTGGCCGAGACGGCGTTCACGAACACCCTGTTCGTGGCCATGCCCGACGAGGCGGCGGCCAACGGTGACTACCTGCTGCCGACGGTCTTCCACTCGGTGCAGTCCGATGAGTCGCGCCACATCTCCAACGGCTACTCCATCTTGCTGATGGCCCTGGCCGACGAGCGCAACCGTCCGCTTCTCGAGCGCGACATGCGCTACGCGTGGTGGAACAACCACTGTGTGGTGGATGCCGCCATCGGCACCTTCATCGAGTACGGCACGAAGGACCGCCGCAAGGACCGGGAGAGCTACGCGGAGATGTGGCGTCGGTGGATCTACGACGACTACTACCGCAGCTACCTCATCCCGCTGGAGAAGTACGGCCTCACCATCCCCCACGACCTCGTGGAGGAAGCATGGAACCGGATCGTCAACAAGGGCTACGTGCACGAAGTGGCACGGTTCTTCGCCACGGGATGGCCGGTCAACTACTGGCGGATCGACGCCATGACCGACACGGACTTCGAGTGGTTCGAGGACAAGTACCCGGGCTGGTACTCCAAGTACGGCAAGTGGTGGGAGGAGTACAGCCGGCTCGCCCACCCGGGCAACAACAAGCCAATCGCATTCGAGGACGTTGGCTACCAGTACCCGCACCGCTGCTGGACCTGCATGGTTCCGGCCCTCATCCGCGAGGACATGGTCACCGAGAAGGTCGACGACCAGTGGCGGACGTACTGCTCGGAGACCTGCTACTGGACCGACGCGGTGGCATTCCGGCCCGAGTACGAGGGCCGGCCCACGCCCAACATGGGCCGGCTCACCGGGTTCCGTGAGTGGGAGACGTTGCACCACGACAAGGATCTCGCCGACATCGTCCAGGACCTCGGCTACGTGCGCGACGACGGCAAGACCCTCATCGGTCAACCGCACCTGCAGCTCGATGATCCCAAGAAGATGTGGACCCTGGACGACGTCCGCGGCAACCACTTCATGAGCCCGAACGTGCTTCTCAACCAGATGTCCGACGAAGAGCGCGTAGCGCACATCGCGGACTACATGGCGAACGGCACCAAGTCCAGCTCCTGACCTCTTCATGATCCGGTGGCGTCGTTCCGCGGGGCGACGCCACCGGGTCCTACCACTCATCCACGAAGGAGGGCCCGGGTGTCTGACAAGCACACGATCAGGTTTGACCCGGTCGACATCGAAATGGAGGTCGGCGAGGACGAGAACATCCTCGACGCGGCCTTTCGGCAGGGCATCCACTTGATGCACGGGTGCCGTGAGGGCCAGTGCTCGGCTTGCAAGTCCTACGTGCTGGATGGCGAGATCCAGATGGAGCGCTACTCGACGTTCGCCTGCAACGACGCCGAGGTCGACGAGGGCTACGTGCTGCTCTGCCGCTCGCACGCCTTCAGCGACTGCACGATCGAGCTGCTCAACTTCGACGAGGACGAGTTGCTGGGCGGGGTGCCGATCCAGGACGTGCAGACCCGAGTCACCGCCATCGAAGCGATGACGCGTGACATCGTGTCCCTGCGCCTGACGGCGGTCCAGCCGGCGTCGTACGAGTTCAAGCCGGGGCAGTACGCCGATATCACGATTCCGGGCACCGACGAGCACCGCTCATTCTCGATGGCGAGCACCCAGTCGACTCCCGGCGAGGTCGAGTTCCTCATCAAGAAGTACCCGGGGGGCCGGTTCGCCGCGCTCCTCGACGACGGCCTGGCAGTCGGGGACCGGGTGGACATCACCGGACCCTACGGCTCGTTCACCCTCAAGGACGCGCACGTCCTCCCGGTCGTGTGCATCGGCGGGGGAGCCGGCATGGCTCCGATCCTGTCCCTGCTCAAGCACCTGAACGAGACGGGCAGCACTCGTCCGGTGCGGTTCTACTACGGAGCCCGGACACCAGACGACGTGTTCTACGTCGATCTGATCACGTCGCTCGGGGAGAAGCTCCGGGACTTCGAGTTCACGGTCTGTCTCTCTGAGTCGATGCCGGAGGACCCGACCTCGCTGGGTTTCCGGGCCGAGCCCGGCAACGTAACCGACGTGGTCGCCCGTCACGAGGAGGCGCTGGCGAAGGCCGAGGTCTACCTGTGCGGTCCGCCGCCGATGGTGGATGCCGCACTGGTCTTCCTCGATCAGCAAGGCGTTCCGGCAGACCAGGTCTTCTACGACTCGTTCACCAGCCCGCTCACCGCGGACTGAGCAGCAACCCATCCCAACCCATCCACGCAGGAGTTGACACCCATGGCGGACATCACCGACCAGAAGGAACGCAGCTTTCCCAAGATCGAGTTCACGGACTCGGAAGCGGGAGCGCTCACCTTCCCCAGCTCGAAGAGCCGGACCTACAACTACTACAAGCCGGCGAAGCTGCGGGCCACGATGTACGAAGACGTCACTGTCGACGTGCAGCCCGACCCGGAGCGCCACCTGACGCAGGGTTGGATCTACGGCTTCGGCGATGGCCCGGGCGGCTACCCGCAGGAGTGGACGAAGGCGAAGTCGTCGAACTGGCACGCCTTCCTCGATCCGAATGAGGAGTGGGAGCAGTCGATCTACCGCAACAACTCTGCGGTCGTCCACCAGGTCGAGCTGTGCCTCAAGAACGCCAAGCGTGCCAGCGTCTACGACAACTGGAACACCTCGTGGTTGAAGTTCATCGAACGGAACGTCGGTGCGTGGATGCACGCCGAGAACGGTCTGGCCCTACACGTGTTCACCGCAGTCCAGCGTTCCGGCCCCAGCAACATGATCAACACAGCCGTCGCAGTCAACGCGGCCCACAAGATGCGCTTCGCGCAGGACCTCGCGCTGTTCAACCTGGACCTTTCCGAAGCCGACGTCGAGTTCGACGGAGCGGCGCACCGTGCCGTGTGGCAGGAGGCGCCGGAGTGGCAGCCGACCCGAAAGGTCGTCGAGCAGCTCACGGCCGTGGGTGACTGGGCGGAGCTGCTGTTCGCCACGAACATCATCTTCGAGCAGCTCGTCGGCTCACTCTTCCGGACCGAGCTCGTCATGCAGATCTCGGCCCGCAACGGCGACTACATCACGCCCACGATCGTCGGTACCGGCGAGCACGACTACGACCGCGACCTCGGATACACGCGGGCGCTCTTCCGATTGCTCACCCAGGACGAGGAGCACGGCGCGGCCAACAAGGAGCTGTTCGGCCAGTGGATGAGCACCTGGGTGCCGCGGTGCCTCGAGGCCGTCCGGGCGCTCCAGCCGATCTGGTCGCAGCCCGCCGAGAAGGCGGTCACCTTCGCGACCAGCCTCGAGAACGCCAAGTCGAAATTCTCATTCGTGCTCGAGGACCTCGGGCTCGACATCCCCAAGGAGCTTGACCAGTGACCGCCATGCAGTTCGGATCCGCCACAGAGTTCTCCAACATGTGTGGCGTCACCCTGATGAACACCCCGATCGGCCGAGTCGTCGCGGAGGTGATGGGGAACAAGGAGGGCGTCGAGCTGACCGAGTACCCGTCGATGATCCGCGTCGACGGCGTCCGGCTCTTGGAGTTCGACTACGACGAGCTCACCGAGGCCCTCGGCGTCGAGTTCGACGGCTCGACCTTCGAGGAGATCAGTTCCACCCACTACGGGCGGATGGTCCACCTCGACGAGAAGACCATGTTGTTCGCGAGTCCTGAGGACGCAGCCGAGTTCATCGGTTTCGACCTCACCGCGAGCTGAGTCGCCACGACCGTCCCGCCCGGGGCCCGGGTCTGTGGCCCCGGGCGGGACTTCTACAACAGACCACGACAGACCGCAACAGACGAGCAGAAGCGAGGCACGGCATGTACAGCAAGGACGGCGAGGACTACTACATCTGCGACGCCCACATTCACCTGTGGGACGGCCGCGAGTCGAACCTGAAGAACCTCCAGGGTAAGCAGTTCATCGACTGCTTCTACGACTACCACAAGAACCTCAGTCCGGAGGAGGTCGTGTGGGACTACGACACCTACACCTACTACGGTGCCGACCGGCTGATGAAGGACGTCTTCAACGAGGGATACGCCGACCACGCGATCTTCCAGGCCACGCTGCTCTCGGACTTCTACCACAACGGTTTTGGCCAGACCGAGGACGCCTTCGCGCTGACGAAGAACAACCCGGACCGGCTCACCTACAACCACGCCTACGATCCTCGTCACGAGGAGGCCGGCCTTGTGCAGCTGCGCAAGGACGCCGAGCGGATGCAGCTCAGGGGCGTCAAGCTGTACACAGCGGAGTGGCACGGCGACTCCCGCGGGTACAAGCTTGACGACAAGTGGTCGCGCCGCTACCTCGAGGAGTGCATCGAGCTCGGGATCACGAACATCCACGTGCACAAGGGTCCGACGATCCGGCCCCTGGACCGCGACGCCTTCGACGTCGCAGACGTGGACAAGGTGGCCACCGACTACCTTGACCTGAACTTCATCGTCGAGCACGTGGGACTGCCCCGCCTCGAGGACTTCTGCTGGATCGCGACCCAGGAGTCCAACGTCTACGGCGGACTGGCCGTGGCGATGCCCTTCATCCACACGCGCCCGCGCTACTTCGCCCAGATCATCGGCGAACTCCTCTACTGGATCGGCGAGGACAAGATCCTCTTCGCCAGCGACTATGCGCTGTGGACGCCGAAGTGGCTGATCGAGAAGTTCGTGGACTTCCAGATCCCGGAGGACATGACGGAGTACGCGCCGATCACCATCGAGCAGAAGAAGAAGATTCTCGGGCTCAATGCGGCAGCTCTCTACGACCTGAACGTTCCCGAGAGCCTCAGGCTTCCTACTTCTGCTGCCGACCCCGGTGTCGAGGTGGCGGCCGGCGCGAAGGAGGCAGTGGCGTCATGACGGCCGTCGCCGTCTGCGTCGACACGACTCTCGAGACAGCCATTCTGACGGCCTTGGGGACTGTGGTCGACCCCGAGCTGGACGAGCCGATCACCGATCTCGGTTTCGTTCGTTCGGTCGCCATCGACGACAGCGGAGTCACCGTGCACCTCCGGTTGCCGACCTCGTTCTGCTCGCCGAATTTCGCCTATCTGATGGCCTCCGACGCGGTCGATGCGCTTCGGTCCGTGGAGGACATCAGGGCGGTCCGGGTCCTGCTCGACGACCACCACGACTCGGACAAGATCAACGCAGGGCTCGAGGCGGACGCCGGCTACCGCGGGACGTTCGGTGTCGAGGCCGAGGACAGCCTCGACGAGCTGCGACTGACCTTCCAGCGGAAGGCACACCTCGCCGCCATGGAGCGCTGCATCGAGATGCAGCTCAAGACGACGAGCCTGGCGGTGTCCGACATCTATCGTCTGCGCTTGCGCAACCTGCCAGCTGGCCGCGCCAGGGAGGCGCTCCTGCGCCGACGCGCGGCCATCGGCCTCGGCATCGGCCTCGACCTGCCTGTCTTCGTTGACGAGCACGGCACGCCCGTGCCTCCCGATGAGGTGCCGATGCGGCTGCGGTTCGCCAAGTCGGTCCGGATCTCCATCGACGGAAACGGTCACTTCTGTCGCGGACTGCTGGCCACCCGCTACGAGGACGAAGAGTCGCTCGACCTGCACATCACGAACACGAGGAGGACGGCATGAAGGCAGTACAGGTCATCGGCTACCACACCAAGCTGCAGCTGAATGAGATCCCAGAGCCGACGGTCCAGGGCCCGCTCGATGTGATCGTCAAGATCGGCGGGGCTGGTGTTTGCCGCACCGACCTGCACGTGCTGGAGGGGCAGTGGGAGGCGAAGACAGGGGTCGAGCTCCCCTACACGATCGGCCACGAGAACGCCGGCTGGGTTCACGCCACAGGTGATGCCGTCACCAACGTGGCGGACGGGGACAAGGTGATCGTGCACCCGCTCATCACCTGTGGGCTGTGTCGTGCGTGCCGGTTTGGGGACGACGTCCACTGCGAGAACAGCCAGTTCCCGGGCATCGACGTCCATGGCGGGTATGCCCAGTATCTGCTCACCAGCGCCCGCAGCGTTGTCAAGATCGACCCCGGCCTTGAGCCGGCGGACGTGGCCGCGCTCGCGGACGCCGGCCTGACTGCCTATCACGCAGCTGCGAAAGCGGCGGGGGCCACGCGTCCCGGTGACGTCTGCGTCATGATCGGGGCCGGCGGCTTGGGCCACATCGGCATCCAGGTGATGAAGGCGATCTCTGCCGTCACCCTGGTCGTCGTCGACCGCAACCAGGCGGCTCTCGATCTCGCCCGGGAGATCGGTGCCGACGTCACCATCCTGGCGGACGGCCACCAAGTGGAGAAGGTTCTGGAGCTCACCGGGGGGCACGGCGCCGAGGCAGTCGTGGACTTCGTCGGCGAGGGCGGCGCCACCGCCCAGGGCATCGCGATGCTGCGCCGCGCAGGCAACTACTACGTGGTCGGTTACGGCGAGAACATCGACGTGCCGACCATCGACGTGATCTCAACCGAGATCAACTTCATCGGGAACCTGGTCGGGTCGTACAACGACCTGCAGGAGCTGATGGTCCTCGCGGCCCGGGGCAGCGTGAAGCTTCACACCACGAAGTACGCGCTCGAGGACTTCCAGCAGGCGCTCGACGATCTCGACAACGGCCTGGTCAGGGGCCGGGCGATTCTCGTCCCCTGACCGGAGCACGCACCACCGCATCACCGCAACACCCCAACAACAGACCGATTTCAGACAAACGTGAAGGGTTGCTCACCATGGCAAAGGAACTGCGGTTCAACGAGGACGCACGACGACTGTTGGAGTCCGGGGTCAACGCCCTGGCCGACGCGGTCAAGGTCACGCTCGGCCCGAAGGGCCGCAACGCGGTGCTCGAAAAGCTCACCGGACCTCCCACGATCACCAATGACGGCGTGACGATTGCGCGCGAGATCCAGCTCAGGGAGCCCTTCGCCAACATGGGCGCCCAGCTGGTGAAGGAAGTCGCGATGAAGACCAACGGGGTGGTCGGTGATGGCACGACGACCGCCACCGTCCTCGCCCAGGCCATGGTCCGTGAGGGAATGCGTGCAGTAGAGGCCGGGGCCAACCCGATGCGCCTGCGCCGCGGCATCGAGCGAACCATTCCGGTCGTCGTCGACTCGTTGAAGCGCCAGTCGGCACAGGTCGCCGGCCAACGCGAGCTCGAGCGCGTGGCCACCCTCGCCGCCAGCGACGACGAGACCATCGGCCAGATCATCGCCGAGGCGGTGACCCGGGTCGGGAAGTCCGGCATCGTGACGACCGAGGAGTCCGACACTTTGGGCATGTCGGTCAACGTCGTCGACGGCATCGAGTTCGACCATGGCTACATCTCCGGCTACATGGTCACCGACCCAGAGCGCATGGAGGCGGTGCACGAGAACCCGGTCATCCTGCTGACGAACAAGAAGATCAGCCAGGTCCAGGAGATCATGCCGACCATCGAGACGGCCAAGCGCGCAGGCCGGCCGCTCGTGGTGCTCGCCGAGGACGTTGACGGCCCCGCGCTGCAGCTGCTGGTCGGCGGGAACATGCACAAGACGATGCAGTCGGTCGTCGTCCGTGCACCCGGCTTCGGTCACCGAAGGGTGGCGGAGCTGCAGGATCTTGCGGTCGCTCTGGGCGGCCATGTCATCGCCAAGGACACCGGCATCGAGCTCTCCGAGGTCACGCTCGAGCATCTCGGATCCTGCGACCGGATCACCGTGACCGAGAACGAGACGACCATCGTCGGAGGCCACGGCGACGAGTCCTCGGTCGAAGCACGGATCGCACAGCTGGAGACCCAGGTCGAGCGGGCGCGGATCGACGCAGACCAGGACAGCCTGCAACTGCGCATCGCGCGGCTCACCGGACGAGTTGCCGTCATCCGGGTCGGAGGCGCGACCAGCGTCGAGCTGAAGGAACGGATGCTGCGTGTCGAAGACGCTCTCGCGGCGACGCGAGCGGCTCTCGAAGACGGCTTGGTGGCCGGCGGCGGCACGGCCCTGGCACAGGCACACCGAGTAATCAACAAGATCGAGCTGACCGGGGACGAGGCGATCGGCCGAGACGTCGTCGCTCGCGCTCTGCCGGAGCCACTGCGTTGGATTGCCATCAACGCGGGCTACGAGGGCGAAGAGGTCGTCGATGTGGTCGCGTCGCTCCCGCTCGGACACGGTTTCAACGCGCTGACCGGGCAGTACGGTGACATGTTCGACGAGGGCGTGATGGACCCGCTCAAGGTAGCCCGCGCGGCCCTGGAGAGCGCGGCGTCGATCGCCGCGCTCCTCATCACGACCGAGACCGCGATCGTCGAGGAAGTCATGGGCAATCCGGGGGCCATCATGGCGCCCGGCTTCGGTGACCTCGCCGAGGGAATGGTCCGCCCGTCCAACATCTACTGACCGAAGCTGCACCACCCGAACGGTCGGTCACTGCGCGCGGATACGCGGCAGGGGTCCGGCCGTTCGTCAATTTCTGAAGGAAGCTGATGATGACCGCTCTCGAGTTCGGCAATGTGTTAGCGCTCGTTGGGAGTGTATTCATCGCCATTTTCGTTGCGCGCGGGCTGTGCCTCAATTGGATCGCACCTAATCGGCCGCCCCATGCCGCAAGCCGGTCGCACGCACAACCGCTGATCGGCTGGGGCATCATCGGCGCTTCCTGCTACGTCGGCAAGAAGTTCGCAACGATGGCCTTTGTCCTCGCGATAGTCGCGGTAGGTATGGGGAGTGTCCTCTGCCTGATGTCGTGATGACGCTAATCCACCTCACATTGAGACAGAGCGCAGAGTTTGACGCCCCCAATTTCATCGCATGGCTGGAGATACCACGCAACCAGGGGACACGCCGTGTTGTGCGATCGACCGGTGTCGGCGACGGCTGAAACTGATTCCGCCGCGTCGTTGAAACGTCGGTCTCAAATTGCGACAGGAATGCGAATTAGACGGCCCTAATCTCGGGCCATGTCCGGAGCCCACACACATTCTATGAGCCGTCCCTGTTGCGCAATCGAGCACACCGAGACGGTGGAGAACTACCTGAAGGCGATCTTCACGCTGACAGCAAGTGGTGAGCCAGCCAGCACCGCGGCCATCGCGGAGCGCCTGCACGTGGCTGCACCGTCGGTGTCGGCCATGATCGGCCGACTACGAGTAGGCGACCTCATCCAGCAGGCCACGTGGGGACATGTCCTGCTCACCGAGCACGGTATGACCCATGCCCGCAGCGTCGTACGGCGCCATCGGTTGCTCGAGACCTTCCTGCATCAAGCCCTCGGGCTTGGCTGGGACGAGGTGCATGCTGAAGCCGAGGTGCTCGAGCACAGGCTGAGCGAGCGGGTCGAGGACCTTATCGACGCGGCTCTTGGCTTTCCGGACCGGGACCCCCACGGCGACCCGATCCCTGCGAAGACAGGGCTGCACCTGGAGAACCAGGAGCTGCCTCTCGCGAGCGCCGTTCCCGGAGACCAGTTCCTGGTGCAGCGGGTGTCCGACCATGACGGCGCGGCACTTCGCCGGTTGGCTCATCTCGGCATCGGGCCGGGCACGGAGCTGGACGTCGAGCAGTTCTCCACCGATACCGGTGTCATGTCAGTCCGCGCAGCGGGGGAGGTCCACTCCTTGAGCGGAACGCTCGTCGGTGTCATTCGTGGCCGCGTGGTCGCCTCGATCAGCACAGCCGGACGCCCGTCATGATGGCGGCCTCAATGAGGTATGACGCCACCGGCCGGCTCCTTCCCACCGGTCTCGTCGGCAACCTCGGGCCCGTCCTCCTGGGGGTCGTCTCGCGGATGGTGGCCGCGGCCGCGCCGGGGCTGTTGTTGACTAGCCGCAACCGCGAACGAGGGGGCCCAGGCGTGCGGCGCTGGGTTGCGGGTGCTGTTGCGCTAGCACTTCCGCTGGTCGTCGCCGCGGGCGTTACCGGCACCGCGCATCACCACGATCAGGTGAGCGAGGCCGACCATGCAGCCCGGTAGCAGCGCACCGATGGGGCGGCGGCCGATGTTGGGAGTATTCGGCGTCGTGGGCAGGGTCGACCCCGTTCGAAACGTTTTCGACCCCCAGCAGCCACTCCCTCACGCACAGGGAGAGGCCATGTCCACTCGGCGGATCGGGCGCCGGAGCCGATCAGCCCCCTTCGCGGTGCTGCTCCTGCTGACGTCCTCCGGGTGCAGTTCGTTCGCTGACCGCCTTTCCGACGATGGAGACGGCCGGCCGGTGGTGCTCACCACCTTCACGGTGCTCGAGGACATCGCGGAGAACGTAGCGGGTGACCACCTACGCGTGGAGTCGCTCACCAAGGTCGGCGCGGAGATCCACGGCTACGAGCCGACGCCACGCGATGTCGCCAAGGCGTCGGAGGCCGACCTCATCCTGGACAACGGGCTGAACCTGGAGGCCTGGTTCGCGCAGTTCGTCGAATCGGCCGACGTCCCGCACGTGGTCGTCTCGGAGGGCGTCGATGCCATCGACATCGCCGCGGACGCCTACGCGGGCAAGCCCAACCCACACGCCTGGATGAGTGCACTCAACGCCCGCATCTACGTCGACAACATGGTCGACGCATTCTCCGAGCTGGCGCCGGCCCACGCGCAGGAGTTCGCCGCCAACGGAGAGACCTACAAGCGCAAGCTGCAGGACGTGCACCGCGAGATGGTCGCGAAGCTGGAGTCCTTGCCTGACAACGAGCGTGCCCTGGTGTCCTGCGAAGGAGCGTTCTCCTACCTCGCACGCGACACAGGAATGACGGAGAAGTACATCTGGCCGGTCAATGCCGAGCAGCAGGCCACGCCGCAACAGATCACCTCCGCCATCCAGTTCGTCGAGACCAACGACGTGCCAGCCGTGTTCTGCGAATCGACGGTGTCGAGCGAGCCCATGCAGCAGGTCGTGGACGCAACCGGAGCAACCTTCGGAGGAACCTTGTACGTGGACTCGCTCTCCGAGGCCGACGGGCCCGTACCGACGTACCTCGACCTTCTCCGCCACGACGCGGACACCATTGTCGAGGCGCTAACAGGAGGCGGCTCGTGATTTCCGCGATCGAGGCCCACGACCTGGGCGTTCGCTACGGCGCGGTACCGGCCCTCGACGGCGTGACACTACGCGTCGACGCCGGCCGCGTGACAGCCCTGATCGGCATGAACGGCTCAGGAAAGTCGACCCTGTTCAAGGCGATCATGGGGCTGGTCCGGCCCCACTCCGGCGAGGTCAGGATCGGCGGCCTCACTCCCGGCGCCGCGCGTCGTCGCGGCCTCATCAGCTACGTCCCTCAGAACGAAGCCGTGGACTGGACCTTCCCCACGTCGGTGCGTGACGTGGTGATGCTGGGTCGCTATGGCCATCAAGGCTTCACACGCCGGCCACGCCGGGCCGACCACGCCGCAGTGGCAGACGCCCTCGCGCAGGTAGAGCTGACCGACCTCGCCGACCGGCAGATCGGCCAGCTCTCAGGCGGGCAGAAGAAGCGCGCGTTCGTCGCTCGAGGGATCGCCCAAGGTGCTCACGTCCTCCTGCTCGACGAGCCGTTCGCCGGAGTGGACAAGCGCTCCGAGGCCACCATCACGCGACTGCTGAGGGAACTCGCCGCCGACGGTCGCACGATCTTCACCTCCACGCACGACCTGCACGGCCTTCCGCAGCTCGCTGACGAGGCCGTCCTTCTTAAGGGTCATGTGCTGCTCCACGGAACGGTCGAGGATGTGCTCCAGCCCCATCAACTGGCCCGGGCCTTCGGGCTCGAGACGCACAGCTTGACCGCCGTCGCCAGCCTGGACGGTGTGGCGTGAGCGCCGACCCGGATCTCCTTGATCTCATCTTGGAGCCGCTTCAGTACGAGTTCATGGTCCGCGCGCTGGTGACCACGATCATCGCGGCGGTCCTGTGCGCCGTGCTGTCGTGCTGGCTGGTCCTGGTCGGATGGTCCCTCATGGGCGACGCGGTGTCGCACGCCGTCCTTCCCGGCGTGGTCATCGCCTACATCGCCGGCATCCCGTTCGTGATCGGCGCGCTCGGGTTCGGCGTACTGGCGGTCGTCGCCATCGGGGCAATCTCCGCAACCAGCCGCGTCAAGGAGGACGCGGCCATCGGGATCGTCTTCACCACGTTGTTCGCGCTCGGGCTGGTCCTGATCTCGGTCACGCCGAGCCAGACCGACCTCAACCACATCATCTTCGGCAACATTCTTGGTGTCTCCGAGACGGACCTCGCCCAGGTCGCTGGCCTGGCTGCCGTCGGACTGGTGGTCCTGCTCCTGAAAAGGCGTGACCTGACGCTGTACGCCTTCGACCCCATCCACTGCCATGCACTGGGCATCTCTACCCGACGTCTACGGTCGCTGCTCCTGGGCATGCTCGCACTGACCGCAGTGGTGTCCCTCCAGGTCGTAGGAGTGGTCCTGGTGGTGGCCATGCTCATCATCCCTGGAGCGACCGCCTACCTCCTCACCGACCGATTCCGTCGGATGCTGCTCATCGCACCTGTCACGTCAGTGGCATGCTCGGTCGCCGGCATCTACCTCAGCTACTGGATCGACGCGGCCTCCGGCGGGCTCGTGGTCGTGGTGCAGGGATCGGCGTTCTTCCTGGTCTACCTGCTCAGCCCCCGACACGGACTCCTCGCCAAATGGCGCTCACACGGGAGCGAGTCGCGTGCCATTCCGAGCCATTCAGCGCCCGTGACACCCCCATGAGGTGAGGACCGATGCCCCACACCCAAGGAACTGGCGATGGGCAGCTCCGTGCTGAGGCCGCTGACGCTCCGCGAGCCGCAGAGCACCATAGGCATAGAGGACCCCGACTGACACAGAAGCTGATGCACCTTGCTGAAGGCCAGTCCCGAGCGCACGACCTAGATTCACCTAGACAGGCGGCACTTTCTAGATCGCACCGACCGTCGCGATGGCCCCGACCTTGCCAACGCCACGCTCAGAGCTGGGGTCTGCTGCACGATCAGGCGACAGGCCCTCCCGGGTGAGTCAGCCGCTACGGTTCGAGTCCAGGGACGGTGAGCAGAGCCCCGCAACGCGGCCTCCTCGTCGAGCGCTGTTGCACTCTCCCCATTGAACTTTGGCGGGGGAGAACCTCGGCAAGGAGAGTGCAGCAATCGGCTTCCACCTCCGTGTTGAGCATCTCGGAACCCTCGAGTACGTGCCGGGCGCTCCTAGCTGGTTCAGATCCCTTGCTGGTTCTCGGTGTGCGAGCGCGTGCGCCGGACCTGCAGCCGCGCCGGTGTCCGACCGCGTCCGGCTTGGAGCGACGATCTACGGGCGTTCTGCCCATGTCAGTCCAGAGTCCGCCCGGCGGATCTTCTGTGTGTCGAGTTGAGCCAGGCGAGTGCTCGCTCGGTGGCCTTGGGATTTTCGCTGGAGATCATCATTAGCCACGCCCTCGATCAGGTCGGCCAGTCGAGCCGTCTCCTCGTTGCTGTCGGCGATCGGAAGGATGTCCACCTCGATCGACATCGCCGCCGCAGCGGGGAGCTGCGACTCGTCGTACGTGCCCAAGACGGCCTGGGAGCCGACCACGATGACCTCGGGCTGCTGGATGATCTGGCAGGCCGTCCGGATCGCGTGCTCCAGCTGATCGCGCCGCATCAGCCTGCCGCCTTCAGGGCTTCACGGCGCTGGTCGTCAGGAAGCAGTCCGGACATGGGGGAGACGTCCCTCATCTCGATCGAGTCGCGGTCGAGACCGGTCAGCACGCGATGCAGGCCCGGCAGGTCGCCGCGGTCGACCAGTTGTCGCCAGCGGTCGAGATTGCGTTCGTGCGGCTGACCTGTGACCCGCCTGCTGAGGCGATCCAGGTTGCGTTCGATCGTCGGCTTCCAGTCCTCGAAGCTCTGGCGGTTGAGGAGCGCCGAGAGTCGCCGGTGCGGCTGCCACGAGCGGCGCTCGGAGCGAGTCAGCCGCGAGCTCGGCCGGGACATCGATCGTGTCCGGGTGGACGCGCGTCACACCGTGAACGCATCTCGAAACGCGGCGAGGGCCGTGTCGGAGCCGGCCAAGCCGGGCCTGCTGGCGAAGGCCTCCAACGCCACCACGCCGTCGTATCCAGCCTCCGCGAGCGTCCGGGCGACCGCCGGCCAGGCGACCTCGCCGGTCCCCGGCTCGCAGCGTCCAGGCACGTCCGCGACCTGCACCTCACCGATGTACGGCGCCGCCCGGCGGATCAGCTCGATCAGGTTCCCCTCGCCGATCTGGGCGTGGTAGAGGTCGAGGTTCATCCGCAGGTGCGGACTCCCGACCGCCCGCACCAGCGCGAGCGTGTCCGCCGCGCGAGCGAACGGCGTCCCCGGGTGATCCACCTCGGTGTTGAGGTTCTCGAGCACGAACGTCATCCCGTGCTGCTGCCCGAGCTCCGCGACCCGCTCGAGCGTGCGCAGCGCGGCCAGCCACATCTCGCCCGTCACGACCTCGACGGGTCGGAGAGGCAGTCCGCCCTCCCCGAGGCCGGTCCCGTGCAGGTTCAGCGCGGGTGACCCGATCCGGCGGGCGAACTCGACCGACTCCGCCGCCGAGGCGAGCAGCGCAGCGGTCCCGTCGGGGCTGGTCAGGTCGCCGCTGACATACCCCGTCATCGACGTGAACCGCGCACCGGTCGCTGCCAGTGCTGCGGCGTCCTTGGCCGTCCAGTCCCAGATCTCGACCGCGAAACCGGCGTCGTGGATGCGCTTGACGCGGTCGAGGTGCGGCTCGTCGAGGTAGACCATCTCCGAGCACACCGCCAGGGTGAAGGTCATCGAGAAGCTCCTCGTCCGTCAGACGTTACGGGTACGGCGACCTCGGCGCGCCCACCCGTGCGGAAGGACTCGATCGCGGCCTCGGCGATGGCGAAAGCGGCCCACGCCTCGTCGCCGCCGACGCGCGGCGCACGGCCCTCCTCGATCGCCGCCACGAACTCGCCGAACTCCCCGAGGTAAGCCTCCCGGAGCAGCTCGGTGTCGCTCCGCGCGGTCGACGCGAGCCGGCCTGCGGCGTCGTGCAGGCGCATCGAGGTGCTGGAGCCGTCGCCGATGGTGACCATTCCGCGCGAGCCGAAGACTTCGCCGCGGACGTCGTAGCCGTACGTCGCCGCGAAGTTCGCCTCGGCGGTGGCGATCGCGCCGTTGTCGTAGCGGATGACGACCACGGCTGTGTCGAGCAGGCCCGCGTCCTTGAACTCCGGCGCGATCAGGGCGTCGGCCGTCGCGGAGACGTCGACGGCCCGGGCTCCAGGGTTCAGCCAGTTGAGGGTGTCGAAGTCGTGGATGAGCGTCTGGGTGAAGATCGTCCACGGCGGGATCGCACCTGGGTCGGCCAGGCCGCTGCCCGGGTCCCGGGTGAGTGAGCGCATCAGCCGTACGTCGCCGAGCCGACCCGTCGTGATCGCGTCGTGCGCTGCCGCGAAGTCGGGTGCGAAACGGCGGTTGAAGCCCACCTGGAACGCCACGCCAGCTGCCGCTGTCGCCTTCCGTCCTGCGTCGATCTCGGCCAGGCTCATCCCGGCCGGCTTCTCGCAGAAGACGTGTTTGCCGGCCTCGGCCGCCGCCCGGACCAGACCGGCGTGGGCGACGGAAGATGCCGCGATCACGACCGCGTCGACGTCGGTCGGCTCCAACACCGAGGCGGTCTCCGTCTCGGCGCGCGTGCCGAGTGGTTCCGCCAGGGCGAACGCGACGCCGGGCCTCGGATCGACGACGGCGGCAAGGGAGGCGCCCGGGACGTGCCGGGCGATGAGCTCCGCGTGGTGGGCGCCGATGCGACCGGCGCCCACCAGGGCAATACGGACGGTCACCTCGCCTCCGCCTCGGCTTCGGCCTTGAGGTCGGCGACCACCTCGCTGTCGGCACCCATGGTGCGCTCCAGCTCGTGTGCCAGGGACTCCAGCTCCGCGCCGCCGGCCATCATCGACGTCAGGTCCTGCACGGTCAGCTCCGACTTCGGGAAGTCGCCCATGCTGCGACCGCGCCTCAAGAGCATGAACCGGTCTCCGACGGGATAGGCGTGGTGCGGGTTGTGGGTGATGAACACGACGCCCAGACCGCGGTCGCGGGCCTTGGCGATGTACTTGAGCACCACACCGGACTGCTTGACCCCGAGCGCAGCGGTCGGCTCGTCCAGGATCAGCACCCGGGCCCCGAAGTAGACGGCCCGCGCGATGGCGACGCATTGCCGCTCACCACCCGAGAGGGTGCCGATCGGCTGGTCCACGTCGCGCAGGTCGATGCCCATCGCGAGCAGCTCGCTGCGGGTCGTCTTCTTCATGAACTCGACGTCCAGCCGTCGGGCCGGCCAGATGCCCTTCACCGGCTCCGAGCCGAGGAAGAAGTTGCGCCACACCGGCATCAGGGGAACCACGGCAAGGTCCTGGTAGACGGTCGCGATCCCCAGCGCCAGGGCGTCGCGCGGGCTGGACAGGTGGCGCTCCTCGCCGTCGACGAGGAACTTGCCCTCCGTGTGCTGGTGCGCCCCGGCGAGGATCTTGATGAACGTCGACTTGCCGGCACCGTTGTCACCCAGGACGCAGGTGACCTCGCCTGCCTTGACCGACGTCGTCACGTCCTTCAGCGCGATCACCCGGCCGTAGGACTTGCCGATGTCGGTCACCTCGATGATCGGGGTTCCCCGCGGGGGAATCGCCGGACCGTCGGCGGTGATCGGGGTCTCGGCCGCTTCCTGCTCCTTGCGGCGCGCCGCTTCCTTGGCCTGTTGCGTCGCGTACTCGCGGGCGACCCTGCCGATCCGCTTGCCCGTCGCGCTCACCTTCTCGTCGTCGCTCATCGTGACTCCTCCGCCCTCTTGCGCACCCATTCGTTGAGCAGGACCGCCCCCAGCAGCATCGCGCCGAGGAACGCCTTCAGCCAGTTGTTGTCCCAGCCGGCGTAGACGATGCCCTGGTTGGCCATGCCGTAGATCAGCGCACCGAACGCCGCGCCGATCGCCGAGCCGTAACCACCCGTGAGCAGGCAGCCACCGACGACGGCGCAGATGATGTAGATGAACTCCTGGCCCACGCCGGTGTTGCTCTGCACCGTGGAGCTGCTGAACAGCAGCAGCATCCCGACCAGCCAGCCGCAGCCCGCGGTCGTCATGAACAACCCGATCTTGGTGCCCACGACGGGCACGCCGACCTGCCGAGCGGACTGCTTGGCCCCGCCCACGGCGAAGACCCAGTTGCCGACACGGGTACGGAGCAGCACCCACGTCGCGACAGCGGTGACCGCGATCCACCAGAGGATCGAGACGACGACCGTGCCGCCGGCCAGCTCGAAGGACGACCCGAACAGCTTCTGGGGCTGGTCGTAGTACGGGACGTTGCGCATGCCCTGGATGGCGACCTGGCCGATCAGCGCCTTCGTCCCGGCGAGGTCGATGCCCTGCAGCACGAAGAACGTGCCGAGGGTGACGATGAAGCTCGGGAGTCCCGTCTTCATCACCATCAGGCCGTTGAGGAAGCCGACCCCGAGAGCGAGGCCGAGCGAGACGAGGATCGCGGCCCAGATGTTCAGGCCGTACTCGGTCGTCAGGACGCCGACCACCAGACCGGTGAAACCGGTGATCGCCCCGGCGGAGAGGTCGAACTCGCCGCCGATCATGAGAAGCGAGACCGCGACGGCCATGATGCCGATCGTCGAGGCCGAGTCCAGCCAGGTGCTGGCTCCCTGAGCGGTGGCGAAGGTGTCGGTCGTGAGGGCGAAGAACGCGAAGATCGCGACCGCTGCAAGGAGCGCGCCGATCTCGGGGCGCTTCATCACGCTGGCGACAGGAGACGTGCGGACGACGCGTTCGTCCGCGACCGCAGTGGTTGTCATGTGCTGGTTCCTTTCCTGGAAGCCGGGGTGGGGCCCGCCCGAATCGGCAGGCCCCACGCCCCACTCAGCGGGTGCCGTTCTTGGCGAAATCGAGCACCGCGTCGGCATTGTCGGGGGTGATGAACGCCGGGCCGGAGTTGATGGCCTGGCCGCCCCCGACGTCGTTGCCGTTGATCGACTTCAGGTAGAGCGAGGTGACGCCGATGTAGCCCTGCACGTAGGGCTGCTGGTCGACGGCGAACAGGATGTTGCCGGCCTTGATCTCGTTGATGACGTCCTCGCTCAGGTCGAAGGTCGCGACCTGGGCGTCGCTGCCAGCCTGGTCGACGGCCGCCACCGCGTTGATGCCGTACTGACCACCGAGAGTGAGCACGACGTCGATCGAGTCGTCGGACTGCAGCTTGGACGTGATCGTCGAGGTCACGGCGTTCTCGTCGGTGCCGTCGACCTGCAGGTTCTCCACATTCCCGCCGGCGGTCTCGGCGACCGCGGCACACCGCTCCTCGAGAGCGATGTTTCCGGCCTCCTGGATGACGCAGAGGATGTTGCTGAAGCCCTCGTCCTTGAGCCGCTCGCCGACCGAATGGCCGGCAATCGTCTCGCTCTGACCGACGTGGGTGATGGCTCCGAAGTCCTGCCACTGGTCGTAGCCGGAGTTGATCGTCACGACCGGGACACCCGCCTCCACGGCCGCCTCGATGCTGTCTTGGAGACCGTCCGGGTTGGCCATCGAGACGACGATGCCGTCGACGTCGTCGGCGACGGCGGCGTCGATGAGCTCGGACTGCTTGGAGGGATCGGGATCGGCTGAGTACTCGACCGAGACACCGTAGTCGTCACCCGCGCGTTCCGCGCCGGACTTCACCCGGTCCCAGAACGCATCGCCAGGACCGCTGTGGGTGATGACCGCGTAGGTGAGGTCCGACGTGTCCGTCGGGGCCCCGCTCTCCTCCTTGCCGGTGCCGCTGCACGCGGCGAGCAACAGGGCCGACGCGGCCAGCCCGGTGATGGTGATCCTTCTGTGCCTCATGTGTGGTGCCTTTCTCTGCGGACCCGGTCGGACGACGTGCCCGGTCAGGCGTTCGTGGGGAAGTGGAAGCTTGCGCCGATCGGGTTCTCGACGTGGGGCCAGCGTGAGGTGACCACCTTGGCGCGGGTGTAGAACGAAACGCCCTCGGGGCCGTGCACGTGCTTGTCGCCGAAGAGGGAGTCCTTCCACCCGCCGAAGGAGTAGTACGCCATCGGAACGGGGACGGGGACGTTGACGCCGATCATCCCGACCTTGACGCCGCGCTGGAACCGCCGCGCGGCCTCGCCGCTGGAGGTGAAGATCGCCGTGCCGTTGCCATAGGGATTGGCGTTGATCAGGGCGATCGCCTCGTCGACGTCGTCGCTGCGCAGCACCGACAGCACCGGGCCGAAGATCTCCTCGGTGTAGCAGTCCATCTGCGGCGTCACGCCGTCGATCACCGTCGGCCCGACGAAGAACCCGTCCTCGTGGCCGGGTACGACGAGACGACGCC
The DNA here is from genome assembly GCF_003515065.1 of Nocardioides immobilis. Classification (GTDB taxonomy): domain Bacteria; phylum Actinomycetota; class Actinomycetes; order Propionibacteriales; family Nocardioidaceae; genus Nocardioides; species Nocardioides immobilis. The sequence goes on from NZ_QXGH01000027.1 coordinate 77,331, forward strand.
CGTCGACCGTGACCCGCCCGCCCTGACGCTCGCCGGCGTCGATCAGGCCGACGATCCGCTCGCGGGCGGCCGGAGTGACCACCGGGCCCATCTCACTCGCTGCGTCCCGGCCCGAGCCGACGACCACCGCACGCGCCTTGGCGTTCACGGCCTCGACCAACGCGTCGCCGGTGCGGCCCACCGCCACCGCGGCCGAGATCGCCATGCACCGCTCGCCCGCCGACCCGAACGCCGCAGCCACCAGGTGGTCGGAGGCGAAGTCGAGGTCGGCGTCCGGAAGCACGATCGCGTGGTTCTTCGCCCCGCCGAGGGCCTGAACCCGCTTGCCGTTCTCGGTGGCGCGTTGGTGGATGTAGCGGGCGATCGGGGTCGAGCCCACGAACGACACCGCGGCGACGTCGGGGTGGTCCAGGATCGCGTCGACCGCCTCCTTGTCACCGTGCACGACGTTGAACACGCCCTCCGGCAACCCCGCTTCGGCCCACAGCTCCGCGAGCAGGACGGACGCCGAAGGATCCCGCTCGCTGGGCTTGAGCACGAACGTGTTGCCGCACGCGATCGCCACCGGGAACATCCACATCGGCACCATCGCCGGGAAGTTGAACGGCGTGATCCCGGCGACCACGCCGAGCGGCTCGCGGAAGGAGAACACGTCCACGCCGGTCGACACCTGGTCGGAGTAGTCGCCCTTGAGCAGCTGCGGGATGCCGCATGCGAACTCGACGACCTCCAGGCCGCGCTGCACCTCGCCGCGAGCGTCGGACAGCACCTTGCCGTGCTCGTCGGTGATCGCCTCGGCCAGCCGGTCCAGGTTGGCCTCGACCAGGTGCTGGAACCGGAACAGGATCTTCGTGCGGGCGCTCAGCGAGCTCTGCGACCAGGTGTCGAAGGCACCACGTGCCACCGCGATAGCGTGGTCCACGTCCGCCGCTGAGGCGAGCAGTACCTCGGCCTGCTCCTCTCCGGTCGCGGGATTCCAGACCGGGCTGGTGCGGCTCGAGCCAGCTGAGCTCCGGGTGCCGCCGATCCAGTGTTCGATCGTCCTCACAGGGTTCTCTTCCTTCGTGCTGCAGTGGGTGGGTCAGAGGTGACGCCGCTGATCACGCTTCGCGGCGTCGTAACGGGCTCGGGCCTCAGTCGTGGACTCGAGCCCGGAGACCTCGGCGACCGGGACGTCCCACCAGGCATCGCTGCTCGGTGCGGGCACCAACGGGTCGGTCTCGACGTGGATCACGACGGGGCCGGTCGCGTGCGACTTCGCCTTGCGCAGCGCTTGGTGCAGCTCGTCGATGCTGCTGGCGGTGAGCACCTGGGCGCCCAGGCTCTCCGCGTTGGCCGCGAGGTCGATCGGCAGCTTGTCGCCGTCGAGCCGCCCGGTCGCCGGGTTGCGACGGCGGTACGCCGTCCCGTAGCGCTGGGAGCCGAGCGACTCCGAGAGCGCGCCGATCGAGGCGAACCCGTGGTTCTGCACGAGGACCACGATGATCTTGACGTTCTCCTGGACCGCCGTGACCAGCTCCGAGGCCATCATCAAGTAGGAGCCGTCACCGACCATGACGAACACGTCGCGGTCGGGCGCAGCCATCCGGACTCCGAGTCCGCCGGCGATCTCATAGCCCATGCACGAGAAGCCGTACTCGACGTGGTAGCCCTTCGGGTCCCGGGTGCGCCACAGCTTGTGCAGGTCGCCGGGCATCGAGCCGGCCGCGCACACGACCACGTCGCGGGGGTCGGCGGCGGCGTTGACGGCGCCGATGACCTCCGACTGCGCAGGCAGCGGTCCGTGGCCCAGGTGGTAGGCACGCTCGACAGTGGCGTCCCAGTCCGCCGCCAGCGAGCGCACCCGGTCGCGGTAGTCGCCGTCGGTCTGGTGACCCGCGAGGGCCTCGGTGAGTGCCCTCAGGCCCTCGCGGGCGTCTCCCACCAGCGGCAGTCCGGCCTGCTTGTGCCCGTCCAGGCTCGCGACGTTGAGGTTGACGAATGCGACGTCGGGGTCGGCGAAGATGCTGCGCGAGGCGGTGGTGAAGTCGCTGTAGCGGGTCCCTATCCCGAGGACGACGTCCGCTTCACGAGCGATCGTGTTGGCTGCGGTGGTGCCGGTCGCACCGACCGCCCCGAGTGCCAGCGGATGGTCGTAGGGCAGGGATCCCTTGCCGGCCTGGGTCTCGGCAACCGGGATGCCGGACGCCTCGGCGAAGGCACGCAGCTCCTCGGTCGCCTCGGCGTAGATGGTCCCGCCGCCGGAGACGATCAGCGGCCGGCGGGCGCCGCGCAGCAGCTCGACGGCGCGGGCCACCAGCGCGGCCTCGGGCTGCGGCCGAGCCACGTGCCACACTCGCCTCTCGAACAGCTCCACCGGCCAGTCGTACGCCTCCGCCTGCACGTCCTGCGGCAGGGCGAGCGTGACCGCGCCGGTCTCGACCGGGTCGGCCAACACCCGCATCGCGCCCAGCAGAGCCGACGGCAGCTGCTCGGGGCGCCACACCCGGTCGAAGTACCTCGACACCGGACGGAACGCGTCGTTGACCGAGACGTCGCCGCTGGATGGCAGCTCGAGCTCCTGGAGCACCGGGGACGCCACCCGGGTCGCGAACACGTCACCGGGGAGGAGCAGCACGGGGATCCGGTTGATCGTGGCGAGCGCGGCGCCGGTGACCATGTTGGTCGCGCCCGGGCCGATGGACGCCGTACACGCGAGCGTTGAGAGCCGGTTGCGCATCCGGGCGTAGCCCACGGCGGCGTGCACCATGCCCTGCTCGTTGCGACCGGTCCAGTACGGCAGTCGGCCGGGTGCGCGCAGCTCCTCCTCGAGCAGCGCCTCGCCGACGCCCGCGAGGTTGCCGTGGCCGAAGATCCCGAAGCAGCCCTCGACCAGGCGGTGCTCGACCCCGTCGCGCTCCGAGTACTGGACGCCCAGGAAGCGCACCAGTGCCTGCGCGACGGTCAGCCGGACCGTGCCGCTCATCGCGTGCTCCTCTCGTCGGTCGTGGTCAGGGGGAGGCGCGGGTCGACCGCCGCGTCGTCCCAGGTGCTCCGCACCCAGGCATGGGCCGGGTCGTCACAGATCAGCCAGGCGCGCTCGGCGCCTGGGCCTGCCATCACGTTCAGGTAGTACAGGTCGTAGCCGGGCGCCGCCATCGACGGTCCGTGCCAGCCGTGCGGGATGGTGACGACGTCGCCGGTCCGTACCTCGGCGAGCAGGTCCGCCGGACGGTCGTCGGTGCCGTACACCCGCTGGTAGCCGACCCCCGGCCCGTCCGGCCCCTCGTCGACCTCGAAGTAGTAGATCTCCTCCAGCACGCTCTCGGCGCCTGGCCGGTCCTCGTCGTGCTTGTGGGGCGGGTACGACGACCAGTTGCCTGCCGGCGTGAGCACCTCGACCACGATCAGGCGGTCGCACTCGAACGTGTGCGCCGCGGCGACGTTGTTGACCTGACGGCTGCAGCTGCCGGCGCCGCGGAGCTCGACGGAGACGTCCTCCGCCTTCGCGTACCGGAACAGAAGCCGGCGTTCGCACCGTGCGGACGGGAGCGCGAACCGGCCGCCGGCGGCCGAGCTGACGGTCACCTCGGAGTCGCGGGGGAGGTAGGCGAAGTCGCTGACCCGGCTGAACACGCTGGCACGTCCCTCGAGCTCGACGACCTCGCCGTCGCACTCCACGACGCAGCCGCCCGACAGCGGCAGCACCAGCATCTCCTCCTCGCCCGTGGCGAGCGTGTGCCGCTCGCCCGGCGCCAGCGAGACCACGCGCAGGCCGCTGTAGGTCCACCCCGCGTCGGCGGGACTCACCTCGACCACAGAAGGAAGATGGCGCGGCTTCACAGCAGGCCCACCGTCCGATCGACCGCCGCGGCAACGTCGCCGTCCGGCGGGTAGAGCAGGGCCCGGCCGACGATCATGCCCACGACCGTGGGCTGCTTGAGCGCGCGCTGCCACCGCTCGAACGTCTCCGGCTGGTCGACGCTTGCCTCACCGCCGAGCAGCAGCACCGGCAGCGTGGTGGCCGCGGCGACCCGTTCCATGTCGTCCACCACCGGCAGCTTGAGCCAGGTGTGCGCCGACGTCGCGCCGAGCCCGGCCGCCACGGTGGCCGACCGGATCACGGCCTCGGGGCTCAGGTCGTTGCGCACCCGGCCGCCGACGCGGTGCGAGATGAACGGCTCCACCATGGCCATCAGGTGGTGCGCCGCCAGCTCGGTGACGGCGCGGGCGCATGCCTCGAGGGTTGCCACGGTCGCGGGGTCGTCCGGGTCGATGCGGGTGAGCATCTTGCCGCCGTCGTACCCCATCGCGGCGATGGTTGCGGCGTCGTACGCCGTCATCCGGTCGTCGATCTCGAACGCCGTCCCGGCGAGGCCGCCGCGGTTCATCGAGCCGAGGACGACCTTGTCGTCGAGCGCTCCCATCAGCAGCAGGTCTTCCACCATGTCGGCCGTGCCGAGGAAGCCATCGACGCCAGGGCGGTCGAGGGCGACCGCGAGCCGGCGCAGCAGGTCCCCGCGGTCGGCCATCGCGAGCGGGTCCTCACCCACCCGCAGCGCGCCCCGGGCCGGATGGTCGGCCGCGATGATCATCAGCCGCCCGCTCTCGCCGACCAGCGAAGCGCGGCGCTTGCGCCGGGCGGCTGCGGCCGGGATCGCCCCGGGGTCCTGGAGCCGGGTGGACGTCATCGCCCGCACCAGCTCCTCTCCGGTAGCGGTCAAGTAGTCAGGCATCAAGAACCTCCCCGAGAACGGCGTCGACCTCACTGGTCGTCGGCATGGCGTCCGAGCACGCCAGCTGGCCGGCGACGATCGCCCCGGCCGCGTTGGCGAACCGGATGGTCCGGCCCAGCTCCCACCCGGAGAGCAGGCCGTGGCAGAGCGCGCCACCGAAGGCGTCTCCGGCCCCGAGGCCGTTGACCACCTCGACGGGGACCGGTGGTACGTCGACCTGCCCGTGGTCGTCGACGGCCAGCACGCCCTTGGGCCCCTGCTTCACGATGGCCAGATCGACGCCGCGTCCCCGCAGCGCCTCCGCCGCGGCCGCGGGCTGCGTCTCGCCGACCGCGACCTCGCACTCCTCGCGGTTGCCGACGGCGATGGTGACATGCTCGAGCGCGCGGGCGACCTGCTCGGTGGCCTCCTCGGGGCGGGCCCAGAACATCGGCCGGTAGTCGAGGTCGAGCACCGTGATTCCCCGGCGGCCCCGCGCCTCGAGCGCGGTCAGCGTCGCCTCCCGGCTCGGCTCCTGGCACAGGCCGGTGACGGTGACCCAGAACAGGTCGGCATCGCGGATCGCGTCGAGGTCGAGCTCGTCGGCCCGGATCTGAAGGTCGGGCGCGGTGGGCGTCCGGTAGAAGTACAGCGGGAAGTCGTCGGGCGGGAAGATCTCGCAGAACGTGACGGGGGTCGGCAAGGTCGGCACGGCCGTGACGAACTCGTCGCTCACGCCGTAGCCGGCGAGCGCCTTGTGCACGAACCGGCCGAACGGATCCTGACCGGTGCGCGTGATGACAGCGCTGCGCCGGCCGTGGCGGGCGGCGGCCACGGCGACGTTGGTGGCGCTGCCGCCGAGGTACTTGGCGAACGAGGCGACATCCTCGAGCGGCACGCCGATCTGCTCGGGGTAGATGTCCACCCCGACCCGGCCCATGGTGAGCACCTCGTGGTTCATGAGGCCACCTTGGTGAGGAACTCCAGCCCAGCGCGGACGTCGGCGGCCGGACCGGCGCCCGGCCGCGGCTCGCCGTCGAGGATGGTGTCCTGCTCCATGACGTACCAGCCCTGGTAGCCGGAGTCCTCGAGGGTCCGGACGATCGTGGCGACGTCGACGTCGCCCTGTCCGAGCGGCACGTACAGGCCCTCCTGCACTCCGCGGGTGTAGGTCAGCTCGCGGGCGCGGACGCGCTCGGCCACATCGGCGCGGACGTCCTTGAGGTGCGTGTGGCGGATCCGGTCGGTGGCCGTCCGGGCGAGCTCGACCGGATCGGCGCCCCCGACCAGCAGGTGGCCGGTGTCGAGGGTGAGCCCGATCGTGCATCCGGTGAGCACCCGGTCGACCTCCTCGGCGTTCTCGACCATCGTCCCGACGTGGGGGTGGAGAGTGGCCTCGATCCCCTGCTCGCCGGCGACATCGCGGATCCGGTCGAGGTTGGCGAGGAGGACATCCCACTGCGTCTCATCGAGCACCGGCCGGGCGTCGTACCCGTCCACGCCGGAGGCGGCGGCCAGCACCAGGCTGGTCGCGCTCGCCGCCCGGAAGTGGGCCAGCGCCCGCTCGACCTGGGGAAGGGGATCGTGGGAATCATCGAAGAGCACGACCGGGACGAACCCGCCGACCGCCTTCATCCCGTGGGCGGCGAGAAGGTCGGCCGCCTGGTGCGGGTCGTCCGGGAGGAAGCCCTCGGGCCCGAACTCAGTGGCCGCTAGGCCGAGGTCGGCCATCTCGCGCAGCACCCGCTCCGGTGCCATCTGGTGTCCCCACCCGGGCACCTCGCACACGCCCCAGGAGATTGGGGCGCCGGCGAACCGCGACTGCACTGGCGTGGTCACTTGCGCACCTCCGCGATCTCGACCCGCCGGCCCTCCAGGCGCGACCGGGTTGCGGCTTCGGCGACGTACAACGCCTCCAGTGCCTCCTCGACCGAGCACGGACTCGGACGCTCACCCCTAACCACCTCGACGAAGGCGTTGATCTCCGCCACGTAGGCGTCCGCGAACCGCTCCCAGAACGTGGGGTTGGGTGTGCCGGAAGGGAAGTCCACGTCCGGCTCTGCCGAACGGAGCGCTGCGCGCTCGTCCAGCCCGACCGCGATAGTCCCCTCGGTGCCGGCGACCTCCATCCGCACGTCGTAGCCGGCACCGTTGTAGCGGGAGCCCTGCAGGCTCACGAGGGTGCCGTCGTCGAGGGTCAGGATCGCTACCGTCTCGTCGACGTCACCGGCCTCGACGAAGAACGTCGCACCTCGGTTGGCGCCGAGAGCGATGACGTCGACCACTTCGCGGCCGGTCACCCAGCGGACGATGTCGAAGTCGTGGATCAGGCAGTCGCGGTAGATCCCGCCGCTGGTCGAGATGTACGACGGATGCGGGGGTGCCGGGTCGGCTGTGACGGCGTGCACCCTGCGCAGCTCGCCCAAGCGGCCGGTGCGCAGCGCCTCGCGGACGGCGACGTACCCGGCATCGAACCGACGCTGGAAACCGATCTGCACCGGGGTGCCGGCCGCACGCACTTCTTCCAGCACGCTGAGGGTGCCGGGCACGTCGAGTGCAACCGGCTTCTCACAGAACACGGGAACTCTGGCACGGGCGCCGGCGGCGATCAGCTCGGCGTGGCTGTCGGTGGCGGTCGCGATGACGACAGCGTCAATGTCAGCGGCGAGGACCGCGGCCGCATCGGTCATGCTCTCCGCTCCCAGCCCTTCGGCGACAGAGCGCGCCCGAGCCGGGTCGGCGTCGGCGACGACCAAGGATGTCACCCCCTCGTGCCGGGCCACGACGGCGGCGTGGCTGGCGCCGATCCGCCCCACGCCAAGGAATCCGATCCGCATGAGGTGGCCTTTCCGGATGTGATGGGGGTTACATGACGTTTTCTAGCCGTCTGACGGTGGGGTGTCAATACTTTGTCCTAACATTCTGTCTTACGGTCATTCGGTCGATCGCCGGTTAGGATGAGGCCATGGCAGAAAGTTTGCGGCTGACGGTGGACCGACGTAGCCCGGTGCCGCTCTACTACCAGGTTGCCGAGCAGCTCGAGCAGGCGATCGGCAGCGGTCAGCTCTCGCCCGGGTTCAAGCTCGACAACGAGATCTCCCTCGCCGACCAGCTCGGCCTCAGCCGGCCGACGATGCGCCGCGCGATCCAGGAACTCGTCGACAAGGGTCTGCTCGTCCGCAAGCGCGGTGTCGGGACCCAGGTCGTCCACGGCCGGGTGCGGCGCGAGCTCGAGCTCACCAGCCTCTTCGACGACCTCCGGGCCACGGGACAGAAGCCCGCCACCAAGGTACTCGTCAACCAGGTCGAGCCGGCCCCCGCCGAGGTTGCCGACGAGCTCGGCTTCGCCGAGGGCGACGAGGTGCTCCACCTGGAGCGGCTCCGCCTCGCCGACGAGAAGCCGCTCGCCGTCCTGCGCAACTGGCTGCCCGCGAACGTGATCAGGCCGACCGACGAGGAACTCGAGAACGGCGGGCTCTACCAACTCATCCGGGACGCCGGGACACACGTCCAGGTCGCCCGCCAGCGAATCGGCGCCCGCGGCGCGACCACGCAGGAGGCACGGCTGCTCGGCGGCCGGAAGAACGACGCGGTGCTGACGATGCAGCGCACGGCCTACGCCGACTCCGGGCGTGCGATCGAGTACGGCGACCACTGCTACCGGCCCGAGGCGTACTCGTTCGAGGTGACACTGGTCGAGCGCTGAAGCGCCAGGGACGACAGCGGGGCCGGCGGGCCGGCGTGTGGTCCAGAAGTCGTCGGAAACGGCCAACGGCGACCAATCTCCCATTGTGGCTCTCTGACCTGCGGAAACGTCGGGGAAGTCCTCCCAGCACCTCGGTGTGGGTCTGGCTGGGGCAACGCTGGGGCAACAGCAGGATCGGCCGGGGCATCGTTGCGTGGCTGGCCGCGGCGCGAACGAGCCGCAGTAATTCGGGCCCGGGGTGGGGTGCCGAGCTGAGCGGCAGCCTTTGTAGTCGGCATCGGTCGGACTCTCGACGCCGTGCGGCCGAAGCGCAGGTCGACCTCCTTGGCGGGTCAGGTATTGAACGGCCGGTCGATGCGCGGAGTTGTCGGCCATCCCAGGATCCTGGGCGCCGCGGGGTGCTCCGGCTCAGTGGCGCCAGGACCGGGCGATGGAGCGCATGGCGCGGAAGGTGAGGGCTTCGTCCTCCTCGATGCCGTGGTCGCTGAGCTTGACGATCACGGTCTGGGTGCGCCGGTTGAGGTAGATGTACTGGCCGAAGACGCCGATGGCGCTGACATCGTTCGCGCGCTTGCCGCGTTGGTCACCGGGCACGTGCCAGAACTGGGTCGAGTACGGCCAGCCCCCGAGCGGTTTCGGCTGCGGCGTGAGGATCCGGTCGAGCCAGGCTCTGCTGACGCGGGAGCCTGGGCCGCCTGCCTCGGCGACGAGGAGTCCGAGGCGGGCAAAGTCACGGGCGGTAGCGTTGAGGCAGCAGAATGCCTTGGCGATACCGCCGCCGTGGTCGAGGTTCCAGGTTGCCGGGTACTGGGCGCCTGCGGGTCTCCAGAGACGGTTCACGAACGCGGTGATGTAGTCGGTGCCGAACACCTCGCTCAGCACCATCGACAAGAGCTGGGTGTTGTAGCTGACGTACTCACCCCGGGTGCCGGGGTCGAACACCATGCGCCGGTGGCTCGACGCGAAGCTGTGCATGTTCGGGTGGACCAGCATCAGGTAGGTACCGGTGAGCATCGAGAGCACGGCAGTGGGGTCCTCGAGCGGGTTCACCTGATATCCCTCGGCGGCATCGATGCCGCTGGTCATGTCGAGCAGGTGGCGAACCGTGATGGTGTTGAACCGGGGATCACCGTCTGCCGGGTGTTCGACGCGCAGCCACGGCAGGACCGTGACGACCCGGGTGTCGAGAGTGAGACGGCCCTCGGTGATCGCCTGACCGGTCAGCAGGCCGGCCATCGCCTTGGCCACCGACCAGGACGCCAGCTTCGTCGTGGGTCCGGTGTGGGCGTCGTACCACTCGGTCACCAGACGACCGCGGTGCAGCACCACGAATGCTCGGGTGTGGGTGGTCGTGAGGAAGTCAGCGACCGTCTTTCGTTGTCCGCGGCCCCAGGGCACCGTTGCGGGTATCTGCTCGTGACTGCGGCGGAGCGGCCGGACGTCGCGCGCCGGTGCGATCGGGGTCGAAGGCAGCAGCCTGCCGAACTCGGACGGCTGGGTCGGATTGGGTAGATCGATGTCCGTCCGAACGTTGACGGATGCGTGCGCACTGCGTGCCGGTCCGACGGGCACGACGCTGAGAGCGCCGAGGGACACGGCGATAGCAACCGCGGCGAGCGTGCGTCGGGGCATGAAGGAGGAGCGTTGGGTGGTCATAAGGATTCGCCTCCTGAGCGATGGTGCGGAGGACCGCGAGGGTCTCGTTCTCTCTGTTCATGGCCTCGTCCGACGTGGTCCCGTACCTGTGGTTGGCGGAGAGCTTGACGATCGTCGTGGCGCTGGGAGGGTCGACGTACACGAACTGGTTGTAGACGCCGATCGCTGCGAACTCGCCGCGGTCGCCTTCGGGGATCCACCACTGGTAGCCGTAGCCGAGCTCGGTCGGGTGGTCGCCGACGATGACGTTGCCTGGGGCCAGGTGAGGTTCAGCGACAGTGACGGAGTCACGGACCCATGCAGCGGGCACGATCTGCTGGCCGTGCCATGCGCCGCCGTTGCGGTACAGCTCGCCCAGCCGCGCATAGTCGCGGACGGTGAGGTTGAGCCCGGCGAACGCGATCTCGGTGCCGGCAGGGTCGAGGATCCAGCGGCCGGCTGACTCGAAGCCGAGCGGTTCGACGAGCTTGTCGTGCATGTACGCCGAGACCGAGCGCCCGGTCGCCCGCGCGAGCAGGGTGCCCAGCACCTGGGTCTCCCCGGAGTTGTAGCGGCACACGGTTCCCGGTGCGCTCTCGCGGGCCATTCGGCCGACGAAGTCGTCGAGCGAGCCGCCAGCCGTCGAGAGGGTGACCGCGAGCTGGATGATGTCCGAGCGAGGGTCGCTGTAGTCCTCGTTCCAGCGTGCGCCGGACGACATCCGCAGGACATCCTTGATCGAGATGCCGTCGTACGCCGAGCCGGGCTCCACCGGCACGTAGTCGCTGATCAGGTCCTCGATGCTGCGAAGGTGTCCCTCCGCCACGGCGATGCCGATGAGCGCGGAGATGAAGCTCTTCGCCACCGACATCGACAGCCACGGCACGTCGACGCCGCCCGTGAGGAGGTACCTCTCGTAGCGGATCCGGCCGTCTCTCAGGACGAGCAGCGCGGAGGTGTCGGTGTCGACGAGGAAGTCCTCGACCAGGTGGGTCGCGCCGTCGAGCTCGTACTTGTCCGGGAGCTGCAGGTCCGGCCCGACCTGCCAGGGCGCCGGCGTCCTCGCGGCCGGCATCTCTCGAGTCGGCATCAGGTCCTGGACGCGGCAGAAGTTCTCGTGCTGCGGAGACCCGGTGAACAAGCCGAGATCGATGATGGAGGCGTGGTGCTGGTCGTTCATCGGTGGTCCTTTCGTTGTCGTTGGGGGAGCGCGGTGTGCGCCGTTGGCGACACGCGCGTCCCGTGAGTCATGTCGGGCCTTCCACTCGCTTACCGAACGTCATTCGGTTTAGAGGATGCTAAAGGGCGGCGCGGCGAGACCACAAGAGATTTATCGAATCGGATTCGGTAAGTTTGGTCTGACGACCGCCCAGCTCGCTCTCTGCCCGTGACGACAAGGAGGACGCATGCCCCGCCCCCCGGAGCGTCTGCTCGACCGCAATGGGATAGCTCGAGCCGCTCTCGCACTGGTCGACGAGAAGGGTGACTTCACGATGCCCGAGCTGGCAGCTGCGCTGCGGGTGCGTCCCTCGTCGCTCTACCACCACGTCGAAGGCAAGGCCGAGATCATCGAGCTGCTGCGGGCGGAGGTCGTCCAGCAGCTGGACCACAGGCTGCTGGAGACGGAGCCGTGGGACGAGGGACTCGACCGGTGGGCGCGGACGTATCGAGACCTCTTCGCCCAGCATCCCAAAGCGATCCGGATGCTCGCGACAGCACCGGTGCGGATGCCCGAGGTGGTCGACGTCTACGAGATGGCCGTCGCCGCGTTGCTCCGCGCCGGATTCCGCGACCGCGACGTGCTCGCTCTGATCGTCGCCGTGGAGAGCTTCCTCCTCGGGTCCGCCCTCGACCTGGTCATGCCCGACGGGATGATCGAGGTGGACGGCGAGCAACACCCCGGCCTGAGTCGCTGCCTGGCAGCGCTCCCCACCGGCGTTCGCCGGGCCGACCACGCCTTCGAGGTGGGCCTCGAGGCACTGATCACCGGGTTCCGGGCCCGCCTCGAACCTTCGCAAGATTGATCGCACGTCGGCGTCTGAGCAGGTTGTCACGCGTGCACGTACTGCGCGCCTGGCACGACGACTACCCTCCCGATATTGGCGATTGCGGGTAAGCCAGTAGGCGGCCACCCACCACGCGGCCTAGCCTTCGTGCAGCAGACCCCTCACGGCCGAATCCGCTCCGGACGGCCAGCCGGTGTAGCCCTCGGCGAGGTAGGTGGAGGCGGCGGTGGAGCCCACCACGGACGCGAGCTCGCCGAGCTGGCGTCGTACGTCGAAGTCGGTGGCGCCGGGCAGCGTGTGGAGCATCGTCGTCATCCAGTACGAGAAGTGCTGCGCGCGCCAGACGCGGTCGAGGGCGCGCGGGCCGTAGCTGTCGAGCGCATCGGCGTCGTTCTTGCGCACCGCCTGCTCGAGCAGCTCCGCGAGGACGCGCACGTCCGCGAGGGCGAGGTTGAGCCCCTTCGCGCCGGTCGGCGGGACGGTGTGCGCGGCGTCCCCCGCCAGGAGGAGGCGGTCGTGGCGCATCGGCTCGGCGACGAAGCTGCGGAACCGGAGCACCGCCTTGTCGGTGATCGGTCCCTCGTTGAGGGTGAACCCGTCGGGGCCGGCGACCCGGGCCTGGAGCTCGGCCCAGATCCGGTCCTCCGACCACCGGTCGACGTCCTCGTCGGGGTCGCACTGGAAGTACATCCGCTGGAGGGTCTCGGTGCGCTGGCTGATCAGCGCGAAGCCCCGCTCGGAGTGGCTGTAGACCAGCTCCGGCGCGCTCGGCGCGGCCTCGGTGAGGATCCCGAACCACGCGAACGGGTACTCGCGGAAGTAGTGCCGGCGCTGGACCTCGGGCACCTCCTGTCGACAGATCGACCGCGACCCGTCGGCGCCGACGAGGTAGTCGCAGCGCACCTCCTGGGCAACGCCGTCGGAGTCCGTGAAGACGATGCCCGGACTCGGGCCGGTCACGTCGACGACGCGGGTGTCGCGGACGCCGAACCGGACGTCGCCCGCATCGCGGCTGCGAGCGTCCGCGAGGTCGATGAACACGTCGGTCTGGGGATAGAGCCAGGCCGACTCGCCGGCCAGAGCCTTGAAGTCGACCCGATGGCTGTCTCCGCCGAACCGCAGGGCGATTCCGCCGTGCGCGTGCCCTTCGCGGTGAACCCGGTCCGAGACCCCAGAGTCGACGAGCAGCCGGACGGTGCCGGCTTCGAGGATGCCGGCTCGCACGGTGTTCTCGATCTCCAGCCGGGTGCGATGGTCGACCACCACCGAGTCGATGCCGCTGAGCGCGAGCAGGTGGGAGAGCATCAGGCCAGCGGGACCGCCGCCGACGATGCCGACGGTGGTGCGGGTGAGGTGAGGTTGCATGGGTCCGCCCTTCAGCGTCCGGTGCCGTCGACGAGCGGGACGTCCACGAGGGCGGCCAGGTCGTCGTACCCGATCCCGAACAGGTCGCGTACGACGACACCGTCGGGCTCGATCAGGAACACGGCGAGGTCGGTGTAGACCCGGCTCACGCACTGCAGCCCGGTCAGCGGATAGCTGCACTCGGGAACCAGCTTGGCGCTCCCGTCCCGTGTCAGCAGGCTCATCATCACGAACGTCTGCTTGGCCCCGATGGCGAGGTCCATCGCGCCGCCGACGGCGGGGATGTCGTCCGGTCGGCCGGTGTGCCAGTTGGCCAGGTCGCCGCGCGCAGAGACCTGGTAGGCGCCGAGCACGCAGATGTCGAGGTGGCCGCCGCGCATCATCGCGAAGGAGTCGGCGTGGTGGAAGTACGACGCACCCGGCAGCTCGGTCACGGCGACCTTCCCGGCGTTGACCAGGTCGGGGTCGACCTCGTCGCCGAGGGCCTCGGGGCCCATGCCGAGCATGCCGTTCTCGGTGTGCAGCTGGACCCCGCTGCCCGGAGTCAGGAAGTTCGACACCTTGGTGGGCAAGCCGATGCCGAGGTTCACGAACGAGCCGGCCGGGATATCGGCAGCCACGATCCCCGCCAGCGTGTCCCGGTCGATGCCGGTGAAGGTGGCGCTCACTTGAAGGCTCCGATCAGGGAGGCGCGGTCGCGGTCGACGCGCACCACGTGGTCGACGTAGACGCAGGGGGTCACCACGTTCTCCGGGTCGAGCGACCCCGTCGGGACGACCTCGTCGACCTGCACGATCGTCGTCTCGGCGGCTGCGGCCATGATCGGCCCGAAGTTGCGTGCGGTCTTGCGGTAGACGAGGTTGCCCAGCCGGTCGGAGCGGTGGGCGGCCACGAGGGCGACCTCGGCGCGAAGCGGGTGCTCGAGCACGTAGCCACGCCCGTCGATGACACGGGTCTCCTTGCCCTCGGCCAACGGGGTGCCGTAGCCGGTGGGCGTGAAGAAGGCGCCGATCCCCGCCCCGGCGGCGCGGATCCGCTCGGCCAGGTTGCCCTGGGGCACCAGCTCCAGCTCAAGACGCCCGGCCCGGTAGGCCTCGTCGAAGTGCCAGGAGTCCACCTGGCGCGGGAACGAGCAGACCACCTTGCGCACCCGTCCCTCGCGGATGAGAGCGGCCAGGCCGACGTCGCCCCCGCCGGCGTTGTTGCTCACGATCGTGAGCTCGGTGGCGGCGCTCTCGATCAGCGCCTCGACCAGCTCGACGGGCTGGCCGGCCGACCCGAACCCGCTGACCATCACCGTGGCCCCGGTGGGGATCCCCGCCACCGCCTCCAGGGTCGTGTCGTGGAAGGTCACCTTGCTCAACTGCTCACGTCCTTGCGTTCTCGAGGACGACAGCCAGGCCCTGGCCGACGCCGATGCAGATGGCGGCCACGCCCCAGCGCTGTCCCGACTCCGCCAGCGAGCGGGCCAGGGTGCCGAGGATCCGTGTGCCGGACGCGCCGAGCGGGTGCCCGATCGCGACGGCTCCGCCGTGGGGGTTGACGATCTCGGGGTCGATGTCCCAGGCCCTGATGCAGGCGAGCGACTGCGCGGCGAAGGCCTCGTTGAGCTCGACCGCGCCGACGTCGCTCCAGGCGACGCCGGCGCGCTCGAGAGCGAGGTCGGCGGCCGCGACCGGCGCGAACCCGAAGTCCTGCGGCTCGTTCGCCGCTGCACCGCGGCCGGCGATCCGGGCGAGCGGTGCGCCGCCGACGAGGTTTTCAGCTGCCGCGCTTCCGAGCACGGCCGCCGACGCGCCGTCGTTCAGCGGTGAGGCGTTGCCGGCCGTGACCGTCCCGTCGGGGCGGAACACCGGCCGGAGGCGGGCGAGCTTCTCCAGCGTGGTGTCGGCCCTGATCGACTCGTCCCGGTCCAGGTCGACCCCGGGTACGGCGACCACCTGGTCGTCGTAGAACCCGCGGTCCCAGGCCTCGGCGGCTCGTCGGTGCGAGCGGAGGGCGAACGCGTCCTGATCCTCCCGTGACACGCCCTCGCGCTCCCGCAGCTGCTCGGTGGCCTCACCCAGCGAGACCGTCCACTCGGCGGGCATCGCGGGGTTCACCAAGCGCCAGCCGAGCGTGGTCGACACCAGCTTCGCGTCGGTCGTCGGGAACGCCTTCTCGGGCTTGGGCAGCACCCAGGGCGCGCGGCTCATCGACTCCACGCCGCCGACCACGACCACGTCGGCCTCACCGACGGCAATCTGCCGCGAGCCGATGACGGCAGCATCGAGGCTGGAGCCGCAGAGCCGGTTGACAGTGGTCGCCGGCACCGACGTGGGCAGACCTGCCAGCAGCCCGGCCATCCGGGCGACGTTGCGGTTCTCCTCGCCGGCGCCGTTGGCGTTGCCGAGCACGACCTCGTCGACCCGGGCGGGGTCGAGGCCGGGGGAGCGGTCCAGCAGCGCCTTCACCACGTGGGCGGCGAGGTCGTCCGGCCGGACACCGGCCAGCGCGCCGCCGTACCGCCCGAACGGCGTGCGCACCGCGTCGTACACGAACACGTCGGAGACCGTCACCGGCGTCCCTCCTCGTCGATGACTCTCCCCGCCACGGCGAACGCGTGGTTCGCGGCCGGGACGCCGCAGTAGACGGCGGACTGCAGGATGACCTCGCCGATCTCCTCGACGGTGAGTCCGTTGCGGCGGGCGGCGGCGACGTGCATCTCGAGCTCCTCCCAGTGGCCGTTCGCGATGAGCGCGGTGAGCGTGATCGCGCTGCGCATCCGCCGGTCGAGCCCGGGACGGGTCCAGATCTCCCCCCAGGCGTAGCGGGTGATCAGGTCCTGGAAGTCCTCGGTGAAGGCGTTCTTCGTCGCCTCCGCGCGGTCGACGTGCTCGTCGCCGAGCACCGCCCGGCGGACCGCCATGCCGGCGTCGTGCCGCTCGTCGCTCATCGGGCCGCCTCCTGTCCGACCAGGAACCCCGCCACCGCAGCGGCGGTCGCCGCCGGGTCCTCCGCGGGCGGGAGATGGCCGCACCCGGTCAGGACCTCGAAGTCCGCGCGAAGGGGCCAGCTGGTGGCCGACTCGGCAGCCGCGGGGGGCACGACCACGTCGTGCTCGCCCGCCAGCACCAGCAGCGGTACCAACGGTCGGGAAGCCGTCACCTCCGCGCGCTCGAGGGCCGCGAGTGCCTCGCAGGCCCAGGCGTAGGAGCGCGGGTCCGCATGGGACAGGGACGTCAGCAGCGCCGCCGTGACCTCGGGACGCCGGTCGGTGAAGGCGGGTGCGAACCAGCGGGTGGCGGAGCTTGCGACCAGCGCCGGTGTCCCGGCCCGGCGCACCAGTGCGGCGCGCTCGTGCCACGCCCCGGGCTCGCCGATCCGAGGCGTGGCCGCGATGCTCGCGACTGCCGCGAACGGTCCCGGCCGGGCGGCCAGCTCGAACCCGACGACGCCGCCGAGGGAGACGCCGGCGTACGTCGCGGGCCGGCCGTCGGCCAGCTCTGCCGCCCGGTCGCGGACGACGTCGGAGAGGTCGGCGACCGAGTATGGTCCCGCGGCGGCCGGGCTGCTGCCGTGTCCGGGAAGGTCCCAGCCGACGACCTCGAAGCGGTCGCCGAGCAGAGAGGCGCACTCGCCCCACAGCGCGGTCACGGCGGTGCCGAGGGACGGCCCGACCACCAGCAGGTGGGGCAGCTCCGCTCCACCGGCGAGGTGCGAGAAGGTCAGGTCAGGCTTCACGGCGGCCTCCTCGGAAAAGGGCGAGGGCGGCGTCGATGAAGGTGGCGGTCGCGCCCAGGTAGGCAGCGGGGTCGCCCGTGCTCGCGTCGCCGCGCTCGGAGAGGAGCAGGTCGGCCGCGGCGCGGGCCCGGCGGTCCATCGCCTCGGTGTCGACCCGGAGCCCGGCGACCAGCTCGGCGGCCTGGGCGGTCGCCACCACGCTCAGGCTCAGCAGCCGGCGCAGGGCGGGCCACTCCGCGTGCCATGCCCCCGGCGGGCGCTCGTCGACGGCCTGGCTCGCACAGAGGTGGAGCTGCGCGCCCAGCTGCGGCGCCTGCAGGGCGGCGGCGTTCACGAGCGTGGCGAGGACGGGGTTCTGCTTGTGCGGCATGGTGGACGATCCGCCGCGGCCTCGCGCCGGCGCCTCCCGCACCTCCCCGATCTCGGGACGCCCCAGGGTCAGCACGTCGGCCGCGACGACGCCGAGCGCGTCGAGGACCTCCACCAGTGCGTCGCCGACCCTGGTCACTGGTGCCCGCCGTGTGTGCCAGGGCAGGCCCGGCGACGACAGTCCCAGGCGGTCCGCCAGCGCCTCCGCGGCACGAGCCGGGTCGGGCACCAGGTCCGCGGCCCTCGAGAGCGTCCCCGCCGCGCCGCCGCACTGGACCGGGAGCCCGCGTCGTACGGCGTCGAGGTGGTCGGCAGCGTCCAGCACGCCGGTCAACCACTGGGCGGCCTTGAGCCCGAAGGTGGTGGGGACGGCGTACTGCGTCAGAGTCCTGCCTGCCATCAGCGATCCCCGGTGCTGCCCGGCCAGCCCGGCCAGCGTCTGCGCCGTACGGTCCAGGTCGACCCGCAGCCGGTACGACGCGTTCCGCACGAGCAGCATCAGCGCCGAGTCGAGCACGTCCTGGCTGGTCAGACCAGCGTGCAGCAGGCGGGCGGCGTCGCGGTCGTCGACCCTGGCGCGGAGCGCGCGCAGGAGCGCCGGCACCGGGTTGCCGGCGTCCTCGACCTCGGTCGGGTCCAGGGTCGGCTGCCACCCGTCCACGGCGCGGGCGACCGCGTCGACGTGGTCGGCCTTCGCGGCGCCACAGTCGGCCAGCGCCTGCATCCAGGCGACCTCGACCCGCAACATCGCGGCGAGCACTGCGGCGTCGTCGGCGACGCCGCGCGCCCGGTGGGCGCCCGGCTCCAGGAGCCCCGCGCCGCTCACGTGCAGTCCCGGTGGCGGGGGAAGGAGAGAAAGACCGTCTCCCGCTCGCCCTGGAGGTGGACGTCGAACCAGAGGTCGCCGCCCGGCTCCCGTACGGCGACCAGCCTCGTGCGCTCGTCCGCCGGCAGTCCAGCCAGCAGCGGCTCCGCGGCCAGGGCCGCGTCGTCGCCCGGCACGTAGACCCGGGTGAAGAGCCGGTTGAGCAGTCCGCGTGCGAAGACGGTGACCGCGAAGCAGGCCGCGCCCCCGGCCCGGGTCGGACCGGGCTCCAGGGTGCTGAACCAGTAGCGACCGGTCCGGTCGGTGGTGCTGCGCCCCCAGCCGGTGAACGCGCCGCCCTCGCGGCGGATCGATCCCTCGACGGCCGGAACGGCACCGGACGGATCCGCGTGCCTGATCTCCACGAGCGCATCGGGCACGCCGTTGCCGGCGCCGTCGTACACGTGGCCGTGGAGCCGTACGGCGCCCGCCCGGCCGGGTGGCACCAGCTCGCGGTCGTGGGCGTAGGGCAGCGCGTAGTGGAAGAACGGGCCGATCGTCTGGCCGGGAGTGGGGGCGAGGTCAGCCGCAAGGTCAGTCATCGTCGCCGTCCTCGGGCTCGACGTAGGTGGCGTGGCTCCCGGTCAGCACGATGTCCCACCGGTAGCCCAGGAGCCACTCGTGCTCGGACAAGTGGTGGTCGTACGACGCCACCAGCCGCGCCCGCGCGGCCTCGTCGGTGATCGACTGGTAGATCGGGTCCAGAGCGAAGAGCGGATCGCCCGGGAAGTACATCTGGGTGATCAGCCGCTGCGTGAAGTCCGTGCCGAACAGGGAGAAGTGGATGTGGGCGGGCCGCCAGGCGTTGCGGTGGTTGCGCCACGGGTACGGCCCGGGCTTGATCGTGGTGAACCGGTAGCCGCCGTCGTCGTCGGTGAGGCAGCGGCCCAGCCCGGTGAAGTGGGGGTCGATCGGCGCCGGGTGCTGGTCGCGCTGGTGGACGTAGCGACCCGCGGCGTTCGCCTGCCAGATCTCGACGAGCTGGCCGCGCACCGGGCGGCCGTCGCCGTCGACGACACGACCGGTGACCACGATCCGCTCGCCGATCGGCTCACCCCCCGACTGGCCCGACTGGATGGTCAGGTCCGCCTCGAGCGGGTCGACGTCGGAGTGGCCGAATACCGGAGCCACCAGCTCCGCGCCCTCGGGGTCGGCAGGTCGGGGGTCCTTGGTGGGGTGCCGCAGCACCGCGCTGCGGTACGGCGCGAAGTCGAGCAACGGCTGGCCCAGCCCGGGCCGGGAGTCCTGGAGGTCGGCGATCTCCTTGCTGATCAGCTCCTGGGACTCCATGGGTGAAGCCAACCTCGCGCGGTGCGGCCGGTCGAGACTAGGCTTCCACTGAGCGGAAGGAGGGTGATGGCCGGCAACACGTCCCGCCCCGGAGCGACCGTCGTCTCCCGCGTCCTCGCCCTGCTCGGCGCGTTCGACGAGAACCATCGCCGGCTCACCCTCACCGAGCTGGCCCGCAGGGCCGAGCTCCCGGTCCCGACCGCGCACCGCCTGATCGGCGAGCTCACCGCGCACGGTGCGCTCGCGCGCACGCCGTCGGGGGAGTACGTCGTCGGCCGGCAGCTCTGGTCGCTGGGCGTGCTCGCCCCGGTGCAGACGGGACTCCTCGAGGCGGCCTCGCCGTTCCTGCACGACTTGTACGCCGCCACCCTGGCGACCGTGCACCTCGCCGTGCGCGACGGCACCGAGGTTCTCTACCTGGACCGGCTCTCCGGCCAGCGGTCGGTGCCGGTAGTCAGCACGGTCGGCTCCCGCCTGCCGCTCTACCCGACCGGCGTGGGCAAGGTGCTGCTGGCGCACGCACCGGAGCAGGTCCAGGCGAAGGTGCTGTCCTCGCTCAAACGGATCACGCCGCACACGATCACCCAACCGGCCCGGCTCCGGGCCCAGCTCGAGCGGGTGCGGAGCGAGGGCTATGCCACGACAGTCGAGGAGATGACGCTGGGCGCGTGCTCGGTCGCCGTCCCTGTCCGGCGCAACGAGGCCGACGTCGTGGCGGCCCTCGGCATCGTGGTGCCGAGCCTCCGCCGCGACCGGCCCCGTCTGGTGGCGGCGCTCCGGGTCGCCGCGCACGGCATCGGCCGCAGCATCAGCGGCGGTGCCTGACGTCGCGGATCAGCGGGGAGTGTCGCCGCTCAGCGCGTGGCGGCAACGCACGAGGTAGGTGCGCAGGATCTCGGTCTGCCCGGTGTCGAACCCCTCGAGCATCCGGGACTCGATGTCGGCGACCGCCTCGTGGAGCTCGTCGAGGACCCGCTGGCCGTCGGCGCTCAGCGACAACAGGTACTGCTTGCGGTTGGTCTCGTCTCTCTCGCGGGTGACCAGGTCGCGGCCGAGGAGGTAGGTCACCATCTCGGCCATCGACTGGGCGCGGACGAACGAGTTGCGCGCCAGCTCGGCCGACGTGATGCCGGGGTGCCGCTCCAGCACGGTCAGCGCGGTGTACTGCAGCGTGGTCAGGTCAGCGGTGGCCACCACGTCGTCGAGGGCTTGCCGGACGGCCAGCTCCACCTGCTTGATCAGGTAGAGCAGGGTGACGTCGCGGTCGTGCCGGGGAGAGGGCGACGGAGCGGGACTGCTCACGCGGGCTCACCGGCCCGTCGGCGCGCGGCCAGCCGGTCGAAGGCGCCGTCGAGCGTCGGGACCACTCCGCGTGGCATGAACAGCAGCGCCAGGACGAGCAGCGCGCCGTACGTCGCGTACTGCATGATCGGCCCGGTCGTCGGAGGCAGCCCGGGCTGGCTGCTCACCGTGTTGAGAACCTGCAGAAGCGTCGAGACCAGCACAGCTCCGGCCACACCTCCCCAAACGGTGCCGAGTCCTCCGACCACGGCCATGATGACGTAGGTGAACGACTCTACGGCCGGGAAGGAGTCGGAGCTCACGTAGGGCGTGAAGAACGCCGAGAGCGCACCGGCCAGCCCGGCGTACATTCCCGAGATCGCGAAGATCGCCACCTTGCTGCGCATCACCGGGACGCCTGCGGATCCTGCGGCGGTCTCGCTCCCCGCGAACGCGCGCACCCCGCGACCGAACCGGCTGTGCACGATCCGGTGGGTGAGCACCAGCACCAGGCCGAGGCAGCCGAGCGCCAGGTACACGTAGGGCAGCTGGCCGACGAAGATGCTGTTGCCGACCCCGAACGGAGGGATGCCGCTGATGCCGAACGCGCCGCCCAGGGCGTCGAACGCGCTCATGGCGGTCTGCACGATCAGCAGCAGGGCGAGGGTGCCGAACGCCAGGTAGTGCCCACGCAGCCGCAGCAGCGGCGGTCCGACGACGAGTGCGAACGCCCCGGCGACGAAGGGCGCGGCGAGCAGCACCGCCAGCGGCGGCAGACCCATCCGGGTGGTCCCGAGCGCGACGGTCAGGGCGCCGGCAGCGACGAACGCACCGTGGCCGAGCGACGCCTGGCCGGCGTAGCCCATCAGCAGCGACAACCCGGTGACGACGATGGCGGCGAGCACCATCCGCATCAGGAAGGTGAGGTCGTTCATCACCAGCGGGGCGACGAGCGCGGCCGCCCCGGCCAGCGCGGTCAGGTACGCCTTGGGCGGGATGCGCCGGATCACTTGGCCTCCTCGTGCACGAAGGTGCTGCTGCGCGCGATCATGATCACGAGCATGAGCAGCAGGGCCACCTCTGTCTGGTAGGACCCGTTCAGGTAGCCGGCGGTCAGCTGGCCGGCGATGCCGAGCCCGAGCCCGCCGACGAGAGTGCGCAGCGGGCTGACGAGCCCGCCGAACACGGCGGCGGCGAAGCCGCTGAGCGCCAGCGGGAGGTCGGAGTAGAACGACACCGCGTTCGTCGGTGCGACCAGCACCCCGGCCAGCCCGCCGAGCATGCCGGCCAGAGCGAACGCGAGCAGCCCCATCCGTCGTACGTCGATGCCGACCATGCGGGCAGCGAAGGGGTTCGACGCGCTGGCGGTCAGCGCCTTGCCGACATAGGACCGGGAGAAGAAGAGGGCCAGCGCCGCGAAGGCCAGCACGGTCGCGCCGACGACCAGCAGGCGCTGGCGCTCCACGGTCGCGCCGAGGAGCGTCGCCGAGCCGTCGAGGCCGGGCGGCGAGACGGGATCCTGACCCCACAGCCAGATGATCGCGGCGGAGATCAGCATCGAGACGCCCAGCGTGACGATCAGGGAGATCAGCGGCGGCGTTCCCCGACGACCGAGCGCCAGGAACCCGACCGTCAGGCCCACCACCCCGCAGATCGCGACCGCCGCAGGCTCAGCAACGCCGTGGGGCAGCCGGCCGCCCAGCAGCGTCGCCGAGAGCATCCCGCCGACGACGGCGATCGAGCCCTGGGCGAAGTTGACCACCCGGGTGACCCGGTGGACCACGACGAAGCCGCTCCCGATCAGGGCGAACGACGAGCCCAGGGCGATGCCGGACACCAGGTAGGTGACGAGCTCCTTCACGTGACTGCCTCCGTCATGGTTGCTTGCCCGGCCTCTTCCTGGCCGAGGTCGCCGAAGTACGCGCGCCGCACGGCGTCGCTCTTGGCCACACTGGCCGACGGGCCGGACGCAACCACCCGGCCGGCCTCCAGCACGCAGGCCCGAGCACAGACGTCGAACGCGAGCCCGACCTCCTGCTCGACGAGCAGGACCGCGGTGCCGCGCTCGCGGTTGAGCACCCGCAGGTGCCCGGCCAGCTCGGCGACGACGAGGGGCGCCAGCCCCAGCGAGAGCTCGTCGATGGCCAGCAGGTCGGGACGAGCCATCAGCGCGCGGCCGACAGCGACCATCTGCTGCTGGCCGCCGGACAAGCGGCCCGCCTTGCGCCGCCTCATCCCGGCCAGGTCCGGCAGCAGGTCGAACACCTCGCTGAGGTCGCGGTTGCGGATCGACCACCCGCCGAGCAGCAGGTTGTCCTCGACGGTCATGTCCGCGAACATCTGCCGGCCCTCGGGGACCTGGGCGACCCGGCCCTCGCAGCGCACCGAGCCCGACGCCGGCGACAGCAGTCCGGTGACAGTGTTGATCAGGGTCGACTTGCCGGCGCCGTTCGGCCCGACCAGGGCGACCATCTCGCCGGCTTCGACGTGGAGCGACAGCCCGTCGATCGCGACCGCGGACCCGTAGCGGACCACGAGGTCATCGATGTGCAGCATGGTCCGCTCCTGTTCCGAGGTAGGCCTTGACGACTGCCGGGTCGGACGTGACCTCGGCCGGGGTGCCGTCGGCGATCACCCGGCCGAGGTCCAGGACGGTGATCCGCTCGCTCAGCGAGGTGACCATCCCGACGTCGTGCTCGACCAGGAGGACGGTCACGCCGGACCGTGCCAGGTCGCGGATCAGCTGGGCGAGGTCCTGACGCTCCCGGGCCCGCAGGCCGGAGGCCGGCTCGTCCAGCAGCAGCAGCCGTGGCTCACCCGCGAGTGCCCGGGCGACCTGGAGCCGTCGCTGCTGACCCAGCGGCAGCCCGTCGGCCGGCCGCGACGCCCACTCCAGGAGCCCGACCCGTTCGAGGCACTCCTCCGCCGTGCTCTTGATCCGCCGCTCCTCGCGGCGCTGGGACGGCGGCCGCACGGCCGCCGCGACCAGTCCCGCTCGCGTGCGGGAGTGCGCGCCCACCATCACGTTCTCCAGCAGGCTCATCCCGGCGAAGGTCCGGGCGCCCTGGAACACGATGCCGATGCCCAGACGGGCACGGACGTGTGCCGGCAGCCGGTCGATCCTCCGGCCCTTCAGGCGGATCGCCCCGCTGTCCGGCCGGGCGTGGCCGGCGATCAGGTTGAAGAGGGTCGACTTGCCCGCACCATTGGGCCCGATGATCCCGCGCAGCTCTCCCTCGGCCACCTCGAGCGTGACGTCCTGGTTGGCGTAGACGCCGCCGAAGCGGCGTGAAACGCGGTCGATCGTGAGCATGGTGGCCGTCCTCGGTCTCAGTGCCCGATCACTCGGGGAGGTCGGTCTCGAACCGGTCCCGCGAGTACGGCGTGGCCTTGAAGTCGCCGTCGACGACCTCGACGATCGCGACGGCATCAGTGTCCAGCCCGGCGTGGTCGTCGGCGGAGAACGTGAACCGTCCGGTCGGGGTCAGCACGTCCAGCGACTCCAGCGCGTCGCGGACCGCCTCGCGGTCCGCCGAGCCGGCCTCCTCGATCGCTGCCGCGAGCAGCTGGACGGCGGTGACGCCGTCGAACGCGAACTGCGGCGGGTAGGTGTCCTGCGCCTCCAACCAGGGTCCGGTGAACTCGTCGATCACGGCCTTGAGCGGGCCGTCCGGCAGCTCGCGGCCCGGCACGGCGATGCTGCTGGTCAGGGTCACGCCCTCCGCGGCGTCGCCGGCGGGCTCGACGTACAGCTGTGAGGCCTGGGCCCCGGTCATCAGCAGCGGGATGCCGCTGTCGGCGAACTGCTGGGTGATGATCACCGGCGCCGGGCCGGCGCCCCACACGAGGAACGCGTCGGGAGCGGCGTCCTTGACCTTGGAGACCAGCGGGGTGAAGTCGGTCGCCGACTGGTCGAACGACTCGTCGAGCACCACGTCGATGCCGGCCTCCTCGGCAGCGTCGACCGTGGCGTCGTTCCCGAGCTCGCCGTAGACGTCGTCGCCCGAGTAGCCGACGGCGATCGTGTCGTAGTCCTGGGCGGCCAGGTAGTCGACCATCGCCTGGGCGTAGACCTCGGGGATCGCCACGCCCGTGAACGCGTAGGGGTTGCTGCCGTCGGCGAAGGCGCTGACCGGTCCCAGTGCGATGGTCGGGATCTTGTTGCTCTCGGCGCTCGGTCCGGCGGCGGTCGAGGCCGAGACGAACGACGACGAGAGGATCGCGGTGTAGCTGGGGTCGGCGGCCAGCTGGTTGAACTCGGTCACCGACTGAGGTACGTCGGTCTTGTCGTCCTTGATGGTCACCTCGAGGTCGCGCCCCAGGACACCGCCGGCGTCGTTGATGGCGTCGACCGCCTGCTCGATGGCTGCCTTGTCGCCGGTCCCGAGCGGCGAGTAGGGACCGGTGAGCGGGACGACCACGCCGATCTTGATCGGGCCCGAGCCGTCGGTCCCTCCGTCGGCGGAGGCGCATGCCGTCAGGCTGAGCGCTCCGGCGACGGTCAGGGCGGTGAGTCGTGTACTGATCATGGTGACCTCTGGGGGTATGGCCGGGAAGGCTGATTGTCAGGGTTCCTGTTTGTCAGGTTTCCTGATGGAGGAGTATGACCCCGGTCACACAGGCTGTCAACAGCCTTCTTCAGATGGCTCTCACCTGCTCTGTTGAGCGCAAAACGTGCTTCAGTCGGTCGAGCTCGGATTCGCTGGAGCGGACCATTGACAAGGTGACCCGCGCCACATCAGACTGATCTTTCGACAGGAACCCTGATAACCTGGGATGGCAATGATGAGCAACGAGGAACTGCAGCTCCCGCCCCGACAGCTGTTCGTCGGTGGCGCGTGGCGCGACGGAAGCACCGGCATGCGCCGCGACGTGGTCGACCCGGCCACCGGCGCGATCCTCACCACCGTGGTGGAGGCCGATGCCACGGACGTCGACGTCGCCGTACGCAACGCCCGTGAGGCGTTCGACCACGGTCCCTGGCAGCGGATGCCGGCCCGCGACCGGGCGCGCATCCTGCACCGGGCAGCCGACCTGATCCGGGAGCGTGCCGACGAGCTGGTCGCCCTCGAGAGCCGCGACGTCGGCAAGCCGGTGTCGCTGTGCCGCGCGGTCGACGTCGAGACCGCGGCCCAGCAGTACGAGTACTGCGCGGCGCTCGCGCAGGGCATCGACGGCGCCACCCGCTCCACGCCGATCCCATCGCTGGCCTACACGACGCGGGTGCCGGTTGGTGTCGTCGCCGCCATCACGCCCTTCAACTTCCCGCTGATCCTGTCGAGCACCAAGATCGCCGCGGCGCTGGCCGCCGGCAACGTCGTGGTCCACAAGCCCGCCGACGACACCCCGCTCAGCGCGCTGTTCATGGCCGAGCTGCTCAAGGACGCCGGCGTCCCGGACGGCGTGCTCAACGTCGTCACGGGCAGCGGCCAGATCGTCGGCGACGCGCTGCTGCGCCACTCCGGCGTGGACAAGATCGCCTTCACCGGGTCCACAGCGATCGGCCGCCACGCGGCCAGCGTGGCCGGCGAGCACCTCAAGCCCGTCACCATGGAGCTCGGCGGCAACGCCGCCCACCTCGTCTTCGACGACGCCGACCTCGACGTCGCCATCGGCGCGGTGATCAAGGCGTTCGTCTTCAACTCCGGCCAGTTCTGCATGGCCGGTCCGCGGCTGCTCGTCGCGCGTGCCCTGCACGACACCGTCCTCGGGATCCTCGAGCAGGCCGTGCCCACGGTGCCGATCGGCGACCCGCGCGACCCGGCGACGGTGATCGGCCCGATGGCCGGCGAGCGGCAGCTGAAGAAGGTCGAGGAGTACGTCGAGCTCGCCCGCAAGGAGGGCGGCCGGATCATCTGTGGCGGCGAGCGGCTCGACCTCGACGGCGGCTACTACTACCGCCCGACGGTGATCGCAGACCTGCCCACCGACTCGCGGGTGATCGCCGAGGAGGTCTTCGGGCCGGTGCTCACGGTGCAGCCGTTCGACGACGAGGACGAGGCCGTGGCCCTCGCCAACAGCACGCCCTATGGTCTCGCGGCCGGCCTGCAGACCCGCGACGTCACGCGTGCGCACCGGGTAGCGGCCCGCCTCGACGCCGGGATCGTGTGGGTCAACGACTGGGCGATGCTCGACCCGGCCATTCCCTTCGGTGGTGTCAAGGACTCCGGCTTCGGCCGTGAGTACGGCCCCGAGGCGCTCGAGGCCTACACCAAGATCAAGTCCGTCGTCGTCTCCCTTCCCGAGCCTCAGTAGCAGCGAGCAGGAGCAACCCATGACCATCACCACCCAGGCCGCCGTCGTCGAGTCCGGCGGCGCTCCGTTCACGCTCGTCGACGTCGAGCTCGACGAGCCCCGCGCCGACGAGGTCCTCGTCCGGGTCACCGCAGCCGGCCTGTGCCACACCGACCTCGGTGTCGCCTCCGGCGGCCTCCCGTTCCCGCTGCCGGGCGTGCTCGGCCACGAGGGAGCCGGCGTCGTCGTACGGGTCGGGTCGTCCGTCACCTCGGTGGCGCCCGGTGACCACGTCCTCCTGTCCTTCACCTCGTGCGGCGGCTGCGGCAACTGCCGGGGCGGGCACCCCGCGTACTGCGCCACCTGGCTGCCGGACAACCTGATCGGCGGTGTCCGCCGGGACGGGTCCGCCACCATCACCCGTGGCGGCGATCCGCTCGGAAGCCACTTCTTCGGTCAGTCCTCGTTCGCCCGGATGGCCGTCGCCGACGAGCGGAGCGTTGTGAAGGTGGACCCGACCGCTCCGTTGGAGACGCTCGCCCCGCTCGGCTGCGGAGTGCAGACCGGGGTGGGTGCGGTGTGGAACGTGCTGAAGCCCGGCCCGGGCAGCACCGTGGTGGTCGCCGGTGCCGGCGCCGTGGGACTGTCCGCCGTGATGGCCGCGGCCCTGACCCCGGCCCACCGGATCGTCGCCGTCGACGTGGTGTCCCACCGGCTCGACCTGGCCCGCAAGCTCGGGGCAACCCACGTCATCGACGCCGCGCGGGAGGACTACCCGGAGCGGATCGCCGAGATCACCGGCGGCTCCGGCTGCGACGGCGTCATCGAGACGACCGGCAACGTGAAGGTGCTGCGCCAGGCCGTCGACAGCCTCGCCGCCCGTGGCACCGCGGTCGTCGTCGGCGCTCCGCCGTTCGGCACCGAGGTCGGGCTCGAGGTCAACGGCCTCCTCGGCGGCAAGCACATCGTCGGCATCACCCTCGGTGACAGCGAGACGCAGACCTTCATCCCCGTGCTGGCCGCCATGGTCGCGGACGGGCGGCTGCCGCTCGCGGAGCTGATCACCACCTACGACTTCGCCGACATCCAGCAGGCGGTCGAAGACGTCAGGAGCGGCGCCACCATCAAGCCGGTCCTGACCTTCGGCTGACCGACCGACAACCCAACCACCAGGAGCACACAGCACATGGACATCACCGGAAAGGTCGCCGTCGTCACCGGCGCCGGGCAGGGCCTCGGCCGTGCGTACGCCACGGCCCTCGCCGACGCCGGCGCCGCCGTCGTCGTCAACGACATGAACGACGAGACGGCCGCCGCCGTGGTCGACGCGATCACGGCCGCGGGCGGGCGCGCCGTCGCGGAGGTGGTTCCTGTCGGCACCACCGAATCGGCGCAGCGGCTCGTGGACAGGGCCGTCAACACGTTCGGCCGGCTCGACGTGATGGTGACCAACGCCGGCGTGCTCCGCGACCGCGTGCTGTGGAACATGAGCGACGACGACTTCGACACCGTCATCCAGGTCCACCTCCGCGGCACCTTCACATGCGTCCGCGAGGCGGCCCGGCACTTCCGGGCCCAGGGTGAGGGTGGCCGGGTGATCCTCGCCGGCTCGCCGGCCGGTCAGCGCGGAAACTTCGGCCAGACCAACTACGCCGCCGCGAAGGCCGGCATCGTCGCGATGGCCCGCACATGGGCGATGGAGCTGGGCCGGGCCGGTGTCACCGTCAACGCGGTGATCCCGAACGCCGCCACCGCGATGACCGAGACCATCCCGTTCCTCGCGCCCTACGTGGAGCGGATGGAGCAGGGTCTCCCGGTCCCGTCCGTGGTCCGCCGGGCGGCCTCGTTCGGTACGGCGGAGGACGTGGCAGGCCTGATCGTCTACCTGGCCTCGGACGCGTCGGCGGGCGTCACCGGCCAGGCCATCGGCATCGGCGGCGACCGACTCTCGTTGTGGTCGCACCCGACCGAGATCCGCAGCGCCTTCCGCGACGGCGGCTGGTCCGCCGACGTGATCGCGGAGGCGTTCGAGTCCACCGTGGCGGAGGTCCCGGAGACCTTCGGCATCCCCGCGCCCAAGCTCCCCGAGCTCCAGCCCCAAGAGGCCTAGGTCGTCGCTGTGCCCGAGCCCTACACCCCCCGCATCGACGTCGCGGCCCTCACCGCGATCGACGTGCACACGCACGCCGAGACCGACGGGTGCGGTCACTTCTCGCTCCCGGAGAAGCTTCGCGCCGGCGCCGACAAGTACTTCGGCGTCGACGGGGGCGGACCGCCCACGATGGACCAGCTCGCGGCGTACTACCGCGAGCGGCAGATGGCCGCGGTCGTCTTCACCGTCGACGCCGAGGCCGCGCTGGGCCACACCCGGATCGCCAACGAGGCAGTCGTCGAGGGCGCGCGCCGCAACGCTGACGTGCTGATCCCGTTCGCGAGCATCGACCCGGCGAAGGGGAAGGCCGGCGTGACGGAGGCGCGGCGGCTGATCGAGGAGCTCGGGGTGCGCGGCTTCAAGTTCCACCCCAGCGTGCAGGCGTTCTACCCGAACGACCGCTCGGCGTACCCCCTCTACGAGGTGCTGGAGGAGTACGGCGTACCCGCCCTCTTCCACAGCGGCCAGACCGGCATCGGCTCCGGCCTGTCCGGCGGGGGAGGGATCCGACTGAAGTACTCCAATCCCTTGCACCTCGACGACGTGGCCGTCGACTTCCCGGACCTGACCATCGTCATCGCCCATCCGTCCTTCCCCTGGCAGGACGAGGCGCTGGCCGTCGCCTCGCACAAGCCGAAGGTCTACATCGACCTCTCGGGCTGGTCGCCGAAGTACTTCCCGCCGCAGCTGGTCAGGTACGCCAACAGCCTGCTGAAGCACAAGGTGCTCTTCGGCTCGGACTTCCCACTGATCTCCCCGGACCGCTGGCTGGCGGACTTCGAAAAGCTCGAGATCAAGGACGACGTGCGGCCGCTCATCCTCAAGGACAACGCGGTCTCGGCGCTGGGGCTGACGACTTCGGACGTCGGGGGAGGGACGCCGTGATCGGGCCGGGCATCGGGAGCTGGCCCGCCCGCCGGGCGCGGATGAACCCGGCGACGGTGGCGCTGGGCACCGAGCACGAGGAGCTCACCTACGCCGAGCTCGCCGCCCGCGTCGAGCACACCGCGACGCGCCTGCGCGAGCTCGGTGTCTCCGCCGGTACCCGGGTCGCCTACCTCGGGCCCAACAGCATCGACACCTGGGTCTGCTTCTTCGCGACGGCCCGCGCCGGCGGGATCTTCGTCTCGCTCAACATCCGGCTGGCCCCGCCCGAGATCGGCTACATGCTCGCCGACAGCGGCAGCCACGTGCTCGTCCACGGACCGGAGTGCGCGGAGCTCGCGACCGCGGCCGAGCCGACGGAGCACGGCGTGGCCCACGTGCTGCCCGCCGCGGACCTCCGGCCCTCCAGCCGGCCGGAGTCCGCGGCCGGGTCCCCGTTGCTGGACCCGATCGACGCGCAGGACCCGGTCGAGCTCGACGACCCGGTGCTGATCCTCTACACGTCGGGGACCACCGGTCGACCCAAGGGCGCGGTGCTCACCCACGCCAACATCACCTGGAACACGGTGAACCAGCTGGCTCACATCGACGTGCTGAGCACCGACGTCGCGCTCTGCGTGGCACCGCTCTTCCACGTCACCGGGCTGGGCCAGGTCTCGATGCCGACCCTCCTCAAGGGCGGCACCGTCGTCGTCGTGCCCAAGTTCGACGCCGGCGGCTTCCTCGCGCTGATCGCCCGACGCCGGGCCACGTGCTTCTCCGCGGTGCCGACCATGCTGCAGATGCTGTGCGAGCACCCGGACTGGGAGTCGGCGGACCTGTCGTCGCTGCGCTACGTGATCTACGGCGGATCCTCGATCGCCGAGGACGTCGCCCAGGCGTGGCTCGACCGGGGGATCGTCCTGCAGCAGGGCTACGGGATGACCGAGGCCGCACCGGGCGTGTTCATGGCCCTTCCCCGCGGGGCCCTGGCGCGCCCGGTGTCGGCCGGCGTCCCCCACTTCTTCACCGACGTCCGGCTCGAGGTCGACGGGGAGGTCGTACCGGGTCCGGGCCCGGGAGAGCTCCTGGTGCGCGGGCCGAACGTTTTCGCCGGCTACTGGAACCGGCCGGAGGAGACCGCCCAGGTCCTCGCCGAGGGCTGGTACCGCTCGGGCGACGTCGTGCGGATCGAGGACGACGGCTGGGCGTACGTCGTCGACCGGGTCAAGGACCTGATCATCTCCGGCGGCGAGAACATCTACCCCGCCGAGGTCGAGGCCGCGATCACCGAGCTCGCCGACGTCACGGCTGCCGCCGTCGTCGCCGTGCCGGACCCGAAGTGGGGCGAGGTCGGCTGCGCGTACGTCGTGCTCGGTGCCGGCGCCGATCTCGACGAGATCGCCCTGCGCGCGCACCTCGAGCAGCGACTCGCCCGCTACAAGATCCCCCGCTACGTCGAGCTGTGCGACGACCTGCCCCGCAACGCCACGGGCAAGGTCCTGCGGTCGGTGCTCCGCGAGCAGGCCCGCCACGACCATCCCACTCCCCACTGACCCTGTCCGTCCACCCCAGCACGACCACCGAACCCACGGAGGCCCCATGACCACGATCGCCCACCCCAAGGACCTGCTGACGATGATCGGCGAGGACCTCGGCAGCAGCCCCTGGCTCGACGTCAGCCAGGAGCGCATCAACCTGTTCGCCGACGCCACCGACGACCACCAGTGGATCCACGTCGACGTGGAGCGGGCGAAGACCGGTCCGTTCGGCGGGCCGATCGCGCACGGCTACCTGACGCTGTCGCTGCTGATCCCGCTGTGGTCACAGATCCTCGTGATCGAGGACATGGACATGGCCGTGAACTACGGCCTCAACAAGGTCCGGTTCCCCGCACCGGTGCCGGCCGGGTCGCGGATCCAGGTCAGCGCGACCCTCGCGGACGCCGAAGAGGTCGCCGGCGGCGGCATCCAGGCGACCATCGACACCGTCATGCGGGCCGAGGGCGCCGACAAGCCGGTCTGCATCGCGCAGATGGTCCACCGCTACTACAAGGGCTGATCCTGATGACCCACGCCTACGACCACGAGCTGGCCCCCTGGGCCCCCGCCTTCGCCGAGCTGTCCTTCGCCGACATCCCTGCGGCACGCGCGGGAGAGGCAGAGCTGGTCGCCGCGCTGCCGCCGTACGACCCGCCGGTTCCCCTGGACGTCCACGAGCTGCTGGTGCCGGGGCCTGAGGGCGGTCCCGCGGTCCGGGTCCGCCGCTACCAGCCCGCCGACCACGACGGCCCGCTCCCCGCGCTCGTCTACCTCCACGGCGGCGGGTTCGTCGTCGGCAGCCTCGACCTGTACGACGCCGACTGCCGGCGGATCTCGGCCGAGGTCGGCGCGGTGGTGTTCTCCGTCGACTACCGCCTGGCTCCGGAGCACCCGTTCCCCGCCGGGCTCGAGGACTGCTACGCCACACTGGTCTGGGTCGCGGAGAACGCAGGGGAGCTGGGCGTCGACCCGGAGCGGATCGCGGTCGGCGGTGAGAGTGCCGGTGGCGGGCTGGCCGCAGGCGTCGCCCTCCTGGCTCGAGACCGCGGCGGCCCGCGCCTGTGCCTGCAGTTCCTGGGCATCCCGGAGATCGACGACCGGCTCGAGACCGAGTCGATGCGCAACCTCGGTGAGGGCACGCCCATCACCACTCGTGCGAACGGCGAGATCAGCTGGGACAGCTACCTCGGGGCGGGGGTGCGCGGGACCGACCTGGTCTCGCCGTACGCCGCGCCGGCACGGGCCACGGACCTCGCCGGGCTGCCGCCCGCGCTGGTCACGGCCTACGAGTTCGACGCGCTCCGCGACGAGGGCATCGCCTATGCCCAACAGCTGCTGTGGTTCGGGGTGCCGACCGAGCTGCACGTCTACCCCGGTGCCTTCCACGCGTGCACCTGGCTCTCGCACACCGCGATCTGCCAGAAGATCCTGGGCGACCTGGTCGACGCCCTGCGCCGCCGGCTGCACGCGGCGGTGCCGGAGGCGGTGTGAGATGACCGAGCTGCTGCCCACCGGCAAGGTGACGGCGAAGATCTTCCCGCACCCGCTGAACGCCTGGTACGCCGCGGCGTGGGACCACGAGGTGACCAACAAGGGCCTGATGTCGCGGACGATCGCCGGCAAGCCGATGGCGCTGTACCGCACCCAGGACGGCCGACCGGTCGCGCTGGCCGATGCCTGCTGGCACCGGCTCGCGCCGCTCTCGATGGGCAAGCTGGTCGGTGGCGACGAGGTGCAGTGCCCCTACCACGGGCTGCGCTACAACTCGGCGGGCCGGTGCACGGCGATGCCGGCGCAGGAGACGGTCAACCCGAGCGCGATGGTGCCGTCGTACCCCGTCGTCGAGCGGTACCGCTACCTCTGGGTCTGGCCCGGCGACATCACGATGGCCGACCCCGACCTGATCCCCGACATGCACCAGATGGACGATCCCGGCTGGGCGGGCGACGGGCTCACCATCGAGGCCCCCTGCAACTACCAGCTGATCCTCGACAACCTGATGGACCTCACCCACGAGGAGTTCGTGCACGGCAGCAGCATCGGGCAGGAGGAGCTGAGCGAGTCGGAGTTCCGGACCCGGGTCGAGGACGACGGCAGCGTGACCGTCGAGCGGTGGATGCTCGACGTGGTGCCGCCGCCGTTCTGGCGCAAGAACATCCGCGACCGGTTCCCAGACTTCGAGGGTCGGGTCGACCGCTGGCAGATCATCCACTACTACGCCCCGTCGACGATCTGCATCGACGTCGGAGTCGCACCGGCAGGGAGCGGCGCGCCCGACGGCGATCGGAGCCACGGCGTGAACGGCTACGTGATGAACACGATCACCCCGGAGACCGACCGCAGATCCCACTACTTCTGGGCGTTCATGCGCAACTACCGGCTCGACAGCCAGCTGATCACCACCCAGCTGCGCGAGGGCGTGCGGCGCGTGTTCGCCGAGGACGAGGCGATGCTGGCGGCCCAGCAGGCGGCGATCGACGCGAACCCGGACCACGAGTTCTACAGCCTCAACATCGACGCGGGCGGCATGTGGGTGCGCCGGATCCTCGACCGGATGCTCGAGGCGGAGGGTCGCGTCCTGGTCGGGTCGCAGCGGTGACCACCAGCGCCCAGCCCGACTGGAGCACCGGCCGGGTCGTCGCCACCACCCCGGTGGCGCGGGACGTCCAGCGAATCACGATCCAGCGTCTCGCGCGCGGCCGGGCGGCGCCGGGCAGCCACCTCGACGTGCGGGTGCCCGTGGGCGACTCCACCGACGTCCGGTCCTACTCGATCGTCGAGTCCGACGACGAGGGATCGCTGCTGACGATCAGCGTGCTCCGGCTACCACAGTCCCGCGGGGGCTCGGTCTTCATGCACACGCTCGTCCCTGGGGACGAGCTCGAGGTGACGCAGCCGCTGCAGAACTTCCCGCTCAACGTGGCCGCCCCGCGGCACGTGCTACTGGCCGGGGGCATCGGCATCACCGCGGTGGCGGCGATGGCGCGCGTGCTGCGCGGCCTGGGTGCCGACTACACGCTCGTCTACGTCGGACGCAGCCGGGAGCGGATGGCGTACGTCGACGAGCTCGCCGAGCTCCACGGGGACCGGCTCGTCGTCCATGTCGACGCCGAGCAGACGCCACTGGACGTGGCCGAGCTGGTGGGATCTGTCGTCCGGCATCCGCTGGGCGGGGTCACCGAGCTCTACATGTGCGGGCCGATCCGGCTGATGGACGCCGTACGCCGGGAGTGGGAGGCGGCCTCGCTGCCGTCGGTCAACCTGCGCTTCGAGACCTTCGGCAGCAGCGGCTGGTTCCGGCCCGAGGAGTTCGTGGTCAGCGTGCCGCAGCGGCAGGTGGAGACGGTCGTCCGCGCCGACGAGACCGTCCTCGAGGCGCTGACGCGCGCCGGCCTCGACCTCATGTACGACTGCCGCAAGGGCGAGTGCGGGCTGTGCCTGCTGGACGTCGACACTGTCGACGGCGTACTCGATCACCGCGACGTCTTCCTCAGCGCCGCCCAGAAGGACTGTGGGCGCTCGTTGTCCACGTGCGTGTCACGCGTCGTGGCTGTCCGGGGCTCGAGCACGACGCCGCGGGTCTCGCTCTCGCTCCCCTGAATCTCATTGCGAAGATCAGTCGCCCACGGTGTCGGGACCGACCCGACTGACGGCGGTCGGGGGTGCGACACGCACGGAGTCGTGTGAGGCGCTGGCGCGCTCGGCCGTGTCGCCGTGGCCCACGAAAACGCAGACCGTCAAGGGCTGTAGCCGCTCCCGGACGGGATCGTTCAGCTGCGTGAAGTGGCCCGCCAGTTCCAAGGTGACGAAGCCGTGGACACAGCTCCACAACTGGTCGGCGATGAGCTCGGGATCCTCATCGGCGCGGACCCGGCCGCTGCTGATCAGGCGCGTAGCCGTCTGCACCAGTCGCGCGTACGCCGTCCTGAAGGCCTCCGAGCGATCGTGATCGCGCCGAGGTTCTGACGGGCGATAGCTCCCCCGCGTGGAGAGCCCGAACATCAGGTCGTAGAGGTGGGGGTTGCTCTGGGCCAGGTGGCGCGTGGCCAACGCCATCCCGAAGAGGTCAGCAACAGGGTCGTCGCTGGGCGACGTGGAGTCGAAGGCACGAGCCAGTTCAGCGAACCCTCGGTCAACGACCGCTTGGAACAGCTCGGGTATCCCGCCGACGTGGTAGTAGACCGCGCTGGTGGAGAGCTGAGCGGCCGCGGCAACTGATCGGGCCTTGATCTGCGAGGGCCCCTCGGTGGCGAGCAGTCGGATGGTGGCGTCGACCAGTTGGTCGACCGCCTGTGCGCGGGCCGGCCTACTGGTGAGTCCTGGGGCGGTGGGCAACGTGTCGGACCTTCGGCTCGGACGGGTCGGGTGGGGGTTGTCAGCGGCGGGGAACAGCATTATCGTCGCCTATAACGAAGTTTAGAACAAAGTTCCACAAGGACAGTGATGAACACTCCTCGACACGACGACCTGCACGGCTTCCAGATCGACGATCTGGGCAGTGGGATCCTGCTCGCACGCTTCGCCGGCGGCGAGCTGGGGCTGTTCGGTCGTGACGACGCCCCGCACCTGGTTGACCTCGTGCAGCGGGCAGACCGTGACCCAGGCGTTCGCGCGGTCGTGCTCACCGGGTCGCACCCGGGCCGATTCATCAGCCACGCCGATCTGGCGTGGCTGCAGGAGGACGGCTCGGTGATTCCTCCGGTGAGTCGTCGGGTCACCGGAGCCGTGGCACGGATTGCGCATCAGCTCAACCGGACCAGGGCATCTCGATGGCTGGCGCGCAAGACGCCGATGACCGGTGCGATCCAGCTCGACAGCATGCACCGAGCGCTGACGCTGATGACGACCAGCTCCACCATCTTCGTGGCCGCTCTCAACGGCTCGGCGCTCGGTGTCGGCGCCGAGATCTCGTGGGCGTGCGACCTGCGGCTGATGGCAGATGGTGACTACTTCATCGGCCATCCCGAGATCCTGCTCGGCTTCGCACCGGGCGCCGGCGGCACCCAGCGGCTGCCGCAGCTGATCGGGTCCCACCGTGCGCTGGTGGCGATCTTGGAAGGCAAGCCGTTCCCTGCCGAGGACGCGCTCGCCGTCGGCATGATCGACGAGATCGTCCCGCCAGCTGACCTCCTCGCTCGAGCGGTCGAGAGAGCGACCCACCTGGCGGCGCGAACGCCAGAGGCGATTGCTGCCGTCAAGCGCGCCGTGAACGTCGGCGGCACGATGTCGATGGCCGACGGTCTCCACATCGAACGCACCGAGTTCCTCGCCTCACTGCCACAGGTCGCCGCGCAGGAGATCATGCTCAGCTATCTCGGCGATACCGCGCTGCACGGTGAGCTTCCCCTCTACCAGCCCGGTGGCTACGCCGCGGCGCTCCAACGCGGCAACGCGGCCGACAACAGCCAACCGAGGAAGTGACGTCATGGCCACCAAGAAGCGTGAAGCGTTCAGCAGGCGAACAGTGGAGTTCCGGTCCGGCGACTCCTCCTGCACGGCCTGGCTGTACCTGCCTACCCAGAAGGACGATCAGCCGCTGCCGACAGTTGTCATGGGACACGGACTCGGTGCGACTCGGGAGATGGGTCTCGCGCCGTACGCCGAGAGGTTCGTCGCCGCCGGCCTCGCCGTGCTCGTGTTCACCTACCGCCACCTCGGCGACAGCGGTGGCGAGCCGCGCCAGCTGCTCTCGATGGCACGCCAGCTCGCCGATTGGGACGCGGCACTTGCGTACGCCGAGAGCCTCCCCGAGGTAGATCGCCAGCGGATGGCGGTGTGGGGGAGCTCCCTCGGCGGAGGCCACGCCATCAGGGTCGCTGCCCGGCATCCTGAGCTGCGGGCCGCTGTCGCACAATGCCCCTTCACCGATGGACTGGCCTCGGCAGCAGCGCTGGGCATCAAGGAAACACTGGTGCTCTCCCGTTTCGTCGCGCGTGACCTTGTCGCGGCGGCACGGGGCAAGGAGCCGGTCACGATCCCCGTCGCGGCGAGCGCTGGTCAGCTCGGCCTGATGACAGCTCCCGATGCCTTGCCCGGGATGCTCGCCCTGCTCCCGGCCGACCACAAGTGGGTCAACCAGGCCGCAGCGCGAAGCGTCACGAGCCTGATCCGCTACCGGCCTGGCCGATCGGCCAAGGCCGTCGCCGCCCCCATCCTGATCTGCATCAGCGCCACCGACTCGGTCGCCCCTCCCGCACGAACTGAGCGCTACGTGCGCCAAGCGCCGCGCGGCGACGTCCGGCTCTACGACGCCGGACACTTCGACTTCTACCTCGGCGAGGCGTTCGAGCAACTGGCTGCCGATCAGACCGAGTTCTTGGTCAGCCACCTGACCGCGGCTCCGAAGGCGAGCATCACGCCGACTGCGAAGGCCTGATGAGTCATGAGCGATGCAGCGCTGCGGATGCTGCTGTGGTTCCTCGGCCAGTGCATCGCCCTGGGTTCCCGGTTCATGCCGTCGCTGCGCGCCCAGATCACCCAAACCCTGGTGTTCGAGCTTTCCGCAGGAGAACGAGTCGCCCGGCACTGGGTCTTCGACGGACCGCAGCGTCGCGCCGTCACCCGACCGGGATCCGCCGCAAACGCAGACTGCGCGGTTCATTTCGACTCCAGTTCCCAAGCGATGGGCGCCCTGGTGTCGTCACGGACCGTCGACAAGGTCGTCGCAGGGCTCCACGACGGGACGGCGCAGCTCCGCGGGAGTGCCTTCGTGCTTCTGTGGTTCTACGGACTCACCCGGAAGTTCGTGAAGCTCGGGCGCTCCAGCGGCCCTCGCTATCGGCTCCCCGACGCGTACCTGGCTCACGATCCGTCGACCTGCGGATCCGAGACGATCATCGTCGAGCCGGCCGTCGTTCGGCTCGATCCCAGCTGGACGGATGCCTGGCGGGCGCGCTCGACCCTGTTGCAGGTACGGGCGGCCACCGACGAGCCGGTCCTGGAGCCGTGAGATGAGCCGTTACGCGCTCGAGACCTCGACCCCGTCGGCCGGCCTGAACGACCGGTCCCTCGGTTGGCTCAGGTTCATGTGGGACAAGGCCACCACGGACGATGACTGGTCCGACCAAGGTGAGCCGCATCAGTGGTGGGACCGCTACAGCGAGCCCCCGATGTGCGCGTTCCCGCGGTTCGACATCGCCGAGATGGCCTACGTCCTGCCGATGATGCTGGAGGCAACGCCCGCATGGCGCGAGGGCTACACCCGCATCCTCGACGAGCTCGCGCGACGCTACGTGACGTTCTGGGGCGGCATCGACTGGAACACCCTGATCGGGCCCGACCCCAACGTCGACAGGTACCCGCCCGAGTGGTTGACGGTCGTGCCCGAGCACCTCCGCGGCCGCTACGCCCTCCCGGGCTGGACCGGCAACGGGATCGAGCCCTGGGGTCTGCAGCCGGACCCCGTCGGCTGTGACGGCAACCTCTTCTACCGCGGCTGGCTGAACCTTCTGCTGAGCATGCGTCACTACGTCTCCGGGCAACAGTCGGAGACGACCCCCTTCGAGGTCACCGGCTACCAGAACCGGCAGTTCACCTGGACCCATCAGCGCATCGCGAGCTTCATCTCGGCGCAGCTGGTGGCCCGGCCTCAGGGGGCACACTGCGAGAACACCAAGATCTGGCCGTTCTGCATGAGCGCGGCCGGGCTCGGCCTCAAGCTCTACGACGCGCTTCTCCAGACCTCGCTCAACGAGCCCTTCCTGGACTGGGTCGCGTTCGCCCAGAAGCACTACATGGGCCGGGATCGCAAAGGCCGCATCGATTGGGTGGCCTTCTACTACGACCCGATCGAGAACGCGACGATGACCTTCCCAGGGCCGGTGAACGGCTACAGCGCCCTGGTGCTCCTGCACTACCTCTACCCGCAGAACAACCAGCTGGGCCTCGACCTCTATGAGTCGGCGATGCGGCAGCTCGGGTGGAGCAATCCCAAGGTCCCGGTCGTTCAGCTGGCCGACGATCCGCAGCTGCTGTCGACGGCGTTGTGGATGGCGCGCGAGATCGGCGACACGACCACCTGGGAGCGCTTGCGGGAAGTGTCGGAAACCCAGTTCGAGCCGAGGTTCTTCGGCGACGGTGACAGCCGCTTCGCCTTCTGGCTGGGGGAGTCTTCCCCGTGGCCACGCGGGCAGATCAACGCGACCATGATGATGATCGAGTGCGCCGAGCCCGGCGCCTGGTCACGGGTCTTCAACGCGCCGAACACCACCATGTACGACGAGCCCACCGTGCGCGGCGTCGACTACCCACGGGTCGGCATCCGGCGCACCCACCACGACGCCCAGCGACGGATCCTCGAAGTCGATACCTACGCCGCGACTCCGTCCCGACGCGGATCACCGACGACGTTCACGGTCGACAACCTTCCGCGCGACGCCGCCGTCGCCGTGGAGATCGATGGCCGTCATCTCAGCACCTGGCGGCGCACCACGCCTGACGCCGTCGCGATCGATGTCGACGTCGACACACACCGAATCAGCCTGACCTACGGCTGACCGACCGGCCTTGCCCGGCCCGATGAAGGGAACACCGATG
Source organism: Nocardioides immobilis (assembly GCF_003515065.1). Lineage (GTDB taxonomy): Bacteria > Actinomycetota > Actinomycetes > Propionibacteriales > Nocardioidaceae > Nocardioides > Nocardioides immobilis. The sequence continues at coordinate 117,591 of NZ_QXGH01000027.1, forward strand.
ACCACCAGCTCCGCCCTGGCCCAGCGACTGACCGCGCTCCTCGGGCTCACCCGTCCGCCCGTCGCCGTGAGCTTTGATGCCCCGGCCTCCGAGAGGACCAGCCCTGTCACACCCCAGCCAGCCGGCTGCTGCTTCTGGGCTCCTGCCCAGCAGCAACGTCTCGACACCGTCGCAGCCGACCACGCGAACTGCAGCGTCGGGAGCTACACCCACGGGCTGATTCCCCTACACCAGGCGGCCGCCGGTGCCGACACCGCCGCGCTCGTCGACAGCAGCTGGGTCACCGAGGAGGATCTGGTGGGTGCGGCGGCGCTTCCCTTCCGGCCGGCCTCGATCACCTATCAACCGCTGGCTGATGCCGACGATCCGGATGTGGTCCTGGCCCAGCTCTCTCCGGCGGCGCTGATGACGCTCATGGGCGCCGTCCCCGATCTCACGCTGGCCCGCAAGCCTCAATGTGTGATCGTTCCGCTGGCAGCCGCAGGACAGGTTGCCGTGAGCCCCGGGTGCGCCGTCAGCCGGACACGCACCGGCCTGCCCGACGATGACCTCACCTGCGCGATCCCGGGCCGCGATCTCGAGTCGATCGTCGAACGGTTGGAAGCATCGACCGCCTCCGACCGCGCAGTCAGCGAGTTCGCTCTTGCGGACATCGCGAACAACTTCGCAACCGCCTGATTGGGTCCCAATGGAAGCCGCACGCGTACTGGGTTCATTCCTGGTGTTCATGCTGAGCCCGCTCCTGATCCCGCTCAGCGCCGCCCTCGTCGGCGGACTGATGGACAGCCTCCGCGCCCTGTCCAACCCTCCGCGTAGGGGAGCTGAGCGCCCGACCGCGGAGCGCCGGTCGCACGACGCCGGCAGGAACCCGGAGCTCGCGACCACGACTGAATGATCTCAGTCGGCTGGATGCTGGATCGTCGTCCGATGACCGCGGTGAACGGTGGTCACTTGGTGGTCCCGTCCATCGTGATCACGATCTTGCCGCGGGCCTTGCCCTGCTCGACGTGCGCGAGGGCCTCGGCTGTCTGCTCGAACGGGAAGGTCCGCTCGTCCAGGACGGGCCGGAGACTCCCGGCGTCGTACAGGGCAGCGAGCTCCCTGAGCTGGGCGCCGCTGGCTCGCATGAAGAAGAACGAGTAGCGCACCCCGAGCTTGCGTGCCCGCCTTCTGACCTTGCGGCTCAACAGCGCCATGACCGGCCGCAGCACCGGCTGCCCGAGCTGGGCGGCGAAGGCGGGATCCGGCGGCCCGACGACGCTGATGGCCAGGCCGCCGGGCTTGAGGACAGTCAGGGACTTCTCGAGGTTGGCGCCGCCCAGCGAGTCGAGCACCATGTCGTACCCGGAGAGAACGTCGGAGAAGTCGATCTGCGTGAAGTCGATGACCTCGTCGGCGCCGAGGTCGCGCACCCGGTCGACGTCGCTGGTGTGGGCCGTGGTGGCGACGTAGGCGCCGAGGTGCTTGGCCAGCTGGACCACCGTGGAGCCCAGCCCACCGGCACCTGCGTGGACCAGCACCTTCTGGCCGGGCTTCACCTTCGCGAGGTCCACCAGGGTCTGCCAGGCGGCGAGCGCCACCAGCGGTACGGCGGCGGCCTCGTGCAGGGTGAGTGAGGTGGGCTTGAGTGCGACGTCCTCGTGGTCGATCGCGATGTACTCGGCGAAGGTGCCGATCCGCAGGTCACGGGGCCGGGCGTAGACCTCGTCGCCCATCTTGAAGCCGCTCACCGCCCGTCCGACCTGGGTGACCACACCGGAGACGTCGTGGCCGAGCACGAACGGCCGCCGGTACTTGAGGAGCTGCTTGAACTCACCGTCGCGCACCATCTTGTCGAGTGGGTTGACGCTGGCTGCACTCACCCTGACGAGGACGTCGGTGTCGCCGACGGTCGGTTGAGGAATGTCGGCGGCGCGAAGGCCGTCCTTGCCGTACTTCTCGACGACGAACGCCTTCATGTCTGCCTGCTTTCTTGGTAGGTGCTGGTGACAACCACACTATAACCAAGTTATATTCCATGTATGAATCAAGACTTGGTGGGCCGAAGGCTCGTAGTGACCGGAGCTGCGCGAGGCATCGGTGCGGAGGTGGCTCGGCTTGCGGCCGCTCGCGGTGCGCGGGTTGCGTTGCTCGGGCTGGAGCCGGACCGGCTCCGCGCGCTTGCGACCGAGCTGGGTCCGCGGGCGAGCTGGCGCGAAGCGGACGTTCGGGACAGCGAGTGCCTTCGGCTCGCGATCGACGAGAGTGCCGAGGCCATGGGCGGCATCGATCTGGTCGTGGCCAACGCCGGGATAGTGGCCTACGGGACCGTGCGCCAGGCCGACGATGCGGCGTTCGAGCGCGTGATCGACGTCAACCTCACCGGGACCTTCCGGACGCTGAAGTACGCCACTCCGCACCTCGAGCGCAGCAGGGGCCACGTGATGGTGGTGGCCTCGGCCCTGTCCTTCCTCGCCCTGCCCTCGATGTCGTCGTACGCCGCCAGCAAGGCGGGTGTCGAGATGCTCACCGTCGCCTACCGCCAGGAGGTGGCCCACCTGGGCATCAGTGTGGGCCTGGTGCATCCCTCGTGGATCGAGACCGACCTGGTCAGGGGAGCCGAGCAGGACATTCCCTCGTTCGTCCAGCTGCGCAAGGAGCTTCCCTATCCGGGCAACGTCACCACCAGCGTCGAGCGGGCCGCCGGTGCGATCGTCGATGGGCTGGCGCGTCGGCGGTCGCGGGTCTACGTGCCGCGCGCAGTGGGTGCGGCCGGATGGGCGAAGGCCGCGATCAGCTCCCCGGTGGCCTGGCCGTGGGCGAGGCGCTTCGCTGCGAAGTGGGTGCCTACTATCGAGCGCGAGATCGCGGCGCTCGGGCGGAACGACCAGGTCGTGCCGCCTGCTTCCCGCTCCGGCGACTGAGGGCGAGCACGGTCTCGTGCGACGCGCGGGCCCGTTCGGGGGCATCGCCGAGCCCGATCGCGAAGGTCACTCCCATCGGCACCATGACCTGGGCGACCGGGTCGTCGAACTCCGTGAAGTGGTCGCCGAGCTCGAGCGTGATGTAGCCGTGCACGAAGCTCCACGTCGCGGCTGCGACGACGCGCGGATCCTGGGCGTCGACCCGCCCGGACTCCATGAGTCGGATGCACGCGTCGGTGACATGCCGGTAGGCGGCTTGGAACGCCGGCGAGTGGCCGCTGCGGCGTACGTCCTTGTCGGGTGTGGGGCGGTAGGTCGCTCGGGTCGACAGGCCGAACATGAGGTCGTACAGGTGCGGGTTCGTGCGGGCGATCTCGCGGGTGGCCAGTGCCATCGAGAACAGGTCGGCTACCGGATCAGCGGTGATCGAGAGCTCGGCGAAGGCTCGCTCCATCGCGGCGTACCCGTGGTCGACGACGGCATGGATGAGCTCGGGGACGCCGCCGAAGTGGTGGTAGACGGTCATCGTCGACATGCCGGCCTCGGTCGCCACGGCGCGCGCCTTGATGGCCGAGGGCCCGACCTCTGCCAGCAGCTTGATGGTGGCGTTCACGAGGCGTTGCGGTACGCCGTCGGGCGTGGACTCTTCGGGCATGACTCCCATGCTTCCACTCGGTGCCTCGGATCACATCGAGCAGGTCCGAGAAGGGTTGTTCCGATGCTATAACTTCGTTATAGTCGATCGCAAGGCATCACCCACTCGCACCCTAGGGATCAGTCATGGCAGAGGAAGTCAGGGGAAACCTCGAGATCGAGGACCGCGGAGCTGTGCTGGTTGCGCGGCTTGACGGCGGTCCCCTCGGGCTGTTCGGCAACGACATCGCGGAGCAGCTGGACGCCCTTGTGGAGCGGGCCGACGGTGACTCGAGCATCCGTGCGGTCGTCTTCACGGGGACGCACCCGGAGCGATTCGTGAGTCACGCAGAAGTGCGTTGGTTGCAGGAGGGTGGAGCGACGGTGCCCTCGGTCGGGGTGAGGGGCGCGTCCGCTCTTGCGCGCACGGCCAAGGGCGTCAACCGCGCCGGCGGACTTCAGTCCCTGGTGGGCAGGACGCCGTTGTGGCCGGCGGTCCAGCTCGAGCGTGTGCACCAGACGTTCCTCAAGATGAACCGCAGCGGCGTCGTCTTCGTGGCCGCTCTGAACGGCTCTGCGTTGGGGCTGGGGGCGGAGTTCAGCTGGGCCAACGACCTGCGGGTCATGGCCGATGGCGACTACTTCATCGGCCAGCCCGAAGTCTTGTTGGGGATCATGCCTGGAGGGGGCGGTACCCAACGGTTGACGCGGCTGGTCGGCACGCACCGCTCGTTGGTCGCGATCCTGGAGGGCAAGCCCTTCACCCCCGCAGAAGCCCTGGCCATCGGTGCTGTCGACGACGTCGTGCCCCCGGACGAGGTCCTGGCAAGGGCCATCGAGCTGGCCGAGCACTTCGGCTCGCGGACGAAGGGGTCCGTCGCGGCGATCAAGCGGTCTGTGTACTTCGGGGGCTCGATGTCGCTCACCGACGGCCTGCACGTCGAGCGTGCAGAGTTCCTCGCCACCGCGCTGTCCAAGGTCGGCCAGGAGCTGATGCTCGACTACATGGCCACCACGGACGCGACCGGTGAGCTGCCGCTCTACAGCCCCGGTGTCTACGAGGAAGCCCTCGAGACGGGCACTGTTCCCGGAGTCCGCACCGCCACGAAGACGGGGAAGAAGTGATGACCAACTCCATGCCCTACTCGCGTCACGATGTCTCCTTCACCTCGGGCGACGCGAGCTGCTCTGCCTGGCTCTACCTTCCGGAGGGCGTCACGTCGCCGCCGGTCGTCATCCTCGGCCATGGCTTGGGCGCCACTCGTGAGATGCGCCTCGATGCCTTCGCCGAGCGGTTCGCAGCCGCCGGGATCGCCGCCTTTGCCTTCACCTACCGGCACTTCGGTGACAGCGGCGGCCAGCCGCGCCAGCTGCTGTCGATCAAGCGCCAGCTTGCCGACTGGGACGCGGCCATCGCCCACATCAAGGGTCGCGACGACGTGGACGGTGGTCGGGTGGCGGTCTGGGGCAGCTCGTTCGGTGGCGGTCACGCCATCACGGTCGCCGCCCGCCATCCCGAGCTGCTCGCGGCAGTCTCGCAGTGCCCCTTCACCGACGGGCTTGCCTCGGCGCGGGCGCTGGGTCCGCGCGCGTCCCTCAAGCTGCTGCCGTTCGTGGCTCGCGACCTCGCGGCCCGCGCCCGCGGTGCCGATCCGGTCACGCTGCCCCTGGCGGGACCGCCGGGATCGATCGCCCTGATGAACGCACCCGACGCGCTCCCTGGGTACGAGGCCCTCATCCCGCCGGGCGCTTCGTTCGTCAATGCGGCGGCCGCGCGGGTCGTACCGACCATCACGGCGTACCGACCTGGACGCGCGGCGAAGAAGGTCGAGATGCCGATCCTCTTCTGCGTCAGCAACCACGACACCGTGACGCCGCCCGAGCAGACTCTTCGCTACGCGCGCACCGCCCCGTACGGGGAGATCAAGACCTACGAGGCCGGGCACTTCGCCTTCTACCTGGGCGAGCCGTTCGAGCAGCTGGTCGCCGACCAGGTCGAGTTCCTGACCCGCCACCTCGACGCGCGCTGATCCCACCGTCCCGACCCTCCTTCTCCCGAAAGGCCGGATGCTCGCATGGAGTTCGCCACCCTTCCCGACCGTCGTGCCGCGCAGGACCCGTACGGGCCGGCGCTCGCAGACAGCACTACGTCTCTCGCGAACACCGAGATGCTGGACGGAGTGCGCGCCGTCGCCCGCCGGCTCGACGGGCTCGGCATCGGCGCCGGCGACGTCGTCGCGCTCAAGCTGAACAACCGGATCGACTTCGTGGTCCTCCTCTTCGCAGCGTGGCGTCTGGGCGCGACCGTCACCCCGGTCAACCCCAGCCTGACCGCGGGCGAGGTCGCGCGACAGGTGGAAGACTCCGGCGCCCGATTGCTGATCCTCGAAGACGACGACGCCACGGTCTCGACGAGCGAGGTCCCCGTCCTCCTGGTCGGCGAGATCTACCAGGCAGAGGGCGCGGATCCCGCTCCCTGCTCGGATCCCGCAGCACTGGCTCTCCTGATCTACACCTCCGGGACAACGGGAGTGCCGAAGGGAGTCATGCTCGACCACGCGAACCTCGATGCCATGACCGCCATGGGCAGCGAGGCACTCGAGCTCGGTCACAACGACCGATGCTTGCTGATCCTGCCGCTGTTCCACGTCAACGGCATCGTGGTCAGCATCCTCACCCCGCTCCTCGTCGGAGCCAGCGTCGTCATCGCCGACCGGTTCAACCCGAACACCTTCTTCGAGACGATCGAGCGGGAGCGGCCCACGTTCTTCAGTGCCGTGGCGACGATCTACAGCATGCTGGCGGCACTGCCCGAGGAGGTGCAGCCGGACACGTCCTCGGTCCGCTTCGCCGTCTGCGGCGCGGCACCTGCGTCCGCCGAGCTGCTGACCCGCTTCCAGCGCCGCTTCGGCTTCCCCCTCGTGGAGGGCTATGGCCTGTCGGAAGGCACGTGTGCGTCCACGATCAACCCGGTGTCGGGCATCCGAAAGGCAGGCACCGTGGGACGCCCCTTCCCCGGGCAGGAGCTCCGCATCCTCGACGGAGAGGGAAACGAGGTCGCGCCCGGCGAGGACGGTGAGGTCGTGGTCCGCGGCCCGAACGTCATGCGTGGCTACCTCGGCCGGCCGGCGGACACCGCCGCTGTCATCGTCGACGGCTGGCTGCGCACCGGCGACATCGGGCACGTCGACGCCGACGGCTACCTGACGCTGGTGGGCCGCTCCAAGGAGATGATCATCCGCGGCGGCGAGAACATCTATCCCAAGGAGATCGAGGACGTGCTGGCCTCGGATCCTTCCGTCCTCGAGGCCGCCGTCATCGGCGTACCTGACGAGACCTGGGGTGAGATCGTGGTCGCGTTCGTGCAGGCTCGGCCAGGCCAGACGGTCGATCCCAAGGCACTCGAAGCCCGGTGTGCTGCCAACCTGAGCGGCTACAAGCGGCCAAAGAGGATCCATGTCGTCGAGGCCCTCCCCAAGAACGCCGTCGGCAAGCTGGACAAGCGGTCGTTGAGGGACATCCAGGTCGCCGGCGTGGCAGGGACGCGCTCGTGACCGACGCGCGCACGGTCGGGTTGGGGAGACGACCCTGCGCTCAGCCTGCGACCTCACGTCCGAGGATCTGGCGGGCAATGACCCACCTTTGGATCTCGTTGGTTCCCTCGTAGATCTCACCGATCTTCGAATCCCGGTAGAGGGCCTCAACAGGCCCAGGGGAGCCGTCGTCGCCGAGCTCGCGCGCGAAGCCGAAGCCGCCGAAGGCTTGGACGGCGTCTCGAGCGATGTCGACGGAGAGCCGGGTGCCGTACAGCTTGGCCATGGCGGCTTCGGGCTCCGGGAAGGGGTTGCCGTCATCGAGGCGCAGGGCGGCCTTGAGGTAGAGGTTGCGGGCGTTCTCGATCTCTGTTGCGCGGTCTGCGAGTAGGAACTGCCAGTGCTGGTTCGCTCCGATGACGCGGCCGAAGGCCCGTCGACTAGAGAGGTGCTCGACCATGAGGTCAAAGGCGCGCTGAGCCATTCCGACACCGGCCGCGGCGATCCCGATCCGTCCGTAGGTCAGGGTGGCGAGTGCTTGCCGCAGCCCCTGCCCCTCGACTCCGCCGAGAAGCTCAGCTGCATCGACGTGGACGTCGTCGAAAGTCACGTCGGCAGTGAGCTGCCCACGGTTCCCCATCTTCCGATCAGGGGTGCCGACCTTCACTCCTGGCAGCGTGGTGTCGACGATGAACATGGACATTCGCTCGCCGGTACGGGCGAGGACCACGATCTCGTTCGCGACCGGGGAGTTCGAGATCCAGCGCTTGCGACCGTTGAGGACCCAGGTCGTGCCGCCGGACGTCTCGGTGGCAACGGTCTGGAGTGCCTCGATGGAGAGGTCGCTGGAGGCTTCTGGCTCAGTCGTGGCGAAGGCGCCGACGATCTCGCCGCTGACGATCTTGCGCAGCCACCGTTGCCTCTGGTCGTCCGTCCCCTGGTTGAGCGCGTTTCCCGAGAGGATGCAGTGCACGTCGAAGACGGCAGCGATGCTGCTCGAGTGGTAAGCAAGCTCTTCGATGGTCGCCGCTGTCGCTGCGGCAGGGTGGGCGAGGTCCTGGCCACCGACGTCGGCGCTGAACCCGACACCGAAGAGACCGGCCGACCCGAGCGCGCCGAACACATCCCTGGGGAACCCGTCGGTTCGTTCATCCCCGTTGGCGATCGCTGCCGCCCGCGGGGCCACGATGTCGTCTGCGATCTTTCGCGCACGGAGACGGGCGTCGATGGTCTCGCTCGGAGAGAGGAGGTCGTGGTAGAGCCGGTCGGATTGCCGCTGAACGATCATGCGTTCAACATATCATTTGTTGCACAAACGCTTAGTGGCGTCCGCCTACTTGCCGGTGGCGTCGAAAGCAGCCGCGAGAGCAGGATCTGCGGCGAGAATCCTCAGGCCTTTCAGCGGATCCGATTCCGGCTGGTGCTGCAGGGCTGCCCGGAAGGTTGCGTCGACTGCTTCGATGGCAGCTACGGCCCGGCTCAGCAAGCCCTGGCCCTCGGGTGTCAGTGTCACGATGTAGCGGCGGCGGTCCTCAGGTGCGCGCTCGCGCGAAACGGCATCGACGCGGCCAAGATCGTCCAGCACGGCCGCCATGGTTGCCGGGTCGATGCGCAGGTAACGCCCCAGTTCGAGCTGCACCGACGGCCCACGATCTGCCAGGGCCTGCAAGACGCTGAAGTGACGCACGCGAAGGTTCAACGGTGCCAGGGCTGCCTCTTGCAGGCGGAACGAGACCTGGCCGAGCTTCACCAACAGACAACTCACGTGCGAAGCGATCGACCCTGGCACAAGCGCGATGTCATTCGCACGGTCGCTGTTCTCGATCATGGGTCCCATCTGACCACAAGTCCACGCGACGCCTCTCGCGACCGTCAGAGGGTGGCGCCGGTTCGAATCCGGTCTGCGCGGCGAGCTCGTTCGTCGTAGGTGTTCGGCTCCGGGCGGTGCGACGATGATCCGGTGGGCGCGCTGGCTTCGGAGAACCTGGCTCGGCGGAAGGACAATCTGCCGGTCGAGGTGACGAGCTTCGTGGGTCGCCGCCGGGAGTTGTCGGAGGTGAGGCAGCTGCTCACCACGGCCAGGCTGGTGACGGTCACTGGTCCGGGGGGTGTGGGCAAGACTCGTCTGGCGCTCCGTCTCGCGGGTGACTTTCGCCGGGTGTTCCCGGACGGTGTCTGGATGGTGGCGCTGGATGCGGTGACTACGTCCGGGATGGTGAGCCATGCGGTGGCGGCCAGCCTTGATGTTCAGGAGCTGGCCTCGGAGGATCCGGTCACGTCACTCGCGGCGCAGCTGGAGGACCGCCGGCTGCTGTTGGTCCTGGACAACTGCGAGCACGTCCTGGACGAGTCCGCGGCCCTGACCCGGCAGCTGTTGCGGACGTGTCCCGAGGTGCGGGTCTTGGCGACGAGCCGACAGGCGCTGGGGGTCGCGGGGGAGTTCATCTTCAACCTGTCGCCGTTCAGCGTCCCGAAGCTCGAGGATCTCGACCAGCCGGATCTGGATGTGCCCGGGCACGACGCAGTCAG
>NZ_QXGH01000010.1 GCF_003515065.1 Nocardioides immobilis
GCGTCCCACTGGCCCTTCGAGTCCTGGGGACGATTCCTGCCCGAGCACACCACCGCGGTCAGCATGCTCGACCGACTCCTGCACCACTGCCACACCATCGTCACCGACGGCGACTCCTACCGCATGAGACAGGCCCGAGCGAAGGGAGGAACCCGACTCAACACCCACTGAACCTCAGCGGAGGGTGGGGACTTTCAGTTGGCCACCAGCGGGGACCGCAACATGGCCATTGACACGCACTCCGTCATGAGCTTCGCACGTTCGCGCTGCCTTCGGTGTTCAAAGCCTGACCAGAGCTGGGCGGCCCGCGACCTCTTGGTGAACTCGGAAGGCACACGCTCATTCGTCACTTGACGAATCCCGCAGCCGTGAATACATTGTGAGACACCAAAGTTCAATATTATTCCTAGCGGGGGCGTCAGAGCGGGAGGCACAGTGAGCGAATCGATCGCCCACGGCGACGAGCGAGAGTTGCGCGCTGCCCTCGGTCTGCGGCAGCCGCGCACAGCAGAGGAGCACCGCATGACTGGGTCTGACGTTCGCGACGTGGCATTGGTAACCGGGGCATCGTCCGGCATCGGCGTCGAGATCGCGAGGCTCCTCGCAAGCCGTGGCCACAACTTGGTTCTCGCCGCGCGCCGGACCGAGCTCATGGAGGACCTCGCCCAACGCCTACGTAATTCGCACGGCGTCGACGTTCTTGTTCTGGCTTGCGACCTCAGCCTGCCGGGCGCAGCTCGCAGTCTGCATAAACAGGTCGTGGACAGTGGTCGACAAGTGACGCTGCTGGTCAACAACGCCGGCGCGACGCTCGAAGGTCGATACCTCGACTTCGCCACCGCCGAGCAAACGGGCTCGGTCAATCTCTTGGCGGTCAACCCTGCCGAACTGATCCACTGCTGCTTGCCGGCAATGCTTGAGCGCGGCGACGGACGGGTTCTCACAATCTCTTCGCTCGGGGCCTACTGGCCATGCCTTCCTGGTATCACCGTCTACGCCGGATCGAAGGCGCTCGTGGTGAACCTGACCCGAACCCTCGACGCCGAGTACCGGGGTAGCGGCGTACGTTTCAGTGCCACCGTCCCGTTCACGACGGACACGGCGTTTATCGACACGCCGACCAACCGCGAGATAGTGGGCCGAATGCCGCGGTTCATGATTCAAACCCCAGCGGACGTCGCTCGCATCGCCATCGACGGGGTCGACGCCGGTCGCATTGTGCAGCACACATCCGTCGTCAACCGACTGCTCGCCGGGATCCTCAAGACGCTGCCGCCAGCTCTGGTCGCGCGCGCCATCATTGCGTTCATGTCGCTTGGACGTGACGACATCAAGGCCTCCAGGAGCTAATGCTCCGGGTCTCACAGCCGCTGGCTCGCTGCTCGCCGTGCTGCACGCCCGTACACCAAAGAGAAAGGCCCGGAGTTCCACGGGATTCCTGGCCTTTCGAACTCCCGTTGATCGGTCGCAATCTCGCTTTGCGCGGCAAATCAGCGGCAACCGCCGCCGCGACGGAACTGGCCGTCGATTGACGATCTCGGACGTTAGCGGACGTGGGGTTGGCCGACGTCCACAGATCCACCAGTCACCCAGTCCACGGGACGTGGCGTGGCGGCGGGAAAAGGCCGGCAACCCGCGACTCGACTACGGCACCTGCCCGAAATGCAAGCAATACACGCTCCTTCCAACGGGCAACTGCAGCGGCAAGTGCGACGACTAAAGCCTCTTGCGGGTCGGGCCAATCGACCTCAGTCGGCCGGAGGGTAGCGTGAGTTGGCGAGCAATCATCTGGCAGGACTTCTCGACGGAACGTCCAACGAGGTTCGAAGTTTGGACTCCATGACATGCACGTCGCTGGCGGGGCCGGCCGACGTGACCGAGTCAAGACTTGCCGTGTGCCGTACCAATTCGTGTCCCAGGCTGGGTGAGGGAAGTGTTCCTGGCGAGGCTCAGCGCTGGCGACGGGCGGGACGCCCTCTTCGTGCGGGCGGAAGTACGTTTTCTTGGCGCGCACGCTGAATACGCTTGGCTGCCGCCGACGGCGAGATGCCGAAGTGCTTGCTCACCGCGAGCGTCGTACTCTGCTCGGCTTCAACTGCAGCCTCACAGACGGCTACCAGCTCCGCAAGGGCCACCCCAGCTCGATCCTTCGGTGCAAGCCATGTGGCAGCCGCTTTCTCATTGCCAGGCCGATTGATCAGGCCGACTCGTTGAGAGTATCGAAGTAGTGACGACGCATCTCTGGGATCAAAGCGCCCACTGATCTCCACACCTTGGAGTTGAGCGCAGTCCCAGTGCCACTTGCGGCCTCCGGCAGATGGGCGGCGAGGCGGCGGCCCTCACGCGGCAGCCGGACGGAGCGGACACCCGATCCGACGACCTCCTGCCGCTCGCCAACGAGCCCGAAAGTCGCTTTGACCAGCCATCGGTGTCCGTCGCTACCGCCCCAGATGCCCTCATAGGGTCCAACCTCGATCGGTCTTTCCAGCTCAGCCATGTGGAGAATCACCCTTCACTTGACGTTAGTACGCGAGATTCACCGCGCGGAAGGAGTCGATTCGTCGCCAAGCATCCGCCTCATGCGGTCGATCTCCTCGACCTGAACGAACGCCATCCGCTGAGCCATCTCCTTGACTGCCGGCGTCGATGCACGCTTGGCAGCGTCGGTGGCCATGATGACTCCGCCTTGGTGGTGGCGGATCATCAGGCGCAAGAACAACGTCGCCTGTGCCGATCCGGTGAGTTCATTCAACTCGTTGAGCTTGGCTTGCGTCGCCATGCCGGGCATGACTGTCTCGTCCGGTGACGTGGTCTCGTGGGACGGATGGGAACCGTGGGATCCGGTGCGGCCCGGCCCCTCGTGCATCCACTCCATTGGGGCCGCAGCCCCCATCAGCGGTTCACCCCACGCCATCAGAAGCCCTTGCAGCTGACCGATCTCCATGAGCTGGTTGGACCTGATCTGCTCAGCCAACAGCCGCAGTCGCGGGTTGTCTTGGTGCGCGAGGGTGTCCGACATCGTGACGGCCTGTTGGTGGTGCGAAATCATGTCTTGGGCAAAGCCGACATCGACGGCAGATGGGCGTCCTTCGACCGGCCCGTCGTCTGTGAGCCGGCCACCGAGGACAGCCGCGACGACGCCAGCGGCCAAGGCCCCGACGATCAGACGGCGTCTCGCCCTCGGGTGCATGAGGAATCACTGTCCGGAGACGCCGTTGGTGAAGCGAAGGACCATGAAGCCGTTGTCCTGGCAGGTCACCCACAGCTGGTCGGAACGGACAAACCGGGGTGGTGAACTGCACCAGTCCGCGGTCAGGTTCGCCGGCTTCAAGGCTTCGGCCAGGCGGAACGGGTCGCCGATGTTTCCGTTGGCGATGTCGGAGAGCGCGAGCCCGCTGAGCCGTCCCGTAACGATGCCTGCGGCGTGCTCGGAGCCTTGGAGGCGCTGGCTTTGGCCGACCTGGGCGGGCGGGTTGAAGTACGCGATCTCCTTCGGGGCCGACAGCTCCGTGATGTCGAAGACCCGTACGCCGGAGTTGAAGAACCCACAGGCGAGCCGGCTGGGCTCGTACTCGCGGTTGACCGAGCAGTAGTGGGCGTCGTAGCCGAACAGCCCGTTTCCGGTCGTGTCCGCTCGTCGCTCGGCGGCGTGGGCTGGAGTGTTGATCTCGAGTCGCAGCCGGTCGGTGACCACCGGGTCGCGTTCGTCGCTGATGTCGATGAACTTGACCCCACCCGAACCGAACTCGTCGACTGCGATCAGGTAGGGCCTGCCGTCCTTCGTGATCGGAATCGTGTGCTGTGTGATCACCCCATCGGACCAAGTGACCGAACCGACGTGCCTCAGGACGGGCAGCGGGTCGCGTCGCTGGATGGCGCTGGTGTCGATGATGTCCACCCCGGCCGGCGCCAGCCGGGTGATGTACATCCGGTTGCCGTCCCCGCTGAACGAGAAACCGTGGTTGGCCGGGACCCCGGCGACCCCGGTGTACACGATCCGCGGTCGATGAGGGTTGGTGGTGTCGATGGCCGTGATCGACCCGGCGACCAGCCCGCTGGCGTAGTACGTGCGACCATCCGGAGCCCAGTTCCCTTCGTGGCCGAGGACGTTGGCAGGCAGGGTGAGCTTGGTGCCGTTGAAGGAGTTGAGGAGTCGAGGTTTCGAACAGTCCTCGGACACGTCGTACACGTCGAAGAAGAGTCCGGACAGCGCCGGCCCCACGGAGACACCTGCGAGGAGCTTCCTCGATTCGTTGACTTTGAGCGTTTCCCACGTGTCGGTCAACATCGCGGGGCTGTCAAGGTTGCCGCTCAGTTCCGGAGCCCGCGGGTCGGACACGTCGACGACCTGGGTGCCCGGAGACTTCTTCGTCAGAAGCCCGCCGAGCGACGTTCCCATGTACGCGCAGTCGCCATACGACGGGTTGACCCACGTGGCGCCTTCGCCTTGGTATTGCCCGATGAGTGCCAGGTTGCAGGAATAACCTTCCCGGCTCCTGCCGTTGCGGCGTTCTCTCAGGGGAACCTGGCCCTGCACACCGGTCTCGGGCCTCGAACCCGGACCGCAGTCAGCGCGCTCGGGGACCCCTTGGGCAGCAGGTGGCTGGCCCGATCGCTCTTCTTCGGAGTGCGCCGAGGTCTGTGTGCACGCCAAGGCGAGCAGCGCGCCAACGAGAACGGCCGCCTTCCGAGGTTCGGCCAGTCGATCAAAGGTGACTGGCCGATCGCCGTCCACTCTCATTGGCCACCGCAGCGCGAGCAGCGGAACTCCTCGTCGACCGCATCGTCGAGGGTCATGATTTCAACTTGCTTCGGTCACGAGGGAGCAGTCCGGCCGGTGATAGCGCCAGCGCCCTGGCCACACCGCAACGTCGGGGTCTATGCCGCAGCACGTCGCGACTCGTCGTTGATGGCCCGGGCGACGAGCACGGTCATGACGACGATCCAGCCGAAGAAGGCTCCGATCGCGACGTAGAACGCCACGAACCCGTTCCAGGCGAACGGCCCGCTCTTGAAGAACATGATCAGTCCTGCCGGGGCGACCGCCAGGGCTGCCCAGACGTTGAAGTACCCGGCCCACCGGGGGAAGACCGGCACCTCGTGAGGGTCACGCAGGATGGCCACCGCGACGGCCGCGCACCACAACACGAACGGCGGGAACGGGATCAGGAACAGGAACCACGCGAGGTCGTTGAGCATCTGGACGGTGTCAGCCTGGTAGTCGGACGGCCGGAAAGCGGCAATCGCCCAGATGATCGCGGACAGCATCACGTATGCGGTGACAAGGATTCCGCAGGCAAGTTGCGCGTAGGTGAGGACCGGGAAGCGCCCCTCGGTCCGCCGGAGCTGAGCGGAGATCGTGACTGCCCAGGGTGCGATGAGCCCACCGCCGAGCATGCACAGCAACATCCCCACCCGAATGCGGGTCGTGTCCTCCTGGAACACCGCCGCGACCGCCGCCGCATCTCTCTGGGGGTCCGGCGGTGGTAGCCAGCCCGCGAGGATGAACCCTGCACCGAACACAACCATGAACAACGGCCCGCAGCCGAGGCACAGACGTTGAGCGATCCGGTCCATCGGCCAGTCCGTCCGATTCTTCAGGTTGGCTGCGTCGAGACCCTCGGGGAGCTCCACCAGATTGCTCGATTCCGTCGACCCGGAACTCGTCACTGGCACACCTCCGGCGTGTCGCATATCAGCTCGACTCCAGCATCCGGAAGTCCGACGCGCCGTGGGCGAAGACAGTCGGATACACGATGCCGGGTTCGTGGGCACACACCTTTGGAATCCCCTGAATCATCGTGAGTGCGGTGATGTACCAGGTGGCGGTGGTCCGGTCCTCCGGGTCGAACGCGGTGGTGCGCACTTCGAAGCTGCTCGTCAGCGAGGCCGGGGAACCGTCGATCCGGATCTCCCACGTGTTGTCATTCTTCCCGGTGAACGGTGATGTCCGATCGGCGAGGAACCAGTAGGTCTTGATCGACAGCTTCACGACACCGTCGACGTAGCCCCGGAAGTGATGCATCTGCGCTTTGACATGGCCTTTCGGCACAACCAGGTCGATCCGATCGCCGCGTTGCGTGTCGAAGACCAGCTCCTCGTCGGTGGCGTAGAAGGTGGCGTCTCGTTCGAACTTCTCCAGCGGTTTGCCGTACAGCGCGGTGCTGGCGAAGGAGAGGCTCTCCACGAAGTATCGCTCGTCCCACACTGCGGCGAGCGTCTTCAGCTCGGCCGCGTCCTGCGGCGAAAGCGCGAAGCCACACCCGGTGAGGAATTCCGGGGAGGACCCGCTTCCCTCACAGTCGGCGTACTCGCTCAGCTCGACGTAGTCCACGTCGGTGCACATGCCGGTCAAGGTCAGTGCGACCCGCTCGAACCAGAATCCTGGGTTCTCTCCGGTGCCGAACAAGGAGCTGTTGCCATTGCGGCAGGCTTTCTCGAACTTGGCCAAGTAGTCCGCGCCCTGAGCGGGCAGGTAGTGATATGTGGTGGCGCTGATGACGTTCTTGCCGGATTCGAGCAGACTGATCACATCCCGATCCATCTGCTCGGCAATCTGCGGAAACGGGAACATCCCCGCCCACAGGACGCAGTCCGCGTCCATGTCGATGACCGTCTGCTTGTCCGCGTACGCCGTCACCGCGACCCCCACCGGCGGCTGGCCGACAAGTTCTCCGATGTCCCGGCCGATCGACTCGGCTCCGTAACCCACGGCGGCCACGACATCGAACTCCGGCCGCCGCAACAGTTCGCGCAGCGCGGCACGTCCCAGGGCACCAGGGCCCCACAGGATCACCCGGTATGGATCACGCATTTTTTGGTCTCCTCTTCCACGGCCTTTCCCGGCCCGGTCTATAGACTGTGTCTGCTGTCTATCGTTCGATAAACAGCGCCTGCTGTCAATAGGCTGCGGGCCATCCAACCTGAAAGGCTGGAGCGATGACCACGCCGATGACATCCGCGAGCCCTCAGACGCCGGCCCCGCCACGGACGAGGCGGCCGCGACGGACCACACCCGAGGTCAAGCGGCTGATACTGCAGTCAGCACGGGAGGCGTTCCAGCGCCACGGCTACGCCAACACCCGCACCAGGGACATCGCCGCACAGGCCGACGTAGTCGAGAAGGTCATCTTCCGGCATTTCGGCTCGAAGGCGGGGTTGTTCGAGGCCGCCGTCGTGGACACGGTGGCCGGCTTCCTGCGCGAGCACATCGCGAGCTGGCAGGGCTACTTCGACCAGGAGCACACCGACGTCCGCGCCCCCACCGCAGCCTTCATCGCGGGCCTCTACGACGTCCTGCACGACAACCGCGGACTGCTGGCCGCCTACCTGGCGGCCGCCTCATTCGACACCGGCACCGAAGGTGAATACAGCCGATCCCGCGACCTGCTCGGCACGGCCCTGCAACCCCTCGACGAACTCTCCCGCCGAGAACAGCCCATCGCAGGTTTCGGCCCCATCAACATTGTGGTCACCATCCGCGCCACGTTCGGCATGCTCCTGTCCCTGGCCGTGTACGGCGACCTGCTGTTCCCCTCGACCGGACGACCGAGCCGCCAGGAGATCGTCGACGAGTGCCTGGCACTGGTCTTCGACGGGTGGGACCACCGCAGCGGGCCGCCTGCGGAGGACAGCGACGACTGACGCGCAGCATGAATGCCCGCAGCGTGGTATCTCTGGATCCTGAGCTCACGACGAAGTCCGTGAGGCGCGCCCTGAAGACGGTCGGCGGCAGTGCCGCCCCGCTGCAGGTGCGATCGGCCGACGCGGCCTGGCCGCCGTCTGGTTCGGCTTGGCCGAACTGATTGGGCGTGGCGATCCGCTACCTTGTTGCCCAGTTCTTCGACGGCTAGCGCGCCGACGGCGTCACTGGGGTCTCGCGCCGCAACGAGCGCAAGTCGGGCGCCCAGTGCGTCTCCGGCCGGACCGGACCGAGCCATCCGGGCTCGGCGTCAAGGACCCTCGGGATGGACTGCAGGCACGCGGCGATGACGCCGTAGTAGCCGGGCTCGGAGCTCGGGTCGCCCGGTACGACCTTCGGAAGCTCTTCGTCGAGCGAGCCCAGGATCGAGATGCCCATCACGACCGACGGCGTGCCTTCGATCCTCACGACGTAGTAGTGAGCCGGATCCATCCCCGCCGGAACCATCTCGGCCCGGCCCATCATCCAGTTGACCTCGGCGGTGACGATAGGCTTGTCCTCACCCGCTCGGTAACCGTGCCACGTGTGGGTGAGGCGTCCGATCGTGCCCGCCGGCACGTCGAGCGACCAGAACGAAAGGTCGACCGGCGCGGCAGCGTACTCGTGCGCTGATTCGGTGCGGTCGAGCTCGACGCCCAGACCGGATGCAAGACCGTACAGGTTCTGCAGGCAGTAGTTGTCAGTCATCTGCGCGACCGCCGGGTTGGACTCCATGACATCGGGGTCCTGGCCGAACCCGATGACCGTCAGGGTCTTTGCGTCGTACTGGCTCATGTCCCAGTTCTCGTACATCGTGACTCGGTGTACGTCGGTGCAGATCCCGCTGAGCGTCGGCGCCATGCGGTCGGCCACCCACTCGGGATGAATGCCGGTCGACGTGAACGTGGCTCCCCCTTCGGTGGCCGCGGACGTGATGATGTCGACGACGTCTTCCTTCGCGGCCGTCCATGCCATCGCCTCCGGGTGCTGGTACGGGTGCACCGAGACCACGTTGCGACCCCCCTGCAGGAACTTCGCGATCTTGGGCACGTCCCCGTAACGGCCGAAGTCGCGAGCGACGTGCAGCACGACGTCGGCTTCAGTCGCGATCGCCGTGTCGAGGTCGGTCGTCGCCGCCACCCCGGCCGGGGCGCCTGCGCCCCCAACGATCCCGGCGTCCACGCCGTTCTTGTCCGCGGAGTAGGCCAGCACGCCTGCGAGCTCGAACTCCGGCAGGCGCATGATCTCGCGGATCGCTAGGTTCCCGAGGCCACCAGGCCCCCAGACAAGGACGCGGATCGGACTGGTCATGGGTCTCTCCTCTTGCTCTAGCGATGGGCCACGAGAGGCAGGGCCGCCTCGCGCTGCCTAGGGCGCTCGGCTCCGTTCGTGGGGCAGGCGACGTCCGCCATGGTGTGCCGCCCCGAGCGATCCCTTGGGTTCGTTGAGCATCGCTGCGATCGACGTCAGTGGATGCTATTGGGGAATCGAATTTTGCACAATAGCGTCTCATAAATATCCTGCGCGCTCCGCGTGGAGTCCTGCTTCGGTGCCCGAAGTGCGCGGCGTCAGGGCGGTGCGGGTCGAGGTGCCGACGCTCCCACAGGGACAGGAGAACGCCATCACCCTGGCGCCCGGGGTGTTGGCGCACAGGGCCGCGGTGAGCCAGGTCGTGTTCAGGTCGGTCCCGTTTCGCGGCCCGTCCGTCGCGTCGACCAGTCTGGGCGCGCGCACTCGCTCGCCGACCATGTGGCCGCCGACCTCGACCCCCTCCGGGCCAGGTGCAGCTTGGGGTTCACCGTGCCTCCTTGATGAGGTGCATGCTGTCGGACACTATTCTGAGACGATCGATCTTGTAAAGGTTGACATGTGATGCACGGCACCTTAGTTTTCAGGCGCCAGATCTCAGAAATAGATCTCTCGGGCGTTTGGGCTACGACACGAACCGCGGGCACCGCCCGAGTTGAGGGAGAACATGAAGTTGAGGAAGTGGAGTGCCGCCGCGATCAGCGCCGGACTCGTCGTCATGGGACTGGGAGCCTGCGGCGACGACGGGGGAGGCCCGGAGGGAGCACCGGAGATCGCAACGTTCGAGGGAGACCCGATCGTCATCGGGACGATCTGCAGCTGCTCGAGCGACCAATCGGCCGTGCTGGCCGAGTCGACCCAAGGGATCTCGGCCTGGGTCGACAAGGTCAACAAGAGCGGCGGCCTCAACGGCGCGCCCGTCGAGCTCATCGTCAAGGACGACGCGGGTGACCCCGCCAAGGGCCTCCAGATGGCCAAGGAGCTCGTCTCTGAGGGCGCGATCGCGATCGTCGGGATGACGAGCACCACCGACGCCGCATGGCAGACCTACGTCGAGGAGCAGAAGATCCCGGTCGTGGGGGGCCTGTCGAGCGAGGCGACGTTCGTCACGAGCGCCGACTTCTTCCCGTCGGCCGCCAACGCGATCCTGCAGACCTTCGGCGCCGTCCAGGAGGCCAAGGAAGCAGGCGTCACGCGTATCGGCGTCATGTTCTGCGCGGAGACGCCGGTTTGTGCGCAGGTCGACGGGATCGGCCAGGCCTTCACCGCGCAGCTCGGGATCGACTACCAATCGACCAAGATCGCCGCGGCATCGCCTGACTACAACGCGCCGTGCCTGACCTTCAAGGACGACGGCGTCGACGGTCTCTTCATCGCCCACAACTCCAGTGTTGTCCAGCGGGTTGCGGCGAGCTGTGTGCAGAACGACTTCGAGCCCCAACAGGTCTCGCTGATGAACGGTCTCGACAAGGACACGATCGAGGACCCCAACTTCGAGGGAACTGTGCTGTCCGGGGCGATGGCCATGTACACCGATGAGTCCGTGCCCGGCGTGGCGGAGTACCGGGAGGCCATGGAGGCCTACAACCCGGGATTCGTCGACACCGCGGGGTTCAACGCGATCGCGCAGTTCTCCTGGTCGGGCGGCAAGCTGTTCGAGGCCGTTGCGGACGCAGCTGGCCTGGACGCCACTTCCACCTCGGAGGACGTCTACGCGGGTCTCTACGCGCTGAAGGGGGAGACCCTTGGCGGCATGGTGGCTCCGCTGACCTTTGCCGAGGGACAGCCTGCCTTCCCAGCCTGCTACTTCCGGGGCCAGATCACCGGCGGCGACCTCAAGGCGGTCCAGACGGAGCCCGTCTGCCTCGAACCTGCCCAGCTGGAGCAGATGACCGAGCTGCTCTCGCAGCTCGGCTAGTCGATCACCGCGCGCGCGGTCGGTCCGGGAGGGACCGGCCGCGCGCGCGGACTCATCATCAGCAGGGGAGCCGAGATGGCTGAGTACCTACCGTTCATCATTGCCGGCCTCACGGCCGGATCCGTCTACGCACTGGCCGGCATCGGGCTGGTGCTGACGTACAAGACCTCCGGGGTCTTCAACTTCGCCCACGGTGCGCTGGCGACCGTCGCGGCGTACGTCTTCTACGAGCTCTACGTCCTCGGAGGCGTCTCCTGGCCGGTCGCGGCGGCCATCGCGGTCCTCGTGGCAGGGCCCGTGATGGGCGTGCTGCTGGAGCTCATCGCCCGGCGGATCTCCGGATCGGCGCTGGCCCACCAGGTCGCAGCGACCGTCGGCCTGCTGCTGGTGATCCAGGCGGCCACAGAGCTGCAGTACGAGAGCACCGTCGTCCGCGTCGTACCGACCTTCCTGTCCACGGAGACGTTCGTCATCGCCGACACGACCGTGAGAGTGGCCGACGCCACGGTGATCGGCATCTCGGTGGCGGTCACCTTGGCCCTTGCCGCCTTCTTCAAATTCTCCCGCCGCGGCCTCACGATGCGGGCAGTCGTCGACAACCCGGAGCTCTTGTCGCTGTACGGCGTGAGCCCGTTCGCCACCCGTCGGATGTCGTGGGTGCTGGGTGCGGTGCTGGTCTCGGCGTCCGGTGTGCTCTTCGCCCCCCTGCTGCCGCTGAACCCGCTGCAGCTGACGCTCCTGGTGGCTGCCGCGTTCGGCGCCGCGGCGATCGGAGCGTTCAGCAGCCTCTCGCTGACCCTCTTCGGTGGGCTGGCCATCGGTGTCCTCGCGGCCCTGTCGACGAAGTGGTTCACGTCGGGACTGCTGGCCGGGCTACCGGTAGCGCTGCCGTTCCTCGTGCTGTTCGCCGTGATCCTGGTCTTCCCGCGCGGCCGGCTGGTGGGGCGCGCCACCGAGCCGCGGCGGTCAGCCGCCGCGTGGAGCGTTCCCGGTCTGATCCAAGGCGTCGTTGGCCTGCTCGTCCTCGCGGGCTTGTGGTTCGTGCCCTCCTTCGCCGGCGTCCGGTTGACCTCGTGGACGCTCGCGGTGGCGGGGATCGTGGTGTTCCTCTCCCTCAGCCTGCTCGTGCGCACATCGGGCCAGGTGTCCTTGGCGCACGTGTCGTTCACAGCGATCGGCGCCGTCACCCTGTCGCACTTGACCGTCGACAAGGGAATGCCCTGGGTCATCGCCCTCGGCTTGGCGGGCCTGGTGGCCGTTCCGGTCGGTGCCCTCCTCGCAGTGCCCGCGATCCGGTTGACCGGCCTCTACCTGGCCTTGTCGACGTTCGGCTTCGGCATCCTCCTGCAGGGCATGTTCTACACGCAGGACTACATGTTCGGGAGCACGGGCGACGCGCTGGTCGAGCCGCGGCCGGACTGGGGCTTCCTCGACGTCAGCTCGGACTCCGGCTTCTACCGCCTGGTCCTGGTGGTGGCGGCGTTGACGGTGCTGGTGGTGGTGCTCCTCAACCGGTCCCGCATGGGTCGTCTGATGCGCGGCCTGGCCGAGTCGCCGACCGCTGTTGCCACTGCGGGCGCGGAGGTCAACGTCACCCGCGTCTTCGCCTTCTGCCTCTCGGCGTTCTTGGCATCCATCGGCGGCGCGCTGCTGGCGGTGGCCCAGACCAGCGTGTCCGGTACGGCGTACCAGCCGCTCACCTCCCTGGTGTGGTTCGCGCTGATCATCGTGGTCGGTGGCGGACCTTGGGGCGCCGTCGTTGCTTCAGCAGCGTTCTTCCTCGGCCCGGCGTACGTCGACTCCCCGCAGATCACCCACGTGAACCAGCTGCTGTTCGGCGCGGCCGCCGTACTGGTCGCGGTCCTGCCGGCGAGTGCCCGGTCGGTTCCGAGCTCGGTGAGGCGCCTGCTCGATCGGCTGGGCAGGCGGGGGCCGTCCGAGCTGCCGCCCGCGACGTCGGTCGAACGAGCACCGGTGGCGCCGACGGCGCTCGAGGTCCGCGACCTCGAGATCCGCTTCGGCGGGATCCGGGCGGTGAAGGGGATCTCGATCAGCGCGGCCACCGGCGCCGTGACCGGTCTGATCGGTCCCAACGGCGCGGGCAAGACCACCACGTTCAACGCCTGTAGCGGGCTCGTGCGACCCGAGTCAGGGTCGGTTTCGATCGGCGGATCGTCGGTCACGCGCCGCGGCCCTGCCTTCCGGGCTCGCCGTGGCATCGGGCGGACGTTCCAGCGGATGGAGCTGTTCGACTCGCTGACCGTGCGCGAGAACGTCGCGATGGGAGCGGAGGGCGCCAGCGCCGGCCTCAACCCGCTGTCCCACCTCTGGTCCTCACCGGCCCAGGGTCGTGTGGTCCGGGACCGCACGGCGGAGGCGCTCCGACTCTGCGGCCTCGTCGAGCTTGCCGACCGGCAGGCCGGGTCGCTGTCCACCGGGCAGCGCCGTCTCGTCGAGCTGGCGCGCTGCCTGGCCGGCGAGTTCGCGATCTTGCTCCTCGACGAACCCTCGTCCGGGCTCGACCAGGAGGAGACCAGGCACTTCGGTCGGATCCTCCGGAGGGCGGTTGCGGAGCGAGGTGTCGGGATCCTCCTCGTCGAGCACGACATGCCCCTGGTCATGGACATCTGCGACTACATCTACGTGCTCGACTTCGGCGACCTGATCTTCGAGGGCACGCCGACGGAGGTGTCCCGGTCCTCGGTGGTCAGGGCTGCCTATCTCGGGGACGCGGAGGGGCTCGACGAAGGGCTCGACGAGGCTGCCGAGCTGGAGGTGATGGCATGAGTGCCGCGAACGCCGCTGCGCTCGAGCTCCGCGGAGTCTCGGCCAGGTACGGGCCCTCGGTCGTGCTGCGTGACGTCGACCTGTCGGTGCGCCCGGGCGAGACGGTCGCGTTGCTGGGGCCAAACGGCGCGGGGAAGACCACCCTCCTGAGGTCTGCCGCCGGCTTGCCGGTTGGCGTGAGCGGCTCGGTCTACCTCGGGGGATCCGACGTCACGCGCGCCCGGTCGCACCGCCGGTCGCGGGCCGGCCTGTGCCTGGTCCCGGAGGGGCGGGCCATCTTCCCGAACCTCACGGTCGCCGAGAACATCCGGTTGCACGGGAGGAGCGGCCGCGAGGCGGCGGAACGGGTCTTCGAGGCGTTCCCGATCCTCGCCGAGCGGCGCAGCCAGCGTGCTGGGCTGATGTCCGGCGGTCAGCAGCAGATGCTGGCGCTGGCGCGCTGCTTGACGACCGATCCTCAGGTCGTGCTGCTCGACGAGGTGTCGATGGGCCTCGCGCCGAGGATCGTCGACGAGATCTTCGACGCGCTCCAGCTGCTCGCCCGATCGGGGGTCGCGATCCTCCTGGTCGAGCAGTACGTCGGCAAGGCCCTCGCGATGGCTGACCGGGTCTACGTCCTCGACCGGGGTCGGATCAGCTGGACCGGTACGCCGTCCGAGACCTCGGAGGACGACCTGATGAACCGCTACCTCTCGGTCGACGCCGGGTCGTAGGCGAGGTCGCAGGACCTAGTCCGATCCGAGGAGAAGGGCGCGCAGCCGGTCGAGATCCTCCGGTGCGACGCCGTGGTCGGTCAGGTAGGAGCAGGCGTCGCCCGCGACCTCCCGGACCAGCGCGAGCACGCGCAGCATCTCGCCGACGTCGGAGCCGGTCAGGCTGGTGAGGTCGACCCGCGCGTTGTGGCCGTCCGCATTGAGGTAGGCGAAGAACGCCGGCGTGAGGTTGTCTGCGGTCGCGGCGTAGTCCGCGGCGACATCGCTGTCGGCAACGCCGAGGGCGCTGAGGACGAGGCCGATAACGACCCCGGTGCGGTCCTTGCCGGCGGCGCAGTGCACGAGCGCCGGCAGGGCGCCAGGTCGACACAGCTCCGAGACCACCTCGGCGATCGGAACGCCCAGCTCCAGGACCATTGCTCGGTACAGCTCACGGAGCGACGCGGCCTTGGCCGGGTCGGCTGCGACCAACGGCCCGAGGCCGAGGGGGATCGGCATCACTCGGCGGACCTTGCCCTCGGCCGACGAGGGGCGTAGGTCGCGCTCCTCCGCCTCTCGGAGATCGATCACGGTGGCGAGGGCGAGTGCGTCGAGCTCCGCCCGGTCCTCCTCGTCCAGCACCGGCAGGTCGGACCGGTAGAGCAGTCCACGGCGTACGCGCAGCCCCTCCGCGGTGACGTGGCCGCCCACGTCCCGACAGTTCCGCGATCTGCCGAAGGGCACCGGGCCGCCCTGGTTGTCGATCGTGGTCACACTCCCACGCCCTCGAACAGGCGAGGCTGGCGTTCAGACGGCTGCACCGACGGCGTCACGACCGAGCGCGGCACCTCGCCCGCCCCGCAGCGCGACCTCGCGGTCGACGGCCTTCAGGGTGAGGATAGAAAACACCAGGATCCACGCGAAGAACACGATCATCGGCACGTAGAAGACCAGGACCCCGTCCTGCGACATCGGGCCGGTCTTGAAGAACAGCAAGAGGCACGCCTCGACCATGAAGACGCTCGTGAAGAGGTTGAGGTACGCGGACCATCGCGGGAACGGCGCCCGGCCGGACTTGTCGAGGAGCGTCGTGGCAGCGAGGGCGAGCTGGAAGAGCGCGAACGGTGCACCGGTGAAGAGCACGCCCAGCCAGCCGAGGTCGTTCAATGCCTGGGTCACCTCGGGGCTGGTCTCTCCTGGGCGCCACGCGGCGGCGCCGAAGAAGAACCCGATGAACATCACGACGACGACCTCGCACGCCACGGAGACGACCATGATGTTGAAGAGGATCGGCCACTGTCGTTCGCGCGGCCGGACCAGCTGCGTGATCGCCATGCTCCACGTGGTGTAGAGGATGCTCGAGAAGATGAAGATCACGGTCGCGATGCGGATGCCGGTCAGGTGCGCTTCGTAGTCGGCGACCACCTTTGCCGCCGAGTCCGCGGCCGAGGGCGGCAGGATGTAGTGGCCGTGCGCCACAACAAAGGCGGCGAACGGCCAGAAGAAGGCGAAGGCGAAACCGGTCCAGGCGCAGAACTTGATGACCCGTGGGTCGAATCCGTCGGTGTACATGGCGTCTTCCTAGGCGGGCTCGGTTGGTGGGCGCGGGCGCGTCGGTCAGACGGGTGCCGGCTCGGCGGTCGCCTCCAGGGACGCTTCATGGCCGGCGACCTCGCCACGCACCGCACGCCGGTGGAGCAGGCGGGTGATGACAACCAGCCAAGCTGCGAAGACGGCGACGGGGATGTAGAAGCCGACGGCACCGTTCCAGGCGAACGGCCCGTCCTTGAAGAAGACGGCCAGCGATCCGCCCAGACCGGCCAGGCCGACCCACAGGTGGAAGTAGCCGGCCCAGCGTGGGATGACCGGGTCCGGGGAGCGATCGATGAACGCGGCCGAGCCGATGCAGATCATCAGGATCAGGTAACCGGGTGCCATCATCACGAACATCAGCCAACCGGCGTCATGAAGCACGCGGAGCGTCTCGGGCGAGAGCCCGGGTCTGAAGGCCGCGACCAGCCACAGCATGCTGCACAGGACGAAGAACACCTGAAGCAGGGCGGCGCAGCCGAACTGGATCAGCGCGAGCAGAGGCATCCGGCCGCGGGCCAGCTCGATCCGGGCGATGTGGGTGCTGATCAGCGCCCAGAGCGGGAAGAGCAGGAACGACGCGAACATCGCACCGATCTGCCCGATGCGGATCCCGGTCGTGTGGTCCTGGTAGAGCTCGGCGACCCGGTCCGCACTCCAGCTCGGCGGATGCGGGGGGATCCATTGCGCGACGGCGAGGAAGAAGATCAGGTAGGTGGCCAGGAAGACGACACCAGCCCACGCGCACGCGAGCTCGATCCGGCTCTTGTCGGGTCGCATCGCGGATCTCCTGGCCACTCGGTCGGTTCGCCCCGTTTTCCCCTAGCCGTGACGACCTGTCCGTTGGAATGCCGTCAACTTGCTCCGGAGGCTAGAGCGGTCCCGAATATTTTGTCAACGAGCGATCTCAAAAAGATCCGGCTACGCCCCCGTGCGTCGTCGCGAGCGCGGAGCGAACCTCAGGCAGCCCGGCTGGTCGGGCCGGAGTGGCCGTGCTGGTCCGACATGACCAGGCCTGCGAGGTCGTCACCGCAGGCCTCGGCGGCAAGGGAGGTGATGCCGCGCGCCTCGGCGTGCCCGACGAGCACGACGGGCAGCCCGGGGCGGAGAGCGGAGGCGTCGTCGACCGTCCTCAGGACGGTGCTCAGCGCCGTCGCGAGCATGTCGTCGTCGGTGTCCACCTCGCAGGCGACGGTGATGGCGCCGGCGAGCACGAGGTTCTCGATCGCCGCGTCGCACTCTGGCAGGGCGCCCGTCGGGGCGACCAGCACCACGACCAAGCGGGGCGTCAGCTCGTTGCCGAACACGTGGGTGCCGGCGATCTCGGGGGCGATGAGTGCTGCAGTCATGGCGATCTCCAGGTCTTGGTCGATGGCCGGAGACGGGAGGCGTCCGACCTGTGAGCAGTCTGTGATGGCCGTCATGGCGGCCGCATTGTTTGGACTACGTAGACCCGTACGTAGATCAAGAGGCACCGACGCCGAGGCGCACGGCCTGGTGCCGATTCGTCCGCCTCGCGGGCAGGCTTGCACAGTGTGTGCGCTACGTGTGTGATGGCCTCATGGTCATGGGGCGGGTCGTGGATGCGACCCCGCTGGTCGGACGGCGACGCGAGCTCGAGACGATCAAGCGCCTGCTCGAGGGCCACCGCCT
Source organism: Nocardioides immobilis (assembly GCF_003515065.1). Classification (GTDB taxonomy): domain Bacteria; phylum Actinomycetota; class Actinomycetes; order Propionibacteriales; family Nocardioidaceae; genus Nocardioides; species Nocardioides immobilis. The sequence goes on from NZ_QXGH01000010.1 coordinate 17,630, forward strand.
CGTCACACTCACCGGCGTGGGCGGCGCCGGGAAGACTCGCCTGGCCCGCCGGGTCACCGCGGACCTCGCCCGGGTCTACAAGGACGCCGCCTGGGTCGTAGAGCTCGCCGACGTGCAGGACCCTGACCTGCTCGGGCACAGCGTGGCGCGAGCGATCGGGGTGCAGGTCAAGTCGGCCGACTTCGATCCGGCGCTTCTCACCGAGTTCTTCGGCGACCGGCGGGTCCTCCTGACTCTCGACAACTGTGAGCACCTCGTAGAAGCGTGCGCGGCGTTGGTCGAGCGCCTTCTGGTCGCCTGCCCTGGTCTCCGCGTCCTGGCGACCAGCCAGCGGGCGCTCGGGCTCGCCGCGGAGAGCCTGTTCCAGGTGCCCGCGCTGACCCTGCCGAACCCCGGCGCCGACGTGCCGCCCGAGGGGCTGCATCAGTACGAATCGATCTCACTCTTCGTCGACCGTGCCGCCGCGATCCACCCCGACTTCCAGGTGACCGAGGGCAACGCGGCGTCGATCGTCGAGTTGTGCCGCGCCCTCGAGGGCATCCCCCTGGCGCTGGAGCTGGCGGCTGCGCGCACGCGGGTCCTCTCTCCCCAGGCGATGGTCGATCGCCTGGAGGATCGTTACCAGCTGCTGAACCGGGGTTTCCGAGGCAATGTCCCGGACCGTCAGCGGTCGCTGGAGGCGTCGGTCAGCTGGACCTACGACCTCTGTTCGGAGGCCGAGCGACGGCTGTGGGCCGACCTGTCGGTGTTCCGGGGTGGTTTCGGGTACGACGGCGCCGAGGCGGTCGCTGGTGAGGACCTCGAGGACGACTCGTTCCTCGACGTGCTCGACTCCCTCGTCGAACGCTCGGTGGTCCGGAGGGAGGACGACGGCGGCAGGGTGCGCTTCCGGATGCTCGAGACCCTCCGGCTGTACGGCGAACGCGAGCTCGAGCGGGCCGGAAGGGTCGATGAGGTTCGTCGCCGGCATCGCGACCACTTCCTGGCGCGGGCCGTGCAGTTCGAGGCGGAGTGGACCGGACCGCGGCAGGTCGGGTGGCTGAGCGAGATGCAGGACGACCACGCGAACATCCGCGCTGCACTGCAGTACTCGGTCGAGCAGTCGGACGCCGACAAGGCACTACGGATCCTGAGCTGCCTCGAGCCGTTCTGGATCACGAGCGGCGCGGTCAGCGAAGCCCGCCGTTGGCTGGACCTCGCGCTTGCTGAGACACCCCAGGGCGACGTGCCCAGCCTGGCGGTCGCGCTCCGCGTGGCCACCTGGTTCGCCCTCATCCAGGTCGACATGGACGCTGCCGCGGCAGTCGTCGACGGCATGCGGGTCCTCGTCGGCCAGCCCGGCTCCGAGCCGGACCGGGAGACGGAGGCGCAGGCCCAGCTCGCTGAGGGCCTGCTGGCGGCGTGGTTGGGGCAGACCGAGCGTGGTGTCGAGCTGATCGAGCGCAGTGTCGAGGGCTTCGAGGAGACCGGCGAGCTCTCCACCAGGGCTTTCGCGCTGGTTGTGAGCGGCATGCTCGCCGGGTTCACCGGTCACGTGGATCGCGGACGGGAGTCCCAGCACCGTTGCGTAGCGCTGACGGAGCCGAAGGGCGAGGTCTACATGCGCTCGTTCGCGCTTGCCATCCTCGGCGTGCTGGCGCTGGCCGAGGGTGACACGACCGCGGCCACCCAGAAGCTGCACGAGGCTCTCCGGCTGAAGCGTGAGCTCGGCGACCTGCTGGGGACGGCCCTGATCCTGGAGTTCCTGGCGTGGACGGCGGTCGCCGACGACCAGGGAGAGCGCGCGGCGACGCTGCTGGGCGCGGCCGGTTCGGTGTGGAACCTGCTGGGCGTCTCGCTCGACACCCTGCCTCACTTCTCCGAGCGGCGCCGCGACAGCGAGCTGGCGGCCAGGTCGATGCAGCCGGCGGAGGCGTACGAGAAGTCGGCCGCAGTGGGCGCAAACATGGGGACGGCAGATGCGATCACCTTCGCACTGGACGAGCATCCGCCCCGGGCGAAGACAGGAAGCGGTCAGCGGTCCACGGACTCGTCTGCCTCCAAGAAGTCGCCACTGACACCACGTGAGCGCGAGGTCGCCCTCCTCGTGCAGGAGGGCCTGAGCAACCAGCAGATCGCCGAGCGGCTGGTGCTCTCGACCCGCACCGCCGAGGCTCACGTCGAGAACATCCTGCGCAAGCTCGGCTTCTCGTCGCGTGCCTCGGTCGCAGCCTGGGTGGCCGAGCACCATGACGAGGTCGGAGCCTGAGCACCTCCTGATATAAATGAGACGCCGCGTCTGGAAAATGCTAGGATCCAGCAACGCCGCGACGCATGGGAGAGCCTGTGGCAACCGCAGAAGCTTGGAGACGAGTCGACTGGGACCTTCATCTGAACGAGGTCACGGTCGACGGTCGTCGCCTGACGTACGTCGACTACGGCGACGGCCCGCCGGTTCTCATGGTTCACGGCATGGCCGGCTCCTGGGAGACCTGGCTGGCGAACATCCCTGCGTTGGGGGAGCGCCATCGGGTGATCGCGGTCGACCTGCCCGGCTTCGGCGGCTCCGAACCGCTGCCCACGGAAGACTCCTTCGGCAGCTATGTCAGCTCGCTCCGCGCGTTGTTGGACGAGCTGGCCATCCCTAGCGTTGCCATCGTGGGGCACTCGCTCGGTGGCCTGGTGGCGCTCAGCTTCGCCGCGCAGGAGCCGGACCGGACGCGCTGCGTGATTCTCGTGTCCGGTGGTGGCGTCGAGCTGTCGTCGATCCGTTTGCGTGCCATCCAGATCGTCTTCCGATGCCTCGCCGCGGTCCTGGCGGTCCCCGGCGCTCACCGCCTGCTGACGACGCGCGTGATCGGCCGGCTGGTCATGTCGCCGGCGGTGCACGCCGGGCGCGGCGTACCTCCGGACCTTCTCCGCAGGATGGTGCCGCAACGCGTCAGTCCCGGCTTCATGGACGCTGTGCGGCGTGGGTCGGAGCAGCTGACGGTCCTCGATCTGCGCCTCGTGACGGCACCGGTGCTGCTGGTCTGGGGTCGGCACGACCGGATCCTTCCGGTCGCCGCGGGCGAGAAGCTCGACCGCAGCCTGCTGCAGTCACGGCTCGTCGTCGTCGAGGGCGCCGGTCACTGCGCGATGTTCGAAGATCCGGACGAGTTCCTCGGGCTCGCGACGAACTTCCTGGACATGCAGCTCGTGGACCGGAACGGACCGGCTGTCGGCCGTGCATCGGCCAGCTCGTGGGATGCCCCCCGCATGGACATTGGATCAGCAGAGAGGTACGGCGATGGCAACGCTGGATGACAACGAGATCGCACGCGCGCGGGCGGAGCTGACGCACTGGGGAGAGCCGGAGCTCAACCCGCTGGACGCGTTGATGTGGCGGACCGAGCGACCGCCGGCCGACTCCTGGACCGGCGTCGTGGTCATGGTGCTGAGCGAGACGCCCAGCTGGGAGCGCGTCAAGGCGGCCCATCGATGGGGCGTGAAGGTCGCCCCGCGGTTCGCCGAGCGCGTGGTGGAGCCGATCGTCCCGACTGGCCCGCCGATGTGGACCACGGACGAGAAGTTCGATCTCGACTACCACGTGCGGCGGGTTCGGTTGCCGGGCAGTGGGTCCATGGCCGAGCTGCTCGAGCTCGCCCAAGGCATGGCCGTCACCCCGCTGGACCGGTCCCGCCCGCCGTGGGCGGCGACCTTCGTGGAAGGGCTGGAGGGCGGCCGGGCGGCCTACCTCCTCCAGGCACACCACGTCCTGATGGACGGTGCCGCAGCGACGCAGCTCCTGTCCCGGATGCTCGACCGTACGCCGGACCAGGCGCCAGTCGGGATGCCCGACCCCACCGACCGCCCTCAGGTCTCCCGCAAGGCCGCCACCGGCCAGGGGTTCCGGTGGCAGGCGTCCGCCGCGGCGAAGGTGCTCCGTGAGAGCGCGCGCGTCGTTGGACAGGTCGCCGCCGATCCCCTCGGTGCCCTTCGCGAGACCAGCGCGTACGTCTCGTCTGTCCCACGGGTCGCGACACCTCCGCCGCGGGCGGCGAGCGAGCTTCTCCAGCCGGGTCCGCGCACGAAGTGGCGCTTCGGCGCGCTCGAGTGCGACGTCCTGGAGCTGAAGAAGGCCGCGAAGGCCGTCGGGGGCACGGTCAACGACGCCTTCGTGGCGTCGGTCCTCGGGGGGCTGCGGCACTACCACGACCGGCACGGTGCGACGCTGGGCGACGTACCGATCTCGATGCCGGTCTCCATGCGTCGCGAGGACGACCCCATGGGCGGCAACCGCTTCACCGGGGCGTTCTTCTCGGCGCCCTCGGGGATCGCCGATCCTGCCGAGCGGATCCGCGCGATGCACGACCGGGTGCTGCGGGTGCGGCAGGAGCCGGCGCTGGACATCATGAACAAGGTCACGCCGCTGATGAACCTGGCGCCGACTCCACTCGTTGCCGCGGCCATCTCCGGGCTCAATGCCGGCGCGACGCTGACGACCAGCAGCTGGCAGGGCCTTCCGTTCGAGACCTACTGGGCGGGTTCACGCTTCGAGCGGATGTTCGTCTTCGGCCCCCTGCCGGGGACCTCGATGTGCGCCGCCCTCTGCACCCACGAGGGCGTGTGCTGCATCGGGGTCAACGTCGACGGCGACGTCTTCCCGGACACCGACGTTCTATGGGAGTGCCTGCAGGAGGGGCTCGACGAGGTCCTCGCGCTCGGCCGTTGAGGTTGCTTTGACGGGCGCCTCGGCGGTGGCTATTCTGAGACATGCAAGATCATTAATCCAAGATCGTGAGGAGCTCGGATGAGCGCGCAGCCGATTCAGGTCGTGGAGGCCTTCTACGACGCCGCGTCGAGACGCGACGGAGAGGCGCTCGTCGAGCTGGTCACGAACTCGTTCCACGTAGACGCAGCGGTCGAGTGGCCCGCCGGACTGCCGTACGGCGGCCGAGTCGAGGGCGCTCCGACCCTCCGGAAGGTCTTCGCGGCACTAGCCACCCCTGAGCCGGTCCTCGGTCCCGAGAACCTCGAGGTGGTCTCGGTCGTCGACGGCGGCCGCCAGATCGCAGTGCAGGTCGCCTTCGACTGGCGGGCGAACGGGGCCACGATCTCGTCCGGTGCGCTCGAGCTCTGGACCTTCGACGAGGGCCTGGTCACCGAGGTTCGGGCCTACTACTGGGACACCGCCGCCTGCCAGGCGCTGATGCAGGCGCAGCCCGCCTGACCGCGGGTCCCCCACACCAAGGAGCACCATGTCAAGTACCGCTGTCATCGTCGATGCCGTCCGCTCACCCCTCGGGCGGGGCCGTGCGCCCCGGGACGGGAAGCCGGGCGGATCGCTCTCCTCCCTCCACCCGGCCGAGCTGCTGGGCCAGGTGATGCGCCAGCTCGTGGACCGCAACGGCCTCGACCCCGAGACCGTCGACGACGTCATCACGGGCTGCGTCAGCCAGGTGGGGGAGCAGTCAGGGCCGGTCGGTCGCTGGGCATGGCTCGCCGCCGGGCTTCCCGAGACGGTCCCGTCGGTGACGGTGCACCGCGCCTGCGGCTCCAGCCAGCAGGCAGCCGACTTCGCGGCGCAGGGCGTCATCGCCGGCGTGTACGACGTGGTCGTGGCCTCGGGTGTCGAGCTGATGAGCCGGATCCCCATGGGCACCGCGCGGATGGGGCAGGACCCGTTCGGGCCGTCGGTCGCCGAGCGGTACGCCCCGGGCCTGGTGCCGCAGGGGATCTCGGCCGAGCTCATCGCCGCGCGGTGGCAGCTCGACCGCACCGCACTGGACGAGTTCTCCGCGCGCTCCCACGAGCTCGCGAGCACCACCGACGCCAGCGGCGAGATCGTTCCCGTCGTACTCCCTGACGGCACGGTCGTCTCCACCGACGAGACGCCGCGCCCGGGCACGACGGTCGAGGGCCTGGCCGGCCTCAAGCCGTCCTTCTGGTCCGAGGAGATGGCCGCGCGGTTCCCCGAGATCGGCTGGCACATCACGGCAGGCAACTCCTCGCAGCTGACCGACGGCGCGGCCGCCGTCCTCATCATGTCCGAGGAGCGCGCAGCCCAGCTGGGTCTCACCCCGCGGGCGCGGTTCCACTCGTTCGGCCTCGCCGGCGACGACCCGATCAACATGCTGACCGGACCGATCCCGGCGACCGAGAAGGTGCTGAAGAGGTCGGGCCTCGCGCTCGACGACATCGACCACTACGAGGTCAACGAGGCGTTCGCCCCGGTGCCGCTGGCGTGGGCGCACCACTTCGGTGCCGACCCGGCGCGCCTCAACCCGCGCGGCGGCGCCATCGCGCTGGGGCACCCGTTGGGTGCCTCGGGTGCCCGGCTGATGACGACCATGCTCAACGGCCTCGAGGCCATGGGCGGCCGCTACGGCCTCCAGACCATGTGCGAGGCCGGCGGCATGGCCAACGCCACCATCATCGAGCGATTCTGAGCTGAAGGGGACTGCACCCGTGTTCGACCTGACTGACGAGCAGCTGGAGCTGCGCAAGCTGGCCCGCAAGGTGGCCCGCGACCAGTACGCGCCGCTCGCGCGCGAGTGGGACCGCGACCGCGCGCACTTCCCGCGCGAGGAGCGCGAGAAGCTGGCCGAGCTCGGCCTGCTGGCCCTCTGCCTCCCCGAGGAGTACGGCGGCTCCGACCGCCCGCTGATCGACGCCCTGATCGTCCAGGAGGAGTTCGCCAAGGCGAGTCCGCTGTCGGCGTGGCCGATCTTCGAGGCGAACGCCGGGCCGGCCCGGGTGATCCACCTGTTCGGGACCGAGGCGCAGAAGGAGAAGTTCCTGAAGCCCGTCGCCTCGGGCGAGAAGGTCATCGCGATCTCCATCTCCGAGCCCGACGCGGGCTCGGCTGCCACGGACGTGAAGACCAAGGCCCGGATCGAGGGCGACGAGGTCGTCATCAACGGCACGAAGCGCTGGTGCTCGGGCGGCGGTGTCGCGGAGCAGTACCTCGTCTACGTCCGCTTCAGCGACGTGCCCGGAGGGAGGGGCATGGGCGCCGTCGTCGTCGACAAGGACACCCCCGGCCTGACCTTCGGCCCGCAGGAGCACCTCATGGGGCACCGCGGCGTCGGCTCGGCGGACATGTTCTTCGACAACGTCCGGGTCCCGCTGGAGAACGTGATCATCCCCGAGGGCGGCTTCAACAAGCTCTTCACGGCCTTCTCGATCGAGCGTCTGGGCAACAGCACGATGTGCCTCGCGATCGCCCAGGAGTCGCTCGACCGGACCGCGAAGTACGTGCAGGAGCGTGAGCAGTTCGGCAAGCAGATCATCGAGTTCCAGGCCAACCAGGTCTCGCTCGCGGACATGGTCAGCCAGGTCGACATCGCCCGGCTGCTCGTCTACCGCGCGGCGCTCGGTGCCGGCACCGGCGCGCCCGAGCAGCTCGAAGCGTCGCTGGCCAAGTGCTACTCCAACGAGATGGTCAAGAGGGTCACGGACCTCGCCATCCAGCTGCACGGCGGCTACGGGTACTCCGAGGAGTACGAGATCGAGCGGATGCACCGCGACGCGGTCGGCTGGGCCATCGCGGGCGGGACCCCGACGATCCAGCGCACCCGGATCGTCTCCGAGTACCTCGGCCGCCGGTTCGACCAGCGAGCCTGAGATGGAGCTGGTCCGCAGGGCCGGGTACGACGACGACCACGCGACATTCCGCGACTCCGTACGGCGCTTCGTGGCCGATCACGTCGGTGTCGAGCTCGACCGCTGGCGAACCGAGGGCCGGTTCGACGTCGCGCTGCTCGCGGATGCCGGGGAGCAAGGCTTCCTTGGCACCACTGTTGCCGAGGAGCACGGTGGCGCCGGGGTCGACGACCCTCGGTTCCCCGCGGTCCTCGTCGAGGAGCTGGCCAGGAGCGGGGCGACCGGGCTGGCGCTGGTCGTCGCCCGCCAGCTGGGCGTCGTCATTCCGGTCGTGGCAGCGCACGCGAAGCAGACCGAGGACGCTGCGCGGTGGCTGTCCGGCCTCGCCGCCGGCGAGCTCGTCGCCTGTGTCGGAGTGCTGAAGCCCGATGCGACGGCCTCGGCGGTGCCGGGGGCGGCCGTTGCCGACCTCTTCGTGCTCGCGGATGCCGAGCGGGTCGTGGTCGTGACCGGGGACGTGGTCACGATCGAGGCCACACCATTGCTCGGGGGCGCTGACGCCGCGGTAGCGAACGTCACTGTCGACCCGGCCGTCCTCGCCGTCGCGCCGACGCTCGACTCCGTCGACCAGCTGTACGGCGCCCTCGACCTGTGGACCTCGGTCGTCAGCCTGGGCGCAGCGCGGGCCGCGCTCGACCTCACCGTCGACTACGTGCAGGAGCGCGCGGTCTTCGGTCGCCCGCTGTCCTCCTTCGAGAACACCCGGTTCCGGCTCGCCGAGGCCGGTGCCGAGCTCGCGGCGGCCCAGGGCCTGCTCGACGGTGCACTGGACGCACTCGCGAGCGACGGGCTCACTCCCGAGCTCGCGGCCGCCGTACGCATCGTCTCCGAGCGGGTCCACGACGCGGTCGTCGACCAAGGGATGCAGCTGCACGGGGGCTACGGCTACATGCGGGAGTACCCCATCTCGCACGCCTTCGGTGACGCGCGCTTCGTCCGCGTCACCGCGTCCGGGGCGAGCGAGCCTCGGACCGCGGTCGCGGCGGCGCTGGGTCTCTGAGTCGCCCGGCGACTTGGCCGGGATCCTTCCGCAGGTGGTGCTCGAGGAGCAGGAGATAGCTCACCGACAGGGTCACGAGTGATCCCGCCAGCGCCCAGTAGTGGACGTTGTTGAAGAGCTCCGGGGACAGGGCGGGAAAGAGGCCGAGTGCCAGACCGCCGGGGCCGAGCACCGTCGCCCACGCGAAGGCGCGGGACTGGCCGCGCGCAGATCCGCGCGCAAGGATCCAGGGCACCAGGAACACCACAGCCACGACCTGGGTGGCGGCAAGGCTGATCAGCCGGAGCGGATCGTCGATGACGGACTGCAGCCACCACAGGCCCACGAAGGCGAAGGCCTGGAGCAGAACGTACGACGCCACGAACATCCATCGCGGCAGGTCGGGAGCGACGAGGGGCTGCCCGAAGGCGAGGTACTGGCGGACCAGCATCAGCTCGATGCCGACGGAGACGACCATCCCGACCCAGAAGATCGTGAAGTACCAGACGTCCACCTCGTGCAGCCAGTAGTCCGCGCGGAGCGCGAAGGTGCTGTCGTGGGCGACGAGGAACGCCGTCATCCCGATCGGTGCCGCAGGCACCCGGTCACGCCGGCCGCAGCGGAAGGCCTGGACGATCTGCACGAAGCCGGTCGCCCAGGCGACAGCGGTGAACAGCAGCAAGGGCACGTAGGGATCGTTGATCCGCGCGATCACGTCGTTCGGGTCGTACACGGCAGGCCTCCGCTCAGCAGTCCTCGAGGGCGGTCTGTGCGGCGAGTCGACCGGGCCAGCCGCTGACGCCGCCACCAGGGTGCGACCCCGCTCCCGCATGAAGGTACTGGGCGACCGGGCCGCGATACCCGCCGAGGCCGGGGGCGGGCCGGTTCATCGCCAGTCGCAGCGGTGTCATGTCGACGTGGAAGTAGGAGCCGTTGGGCGTCGCGTACTGGGTGCCGAAGTCGGCGGGCGAGGTGACGACGCGACCGATCTCGGTGTCGAGCCCGGAGAGGTGCGCCGACGCCGAGTCGAGCACGGCCTGGGCATAGTGGCCGCGTTCGGCGGCCCAGCCGTCCCGCGGCTGGGCCGGGACGTTCGAGGCGACGTAGAGAACGTCCTGTCCTGCCGGAGCGACGCTCGGGTCGAGACCGGAGAGGACGGCCAGGTAACACGGTGGTTGCGGAAGGGACTGGCCGCGCCGGATCAGCGTCAGCTGTTCGATCTGCTCGTCGAAGGTGCCGGTCATCAGTGACACGGTGCGCAGGTCGTGCCCGTCGATCCTGTCGCGCCTCGGCTGGGCGACGGGGAAACCGACTCGCGCCCCGAGCGCCAGGTCGACCTTGAACGTCGCCGAGTTGTTGCCGCTCGCCGGCAGCATCGCGATCTTGGTCCGGACGCTCGAGTCGACGTCGCCGTCCTGCAAGAGGGATCCGTACGCCGACTGGGGGGGCACGGCGGCGAGCACGCCGCGGCGTGCGCGGATCGTCGTACCGTCGACCAGGCGGACACCTCGTGCTGCTCCCTGCTCGACCAGCACCCTGGCGACCTCGGCGCCGGTTCGGAACTCCACGCCGAGGGAGCGAGCGCGGCCCTCGAGGGCGCCGATGATCGAGCGCATGCCGCCGCGCGGCCGCTGCACACCGGGCTTGCTGTGCACGGCCGCGAGGCCGACGCAGTAGAAGCCACCGCCGTCAGCGTCGATCGGGCCGATCATGCTGCCCCAGTAGGTGGCCAGAGATCGCATCTGGTCGCTCTTGAAAGTGTCGGCCATCAGCTCCACGAGGTTGCTCGTCATGATCTGACCGAGCCGGCGCCGGGTGCTGCGGTCGGGCGCAAGACGCAGCAGGTGACGGCCGAGCTCGCGTTTGGGCAGCGCGGCGGGATGGCGGGACATCACGCTCACCAGTGCGCGGAAGATCCACGACAGCGCTGGTTGCAGGTCGGCGTACGCGCGGGCATCGGCAGCCGAGAAGCGGCGGATCTCGGCCAGCGTCCTGTCGAGATCGGCGAAGAGCAGCAGGGTCTCCCCGTCCGGTCCGAGCCATCCGTAGGGGGCAGGGACGGTGATGGTGGAGAACCCGTGGTCGCGCAGCCGGAGGTCGTCGACGATCGAGGTGCAGGACATGAACATGTCGTCCATCGCACCGAGGCTCAACCAGTGGTCGGGTGCGGCGGTGAGATGGGGGTGACTGGTCGAGAGCCCGCCCAGGATCGGTCGCTGCTCCAGCACGAGGACGGACGCACCCGCGGCGCCCAGCGTGCACGCCGCGCTGAGGCCGTTGTGCCCGCCCCCGATCACCACGAAGTCGTGACTCGATGCCATGGCAGACCCCTATGCGCCTCGTTGGATGTTGGGGCGTCACTATGACAGTTCTTGTACAAGTGACGCCTTTCTGAGTAGTCTCGTCTCGGAACGGCCGAATGTCCACCCTCCAGAGGGAGATCACCATGGAAGCTCGCGTGCACCGGGTCCTCATCTGGACCGGCCCCCTGATGGTGGGCGTCTGGTTCGCCACCTTCATCTTCGTGATGGGATTCTTCCCGCCGTCGGCGCCGAGCGCGAGCGCCGAGGAGATCAAGCAGCTCTACGCCGACGACCCGACCCTGATCCGCCTCGGCCTCGTGGTCGTGATGGCCGCGTCGGCGCTGCTGGTGCCGTGGGCGGCTGCCATCTCGGGTCAGCTCAAGCGGATCGAGGGAGCGCGCATCCTCGCGGCCACCCAGCTCGTGTCGTGCGGCCTGCTCTCGCTGGAGTTCATCACCCCCATCGGGGTGTGGATGGCCGCCGCGTTCCGGTATGACGAGCGCCCGGCTGTCGTCACCGAGGCGCTGCACGACGTCGGCTGGATCCTCTTCGTCACCGTGATCTGGTCGTTGTGGGTGCAGATGTGGTGCATCACCGCCGCGATCTTCATCGATCGCCGTCCCGAGCCGATCCTCCCGCGCTGGCTGGCCTACCTGACCGCCTGGGCGGCGGTCCTGATCACCCCGGCAGGAATGGTGCTGTTCTTCAAGGACGGCCCGTTCGCCTGGGACGGCATCGTCGGGATCTACATCCCCCTCGCGGCCTTCGCCATCTGGATGGGCTGTCTCAGCTACCAGGTCCACCGCGCGCTGACCCGCCAGATCCTCGAAGGCAGCGAACCCGGCTGAGGCCGCTCACTAGGCTCCGTCGAATGGATGCGCCCACCGCCCGGCTGGTCCGCGGGGCGCGCGCGGCCTTCCTCGCTCGCGGGATCGAGGCAGTCACGATGGCGGACGTCGCGCGGGCCGCGGGCGTCGTGCGACAGACCGTCTACAAGTCGGTGTCGAACCGGGACGACCTTGTCGAGCTCGCCATGGTCCAGGTCTGTGAGGAGCTCCAGGCCGAGGTGGATGCGTTCGACCACGCAGCCCACCGCGACCTCGAGAACCGGCTGGCCGAGTTCCTGGCCAACGCGATCGAGGTGACCGCCGCCTCCGTCGAGCTCGCGCAGCTCTCGGCAGCACTGCCCGACGAGCGGAGATGGTCCGTGTTCGGTGGGTCGCGTCCCCTGGAGGTCCTCATCGGGCAGAGCCTGCGCCCGATCCTCGACGACGCCGCGGCCAGCGGCCGCCTGCGCCCCGGCGCGACCGTCGACCTCGCATCCCGCTGGCTGCAGGGCGTGCTGACCCGATTCCTGCTCGGCGAGCACGACGACCCCGACCGCCTCCGCCGCGAGCTGCGACAGTTCGCCGTGCCCTCGGTCCTCGTGGACTGAGAGGCGGTCAGGCGTCGAGGAAGTCCAGCAGGTGCTGGTCGAGCGCTGCCGGTGCCTCGAACATGGGGTAGTGACCGCAGTGGGCCAGGGTGACGAGGCGGGAGTCCGCCAGCCGTTCCACCAGCCACCGGCCGCCCCTGGCGGAGTGCACCGGATCGTCCTCGCCGATGACCTGCAGCACGGGCATCGTCACTTTCGCCAGGTCGGCGACCAGGTCCGTGCCGAGCATCGAGTGGTAGCAGGCGACCGCGGCCCACGAGGGCATCAGCAACGACTGCGCGGTCATCCAGTCGAGGACGTTCGGATCGGGCGCGCCGCCGAACCCGCTGAGGATCGTCGACCGCCGGGCGGCGAACCGGTCGCGGACCTCGAGCTCGACCATCGCCTCGATGGTGGGCCCGGGCTCGTGGCCGAAGGGGAAGTCGGCGCTCCGGCTGGCCCGGACCGCGTTGGACCCGACCAGCACCAACCGATGGACCCGCTCCGGGTGTGCCGCGGCGGTGCGGAACGCCACCTGGCCGCCGAAGGACCAGCCGACGAGTGAGCACCGGTCGACACCGAGAGCGTCGAGCACGGCGACGAGGTCGAGGCTGAGACGCTGTACGTCGTACCCGTCGAGCGGCTTGTCGGAGCGGCCGTGCCCGCGCTGGTCGACAGCGACCACGCGGTGCCCGGCCGTCGTGAGGACGCGCACCTGCCGGTCCCACGCCTCGTGCGTCATGCCGAAGCCCGGGACGAGGACGACGGGTGGCCGGTCTCGTCCGCCGCCGAGGTCCTGGGCGAAGACGCGAACGCCTGGCTCCACCTCGACGAGCGTCATGCCCCCACCGCCGGTGCGATCCGCTGCTCGAGGGCGCCGACCGACATCGTCCCGGTCGCGGTCGAGCACCGGCGTCCGCGGGCGTCGTGCACGACGACCTCGATCGTCTGGAGGGTGCGGCCGCTGTGGACCGCCTGCGCGGTCAGGGTCAGTGGTGCGACGGCGGGAGAGTGGTACTGGACCTGCAGCACCGCGGTCACCGGCATGCTCCCGGTCGGGGCCAGCCGCGCGCCCAGCACTCCCATGATCTGGTCCGCCGCCAGGGCCACGATGCCGCCGTTGACGGCGCCGTTCGGGTTGAGCGGGAACGGGGTGCCGCCGAAATCGAACACCGCGGTGGTGTCGCTGATCTCGACGCACCGCAGCCCTGCCGACGCGAAGCTCGGATACCCGTCTGCCCAGGCGCGCCACTCGTCGTTGGGAGCTTCGTGGCGCGGCATGGCGCGCATGCCGGCGGTCGTGTCCATTGTGGCTCCTGCGCTGCGCGGTTGCTTATTGATCCTGACTGTCGCAATAATAGCGGATCCGCAGCGCAGCGTGGCAACGAAGGGATCTCGATGAGCTCCAGCTATCAGACACTCCAGCTCACGGTCGGCGACGACGGAGTCTGCGAGATCGTCCTCTCCCGTCCGGAGCTGATGAACCGGTTCGATCCCGAGCTGCACCACGAGCTGACCCGCGCGCTGCGCGACATCGCCGTCGACACGAGCGTGCGTGCCGTCGTCCTCGCCTCGACGGGCTCGGCATTCTCAGCGGGTGGCGACTTCGAGCTGATGGAGTCGGCCCACAAGGACGCCGACGTACGCCGCGAGATCATCGGCGACGCCCGCAGGCTGCTCGACGCGTTCCTCGGGCTGCCGCAGCCGATCGTGGTCGCCGTCCAGGGACCGGCCATCGGACTGGGAGCGACCGTGGCGATGCTCTGCGACGCGGTCGTGGCCGCGCGCGCTGCTGTTCTCGCCGACACCCACGTCGCGGTCGGGCTGGTCGCCGGCGACGGCGGCTGCCTGGTCTGGCCGCAGGCTGTCGGCATGACGCTCGCCCGCCGGCACCTGCTGACGGGGGACCCGCTCGACGCCGAGACCGCCCTGCGGCTCGGCGTGGTGACCGACCTGGTGGACACTCCGGCGGAGGCGCACCCCGCCGCGCTCGCGATCGCACGCAAGATGGCCCGGCTCGCTCCGCTGGCGGTCCAGGGGACCAAGCGGGCGCTCAACCAGGTGTCGCGTCAGCGGGCCGACGAGGTGGTCGACCTCGCGCTGGCCTTCGAGGAGCAGACCCTCGCCAGTGAGGACCTTCTCGAGGGCGTCGCTGCGTTCCGCGAGCGGCGCCGCCCGACGTTCAGTGGACGGTAGCGCTCAGGGGAGTGTCACAGACCGAGGTGCTGGGCGACGATCACCTTCATGATCTCGCTCGAGCCGGCGTAGATCCGGCTCACCCGCCCGTCGAGGTAGGCGTTCCCGATCCGCGATTCGCCGGCGTACGCCGTAGCGGGGTCGGCGAGGGCGAGGCAACGATCCAGGACCCGGCCCTGGAGCTCGGTCGAGAAGAGTTTGACCAGCGCCGCCTCGGCGACGCCGAGCGTGCCAGCGACGTGCTGGGCGATCGCCTGGTCCAACAGCGCCTGGCCGGCTGCGACCTCGGTAGCGCAGGCGGCGAGGGTGAACTTGGCATCCTGTCCCGGCCTCGCCTGCCGGAGGTCGTCGACCGTCCACTCCAGGGCCGCCGCGGCGGCCGCCTGGGAGTTGACCGCGATCGAGAGCCGCTCGTGCGCCAGGTTCGACGTGAGGTAACGGAAGCCGTGATTCTCCTCGCCGAGCAGGCAGTCGACCGGGACCCGCATGTCGGTGAACGACAGCTCGGCCAGGTCCTGCGCCTTGAGACCGAGCTTGTCCAGCCGGCGCCCACGGGCGAAGCCGGGCGTCGACGTGTCGACCAGCAGCAGGCTGATGCCGTCGCGCCCGGCGGACGGGTCTGTCTTGACTGCGAGGATGACCAGTTCGGCGGACGCACCGTTCGAGATGAAGGTCTTGGCGCCGTTGACCACGTAGTGGTCGCCGTCGCGCTCGGCCCGCGTACTGATCGCCTTCAGGTCGGAGCCCGCTCCCGGCTCCGACAGGGCGAGGGCGACGACCGTGCTCCCGGCGCACATGGAGGGCAACCAGCGTCGCTGCTGCTCCTCCGACGCGTGGTGGAGGAGGTACGGCACGCAAATGTCGGTGTGGACGCGGAGGCCGCCGATCGCGAGGCCCAGGCGCTGGATCTCCTCGGTGACGACGACGCTGTGCCGGAAGTCCGAGCGGGCGAGCCCGCCGTACTCCTCCGGCACGCCGATGCCGAGCACGCCGATCGCTCCCACGCCCTTCCAGAACCGCGAGGACGGGCGTCCCTCGGCCTGCCACTCGGCGTACTCCGGGACGACCTCGTCGTTGAGGAACGTCCGCACCCGTTGCCGGAACTCGTCGTGCTCGGCGTCGAAGATCGATCGAGTCAGCATGGGCGGATCCTCCTGCGGGCCGGTTGACGGCATGACCTGATGGTTCCTAGTATTGAGACAGTAAGGTTCAGAAACAAGTCGAGCGTCCACCGGGATTCTGAGCAGGTGGTTTCCGAAAGGGTTGACGATGCCGCAGGACTCGCGTGGGTTCACCGAGGAGCAGGAAGAGTTCGCAGCGGCTGTCCGCCACTTCGCGACCAAGGAGTGCGGCACGCGCGAGCAGCGCGTCAGCGTGACCGACAGCAACCGCGAGCAGCACCACGAGGGCCTGTACGCCAAGCTGGCGAAGTCCGGCTACCTCGGCGTCTCGATCCCCGAGGAGTACGGCGGCAGCGGCGGCGGGATCATCGAGCAGGTCATCCTGTTCGAAGAGCTCTGGCGCGGCATGGTCCCCGTCCACGGTGCCGGGACCTCGCACACCGTCGCCGGTGTCTACAAGCGCTACGCCACCGAGGAGCAGAAGAAGTCCACGCTCGGTGACATCTGTTCGGGCGAGGTCATGTCGATCAGCATCTCGGAGCCCGGCGCCGGCTCGGACGCCGCAGCGATCGCGTGCCGCGCCGAGCGCGACGGCGACGTCTACCGGATCACCGGTCAGAAGACCTGGTGCTCGGACGCCCAGTTCGCGTCCAAGATCCTCCTTGTCGCGAGGACGGGACGAGGTGACCGGCCGCACGAGGGGCTGACGATGTTCGAGGTGCCGGCGACGGCTCCTGGGCTCGAGATCAGGCCGATCGCCACCATGGGTGGCGGAGCCGAGGTCAACGACCTCTTCTTCACCGACGTCGAGGTCCCCGCATCGGCGATCGTCGGCGAGGAGGGCGGCGCCTGGAAGCAGGTGATGTCCGGGCTGAACGGCGAGCGGATCGTGTGCGCGGCCCAGGGTCTCGGCATGGCGCAGCGCTCGTTCGACGACCTGCTGACCTATCTGCGCCAGCGCGAGCAGTTCGGGACGACGATCGGGTCCTTCCAGGCGGTGCGGCACCGCGTCGCGGACATGGCGATCGAGATCGAGGCGTCGCGTGCGCTGACCTACGACACCGCCCGCCGGGTCGCCGCCGGAGAAGGCCGTCCTGAGGATCTGATCCGGGCGACGTCCATGGCCAAGGTGAAGGTCACCGAGACTGCCAAGCAGGTCGCGCTCGAGGGCATGCAGCTGATGGGCGGATACGGCTACACGCTCGAGTTCGACATGGAGCGCCACCTCCGGCTCAGCCTCCCGGCGACGATCTACGCCGGCACCAACGAGATCCAGCGCGACATCATCTCGTCGACGTTCGGCCTTCGGCCGGCGCGCGCCTGACCCGTTCAGGGATGGCGCGGCGCGCCGATGAATCGGCCTGTCTCAAAAAGATTGCGCTCAGGGGTAACGGACTTCATAGGTCTTCGTTTAGTATTGAGTCATACCGTCGCATAAATCGACCAGGAGATCACCGATGCCGGCAACAGGCCTTCGCGCAAAGATGACGCCCCTGGGCGGCTTCTTCGCCATGGCAGGTGACTCCCTGCGAGCGATCTTCCGGCGGCCGTTCGCGGTGGGGGAGTTCCTGGAGCAGACGTGGTTCATCGCGAGCGTCTCCTTCCTGCCGGCCATCTTCGTCACGATCCCCTTCACCGTCGTCGTCCAGTTCTTCATCAACCAGCTGCTCATGGAGATCGGCGCCACCGACCTCTCGGGCGCGGGTGCGGGCCTGGTGGTGATCCAGGAGCTGGGTCCGTTCTGCAGCGTCCTGGTGGTGGCGGGTGCGGGGGCGACGGCGGTGTGTGCCGACCTGGGTGCGCGGAAGATCCGGGAGGAGCTCGACGCGATGGAGGTCCTGGGCCTCGACCCGATGCAGCGCTTGGTGGCGCCGCGGATCCTGGCGTTCGTCGTGGTCTCGGTCGGCCTCTACGGCATCGTCTGCGTGGTCGGGCTGATCGGCACCTACATCTTCGCCGTCACCCTCGGCGGCGCGAGCCCCGGCCTGTTCGTGTCCAACCTGACCCTGGTGACCGGTACCGGTGCCTTCATCACCGCGCTCATCAAGACCGCCCTCTTCGGGGTCGCAGCGGCGCTGGTCGCCTGCTACCTCGGCATGAACGCCAAGGGCGGTCCGAAGGGCGTGGGCGAGGCAGTGAACCAGACGGTCGTGCTGACCCTGATGGTGCTGCTGGTCATCAACTCGACGATCACCACTGTCTACCTTCAGCTGGGAGGCTGACATGGCCCTCATGTCGGAGGAGAAGTCAGCGCTGAGCGCGCAGATCCGGTCGCAGCAGGCGGCGGCGATCAAGCGGGTCGTGACTGCGCCGGCCCGCACGCTGTTCCACAGTGGTGAGCAGGTCCGCTTCTACATCGCTGCGCTCCAGGGCATCCCGTTCGCGGTGATGAAGTACCGCCGGGAGGTGCTGCGGCTGATCTCGACGGTCGCGTTCGGCAGCGGTGCGATCGCGCTGGTGGGCGGCACGGTCGTGGTGGTCTCGTTCCTCACCGCCTTCGCCGGCATCGAGCTGGGTCTGCAGGGCTACTCCCAGCTCAGCAACATCGGGGTCGAGGCGCTGAGCGGGTTCATCTCGGCCTACATCAACACCCGGCTCGCGGCGCCTGCCCTGGCCGGGATCGCGTTGACCGCGACGGTCGGCGCGGGGTTTACCGCCCAGCTGGGGGCGATGCGGGTGAGCGAGGAGATCGATGCGCTCGAGGTGATGTCGATCCGCTCCATCCCCTACCTGGTCAGCACCCGGATCGTGGCCGGTCTGGTGTCGATCGTCCCGTTGTACGCGATGGCGCTGCTGGCGTCGTACGCCGCGACGCGGCTTGTCGTCACGGTCGGTTTCGGGCAGTCGAGTGGCGCCTACCAGCACTACTTCAACACCTTCCTGATCCCGGGAGACATCGTCCTCTCGTTCGTGAAGGTGATGTGCATGTCGGTCGTGATCATGGCCGTGTGCTGCTACTACGGCTACACCGCGAAGGGCGGTCCGGCCGGCGTCGGACAAGCCGTCGGCAGCGCGGTGCGCCTGTCCCTGATCGCCATCCTGTTCGCGGACATGCTGCTGAGCTTCGCGCTCTACGGCACGTCCCACAGCCTCAACATCACCGGGTGATGACACGATGACGTCCTCCCGCGCCACCCATGCGCGCCACCACACCCAGATCCTCGGGGCCATCGGCCTCGCGGTGATCGTGGCGGTCTCGGCCTTCCTGATCGCGACCTATCAGCGAGCCTTCGCCGACGTCGTCAACGTCACGGTCGAGACCGACCGCGGCGGCCTGCTGCTCGACACCGGCGCCCGAGTGCGGATGTCCGGCGTCGCGGTCGGCGAGGTTCGGAGCACCGAGCTGACCGACGACGGTCGGGTGAGGGTCTCCGTGGCGATCGAGGCGGACAAGGCCGACAGCGTGCCTGCCGACGTCGTCGCCAGCATCCGCGCGACGACGGTGTTCGGTGCCAAGTTCGTCGACCTCCGCATCCCGGAGGGCGGGTCGGCCGCTGACGCGATCGGCGACGGCGAGGTGATCGAGGCGAGCGAGGTGACGGTCGAGGTCAACGACGTCTTCGCCCACGGGCTCGACGTGCTCAAGGCGGTGCAACCGGCCAAGCTCAACTCGACCCTGACCGCGGCCTCGACCGCACTCGACGGGCGCGGGGATCGCTTCGGCCAGTTCTTCACCGACTGGGACCGCTACCTGGGGGCGCTCGAGCCGCACCTGGGGGCGCTGGAGACCGACCTGGCGGCGGCGCCCGGGGTGCTGGACACCTACGCGGACGTGGCACCCCAGCTCATCGACACCGGGGACAACTTCGCCACCACGAGTGAGACCCTCACCGCGCGGCAGGATCAGCTCCACGCCCTGCTCGGTGGCACGGTGGAGGCCGCCGATGCCGCGGCGGCGTTGCTGCTGGCGCTGGAGCAGCCGTTGCTCGCGTTCAACGAGCAGTGGCTCCCGGTGAGCGGTCTCGGCGCGGAGTACGCGCCGGCCGTGGGATGCATCATCGAGTCGCTCAACAAGCACATCCACATCTTCGACAAGTTCTTCGGCAACCCGGCAGAGGACGAGCACTACTTCTACGCGATGACCGGGTTCCTGCCGTCGGCGGAGCCCTACACGCTGGCCGAGAACCGGCCGAAGCTCGTGACCGGGGTCGGGCCCGCGTGCTACCGGGAGGCGACGGCCGCGGACCCGACGGTCCCGCACATCGACTTCGACGACGGCACCGCCGGCACCTACTCAGAAGCGAGCACCGGCAGCCCGGCGGGCCCGGCGGACGACCCGCTCCAGGTCTACACCGACCTGGTCGGGGACTGGTTCGGCACTGATGTGCTCTCCGCGCTGCTGCCGGCACTCCAGGGGGCCGAGCAGTGAGGATCAACAAGGGACCGCTGGTCAAGGTGCTCGCGTTCGTGGTGTCGATGGGCTTGATGATCGCGATGGTCGGCATCGTGTTCGGCCGGGTACGGATCCAGCCGAGCACCGAGTTCGAAGCCGTCTTCACCGACGCCTCCGGCCTCACGGTCGGAAGCGACGTGCGCGGCAACGGTGTGGCCATCGGCAGTGTCAAGTCGATCGCCCTGGGTGAGGACCGGCACGCTGTCGTCCGCTTCAGCGTCGCCGATGACGTCACGCTGACGGAGGCGACGCAGGCCCGGATCCGGTATGCGAACCTGACCGGTGACCGGTACCTCGACCTGATGCCGGGCAACGACGCCAACGCAGAGGCGAAGGCAGCGGTGCTCGCGGAGGGCGACCGGATCCCCCTGACGCAGACCCGCCCGGCGCTCGACCTCGACCAGTTCTTCCAGGGCTTCGACCCGCTCATGCGGGCCCTCGACGCCGAGGAGGTCAACGAGCTCGCGACCAACGTGCTCAACGTGACCCAGGGCCAGGCCGGCGCCGTCGAGGCGATGCTGGCGAACGTCGGCTCGTTCACCTCCCGGCTCGCGGACCGGGACCGGATCATCGGGCGCACGATCACCCACCTCTCCGAGGCGCTGAGCGTGCTCGATGGTCACCACCAGGACCTCGACGACCTCGTGGTCGGTATGGCCGACCTGATGGACGGCCTCGCCGAGGACCGCGAGGCGATCGGTAGCTCGCTGGCCTCGATCAACGTGGCTGCGGCCGACACCGCGGATCTGCTCGCGCGGATCCGGCCCGGCGTCAAGGCCAACATCGACCAGATGGGTGAGCTCGCGCGGGCGATCAACCTCAACGAGACCGAGATCCGGGAGGTCCTGGACACCTACCCCTCGTTCGCCCGGAAGCTCGGCCGGCTGGGGGCCTACGGCTCCTTCTTCAACTTCTACCTGTGCGGGGTCAAGCTCAAGATGGATCTGCCCGGTGAGGACCTGGACGTCTACACCCCGTGGACGATCGACGACAAGGGCCGATGCGGCGGGGTGCAGCGCTGATGGCCACCACCAAGCCCACCCCGAAGACCGGCCCGAAGACCGGCCGTCGTACGCGGCGGCCGCAGCGCAAGGCGTTCAGCGAGATGGACCTGGGGAGGATCGGGCTCGTCGGGCTGGTCCTGACCGCCCTGTTGCTCGCCGGTGCCCTGAACATCGGCAAGCTCCTGGAGCTCGTGGGGAACGCGAGCTACACCGCGGATCTCTCGGAGGCCGGTGGTCTTCGCTCCGGTGACGAGGTGCGGGTCGCGGGCATCAAGGTGGGCAAGGTCAACGGAGTCGAGCTGAAGGGCGACCACGTCGAGGTGACGTTCGGCCTCGAGGACCTCGAGCTCGGTGACGAGACCCTGGTCATCGTCAAGAGCGACAACGCGCTCGGCAGCAAGTTCCTGTCGGTCGAGCCGGCGGGAGAGGGCGACGTGCACGAGATCCCGCGCGAGCGCACCGACGCCGGGTTCGCGGTCAACGAGGAGCTCGGGGAGCTGACGACCGCGACCTCGGAGATCGACGAGGACGGGCTGGCGAAGGCGTTCGAGTCGGTGAGCGAGGTGCTGGCCGCGACCCCGGAGGAGTTCCGCAGCGCCCTGGAGGGGGTCGGCGCCCTCTCCAACACGCTCAGCAGCCGCGACGCCGAGCTGCAGACGCTGCTGAAGCGGGCGAGCAGCGTGTCGACGATCCTGGCCGACCGGAACAAGGACATCACCCAGATCATGAGCGACGGCAGCCTGCTGTTCGAGGAGCTCACGCAGCGCCGCGTCATCCTCGGCGACCTGCTGCGCAACGTCCAGCGGGCGGCCCGGCAGCTGACCGGTCTCGCGCGGGACAACGAGCTCTCGCTCAAGCCGGCGCTGACCGAGCTCAGAGACACCGCGGAGCTCCTGACCGACTACCGCGACACCTTGCAGCTGGCGCTGAAGAGCACCGGCGGCTACATCCGGTCGCTCGGGGAGTCGGTGGCCAGCGGTCCGTTCTTCCAGGCCTACGTGGCCAACATCGGGTCCCCCGAGGACCTGTTCACCGGCGGCCTGGCCGGTCTGCTCGAAGGGGAGGGGGCGTTCTGATGCGTGAGCACCTGCGCAAGTACAGCAAGGCCATCAAGGTCGGGGTCGCGGTCGCCGTCGTCCTTGCCTGCGGCGCGTTCGCCCTCGCCGATCCCGGATCGATGCGGGTGACGGTCTACTTCGCCCAGTTCAAGGGGATCTACGTCGGCGACGACGTCACCGCCCTCGGAGTGCCCATCGGCACCGTGCAGTCGGTCGAGCCCGAGGCCGACCGGGTCAAGGTGGTCATCGAGATCGACTCCGACCACCCCGTGCCCTCCGACGTCCGCGCCGCGGTCGTCGCGCCGTCCCTGGTCTCGGTCCGCTCCATCGTGCTCGGGCCCATCGGCACCATCGACTCGGGCGAGTCCCCGCTCCAGGACGGGGCCACGATCCCGGTGTCGCGAACCGCGATCCCGGTCGAGTGGGACGACATCAAGGACCAGCTGGTCGAGCTCTCCACCGCCCTCGGTCCCACCGGCGCCAACAAGGACGGGGCGACCAGCGACCTCATCTCCGCAACGGCCGGGTTCCTCGAAGGCAACGGCGCGAGCCTCAACAGCACCATCGCGGACGTCTCGGAGGCGATGAGCACGCTGGCCGACAACAGTGGCGACCTGTTCGCGACGGTGCGGAACCTCCAGGTCTTCGTGACCGCGATCAAGGGCAGCGACGCCCAGGTCCGGCTGTTCAACCAGCGGCTCGCCCAGGTCGCCTCCATCCTGCACAGCGACCGGTTCGCCCTCGAGGGCGCACTGACCGGTCTGCACCAGGCCTTCGAGGAGGTCAATGCGTTCGTGCGGAACAACAGGGACCTCACCGTCAGCACCCTGCGAGAGCTCCGAACGACCACCTCGATGCTGGCCGGCAACCGCCAGCAGATCGCCGACATCCTCCAGGCGGCGCCCATCGGGCTCTCGAACTTCTACCGGATCCTCGACCCGCGCGGCAGCACGGGCACGCTCATCACCGGCGCGCTCGCGGCCAACAACCTCCAAGCGCCGGCGCAGATCATCTGCGGGGCCCTGCTCGCGGCCGGCGGGGACCGGTCGGCGTGCCAGGAGGCGCTCGGCCCGCTGTTGAAGTACTTCGCGATGAACGGCCCCCCGGTCGGGATCGGCGGCTTCACCAACAACGACGCCGGCGACGGCGGGGTCGCCGATCCCGGCGACGGCAACACCCTCGACGGCACCACCAGGACGCCCTCGACCGACGACGCCGACCTGCTGGACGGGCTCGACCAGCTCCTGGGAGGGCAACGATGAAGACGATCGCCACCGTGCGCACCGTGCGCACCGGGTTCGTCGCGGTGCTCCTCGCGCTGACGTTGTCCGGCTGCAGCTGGACCGGGCTGAACTCCATCGCGCTGCCGTTCACCAAGGGTGGGGGCGATGATCGCATCGAGATCACCGTGGAGATGGAGAACGCGGCGAACCTGGTGCCCAACTCCGAGGTCAAGTACGGCGAGGTCACGATCGGCTCGGTCCGCAAGATCGAGCTCGACGACTGGGTCGCGACCCTCACCGTCGGCCTCGAGGGAGACGTCCTGGTGCCCTCCGACGTCACCGCCAGCATCGCCCAGAAGAGCCTGCTCGGCGCGGAGTACCTCGAGCTCAAGGACCCCGCCAACCGTCCGGCAGCCTGGGACGCGGACTACCTGGAGTCCGGCGACGAGATCGGCCTCGACCGCACCTCTCGCTACCCCGAGACCGAAGAGGTCCTCACCGCGGCCTCGCTGCTCCTCAACGGCGGCGGCCTCCCGCAGCTGCAGACCATCTCCCACGAGCTCAACGCAGCGTTCGGCGGCCGCGGGAAGGACATCCGCTCCTTCATGACGACCGTGAGCCGGTTCACCTCCCGGCTCGACCGCCAGCGCGACAACATCGCCGCCACCCTCACCCAGCTGGACCGCATCTCACGCACCGTGGTGTCGGACAAGACCAAGGTCGGACGGCTCCTCGAAGAGCTCCCGCGCGGGTTCCGGACCATCAGCCAGGAGCGTCGCCAGCTGGTCCGCACCCTGCAGTCGCTCGACGACTTCGGTCACGTCGCGCACCGGGTCGTGAGCGGCACCAAGCGGGACTTCCAGGCGAACCTGGACAACCTGGCCGTCATCACCCGCGAGCTCGCCGACCACGGCGACACCCTCGCCGACAGCCTCGACGGCCTGACCTACCCGTTCAACACCCGTGCCGCCGACAACGTCATCTACGGCGACTACATGAACCTGATCTCCGAGATCGAGGTCAGCCCGGGCAACCTCACCGACCACTGGCTCGGCGGAACGCCGCTGGACGGGCTCTTCCCGGCCGTCCTCGAAGGATCACCAACCGGCCCTGCTGTCGATGCCGACGACCCGCTGTCCACCGACCCCTTGGACGGGCTCCTCGACGGCGTCGACGGGCTCCTCGGCGGCCGCGACCCCGGCCGTGAAGGTGGTCGTGACGGGGGTCGTGACCGGTCACCCGGCAACGAGAACCAGGACGAGCCCGCGGCCGATGACAACGGCGGCCTCTCAGGTCTCCTGAACCCGCTCCTGGGAGGCAACTGATGCTGTCCAAGGTCACCAAGGCCAAACTGATGGTCTTCGTCGCGATCACCGCCGTCACGCTGATCATCACCGCGCTCTACTACGTCCGGCTGCCCCAGCAGGTCGGGATCGGCCGCTACGACCTCACCGTCGAGCTGACCAACGCCGGCGGGCTCTACCCCCAAGCCATGGTCACCTACCGCGGGGTCGAGGTCGGCAAGGTCACCGACGTCGAACTCGCCGACGACGGCAACGTGGTCGCCCACCTCCAGGTCGACGACGGCACACAGCTGCCGGCCAACTCGACGGTCGAGGTGCGCAGCGCATCGGTCATCGGCGAGCAGTACGTCAACTTCCTCCCGCCCGCAGACCCGTCCACCGAGCACCTCCAAGACGGGGCCAACATCCCGGCCGACCGCACCGTGCTGCCGACCACGACCAACAGCCTGCTCACCTCGGTCGACGACCTCCTCGCCTCGATCCCACGCCAGGACCTCCGCACCGTGGTCGCCGAGCTCGACGCAGCCCTCGACGGCGTGGGCGACGACCTCGGCCGGTTCATCGACGCGAGCAGCGCCTTCCACGTCGCCGCCGCCGAGAACCTCCCGCAGACCCTCCAGCTGATCGACGACTCCACCACCGTTCTCGGCACGCAGCAAGAGCTCGACCCGGCGATCCGCTCCTACGCCTCCACTCTCGACTCCTTCACCGGCCAGCTCGAGGCCAACGACGACGACCTCCGCGGGCTGATCGAGGCCGGCGCGCCCTTCATGGAGGCGATGGGCGGATTCGCCGTCGACCTCACCGGCGTCGCGCCCGGGCTGGTCGCCGAGCTTGCCGAGGTCGGCGAGGTCCTGCGCGTCTACCGCGACGGGGTCGAGCACCTGCTGATCGTGCTGCCCGCGGTCACCACGTCGGTGAACGCCGCCATCCCGGTCTCGCGCCGGAGCGGAACCAGGTCGGCGGCCAACCTGTGGTTCAAGGCCGGCCTCGACCCGCCGACCTGCACCGAGGGCTTCGAGGACGCGGACAAGATGCGCAACCCCGACGACCTCTCGCCCGCCGACCCGCCGAACAACTCGTGGTGCAAGGTCGCTCCCGACGACATCAGAGCACCTCGCGGCGCACGCAACCACCCCTGCCCCAACGGAGGCACCGGCGCCACAGCAGCGCTTTGCGGCCTGCACTTCGACCAGACCTCGGCACTCGACGGCACCGGTCGGTCGGCGTACGAGGCCGGCGACGAGCCGGCTCCGACCGGCTCGGTCGAGCTGGGCCTGACCTCCTACCTCCTCGCCGGCGAACCACCCGGCGCCACGACCTGGCAAGAACTCGTTCGAGGACTGGTGAAGAAATGAAGCCCAACATCAAGCTCCCCAAGCTGTCCGGGCTCGACTCGCGCACGGCGCTGTTCGTCGTCACGTTGGCCGCGGTCGCCGCGATCGTCTGGCAGGGCATGGTCTGGTACCAGGACCGACAAGACGACGATCGGCGCGACGAGGCCGTGGCAGTCGCCCGGGACCAGGTGCTCGACCTGACCACCCTGGACTCCGAGACCATCGACGACAAGCTCGAGGCGATGGGCAAACGGCTCAGCGGCGACTTCAAGCGGCAGTTCGACGGGTTCGCCGACACCTTCGCCGACGTGGTGAACGAGGACAAGATCCGCGCCACCGGTGAGGTCAAGTCCGTGGCCGTCGACCAGTACGACGGTGAGACGGCCGTCGTACTCGTCGCCACCTCGGCCGAGGTCGCCCACGGCAAGAGCGACAAGACGACCGCGAAGAACTACCGGGTCCGGGTCGAGCTGGACCGCAACGGCGACCGCTGGCTCATCACCGGAATGGAGTTCGTCGCATGAGCAACCCAACACAGACCCTCGAGAACACCGTCCACAACACTGGCGAGAACACCGTCGATAACACCGAGTCGAAGCCCGGGCGGCGCGCCGTCAGGGTCACCCGGCCGACCCCCTCGCTGACTCTCAGCAGGAGGATCCCCGGCGGCTGGCGGCCGTGGCTGGTGCCCCTGGTCCTGTTCGCCGTCGCGGCCTTCCTGTTTGCTGCCAACGCGCGCCATGACTCCAACGAGGACGGCGGCGAGCAGGCCCGCAAGGACGTGGTCGCCCACGTCGAGCAGCTCCTGAGCTACGACTACCGCGACATCGAGGACGACCTGGCCCGCGAGCGCGACTGGCTGACCGGCTCCTTCGCCGACGACTACACGTCCCTGGTGACCGACGAGATCGCCCCCGCGGCCAAGAAGGTCAAGGTCGTCACCGACGCCCGCGTCTCCGCCAGCGGCGTGGTCTCCGCCGAGCACGACGAGGTCGAGCTGCTGCTCTTCGTCAACGTGACCACGCGGAGCTCCGAGCTCGCCCAGCCGCGGGTCTCGGGCAGCCGCCTCGCCGTCACCGCCAAGTACGTCGACGGCGAGTGGCGCATCAGCGCCCTCGAACCCGTCTGACCGGACCGGCGCCGCCGGCCCACCCCACCCATCTCGAGAGGAACCCCGATGACCGTCTTCACGTCGTCCGACGACATGTACGCCGTCTTCACCCCGTTCATGCAGTCCTTGACGACCGACCCGGTCGTCGGGAAGAAGTTCGTCTCGGCGAACACCTCGTTCAAGGTCGCGCACGAGGACCCCGACGGGGTCTTCCTGCTGGACGCGACCGTCGACCCGCCGGTCCTCTACGTGGGCGAGGACGCCGAGGGCCGCACCGCCGAGGTCGACCTGACCATGTCGGCGGAGGACGGCCACAAGTTCTGGATGGGCCAGCTCAACCTCCCGGTCGCCCTCGCGCGCCGCAAGATCAAGGTGTCCGGCGGCGTCGCCAAGCTCATGGGGCTGGTGCCTGCGCTCCAGCCGGCCTACGAGCTCTACCGCAGCCACCTGGTCTCGATCGGGCGCGAGTCCTGATCCCCGTCCGATTCGGGTGTCAGCGTGCATTGACACCCTTTTGAGACACCCAGTATCTTTATGAGACACACGGGCTAGAAAATACTTTGAGGTAGCTGCTGATGACCACCACCGCCGTTCCGGAGCTCCGGATCTTCGACTACGACACCTACGCCGAGGGTGACCCGACGACGTTCGGGCTGCCGCTGGAGCAGTACCGCCACCTCCGTGACGAGGAGCCGTGCTACCTCCAGGAGTTCGATGACCCGATGCTCATCGATCGGGCCTGGGTGGTCAGCCGCAACGAGGACATCTGGGAGGTCGACCGCAACACCGAGCTGTATGCGGCCGACCGCGGCTACGTCAACATCTGGCAGGTCGTCCCGATCGACCCGAAGAACGGCGGCATGCCGGCCATGCTGACGACCGACGGCGAGCGCCACCGGAGCCAGCGCCAGGTCCTCGCCAAGGGATTCACGCCGGGCTACGTCCGCAAGCTCGAGGGCAAGTTCCGCCAGTACGCCAAGGACGTCGTCGACGACGCCCTGGAGAAGGGCACGTTCAACTTCGTGCACACCATCGCGCACAACATGCCGATGGAGGCGCTGGGTGACGTCCTCGGCGTGCCCCAGGAGGACCGGGTCAAGTTCTTCGGTTGGGTGGACAAGTTCGCCGCGCCGTTCGATACCCGGATCACTGCGTCCTTCGACGAGGTGATGGAGGCCATCGGCAACCTGATGGTCTACTCCGAGGAGCTCGCCGAGCTCAAGCGGGCGAATCCGGCCGACGACGTCATGACGCGCCTGGTGGCCTCTGGCGAGGGTGGCGACCCGCTCATGTCGCCCGAGGAGATCGTGGGCAACGTCGCGCTCCTCGCCAGCGGCGCCGCCGAGAGCACGCGCACCGCGATGTCGCACGGGATGCACGAGCTGATGCGCAACGAGAAGGCGATGGCCTGGATGCGTGCGCACCAGAACAACCTGCCGCCGACGGTGATCCAGGAGATGGTGCGGATTGCCTCCCCCTTCACCCACCTGGTCCGCACTGCGACGCGGGACCACGAGCTGCACGGCAAGCAGGTCAAGGAAGGCGACATCGTCGCCATGCTGTTCGCCGCGGGCAACTTCGACGAGCGGGTGTTCGACCGGCCGGAGGAGTTCCAGCCGGACCGCATCGAGAACCCGCACGTGAGCTTCGGCCGCGGCCCGCACAAGTGCCTCGGCCAGCACGTGGCGGCGCTCGAGATGAAGATCCTGTTCGAGGAGCTCTTCCAGCGCACCTCGAACATCGAGCCAGCTGGCCCCATCAGCTACGTGCGTGATGCCTACTCGCGCGGCGTCTACGAGCTGCCCGTCACCGTCACCCCTCGGTGACGGGACCCATCAACCCAGCGCAAGCGGAAACCTGCAGGAGCACGCCATGAAGATCACCGTCGACACGAACCTATGCGAGGTCCACGGCGACTGTGTCGTCGCTGCCCCCGACATCTTCGACATCGGGGAGGACGACGAGGTCGTCCAGGTCCTCGACGCCGAGCCGGGGGAGGAGCACCGGGCGACCGTCGCGCAGGCGGCGAAGATGTGCCCGGTCGCCGCGATCACGATCGAGGGTTGAGACCGTGCGTGACGTCGTCGTGGTCGGCGGGGGGCTGGCCGGCTTCCGCTTCGTGCAGACGCTGCGGGAGGCCGGCTACGACGGTGCGGTGACGGTGGTCGCCGACGAGGAGCACCTGCCCTACGACCGGCCACCGCTGTCCAAGCAGTTGCTGGCCGGAACGTTCACCGAGGCGCAGTGCGCGCTGCCGGGGGAGGCACCTGACGTGACCTGGCGGCTGGGTCGCCGAGCAGTGCGGCTGGACCGCGAGCGTCGGGCCGTCGTCCTCGACGACGGCTCCGTGGTCGCCTACGACGGGCTGCTGATCGCGACCGGACGTCGCGCGCGGCAGTGGGAGGGCGCGGTTCCGGCGGCCGGTGTCCACACGCTGAGGGGCCTGGCGGACACCGCCGCGTTCCGCGCGGACATCGGCCCCGGCGCGCGCGTGGTCATCATCGGGGCCGGCTTCATCGGCTGCGAGGTCGCCGCCACCCTCCGCAAGGAGGACGTCGACGTCACCATCGTCGACGTCGCCGAGCACCCGATGCCGGTCATGGGGCCGGAGATCGGCAGCCGGGCCGCGCGGATCCACGAGTCGGAGGGAGTCCGCTTCCGGCTCGGGCGCGGTGTGGAAGCCATCGAAGGCGACGGCCGGGTCACCGGCGTCCGCCTCACTGACGGCGAACTGCTCGAGGCGACGGTCGTCCTGGTCGCCGTCGGCTCCACCCCGAACTCCGAGTGGTTCGCCGACGCCGGCCTGGCGATGGACCGCGGGGTCGTCCTGTGCGACGCCGCCTGCGCGGTGCTCGACGACCAGGGCGCCGTCGTACCGGAGATCTTCGCGGCCGGTGACATCGCGGCGTGGCCACACCGGCACGCCGACGGCGCCGCGTGCATCGAGCACTGGTCCAACGCCCGGGACATGGCCGACCTCGCTGCCCGCAACCTGCTGCTGCCCGTGGGCGAGCGCGCCCCGTTGGCGTCCGTCCCGACCTTCTGGTCCGACCAGTACAACGTGAAGATCAAGTCGGCCGGGTTCCTGCGGGCGGTCGACACCTGGACCATCGTCGAGGAGGACCCGGACAGGCCGTCCCTGCTGGCGGAGGGCCACCGCAACGGGGAGCTCGTCGGGGCCGTCGCCTTCAACATGAACCGCAGCATCATCGGCTACCAGCGCTCGCTGGCCGCCCTCGCTCCAGCCTGACCTGCCTCTCACACCCGTCCTTGCGTCGGCTGACGCCGCGCCACGTGCCGTACCGGAAAGTTGGATCCTGACCATGCCCAAGCGACCGACCTACAGCAATGAAGCCGACTACGTGGTGGTGGGGTCTGGCAGCTCCGGTGCTGTCGTCGCCAGCCGCTTGGCCCAGTCGGGCGCGAGCGTGATCATGCTGGAGGCCGGCAGGTCCGACGACAGGGGAGTGCACGGCTACTTCACGCGGAAGCCCGGCATGGTGGCGCCCATGCACTTCGAGGAGCGCCTCGAGAAGGCGTTCGACTGGGGTTACAGGTCCACGCCTCAGGTTGGTGCAGGCGGCCGCGAGATGCTGGTGACGCGCGGCAAGGTCATGGGCGGCTCGAGCTCGGTCAACGGAATGGTCTACGTGCGCGGCAACCGCGCGAACTTCGACTCCTGGGCCGCCGAGGGCAACGCCGGCTGGTCGGCCGACGAGGTCAACACCGCCTACAAGCGGTCCGAGGACTTCGAGGACGGCGAGAACGCCTACCGCGGTGCTGGTGGGCCGATCAAGGTCTCGCGGAGCCGGATCGTCCAGGAGGGCACGCACCAGTTCATCCAGGCCACCTCCGAGGCCCTGGGCGTCAAGATCAACGACGACTACAACGGGGCGGAGCAGGAAGGCATCTCCGTCCTGCAGGAGAACGTGAGAGATGGCATTCGCTACTCCTCCACGCGCGGCTACGTCCACGACCTCGCCCCCCGAACCCTCGAGGTCCAGACGGAGGTGCTCGCCACCAAGATCGTCCTCGAGGGAAACCGCGCCGTGGGCGTGGAGGTCATCGACCAGGGTCGCGGCGGCGGTCGCCGGACCATCCGGGCCGGCAAGGAGGTCATCGTCTCCGGCGGCTTCGTCAACAGTCCGCAGCTGCTCATGCTCTCGGGCATCGGCCCGGCCGATCACCTCGCCAGCCTCGGCATCGCCTGCGTCGCGGACCTGCCGGTAGGCGACAACCTGCACGACCACCTCTTCCACCCGCTGTCGTTCCACCTCTCGACCATCACGCACAAGTCGACGCCCGGGTTCTTCCTCAAGGGCATGGCCAAGAACCTCGTCGGCCAGGACACCTTCCTCAACCACTCGATCTTCGAGTCGGTCGGCTTCGTCCGCAGCTCGCTGGCGACGGACGTGCCGGACATCCAGCTGCACGCGATTCCGTGGAGCTACCCCGACCCCGGTGCCGGCTATCACGGCAAGCAGAAGCCCGACCCGCGCCCCTCCCTGGGCGTCTTCTCCACGCTGATCTATCCCAAGAGCCGCGGCACTCTACGGCTGGCCTCGGCCGACCCGACGGTCGCTCCGGTCATCGACTACGGCTACCTCAACGAGCCCGACGACCTCAAGGTCCTGGCCGAGGGCACCGAGATGGCTCGGGCGATCATGGCCAGCTCGGCGTTCGGGTCGTCGGTGAAGGGGGAGATCTACCCCGGAACCGAGGTGCGCAAGGACAATCCGGAGGAGATCCGGCGGCGTGCCGTGTCGGTCATGCACGCGGTCGGCACCTGCCGGATGGGCGTCGATGAACGAGCCGTGGTCGGTCCCGATCTCAAGGTCCGCGGCATCGAGGGCCTGCGCGTGGCTGACGCCTCGATCATGCCGAGCATCACCGGCGGCAACACCAACGCTCCGTGCTACATGATCGGTGAGCGGGCGTCGGACCTCATCCTGGGCCGCGCCTGATCCATCCGAGCTACTTCCGCGGCGCGCGGACGCCAGCCCTCTTCGCCGGCTTCTCGGCGGTCGGCTTGGCCGGGGACTGCAGGGCGCGGACCAGGTTGAGGGCGACCTCGGTGATCTCCTCGGGGCTGTACTTGTCCTTGGGCCGGTACCACCGCGACACCCAGATGCACGAGCCCAGCAGCAACCGCGCGGTGATCACGGGGTCGGCGTCCGCGAGGGCGCCCTTCTCCATGTTGTCCTTGACGACGGAGACCCAGATCTTCTCGTACTCGCGGCTCCACTTGTGCCACCGCTCGAAGACGTCGGGCGGGAGGTCGCCGCCACCGAAGAACACCGGCATGTAGCGCCGCATCCGGATCGCGGCGTCGACCTGGAGCCGGACCAGGTTGAGTAGCTGCTCCGCGGGATCGTCGATCTCCTTGACGGTGGCCCGGGCGTTGCGGGTGAGCTCGCCCGTGCTGCGCTCGAACAGGATGCCGATCAGGTGTTCCTTGGTCGGGACGGTGCGGTAGAGCGTCGCCCTGCTGACGGACAGCTTCTCCGCGGTGTCGAGGATCGACACCGCCTCGAGACCGCCCTCGGCGAAGAGCTCGGCGACGGCGTCAGCCACGGCATCGGGGTCGATGTCGAGGCGGGGGCGTCCTCGCGGACGAGTCTTCTTCGGCGTCGGTTCTGCGGTCATGGGTGTCTCCCTGGCAGCTGTGCGCGGGTGCCGCTCGTCGCGGCTCTCGGCTCCAGATTACCGACGCCTTCTCTCATAATCCGTGTGGCGTCGTCGCCGTGTCCGGCACCATCATTATCGATGATCCAGTCTCATAAGTCTTGTATTGAGACGAGTATTCTCATAACCTGCTCCCATGAGCGTGACAGTGGCGGCGGAGATCGCGGTGGAGAACCCGGCGGACGGGAGCGTCGTCGGCACGGTCCCCGAGATGACGGCCGAGGACGTGGCTAGCCTTGCCGCGCGTCTGCGAGAGGCGCAGCCCGCCTGGGAGGCGCTGGGGCCGGACGGACGGAAGAAGCACCTGCTCGCGTGGCTGGACTGGATCGTGGACAACCGCGAGCGGATCCTCGGCCTGGTCCACCGCGAGGCCGGCAAGAGCTGGGGCGATGCCCAGATCGAGCTCCTCGTGGCCGTCGAGGTGATCAACTACTGCGCGAAGAACGGTGCGAGCTTCCTGGCGGAGGAGACCCCGGCGCCGCACAACGTCTCCGCCATGACGAAGAAGCTGCGACTGATCCGGCGTCCGCACCAGCTCGTAGGCATCATCACTCCGTGGAACTACCCGTTGGCGATGCCGATGATGGACGTGCCCGGCGCCCTCATGGCGGGCGCGGCCGTCCTCACGAAACCCTCGGAGGTCACGCCTCTGGCGTGGGCGGAGGTCGTGCGCGGTTGGAACGAGGAGATCGGCGCGCCGCCGGTCCTGGGTGTCGCGACCGGGCTGGGAGACGCGGGTGCTGCGGTCGTCGAGCAGGTCGACATGATCCAGTTCACCGGATCCACCGAGACCGGGCGCCGGGTCGGGATCCGTGCGGCCGAGCGACTCATCCCGGCGAGCCTGGAGCTCGGCGGCAAGGACGCGATGATCGTCCTCGACGACGCCGACCTCGACCGCGCCGCGCGCGGCGCCGTGTGGGGCGGGCTGTTCAACGCCGGTCAGTCCTGCGTGGCTGTCGAGCGCGTCTACGTCCAGGAGGCCGTGTACGACGACTTCGTCGCCCGTCTCGTCGACAACGTGGAGCGCCTGCGCGTCGGCCATGACGAGCAGGGCTCCTTCGGCACGGACTACGGCGCCATGGCCAACGAGAAGCAGCTGGCCATCGTGGAGCGCCACGTCGCCGACGCGGTCGCGAAGGGCGCGACTGTCCTGACCGGCGGCAAGCGGCGCAGCAAGGGCTTGTTCTTCCCGCCGACGGTCCTCGTCGACGTCGATCACACCATGCTCGCGATGACGGAGGAGACCTTCGGACCGCTGCTGCCGGTGATGAAGGTCGCCGACGAGGACGAGGCGGTCCGGCTGGCCAACGACTCGCCGTACGGGCTCGCCGGCAGCGTCTGGACCAAGGACGCCGAACGCGGGCTCAGCGTCGGCCGCCAGGTCGAGACCGGCGGCATGAACGTCAACAACGCGATGACGAACGTCTTCCAGTTCCCCCTGCCGATGGGCGGTTGGAAGTCGTCGGGACTCGGTCACCGCTTCGGAGGCGCCAACAGCATCCGGAAGTACTGCCGGCAGCAGGCCTTCGTGAGCGAGCGCGTCGACCTGAAGCGCGAGCTCCACTGGTACCCGTACACCCCGCTCAAGGCGGCCGTGACCGACAAGGCGCTCCGGCTGCTCGGCATGCACGACTGGCGACGCCGGCTCGGGCGCCGGGTCAGGTCGTCACCGGAGGTGCGCCGCCCGGCGCCGCCTCGCGC
This sequence comes from Nocardioides immobilis, assembly GCF_003515065.1. GTDB lineage: Bacteria > Actinomycetota > Actinomycetes > Propionibacteriales > Nocardioidaceae > Nocardioides > Nocardioides immobilis. The sequence continues at coordinate 52,085 of NZ_QXGH01000010.1, forward strand.
GACTCGTCAAGTGAACCCCCTTGATCAGGAGAATGAGATGAACGACACCGCCGTCCGCCCGCTTCACGCCGCCACGGTTCCGGAGGCCTTCCAGAGGACCGTCGCCCAGTACGGCGACAAGCTCGCCCTGCGCAGCATCGACGGGTCGGTGAAGCTGACGTGGTCCGAGATGGGCGACCGGGTCCGGAGCATCGCCGCCGGTCTGGCCGGCGCCGGGCTCGGCGCCGGGGACACGATCGCGATCATGCTGCCCAACACCCCGGAGTGTCACCTGGTCGACTTCGGCGCCGTGCACCTGGGCGCGGTGCCGTTCGCAATCTTCAACAGCTCGCCGGCCGAGCAGATCGCCCACCAGCTCGCCAACGCCGACGCACGACTGGTCGTCACCGAGCAAGCCTTCCTGCCCAAGGTGCTCGAGGCGGTCGCATCGCTCGACGGCCAGGTGGAGCAGGTCATCCTGGTCGACGGTGCCGGCGACGTCGACGGCACCGTCAGCCTCGCGACGGTCGAGGCCGCGCCGGCCGAGGGCTTCGACTTCGAGGCGGCGTGGCGAGCTGTCGGGCCCGACGACCTGGTCACCCTCATCTACACGTCCGGCACGACGGGTCCGCCGAAGGGCGCGCAGTGGACGCACCGCACGGTGATGGCCGAGCAGAGGGCGCTCGACGCCGCGCTGCCGATGCCCACGGACGGGATCATCTCGTTCCTCCCCATGGCTCACGCCGGCGGCCGGATCACCGCGCACTACATGGCTCTGGGGTACGGCGCGACGATCACCGCCTGCCCGGACATGAAGGAGGTGCCGATCGCACTGGGGACCGCGCACCCCGATGCGTTCTTCTCGGTCCCCCGGCTGTGGGAGAAGCTGCAGGTCGCGATCGAGGGCATGATCGCCGCGCAGCCCGACGAACAGCGCGCTGAGCTCGAGGAGGTCGTGGAAGTCGGTCTGGCGCGGGTCCGCGCGGTCGAGGCCGGCAGCGGTGTCCCGACAGCCGAGGCCGCCGAGCTCGTCGAGCGCCACGAGGCGATCCTCCCGAGGCTGGCGCCGTTCCTGGGCAGGCTGGGACTCGACAACCTCAAGGCGGCGTTCGTCGGTGGCGCGCCGTCGAGCCCCGAGCTCTCCCAGTTCTTCCGCGCCGTCGGCGTCCCGATGCTCGAGGCCTACGGCCTCACTGAGGGCTCGCTCAACGTCTTCAACCGCGTCGACGACTACAAGACAGGCACCGCCGGCAAGCCGCTCCCGGGCGTCGAGGTCCGCCTCGCCGATGACGGCGAGCTGCTCTGCCGCGGCGAGCTCAACTTCGCCGGCTACCGCAAGCAGCCGGAGGCGACGGCAGACGCTCTCGACAGCGACGGCTGGCTGCACACCGGCGACATCGCGTCGATCGACGAGGAAGGCTTCATCGCCATCGTCGACCGCAAGAAGGAGATCATCATCAGCTCGGCGGGCAAGAACATGTCGCCCGCCAACATCGAGTCCGCGGTCCGGGGCGAGAGCTCCCTCATCGGTCAGGTCGTCGCGATCGGCGATGCGCGGAAGTACGTGACCGCGCTGATCACGCTCGACCCCGAGGCGGCACCGGTGCACGCGAAGCGACTGGGCCTCGAGGGCCTCTCGCTCGAGGAGCTGGTGGAGTCGCCGGCGTTGCTGGCCGAAGTCGAAGCGATCGTCGACCGCGCCAACCAGCGCCTCCACGGCAACGAGCAGATCAAGAAGTTCGCCGTGCTCGGGTCGGCGTGGCTGCCCGACTCCGACGAGCTGACGCCGACGGCCAAGCTCAAGCGGCGGATCATCCACGTGAAGTACGCCGACCAGATCGAGGGGCTGTACGCCGAGTGACGACTGTTGGTGCTGCGGACCGGTTCGGGGAGGGTCCGCTCGCCGGCCTGAAGGTCGTCGAGCTCGCCGGCATCGGGCCGGGCCCCTACGCCGCCATGCTCCTCGCAGACATGGGAGCGGACGTCGTACGTATCGAGCGTCCCGGCAGGCAGGGGAGCTCGGTGCCGCCGGAGCAGGACGTGCTGCGGCGCAACCGGCGATCGGTCGTGCTGGACCTGCGCCAGCCGCGGGGGGTCGAGACCGTCCTGCGCCTGGTAGCGCAGGCGGACGTGCTGCTGGAAGGGTTCCGGCCTGGTGTCACCGAGCGCCTCGGGCTGGGTCCCGACGACTGCTGGGCAGTCAACCCGCGCCTCGTCTACGGGCGGATGACGGGCTGGGGCCAGGACGGACCGCTGGCGGCTGCCGCGGGCCACGACATCGGCTACATCGCGATCACGGGAGCGCTCCATGCGGTCGGGCGCGCCGGCGGAGCGCCGGTGCCGCCGGTCAACCTCGTCGGCGACTTCGGGGGTGGCTCGACGTTCCTCGTGATGGGCGTGCTCGCCGCGTGCTGGGAGGCCGCTCGCTCGGGTCGGGGTCAGGTGGTCGACGCCGCGATCGTCGACGGCGCCAGCTCGCTGACCGGGCTGCTGCACGGCATGATGGCCGGCGGTCTCTGGCGCGACCAGCGGGGCGTGAACATGCTCGACGGCGGCGTCCCCTGGTACGACACCTACGAGACCTCCGACGGACGCTGGATGGCGGTCGGCGCATTGGAGCCGCAGTTCTACGCCGAGCTCCTTCAGATTCTCGAGCTCGAGCCTGAGGCCGCCGACCGCTCGGACCCGCAGCGCTGGCCGGAGATCAGGCGCGCTCTCACAGATGCGTTCGCCGCGCGCACGCAGGCGGAGTGGTCAGAGCTGTTCGAGGGCACCGACGCCTGCGTCGCGCCCGTGCTGTCGCTCCGGGAGGCGGCCGACCACCCGCACCTCGCCAAGCGCTCGACCTTCGTCGAGGTGGGAGGTGTGGTGCAGCCGGCGCCCGCTCCGCGGTTCAGCCGTACGGCGTCCGCCGTACCTGAGGCGCCGCCGGCGATCGGCCGGGACACTCGTGAGGTCCTTCTCGCCTGGGGCGTCGACGAGGTGGAGGACCTGATCGCGAGCGGGGTCGCGGTCCAGGGCTGAGCCGCTACCAGAACCGCGGCTCCCGCTTCTCGACGAACGCCTGCTTCGCCTCGGCGAAGTGCGGGTGCCGCTGCGCGTGACCCTGCGCGGTCGCCTCGGCATCGACCTGCTCCGCGAGCGTGGCGGCGCCGCTGTCGCGGAGCAGGCGGCGCACCCAGCCGACCGAGGCCGGGAGGGCGGCGATCTCTGCCGCCAGGGCGGTCGCCCGCCACAGCAGGTCGTTCGGCGGCACCAGGTCGTTGACAAGGCCCCAGGCCAGCGCCTGCTCAGCCGTGATCTTCCGGCCGAGCAGCGCCATCTCGGCGGCCCGGGTCGTTCCGACGAGGCGCGGCAACAGCCACGATGCGCCCACGTCCGGGACGAGACCGACCTTGACGAAGGACATGCTGAAGGAGGCAGTCGAAGCGGCGACCCGGAGGTCGGCGTGGAGGGCGAGGGAGAGGCCGGCTCCGGCCGCGGCCCCGTTGATCGCGGCGATCATGGGCGTGCCCATCTCGGTGAGCAGGTCGACGAGCGGGACGTAGAGCCGCCGGATCACGTCCTCGGCGTCACTCGGTCCACCCTTCAGGTCCGCGCCTGCGCAGAAGGCGCGGCCCGCGCCCGTGAGCACGATCGCCCGGACGTCGTCCTCGGCCTCGAGCTTCTCGAGCAGGTCCCGCAGGTCGGCGACGAGGGCGTGGCTGAGGGCGTTGGACCGGTCCGGCCGGTTCAGCGTCACGACGGCGTAGCCGTCGCGGCGGTCGCAGAGCAGGTGGTCGTCCGGATTCATGGTGCTCCCTCGCTTTGTGGTCTCACTCTGATTGACCCTGTCGGTCGTGCCCCCTAATATAGAGACACAAAGCCTCAAAATACGAAAGGTTGGTCCAGATGGACCTCTCAGGATCCTCGGCAGTCGTCACCGGCGGCGCGTCCGGCCTCGGGCTGGCCACGGTGAAGCGGCTCCTCGAGACAGGCGTCGCTGCCGTCGTGATCGCCGACCTGCCCTCGTCCGACGGCAAGGTGGTGGCCGAGGAGCTGGGCGACCGCGTCTCCTTCGTGCCTGCCGATGTCAGGAACGTCGACGAGATGGACGCCGTCTACGACGCGGCCGAGGCGACGGCTCCGCTCCGGGCGCTGGTGCACTGCGCCGGTCGTGGGGGAGCGGTCCGCCTGGTCAACCGCGACGGGTCGCCGGGCGACCTCGAGCTCTACTCCGAGGTCGTGGGAATCAACCTGATCGGCACCTTCAACGTCCTGCGCCTGGCCGCCGCTCGGATGGCCCGCAACGAGCCGGTCGACGGTGATCGCGGCGTCTGCATCCTCACGGCGTCGGTCGCGGCGTTCGAGGGACAGATCGGCCAGATCCCCTACGCCTCGGCCAAGGCCGGGATCGTCGGGATGACGATCGTCGCCGCCCGCGACCTCGCCGGCAAGCAGATCCGGGTGTGCACGATCGCTCCGGGAACGTTCGACACGCCTCTGCTCAACCGCCTCAGTGACGAGGTCCGCGGCTCGCTCGCCAGCATCGTGCCCCACCCGAGCCGGCTCGGCCAGCCCGACGAGTACGCCAAGCTCGCGCTCGGCATCATCGACAACGGGATGCTCAACGGCGAGACCATCCGGCTGGACGGCGCGATCCGGATGTCACCACGATGAGCGACGCCGTACTGCTGGACGTCGCGGACGGGGTCGCGACGATCACGCTGAACCGTCCTGACGTCCGCAACGCGATCGACCTGCCGACCTCGCTCGCCATCGCCGAGTGCCTCGACGAGGTGGACGAGCGCCCGGACATCGCCGTGGCGGTCCTCACCGGTGCTGGCAGCACGTTCTGTGCCGGCATGGACCTGAAGGCGTTCGCGGCCACCCAGGAGCGGCCGATCCACGACCGTCGGGGTGCGTTCGGCATCGTTCGGCAGCCGTGCGAAAAGCCGCTGATCGCGGCGATCGAGGGCAAGGCGCTCGGCGGCGGTCTCGAGATCGCGCTCGCCTGTGACCTCGTGGTGGCGGCTGACAGCTCGCGGCTCGGACTGCCCGAGGTCAAGCGCGGTCTGGTCGCGGCAGCAGGCGGGGTGCTCCGGCTCCCGCGCCGGATCCCGCAGGCCGTCGCGATGGAGATGATCCTGACCGGCGAGCCGCTCACGGCCGAGCAGGCGCGGGGCTGGGGGCTCGTCAACCGGGTCGCGCCGGACGGGCAGGCGCTGGCGATCGCTCGGCAGCTCGCCGCCGCGGTCGCTGCCAATGCGCCGCTCGCCGTCCGCGCGGCGAAGCGGATCGCGCTCGATTCGGCGGACTGGGCGGCCGACGAGGCGTTCGACCGGCAGGTGGCCTACACCGACCCGGTCCGGTCGTCCTCGGACGCGGCCGAGGGAGCGCGCGCGTTCGTCGAGAAGAGAGCGCCCCGGTGGACCGGGTCCTGAGGGGCGAGGGAGCAGGGCGGCCGGCTGTGGGGAGCAGCCGGCCGCCGCACCCCACCCCGACATTTTGAGCCGATCACATTCATTGACTCGGACCCCGCTGACGGCGGGGACCGATAGGGAAGGAAATCCCGTGAGCCAAACGATCAACCGGACCGTCGACGAGGACGTCCGCGAGCGCGCGCGCCTGGCGGCGGCGCTCGAGGAAGCGAACATCCCCACCCTGCTTCTCGTCCTCGCGCACCTGACCGGTGACGACAAATGGCTCGCGGAGCCCTACCGCCCTCAACGCGGCCCCATCCTCGACGACAACGACTCGGGCTCGCTGCCCGCGCACGTCCAGGAGGAGATCCGCGCCGCCGCCTTCCGGGTGATCCTCGACTTCGAGGAGGGCCTGCTCCAGGAGCACCCGCTGTCACCCGACGACGTGACGCGCATGCTGGGCGTCGCCCTGGTGGAGGACATCCCGGAGGAGTACGGCGAGCTGCTTGCCGAAGAGCTCGGCGTACTCTCGCGCGACGTCGACGTGCCCTATCCCCGGCCGCGCGGATTTCGAGCGCTCATCATCGGCGCCGGCCTGTCCGGCATCGCGCTGGCGATCAAGCTGAAGCGGGCGGGCGTCCCGTTCACGATCGTCGAGAAGAACGACGAGGTCGGCGGCACCTGGTGGGAGAACGTCTACCCGGGCTGCGGTGTCGACACCCCGAGCCACCTCTACTCGTTCTCGTTCGAGCCGAACGGTGAGTGGAGCCGGTTCTTCGCCAAGCGGCCCGAGGTCCACCACTACCTCATGCGGCTGGTCGACAAGTACGGCATCCGCGAGCACATCATGTTCGGGCACGAGGTGGTGCGCGCCGACTTCGACGCCGAGTCGACGACCTGGAGCACCGAGGTGGTCGATCGCCAGGGCCGTCGGTCCACCATGATCGCGCCCATCCTCGCCACGGGTGTCGGCATGGTGAACAGACCCGCGATCCCGGACATCCCCGGCGCAGAGACCTTCGCGGGCCCGATCATGCACACGGCAGAGTGGGACCCGGACGTCGAGTACGCCGGCAAGACCGTCGCCGTCATCGGCACCGGCGCCAGCGCGATGCAGCTCGTCCCGTCGATCGCCGGCACCGCCGCGAAGGTGGTGGTGTTCCAGCGCTCGAAGCAGTGGGCCGTGCCCCACCCCAACTACCACCGCGACGTCCCTTCCGGCGTGCTCTACCTGATGAAGCGGCTGCCGCTCTACACACGCTGGTACCGGCTCCGGGCCTTCTGGAACTTCAGCGATCGCCTCCACTCCTCACTCCGGATCGACCCCGAGTGGCCCCACATGGACCAGTCGATCAACGAGCAGAACGAGCGCCACCGGGTGTTCCTCACGCGCTACATCAAGGAGCAGCTCGGCGACCGGACCGACCTGTACGACGCGTGCATCCCGGACTACCCGCCGTACGGCAAGCGACCCTTGCTGGACAACGGCTGGTTCCGGACCGTGCAGCGCGACGACGTCGACCTGGTGACCGAGCACGTGGAGCGGATCACTCCGGACGGTGTCCTCACCCAGGACGGCACCCTGCACGAGGCCGACATCGTCGTGTGGGCGACGGGCTTCAAGGCGCTGCAGTTCCTGTGGCCGATGGAGATCCGCGGCAAGTCCGGCAAGAGCCTCGCGGAGCAGTGGGGCCATCACGACGCTCGCGCCTACCTCGGCGTGACGGTGCCGGACTTCCCCAACCTGTTCATCCTCAACGGCCCGAACACGAACGCCGGTCACGGCGGCAGCGCGATCCTCGCCTGCGAGTTCCAGGTCCGCTACATCATGCAGGCGGTGGCGGAGCTCGCCCGCGGTGTGGACCAGCTCGAGATCGACGAGGACGTCTTCTGGACCTACAACAAGGAGCTCGACGCCGAGCTCGACAAGTGCATCTGGTCCCATCCCGGCATGACCACCTGGTACCGCAACGAGGCGGGCCGGATCGTGGTCAGCAGCCCGTGGACCTACCTGGACTCCTGGAACCGGATGCGGGAGCTCGACCTCGCCGACTACGGGGTCGGGCAGTGATCGGCCCGCGCGCTGTCGTCCGGGCGCTGGTCCTCGTCCTGCTCGCTGTCGGGATCCTCACGTTCGCCACGGTCCCGCCGGCATCGGCCGGTGGGATCCGCGACGCCAAGGTGGCGATCGCGGCCGGGCGCGGTGTCGAGGCGGCCCGGATCATCGAGCGCAACGGCTACCACACACTCCCCAGGATCCTCGGGGAGATCATCTACCGCGCCGGCGTGATCGCCGTCAGGAACGGCACGGAGGACGTCTTTCCCCAAGCCGTGGCCCGCGCGTTCGTGCGCGGCGGGGTGAGCTTCGCGACCGCGCAGAAGGCCTTCTTCCACGGCGTTGGTCTGGTCGCACGCAACGCGCCGCACGACGAGCAGCTGCTCGCCGAGCTGGGACCCGGTGGCATGGCGTTCCTGCAGACCGAGCTCGCCTATGTCCGCCGTGGGGCAGCCGGGGTGGCACCCAGTCTTCTTTTTTGAGATGTAAGCCTTCACAAAGATAGTTTGGTCGCCCTAAACTTTCTCGCGTGAGCAGGCAGCTGTGGTTGGCCGGACGAGCCGTGACCGTCGGGGCGCACGTCGCCGCCGAGAAGATCTGGACCAAGCCGCCGCGCGCAAGGACCGACGTTCCGCGCAATGGCGTCTCGCTGACCCCGGAGTGGCTGACGGCGGTCCTGTGCCGGGAGGTGCCGGGCGCCGAGGTCGTGTCGTGGCGCAGCCCGCGGGGATCGAGCGGTACGTCGGAACGCGCCGCCCTGCGTGTCGAGTACGACGCCGCGGGAGCGGCCGCCGGACTGCCGACGCAACTGTTCACGAAGTGCACCGCGAGCTTCACCCAGCGCCTCCTCCTCGGCGGCGCCGACGTCCTGGCGGGCGAGACCAGCTTCTTCATGACCTTCCGGCCCGCCGTCGAGATGGAGGCGCCGATCGGCTACTGGGGCGCGGTGGACGATCGGTCCTGGCGCAGCATCATCGTCCTGGAGGACATCGCGGAGTCCAAGGGTGCCACCTTCGTCGAGCCGACCACTCCGCTCAGTCGTGGGCAGGTCGAGGATGTCCTCCGCAACATGGCGGCCTACCACGGGGCGTGGTGGGAGTCGCCCGAGCTCAAGGTCCTCAAGACGCCTACCGACCACTACGACAACGTGGCGCAGATGCTCGACTTCGAGGGGCGCTGCAGGGTAGGGATGGACCGCGCGCGTTCGGTGATCCCGCCCGCGCTGCTCGGCCAGGCGGACCGCATGTGGCGCGGAACCCAGGTGGGACTGGCGATGTGCACCGACGAGATGCCCACCACGCTCCTGCACGGCGATCCGCACGCCGGCCAGACCTACCGCACGGCGACGGGAGCGATGGGTCTCACGGACTGGCAGGCGGTCATGCGCGGCGGCTGGTCCTACGACGTCGCGTACTTCATAGCCTCGGCCTGCGCTCCCGACGACCGCCGCGCCTGGGAGCGGGAGCTCCTCGAGCACTACCTGGAGCACCTGGCGATCGCCGGCGGAGTCGCCCCTGAGCTCGACGAGGCGATGCTCCGCTACCGTCAGTCGATGTTCTACCCCTACTCGGCGTGGGCGTTCACGATCGGCCGGGCGTGGTACCAGCCGAAGATGCAGCCGGACGAGATCAGCCTCGCCATCATCGAGCGGATCGCCACGGCGATCGACGACCTCGACTGCTTCGGCGCCCTGGGGATCTGAGGTCCCCGTGGCCGAGATCCGCCGCAGTCCCTACCGCCGGGGCGAGGCCCGTGCCGCCGTGCTCGAGCACGCTCGGACGGTCTTCTCCGAACGCGGATACCACGCCGCCAGCCTGGCCGAGGTCGCCGTGCGGGCGGATGTGTCGGAGACCCTGGTCTACCGCTACTTCGGGTCGAAGGCGGGCCTGTTCGAGGCCTCGATCATCGGTCCTGGGCGTGAGTTCGTCGACCGGTTCCTTGCGTCGTGGGAGGGCCAACAGGATGAGTCGGGGCTCGAGGAGAAGGTACGTTCGTTGGTCGTGGAGCTGCTCGGGTTCGTCCAGGCGCACCGTGGCCTGATCGTCGCGTGGGCTCTGGCTGAGAGTCAGGGGCCACGCGAGATCGCGACCGACGGGACCCATGGACAAGGAGTACGACGCCTCGCCTCCGCACTCGCCGGACGTGCTGACCCGGACGCCGAGATGGCTGTCTCCCTCGGGATGGGCGTGATCCTCGCCGTCGTCACGTTCACCGACGTGCTCTTCGCCGTCGACACCCCCAACCGGGACCCCGATCGGCTGACCGATGCGGTCACCCAGTTCGTGCTCGCGGGCCTGCTGGCCCAGCTGGGGCCCTGACCGGGCTCACGGCTCCTGGCGAAGAGCGTGCTGGGCGGCGAGCCGGCCCGGCCAACCGGTGACCCCACCGCTCGGGTGGGACGACGCGCCGGCCAGGTAGAGCCCGGCGACAGGGGTGTCGTAGCCGCCGAAGCCGCGCGCGGGGCGCAGCGGGCCAAGACGGTTGACCAGCATGTCGACGTGGAAGAACGCGCCGGCGGGTGCGGCGAAGCGGCTCTCGAAGTCCGCCGGCGTCGTGACGACGCGGTCGACCTCGGCGTCCAGGCCGTCGAGAAGCGGGTCGCCGAGCAGGTGACGGCCTCGGCGTACGGCGCCTTCGCGGTCTCCCAGCCCCCGTCCGGCCGCAGCGGCACGTTGGAGTGGAGATAGAGCACGTCGCCGCCGTCGGGAGCGATGGTCGGGTCGACTGCGGAGAGCACGGCCATGTAGACCGGGGGATCGTCGATGTTCAGGCCGACCCGCATCGCGCGACGTGGTCCTCCAGCGTCCCTGTCATGAGTGTGGCCTTGCGGACGTCGGCGTCGTCGCGGCGCGCGCGGCGCCTCTCGGCGGCCGGGAAGCCCACCCGTCCGCCGACGGCGACATCGATCTTGAAGGCGGCGACGTTGATCGAGTTCGACGGCACCATCGCCACCCGGTTGTGCTCGGCGCGGGTCAGGTGCTCGGGTGCGAGCAGCGGGCCGAACGTCACCTGCGGTGCGAGGTTCGACAGCACGCCGTGCCGGGCACGGAGCATCGTCCCGTCCTGCAGTCGTACGCCGACAGCCCGGCCATCCGCGACGACGATCTCTGCGACGGGGGAGCTCAGCCGCAGCTCGCCGCCGTGCTCCTCGAGGACCCCCTGCATCGCACGCGCCACGCCGGACATGCCACCACGTGGCCGCAGTACGCCTGGTCCGCGGTGCACGCCCGCGAAACCGAGCACGTAGGCCGCTGCCGATGGCATCGGACGGACCGATCATGCTCGACCAGTAGGCCCACAGGCCGCGCATCGCATCGGACTCGAAGGTCTCGTCGATCCACTCGAAGGCGTTCAGGGAGGCGAGCTGGCCGAGCAGTCTCCGAGTGGCCTTGTCGGGCCGGTGCCGCAGCAGGTAGCGGGCGAAGTCCCGCTTGCCCCACGCCGACGGGTGCTGGATGAACAGCTGGTCGACCAGGTCCATGATCCAGTTAACCGGTCCCTGGAGGTCGGCGTAGGTGCGAGCGTCGGCGCGGGAGAAGTACCTGATCTCCTCGACCGCGCGGCGGACGTCGTGCCACAGCAGGAGGGTCTCGCCCTCCTCGTCGATCCAGCCGTAGGGATGGTCGAGCGGGATCGTCGCGTAGCCGTGGCGGGCCAGCCCGAGCTCGGTCGCGAGCGGTGTCTGCGCCATGAACATGTCGTCCATCGCGCCGAGGCTCAGGAGGTGCCCGGGGGCTTCGGGGAGGTAGGCGTGGCTGGCGGCGAGGCCGCCCGGGATCGCCAGCTGCTCGAGCACGCAGACCGATCGCCCCCGGGCCGCGACGGTGGCACCGGCCGACAGTCCGTTGTGACCGCCGCCGACCACGACGTAGTCGAACGTCTCGCTCACGTGGGGACCGGGTCCTTCGCACGCAGCCTCCGGATCCATAGCGCCACGGCGGTCAGCGCGATGAAGGCGACGATGCCGGAGCCGACGTACTGCCAGGTCCGGAACGGCTCGCCGTACCCTCCGATCGTGACGGCCCACCACAGCACCACCATTGCGGCGAAGCAGCCGTAGATGACCGGTGACTGAGCGACAGCCGAGCGGCGGCGCAGCACCAGGGGTACGACGGCCAGCGGGATCACGTAGAGCGTCGTCGCCGCCAGCGCCTGGTAGAGCGGGTCGTCCCAGATGGTCTTCTGGTACTCCCAGGCCAGCACGAACATCGCTGTCCCGGCGAGGAGCAGCGTGTTCCACTGCGCCTGGGTGCCGTCAGGCAGGTACTCCTTGCGGCCGACCTTCATCGCCTGGCCGAGGAAGACCAGCTCGAGGAGGAGCGCGGTGACCAGCCCGACCCAGAACAGCTTGAGGAACCAGTGGTCGTAGGTGTGGAACCAGGTGTCGAAGCGGACGACGACGCCGAGGTCGTGGGCGAACCAGAGGAACGTGCACGGGAGTGGGATCGAGATCCAGCCCTCGCGGCGGGTCATCAGGACCGCCGTCACCATGGCGATGTTCTGCAGCACCATGGCCAGTCCGAAGCCGATCAGGATCGGCCCGGTGTGGTCGTCGATGGCGCCGAGGATCGCGCCGGGCTCATACAACGGCGGGCACCTTCCGGTCCGCCCAGGAGCTCGTGGGCGCGCCTGCGGCCTTCAGCTGGTGGACCACGACAAGACTCCAGATGCACGCCGCCACGCAGATGCCGACGTAGGGCGCCGAGTGGAAGAAGTCGTCCTCGAAGAAGCCGATCGACGCGATCGAGTAGCAGAACGTCATCACGCTGAACGCCTGGTACTCCAGCAGGGACATGCCCGCCGGGTTGTTCCTCCGGCGCGAGAGCAGTGCCGAGGCCGACGGGAGGCCCCAGAGCAACGTGCCCATGAACGAGAGCAGGAACAGCGGGTCGTCCAGGGCGCCCTTGATTAGCGACCAGCTGACCACTCCGGCTGCGAGCGCTCCCAGCATCCGCAGGCTGTGGGCCTTCTGGCTCTGCCCGGGCGAGAGCTCGTCGCGGCCGTACTTGATCGTCTGGACGAAGTAGATCGTCTCGGAGACGAACGTGACGATGATCGCGAACCAGAACAGCTGCATGAACCAGTGGTCGTAGGTGCCGAACCAGTCGTCGTACCTGAGCAGGTAGTTGCCGTCGTGGGGCCACCACAGCACGGTCATCCACAGAGCCATCGGCGGGACCCGGTCGCGGGCGCTCATCCGCGCGGCCTCGACGAAGAAGACCCACATCGCGACGATGGAGAGTCCCCCGATCAGGACGATCGGTACGGCGTTGTCGGTGATGGCCGCCAGTGTGGCCTGCGGGTCGTAGCCGGCCACGGTCAGACGCCGATGGCGCTCGGTGAGATCGAGTCGGTGAAGGACCCGGCCGGCGGGACCACGCCGTTGGCGCGGCACCACTCACCGGGCGCGCGCTGGCTGCGGCGCGGGATGCCGTTGGAGGGCTCGAGCTGGAGTGGGATCGGCGGCAACGGCGGCAGCTCGTGACCCTCCTCGGCAGCCAGCTCGTCGGCGTCCTTCTCCTCGGACATGCCGATCGGACCGACCCGCTGCGCGTTGAGGAACTGGCGGACGACGGGCTCCTGGGAGCTCAACAGCATCTCGCGGGGTCCGAACATCGCCAGGTGCCGGTGGTAGAGCAGCCCGATGTTGTCCGGGATGGTCCGGGCGGTGTGGATGTCATGGGTCACGATCAGGAACGTCGCGTCGATCTGGGCGTTGAGGTCGACGAAGAGCTGGTTGATGAACGAGGTGCGGACCGGGTCGAGGCCGGAGTCCGGCTCGTCGATCAGGAGGATCTCGGGGTCGAGGACGAGCGCGCGGGCCAGGCCAGCCCGCTTGCGCATGCCGCCCGAGATCTCGCCCGGCAGCTTCATCTCGGCTCCCTTGAGCCCGACCAGGTCCATCTTCTCCATCACGATGCCGCGGATCTCGGTCTCGCCCTTGTTGGTGTGCTCCCGCAGCGGGAAGGCCACGTTGTCGTAGAGGCTCATCGAGCCGAACATCGCGCCGTCCTGGAAGAGCACCCCGAACAGCTGCCGGATCTCGAAGAGCTCGGCGCGGCTGCATCCGGCGATGTCCGTGCCCTCGATGATGACCGACCCCCGGTCCGGCTTGAGCAGGCCGATCAGCGTCTTGAGGAGGACGGACTTCCCCGTGCCCGACGGGCCCAGCATCACCGAGATCTCGCCGGCCGGGAGCGTGAGCGACACGTCGTCCCAGATCATCTGGCGCCCGAAGCTCTTGGTGAGGTGCTCGATCTTGATCTCGATGCCCATGACACTCCCGCGTGCAGATTAATGATCCTAGTGATCTTAATACTCGCTGGCAGGATGCGCGGCGTCAACCGGCGAAGGTTCGGACGGGGCCATCTGACGGGGTCGGCGCTTGACCGAAGCTCGGCGGCGACCTAAATTGAGACAGACAGATTCAGAAACCTGACGAGCCAGCGACAGTGGTGACCGCGATGAAGACCAGACTGACGTGTCCGTGTGGCCACCGCATCACCGCGGTGGACGAGGACGACCTGGTGTCGCAGACCCAGCAGCACCTCGCCGAGGAGCATCCCGGTCACGAGTACGACCGCGAGCAGATCCTCTTCATCGCGAGCTGACAGCCGGCCGATACAAGGAGCAGCGATGAGCTACAACCTCCCGACCGAGAACTCGCTGCGTGGGCCGTTCCAGCCCATGCGGTTCGAGGCCACGGTGGACGAGTGCATCGTCACCCACGGCGAGATCCCGAAGGATCTGGCCGGTGGGTTCTACCGCGTCGGGCCGACGTGGAAGCGGCCCACCAAGCAGGGCCCGAACCCGCTGCTCAGCATGGACGGCATGGTCCAGGCGATCACGTTCGAGGACGGCGTGGCCAACTTCAAGAACCGCTGGGTGCGGACGCCGAAGTACGTGCTCGAGGAGGCGCGGAAGCAGGGCATGTTCGAGTGGCAGGACGGCGGCTTCGGCGACTGGCGCGACACGGCGTACGGCGAAGTGAAGCGCGACCTGGGCAACCAGGGTGTGTCGCGCGGCGTCGCCAACATCAACATCTTCCCCTTCGCCGGCGAGATGCTCGCCGCGAGCGAGCAGGGTGGCCCCCCGATCGCGATCGACCCGATCACGCTTGAGACCCGTGGGATCGTGCCGTGGTCGCCCAAGCTGAGCTCGGGCCTGCACACCCCAGCGGCGTACGGCGACGCGACCTTCTCCGCGCACCCGAAGTGGGACCCGGACACCGGCGTCCTCTACGGCTGGACCTACAGCGACGAGGCGCCGTACGTCGTCATGCACTACGTCAGCCCCGACGGCAGCGTCGACACCCGCGAGCTGTGGGACGCGCCGTACAACACGGTGGCGCACGACATCTGGCTGACGCCGGAGTGGGTCGTGATGCCGTTCCAGCCCTTCCTGGCCGACAAGAAGCGGTTCGAGAAGGACCTCAACATCTGGGAGTGGAACCCCGAGCTCCCGATCGTCATCGCGCTCATCCCGCGCCACGACCTGCACGGCGAGATCCGCTGGATCACGACCGACCTGCCGGCGCAGTACATCATGCACACGATGTCGGCCAATGTCGTCGGCAACGAGCTCCAGCTCGACGGGCCGATCTTCAACCGGCCGCCGTTCCCCTTCGAGCAGGACTTCACGGCAGGTGACGACATCGCCCTGTTCTTCTCGATCGCCAAGAGCAACCTGGGCCGCTGGACCATCGACCTCGAGACGGGGAAGGCGAAGTCCGAGCAGCTGTCGGACCGCCCCTCGGAGCTGCCCAAGGTCGACGAGCGCTTCTACGGCAAGGGCTACGAGTGGGGCTACCAGGTGGGTGGCGTGGTCAAGCGCAGCGGCATGAAGATGAACAACCTGACCGTTACCAACATGAAGACCATGGCGGAGTCGACCTACCAGATCCGCGACAACGAGCCGGCTGCCGTCCTGGAGGCGACCTTTGCGCCCCGCAAGATCGACTCCCCCGAGGGCGACGGCTACATCATCGTCCCGGTCTCGTGGTGGGCCGAGAAGCGCGGTGAGTACCTCATCTTCGACACCGACGACGTGAGCGACGGCCCGATCTGCCGGATCGAGCTGCCCTTCCAGATCGGCTGGACCCCGCACGGCCACTGGATGGACTTCCGATGAGCAACATCACTCCCGCGCAGTTCGTCCACCACAAGGTCCAGCTCGGCCTGTGGGCCTGCGGCGTCGGGTTCGGGGTGCTGTTCTTCGTCGGTCTCGCCCCGCTCTCGGGGTTCATCCCGCCGCCGTCCCCGGAGTTGTCGGGGGCCGAGCTGCTGGCCAAGTACGGCGACAACCTCAACCTCGTCAAGCTCGGCATCGTCGTCGGGCTGCTGGGAGCGACGCTGCTGGTCCCGTGGTCCGCACTCGTGGCGATCCAGACCGCGCGCCTGGAGGAGGGGCGCCGCTTCCCGCTGTGGGGGATATTCTCCGCCATGGCCGGCTGCGTGAACGCGGTCGCCTTCATCCTGCCGTTCATCTTCTGGGCGGGTGCTTACTACCGGGCCGACCGGTCGCCGGAGCTGGTCCAGCTGATCAGCGACATGACCTGGATCGAGTTCCTGCTGTTCTTCCCGACCTTCAGCATGCAGCTGTTCTGCCTGGCGATGGCCGGCCTCACCCAGCGCCAGGGGCCTGAGGTGTTCCCGCGGTGGTTCTACTACCTCAACCTGTGGATGGCCCTCGTCGGCTCGACCGGCATCCTGGCCATCTTCTTCTTCTCCGGGCCGTTCGCGTGGAACGGAGCCGTCGGGTTCTACCTTCCGGTCGGCTCCTACGTGCCGTTCCTGCTCATCACCTGGTGGCAGTTCTACCGGGCGATCAAGGCGGAGAAGCGGTACTACGAGGAGCTGGCAGCAGGCGACGAGCCACGGGTCGAGCCGGCGCTGGTGTGAGCCGCGAGGAGGTCGCCTCCTTCTCCTTGCCGATAGCAGCCTCGCCTGCAGCGTTGCTACCCACGCTCCGCGGACGCGTCGCCGGCCGTCGGTCGAGGTCGGTGGGCCACTCCGCGCAACAGCATCTGGGTGAGCTCCTCGATCTCGCGATCCCGGCCCGGCCGGGGCTGCCCGGCGGGGAAGACCCAGGCGTCGAAGACCACGACGGAGAGGATCGCGCCGATGGCGACGGCGACGGTCACGGGTGAGTCGAGTGCGTCCCAGCCCCGGGCGGACGCGTGCTCGTCGAGGAGGGTGCGGATCAGCGTGAGCAGCGACGCCAGCTGCTCGACGACGCGGTCGGCCACCTCGGTCAGTGCCCGGTCGCCGTCCTTGGCTCGCGCCGCCATCAGCGTGTGCAGGACCTCACGGTGCTCCGAAGCGAGCGCGTAGAAGCCCTCGACGAAGGTCCTTGTCATCTCGTACTCGTCGACCGACTCGAGGGGGTCCTCCCGCCACGACGCGGCCCACGCGTTTGCGAAGTCGGTGAACGGGGCGAGGAGCGAGATCTCGAACAGCTCAGCCTTGGAGCCGAAGTGGCGGAAGATCACCGGCTCGGCGACCCGAGCGCGGTCAGCGATCTCTCGCGTCTTGGTGCCGCGGTACCCCTGGGTGGTGAACAGGTCGTGTGCCGCGCGCAGCACGAGCGCACGGACCTCCTCCGGGGTACGCCTCGTCCGGCGATCCTTCGCGCCTGCGCCCATCGGTCCCTTCTCCGTCTCGTCGTGCGCCACCGTACGGCGCCCTGGCGCGGCCTTCCAACTATTTAGAGTCACGCTGTTCCAAAAGTAGCGGTGGGCGGTTAAGTTAGTGCCACTATCTTAACCGGATCCGTCGGGTCGACGGGTCCCCGAGCACGGAGCTGGTCATGGCAAAGAACGTCGAACTCGAGTCCGGCCTGATGAAGGCAGCGGTCTGGTCGGGAATCGTGCTGATCGTGGCGATGGTGATCGCCCAAGGGGCGCTCATGCACTTCATCCCACCTCCGTCGCCGGACCTCACGGCCCAGGAGATCGCGGACCGCTTCATCGAGCGCAAGAACGAGATCCGGCTCGGAAGCCTCATCCAGTGCATGGCGTGGTCGTTCTGGGCGACGTGGACGATGGCAATCACGGTCCTGATCCGCAGGATGGAGGGCGGCTTCCCGATCCTGAGCTACTGCTCACTTGCCCTGAACGGGGGCGGTTACGTGTTCTTCATCCTCATCCCGATGACGTGGGCGGTCATCGCCTTCCGTCCCGAGACGCTCGACCCGGAGATCATCCAGATCATGAACGACTGGGTGTGGTTCGACTTCCTCTTCACCTGGCCGCCGTTCGCCGTCTTCATGGCGATCATCGGCGTCGCGATCTTGAAGGACCGCAACGTGCCGGCGATCTATCCGCGTTGGGTCGCCTACCTCAACTTCTGGTGCGCGATCCTCATCTTCCCGGCCGGGCTGATCGCCTTCTTCCACACCGGCCCGTTTGCGTACGACGGCGTCGGCGCGTTCTGGATCCCGTTCGCCGTCTTCTTCGGCTGGATGATTGCGATGAGCGCGACCACGCTGCAGGCGATCAACCGACAGAAGCAGGTCCAGGCCGAGTCGGCGGATCCGGTCCATGTCTGATCGGCTGCTCCCGGGCCCGATGATCGAGAAGGCGGCCGTCTGGTGCGGCCCGCTCTTCCTCGTTCTCTACCTGGCCGCGTTCGTGGGCGTCGCGGAGTTCGTCCCTCCGCCAGCCCCGTCGCTCTCCGCTGACGAGGTGTCGGCCTTGTTCGAGGCGGACCGGATGCGGATCCGGGCCGGCATGGTGCTCAGTCTCGTCTTCAGCACCTTCCTCTTCCCCTTCTTCGCCGTCATCTCGGTGCACATCGCGCGCATCGAGGGAGGACGACCGATCCTGGCCCTCGTCCAGTTCGGTGGAGCCACGCTGCTCGTCGTGTACTTCCAGCTGTGCAGCATGCTCTGGATCGTCGCGACCTTCCGTGCCGACCTGGGCGCCGAGAGCGTCAGGATGCTCTCCGACTTCGGCTGGCTCGCTTTCGTCATGGTGTTCCCGGCCTACGTCTTCCAGCTCGGCTGCGTCGCGGCCGCGGCACTGATCGACCGTTCACCGGACCCGGTGTGGCCCCGCTGGGCCGGCTACCTCAACCTCTGGATCGCGGTGTCCGGCGCGGGTGGTGGTCTCGCCGTGTTCTTCAAGGCTGGCCCGTTCGCCTGGAACGGCATTGTCGGCTTCTACCTCCCGGTGGTCGCCTTCGTCATCTGGCTCGGCGTCATGACCCATCTGATGCTGCGCCACGCCGCTCGACGTACGTCGGCGGTCCAGCTCGTCACCGAGGCGGTGTGAAGTGGAAGCTCGTGTTCAACGTGTCCTGATCTGGTCCGGTCCCCTGATGATGCTGATGTGGGTGGGTGCATTCGTCGTGCTCGCGGGGTTCCTCCCGCCCTCGGACCCGAAGTCGTCTGCCCAGGCGATCGCCGACATGTACATCGACAACCCTGTCGCCATCAAGCTCGGTCTGGTGATCTCGATGGCCGGCTCGGCGCTTCTCGTGCCGTTCGGCGCAGCGATCTCGGGCCAGCTCAAG
Organism: Nocardioides immobilis; assembly: GCF_003515065.1. Taxonomy (GTDB): domain Bacteria; phylum Actinomycetota; class Actinomycetes; order Propionibacteriales; family Nocardioidaceae; genus Nocardioides; species Nocardioides immobilis. The sequence continues at coordinate 71,035 of NZ_QXGH01000010.1, forward strand.
CGGATCGACGGCGCGAAGGCCCTGGCCGACACGCAGATGGTGTCGTGCGCCCTGCTGTCGCTGGAGTTCATCACCCCGATCGGGGTTTGGATGGCCGTCGCGTTCCGTGCCGACGACCGTGCAGCCGACGTCACCCGGGCGATCCACGACCTCGGCTGGATCCTTTTCATGACGGTGATCTGGTCGCTCTGGGTCCAGCTGGTGGCCATCGGCGCCGGTGTCCTGCTCGACCGGTCGGCGAACCCGGTGCTTCCGCGCTGGTACGCCTATTTGTCCCTCTGGGAGTCGCTGATGATCCTTCCCGCCGGGCTGGTCCTGTTCTTCAAGGACGGTCCGTTCGCGTGGGACGGCCTGTTCGGCATCTGGGTGCCGCTGGTCACCTTCGCCCTCTGGATCGGCGCGTCGGTCTACTGCGTCCACACTGCGTTGAGCCGTCAGATCGCCGAAGGTTCTGAGCCGGGGCGAGCTCTGGAGGTCAGGTGATCCGCGTGACCGTGACTGCCGTGAGTACGCCCCTGGTCGACTCGGACGAGGACAGCGCGCTGCGTGCTGCTGTGCGAGGGATTGCCTCGTCGTTCGGGCCGGACTACTTCCAGGAGCAGGTCGACACCGGGGGTAACGCCCAGGAGCTCTGGCAGGCGCTGGGCTCGGCGGGGTATCTCGGTGTGCATCTCCCCGAGGAGTACGGCGGCGGTGGTGCCGGCCTGCGGAAGATCGCGATGGTGGTCGAGGAGACGGCGATGGCCGGTGTCCCCGGGCTCTCGATCCTCTTCTCGCCAGGCGTCGTCGGGACGATCCTCGACCGGAGCGCAAGCGACGAGCAGAAGTCGCGCTGGCTCCCGACGATCGCCAGCGGCGAGGAGCGCTGGTCCTTCGCGATCACCGAGCCGGACGCCGGCTCCAACGCCCACCAGATCTCGACCACAGCGACCCGCGACGGGGACGGCTATGTCCTGCGCGGTCAGAAGGTGTACATCTCCGGCGCCGAGAGCGCCTCGAAGATCATGGTCGTCGCCCGCACCGGCCAGGACGAGCGCACCGGTCGGGGTCGCCTGTCCGTCCTCGTGGTCGACGCGGACGCGCCGGGGGTGGAGCGGACCCGCATCCACACGGTGATGAACCAGCCCGAGCAGAGCTGGCAGCTCCACTTCGACAACGTCCGGGTCCCCGTCGAGAACCTCGTGGGCGCGGAGGGGCGCGGACTGGCAGTGGCGTTCACCGGTCTCAACACCGAACGGATCCTTGTCAGCTCGATCTGCACGGGCATCGGCCGGTACGCACTGCGCAAAGCCGTGAGCTATGCGCGCGAGCGCCAGGTCTGGGACGTCCCGATCGGCGCTCACCAGGCCGTCGCCCATCCGCTGGCCGCCGCGCACATCCACCTGACATCTGCGGTCGAGATGACCGACAAGGCGTGTCGGCTCTACGACCAGGGCTACGAGGTCGGCGAGCTCGCCAACATGGCCAAGTACCTCGGCGCTGAGTCGGGGCTGCAGGCGATCGACGCCGCGATCGGGGTGCATGGCGGCAACGGGGTGTCCAAGGAGTACCAGCTGGCGACGTACTTCTGGATCGTCCGGATGCTCAACATGGGGCCTGTCTCCAAGGAGATGATCCTCAACTTCGTCGCCGAGCACAGCCTGGACCTACCGCGTTCCTACTGATGCGATGGAGGCGGTGAGTTTCAGGCGAGGTCGTCGGCGTCCACCGCACGGAGCAGCATCACGAAGTTGGGGACGAACCACACCAGGAACGCCGTGACCGGGACCCACCAGACGAAGACCCCGTTCCAGGCGAACGGACCGTCCTTGAAGAAGACGATGAAGCTCGCCGGCGTGAACATGAGGGAGAGCCAGAGGTTCGTGTAGCCCAGCCAGCGCAGGGAAGATCGGCTTCTCGCGGCGGTCCATGAGGATGACCACGCCGAAGATCGCGAGCTGGATCACGAAGGTGCAGAGGGTCCAGCAGTCCTCAGGTGGTCGGTGCGCCCTTGAAGACGGACGGGAGCGCGAAGGTCCGCAGCTGCCGCCGCAGTGCCTCGGAATCGGATGCCTCGTGGAGCAGGGCAAAGGTCAGGACGCCCTGGAGCCATCGGATGGTGTGGTCGACGGTCGCGCCCGGTCGGAGCCGGCCGGCCCGTTCGGCGCGCTCGAGGATCGGGCGGAGGCTGGACCGGATCAGCTCCTCCATCGGGTGCGAGTGGCCGAACACCTCGCGGACCCGCTCGGGTGGGAGGGCGGCCATCAGCTCGCTGAGCTCAGCGTGGGCGGCGGTCGCCTCGACCGCACGCACGAGGAACGCGAGCATGGCCTCGTCGACGTCGTCTGGGTCCTTGCGGGCGGCGGCATCGAGCCGTTCCTGGAGCTCCTCGCAGCACTGGATGATCGCGAGCTCGATGAGGTGGTCACGTCCCGACACGGTGTTGTAGACGGTCTGCCGGACCACGCCGGCTGCCCGGGCCACGTCGGTCATGGTCGCGCGCTGGACCCCGTAGCGGGCGAACACCTCGCGTGCGGCGCGGGCCAGTCCGGCGGCGGGTTCCTCCATGGGGCGAAGGCTAGTCGGGCTCATGGAGCGGAGACGCCGGCCCGGTCAGCCGGCGAGGAAGAAGCCGAGGACGAGGCAGCAGACGACCACGCACCACCCCTCGAGCAGCGCGCGCAGCGGGAGCGGGGCGTCCTTGAGCTCCATGAAGTAGAGGCCCACGAACCGCACCTTGATGAAGGCCACGACCAGCACAGTGACGCTGGCCGCCGTGGTGTCGTCCAGGAATCCGTGGTCGGTGCCGAGGGCCCAGGACACCACGGTCGCCGCGACGAGGAAGAGCCACACTGCCGTGGCCGACGACCGGAGGAGGTCTGCCGGCGTACGAGCGTCGGTGGCGGCATCGGGGTTGATCGTCGTCATCGTCCTCACCGGGCCAGGAACACGAGGGGAAAGAGCACGAGCCACAGCAGGTCGACCATGTGCCAGAAGCACGCTCCGCCTTCGAAGAAGGCGAACTGCCCCTTCGACATCTCCGGCTTCTTCGCGAGGTTGACGAGCACCGTGAGGGCCACTAGGCCGAGGATCAGATGGAACGCGTGCAGACCGGTCAGCACGAAGTAGTACATGTAGAAGTCGCTCGTCTGCGGCGTGATGCCGTGGTCGACCTTCTCGGCGTACTCCACGACCTTGACCACCAGGAAGGCGGCGCCGCACAGCCACGCGCCCACGAGGAGGCGCGGTGCGCGGGCACGGAGCGCCGGCGAGTGGACGGCCCGCATGGCCAGGACGACGAAGAACGAGCTCACGAGCAGCAGGACCGTGTTGATGGCCCCGAAGTTCTGGTTGAGCTGGGCCTGATCGCTGGCGAAGCCAGTCGCATCGGACATCCGCGCTTCGAGGAAGACGCAGAAGAGGACGGCGAACACGCACATGTCGCCGAAGATGAAGATCCAGGTGCCCTCTTCGCCGGGCACGCGGCGAGGCCGTCGCTCCCGCTCCGTCAGTACGGCGGGCCCGCTGCTCGTTTCGACCTCGACGTCCGCAGTCACAGCAGTGCGCCCGCGTTCGCGAGGGTGGCGTCGTCCGCGGCGGCGGCGAGCTTCGCCGCCTCCTGTCCACGCAGCGCGCGGAAGATGAGCCAGCTCTGGATCGTGATCCACACGCTGAACAGCGTGAGCGGAGACCAGAACACCAGCAGACCGTTCCAGGACAGAGGGCCGCTCTTCGGGACGAAGGCGAACGCCCCGGCCTCGAACATCACCGTGATCCACAGCGACAGGTAGCCCCACCAGCGGGGGAACGGGTTGTGCTTGACCAGCTGCGTCGCCGGGCGGAGCGCGATGACGGTCACGCCGATCCACATGAAGATGTAGTACTGGTCGGAGGTCACCAGGTTGAGCATCGCGATCTGGTGCACCATCGCCGTGATCTCCTCGTCGCGGTCCGCCGTGTAGGCCGCGGCGCCCCAGAAGATGGGAGGCAGCACGAGGAAGATCGACATCATGGCGCCGCTGACGAGGGAGAGAGCGCTCCAGATCTTGGCTCCACCGGTCTCGACCCGCGCCATCTGGATCGCCACCACCGCCAGGATCGGCATCATGAACGCGCCGGTCCATCCGCAGATGACGGCGCCCCAGCGGATCTGGGTGCTCTTCTCCTGGTAGAAGTCCGCGACCTGTGCCGCCGACCACTCGGCGCTCGGCGGCGGCACCATCTCGAACAGGAAGATCAGGACGATGCCGTAGACCACGGCCATGCCGATCCCCCACCAGAGGATCGCGCGCTGACTGCGCTCGGAGAACAGGCTCGTCTTGTTGGTCATCGGTGTCTCCAGGGTGGGGATCGCGGGACGCGAAGGCGTGTCCGTCACGCTACAACGGTCAACGACACTTGTACATACTTTGTCGCGACGTCGTATCTCAAAATATAGATTCGCCATCGGAGTGCGCCCGGTCGAACGCGTGGTTGGACCAGGTGGTGGTGCGCGCGATGAAGCGCGGGTGAAGGCGATGTGCAGGGGGCCGTCGATCGGGCCCGGCGCCGGGGTGTTCGACCTACGGGCGGCCTGTCGGGCGCGCCGCGGTGTGCCAGGTCATGACGCCCGCCCGATCAGGTTGACCATGCTGCCGTGCATGACCTTGCCGCTGAGCGGGTGGGCGCTCCGCGTCGTCGTCACGCTGAACCAACCGTCCCAGTACGGCGAGTCCGGGCCGCGGCGGGTGTCGAACTCGAGCCGGACGTAGCCGACCTGGCAGTCGGCGTCGAGGACGCAGGACCCGTCGCGCAGGGGGAGCCCAAGGCATCCCGGAGGAACCGCTCGTTCTCGGGGTGGACCGCTGTCGGAGTGTCGGTGGTGGAGGTGCTCATGGCCGATCTGCCTTCCCTACGACAGTGCCGTCCAGGTCACCTCGACCTGGCCATGGTCGGGCTTGCAGCGGATGATCGTGCCGGCGGAGGCGCGGATGATGGCGAGGAGCCGCTCGAGTGCGTCGGCGGCCACGGTGTCGGTGTGCCAGTTCATGACGCCACGCCGATCAGGACGGTGAGGCCGGTGACGTCGGTCGGAGGGTTGTTCATGGCTACCTCGCAGGTGGGTGCTTGATGTATCCAGTGCACGCCTGAGGCAGGCCCGCCGCGAGCGGAGTTCTACCTACACCACTACGTAGATCACGCGGGCTGACCCACGGCTGCGACCTCGTCCAGCTGCAGGACGCCGCCGACCAGCAGAAGCACGTACGGATCTACGTACTTCTCCCATGTCGATGGAGGACGCCGGCCGCGACCCTGGATCGATGGGAGATCTGCAGCGCCGCGCTCGGCTGGCGACGGTCGTGGGCCTCGCCCTGCTGGGCGCCGCCTGCAGCATCTCCAGCGACCCGCAGTCCGACCTGGATCCCACCAACGCCGCAGCGTTCGGCGAGGTGGACCCCGCGGCGCAGGACCGGCTGACCGTCGACCCTCCCGGCAAGCTCGACGAGGCCCAGGCCGGGGACGACCTGCTGATCGTCGGGCCCGACTCCCTGCCTGGCGAACTTGTCGACCGGATCCTCGGCGTCAAGGTCGACGGACGGCGCGGCGTGGCCGCGTCGGAGCTCTTCTCCCTCGGGGAGTTCACCCTCGAGAACCGGGTATTCAGGCTGGCCGCCGTCGACCCGGCAGGGTTCCGGCGGTTCGCCGGCCACAAGAGCGCGACGTTCCAGGCCCAGTGGGACCGGATCGCCGGTGGTGAGATCGCGGTCCTCGACACCGCGGCCAGGCGGCTGCCGATCGACGATGACGACAACCTCCTGGTCGGTTCCGGAGACCAACGGCGCGCCATCCACGTCGGTGCCTTCTCGCCCGGCCAGGTCGGCACGATCGACGCGGTCGTCAACACGGCGTGGGGTGAGGAGCTCGGGCTGCCCGCCGACAACGCGCTCGTCATCTCGACCGGGCTGGTCTCGCCCCAGGCGGTTCGCGAGCGGATCCGCGCGATCGACCCGGACCTGTCGATCACCGCCCTCGACATCGTCGAGGCGACCGGCATCGAGCCGGGCGTCGTACAGAACGTCAGCTTCGTCGGGACCTTCGCCGACGCTGTCGGCTCCTTCAGCTATACGCCGATCGGCGGTGGCCGGGTCGCCCCCGACCCGGCGTGGGTGCGGTCGCACATCGTCACCGAGGCGGTGCCGATCCTCGGCCGGGTGACCTGCAACAGGTACCTCATGCCCCAGCTCAGGGCCGCGCTCGCCGAGATCCAGTCGCGCGGCCTGGCCGACGAGATCAACCCGGGGGAGTACGCCGGCTGCTACTACCCGCGTTTCATCGCCGGCTCCACCACGCTCTCCAACCACACGTTCGGCCTCGCCCTCGACCTGAACGTGCCGGGCAACCTGCGCGGCACCCGCGGTGAGATCGACCGGACCGTCGTGGCGATCTTCAAGCGGTGGGGATTCGCGTGGGGTGGCGACTGGAGCTACACCGACCCCATGCACTTCGAGCTCGACCGGATCGTCACCCCGGGCTGAACGACCTACCAGCCGCCCCTCTCGGCGAGAGATGAGAGGCGGTCGGTGAGTTGATCCATCCTGCTCTGGCCGGCGCGGACGTACCGGAGGGCAGCGGTGGGCGTGCTGTCACCGAGGAATGCTTGGATCTCGCCGATGTTCGCTCCCTGCTGGGCAAGGAGGGTCGCACCGGTCGCGCGGAGGTCGTGGAACCGGAGGTCGTCGCGGCCGGCGGCCTTACGGGCGCCGTACCAGCCGCGGTGCGTGTGCTTGCCCTGGAATCGGGCTGGGTGCAGGTGCTGGCCGTGGGCTCCGGGGAACAGCAGCCCGTCGCGGCCGGTGACATAGGTACGCAGGTGCTTCCTAATCGCCGGGACGATGTGGGCGGGGATCCGCTGGTCGCGGACCCCTGACGCCGACTTCGGGCCTTTGACGATCTTCTTGCCTGGCCCGGCCCGCGCCACTGCGCGGCGGATCTTGATCACGCGCTTGTCGAGGTCGACGTCCGATCTGCGCAGCTCCGTCAGCTCGCCGTACCGCATCCCGCACCACAGCGCGAGCAGCACCATCGCCTGCCACTCGGGCCGGATGTGGTCGAGGATCACCTCGATTTCCTTGGCCGTCGCGATCTGCTCGCGCTTGGGGGAGGTGCCGGAGCCGCCGCCCCGGATCGCGAACGGGTTGACCTGGCCGACGAGCGGTCCGTGGGCGCCGGTGGCGACCGTCATCACTGCCCGGGCGAGGGTGTAGGCCTCGCGTCGTGTCCGCTCCTTGTCGGCCGGGAGTCGGTCGTACCACTGGTTGACCATGGCCGGCGTGATCTCGTCGAGAGGGATGTCGCCGAACGTCGGGTTGATGTAGTTGGCCAGCATCCGCCGGTAGCCGTCCACCGTCGACGGCGCCAGTGCCCGCCCCTTCACCTTGCGTTCGGCGAGGTAGCGCTGGGCGTAGTCGGCGTACGTCGGCAGCTGCGCGGCCTCCGCGGCCTTCCGGGCGGCCTCGATGCGCGCCCGCGGCGCCTGCCAGTTCTCCGGGTCCTCGGACCGTTTGTGCTCGGCGGCCAACCACGCCTCGGCGTCGATCCTCGCGGTGAAGGTCTCGGGGGCGGTGTGGCGGGCATCGTCGTGGCCGACGTAGCTCGCTTGGTAGCGACCGCTCGGCAGCTTCCGGATGTGTCCGAAGCCCCGATGCCTCGACCTTCCAGTCATGTGATTCATCCCGAGTCGTGCGATCCGCGTGCTATCCACGTGCGATCCAGCAGGCATTTCGCGTCCAAAGTTGTCCACAGGACGGTACGCGATGAATCAGTGTTTGTGCAGGTCAGAGGCACTTTTGTCCACAAGAGTCCACCTGTGGATAACTCTGCTGGATTCGCTTCGAATCCACTACCTGCCACAGGGATAAGACCGCCCCTGACCTGCGGAAACGCTGGTCAGGGGCGGTTCGCATTCTCGCCCGGCACCCGACAGCCAGCTAGTACTCGGTCACGCCCGCCCGATCAGGTCGACCATGCTGCCGCGCATCACCTTGCCGCTGAGCGGGTGGCCGCTGCGCGTCTTCGTCACGCTGAACCAGCCGTCCCAGTACAACGAGTCCGGGCCGCGGGGGGTGCCGAACTCGAGGCGGACGTAGCCGACCTGGCGATCCGCGTCGAGGACGCAGGCCCCGTCGCGCAGGGGCGAGCCGAAGGCGTCCCGCAGGAACCTCTCGTTCTCGGGGAGCGCTTGCCTGGTGTTGGTGCTCATGCCGATACGCCTTCCGGTGGTCGAGCTCGGTGGGGCTAGCTAGAACAGCGCGGTCCAGGTGACCTGGACGCGATCCTCGGTGGGCTTGCAGCTGGTGATCGTCCCGGCCGCCGCCCTGATGGATGCCAGGAGTCGATCGAGGGCGTCGACGGGCACGGTCTCGGTGTGCCAGTTCATGACGCCACGCCGATCAGTGCGGGGAGGTACTCGTCTGCCTGGGCACGCAGGACTTCTGCGGCGGCACGACGCCCGAGGACGGACGGCGGGCAGGGCGTCCAGTAGGGGACTGCGGCCGCTTCCTGCGCGGCGAGGTCGTCCTGCTGCTTGGCGAGCTTCAACAGGATGCCGCGAACGGTGGTGCTCGCCGTGTGGGCCGCTGGTGTGGTGTTCATGGCTACCTCGCAAGTGGGCTGCTTCAGGTATCCAGTGAACGCCCGGACCATCGCGTCCACGAGCGGAGATCTACCTACTTCGCTACGTAGGTACGGGCCCTCTACGTAGGGAGCTGCGGCGCGCCCGGCGTACGAGGTCGATGCCGTCGCGACGGGTGAGGTAGCGGCGGCGCACGGCTTCCTGAGGGGCACTCCCTTCTGATGGTGAGGTGGTGCCGCCAGATCAGCCGACGGCGGCCTGCAACTGCGGATAGAGCGCCTCGACCGGCAGGCTCAGCGCCGCCTTCACCCCGGCGGTGAGCTCGTCGGCGATGACCTCGTAGCGATCGGCCTCGACGGCGTCGTACACGGCCCGGACAAGGTGGGACGGAGCCATCTTCGGGCCCTCCGCGTGCTCGGCCATCGCCGTGTCGACGTACCCCATGTGGACCCCGACCACGTGGACGCCCCTCGGGGCCAGCTCAAGACGGATCGAGTTCGTGGCTGACCAGAGCGCTGCCTTGGAAGCGCTGTAGACGCCGCCGAAGGCATACCAGCTCGCCACCGAGTGGACGTCGACGATGACCGAGGAAGGGTGCGCCGTCAGCACGGGTGCGAACGCCTTGGTCATCAGGACCGGCCCGAAGAAGTTCGTCTCCATGCCGTCGCGCAGCTCGGCCTCCGAGAGGCCGAGGATGCTGGCGCCCGCCGGCAGGGCACCGGCGTTGTTGATCAGGACCGTGACGTCATGCGCCGCGGCGACGGCCGCCGCGATCGACGCAGGGTCGTTGACGTCCAGGGTCAGCGGCACGATCCGTTCGTCGTCCCAGGTGCGCGGAGTGCGAGCCGTGGCGTAGACCTTGGTGGCCCCCCGCGCCAGGGCGTCGTGGACGAACCCGGTGCCGATGCCGCCGTTGGCTCCGGTGACGAGGACGACGGCTTGGTGGAGTGAGGGCATGAGGGCCACTTCTTTCGAAAGGTTTGTCTGACGGGCGTAATATTACAGACGGCAGGTAATCGACTAGGCTCGTCCCGTCGGACGACGAGTGCGGGAGGGGCGACATGGCGCGCTACGGCAAGGAACACAAGGAAGCGACGCGTCAACGCATCGTCGAGTCGGCCAGCCGTCGCTTCAAGCAGAGCGGCGTCGACGGCTCTGGTGTCGCCACCCTGATGGCCGATGCCGGCCTGACGAACGGTGCGTTCTACGCCCACTTCGAGTCGAAGGACGACCTGGTGGCCACCGTGGTCGCCGAGCAGCTGCGGGCGCAGGCCGAAACCATCGCGGCCCTGCCCGCCGGCAAGGCGGGGCTCGAGCACTTCATCCGCGACTACCTGTCCGCCGAACATCGGGACAACCCTGCAGTCGGCTGCCCGTCGGCGGCCCTTCTCGACGAGATCGTGCGCTGCACGGATGTGACCCGGCAGGGTTACGCCGATGGGGCCGGAGTGATCATCCACGAGATCGCTGCCCGACTGTCGCCGCGCAATCCGACAGCGGCCCGCGGCCGGGCCATCGGGCTGTTCACGCTGCTGGTCGGGTCGCTCCAGCTTGCCCGGGCGCTCACTGACCAGGACCTCTCTCTAGAGGTCCTGGAGCGCGGCGTCGACAACGCCGCCGCCTTCCTGCGCTGACCCCCGGGCGACGCCATCGCCCGGGGGCTTGCGCAGATTGGAGTACGATCATAAGATTACGGACGTAATGCAACCCACCCAGCACAGGAGCACCAATGTCGTCCCTCAGCGAACCGCTTGATCTCCCGTGCGGCGTGCGGCTGCCCAACCGCATCGCGAAGGCAGCACTCAGCGAGGCGTTGGGCGACGCCGACAACTCACCCGACGAGCGGATCGTCACGCTGTATCGCAGGTGGGCACAGGGCGGCTACGGCCTCCTCATCACCGGCAACATCATGGTCGACCGCGACCACCTGGGAGAGCCCGGCAACATCGTCATCGAGGACGGCCGGGCGCTCGCCCGGCTCACCGAATGGACCAAGGCAGCCCACGACGGCGGTGCGGCGATCTTCGCCCAGCTCAACCACCCCGGCCGTCAGTCGAACCTCCTCGCCCTCGGGCACAAGCCGGTCGCTCCCAGCCCGGTGCCCCTTGCCATGCCGGGTGCCGCGACGCCGCGCGAGCTGACTGCGACGGAGATCGAGGACATCATCGACCGATTCGCGACCGCGGCCGCGGTCTGCGAGGAGGCAGGCTTCGACGGCGTCGAGCTGCATGCGGCCCACGGCTACCTGGTCACCCAGTTCCTCTCGCCGCTGACGAACTTGCGGACCGACGAATGGGGCGGCACCGCTGAACGACGGATGCGGTTCCTCATCGAGGTCGTCCGGCGGGTCCGGCAGCGGGTGAGCCCGGGCTTCGCCGTCGCCGTCAAGCTGAACTCGGCCGACTTCCAGCGCGGAGGCTTCACCGAGGAGGACTCGCGAGCCGTGGTGGCCGCGCTGGCCGGCGAGGCCGTCGACCTGATCGAGGTCTCCGGCGGCAACTACGAGTCCCCGGCGATGGGCGGGTCCGCAGCGCCCGCCACCAGGGCACGGGAGGCCTACTTCCTGGACTACGCGCGCTCCGTCCGTCGCGAGGCGGGCGCCGTTCCGATCGCGGTGACGGGTGGGTTCCGCAACCGAGCGGCGATGGAAGAAGCGCTCAGCGTGGGCGACTGCGACCTGGTGGGCATCGCCCGGCCGACGGTCACCGCCACCGACGCTGCGGCGAGCCTCCTCGACGGCCGCGCGGCAACGCTGGAGACCCACGAGATCCAGGCCGGCATGCGCCGGTTCCTCGGCCGCCTCACCGACCTGAAGGCGCTCGACGGCTTCTTGAACATCAGCTGGAACGTCGACCAGCTGCACCGGCTCGCGCGCGGCCTGGAGCCTGACCTGGGCCGAGGCCCGCTGGTGACCGCCCTGGCGATGGTGCGTCGCAACGGCCGGGTCTCCTTCCGCCCGAAGCGGGGCCTCGCGTGACCCGCGCGTCGTACGACCTCACCGACAAGGTCGTGCTGATCACCGGCGGGAACGGCGGCATCGGAGGCGCCACCGGGCGCGAGCTGCTCAGCCGCGGCGCGCGCCTGGTGATCGCCGACATCGACGCCTCGACACCGGAGCGCTCGGCTGCCCTCGGTGGCGACCGGGTGCTGGGCTGCGTCGCCGACGTCCGGGACCGGTCCTCGCTGGACGAGGTCGTGGCGCAGGCGGTGGACCGCTTCGGCCGCCTCGATGTCGTGATGGCCAACGCCGGCCTGTTGGCCAAGGCGGCAACCCTGCGGAACACACCCACCGCCGACGTCGAGGCCACGCTGGCAGTCAACGTCACGGGCGTCGTGAACACGGTCGCCGCCGGAATGGCCGAGGTGATCCGCAACCAGGGCCAGGTCGTGCTGATCAGCTCGGTCTTCGCCTTCCTCAACGGAATGGGCACGATCCCGTACGCGATGAGCAAGGCGGCAGTCGAGCAGCTCGGTCGCGGGCTTCGAGTCGAGCTGGCCGACCACCAGGTCTCGGTGCTCACCGCCTACTTCTCCCTCGTCGACACCGACATGACCAAGCACGGCGTCGACGAGGACGACGTCGTACTGGAGCTGCTCTCGACCCTGCCCAAGCCCATGCTCAAACGGGTCACTCCGGCGTCCGCTGCAACCGCGCTTGCCGACGGCATCGAACGCCGATCCGTCCGCGTCGTCCACCCCGGCCTCTGGCGCCCCGTCTCGGCCTTGCGCGGACTCCTCGGCCCGAGCCTGGACGCCCGATTCGCCACCGACCGCCGGATCCTCGACGTCCTTGCCCGCCTTGACGCACGCCCGACACCCACTCCCCGCATCCTCAACGAGAGAAGCTGACATGACGACCTGGCGCGACACCCCGACCAAGACGGTCATGATCGACGGAACGTCCTTCGCCTACCGGCAGCTCGGAGACACCTCCGGCATACCGGTGGTCTTCCTCCATCACTTCACGGCCGTCCTCGACGACTGGGACCCGCGGATCGTCGACGGCATCGCCGCGCGCCACCACGTGATCGCCTTCGACAACCGCGGCGTCGGTTCGACCGGCTCCCGCGTCCCCCACGACATCGAGCAGATGGGCGCCGACGCGATCGCCTTCATCCGGGCGTTGGGGTACTCCGAGGTCGACCTGTTCGGCTTCTCGCTGGGCGGGGCCGTCGCACAGATGGTCGCACTGCAGGCGCCCGACCTGGTCCGGCGGATGGTGCTCGCCGGCACCGGCCCCCGGGGCGGCGGCGGCATCTGGAAGATGCCGTTCATCGTGGGCGGTGCCTATGCCAAGGCCTTCGCGACCCGCAAGGACCCGCGCCACTTCCTGTTCTTCCCCCGCGACGCCGAGGGAAGGAAGGCAGCGGGGGAGTACTTCGCCCGCCTTGCCGAGCGCACGGCAGACCGCAGCCGGCCGATCTCCCGGCAGGCGACCCTTGCCCAGCTGCGAGCCATCACCGCCGGTGGCCTGCACGCCCCCGACGACCTGTCCGTCGTCAAGGTGCCCGTCCTGGTCGCCAACGGTGACCACGACCTGATGGTCGCCAGCGAGCACTCCGCCGACATGGCCCGTCGTTTCCCCGACGCCAAGCTGGTCGTCTACCCCAACTCAGGCCACGGTGGCGTCTTCCAGTACCACCGAGAGTTCGTGCCCGAGGTCCTCGCCTTCCTGGCCGACCGATGAGCAACCGACGACGCCTGCAGTGGACCCTCGCCGTCCTGGCGGCCATACCGGTCGCCAGCGCAAGCCGCGAGATCGTGCTCGGACCGCAGGGCGTGCCGGGTGGGTCGCCGAACGTGCCCCCCACGGTCGACAGCGCCCTGCGCTACGCGAACGTCTTCAAGCTCGCGGTGGGGCCCGTGGTCTGGTCCCAGCTCGGACGGGTCGAGCGATCGGCTGCCGTGACCTCCGTGCTCGCCAGTCTCTTCGTCGGCGGGCTTGCCCGCCTCAGGTCCTGGCAGCAACGAGGACGGCCGCACCCGGTCACCGTGGGTGCGGTCGTGCTCGAGCTCGCCGCCCCACCGCTGTTGGTCATCTGGCGGCGGCGCATCCACGTCCGCTCGACCGCACCGGCCATTGGAGAGCTGTCATGAGCACCAGCGACCACGTCATCACCTCGTACGCCCAGGCCCCGGCCCGCACCGTCCATGCCGGGGGCGTGACCTATGCCTACCGGGAGCTGGGTCCGAAGGGCGGCATCCCGGTCGTCTTCTTCGTTCACCTCGCCGCGACCCTGGACAACTGGGACCCCCGCATCGTCGACCCCATCGCAAGGAACCGGCACGTCATCGCCTTCGACCAGCGCGGCGTCGGGGCCTCGACCGGGAAGGTTCCGGACACGATCGAAGAAGCGGCCGATCACGCCTACGAGTTCATCGCGGCGCTCGGGTTCGAGAAGATCGACGTCTTCTCGTTCTCGATGGGCGGCATGATCGCCCAGGACCTGATCGTCAAGCATCCTGACCTGGTCCGCAAGCTCGTCCTGACGGGGACCGGCCCGCGTGGCGGCAAGGACATCGACAAGGTCGTCGGCGTGACGTACTGGGACATCCTCCGGGCCACCCTGACCCGGTCAGACCCGAAGGAGTTCCTGTTCTTCGACCGCAACGCCGTTGGCAAGTCCGCCGCGAAGGCGTTCGTCAAGCGACTCGGGGAGCGCACGGTCGACCGCGACCAGCCGATCGGCATCAAGGCTTTCCGGACCCAGCTGAAGGCGATCCAGAAGTACGGCCGCTCCGCCCCCTCGGACCTGTCGACATTCACCCAGCCGACCCTGATCGCCAACGGCGACCACGACCGCATGGTGCCCTCGGTCCTCTCCGAGGACCTGCACAGCCGCATCAAGGGCAGCGAGCTGATCATCTACCCCAACTCCGGCCATGGCGGGATCTTCCAGTACCACGAGCAATTCGCTCCGGTCGCCGCCGCGTTCCTCGCCGATTGACTGTCCCAGCCCAGGGCGTCGCCGGGATCTCAGGTGCCGCAGAAGGTCTGGTAGCGGCCGAAGTCCTCGGGCGCCGGGTCGGCGTAGCGCTCCAGTCCCGGCCTGGCGTGGAACGGCTGTCGCACCGCCTGGAGCAAGGCGTGGAGGGGCGCGAAGTCATCGTTCGTTGCGGCGATGAGCGCTTCCTCCACGAGGTGGTTACGAGGGATGTAGAGCGGGTTGACCCTGTCCATCGCGTCGGGGTCGGGGTCGAGCGCTCGCCACCGCTCGAGCCAGTCGTCGACTGCCGACAGGTCGAGGAAGAGGCCGCGCACCGGCTCGACGTCACCCCGAGCGGCGGTCGACAGGTGCCGCCAGAAGGAGGTGTAGTCGACGTGGCTCTGGTGAAGCAGTCCGAGCAGCTTCGCCACCAGCTGGTCAGCGGCCGTGTCCTCGCCTGCCGAAAGCCCGAGCTTGGCGCGCATCCCGGCCGACCACGCCTCGGCGTACTCCGTGCGGAACGCACCAAGGCTCTCGGTCGCCAGTGCGACGGCCTTCTCCTGGTCGTCGTCGAGCAGGGGAAGGAGTGCTTCGCCGAAGCGGGCGAGGTTCCACTCCGCGACCACCGGCTGGTTGGCGTAGGCGTAGCGGCCGCCGTGATCGATCGAGCTGAAGACCGTGGCGGGGTCGAATGCCTCGAGGTACGCGCACGGACCGTAGTCGATCGTCTCCCCGGAGATGGTCATGTTGTCGGTGTTCATGACCCCGTGCACGAACCCGACCAGCATCCACCGGGCGACCAAGGCGGCCTGCGCGGAGATGACGGCCCGGTACAACGCGAGATACCGGTGGTCGGATGACGCCGCTGCTGGGTGGTGCCGCTCGATCGCGTGGTCGGCCAGCCGTCGCAGGAGGTCGACGTCGCCGGTCGCCTGGACGAGCTGGAAGGTCCCGACCCGCAGGTGGCTGCTGGCCACCCGGGCCAGGACCGCGCCGGGCAGCACGGTCACCCGGCGGACGTCGCGCCCGGTGGCGACCACCGCCAGCGACCGGGTCGTCGGGATGCCGAGGGCGTGCATCGCCTCGCTGACGACGTACTCGCGCAGCATCGGGCCGATCGCCGCCAGTCCGTCGCCTCCGCGCCCGAACGGGGTGGGTCCGGATCCCTTGAGGTGGACGTCGCGGCTCCGGCCTTCCCTGTCGGTCAGCTCGCCCAGCAGGAGCGCGCGGCCGTCGCCCAGCCGGGTGAACCCGCCGAACTGGTGGCCCGCGTAGGCCTGGGCAACGGGGATGGTTCCCTCCGGGAGGCGGGTCCCGGTGAGCAGGCCGACGCCCTCCTCGGTCCGCAGCCACTCCGCGTCGAGACCGAGGTCGGCGGCGAGCGGCTCGTTGAGGACCACGAGCCGAGGCGCCGGGACAGCTGCGGCCTGCCACGGCAAAGCAAGCTCCGGCAGGTCGGTGGCGAACCGAGCCTGGAAGGCGGCGGTGCTCGTGGGAGCCGTCATGTCTCGAGCCTACGGAGGCCGGTGGCGTCCCGCTTCGGCGTCTACCGACGCCCCGGCAGCACCTTGCCGCGTGCCAGCGCGGTCCAGACCCGTGCTGTGACGATGTTCTTGCCCTTGAGCCCCAGGTGCTTCCGGTAGCGCGCAACGACGCGGCTCGTGGCCTGACCGAACGAGCCGTCGACATGGAGGGGCCGGGCTCTCACCGCGGCGTTGAGGCTTCGCTGCAGCCGTGCGACCGATTCGCCGCCGGATCCCTTGCGCAGCACCGGGTGGTGGCCGCGCGCGAGCAGCGAGGTCCACGTGGAGCGGTCCACAGCGCCCGTCGGACGGAGACCCTGACGGGCTTGGAAGCGGCGCACCGCACGGACGGTGGTGGCGTCGTACTGTCCGCTCACCTTGGCGGGGTGCAGAACCCCGGCCGACGTCAGGCACTGGATCGCCCTGACCACGGGCCCACGCTCGCCCGCGCGCACCTGTCGCGGTGGCACGCGCCCCGCCAGCGCCTCGCAGCTCGTCGGGCGCGAGGGCCGGCTGGTGGCGCCCAGGGAGACGAAGTTCCAGTCGATGTCCATCTCGACGCCGCCGAACTCGACCCTGGTGTCGAGCGCGTACTGATGGACGCGGCTGGTGCGCATGAAGCGAGGGTCGGCGACGTACTCCCTCGGTATCCCGCCGACCCGGTCGATCCAGGCGTACCAGACGGCGTCGGGACGTGAGTACGTCGCACGCGTCCGGCTCAGCAGCGCGATGCCGGAGTTGACGTGGGAGTACACGCCGGACCGGTAGCCGCTGCGGTGAAGCTGGTTGGTCCACGCCTCGAGGAAGGAGAGCGAGGACCAGCGGCAGCGCTGACTGTCGGTGTCGAATCCCTCGAGGTCGTAGAAGATCAGCTCGCCGCGCGGCAGGCGGAGGGACCGGGCGGTCGCCGCCGCCCGACGGGCCTGGCGGGCGCCGTCGGCCCGGGCGGCGTCGTACCGGTCACGCGGCCCGGGCCGCGAGACGATGCGGTGGTCGAAGCCCGTGCACGAGGCCTGGGGGCCCACCCAGATCGGCAGGAGCTTCCATCCCGTGCGGAGCTGCCGCGTCACCCAGCGCGGGGTGAGGTGGCGCTGCTCGCAGGCCCGGTGGATGCCGCCGAGGTAGATCCCGACGCCGGTGAAGGGCGAGGCGGTGCGCCAGCGGTTCATCACCCGCTGGCTGGGCGCGCGGCAGGCGTCGAAAGCGTGCCCGGTCCACTTCGATCCGGCCGGCGCCGGCGGCACGGGGGCGACCTGCTTGCGGCGCTGACCGTCGTCGTGCCCGGTCAGCGCGCGGGGGCTCGCAGCCCCCGCGTCCGGCGGCGCGCCGGTCGGCCACTGCCCGACCACCCCGATGGCGACCAGGAACAGGACGAGGGGCGCGAGGGCGCGGGCGGCGGTCTGCAGCGTGGGGCGACCGTTGAGGTGCATGGGCGGACAATCAAGAGGCGGCACGAACGCGCGCACTGTACGCCAGGGTCCGAGGGCGCGCCGCATCGGCAGACCCCCCGGGCGGCTCCCCCGTACGCGGTGTCTGCCGCCGCCCCCGGGTCGCGTCAACACTCCGAAGAGTGTCACCCCGCGGAGCAACGAACCGCAATGAAAACTGGGCACCGTAAGAGCCGGACTCAGCCGAGGCGCAGCCGGCCGCGGGTGCGGTGCACGGCTTCGCGGGCAGCCCGGGGCGCGAGGTCGCGGATCCGCCGGCCCAGCCAGGGAGCGACGTCGATGGCGAGGGTGCGGACCTGCTCGCGGCGGCTCAGCGGTGCGCTCGTGCAGGTCAGGGACGGGGCGGGGAAGAGCAGCCCCTCGGCAGTCAGCAGGTCGGCGACCCGCCGCGCCAGCCAGCGGTGGCCAAGCTCGGAGGGGTGCAGCCGGTCGAAGGACCACAGGTCGCGGGAGTAGATGGCCGGGTCCGCGGCGAGGTCGAGGCGCAGGGCGCCGTACTGCTCGTGCACCTCGTCGTAGATGTCGTTGAGGGTCTGGATGCGCCGCCGCAGCGGCCGGGCCAGCGGGCCGGGGATGCCGAGGACGCGGGTGTGGTCGTGGAAGCGCACGGTGACGACGAGCGCCCCATGCCGGGCCAGGGCGCCGGCGCAGTGCAGCAGGTCCTCGCGGATCTGCTCCGGGTCCCAGCCGGACCGCAGGACATCGTTGAGGCCGACGACCAGGGAAGCCACGACCGGACGGTGGGCGACGGCGTCGTCGAGGTGCTTGCGACGTACGTCGGCGACGACGGCGCCGGGCACCGCGAGGTTGCAGAGCGAGACGTGGTGGTCGACGGCGATCGCGTCGGAGAGGATCCGGGCCCAGCCCCGCCACCCGTGCGAGGTCGGGTCGCCGACGCCGCACGAGGCGGAGTCACCGAGGACGGCGAAGCGGACGTAGTCGGCAGTCGGGAGGGCTGGCGTCCCGCCGTACGGACGCTCCTGCCACTCCGGCTGGCTCACGACGCTCGACCTAGGACTGTGCCGTCCAGGTCACCTGGACCTGGCCGTGGTCGGGCGTGCAGCGGATGATCGTGCCGGCCGAGGCGCGGATGATGGCGAGGAGGCGCTCGAGGGCGTCGGCGGTGACGGTGTCCGTGTGCCAGTTCACGACGCCACCCCGATCACGGCCGTGAGGTACTCGTCAGCCTGGGCCCGCAGCGCCTCTGCCGCGGCACGGTGGCCCAGCACGGAGGGCGGACAGGGCGT
Organism: Nocardioides immobilis; assembly: GCF_003515065.1. Lineage (GTDB taxonomy): Bacteria > Actinomycetota > Actinomycetes > Propionibacteriales > Nocardioidaceae > Nocardioides > Nocardioides immobilis. The sequence goes on from NZ_QXGH01000010.1 coordinate 89,770, forward strand.
CCAGTAGGGGACCGTGGCCGCCTCCTGGGCGGCGCGGTCGTCCTGTTGCTTGGCGAGCTTCAACAGGATGGCGCGAAGGGCGGAGCTCGTCCCGTTCGCGGTCGTTGGGTTGTTCATGGCTACCTCGCAGGTGGGTGCTGATGTATCCAGTGCACGCCTAAGGCGACCCGGGCACGAGCGGAGATCTACCTAGATCACTACGTAGATCGCCGTCTAAGGCACCGTGCTCGTCCTGCGCCGGGTGCCTCGCTACCGTCGGTGGGGTGAGGGCAGACGATCTCGGCACGCCGTACGACGGCCCGCCCACCGCGACCCGGGTGGTGTCGCTCGTGCCGTCGATCACCGAGGCGCTCGCGACCGACCGGCGAGCCGCGTTGGTCGGCGCGACCGACTGGTGCACGCACCCTGCGGACCTGGACGTGACCCGGGTGCGCGGCACCAAGAACCCGGACCTCCGCGCCGTCCGGGCGCTGGAGCCGGACCTGGTCATCGCCAACAAGGAGGAGAACCGCGAGCTCGACGTACGGCGGCTCCGGGAGGCCGGCGTCCCCGTCTGGGTGACCGACATCGAGACGGTGCCGCAGGCCCTCGACTCGCTCGAACGCCTGTACGACGCTGCGCTCGGCTGGCCGCGCCCGGACTGGCTGGCACAGGCGCGGGACCTCTGGAGTGGCCCCGTGCCCGACGTGAGCGCGCGGGTTGCGGTCGCGGTCTGGCGCGATCCCTGGATGGTCGTCGGGGCGCGCACCTACGCCGGGGACCTGATGCGTCGGCTCGGCTGGGAGAACGCGTTCGCCGGCAGCGGCGAGCGCTATCCGAAGGTGGAGCTCGCCGACCTCGACCGCGGGGACCTGGACCTGGTGCTGCTGCCCGACGAGCCCTACGTCTTCACCGATGACGACGGGCCCGAGGCCTTCGAACGAACCCCCACCCGACTGTTGTCGGGACGACTACTGACCTGGTACGGGCCCGCCATGGTGGAGGCGTTCGAGGCGATGCGTTGACGCCTGGCGTCCGACCCTGTTTGACCCCGCCCACTCCGGGCACCGGTGGTCCGAAGGAGGGATTCAGATGTCGAAGATGTCATTCCTGGCCGGTATGGGTGTCGGGTACGTGCTCGGAGCCCGGGCCGGCCGTCAGCGTTATGAGCAGATCAGGTCGCGCGCCCAGGGCGTCTGGAACAGCCCGAAGGTGCAGGAGACCGTCTCGCACGCACAGGAGTTCGCGGCGCAGAAGGCCCCTGAGGTCCAGCACAAGATCGCCGAGACCGCGTCGACCGCGGTGCACAAGGTGAGCGACAAGGTCGGCTCCGGCGATGGCGGCGATGGCGGCAATGGCGCCGAGGGAGACGACGGAGGCACGCCCGCCGGGTTCGTCGAGAACCCGGCAAAGGCTCATCGGGCCGATTGACGAAGATCGGTACCCGATAGGTACCTCCAGGGCGCCCGCACGGGCCCGACGCCAGCGTCCGTGCGGACCTGCTCAGTGCGCGCCCGTCAGGTTGAGCAGTACGACGCCCGCGATGATCAGGAACAGAGCAGCCGCCTGCGTCGGGCCGAGCCGGTCGCCCAGGAACAGGACGCCGATCACCGCGATACCGGCCGTGCCGAGGCCGGACCAGATGGCATAGGTGACGGAGACCGGGAGGTGCTCGATCACCAGCGCCAGCAGCCAGATCGACGCGGCGTAGCCGGCGATCACAGCCGCCGTCCACCCTGGCTCGCGAAATCCCTGGGTGCGCGGCAGCGCGGACGTGGCGGCCACCTCCACACCGATCGCGGCCAACAGCAGCATCCAGGCGAACATCATGATTCCCACTCCTCTGTAGCGGTCGCTACACATCGCCAATGTAGCACCCGCTACACTCGGAGCCAAAGGCGGAGAGGGGCAGCAGCTGTGGAGACGAGCACGCGGCGTGAGGCATTGGGCGATGCGGCCACGGACTACGCGCTGGAGCACGGGCTCATCGGCCTGAGCCTCCGACCGCTCGCCGCCGCCGTCGGCACGAGCGACCGGATGCTCCTCTACCACTTCAAGGACAAGGACGACCTCGTGGCGGCGGTGCTGCGGATCTCCAACGACCGCGCGATCGCCGAGATCCGGGCGCTGCCACGTGCCGCCGACGTACGACGCGCTGTCTCGGACCTGTGGGACGCGTGCACGACCGGGCAGCTCGAACGCTGCCAGCGCCTCTACGTGCAGGCTGCCGCGCTCGGTCTGCTCGGCCGGGAGCCCTATCTGTCCGTGGTCCGGGAGTCCAACCAGCTCTGGGTCGGCGCGCTCGTCGACTACCTGGTCGACGCGGGTGCGACCCGCGGCCGGGCGCGGCGCGCCGCTGTGCTCCTAGACGCCACCTTCATGGGCCTCATGCTGGACCTCGCCGTCGAACCCGGACCGGCAGCGCTGCGCCGTACGGTCCGGGACCTCGCGAACGCTGTCGTCGCGATCACGGGTTGAACGGTGCCTTCCGGACCGTCTGACCATTCCGGAACGGGGCACTGTGCGTGTTGAATCCAGCCTTGGGGGTGGCACTGCACATCGGCAGGCTGCCCGCACTGCCCGACCAACCCAGGAGGACGCATGACCGAGACGCCTGAAGAGCCCCTCAGCGACGACGACATGACCACGAGCCCGGCAGGTGGCTCGGAGCCCGGCCTCGGCGACGCCGACGGCACCGACGGTGACGCCACCGACACGACCGACGGCACCGACAGCGACGGCACCGACAGCGACGCCACCGACGGCGATGCGACCGACAGCACCGATGGCGACGCCTCCTGAGTGTCCGCTCTCGCGCTGCTGACCGGTGACGCCCAGACCTTCCTGGCGAAGGTCTGGGCGTCACGGGTCCACCTCCACCGGGCCGATCCCGACGAGCTGATCGGCCTCCTCTCGCTCCAGGACGCCGACCGGTTGCTGACGTCGTCCGCGATCCGTACGCCGTCGATCCGGCTGGCCAAGGACGGCGCGGTGCTGCCGGAGTCGGCGTACACCCGCGGCGCCACCCTGTCGGGCAAGCCGCTCTCCGGCCTCGTCGACGCCCGGAAGGCGCTCGCGCTGTTCGACGACGGCGCGACCGTGGTATTCCAGGGCCTGCACCGCGACTGGCCGCCGCTCACGGCCCTGGTCGCGGAGCTCGAGCTCGAGCTCGGGCACCCCTGCCAGGTGAACGCCTACCTGACCCCGCCCGGGTCGCAGGGCTTCGCTGTGCACTCCGACTCCCACGACGTCTTCGTGTTCCAGACGGCCGGCTCGAAGCAGTGGGAGGTCCACGGCGAGGACGGGCCGGGGGAGGTACTGCTCGAGCCCGGGCTCTCGATGTACCTGCCGACCGGGACTCCGCATGCCGCACGAGCGCAGGAGACGGTCTCGCTCCACGTGACCCTCGGGGTCAACCAGCTCACCTGGCGCGGGCTGGTCGAGCGCACGGTGGCGAAGGCGGTCGCGGACGTCCCGGCCGAGCACCTCCCCGCGGGCTACCTCGACGACCCGGCCCTGTTGAGCGCGCCGCTGGCCGAGCGCCTGGAGGCGCTCGCCGAGGAGGTACGACGCATCGACGCCGGTGCGGCTGTCGAGACCGAGATCCGTCGCTTCCTCACCTCACGGCCCTCCCGGCTCCCGGGCGGGATCACCGACGTGCTCGCCCTGCGGGCGGGCATCGACGACGGCACCCGGCTCCGCCGGCGCCCCGGTCACCCGTGCGTGCTGCTCGATGCCGGGGATCGGGTCGAGGTGCTGCTCGGCGACCGGTCGCTGACGGTTCCCGGCTGGACCCGGCCCGCCCTGGAGGAGATCCGCGCCCGCGGGTCGTTCTCGGTCGGCGACCTCGCCGACCACCTCGACGCCCAGAGCCGCACCGTGCTCTGCCGGCGGCTGGTCCGCGAGGGCCTGCTCGAGGCGGTGTCCTGACCAGGTGGTCACCCCTGCGACGCGCTTCTCGTGCGCTGCCGCCAGTTCGCTGCGCGACGAACCCCTGTCCGGCACCGCCACCCACGTCCGTACCTGGGTGCTGCTCGAGCACTCCGGTCCCTGGGGCAACGACGCGCTCCTGGACGCGCGCCTCCCGGACGGCCTCGGGGCGGCGCTCAAGCAGCAGGCGCGGACCTATCGCGCCAAGATCCTGCTGGTACGCCGGGCCCGGGCCAAGCGCGATCCCGAGCAGCTGAACATCTTCGTGGCGGACGCCCATCCCCGCCGCCCGCGCGTCGAGCACGGCACCGTCGCCGACCTCCGCGAGGTGCTCGACCTCGACCTCACGGCATTCCGCGAGGGCGGCTCGGCCGGGCTGGCGCCGTACGAAGGGTCCCTCTTCTGCGTCTGCACCAACGGCCGGCACGACGCCTGCTGCGCGGAGTTCGGTCGACCGGTCGCGATGGCGCTCGACGACGCGCACCCGGAGCAGACCTGGGAGGTCTCCCACATCGGCGGCGACCGGTTCGCCGGGAACCTGGTCGTGCTGCCGGAGGGCCTCTACTACGGGCGGCTGGACCCGCAGCGGGCGATCGGCGTCGCGGGCGCGCACCTCGCCGGTGAGCTCGACCTCGACCACCTGCGCGGCCGGTCGTCGTACCCGATGGCGGTCCAGGCCGCCGAGCTCCACCTGCGGCGCCGGGTCGGCGCCACCCGGGTCGTCGACGTCGCGCTGGTCCGGCGCGCGGTCGACGGTGACGTCACCACGGCCACCTTCGCGGTGGCCGGCGCGACCTACGTGGTGCGCGTCCGGACGCTGCTCGACCCGGAGACCGCGACGCGGCTCACCTGCAAGGCCCACCGGGACAACCCGATCCCGCGGCACGAGCTGCTGGCGGTCGAGCGGACCTCGTGAGAGGCGCGGCCCGTCGGCGATGAGTTCGTCCTGCGAACGCGGTCTGATGGGGCATGGGAATCGTGACCGCAGACATCGCCATCACCCTCGACGGCTTCGGCGCCGGCGCGGGGCAGTGCCTCGAGCGTCCGTTCGGCGACCTCGACGAGAACCGGCTGCACAGCTGGATGTTCGACCACCGCGACGACAACGCGGCCGAGGTGGAAGCGATCGTCGACGCCGGGGCCTTCGTGATGGGTCGCAACATGTTCAGCCCCGGCCGGGGCGAGTGGGACCTCGACTGGAGTGGCTGGTGGGGCGACGACCCGCCGTACCACGCCCCCGTGTACGTCCTCACCCACTACGAGCGGGAGCCGGTGGAGATGGAGGGCGGCACCACGTTCCACTTCGTCACCGACGGGCCCGAGGCCGCGCTCGGCCTCGCCCGCGCGGCAGCGGGCGACCGCAACGTCGCGATCGCCGGGGGCGCGTCGACGATCAACGCCTACCTCGCGATCGACGCCATCGACGAGCTGCGGCTGCACGTCACGCCGTTCGTCTCCGGGCTCACCGAGGGGTCGCGGATGTTCGACGGGGTGCCGGCGCTCGGCCTGGTTGCCGCGGGCGCGCGGCACACGCCGCACGTCACCCACCTCACCTATCGGCGGACCTGACCCGATTCACCCGCACCGCCGGCCCTGCGGTGCTAGCGTCCGGGCGGGATCGCGCGAATCGGGGACAAGGTATGAGTGAGACTCCGGCAGGGCCGGGCTGGTGGCAGGCATCCGACGGACGCTGGTACCCGCCCGAGGCGCATCCGTCTGCCCAGCCGCCCGCCGGGCCCCCGCCGGCGATGCCGACGATGCCGGCCGGCGGAGCGCAACAGGGCCAGCCGCCGTCGTACCCGCCGAACCAGGGCCAACCGCCGACCGGGTACCCCGGCCAGCCCCAGGGTGGGTACCCCGGCCAGCCGCCGGGTGGCTACCCCGGCCAGCCCCAGGGTGGTTACGGCGGTCAGCCGCCGGGTGGCTATCCCGGCCAGCCCTTCGGTGCCGGGAGCCCGCCGCCGAACAAGAAGCGCGGACTCCTCATCGCCCTCCTGGTGCTGCTGGTCGCCGCGATGCTCGGCGCGGCCGGCGCTCTCGTCATCGTGCTCAACAACGACGACAACGACAGCGATCCCGAGATCACCGGCGACCCGGTGACCCTCGAGCCGGTCGAGTCGCCCGGGGCCTCGCCGTTCGTGACCGGCAGCGCCGTGGCGACGACCGAGCTGTCGTCCGCCGCGGTCGACGCCGCCAATGCCATCAGCGCGGACCTCGAGGTCGACGACGAGACCGACGGGCGGATCGCGACGGGCACCGAGCCCGGCCTGTACGGCGGCACGATGGACGAGCAGGCCTGCGATCCGTTCGCGCTGGCCGACTTCCTCGAGGGGGACCAGGCCAAGGGCGCGGCGTGGGCAGGCGTGCTCGGCATCCCTCCGGCTGACATCCGCACCTACATCGAGAACCTCACGCCCGTCCTCCTCACGACCGACACCTGGGTCACCAACCACGGGTTCGAGAACGGCGAGGCGACCAGCTTCCAGTCCGTCATGCAGGCAGGCACGGCCGTGCTGATCGACGAGCACGGGGTCCCGCGGGTCCGGTGCTTCTGCGGCAACCCGCTGGTTGAGCCGGAGACCGAGGACTACACGCTGCACGCCACCGAGGGCGAGAAGTGGGACGACTACGAGCCCACGAACGTCCGGCTGGTGAAGGGCGGCGATCAGACCCTCGAGACGGTGACGCTGATCGACGCCGAGTCGGGGGAGCAGTTCGACCGCGGGCTCGGCCCCGGCCAGACCGGCACCGTGCAGGCGACGTTGCGCTGGTCCGGGACAGCCGACATGGACCTGCACGTCATCGACTCCAACGGCGAGGAGATCTACTTCCTCGACCACCCGAGCTCGTCGGGCGGTGACCTCGACCTCGACACGATCCCGGGCTGCGGGTCGGGCGACACCGGGCCGCACACCGAGAACATCTTCTGGGAGCAGGACGCGCCGCCCGGGGAGTACACCGTCTTCGTCTACGACTACACGTCGTGCGACGAGCCCACCGAGTACAGCCTCCAGGTGGTCGTCGGCGGCAGCACGGTGGTCTCGGAGACGGGCACGATCGCCGAGAGCCAGACCGAGGGGCCGCGCTACAAGTTCCAGGTCTACTGACGACCTAGGGGCGGGGGGCCGCGTCGTCGCGGAACGCGACGACGTCGCCGACGACCCCCACCCGCACCCGGTCTCCGGGCGTCGGCACCGAGGTCGCCGGGGTGCGCGCCGAGAGCTGCTCGCCGGAGTCGAGTCGCACCCGGACCGTGGCGTCGTGGCCGTAGAAGCTGATGTCCACGACCTCGGCGGGGGCGCCGTCCGCCCGATCAGCACTGTGGGGCCGGATCTGGATCTGCTCCGCCCGTACGGCGAGCCGCACCGCTCCGGGCTCGCACGTCATCCGGAGCGGGACGATGCCCAGGGCACACCGGGCCTCGGCGTCGCCCTCGACGTACCCGTCGACGAGGGAGGCGTGCCCGAGGAACGAGGCCACCCGGGGCTCGGCGGGACTCAGGTAGACGGTGGCTGGCGGGGCGACCTGGAGGAACGCGCCCCCCATCATCACCGCGACCTGGTCGGCGAGCGACAGCGCCTCACCCTGGTCGTGGGTGACCAGGAGGGCGGCGGCGCCGGCCGCGCGCAGCGCGCGAACGACGGCTCGGCCGGTGTCCTCGCGCAGCGACGCGTCGAGCGAGGAGAACGGCTCGTCGAGCAGGACGAGGGTCGGGCGCGGCGCGAGGGCACGGGCCAGCGCCACCCGCTGCTGCTGCCCGCCGGAGAGCTCGTGGGGATAGCGCTGCGCCAGCGCGGACGGCAGCTCGACCAGCTCGAGCATCTCGGCGACCCTGTCGGTCCTGCCGTAGCTCCCGCCCCGTTCGGCAGCCGTCAGGCCGAACGCGATGTTGGCCGCCACGTCGAGGTGGGGGAACAGCGCGCCGTCCTGCGGCACGTAGCCGAGTCCGCGCAGGCGTGCGGGCACCGACCGGCGGCCGCTCACGACCTCGGAGCCCGCGACCGAGACGGTGCCGGCGCTCGGCGCCACGAACCCGGCGACGGTGCGGAGCAGGGTCGTCTTCCCGCACCCGGACGGGCCGAGGATCGCGGTCACGCCGTCCTTGACGACGAGGTCGATGCCGAGCAGGACCGGGGTCCGTCCGTAGCCGGCCTCCAGGCCGTGGATCTCGAGTGCGGCGCTCACGGGGTGCTCACGTCCCGCTCCTGAGGCTCAGGCTGCCCAGCAGCCAGGTGGAGGGGATGGACAGCACGACCAGCGCGAGTCCGTAGGGGGCGGCGGCGCCGTACGCGATCGCGGACGCGTCGGACCAGAACTGGGTGGCCAGGGTGTTGGTGCCGAGGGGCGCGAGCAGCAGCGTGGCCGTGAGCTCGGTGGCGACCGCCAGGCCCACGAGGGCCGTGGCCGCGGTGAGGCCGGGGAGGACGAGCGGCAGGGTGACCCGCCGGGCGACGGCCGGTCCGGTGCACCCGAGGTTGCGCGCGACGTCCTCGAGGCCGGGCGGGACCAGCTCGAACGTCGAGCGGACGCTGACCACGGCGCGCGGCAGGAAGAGGATCGCGTAGCCCAGCAGGAGCACGACCACAGTCTGGTACAGCGTCGGCACCACCCGGATCGAGACGGTCACCAGGGCGAGTGCGATCACGATGCCGGGCATCGCGCTCGCCGTGTAGACGCTGCGCTCGATCGCTGTCGTCAGGAGGCCGCGGTGCCGGACCGCCAGCCACACCACCGGTACGGCGATCACGGTCGCCGTGACGCCGCCGGCCAGCGCGAGCCCGAGGGTCGTCGCGGTCGCCGCGCTGAGCTCGCCGACGTCGACGGTCGCCGACGTCCCGCGGAGGAGCCAGCGGACCAGGGCGCCGAGCGGGACGGCCAGGGCCCACAGGGCGACGCCCGTCAGGGCGGCGAGGACGGGCAGCTTGAGCCGGCCGAGCTGGATCCGGAGCGGGTGGCCGCTGGCCCCGGAGCCGACCCGGGCGCGGCGGCGTCGGCCGCGGAGGAGGAGCTCGATGCCGAGCAGGAGCAGGCAGAAGGTGACGAGGACGAGCGCGAGGAGCGTGGCCTCCGGCCCGTTGAAGACGGTGGCGTACTGCTGGAGGATCGCGGTGGTCAGGGTCGGGTAGTTCAGCAGCTGGAGCGCGCCGTACTCCGCCAGCAGGTGCAGGCCGACCAGCAGCGCGCCGCCGAGGACGGCCGGGCTCACGGCCGGCAGGGTCACCCGGGTGAACACGCCCCAGCCGCTGCGCCCGAGCGACGTGGCCACCTCCTCGACTCCCGGGTCCAGGCGCCGCAGGGCGGCGACCGTGGGCAGGTAGACGAGGGGGTAGTAGGACAGCGTCACGACCATCACCGCGCCGGGGAACGACTGCACGGCGTGCGTCGTCGACACCCAGCCGTACCCGTTGACGAACGCCGGTACGGCGAGCGGCGCGCAGAGGACGCCGTGCCACCACCCCCGTCCCGGGACGTCGGTGCGCTCCACGATCCACGCGCCGGCCACGCCGAGGACGGTGCTTGCCGCGACTCCGGCGACGAGCAGGCGCACCGTGTTCCACAGCAGCTCGCCGATCCGGGGCCGCCACAGGAAGTCGACGGCCTCCTGCCGGCCGAGCTCGGCGGTCGTCGCGATCACGTAGCCGAGCGGCACCAGCGCGAGGCCGGCCACGGCCAGTCCGACCAGCAACAGCACGGGCGAGGCGCCCCCGGCCACTGGCCGGGGACTCCTCGTCGCCCGTGCAGGTGCGGGTGCGGTCGTGGTCAGAGGAATCCGACCTCGGTCATCAGGTCGACGACGGCTTCGGAGTCCAGGTCGGAGACGTTGACCGCCGGGGGCTGGAGCGCGCTGAACGGCTGGGTGACCTGGTCGAGCTCGACGGCCGGGTTGAGCGGGTACTCCAGCGCATAGCTGTCGGCGATGATCTGCTGGCCCTCCTCGCCGACGAGGAACTCCAGGAACTGCTCGGCCTCGTCCTTCATGTCGCTCGACTCGAGCACGCCGGCGCCCGAGACGCTCACGAAGGCACCCGGGTCCTGGTCGGTGAAGTAGTGCTGGGCGCTGCTGTCGCTCACGTCGCCGCCCTCGGCCCGGTCGCGCTCCCAGTAGTAGTGGTAGACGATCCCGACCTCGGACTCGCCGGAGTCGACGTTCTCGAGGACGACGTTGTTGCCGTCGTAGACGGTGCCGTTCTCCTTGATGCCCTCGAGCCACGCGCGGGTGGCCTCCTCGCCCTCGAGCTCGAGGACAGCGGCGACGATCGCCTGGAAGTCGGCGCCGGTCGGCGAGAAGGACAGCCGGCCCGCCCACTCGGGGTCGGCGAGGTCCATGATCGAGTCGGGGAGCTCGGACTCCTCGATCTTGTCGGTGTTGTAGACGAGCACCGTCGACCGTGCGACGAAGCCGGTCCAGAGGCCGCTCTCCGGGCGGAACATCTCGGGGATCACCTCGAGGATGTCGGAGGGCAGCTCCTCGAAGAGCCCCTCGGCCTCCACCTGCGACATCGCGGGGGAGTTCTCGGTGAGGAACACGTCGGCGTCCGACGCGTCGCCCTCCTGGACCAGCTGGTTCGACAGCTCGAGGTCCTTGCCGTTGCGGAGCTCGACCTCGATGCCGGTCTCGTCCTCGAACGCCGGCACGATCTCCTCGAGGAGCTGCTCGTGCTGGGCGTTGTAGATCACCAGCTTCGGACCACCGAAGAGACCGCAGGCGGTGAGCATCGGGGCGATCAACCCCAACGAGGTTGCGACGGCGAGCGGACGGGCGAGATTCATCGGTATTCCTTGCTTGTGTGTCGGGCGGAGGTTACAGAGCGACGCGGCCGCGCCAGCGACGCAGGCCCCGGTCCGAGACGTGGTCGACCAGTCGCCAGACGGCGATGCCGACGAGCAGTGAGGCCAGCAGCCCCCCGAGGGGCCAGCGGTGCTCGAGGTGGGGATAGACCTGCCAGTGCGTCAGGTAGACGTAGAGCGACGCGCCCGCGATCTGGCCGACGGCGCCGACCAGCACCCGCGGCCACGGCACGGTGGGGACCCAGATCAGCGCCAGCAGGCCGGCGGCGATGACCGTTTCCCGGACGGGGTCGCCGCAGAAGCCCTGGACGCCGGCGACGAGCAGCGCCGACAGCAGGAGGCGGTGGCCGTGGTGGCGCGCCCTGGCCGCAGCCCAGCCCCCCACGAACAGCCAGGCCACGAACGTCGAGGAGTGGATGAGGTCGCCGTCGTAGCCGGTCGCCGTCGCCCAGAACCGCGGGATCAGCGAGGCGGCGAGCACCACGATCGCGAACCAGTACGGCGAACGCCGCTCCCATGCCGCGACCGGGCGGATCGCCATCAGGGCGGCCGCTCCGATCATCATCGAGACGAGTACCTCGATGAACCAGAAGTGCCACTCGGGCTCGACCCAGGTGTGGGAGCCGAGCGCGTCGTTGAGCAGCAGGATGTTTCGCCAGCCGTACTGGCCGCTGATGAGGCAGACCGCGGCGATCCACAGCGACGTCGGGATGGCGATCCGCGCAACCGAGCGCGCCAGCCGGGTCACGCGGGCGCGGCTCTCCGTGCCGGCGAGGTGGAACCGCGCGAAGTTGGCTCCGGCGACCCCGAGGAGCACGTGGGCGCCACCGAGCAGCGTGAACAGGTTCGTGTGGGTGCCGACGATCAGCACGATCGCCACCGCGCGGAGCACGATGCCGGTGTCGAGGCGGACCCACCGCGGGCGAGGGCCGTCGGTCGCGAGGGCGGCGAGCTCGGCGATCGTGCGGTCCGGCCAGTCGGACGGCAGCCGGCCCAGCCGGCGCTCGAGGCGGAGCGAGAGCTCGACGTACGACAGGGAGTCGCCGCCGAGGCCCGCGAACGTGTCGGACTCGGTGACCCGCGAGCGGCGCAGCACGGCTCCGTAGAGGGCGGCCAGCGAGCTGCCGGCGGAGACCTCCGGGCCCCCGGCCTGCGGGGCCTCGAGCCGGGCGACCGCCGCCTGGTCGATCTTGCCGTTGGGCAGCCGCGGCACGGGCGCGACGGGTACGACGGCGATCGCGTGCTCGGGCAGCCCGGTCGCCGCTGCCGCGGTCGTGGCGACCTCGGCGACGGCGTGCGGGTCGGGCTCGCCGGCGAGCGCGACGACCAGCCGGGTGGCGTCGGCCGACTCGGCGCAGACGACCTCGTGGTCGCCGAGCGTCAGCAGCGTCTCGACCCGGTCCAGGTCGATGCGCTGGCCGAAGAGCTTCGCGAACCGCGAGCAGCGCCCCACGACCTCGAACAGGCCGGCCTCGTTCTGCCGGGCGAGGTCGCCGGTCCGCAGCTCGGTCAGCTCCGGCCCGCGGGCCAGGTCGGCCGTGCCGTGGGCGTAGCCCATCATCACGTTCGGACCGCTGTAGACCAGCTCCCCGACGCCGGTCGGGTGGCCGTCGACCGGCGCGAGCCGGAAGGCGCCGCCGGGGACCGGGACGCCGATCGCGCCGGGGTGGGCGGCGGTGAGCGCCGGCGGCAGGTACGCCATCCGGGCGGTGGCCTCGGTCTGGCCGTACATGACGAACAGCTCCCACCCCTCGCGGCGGCCGCGCTCGGCGACCGCGCTGACCCGTTCGGGAGCGAGCCGGCCGCCGGCCTGGGTGACCTGGCGCAGCGTGGGGAGCTCGGGCCAGCCCGCGGCGTCGAGCAGGTCGAACGTGTAGGGCACTCCCGCGAAGGACGTCACCCCGGTCGCGCGGGCGAGGTCCCACAGCGCCGACTCGGCGACGCTGCGGCCGCTGAGCACCACCGACGCCCCGACGGAGAGGTGGCTGTGCAGCACCGACAGGCCGTAGCAGTAGTCGAGGGGCAGCGTGGTGATCGCGCGGTCGTCCGTCGTGAGGCCGAGGTACGACGCGATCGCGTCGGCGTTGCTCTCGAGGTTGGTCCGCGACAGCCGGACCAGCTTGGGAGATCCGGTGGAGCCGGAGGTGCTCAGCAGGACGCGCAGGTCGGGATGGAGCGCGGGCTCCGGTCGGCCGGTCGGAGCGAACCCGCCGTCCACCCAGGCGCTGCTCGCTCCGTAGGCGCGGGGGAGCACGGCGTCGCGGGACAGGAGCACCGTGTGGCCGCCTGCCAGCGCTGCCAGGTAGGCGACGATGAACTCGGTCGTCGGCGCCGGCACCAGGCCGACGAGCTGCTGGCTGGCCGGAAGCCGGGTCTGCGCCTGGGCGACGAGGTCCGCGAGGTCGTCGTACGACAGCACCTCGGTGCCGGTGACGAGGGCCGGCCTCCCGCCGTGGCTCCCGAGGTCGACCGCGAACCCGACGCCCACGCCCGCCCGGGTCGTGCGCTCGGGCGCTCGCGCGGTCAGCGGCGGCGTCACCCGCTCAATATAAGGCTAGCCATACCAACGTTAGGTATCGCTCACCAAACGGACGCGCCGATCGGCGTGTCACTGCTCACACGGCGGTGAGGCGGAACACGGGGATCACCCGGTCGGTGCGCTCGGCGTACTTGTCGAAGTTGGGCCAGAGCGCCCGCATCGTCTCCCAGGCCCGGTCGCGCTCCTCGCCCACCATCTCGCGCCAGGTGACGGTGTAGTCCTGGCGGCGGTAGCGGATCTTCGCGGTGTCCGCGGCGCGGAGGTTGGCGACCCAGATCGGCGGCTTGGGTGCCCCGAAGTAGGAGCCGGCGATGAGCCACTCGTCGCCGTCCGGGACCGTGAGCAGGTTCGTCGAGCGGGGGATGCCGCTCTTGCGGCCCGGGACGGTCAGCACCACGTTGGGCAGGCCCGCGATGTCGAGGATGCCGTAGCGGTTCTTCGTGACCCGGTGCACCAGGTTGTCCGTCCAGACGACCTGGGGGAGCAGCTTCGGCATCCAGGAGAGGGAGCCGATCTTGATCGCGACCGGTGTGAGCAGACCCATGCCCGAAAGGTAGACGCTCTGAGCGTCGGGTGGGAGACGCACCCCGGATTCAGAAGCCTCGCATGAGGAGCACATGAGAGCCTCATCGAGGTCTCATCCTGCGTTCCTAACGTCCTCGAGGTGACCGAACCACGCCGCTCGCTTCTGCTCGCCTCCCTCACGTCGCTGACCCTGTTCGTGCTGCTCGGGGTCGCAGCCACGCACGGCTGGCTCGGGACCACCGAGCTCGACGGGCCCAGCGCCGGGATCCGCGGCTGGGCCGCGGAGCGGCCATGGCTGGAGGACTCGCTCTTCGCTGTCGAGAAGCTGTTCGCGACGCAGGGCCTGACCATCGCGGCGATCGTGGTGGCCGGTTGGCTGCTGCTCCGGCGGCAGCTGCGGGCGGGCATCCTGGTCCTGGTCGTGATGTACGCCGCGACCGAGCTCACCCAGCACACGAAGGCGCTGTTCGGTCGCGACCGGCCCCTGTGGCAGGACTCGGACTTCCTCCACCACGCCAGCTCCTACCCGTCGGGGCACGCTACCGGCGCCGCCACCCTCGGCGGCCTGGTGATCGTGCTGGCCATCCTGGGCACCCGCAGCCGGGCCCACCTCCGGCCGATCGCCGCCGTGGTCTCCGTCGTGGTGCTGATCGTCTGCGCCGACCGGCTGATGCTGGGCCGGCACTACCCCACGGACCTCGTCGGCGGCGTCCTGCTCGCGGCCGGCCTCATCATGCTCGGCCTGGCGATCGTCTTCCCCCGCGAAATCAGCGAAGGGACGCCACCCGTGCAGGTGGCGCCCCTCGCCGAGAAGGAACTGGTCGTCAGCCGATCTGCTTGACCTGCGTCCCGCCAGCGAACTTGTCGTGCCAGCCCTGGTGGTTCGGCTGGTCGTTGTTGAGGGTGACCGCGATGAAGATCATCGCCGCGATGGGGGCGGCCCAGCCGAGGAAGAACCAGCCGATGAACGGGATGATGCTCAGCACGCCGAGCGCGGAGTACGCGTTGCGCTTGGCCGCCTGTTGCACGGTCGGGTTGCTGACCCCGTCCGGCCCATAGGTGCGGAGCTTCATGATCATCTTGCCGACGGTCTGACCGCGGTTCGACTCCAGCAAGGTGAAGTAGGCCAGGAACAACGCGGCCTGCAGGATCGCGGTGAGTGTGTAGAAGATGAAGTACTCGCCGAACGAGTTGCTGAAGCCCGAGTAGATGATCGCGCTCAGGATGATGTAGATCGGCACGTAGACCACGCCGATGAGGATGTGGTCGATGAGCCGGGCCAGGAACCGGTTGAGCAGCTCGGCCGGCCGCGGAACGCCGGCTGCTCCGCCGGGCGTCCCGCCGGGCATCCCGCCGGGGTAGCCGCCGCCGGGCGGCGGCGGCGTCGGCCCGCCGGGAGGGGGACTCGGAGGTCCAGGGGGCTGTGGTGGCATCGACATACGGATGTGCTCCTTTGTAAGGGGGACGGCGGCGTGCCGGGCCGCGTCCGGCATGTGCAGCCAACCCTAGGATGACCGACGGGCGGTCGATTCGGTGCCAACCCCGCCAATTGGGGCGTCCGGCGCGTTGGCGCCGGGGGTTCGCCCGTGGTTGCCGCGTCGTTCAGCTCCGCGACTCCGACGCCGCCTACCGTCCGCCTGTGCTCCAGCAACGGCCACCGCGGACGACGGGCCAGGTGACGCGCGGTGTCGCCGGCAGCTTCCTGGTGCTGATCGGCGGCCTCGGCGTCTCCACGCTGCCCCCGTCGTCCCCACTGCTGCAGTCCGGGATGCTCGACGCGATCCGCGGCGCCCAGGCCGGCCGGATGTCGGCGCTGTTCCTGGTGCTGGCGGGGCTCGGCCTGCTGGCGAGCGCCTGGCTGGCGCTGTGCCGGCACGTCGCACAGGCCGTGGGGGAGGACCGGCGGGACGCGCTCGACCTCGTCCGGTTCGCCGCGATGGTGTGGTCGGCGCCGCTGGTGCTCGCGCCGCCGCTGTTCTCTCGCGACGGCTGGTCCTACGCCGCGCAGGGCATGCTCGCGCGGGTCGGGCTGTCGCCGTACGAGCACGGCCCGTCGTCCCTGCTCGGCCGGCACACGTCCACCCTGTTCGACCAGTACCAGCTCCAGAGCGGCGAGCCGATCGTGCAGGCGGTGGACCCGATGTGGGCCGACACCCCGACGCCGTACGGCCCGCTCCACGTCTGGCTCGGTGAGGTCGGCGCCGGCCTCACCGGCAACCCGTGGGTGCTCGTGGTCGGGCACCGGGTGATCGCGCTGGCCGGACTGGTGCTGCTGGCCTGGGCGGTGCCGCGCCTCGCGCAGTGGACCGGCGTCAACCCGGCCCTCGCCTCCGCGCTGGTGCTGCTCTCGCCGCTGATGATGGCCAACGGCGTCGGCGGCCTCCACAACGACCTGCTGATGGTCGGGCTGATGGCGGCGGCGCTCGTGGTCGGCGTCGAGCGCCATTGGGCATGGGGTACGGCGATCGGCGCGCTCGCGGCCGCCGTGAAGGTGCCGGGCGGGTTGGTGTGCATCGGCATCGCGCTCGCAACGGTGCCGGCCGGCGCCGCGCTCGCCGTACGGCTCAAGCGGCTCGCCGCCGTCGCCGCGACCGCGGTCGCGGTGCTCCTCGGCCTCGGCGTCGTCACCGGTCTCGGCCACGGCTGGATCGGGGCGCTCACCGTCCCCGGCACGATCACCACCCCGCTCTCGATCACGTCGCTGGCCGGCGGCGTCCTCGACTGGGTCGCGCTGCAGCTGGGCCTCGGGCTGCCCCAGGCGACGTTCCGCGACTTCGTCCGCGGCCTCGGGCTGGTGGGGATCGTCGGAGTGGCCGCCGGCGTCGCGCTGCGGTGGCGCACGGGGGACAGGGCCGCCGCCGTCGGGGCCGTCGCCACCGTGACCGCCGCGTTCGTCGTCCTCTGCCCGGTGGTGCACCTCTGGTACTTCCTGGTGCTCCCGCCCTTCTTCGCAACGCTGCAGCTCGGCCGGACCGCGCTGAGCGCCCTGATCGCGGTCTCGGTGATCCTCGGGATGGTCGCGCCGCTCGACTCCTCCCTCCACGGGGCCTACTACGCGATCGTCCTCGGCTGCATGACGCTCGGCGTCCTGCTGCCGGTGATCCTGCTGACCCGGGGTGCGCGGGAGCAGATCGACCGGATCGCTTCGTCACGCTGGCCGGTGCTGCAGTAGTTCCCTTGCTTGCCGAGCTCGCGGTTGTAGCGTTGCTGAACCGTGAGCACCCACCGCATCGCCCTCGCGCTCGTCCTCCCGCTCCTCCTCGTGGCCGGCTGCGCCGACGAGGAGCCGACGGCCGACGACCCGGCCGAGTCGGGCTCGTCCGCTGCGGAGATCGACTACCCGGAGGAGGGAGTCGACCTCGTCGACCCGCCCGAGCTGAAGGGCGTCTACCAGCAGGCGCTGCAGACCTACGTGGACTTCGAGCGCGGCCGGCGGCTCGCCGCACGCGAGGGCAAGGTCGGGCGGTTGCTCTCGTTCAACGCGATCGCGCGGGTGTCCGACCCGTTCCGCGAGGCGCTGGCGGCCTACGGCGGCACCACCACTTATGACGGCGACGTCGTGATCGAGTTCCTCGACGCCAAGACGCGCGACAGCGTGCTCGTGCTCGACATCTGCGTCGACGCGACGGCGCTCACGGTTCCCGACGGAGCGCCGACCCAGCTCGGAGAGGCGACGCGGGCGCCGCAGCGGATCGAGGTCACCAACATCGTCGGGCCGTGGCGGGTCACCAAGGCCGAGTCCGTCGACGGCACCTGCTGAGGCGCGCTCGGGCCTGACTCAGGCAGGACTCACGCGGTCGCCGACAGCTCGGCCCCGTCGCCCGCATGGATCGCGAGCATCCGCGCGACCGTCGCCGACCACGGGTACTGCTCGGCCCGCAGCCGGGCGCCGTCCCGCCGCTCGGCACGGGGCCGGGCCGCGACAGCGAGCACGGCGTCCGCGAGTGCTGCCGGCTCGGGAGCGGCCCAGGCGCCGGACCGGCTGTCAACCAGCTCCCGGGCGCCACCGCGGTCCGCCGTGACCACCGGCGTCCCGCTCGCCAGCGACTCGAGCACGGCGAGCCCGAACGTCTCGGTGGGGCACACCGACAGCGCGACGTCCGCCGCGGAGACCCGGCGGCAGAGCTCCTCGCGGCCGTCCACGAACCCGTGGAAGACCACAGGGGCGCGCCCGGCGAGCGCCTGCAGCTCGTCGAGGTGCGGGCCTTCGCCGTACACGTCCATCCGCAGGGGTACGCCGCGCCGGTGCAGCTCTGCGGCCGTGGCGACGGCCAGGTGCGGGGACTTCTCACGGGACAGCCGGCCCACGTGCGTGAGCCGCAGGACCCCGTCGTCCGGCGCCGGCGCGGCGTGCGGCTGGAACGTCGCGAGGTCGACCCCGAGCGGCACCCGCTCGATGGGGCAGCCGGCGGCGTCCGCCGCCCGCTGGAACTCGTGCTGGGCGTAGCGCGAGGTCACGACGAGCGTGTCGAAGCTGCGGACCACCAGCCGGTTGACCACGCCGATCGAGACCTTCGACGTCGTCGGCTTGCCGCTCCGCTTCGCGAACATGTCGGTCAGCTGCTCGTGGGAGAGGCAGATCGACCGGACCCCCGCCCGCCGCGCCCACCAGGCGACCGGGAGCAGGGTCAGCTTGTCGTTCCACTCGATCGAGGTCGGCGCGAAGCGCTCGAGGATGTCGACGATCCGCCACGGCTCGACGATCAGCCGGTAGCCGCTGCCGACGTGCGGTGCCCGCACCTGGACGACGGTGCCGTGCTCGGTCTCGGTCACCGCGTCGGCGGGCCCGGGGATGACGAGCAGCCGGTCGACGCCGGCGTCGACGTACCCGCGGCCGAGCTCGGCCAGCGCGGTCTTCATCCCGCCCGACGCTGCCCCGACGAAGTTGGCTAGTTGGGCGATACGCACGCCCGGCACCTTCCCGCCCCCCGGTGAACGGCCGGCGACCTCCCGGTTGAGGTCGCATGGCGGGATAGTCCCTGACATTTCTGTCGCGAAATCGGCTTCGGAACGACAGAAACGTCAGGGACTATCCCGCTGGCGGGCCCTGAGCGTGTTGACGGTGGCGGGAGGATGGCGGGGTGAGCAACGAGGAGGCGCGACCCGACGAGCTGGTGTGCACCGGTGCCGACGCGGCAGGTGTGGAGATCATGACGCCGAGGGAGGTGCCGTTGGGGGGCCCGCGCGCGATGACCGTACGACGAACGCTGCCGCAACGGGAGCGGAGCCTGATCGGCGCCTGGTGCTTCCTGGACCACTACGGGCCGGACCCCGTGGCCGAGTCCGGGGGCATGTCGGTGGCCCCGCACCCGCACACCGGCCTGCAGACCGTGAGCTGGCTCTTCGAGGGCGAGATCGAGCACCGCGACAGCGCCGGCAACCACGCGATGGTGCGCCCGGGCGAGGTCAACCTGATGACCGCCGGGCGCGGCATCAGCCACTCGGAGGTGTCGACCGACGTGACGACCACGCTGCACGGCGCCCAGCTGTGGGTCGCGCTGCCCGACGCGAGCCGGGACGCCGACCCCGGCTTCGAGCACTACGCGCCGGCCGAGCTCGTCGGCGACGGCTGGCGGGGG
Source organism: Nocardioides immobilis (assembly GCF_003515065.1). Lineage (GTDB taxonomy): Bacteria > Actinomycetota > Actinomycetes > Propionibacteriales > Nocardioidaceae > Nocardioides > Nocardioides immobilis. The sequence continues at coordinate 109,111 of NZ_QXGH01000010.1, forward strand.
CGGGTGTTCCTCGGCACGCTGCTCGGCGACACGTCCCCGGTGGCGACGTACTCACCGCTGCTCGGCGCCGAGCTGGTCCTCGACCCCGGCGTGATCCTGCCGCTGGAGACCGACCCCTCCTTCGAGCACGGGGTGCTGGTCGACCGCGGCTCGGTCACCGTCGACGGACTGACAGCCAAGCCGGCCGACCTGGCCTACGTGCCGCCCGGCGACGGGACGATCGCGCTGATCGCGGGCGACGAGGGGGCACGGGTGCTCGTGCTCGGCGGGACGCCGTTCGGCGAGGCGATCGTGATGTGGTGGAACTTCGTGGGCCGCTCCCATGACGAGGTCGCCGGCTTCCGCGAGGAGTGGCAGGCGCAGATCACCAGCGACGGCGCGGTCATCGAGGACTCCTCCGAGGTCGCCGACGGCCGCTTCGGCGTCGTCACGGGCGACCACCTGAGGCCGATCCCCGCACCCGCCCTCCCCAACGCCCGCCTCAAGGAGCGCCGCTGAGGCGCGCCCCCACGACAAGGGAGCTCTCATGAGCGTCGAGCTGAACCACACGATCGTCCACGCGTCCGACCGTGACGCCACCTCCGCCTTCCTGACCGACATCCTCGGCCTTCCCGAGGCGCAGGAGTACGGCCCGTTCCGGGTCGTCGAGCTGGCCAACGGCGTCAGCCTCGACGTCGTCCAGGACGCCGGGAACGTCCACCCCCAGCACTACGCGTTCCTGGTGGCCGAGGAGGAGTTCGACGCGATCCTCGCCCGGATCGAGGCCCGGGGCATCACCTACTGGGCCGACCCGTTCCATCGCCAGGAGGGCCGGATCAACCACAACGACGGCGGCCGCGGCATCTACTGGGAGGACCCCGACGGTCACAACCTGGAGATCATCACCGTGCCGTACGGCGGCGGCTGACCGCCTGTCCGTGCCGCCCGGCATGATGAGCGCCCATGGAGGCGGTCATCGGCGAGGACGGCGTCCCGCGCTGCGGGTGGGCCGGCGGCCCGGGACCGATGCGCGACTACCACGACGACGAGTGGGGCCGACCGGTCACGGGGGAGTCGGCGTACTTCGAGCGGATGACGCTGGAGGCGTTCCAGTCCGGGCTCTCGTGGGCCACGATCCTCGCCAAGCGCGACGCCTTCCGTGAGGTGTTCGCCGGCTTCGAGGCCGACGTCGTCGCGGCGTACGACGACGCCGATGTCGAGCGGTTGATGAACGAGCCGCGGATCGTCCGCAACCGCAGCAAGATCCTTGCCACCATCCAGAACGCCCGCGCCACCCTCGCTCAGCGGGAGCACGACGGCCTCGAGGAGCTCATCCTCGGCTTCGCCCCGTCGGCGCCGTCCGCCGCGGACGCGACCATCTCCCCGGAGTCGGTGGCGCTGGCGAAGGAGCTCAAGCGGCGCGGCTTCGCCTTCGTCGGACCGACCACCGCGTTCGCGCTGATGCAGGCCCTCGGCCTCTTCGACCCCCACGTCCCCGGCTGCTTCCGGCAGGCCGCCCCGTGAGCGAAGCGCGCGGCCGGAGCTTGGCCTGCACCCGACGACGGTCGGCCAACCGAAGGCTCGCGCCTGAGCGAGCGAAACCGGTGGGCACGTGATCCTGGGGCTGACCTGGCTGATCGGCTTCCAGATCCTCGGCGAGGTCATCGTCGGCGTGCTCGACCTCCCGGTGCCCGGGCCCGTCGTGGGCATGCTGCTCCTCTTCGTGTTCCTCCGGCTGCGGCGGCCGCCGGGATCCTCGTCCATCCTCCGGGCGGGGTCGGGGCTGCTGCGCCACCTCCAGCTCTTCTTCGTGCCGGCCGGCGTCGGCGTGGTCGCCTACCTCGGCGTGCTGGGCGACGACTGGCTGCCGATCTCGGTCGCGATGCTCGGCTCCTGGCTGCTCGGCCTCGTCGTGGTCGGATGGACCGCGGTCGGGCTGGAGCGCCTGCTCGGCCAGCCCCGCGACGACCAGCCGCGGGCGGCGTCATGACCGGCATCGACGCGGCCACCGACACCCTCCTCGAGGTCGCCCGGTCCCCGCTGGGACTGCTCGGCGTCACCCTCGGCGGCTACCAGGCCGGCCGGTGGCTGCAACGCCGCACCAACGACCACAGCCTCGCCCAGCCGGTGCTGGTGGCGATCGTGGTCGCCGGGGTCGCGATCACGCTGCTCGACGTCGACTACCCGGACTACCGGGCCGCGACCGAGCTCGTCGCGTTCTGGCTCGGTCCGGCGACGGTCGCGCTCGCGATCCCCCTGCACGCACAGGCCGACCGGTTGCGGGGGTTCGTCGTACCCCTGCTGGTCGCGATCGTCCTCGGGGCCGTCACGTCGATCACCAGCGCGGTCCTCCTCGCGCGCTGGCTCGGCGCCGACCGGGCGCTGGAGGAGACGCTGGCGACCAAGGCTGCGACCACCCCGGTGGCCATCGGGCTGACCGAGTCGCTCGGCGGGATCCCGCCCCTGGCCGCGGTCTTCGCCCTCGCGATCGGCATCGTCGGCGCCGTGGCCGGCCCGGCGCTGCTGCACGTCCTGCGCGTCCACGACCGCCGTGCCCGCGGCCTCGCGCTCGGCGCGGTCTCGCACGGCGTCGGCGCCTCCCGGATGCTGCGGGAGAACGAGACGGAGGGCGCCTTCGCGGGCTTGTCGATGGGGCTGTCGGCGCTCGCGATCAGCGTGGTGCTCCCGATCCTCGCCCTCTGGCTCTTCTGACGGCGCTACCGTGCCTGCATGACGCGCGTGCACGCCTTCACCGACGACGCTCTCGACGACCTCGATGCGGTCGGCATCGTCGAGCACCTGCAGGCCGGCAAGATCTCGGTCACCGAGGTCGTCGAGGCCGCCATCGCCCGCACGGAGCGCGTGGCGGACCAGCTGGGCGCGGTCGCGTACCGCGACTACGACCGGGCCCGCCGTGAGGCGCGCGACCCCCGCGGCGGCTACTTCGCGGGCGTGCCGACGATGATCAAGGACAACGTCCACGTCGCCGGCATGCCGACGATGGAGGGCACCGACGCGTGGACGCCGTACCCGGCGAAGAAGGACGGCGACTTCGCGCGGATGTATCTCGCGACCGGGCTGATCCCGCTCGGGAAGACCCGGCTGTCGGAGTACGGCTTCAGCGCCAGCTGCGAGCACCCGCGGCTGGGGCCGGTCCGCACCCCGTGGAACACCGACCACACCGCCGGTGCGTCGAGCGCGGGATCGGCGGCCCTGGTCGCCGCGGGTGCCGTGCCGATCGCGCACGCCAACGACGGAGGCGGGTCGATCCGGATCCCGGCGTCGGTCAACGGCCTGGTCGGGCTCAAGCCGACCCGCGGCCGGCTGGCCCAGGACGCCCAGATGCGGCAGATGCCGGTCCGGATCGTGGCCGACGGCGTGGTCACCCGCAGCGTGCGCGACACCGCCGCGTTCTACCGCGAGGCCGAGCGGGTCTACCGGCCACTGCAGATGCCGCCGATCGGCGACCTCACGCGTCCCGGGCGCAAGCGCCTCCGGGTCGCGCTGAACACGACCGGGCTGGCGCGCGGCGCCGACGCCGAGGTCACCGCCCTGACCGAGCAGACCGCGCGCCTGCTCGAGGACCTGGGCCACACCGTGATCGAGGCCGACGCCCCGGTGGCGCCGTCGTTCTCCGACGACTTCCTGCTCTACTGGGGATCCCTCGCCCTCGCCATGCTCAGCGGCGGCCGCCGGCTCCACGGCAAGACCTGGATCCGCGCGAACCACGACGCGCTCACCATCGGCCTCGCCCGCCACGCGCGCCGCAACCTCCACCGGCTGCCGACCGCGATCCTGCGGCTCCGGCGCGGCGCTCGCGAGGCCGCGCTCTTCTTCGACAAGTACGACGTCAGCCTGACCCCGACGCTGGCGACTCCGACGCCCAAGCTCGGACACCTCGATCCCACCCAGGACTACGACGCGTTGGTCGACCGGCTGCTCGACTGGGTGGCCTTCACGCCGCTGCAGAACGTGACCGGTACGCCGGCCATCTCGCTGCCGCTCGCGACCACCGCGACCGGCCTCCCGCAGGGGATGATGCTCGGCTCCGGATTCGGCCACGAGGCGGTGCTGCTGGAGCTCGGGTACGAGCTCGAACAGGCCCGGCCGTGGGCCAGGATCACCGGCTGAACCACCCCTCCCAGCGCACTGCTGACCTCGATTTCGTCGAACAGCCAGCAGCCCGGTATTGTTCTGCGGCGTTGCCCCTTTAGCTCAGTCGGCAGAGCGTCTCCATGGTAAGGAGAAGGTCTACGGTTCGATTCCGTAAAGGGGCTCTCAGGCGGGGTAGCTCAGGTGGTTAGAGCACACGGCTCATAATCGTGGTGTCGCGGGTTCGAGTCCCGCCCCCGCTACGCCAGACGACACAGCAAGCAGCACCCAAGCAGACAATCAGCAGCAAGGACTTCCCGTGGCCAGCAAGAGCTCCGACGTTCGCCCCAAGATCACGCTCGCGTGCGTGGACTGCAAGGAGCGCAACTACATCACGAAGAAGAACCGGCGCAACGACCCCGACCGCCTCGAGCTGTCGAAGTTCTGCCCGCGTTGCCGCAAGCACACCGAGCACCGCGAGACCCGCTGACCCAGCGGTCCTGTCTGCTCGTTCGAGACCAGACCGACCCGGCTCCCCCAGGGACGCCGGGTCGTGGTCGTTTTCGGGACGCGACGGCACCACCCCTAGGCTGGCGGCATGCCGATCGACGCGTCCCTTGTCGGGCGGGAGTTCCCGCCGACACCGCCCCTCCTGGTGACCGAGGCGGAGGTGGCGACGTTCGCCGCCGCGACCGGGTCGGGTAGCCAACGGATCCCGGCGACGTTCCCGATCGTCGTCACCTTCCGCGCGCTCCTCGAGTTCCTCGAGTCCGAGCAGGTCGAGCTGGCGCGGATCGTGCACGGCGAGCAGAAGTTCGCCTACGAGCGGCCGGTGGTCATCGGCGACGAGCTGACCGCCCAGCTGTCGGTCACCGGGCTGCGGCAGATCGACGGCACCGACATCCTGCGCACCTCCAGCACGATCACCGACGCCGCCGGCGAGCTGGTCTGCACCGCCGGCGCCACCATCGTCCACCGGGCCGACGCATGAGCTCGCTCGAGGCCGGCGCCGCGCTCGAGCCCCAGGAGTTCGTCGTACGACGAAGCGACCTGGTCGCCTACGCCGAGGCGTCCGGGGACCACAACCCGATCCATCAGGACGAGGCGGTCGCGCTTGCGGTGGGGCTGCCGGGGGTGATCGCGCACGGGATGTACACGCTGGCGCTGGCCGCCCACGCCGTCGCGGTGTGGACCGACGACGCCGAGGTCGTCGAGCTCGGCTCCAAGTTCACCGCGCCCGTGGTCGTGCCGGCCGACGGCGGGGCGACCGTCGTCATCAGCGGGGTCGTCAAGCGCGTCGCCGACGGCACCGCCACCCTCGCGCTCGAGGTCACCTGCGAGGGGGAGAAGGTGCTCGGCGCGCCCAAGGCAGTCGTTCGTGTCGGTTAGGCCGGCGGAGCGGCTGGCCGACCACACCACCCTGCGCCTCGGCGGTCCCGCCCGCTCCTGGGTGCGCGTCACGACGGAGCAGGAGCTGGTCGCGGCCGTCTCCGCCGCCGACGCCGCCGGAGAGCCGGTGCTCGTCCTCGGTGGCGGCAGCAACCTGGTCGTGGCGGACGAGGGCTTCGAGGGCACCGTCGTCGAGGTCGCGACCCGCGGCATGACTGCCGACGTCGGCGACGCCGACGACCCCACCTGTGGCGGAGCCGTCGTCACGGTCGCGGCGGGGGAGAACTGGGACGACCTGGTCGCCCGGGCCGTCGAGCGCGGCTGGGTCGGCATCGAGGCACTCTCCGGCATCCCCGGCTCCGTCGGCGCTACCCCGATCCAGAACGTCGGCGCCTACGGCCAGGAGGTCGCGCTGACCATCGCGTCGGTCCGGGTGTGGGACCGCAAGCTCAACGGGATCCGCACGTTCGCGGCCGCCGACTGCGGCTTCGGCTACCGCACCTCACGCTTCAAGATCGACCGGTACCCCGACGATGCAGCCTTCGGCGGCCGCCACCTCGTCCTGTCGGTGACCTTCCAGCTCCGCCAGGGCAGCCTCGGCGCACCGGTCGCGTACGCCGAGCTCGCCCGCACCCTCGGGGTCGAGCTGGGACAGCGGGCGCCGCTCGCCGACGTCCGTACGGCGGTGCTCGGCCTGCGCCGCGGCAAGGGCATGGTGCTCGACCCGGCGGACCACGACACGTGGAGCGCCGGCTCGTTCTTCACCAACCCCGTGGTGCCGGTCGCGGACCTGCCGGAGGGCGCGCCGTCGTGGCCGACCGCCGAGGACGGGCTGGTCAAGACCAGCGCCGCGTGGCTGATCGAGCACGCCGGGTTCGGGAAGGGGCACGGGCTGGACCTCGGCGAGGGCCGGGTCGCCCTGTCGACCAAGCACACCCTGGCGCTCACCAACCGGGGCGGAGCCACCGCGGCCGAGCTGGTCGCGCTGGCGCGGGAGGTCCGCGACGGCGTCGCGTCGTCGTACGGGATCACGCTGGTCAACGAGCCCGTCCTCGTGAACTGCTCGCTCTGAGCGGGAGGGCTACTGCTCGGCGCCGGCGAAGATCCAGATCAGAAGGCCGAAGAAGGCCAGCACGAGGAGGAGCGCCAGCAGGGCGAGCAGCATCCCGATCAGGCCCATGATCCAGCCCGCGATCGCCTGCCCGCGGTTGTTGTAGACGTCGGGCCGGTCGCGGACGGCCCTGCTCGACCACAGTCCCAGACCGAAGGCCACCGGCGAGCAGACCATCCCGGGCGCCGTGAGACCGCCCGTCGGCAGGGAGAGGATCGCAGAGACCAGCCCGATGATGCCGAGGATCATCGACCACAACGCGCCCTGGTGGGTCTGCCTGCCGGTGACCGCCTGGTACGCCATGGGCACGCCGTACGCGTAGGGCGCCGGCGGCGGGGGCGGGGCGCCGCCCCACGGCGGGGCGGCCGGCTCGTCGGGCGCGCTCGGCGGGGTCGGTCCGGGCTGGTCGGTCACGATGAGGTGTCTACCCCTCCGCCGGACGTTGCGAACCCTCGGCGCCGGCGATGCTCATCAGGCGGATCAGGCTGTCGACGTACTGCCGGGTGCCCTCCTGGTCCAGCGCCACGGTCGGCGTGGTGATCAGGGAGATCACGATCCGGTAGGCCCACTCGGCCGCGGCTCGCGGCTCCAGCCCGGTCGAGGCCGACCGGGTGAGCGCGCGGCCCAGCTGCTCCTCGAAGAGCGCGACCACGCGTTCGACCAGCGCGCCCGACTCGGTGGTCAGCGCCGGGAGGATCAGCTCCGGGTGCTCGCGGAGCGCCTTCTGCAGCAGCGCGTGCTCACGCGCGTAGTCGACGACGAAGGCGATCGCGCTGACCAGGTGCGCCTCGAGGTCGTCGCTCCGGCTCAGGATCGGCATCGCCGAGCCGAAGAAGCGGTCGAGCTCGCGGTCGAGGACCGCGTCCAGGATCGCCGCCTGGTCGCCGACGTACTTGTAGACGGTCGGCCGCGAGATGCCGGCCCGTTCGGCGATCATCGCGTGCAGCCGCGCGCCCAGCCCCTCGGCGATCAGGCACTCGGTCGCGGCGTCGAGGATCCGCTCCCGGATCCGTGCGGCCGCGTCGGGGTCGGCCGGTCCCGGTCGGAGGGGAGCGACGGCAGACATGGCGGCATCGTACGACTCCTTGACCGGTCGTTGACGAAATGCGATGGTACGTAAACAACTTCGCTGCACCGCTTCCGAGAGGAACTGCGATGACGACCGCGCCCGAGCGCACCGCCCCTACCGCCCGCCCGTCGATGGCCCAGGTGGCAGGCCGGCTCATCAACGGGTCGGTCCGCCGGTCCTACGAGCCCGACGTCGCGATCGACTGGGACGCGCCCCTCGTCGAGGGGAAGTACTTCCTGCCGAAGGAGGTCATCTCCCTCTACGGCACTCCCTACTGGGAGGAGCTCACCGAGGAGCAGCGGATCGCGCTCTCCCGCGAGGAGCTCGCCAACGTGCTCTCGGTCGGCCTGTGGTTCGAGAACATCCTCAACCGCGGCCTGCTGCTGCAGCTGCTCCGCGAGGACCCGGCCGGCCCCTTCGCCCACTACGTCCTCACCGAGATGGGCGACGAGTGCCGCCACATGACGATGTTCGGCAAGGTGATCGACCGGGTCGGCGCGCGTCCCTACCGGATGGGGCGGCGCGACCGCTTCCTCGCGGCCGCGCTGCCGCACTTCCTGCGAGGGTCGCTGCTGTGGGTCGGCGCCCTGATCGGCGAGGAGATCTTCGACGCCCAGCAGCGCCGGATCATGGCGGACCCCGACCTGCAGCCGGTCGTCGCCCAGCTGATGCGGATCCACGTCATCGAGGAGGCGCGGCACATCAAGTTCGCCCGCGAGGGCGTCGTCCACCGGATGCAGTCCGCGTCCCGGCTGGAGCGTGTCCTCGTGGGCAACCTCGCCGGGCTCGGCGGTCCCGTGCTCAAGCGGGCGCTGACCAACCCCGGCATCTACCACCGCGCCGGGCTCGACGTCGACCGCGCGGTCCGCGAGGTCCGCGCCAACACCCACCACGACGAGATGGCCGTCATCGGCTTCGCACCGCTCGCGGCGTTCCTCGAGGACAACGGGCTGATGGGCCGCGTCGGCCGGCGGCTGTGGCGGCGCAACGGGTTCCTCCCGTGAGCCGGTCCCTGCGTCGCCGCCCCCGCCGCCGTGGGGGACCGCGCTCGATGGCCTGGCTGCCGCCCGAGGAGGAGACCGGGTACGACGGCGGCGCGGTGCTTCTCGTCGGTGACCAGGCCCTCGAGGTGACCGTCCACCTCGGCGGGCACCTCGAGCCGCTCGACGGCCGGTTCCACTGGTACGGCCGGATCGATCGCTCGACCGCGGTCACGGCGGCGAAGGACGCGGGGGCGGCCAGTGCCGCGCTGGTCATCGGCGACGGTGCTCCCGCCACCGTCCGGCTCGCCGAGATCGACCCGTGGGGTCACGTCCAGGTCAGCGGCACCGGCCCTCCGCCGTACCCGCTCGACGCGGTGGAGGTCGAGCTCCCGGCCTAGGTCTCCGGATCCTCGTCGAGCCAGGCGTCGATGTCGGCCTCGGCCCGCTTCCGGACGTCGTCGGGAGCGCGGCTGGCGCGGAAGGACATCCGCGCGAGCTCGGCCAGGGTCTCGTCGGACAGGTGGTGCGCCGCGCGCATCGTGGCGTACTGGCCGGCCAGCCGGGAGCCGAAGAGCAGCGGGTCGTCGGCCCCGAGCGCGACGGTGGCGCCGGCCGCGAGCAGCGCGGGCAGCGGCACCGACGTGGGGTCGGAGTAGACGCCGAGCGCGACGTTCGACACCGGGCACACCTCGAGCGCGACCCCGGCGTCGACGATCCGGGCGAGCAGGTCGGGGTCCTCGGCCGCGCGGACGCCGTGGCCGAGCCGGTCGGCGTGGAGCGCGTCGAGGCAGGTGCGGATGTGCTCGGGTCCGCGGAGCTCGCCACCGTGGGGCGCCAGCAGCAGCCCGGCCCGCTCGGCGATCCGGAACGCCGGACCGAAGTCGGCGGTGCTGCCGCGCCGCTCGTCGTTGGACAGCCCGAAGCCGACCACGCCCCGGTCGGCGTACTGGCTCGCGAGCCGGGCCAGCGTCCGGGCGTCGAGCGGGTGGCGGGTGCGGTTGGCCGCGACGACCACGGCCATCCCGAGCCCGGTGCGCTCGCTGGCGTCGCGTACGGCGTCGAGCACCAGGTCGGTGAACGCCGTGATCCCGCCGAACCGGCCGCCGTACCCGCTGGGGTCGACCTGGATCTCCAGCCAGCGGCCGCCGTCCTTGACGTCGTCCTCCGCGGCCTCCAGGACCAGCCGCCGTACGTCGTCCTCGGTGCGGAGCACCGACCGCGCGACGTCGTACAGGCGCTGGAAGCGGAACCAGCCCTTCTCGTCGGCCGCGGTCAGCTGCGGCGGCCACTCCGACACGAGGGCGTCGGGCAGGTGGATGGCGTCGCGCTCGGCGAGCTCGAGCAGGGTCCGGTGCCGCATGGAGCCGGTGAAGTGCAGGTGCAGGTGCGCCTTCGGCAGTGAGTGAGGGTCCCGCACAGCGCCATCGTAGGGCGACGTCCGACCGGCGCCCGCAGCCCAGCCCGGACGAAATTCGTTCGAATGTCGCCATTCGCCGATGGAGGTAGACCTCTGGCACTTAACGTTGCGGCCCGCTGCTCCTGCAACCAGCTCCGAGAGGGCCCCCATGTTGAGATCCGGTGCGCGTACGGCTGTGGCCGTCGGGTTCGTCATGATCGCTTCCCTGGTGACCACGGTCGCCTCCAGCGCCGCCGCTGCACCACCGGGAACCCTGCGGCTGGTGGTCAGCTCCCCGGCGGACGCCCTGGCGCTGGTCGAGGTCCATCGGGTCGACACGACCGCGCCCGTGCGGATGGTCACCGTGGAGGCCGATGGCGGGATCGCATCCACCGAGCTGGCGGAAGGCGTCTACCGACTGGTCCCGCGGACGATGCACGCCGACGGCACCCGGTACGTCGGCCGGCCGGACCCGCGCCAGGTGACGATCAGGACCGGCGCCACGTCGTCCGTGGCGGTCGGCTACACCAAGTCCCGGGGCGTGCAGCAGCTGCAGGTGGCGGGCTTGTCGCCGACCGCCGTCGAGCTGGACTGGGAGGCGGAGCTGGGCGATGACACGGTCGTCCGCCGGGTGCTCGGTGACGAGCCGTCGCTCACCCCCGGCCGCGGCACCGACGTGCCGGTCGACGGCACGTCGCTGCTCGACGAGGGCCTGAGCCCGAGCACCACCTACACGTACTCCATCTTCGCCCGACCCGGCGACGGCTCGTACGGTTGGTTGGACGGCGACCCGGTCGTCATGACGATCGGCACTCCGCCGGCATCGCCGGGCAGCGGCGAGCCGCCCTTCGTCCTCAACCCGCGCACCCGCATCCTGGCGGCAGACGACATCGCCGACGTGGTGACCACCGGCGACGGCGTGCAGCTGACCCTGGCGGCCGGGGGCCGTACGCCGACGCCCGGCGACCACCTCAGCCTGCCTCCGTCCGAGGTGCTGCGCGGCGGCTACCTCGGTGAGGTCGTGGGCGTCTCCGAGGACGGACGCACGGTGCAGCTGATCGCCGGCGCGCTGGCTGCGGCGTTCGACCTCTACTCCCTGGAGGTCCCCGACTTCGAGAGCGCTCCGGTGTCAGAGGACGAGGCCGGGGCGTCGGCGCTGGTCCAGGAGGACGCGAAGCTGCACAACCCGACCCAGCAGGAGCGCGCTCGTCGCGGCCGGAAGCCCGCGCAGGGTGCCCAGGGTGCCTCGGGTGCCCAGGGTGCCTCGGCCGACGCCTTCGCGACCGACGCCCTGGTCGCCGCGGACACCGCCACCACGTCCGCGGCAACGAGCAACGTCGAGTGCAACGCCGCGGGGCAGGTCAACGTCGACCCCGACGTCGACCTCGACCACGCCGGACATGCGAGCGTGACGATCAGCAAGTACGAGGTGAAGTGGTTCCCGGACATCCCGAACGGCGTCGGCTTCGACCTGGGCTTCTCGACCACGCTGACCGGCACCGTCGACGTCGAGGTCGAGAACTCGATCGAGTGCGGACTCCCGCTCCCGAACTTCTTCAAGCAGATCACCACCTATCCCGTGCCGATCGCGGTCGAGGCGCGGCCGGAGCTCGCCGTGACCATGTCGTCGGCCGGCGCCATCGAGAACCTCGGGTTCAGCACCACCGCCGGGTTCTCGGCCGACGGCTACATGGGACTGGAAGGGGATGACTTCTTCGACGGCGACCTGATCAACAGCAGCACGCCGACCCAGCCGGTCGGTCGCGGCACCTTCGGCTTCGGTCTCGAGGTCGGCGGGTCGATCGCGTTCGGGCCGGGAATCGGCAGCAACGACGCCGGCGTCATCGTCGGGGTGGGCGGCGAGCTGTTCATCATCGACGCCTCGGTCGACGTGGTGCAGGTCAACGACGGCGAGGAGACCTCCACCTGCATCGAGCTGGCGGCGGCGAGCCGGCTCGGCATCATCGTGACCCTGCGGGCCTGGCTGCCGGGCTACGAGCTCGACTACACCCAGCCCATCGAGTCCCTCACCGGCACCTTCGACTGGGCCGACTCGCCCTGGCACTGGCCGGACGACTGCACCGACAGCGATTCCCCCACCGACGACGTCGTCGGCGACGGGGTGACTCCCATCGACGACGACCTGGTCGGACAGTCCGACCAGTGGGGGAAGGTGGACGGGTTCGTGCCCGGTGAGTCCACCTGGGTCCTGAGCACCGGACGCGTCAACGACGCGGTGGGAGCGCCGTCCTACTTCGCGTCGACGGCGCTCGGCTCGCCGGGAGACGCGGGCCTCTCAGCGCTGGCCGGCTTCCCGACGTACGACGCCGCGGCGTTCCGGGTCACGGTCATCCCCAACGGGGAGACGCTCAAGGTGCGGTACGCGTTCGCGAGCGAGGAGTACCCCGAGTACGTCGGCAGCCGGTTCAACGACGTCATGGCCGTCTTCGTGGACGGGGTGAACTGCGCCCTGGTGCCCGGCACCACGACGCCGGTCGCGATCAACTCGGTCAACCACCTGCGCAACTCCGACCTGTACGTCGACAACAGGACCGGTCACCCCGGCTACGGGACGTCGATGGACGGCCTCACCAAGCCGTTGACCTGCAGCGTGCCCGTCGAACCGGGGGAGCCGGTCACCATCCGGATCGCCGTCGCGGATGCATCGGACGACGTCTTCGACAGCGCGATCGCACTGCTCGACGGAGGCATCTGGTCCGAATGAGAGCGTCCTCGGGCCGCGATCGCTTCGTCGAGTCACCGCCGCCACGGGCGGTCGAGGGGTACGACGAAGCCGTCCGGGCCGGGCTGACGCCCCAGGTGCCGGGGGCGACCCCGCCATCGGTCGACGTGGTGCCGACGGCGCGCACCGCGCTTCGGCAGGCGTTCGTCGTGGTCGGCGCGGCCGCGGTCGCGATCGCGGTCACGATGGTGGTCGGTGGTCGTGGAGGAGGTCTGGGCGGTCCGCAGCTGTTCGCCCTGCTCGCCGTGAGCGTGCTGGGGATCACCGCGGTGGCCGTGGCCGTCCGTCGGTTCGGCCGCGTCCAGCTCGACGAGCTGCAGCACGGATACACGACCACGTCGTACAAGCTCGGCCGGTGGTGGATGCGGGTGGCGCCCGACGGGCCGGTGACGGTCGGCTGGGTGGAGTGGGACTGGTCAGGAACCTGGGTGCTTCGACCGGACGGCGTCGTCGTCTCCGCGCCGAGGCCGGACCGGGACGCACCGGGGCTCTACCCCTCTCCCCGGCGACCCGGGTCCCTGGAGCTGTGGACCGGGCACCAGTGGTCCGGCTACGTCCCACCGCGGCGTTGGACGGCGCGCGGCACGGGTGAGCACCACGAGTACGGCGACGACCCCTGCTGACCGGTCTCCCAGCCGCTTTTGGTCCGCTTGGCACGGGGTGCGTAGACTCCACCCTTGGTGGCTTTCCCCCATGGTGAGTCGCGCCCTCGTGACCCCGGGATGATCGGGTCCGGGAGCGTGAGGAGACCGGGACGGCCGTCGGAGGGCACTAGCTCAACTGGCAGAGCATCGGTCTCCAAAACCGAAGGTTGGGGGTTCAAGTCCCTCGTGCCCTGCAGGACCAGACGAGAACCAGACAGAAGTTGAAGAGGTGAGCAGCGTGTCGGACTCCCCTGCGGCCCAGAAGGGTCGCCAGTCCGACGCCGGCAAGTCCGGCGACCGGCGTACCGGACCGCTGACGTTCTACCGCCAGGTGGTCGCCGAGCTCCGCAAGGTGGTCTACCCGACCCGCGAGCAGCTGGTCACCTACTTCTTCGTCGTCATGGCCTTCGTGTTGGTGATGATCGCGATCGTCTCGCTGCTGGACCTCGGTCTCGGCAAGGCGGTCTTCGCGATCTTCACTGGCGCGGAAGACGTGTGACCGACGCTGACAGCGTCAGCACCGGTCACACCCCAGCGAACAGCAACTGATGGAGCAACACGTGTCGGAGCAGTACGACTCCGCCCCTGAGACGGGCGAGGACGTCACCACCCCCGAGGAGCTCGACGAGAGCCTCACCGAGAACGACGACGTCTCGGTGGAGCCACTCGCCGAGGAGCTCGAGGTCGCCGACGCAGCCGAGGACGAGGTCGTCGAGGACGACGCAGCCGAGGACGAGGTTGCCGAGGAGCTCGACCCGCTCGAGGCCTTCCGCCGCGAGCTGATGATGAAGCCGGGCGACTGGTTCGTCGTGCACACCTACTCCGGCATGGAGAACCGGGTGAAGCACAACCTGGAGAACCGGATCCACTCCCTCAACATGGAGGACTACATCCACGAGATCGTGGTCCCCACCGAGGAAGTCGCCGAGATCAAGAACGGCCAGCGCAAGATGGTCCGGCGCACCGTGCTCCCCGGCTACGTCCTGGTCCGGATGGACCTCACCGACGAGTCGTGGGCCGCGGTGCGGCACACCCCCTCCGTCACCGGGTTCGTCGGTCACAGCCACCAGCCGGTGCCGCTGAGCATGGACGAGGTCGAGAAGATGCTCGCGCCGTCGATCGTCATGCCGGCTCCGGCCGAGGGCGAAGGCGCCGCAGCCGGTGGCACCTCGGGTGGCTCGTCCGCGAAGAAGCCGATCGAGGTCGCCGACTTCGGTGTGGGCGACTCCGTGATGGTGGTGGACGGCCCGTTCGCCACGCTGCACGCGACGATCACCGAGATCAACGCCGAGGCGCAGCGCCTCAAGGCGCTCGTCGAGATCTTCGGCCGGGAGACCCCGGTCGAGCTGAGCTTCAGCCAGGTCCAGAAGGTCTGAGGCCCGAGAAGCACAGCACCCGGTCGCGAGACCGGAGCACGAGGTGGCAGAGGCGTACGACGTACTCCTCGTCATGACCACGAGAAGAAAGAGATAGAGGAATGCCTCCCAAGAAGAAGATCGCCGCGCTGGTCAAGGTGCAGCTGCAGGCCGGCGCGGCCACCCCGGCGCCGCCGGTCGGTACCGCCCTCGGTCCGCACGGCGTCAACATCATGGACTTCTGCAAGGCGTACAACGCCCAGACCGAGTCCATGCGCGGCAACGTCATCCCCGTCGAGATCACGATCTACGAGGACCGTTCGTTCGATTTCATCACCAAGACCCCGCCGGCTGCCGAGCTGATCAAGAAGGCTGCCGGGCTGAAGAAGGGCTCGGGTGTCCCGCACAAGGAGAAGGTCGGCAAGCTGACCAAGGACCAGGTGCGCGAGATCGCCCAGACCAAGATGCCCGACCTCAACGCCAACGACATCGACGCCGCGATGAAGATCGTCGAGGGCACTGCCCGCTCGATGGGCGTCACGACCGACTAGCGAGCGAGCTTGCGAGCTCGCAATTCAACGCAGTTGTGGGAGGGCCGCGCTGGCCCAGTAACCACGAACTTTCAATAGAAAGAGAAAAAGATGCAGCGCAGCAAGACCTACCGCGCGGCTGAGGCCACGTTCGACAAGGACGAGCTCTACAGCCCGCTGGCCGCGATCAAGATCGCCAAGACCGCCAGCAAGAAGAAGTTCGACGAGACCGTCGACGTGGTGATGCGCCTCGGCGTCGACCCGCGCAAGGCGGACCAGATGGTGCGCGGCACCGTCAACCTCCCGCACGGCACCGGCAAGACCTCGCGCGTCCTCGTGTTCGCGAACGGCGACAAGGCCGAGGCCGCCCGTGAGGCCGGCGCCGACATCGTCGGTGGCGACGAGCTCATCGACAAGGTCGCCGGCGGCTGGCTCGACTTCGACGCCGTCGTCGCGACCCCCGACATGATGGGCAAGGTAGGCCGCCTCGGCCGCGTGCTCGGCCCCCGTGGCCTCATGCCGAACCCGAAGACCGGCACCGTCACCCCGGACCCGGCCAAGGCCGTGACCGACATCAAGGGCGGCAAGATCGAGTTCCGCGTCGACCGGCACGCCAACCTGCACTTCATCATTGGCAAGGCGTCCTTCGCCGAGGCCCAGCTCGCGGAGAACTACGCGGCTGCGCTCGAGGAGGTGCTGCGGCTCAAGCCGTCCAGCTCCAAGGGCCGCTACCTCAAGAAGGTCACCGTCTCGACGACCATGGGCCCCGGTGTCCAGGTCGACCCCAACCGCGTGAAGAACGTCGCGGCTGAGGACGAGGGCTCTGCCTGATCCCCAGTACGACGAAGCCCCGGTCACTCGCGCGAGTGGCCGGGGCTTCGTCGTACCGAAGCGTCACACGGGCACCGTCCGCCACATCGCCCAGCCAGAACTGGCACTTCTCGGCCATTGCAACGGCCGACAAGTGCAGGAATCACCGGCGAACCGGTGATTCCTGCAGGACCGCCTCGGATCAGCCAGCAGCGAGTGATTCCACCGCCGCCAGCTCGACGCAGACCGCGACCCCGGCCATCGCCGTCTCGACCTCACCGAGCGAGGGGAAGGTGGGCGCGAGCCGGATGTTGCGGTCGTCGGGGTCGTTGCTGTGCGGGAAGGCGGAGCCGGCGGGGGTGAGGGCGATGCCGGCCTCCTTCGCCAGCTGCACGACGCGCGACGCGGTGCCGTCGAGGACGTTGAGGTCGACGAAGTAGCCGCCGATGGGCTTGCTCCACGTGGCGATCCCGAGCCCGTCGAGGCGGGCGCCGAGCGCGTCCTGGACCGCCGAGAACTTCGGCGCGATCAGGTCGCGGTGCTTCCGCATGTGCGCCCGCACGCCGTCGGCGTCACCGAAGAACTCGACGTGGCGCAGCTGGTTGACCTTGTCGGGGCCGATCGCGGCGTACGACAGCCGCTTGAGGTACCAGGCGGTGTTGTCGGTCGACGCGGCCAGCGCGGCCACGCCGGCGCCGGCGAAGGTGATCTTCGAGGTCGAGGCGAACATGATCGGCCGGTTGGGGTGGCCGGACGCCGAGGCCAGGCCGAGTGCGTCAGCGCTCTTGGTCTCGACGTCGGTGAGGTGGTGGACGGCGTATGCGTTGTCCCACAGGATCCGGAAGTCGGGCGCGGCGGTCGGCATCGCCATCAGCTCGGCGGCCACCTCGGTGGAGGTCACGGCGCCGGTCGGGTTGGCGTACGTCGGCACCAGCCACATGCCCTTGACCTGGGCGTCGTCCGCGACCAGGGCGCGTACGGCGGCCACGTCCGGGCCGTCCTCGTGCATCGGCACGGTCACCATCTCGATGCCGAGCTCGGCCAGCATGGTGAAGTGCCGGTCGTAGCCGGGCACCGGGCAGACGAACTTGACCGTCTCCTCCTGCGACCACGGCCGCGGCGAGTCCGGACCGCCGTGGGAGAGCAGCCAGGTGACGACCTGGTACATCATCGT
Organism: Nocardioides immobilis; assembly: GCF_003515065.1. GTDB lineage: Bacteria > Actinomycetota > Actinomycetes > Propionibacteriales > Nocardioidaceae > Nocardioides > Nocardioides immobilis. Next base: position 126,386 of record NZ_QXGH01000010.1, read on the forward strand.
CAGGCTGGAGTTTCCGCCGGCGATCACGTCGCCGGCGTCGACGCCGAGCAGGTCGGCGAAGATCTCGCGCATCTCGGCCAGGCCCTCGAGCCCGCCGTAGTTGCGCACGTCGGTGCCGGAGCGGTCCTTGTGCGACGTGGGCAGGCCGAGCAGTCCCTCCGAGAGGTCGAGCTGGTCGGCGCCCGGCTTGCCCCGGGTGAGGTCGAGCTTGAGACTCTTCGCCCGGAGGTCCTCGTAGTCGGCGCGCAGCGCGGTGAGGCGTTCGGCGAGCTGGTCGGCGGGCAGCGTGGTCAGCGAGGTCACGGGTCCATCGTGCCAGTGCCCCCACCCCCGCCCGCATCCGGATTACCGCGGATTTGGACGGGTACGGCGCGCCGCCGTACTGTTGCCGTCGAAACCTTAAGACCGCCGGTCGTCCGGGCTGCCTCAGCCCTGACCGAAGGTTCCGCGGAAGCGGATGGCCTGCGCAGGGGATCAGAGCATGACCAGCAGTTGCGCCTGTCGGGTGCAGCCGGTGTCCACGCCCTGAGCGCCTGCGCTCAGGGCGTTCGTCATTCTGGGGGCCTTCAGCCGGGGTCACACCCGGAAGGAGACCCATGGCGCGGGCAGACAAGCAGGCCGCCGTCGCGGACATCACTGAGTCCTTCAGTGACGCCGCCGGTGCTGTGCTGACCGACTATCGCGGTCTCACCGTGAAGCAGCTGCAGGAACTGCGGCGCTCCCTCGGCGAGAACGCCAACTACGCCGTGGTCAAGAACACGCTGGCCAAGATCGCCGCCAAGGAGGCGGGGATCGAGGGCTTCGACGAGCTCCTCACCGGCCCGACCGCGATCGCCTTCATCTCGGGCGACGTCGTCGAGGCGGCGAAGGGTCTGCGTGACTTTGCCAAGGCAAACCCCGCCCTTGTCATCAAGGGTGGAGTTCTGGACGGCAAGGCCCTCGAGCCGGCCGAGATCGCCAAGCTGGCCGATCTCGAGTCCCGCGAGGTCCTGATGGGCAAGCTGGCGGGCGCGATGCTCGCCTCGCTGAGCCAGGCCGTCTACCTCCTCAACGCGCCGCTCGCCCAGGCCGCCCGCCTCGCGGGTGCGCTCCAGGCGAAGGCCGCTGAGGACCCCTCGATCCTCGCAGGTGGTGCCGGCACGCCGGTCGCCGCCGAGGAGGCCGCTCCGGACGAGGCGCCTGTCGCCGAGACCGCCGAGGCACCCACGGACGAGGCACCCGCCGAGGAGGCGGCTCCTGAGGAGCCCGCTGCCGAGGCCGCCTCCGACGAGGGCGACACCACCGAGGCCTGACGGTCCCGGTCAACCACCACCTGATACCGGTTCGGTCGCAACGCGCGGCCGGCCACCAACTGAAAGGTTAGCCATCATGGCGAAGCTCAGCACTGACGAGCTCCTCGACGCGTTCAAGGAGATGACCCTCATCGAGCTCTCCGAGTTCGTGAAGCAGTTCGAGGAGACCTTCGGCGTCACCGCCGCTGCCCCGGTCGCCGTTGCCGCCGCCCCCGCCGCCGGCGGTGCCGCTGCGGGCGGCGAGGAGGCCGCCGCGCAGGACGAGTTCGACGTCGTCCTCGAGGCCGCCGGCGACAAGAAGATCAACGTCATCAAGGAGGTGCGCGCCCTGACCTCCCTCGGCCTGAAGGAGGCCAAGGACCTGGTCGAGGCCGCCCCGAAGCCGGTCCTCGAGAAGGTCACCAAGGACGCTGCGGACAAGGCGAAGGAGGCCCTCGAGGCCGCCGGCGCCACCGTCACCCTCAAGTGACGAGCTGACGTCTCCAGCTAGCACCGTCGAGAGGCGGGTCCCCGGTAACCGGGGACCCGTCTCTTGCGTTTTCCGGGTGCGGGAGCCGACAGCCGGGAGCGTTCTCGGCCGCCACGTCGGCGAGTGATCCCGGTACGGACTCAATCCGTCTCGTAATCGCGACACGCGTGACGTGCAACACCGTTTCCGCGTAACGTGCGCGCAGCGGCTGCGTTGTTCCCACGCAGTCCCCCGCGCAGTGAGAGAGGTCAGCATGGGCGTCGACGTCACCGTCAACAACCTGACAAAGTCATTTGGCAAGCAGCTCATCTGGGCCGACGTCTCGCTGACCCTGCCTGCGGGTGAGATCTCGGTGATGCTCGGCCCCTCCGGCACCGGCAAGTCCGTCTTCCTCAAGGCCCTCATCGGCCTGATCAAGCCCGACAACGGCTCGATCCTGATCGAGGGCACCGACATCGCCTCCTGCTCCGAGAAGGAGCTCTACGAGGTCCGCAAGCTGTTCGGCGTGCTGTTCCAGGACGGCGCGATGTTCGGCTCGATGAACCTCTACGACAACGTCGCCTTCCCGCTGCGCGAGCACACCAAGAAGAGCGAGTCCGAGATCCGCGACATCGTCATGGAGAAGATGGACCTCGTCGGTCTGCTCGGCGCGGAGTTCAAGCTCCCCGGCGAGATCTCGGGCGGTATGCGCAAGCGCGCCGGTCTGGCGCGGGCCCTGGTGCTCGACCCGGAGATCCTCCTCATCGACGAGCCGGACTCCGGCCTCGACCCGGTCCGCACCTCGTTCATCAACCAGCTCTTCATCGACCTGAACGCCCAGATCGACGCCACCTTCCTCATCGTCACCCACGACGTCCACAGCGTCCGGGTCGTGCCCGACCAGATCGGCCTGCTCTACCACAAGCACCTGGCCATGTACGGCCCGCGCGAGATGCTCCTGTCCTCGCCCGAGCCGGTGGTGCGTCAGTTCCTCAACGCGCAGACGGTCGGTCCGATCGGCATGTCGGAGGAGAAGGACGCCGACCAGCTGGCCGCCGAGAAGGACATCCAGCTGCCGGCGCTGCCGCCGATCCCGCTGCAGCTCGAGCCCTCCAACGGAATCCCGCGGCGCAGCCAGCGTCCGCCGGGTGAGTGGTGCCGCCTCAACGGTGTCACCCCGCCCCCCGGTTCATTCACTAAGGAAGCCGAGCACGCCAGCGGCTCCCAGCAGGGATAACAACGACCTCCATGTCATCTACGGCCGCTCGGGTTCTCGCGCCGGTCGGCACCGCGGGCAAGCTTTTCGCCTTCGGGCTCGACGTCGGGCGCGGCCTCTTCCGTCGACCCTTCCAGCTGCGTGAGTTCCTGCAGCAGGCATGGTTCATCGCCTCCGTCACGATCATCCCGACCGCTCTGGTCGCCATCCCCTTCGGCGCGGTCATCGCGCTCCAGGTCGGTGGACTGATCAAGCAGTTCGGCGCGCAGTCGTTCACCGGTTCCGCCTCGGTGCTGGCGGTGATCCAGCAGGCCGGCCCGATCGCGACCGCGCTGCTGATCGCCGGCGCCGGTGGCTCGGCGATCGCCGCGGACCTCGGCGCGCGGAAGATCCGCGAAGAGCTCGACGCGATGATGGTGCTGGGCATCGACCCGATCCAGCGCCTGGTCGCGCCCCGCGTCCTCGCCTGCATGCTCGTCGCGGTCTTCCTCAACGGCATGGTGAGCGTCGTCGGCGTCGCCGGTGGCTACGTCTTCAACGTGATCCTGCAGGACGGCACGCCGGGTGCCTACCTCGCCAGCTTCACGGCACTGGCACAGTTGCCCGACGTGTGGATCGGCATGGTCAAGGCGCTCATCTTCGGCCTCATCGCCGCCATCGTCGCGTCCTACAAGGGCATGAACGCCGCCGGTGGTCCGAAGGGCGTCGGCGATGCGGTCAACGAGTCCGTCGTCATCACCTTCCTGTTGCTGTTCGTCGTCAACTTCGTCCTGAGCACGATCTACCTCCAAGTCGTGCCACCGAAGACAGGTTGACCGGGCCATGGCGAACGTGAAAGCGATCTACGAGCGGCCGCTCAAGGGCCTCGACACCCTCGGGCACGAGCTGTCGTTCTACCTGCGCGTGGTCATGGCCACGCCGCGCACCATCGCGCACTACCCGCGCGAGATCGTGCGACTGCTGGCAGAGGTCACCCTCGGTTCCGGTGCCCTGGCCGTGATCGGCGGCACCATCGGCGTCATCCTCGGCATGACCTTCTTCACCGGTGCCCAGGTCGGGCTGTCCGGCTACGCCGCGCTCAACCAGCTCGGCACGGCCGCGTTCGCCGGCTTCGTGTCCGCCTACTTCAACACCCGCGAGATCGCTCCGCTGGTGGCCGGCATCGCCTTGGCAGCGACGGTCGGCTGTGGCTTCACCGCCCAGCTCGGTGCGATGCGGATCTCCGAGGAGGTCGACGCCCTCGAGGTGATGGCGATCCCCTCGATGCGGTTCCTCGTCGCCACGCGGGTGGTCGCGGGCCTGATCGCGATCGTCCCGCTCTACGTGGTGGGCCTGCTGTCGTCGTACGTCGCCAGCCGGCTGGTCGTCACGGTCTACTACGGCCAGTCATCCGGCACCTATGACCACTACTTCAACCAGTTCCTGCCACCCGGTGACGTCTTGTGGTCGTTCGGCAAGGTGCTGGTGTTCTCCGTGGTGGTCATCCTGATCCACTGCTACCACGGCTACACGGCGTCCGGCGGACCTGCCGGCGTGGGCGTCGCGGTGGGCCGTGCGGTGCGGACCAGCATCGTGGCGATCAACGTGATCGACCTGTTCCTGTCGATGGCGATCTGGGGCACCACTACGACTGTCAGGCTGGCGGGGTGATGCGCCGATGACGGACAAGGTCCTGGCGTACTACAAGACGCTCGGCGTGATCTTCGTGTGCCTCCTGATCTTCGGGGTCTGGCTGACCTATGCGGTCTTCACCAAGAAGTTCGCGGACTACGAGGAGGTCAAGCTCGAGACGACCTCGACCGGTCTGCAGCTGCCGAGCCGCGCCGACGTGAAGATCCGCGGCGTGATCGTGGGTGAGGTGCTGGAAGCCAAGACCGGTGACGAGGGCGCAGAGCTGACGCTCGGCATCTACCCCGACGAGCTGGACAGCATCCCGGCCAACGTCACCGCGGCGATCGTCCCGAAGACGCTCTTCGGCGAGAAGTACGTCTCGCTGGTCATCCCCGAGTCCGGCCCCGAGGGCACTCTCCAGACGGACCAGGTCATCACCAAGACCGACCTCGGCACGGAGGTCGAGGAGGTCCTCAACAACCTCTACCCGCTGCTGCAGACGGTGCAGCCGGCCGACCTCAACGCCACCCTGTCCGCGCTCGCGACGGCGCTCGAGGGCCGTGGGTCGCAGCTCGGCGAGAACCTCGAGACGGTCGACTCGTACCTCAAGCGGATCAACCCCCAGATCCCCGCCCTGATCGACGACCTCAGGCTCACCGCGCAGTTCTCCGACCTGTACGCCGACATCCTCCCCGAGGTGGCCCAGATCCTCGACGACACCATCGTCACGACCGGCACGCTCGAGGAGAAGGAGGCGACGCTGAACAGTGCGCTGCGCGACATCCGTGCGTTCGCCGACTCGGCTCGCGGCTTCCTCGACCGCAACGATGCCCTCATCGTCGAAGCCAACCGGCTGACCTCCACCCAGCTGCAGCTGCTCGCCCGCTACGCGCCGGAGTTCCCCTGCGTCTTCGGGGCCCTCAACAACATCTCGCCCCGGATCGCCTCGATGTTCCGCGGCTTCGAGCTCCACATCGTGCTCGAGACGATCCCCAACCAGCCGCGCGAGTACAACATCAACGACCTGCCGAAGTTCGGAGACACCCGCGGACCCGAGTGCTACAGCCTGCCGAGCCCGCCGTGGAGCCAGGCCAACCCCTACCGCAACCCGCCGAACTTCGACGACGGCGTCGACGAGCCGACCGGCAAGGGCACCACGCGGGTGCCGCCGGGGTTCGAGGACGCGGTCGGCTACCGCGGGACGCCGGAGGACATGGCCACGCTGCGTCGCATGCTGCAGCTGACGTACGGCGAGGACGCCGGCTCCGACCTCGGCGTGCTGCTCGCCGGGCCGATCGTCGCCGAAGAGGGTGATCGGTGATGGGTCTCACCCTCGACAAGAAGACGTCCGGCGACCTCGTCCGGCTGCTCATCTTCATGCTCACGACGGGCCTCGCGACCGGCCTGCTGGTGATCACCATCGGCAACCTCTCCTTCGGCGCCACCAAGACCTACAAGGCCGAGTTCGTCGACGTCACCGGCGTCAACAACGGCGACGACATCCGCGTCGCCGGCGTGAAGGTCGGCGCCGTCCAGGGCATCGAGGTCGTCGACGACAACCGCGCGATGGTGACCTTCACCGTCGACGAGGACACCCAGCTCGACGACGCCACCCACGCGACGATCCGCTTCCGCAACCTGATCGGGCAGCGCTACATCGCGCTCACCCAGGAGGGCCAGGGCGGTGACGAGCTCGAGGAGGACGACACGATCCCGGTCTCGCGGACCCAGCCCGCGCTCGACCTGACCGTGTTGTTCAACGGCTTCAAGCCGTTGTTCGAGGCTCTGTCTCCCGACGACATCAACAAGCTGTCCTACGAGATCGTCCAGGTCTTCCAGGGCGAGGGCGGCACCCTCGAGAGCCTGCTGTCGAGCACCGCCTCGCTCACCCAGACGCTTGCCGACCGCGACCAGGTCATCGGCGACCTGCTCGACAACCTCACCCACGTCCTCGACCACGTCGCCGACCGCGACGAGCAGCTCGGCCGGCTGATCGTGAGCTTCCAGGACCTCGTCAGCGGACTGAAGGAGGACCGCCAGGCGATCCTCTCCTCGCTCGACGGCATCGCTGACCTCGCGGTCGAGACCGCCGGTCTGGTCGACGACATCCGCGAGCCGTTCGTCCGCGACATCCGCGAGGCCCGCGAGCTCGTGGAGCTCCTCGACCGCAACAAGGGAGAGATCGACCGCGTGCTCCAGGTGATGCCGCACAAGATCAACAAGTACGGCCGCACCGGCACCTACGGGTCGTGGTTCAACTTCTACCTGTGCCACTTCTCGGCGAAGATCCGGATCGGCGGCGACGTCCTCACGCAGGTGCCCTACGCAGTCGACGCCGAGAGGTGCACGCTGCCATGAGCATGAAGCCGTTCCGGGAGCGCAACCCGGTCATCATCGGGGCCATCAGCATCGCCGTGCTGGTGCTCATGCTCACCGCCGCGTTCCGTGCCCAGGACCTCCCGCTCATCGGCGGCGGTGACACCTACTACGCGGAGTTCGACGAAGCCGGCGGGCTCAAGGTCAACGACGAGGTCAGGCTGGCAGGCGTCCGGATCGGCAAGGTCGACTCGATCGAGATCGCGGACGGCAAGGTCAAGGTCGGCTTCAAGATCAAGACCGACGCCGAGTTCGGCGACGAGACCCGCGCGGCGATCAAGGTGAAGACGATCCTGGGCTCCATGTTCCTGTCGCTGGAGCCCGCTGGCAGTGGCCAGCTCGACGAGGGCGACACGATCCCCGCCGACCGGACGACCTCGCCGTTCGACGTCGTCGACGCCTTCGAGGGGCTCGCCGAGACCTCCGCCGACATCGACACCGACCAGCTCGCCGCCTCGCTGACGACGCTGGCCGACCTGACCCGCAACACCCCGGAGGAGTTCCAGGCTGCGCTCAAGGGCGTGTCCGCTCTGTCGGAGGTCGTCGCCTCTCGGGACGAGGAGATCAACCGGCTGCTCCAGAGCCTCAAGCGGGTGTCCACGGTGCTCGATGCGCGTGACGAGGACATCATCGCGCTGATGCGTGACGCCGACATCCTGTTCCGGGCGCTGCTGGAGCGGCGCGAGGCGATCCACAACATCCTGGTCGCGACGGTCACCCTGAGCCAGGAGCTGACCGCGCTCGTGCGCGACTCGCGGGCCGACCTCAAGCCGGCGTTGCGCCACCTCGAGTCCGTACTGGCCGTGATCAACAAGAACGAGGACAACTTGGACCGGTCGCTCCAGCTGATGGCGCCCTTCTACACCGTCTTCGCCAACGTGTTCGCCAACGGCCCGTGGTGGGACACCTACATCGCGAACATGCCTCCGATCCCCGGAGGCACCGGATGAGCGCCAACCTCCAGCGGATTCTTCCGCTCGTCGTGATCGGGCTGCTGATCGTCGCCGGGGCCGTCTGGTTCTTCGGCGGAGACAGCAGCACCAAGACCGTGACCGCCTTCTTCCCCCGCACTGTGTCGGTCTACGAGGGCAGCGACGTCCGAGTCCTCGGCGTCCCGGTCGGCACGGTCGACGAGGTCACGCCAGAGGGCACCCAGGTCAAGGTCGTCATGACCTACGACGAGGAGGTCAAGCTCCCCGCCGACGCCCAGGCCGTCATCGTGTCCCCGTCCGTCGTGGGTGACCGCTACATCCAGCTGACGCCGGCGTACGAGAAGGGCGACGTGCTTGCCGACAACACGGTCCTCGACCTCAAGCGCACCGCGATCCCGCTGGAGCTCGACGAGATCTACGGCAGCCTCGACGAGCTGACCGTCGCGCTCGGTCCGAACGGCGCGAACGCCCAAGGAGCGCTGACCGACCTGCTCGAGCAGACCGCGCGGAACTTCCGCGGTCAGGGCGCGAAGTTCAAGCAGACGATCGAGGACTTCGCAGACCTCAGCACCACGCTCGAGAACAACAAGGAGGAGCTCTTCTCCTCGGCTGAGAAGCTCCAGGCCTTCATCGAGACACTGGCCGAGAACGACACGACGGTCCGCCGCTTCAACCAGTCGCTCGGCAACGTGTCCGAGCTGCTCGCAGGCGAGAGCGACGAGCTCACGTCCGCGCTGTCGAACCTCGGCGTCGCCCTCGACGTGGTCGGCAGGTTCGTCCAGGAGAATCGGGCCTCGTTGGGCCGCAACATCCGTGGCATCAACCGGGTCGCGAAGGTCCTGGTCAAGCACCGCGAGGACCTCAACACGATCCTGCGTGCCGGCCCGCTCGCGCTCAACAACCTCGGCCTCGGCTACAACCCCCAGTCCGGCACCCTCGACTCCAACGCCAACATGGGCAACCTCCTGCACGAGCTCCAGGGCAATCCCGCTCAGCTGCTGTGCAGCCTGATCGCGTCGAACGACCCCAACGGCACCCTGTGCGACGTGATCAAGGGCCTGCCGCTGCCGCGCAACGCACCGTTCGGTCCCGGCAGCGGGTCCCGTGCGGACGACGCCGCGTACGACCCGACGCTCAACGGACTCGTGGAGGTGGGACGATGACCCGCCGACTGCGCGCCGGCGCCGCGATCCTGGCCGGGACGATGCTCCTCACCGGCTGCGAGTTCGACGTCTACCAGCTGCCGCTTCCCGGTGGCGCTGACGTGGGCGACGACCCGATCATGGTCACCGTCGAGTTCGAGGACGTCCTCGACCTGGTCCCGAAGTCGTCGGTGAAGGTGGCCGACGTGACCGTCGGCCAGGTCACCGACGTCGACCTCAAGGGCTACCACGCCGTGGTCGAGATCCAGCTCCGCAACGACACCGAGCTCCCCGACAACGCGACCGCCTCGATCCGTCAGACCAGCCTGCTGGGTGAGAAGTTCGTGTCGCTGGCACCCCCGGAGACGGCGCCGTCGGACGACCCGCTCGGCAACGGCGACAACATCCCGCTCGAGCGCACCGGTCGCAACCCCGAGGTCGAGGAAGTCCTCGGCGCCCTGAGCCTGCTGCTCAACGGTGGTGGAGTCGCCCAGCTGAAGACGATCGCCAACGAGCTCAACCTGGCTCTGGAGGGCCGCGAGGACTCCGCGAAGTCGGTCTTCCGCCAGGTCGAGACGCTGATGTCGGAGCTCGACGACCACAAGGCCGACATCGTCAACGCGATCGAGTCCCTCAACCGGCTGGCGATCAGCGCCAGGGACCATCAAGGCAGCATCGACGCCGCGCTCGAGGAGCTCCCGAGCGCCCTCGACTCCATCGGTCGCCAGCGCGAGGACCTGGTCCTGATGCTCGAGGGCCTCAACCGGCTGAGCACCGTCGGCGTACGGGTGATCCGGCAGACGAAGGCGTCGACCATCGACGTCCTCCGGCAGCTCGAGCCGGTCCTGTCCGGGCTCAACAAGACTGGCCAGGACTTCGTCGACGCCCTGCACATCTTCTCGACGTTCCCGTTCTCCGACGACGTGATCGGACGCGACCCCGCCGTGGCCAAGAGCCTGCACTTCGGCGACTACGTCAACCTCTCCGTCGAGCTCGACCTCAACCTCAACGACATCGCCAACATCGCCTGCATCCCCTTCAGCCTGCTTCCGCACGACACCCCGCTCGACGAGCTGGCCGACCTGCCCGGCCTCTGTGCCGGCGTGGTCAACAAGATCACGCGCTGCTTGGGACCGCCGCCGAACCTGAACGCGTGCCTCGGGCTGCCCGGCGACCTGCTCGACGAGGCGTGCGACGCGGTGCCGGCCGTGTGCAACCTGCTGCCGCGCAACGGCAACATCAGTGACCAGGTCGCCAACCAGGCCACCTCGATCGAGGACCTCCTCGACGGGATCCTCGGCAACCTCGGTCTGCCACGCGCCGCGCCCGACCTCACGCCCGACCAGCGCGAGCGCTGGGACGAGCGGTACGGCGCCTACGACAGCGACCTGGCCCTGTTCCTGGCCGCGCCCGCACTCGAGCAGGAGGGCGCGCGATGATCACCCGCCGCACCAAGATCCAGCTGCTCGCCTTCGCGATCATCACGCTGCTCGGCGTCTCCTTCGTCGGTGCCCGCTACGCCCAGCTCGACCGGCTGATCGTCGACCAGAGCTACACCGTGGTCGCGCACTACCCGGAGTCGGGCGGCATCTTCGCGGGCGGCGAGGTGACCTACCGCGGCGTCCGCATCGGCAAGGTCAGCGAGCTCGAGCTCACCGATGACGGCGTCGACGTCCACCTCGAGATCGACAACGAGTGGGACGAGATCCCCACGGACTCCCGGGCGCTCGTCGGCAACCGGTCGGCCGTCGGTGAGCAGTACGTCGAGCTCCAGCCGAACGTCGACGTGACCGACGACGGACCGTTCCTCGAGGACGGCTCAGAGCTCACCGAGGTCGCGATCCCGATCTCGACCGAGAAGCTCCTCGGCGACGTGGTGACGACGGTGTCCAGTGTCGACCGCGACGCGCTCAGGACCACCGTCCGTGAGCTCGGCGCCGCCTTCGGCGGCACCGGCGAGGACCTGCAGCGGATCATCGACACGGGCAACTCGTTCATCGAGACGGCCAACGCGAACTTCGACATCACGACGGCCCTGATCCGCGACTCCAACACGGTGCTGCAGGGCCAGGTCGACTCGGCGAGCTCGCTGCGCCAGTTCGCCAGCCAGCTCAGCGTGTTCTCCCGCGCGATGGTCGGCGCCGACCAGGACCTGCGCAGGGTCATCGACAGCGGGTCGTTCACGGCCAACCAGCTGCGGACCTTCCTCGAGCAGAACGAGGCCGAGCTCGCCGACCTGCTCCGCAACGTGATCATCACCGGGCGCGTGGTCGTCGACAACATCGACGGCCTGCGGACCCTGTTCATCGCCTACCCGATCCTGCTCGAGGGATCGTTCGCCGTCGTCGACGAGAACCCGACGAAGCCCGGCACCTACGAGACCCACGTCGGGCTGATCCTCAGCTCGTCCGTCCCGTGCTACGACGGCTACCAGAGCACGGACACGCGGCCGCCCCAGAACCTCGAGCCGCGGGACCTGAACCTCAACGCCAAGTGCACCGAGCCCCCGACCAAGAGCAACCCGCGCGGCACCCAGAACCTCCCGCGGGTCAGCCCGGACCTCGACGGCATCCCGGACGCCAACGAGCCGATCATCGGCACCTTCAACTCCGCGACCGGCACCTTCGAGATCGGTGACGGCAGCACCTCCCAGGACGAGGCCTTGGCCCCGAGCGGTAACGTGGCGCCGCCGCCGCTCGGAGAGGACTCATGGAAGTGGCTTTATCTCGAACCACTGCTGGACGCCCAGGGGTGATCGAGTCGGCAACCCGCCGGCGCGCGCTCCTCGCGGTGCTGGTCCTGGTGATCGTGGCGTGCCTCGGCACGGTCGCCGTCGTCATCGCCACCCGGAGCACCGGCGACGACCTGGGGGAGCGGCTGAGCTCGCTGCAGGAGGGCGAGGTCCCCGGCTCCAGCGTGAGCGAGGACCGCGAGCAGCTGCTCACCCTGTCCCGCCAGTTCGCGACGCGCTTCAACACCTACGACCCGTCGATGCTGGACGCGGACGGTCACCTGCCCGACTACGCAGCGGTGTCCGACCTGATGACCCCGAAGTTCGGCGGGGTGTTCGCCGACAACGTGGGCTACGCCGAGCAGACGGTGAGCCAGCTCGGGGTCACCAGCAAGGCGACCGTCTACGCCGTCGGTGTGGCGTCGCAGGACGAGGACTCCGCCGAGGTGCTGGTGGCCGGCACCGTCGAGCTCACCTCTCCCTACCCGACGGAGGAGAATGGCGACGGCACCTCCGAGGACCCCGACGGGACCGGGGAGGGCGAGGAGGAGCCGCAGCAGCTCTCGACCGGGCCGCAGCGGTTCCGCTACGAGGTCTCGCTGGTGAAGGTCGACGGCACCTGGCTCGTCGACGACGTCGACGACATCGACGACGGGTTGCCGTCGTTCTCCGAGCCGTCGATCCCGGAGCCGCCCTCCGGGGATCCGTCGGCGACGACGCCTCCGGCGACCACCCCGCCGACGGACACCCCGTCCGACGAGGCGACGGCTGAGCAGAGCGGGGAGGGCGAAGGATGAGCGTCAGCCTCTACGACCTGCTCGACGTCGACCCGAGCGCGACGGCCGCGGAGATCCGGACGGCGTGGAAGGCCTCGATCGCCGACCTCGACCCGACCGACCGCCGGTTCCGGGCGTTCAACGACGCGGCCGGAGTGCTGCTCGACCCGGAGAAGCGGGCGGCGTACGACGCCGAGCTCGCGGCCGAGCCGGACGAGGCCGAGGACGCGGCTCCTGCCGACGAGGACGCCGTGGTCGCGCCGGTGTCGCTGGAGAAGGAACCGGCCGGCGAGGCGTCCGAGGCGACCGCTGGCGACGAGGAGCCCGAGGCGACCTCTGACGATGACCAACCGGCCGACGAGCCGGACGAGGCTCCCGTCAAGGAGCCGGCCACCGCGGGGGCCGACGGCGCCGCCCCGGACGGGCCTCCCGCCTGGGCGCTGGCCGTCGCCGCGGGCGCGGCTGTGCTCGCGGTCGCGCTCGCCATCGTCGTGTTGTTCACCTGGCCCGGCAGCGTCGGTGGCGAGTCCCCGGCGAAGCAGGAGGAGCAGTCGGAGCAGGCGGAGGAGGCGGGCGCCGAGGCCCGGGCCGCGGCAGAGGACGCGATCCCCGAGGTCCTGTCCTACGACTACCGGACCCTGGACGACGACTTCGCGGAGGCGGAGGAGTACCTCACCGACGACTTCGCCGCCAAGCGCACCGCGCTGTTCGACCAGAAGGCCGACACGGGCCTGACCCTGCGCGAGCAGGTCGTCTCCGAGAAGGTCGTGGTGACGGCACGGGTCGCGATGACCGGTCTCACCCGGGTTTCGGAGGACGGCGACCGCGCGACCATCGTCGTCTACGTCGACCAGGACAGCCAGAAGGGCAACGCGGCGCCGCGCCTGCTGCAGATGTGGGCGACGCTGAGCATGGTCTCCGACGGTGACGACTGGCTCCTCGACGACATCTGCACCGAGACCGACTGCAGCTGAACAGTCGGCCCTTCTGCGGCCGCGGTGCTTGACCTGACGACGGTCCGCACAGCATGATCCCGTGAGGGCTCGTCCCTGGCCGAGAAGGTCGTGGTCAGTGGGTGGTTGCTGGTATTGGTTAGCGCCCGGATTTCGTGTATCGTGGCGCCTTGCGCCTGCCCTCAGATGCGCTTCGGCCTGCCCGGTGGCCGTTGATGTGGTGGGGAGGCGATCTCAAAGAGCGAACCCGTCGAAGGACACCTCTTGGCCGCGCGTACCGCCCCCGGTAAGTCCCGCATCTCTTTCGCAAAGATCTCCGAACCACTCGAGCTTCCACAGCTCCTCTCGCTCCAGACCGACAGCTTCGACTGGCTGGTCGGCAACGAGGCCCACCAGGCCCGCGTCGTGTCGCGCCGCGCTGCTGGTGAGGACGTGTCCGACAAGTCCGGCCTCACCGAGATCTTCGAGGAGATCTCGCCGATCGAGGACTTCTCCGAGACGATGTCGCTCTCGTTCGAGAACCCGGTCTTCTACGACCCGAAGTACACCGTCGACGAGTGCAAGGAGAAGGACCTCACCTACTCCGCGCCGCTCTACGTGTCGGCCGAGTTCACCAACAACGAGACCGGCGAGATCAAGGGCCAGACGGTCTTCATGGGCGACTTCCCGCTCATGACCCCCAAGGGCACGTTCGTGATCAACGGCACCGAGCGTGTCGTCGTCTCCCAGCTGGTCCGGTCGCCCGGCGTCTACTTCGAGCGCACCGCCGACAAGACGTCCGACAAGGACATCTACACCGCCAAGCTGATCCCGAGCCGGGGCGCGTGGCTGGAGTTCGAGATCGACAAGCGCGACATGGTCGGCGTCCGTCTCGACCGCAAGCGCAAGCAGAACGTCACGGTGCTGCTGAAGGCGCTGCAGGCGATCGCCGAGGACACCGGCGAGGCCTACGACTACGAGGCCGTCATGGCCGACCTCCGTCAGTTCGAGTCGATCCAGCTGACCGAGGAGAAGGACAACACCCAGGGCCCGGACGACGCGCTGCTGGACATCTACCGCAAGCTGCGCCCGGGCGAGCCGCCCACGCGTGAGGCCGCGCTGACGCTGCTGCGCAACTACTACTTCAACCCGAAGCGCTACGACCTCGCCAAGGTCGGCCGCTACAAGATCAACAAGAAGCTGGGCCAGGACCAGCCGTTCGACCAGCAGACCATGACCATCTCGGACATGGTCGCCACCATCCGCTACATCGTGGCGCTGCACGACGGCCGCACCGAGCTCGAGACGCCGCAGGGTGTCATCGAGATCAGCTCCGACGACATCGACCACTTCGGCAACCGCCGGATGCGGACCGTCGGCGAGCTGATCCAGAACCAGCTGCGCACCGGCCTCGCCCGGATGGAGCGGGTCGTCCGCGAGCGGATGACCACCCAGGACGTCGAGGCGATCACGCCGCAGTCGCTGATCAACATCCGCCCGGTCGTCGCGGCGCTGAAGGAGTTCTTCGGCACCTCGCAGCTGTCGCAGTTCATGGACCAGACCAACCCGATCGCCGGTCTGACCCACAAGCGCCGGCTCTCGGCCCTCGGCCCGGGTGGTCTGTCCCGTGACCGCGCCGGCATGGAGGTCCGTGACGTCCACCCGTCGCACTACGGCCGGATGTGCCCGATCGAGACGCCGGAAGGCCCGAACATCGGTCTGATCGGCTCGCTCGCGTCGTACGGACGGATCAACCCGTTCGGCTTCGTCGAGACGCCGTACCGGAAGGTCGTCGACGGTGTCGTCACCGACCAGATCGACTACCTCACCGCGGACGACGAGGACCGTTACGTCATCGCGCAGGCCAACGCGGCTCTCGACAAGAACAACAAGTTCGCCGAGGAGCGGGTGCTCGTGCGCCTGCGCCAGGGCGAGGTCTCCGAGATCCCGGGCGACGACGTCGACTACATGGACGTCTCGCCGCGGCAGATGGTGTCGGTGGCCACGGCCCTGATCCCGTTCCTCGAGCACGACGACGCCAACCGCGCGCTCATGGGCGCCAACATGCAGCGTCAGGCGGTCCCGCTCATCCGCAGCGACAGCCCGATCGTCGGCACCGGCATCGAGTTCCGTGCCGCGGTCGACGCCGGTGACGTGCTGGTGGCCGAGAAGGGCGGTGTGGTCCAGGGTGTCTCGGCCGACCTGGTCGAGGTCATGAACGACGACGGCACCTACCAGACCTACCGGCTGGCGAAGTTCAAGCGGTCCAACCAGGGCACCTGCATCAACCAGCGCCCGCTGGTCGAGGTGGGTGACCGGCTCGAGGTCGGCTCGCCGATCGCCGACGGTCCGTGCACCGACCAGGCGGAGATGGCGCTGGGCACCAACCTGCTCGTGGCGTTCATGCCGTGGGAGGGCCACAACTACGAGGACGCGATCATCCTCAGCCAGCGGCTGGTGCAGGAGGACGTCCTCACCTCGATCCACATCGAGGAGCACGAGGTCGACGCCCGCGACACGAAGCTCGGGCCGGAGGAGATCACCCGCGACATCCCGAACGTCAGCGAGGAGATGCTCGCCGACCTCGACGAGCGCGGCATCATCCGGATCGGTGCCGAGGTCACGACCGGCGACATCCTGGTCGGCAAGGTCACGCCCAAGGGCGAGACCGAGCTGACGCCGGAGGAGCGGCTGCTCCGCGCGATCTTCGGTGAGAAGGCGCGCGAGGTCCGCGACACGTCGATGAAGGTGCCGCACGGTGAGTCCGGCACGGTCATCGGCGTCCGGGTCTTCGACCGCGAGGA
The DNA here is from genome assembly GCF_003515065.1 of Nocardioides immobilis. Lineage (GTDB taxonomy): Bacteria > Actinomycetota > Actinomycetes > Propionibacteriales > Nocardioidaceae > Nocardioides > Nocardioides immobilis. The sequence goes on from NZ_QXGH01000010.1 coordinate 142,646, forward strand.
CGGCGACGAGCTGCCCCCGGGTGTCAACCAGCTCGTGCGCGTCTACGTGGCCCAGAAGCGGAAGATCTCGGTGGGCGACAAGCTCGCCGGCCGCCACGGCAACAAGGGCGTCATCGCGAAGATCCTGCCGGTCGAGGACATGCCGTTCATGGAGGACGGCACCCCGGTCGACGTCGTGCTCAACCCGCTGGGTGTGCCGCGACGGATGAACATCGGTCAGATCCTCGAGCTCCACCTCGGCTGGCTCGGCAAGCAGGGATGGGACCTCAACCTGTCCGGCGACCCCGACGACGCCAGCTGGAAGCAGAGCCTGATCTCGATCCACGCCGACAAGGCGGAGCCCAACACCAAGCTGGCGACGCCGGTCTTCGACGGCGCCCGCGAGGACGAGATCACCGGTCTGCTCGGCTCGACGCTCCCCAACCGGGACGGCGTGCGGATGATCGCCGAGGACGGCAAGGCCCGGCTCTTCGACGGCCGCTCCGGCGAGCCGTTCACGGACCCGGTGTCGGTGGGCTACATGTACATCCTCAAGCTCCACCACCTCGTCGACGACAAGATCCACGCGCGCTCGACGGGCCCGTACTCGATGATCACCCAGCAGCCGCTCGGCGGTAAGGCCCAGTTCGGTGGCCAGCGCTTCGGTGAGATGGAGGTGTGGGCCATGGAGGCGTACGGCGCCGCCTACGCCCTCCAGGAGCTCCTGACCATCAAGTCCGACGACGTGCCGGGCCGGGTCAAGGTGTATGAGGCGATCGTCAAGGGCGAGAACATCCCCGACTCGGGCATCCCCGAGTCGTTCAAGGTGCTCGTCAAGGAGATGCAGTCGCTCTGCCTCAACGTGGAGGTGCTGTCGCAGGACGGCACGGCCATCGAGATGCGCGACGCGGAGGAAGACGTCTTCCGCGCCGCCGAGGAGCTCGGCATCGACCTGTCCCGCCGCGAGCCCAGCTCGGTCGAAGAGGTGTGAGGTGCGGGGCCCGCACGGGCCCCGCCTTCGCCCCCAAACAATCTTTATCTCTTAGAACTACCGAAGGGTTGCAGCCATCGTGCTCGACGTGAACTTCTTCGACCAGCTTCAGATCGGCCTGGCCACCGCGGACGACATCCGTACGTGGAGCCACGGCGAGGTCAAGAAGCCGGAGACCATCAACTACCGCACGCTCAAGCCCGAGCGTGACGGCCTCTTCTGCGAGAAGATCTTCGGTCCCACCCGGGACTGGGAGTGCTACTGCGGCAAGTACAAGCGGGTCCGCTTCAAGGGCATCATCTGCGAGCGCTGCGGCGTCGAGGTGACCCGCTCCAAGGTGCGTCGTGAGCGGATGGGCCACATCGAGCTCGCCGCTCCGGTCACCCACATCTGGTACTTCAAGGGTGTTCCGAGCCGCCTCGGCTACCTGCTCGACCTGGCCCCGAAGGACCTCGAGAAGGTCATCTACTTCGCGGCGTACATGATCACCGCCGTCGACGAGGACGCCCGTCACCGCGACCTGTCCTCGCTCGAGGCCAAGGTCGGCCAGCAGCGCAAGATGCTCACCGACCGCCTCGACGGCGCGATCAACGACCGGGCCAAGAAGCTCGAGGACGACCTCGGTGCTCTCGAGGCCGAGGGCGCCAAGGCCGACCAGAAGCGCAAGGTCAAGGACGGCGCGGAGCGCGAGATGGCGCAGATCCGCAAGCGCTCCGAGCTGGAGATCGCCCGCCTCGACGAGGTCTGGGACACCTTCAAGAGCCTCAAGGTCCAGGACCTCATGGGTGACGAGGTGCTGTACCGGGAGATGAAGAACTGGTTCGGCAAGTACTTCGAGGGCCACATGGGCGCCACGGCGATCCAGAAGCGGCTCCAGAGCTTCGACATCGAGGCCGAGGTCGCGTCGCTGCGCGAGACCATCGCCACCGGCAAGGGCCAGCGCAAGGTGCGCGCGCTCAAGCGGCTCAAGGTCGTCGACGCGTTCCGCAAGACCGGCAACAAGCCGCAGGGCATGGTCCTCGACGCCGTACCGGTCATCCCGCCGGACCTGCGCCCGATGGTGCAGCTCGACGGTGGCCGGTTCGCGACCTCTGACCTCAACGACCTCTACCGCCGGGTGATCAACCGGAACAACCGCCTCAAGCGGCTGCTCGACCTCGGCGCGCCGGAGATCATCGTCAACAACGAGAAGCGGATGCTCCAGGAGGCCGTCGACTCGCTGTTCGACAACGGTCGTCGCGGTCGTCCGGTCACCGGCCCGGGCAACCGGCCGCTGAAGTCGCTGTCCGACATGCTCAAGGGCAAGCAGGGTCGGTTCCGCCAGAACCTGCTCGGCAAGCGTGTCGACTACTCGGGCCGTTCGGTCATCGTCTCCGGTCCGCAGCTGAAGCTGCACCAGTGCGGTCTGCCGAAGCAGATGGCGCTCGAGCTCTTCAAGCCGTTCGTCATGAAGCGGCTCGTCGACCTGTCGCACGCGCAGAACATCAAGTCCGCCAAGCGGATGGTCGAGCGCGCCCGCCCGGTCGTGTGGGACGTCCTCGAAGAGGTCATCACCGAGCACCCGGTGCTGCTCAACCGTGCGCCCACGCTGCACCGTCTCGGCATCCAGGCCTTCGAGCCGCAGCTGATCGAGGGCAAGGCGATCCAGATCCACCCGCTCGTCTGTACCGCGTTCAACGCGGACTTCGACGGCGACCAGATGGCGGTGCACCTGCCGCTGTCCGCCGAGGCCCAGGCCGAGGCGCGGATCCTGATGCTGTCGACCAACAACATCCTCAAGCCGTCCGACGGCCGGCCGGTCACCATGCCGACCCAGGACATGATCATCGGTCTGTTCTTCCTCACGACCGACCGCGAGGGTGCCATCGGCGAGGGCCGGGTGTTCTCGTCGCCGGCCGAGGCGATCATGGCGTTCGACCGGGGCGAGATCCTGCTGCAGAGCAAGGTCCGGATCCGGTTCAACGACGCGGTCGTCGAGGGCGCCGAGCCGGGTGAGCCGATCCTGCTCGAGACCACCCTGGGCCGGTCGCTCTTCAACGACACCCTGCCGGCCGACTACCCCTTCGTGAACTACGAGGTCGGCAAGAAGCAGCTCGGCGCGATCGTCAACGACCTCGCCGAGCGTTACGGCAAGGTCGAGGTCGCCGCGTCGCTCGACGCCCTCAAGGACACCGGTTTCCACTGGGCCACCCGGTCCGGCGTGACCGTGTCCATCGCGGACGTCACGACCCCGCCCAACAAGGCCGCGCTGCTCGCGGGCTTCGAGGAGAAGGCCGCGAAGATCCAGAAGCAGTTCGAGCGCGGTCTGATCACCGACGACGAGCGTCGCCAGGAGCTCATCGAGATCTGGACCGAGGCCGGCAAGCAGGTCGGTGACGCGATGGAGAAGGCGTTCGACAAGACGAACCCGATCTTCATGCAGGTCACCTCCGGCGCCTCCGGTAACTTCAACCAGATCCGCCAGGTCGGCGCCATGCGTGGTCTGGTGGCGAACCCGAAGGGCGAGATCATCCCGCGGCCGATCAAGGCGAACTTCCGCGAGGGTCTCTCCGTGCTGGAGTACTTCATCTCCACCCACGGTGCCCGCAAGGGACTGGCCGACACCGCGCTGCGGACGGCTGACTCGGGCTACCTGACCCGTCGTCTGGTCGACGTGTCGCAGGACGTCATCATCCGTGAGGACGACTGTGGCACCGAGCGCGGTCTGCCGAAGGTGATCGGCGAGCGCGACGCCAACGGCACCGTCGTCAAGCACGAGAACGCCGAGACCGCGGCGTACGCCCGCACCTCGGCGGTCGAGGTCCTCCACCCGGAGACCGGCGAGCAGCTCGCCGCCGCCGGCGACGACCTCGGCGACGTGAAGATCGCGGAGCTGATCGAGGCCGGCATCGAGGAGGTCATGGTTCGCTCGGTCCTGACCTGCGACGCCCGCACCGGCACCTGCGCGAAGTGCTACGGCCGCTCGCTGGCCACCGGCAAGCTCGTCGACATCGGCGAGGCGGTCGGCATCATCGCCGCCCAGTCGATCGGTGAGCCCGGTACGCAGCTGACGATGCGGACCTTCCACACCGGTGGTGTGGCCTCGGCCGACGACATCACGCAGGGTCTGCCCCGTGTGGTCGAGCTCTTCGAGGCCCGCACCCCCAAGGGTGTCTCGCCGATCTCCGAGGCCGCAGGCCGGGTCGAGATCGAGGAGTCCGACAAGGCCCGCAAGGTCCTGGTCACCCCGGACGACGGCAGCGACGTGAAGGAGTACGTCGTCTCCCGGCGCTCGCGGCTCCTGGTCGCCGACGGCGACCACATCGAGGTCGGCCAGATGCTCACGCAGGGCACCCCGGACCCGAAGGAGGTGCTGCGGATCCTCGGTGTCCGGCGGACCCAGCAGCACCTCGTCGACGAGGTCCAGGAGGTCTACCGGAGCCAGGGCGTGTCGATCCACGACAAGCACATCGAGATCATCGTGCGGCAGATGCTGCGCCGGATCACGGTGCTCGAGTCGGGTGAGACCAACCTGCTGCCGTCCGACCTGGTCGACCGCGTCAAGTTCGAGGAGGAGAACCGCCGCGTGGTCTCCGAGGGCAGCAAGCCCGCCTCGGGTCGTCCGGAGCTGATGGGCATCACGAAGGCCTCGCTGGCGACGGAGTCGTGGCTCTCGGCGGCCTCCTTCCAGGAGACCACCCGGGTGCTCACCGACGCCGCGATCAACGCTCGCTCGGACTCGCTGCGCGGTCTGAAGGAGAACGTGATCATCGGCAAGCTGATCCCCGCCGGCACCGGCCTGGAGCGCTACCGCGCGATCCGGGTGGAGCCGACCGAGGAGGCGCGTCAGGCGGCGTACGCCGTCACCGGCTACGAGTCATACGACTACGAGTTCGGCAACACCGGCGGCCAGGCCGTCGCGCTCGACGACTTCGACTTCGGTTCCTACCAGAACTGATGCGAAGCGACGTTCTGGTGTAAGAGCCAGATCGAGCAACACAAGGCCCCCGCGAGCTCGCTCGCGGGGGCTTTGTGATGCCATCCGCCGTATCGGGTACCGCCCTCTCGAGAGCACCGTCCAACGAGAGGAGCACGGCATGCCCAGGGAATCCCAGGACCAGGACCAGGGCCAGGACCAGCAGGCCGGGAACGCGGACGTCGTCGAGGCGCCGGAGGGTGAGTTTCCCGCGGACGCCAAGGGATTCGATGGGTCGACCGTCGACGAGATCCTGGAGGACCGCAAGAAGCGCCTGGATCCGGAGAACCGCCCGGAGACGACGGAGGTCAGCAACGCGGGGCGCGAGTTCGACGGCGAGAAGGGCATGTTCACCGACGAGCCGGGCTTCGACGAGGCCGAGAAGAAGTTCACCCTCGACGACACCTGACAGCGGCCGGACCGCCGGGTCGTCCCTGACAACGGGCTGAGACAATGGCGGGGTGACAACCCCGCAGCGCACCGACGTGCTGGTCGTGGGCGCGGGCCCGGCGGGCTCCGCGGCCGCGGCCTGGGCGGCGCGCCTGGGTGCGGACGTCGTACTCACGGACGCGGCGGTGTTTCCCCGCGACAAGACGTGTGGTGACGGGCTGACGCCCCGCGCGATCGGCGAGCTGGACCGACTGGGTCTGACCGACTGGGTGCGGGCGCACACCGTCAACCAGGGTTTGCGCGCGCACGGGTTCGGCCAGACCCTGCACCTGCCCTGGCCCGGTGGGCACCTGCCGGACTGGGGCAGCGCGATCGCGCGCACCGAGCTCGACGACTACCTCCGCACGACGGCGATCAAGGCGGGAGCCACCGGGATCGACGGCGCCCGCGCGGTCGACGTCCGCATGGAGGGCGGCCGGGTCGCGGCCGTCGTCTTCGCACGCGGAGCGCGTGGTGGTGAGCGGTTCGAGATCGAGTGCGAACGACTCGTGGTCGCCGACGGCGTCCGCTCGCCGCTCGGCAAGGTCCTCGGCCGCGAGTGGCACCGCGACACCGTCTACGGCGTCGCCGGCCGCTGCTACGTCTCCTCGACCAAGCCGGACGACCCCTGGATCAGCTCCCACCTGGAGCTGCGCGGCCAGGTGGGCGAGATCCTGTCCGGCTACGGGTGGATCTTCCCGCTCGGCAACGACGCCGGTGGGGTCAACCTCGGCGTCGGGACCCTGGCCACGGCCAAGCGGCCGGCCGACATCGCCATCAAGCCCCTGATGAAGTTCTACGCCGACGAGCGGCGCGAGGCGTTCGAGCTCGGCGACGAGCTGCGGATGCCGACGTCGGCGCTGCTGCCGATGGGCGGCGCGGTGTCGAACGTCGCCGGCCCCAACTGGGCACTGATCGGCGATGCGGCGGCATGCGTGAACCCGCTCAACGGCGAAGGCATCGACTACGGTCTCGAGACCGGTCGATGGGTGGCCGAGCTGATGACCGAGCAGCCTCGGAGCGACCTCGGGATCGTCTGGCCGGCGGTGCTCCGGGAGCACTACGGCGAGTCGTTCTCGATCGCGCGCCGCCTCGCCGGGCTGGTGACCGTCCCCCGGCTGCTGCCCGCGCTCGGACCGGTCGGCATGCGGTCGGACCTGCTGATGACGCTGGCGCTGCGCTGGATGGGCAACCTGGTGACCGACGAGGACCGCGACCGCGCGGCCCGGGTGTGGCGCTGGGCCGGCCGCCGGTCGCTGGCCCGCGACGCCCGGCCGCCGTTCGCCTGAGCTGCTCCGATGACCGGTCGGCCGGGGAGCGGCTCCTCTAGGGTGGGCGTCGCTAGGAGGACGGGCATGGGGCAGCAGGTGCAGCGGCTGGCGGCGTACGCCGTCATCGTCCGCGGTGACCGGATCCTGCTGACCCGCCTGGCCGAGCGGGTCACGAAGCACGAGCTCTGGACGCTGCCGGGCGGCGGGGTCGACCACGGCGAGGACCCGCAGGCCGCCGTCGTCCGGGAGATCTACGAGGAGACCGGCCTGCGGGCGGAGGTCGGCGACACCGCGCACGTCTTCTCGATGCACCTGTCCGACACCTGGCGCCGCGGCCGTCGCGTGGACGCGCACTCCGTGCGCATCGTGTACGACGGCTGGGTGGCTGCCGACTCGCCCGACCCGCGCGTCATGGAGATCGACGGCTCGACGGCCGACGCCGCGTGGCAGCCGGTCGCTGCAGTGCTCGACGGTTCGCTGCCGACCGTCAGCCTGGTGACCGAGGCCCTCGCGGTGCTCCAGCCGCACCGGCGGCAGCGGATCGCGGCGTACGCCTATGTCGAGCGCGACGGCGCCCTGCTGCTGACCCGCAACTCGGCGCTCGGGCCGCACCCCGGGGTCTGGACGCTCCCCGGCGGCGGCGTCGACCACGGCGAGTCGCCGGCGGCCACCGTGCTGCGCGAGCTGCACGAGGAGTGCGGCCTCGCCGGCGAGCTGGGCGACCTGCTCACCGTCGACGACCACCACTTCACCGGCACCGCACCGAACGGCCGGCACGAGGACTTCCACGCGATCCGGATCGTCTATCGGGTGAGTGTCCCGACGGGCACCCAGCCGCGAGTCGTCGAGGTCGACGGCACGACGGATGCGGTCGCCTGGGTGCCGCTCGCCGAGATCGCGGCCGACGAGGCGTCGTACAGCAGCCTGGTGCGCGCGGCGATCGTGGCGGCTGGCCGACCGCTAGGTTGAGCGAGTGAGTCTCGACCACCGCGAATCGATCTTCACCTATGCGGCGCCGGCCCTGAAGTTCGGGCGCGGGGCGTCCCGCGAGTTCGGCTACGACCTGGCGACCTGGGGAGCGCGGCGCGTGCTGCTGGTGACGGATCCCGGCGTCGCCGCTGCGGGGCACCCGGCCACGGTGGCGGAGGGCCTGGTGAAGCACGGCCTCGCCGTCACGACGTACGACGAGACCCATGTCGAGCCGACCGATGCGTCGCTGACGCACGCGGTGGAGTTCGCCCGGGCCGAGGGCCCCTTCGACGCGGTGGTGGCGGTCGGAGGTGGCTCGTCGATCGACACCGCCAAGGCGGTGGCGCTGCTCGTGTCCAACCCCGGCGACCTGATGGACTACATCAACGCACCGGTCGGGAAGGCGCGGGCCCCGCGGCAGCCGTTGCTGCCGCTGGTGGCGGTGCCGACGACGACCGGCACCGGCAGCGAGAGCACCACCATCTGCGTGATGGACGTGCTCGCGCTCAAGGTCAAGACCGGCATCAGCCACCCGGCCCTCCGGCCACGGCTCGCGGTCGTCGACCCCGACCTGAGCGCCACCCAGCCCTCCGGCGTGACCGCCGCAGCAGGGATGGACATCCTCTGCCACGCGCTCGAGAGCTACACCGCCCGCTGGTACGCCGACTTCGACGCCAAGACCCCCGAGCAGCGGGTGCCCTACTGCGGCGCCAACCCGATCGCCGACCTCTGGTCGGAGCGGGCCCTGGGCATGCTGGCCGGTGCGTTCCGCTCGGCCGTCGGCACGTCGAGCGACCACCGGATGGCGCCGGACGTGGCCGAGCAGATGGCGCTGGCAGCGACCTTCGCGGGCCTCGGGTTCGGCAACGCCGGCGTCCACATCCCGCACGCCAACGCCTACCCGATCGCGGGCCGGGTGCGCGACTTCCGCCCGGCCGGGTATCCCGACGCGGAGCCGATCGTGCCGCACGGGATGGCGGTCGCGCTCACGGCGCCGGAGGCGTTCCGGTTCACGTTCGACGCCGCGCCCGAGCGGCACCTGCGGGCCGCCCGGCTGCTCGACCCGGCGGCCGAGGGGACCGGGCCGGACGTGCTGCCCCGCACGCTCGCGGCGCTGATGCTCGACATCGGGCTGCCCAACGGCCTCGAGGAGGTCGGCTACGGCGAGGCCGACGTCGACGACCTGGTGGAGGGCGCGGTCCAGCAGCAGCGACTGCTCGCCACCGCCCCCAAGGCTGTCACCGCCGACGACCTCGCGGGGATCATCGGCGCCTCGCTGCGCAACTGGTGACAGTCTCTCGGCCGATCCGCCGATCCCTGAGTTTTTCTTCTGGATCCGGGGCAACCTCGACGCGTGACAGGCGTCAATAGGGGTGTCGGGGTTGTGCAGTGAGCAGACGAGGGGTCCCCATGCGGAGGCTGGCGGTGGTCGGGGACGTCGCGACGACCCCTGAGCAGCTCGCCGCCGACCTGTACGCCGCCCACCGGCTCAGCCTGGTGCGGCTGGCGGTGCTGCTCGTCGACGACATCGCGGCAGCCGAGGACGTCGTCCACGACGTGTTCGCCAGCCTGCTGACCGGTGGCAAGCAGCTCCGCGACCCGGACGCAGCCGTCGGCTATCTCAGGCGCGGCGTCGTGAACCGGGCCCGCTCGGCACTCCGGCGTCGTCGTACGGCCCGGGCCTACACGCCGCCCGAGGACGCGTCCCGCGCCGGGCCCGACGACCTGGCGGTGCTCAGCGAGGAGCACCGCGAGGTGTGCGCGGCCCTGCAGACCCTGCCCACGCGGCAGCGTGAGGTGCTGGTGCTGCGCTACTACAGCGACCTGTCGGAGATCCAGATCGCCGACGCCCTCGGGATCTCCCGAGGCACCGTCAAGTCGACCGCGAGCCGCGCGCTCGCGGCCCTGGAGAAGAAGCTGGAGGGTCAGCGATGAGCGACATCGAACAGCGTCTTCGCAGTGCCCTGGAAGCACGCGCCGCACTGGTGCAGCCCGAGGACCTCACCCTCAACCCGGTCCTCGAGCCGACCGAGCCCGAGACCGGCCCGTGGTGGCAACGCCCCGGCTCCTACCTGTTCGTGGCCGCGGTCGCGCTGATCGTGATCGCGCTGCCGCTGCTCGCCCTCGCCAACACCATGGACGACGACGGGAAGCGCGATGAGGACCAGGTCGCGCCCAGCCCGACGGACCCGACCACGATGACCGACCCGGTGCCGATGGAGATCGACAAGGGCGCCGCCGACGTCGACGGGGATGGGACCAAGGACTCCATCCGGGTCGTCGAGCTGGACAGCGGCGCGGAGCCGAGCCCGCGCAGCGCGATCGAGGTCGACCTCTCGTCCACCGGGGAGACGGTCAGCTACCGGTACCCGAGGTTGGGCACCCTCGAGCTCGCCGAGGCCGCCGACGTCGACGGCCGGCGCGGCCTGGAGGTCTTCGCGGTCCTCGAGCCGACGTCGAAGGACCTGCACCGCAGCGCTCCGAGCGTGATCAGCCTCCGGGACGGCGAGCTGACGGAGATCCTCGACGAGGACTTCGGCACCGGCTACTGGTGGGTGGGCGAGGGCGCCCAGCTGTGGTGGTGGCAGAGCGAGGACGAGTGGCCGGCCGGCACCGCGACGATCGGTCCGGTCGAGGCGACCAGCTTCCGTCACGGCGACCGCCTCCAGCCCGTCGGCGAGGGCTCCTGGTGTGTCGACCCCACCGTCCCCGACGACCTGCAGCAGTGCGGCGGAGGCGAGCCGCCGAACTCCACCGGCACCGACGGCGGCACGACGGGCGAGCCCGAGGCCGACCCGTGGTGGGAGGAACACCCGGAGGGCCTGCCGTCGACCTGGGCGGTCGAGGGCGAGTACGGCGGCGGCGCCACCGGCGACCTCGACGGCAACGGCTCGACCGACACCGCGTCGGTGGCCGGCTCGGAAGTCCGGGTCGACCTCGGTGACGAGGTCCTCACCGCCGCGATCGACGGTGCGAACCCCGCCCTCGAGGGCGTCGTGGCCCTGGACGGCTCGGCCACCCCGGTCGTCCTCGGCCACACGACCGAGGGCGCGGCCGGTACGACGTACGTCACCTGGTTCGCGTTCGCCGTCATCGACGGCGAGCTGGTCCGGCTGAACAAGGCCCCGCTGGGCCCGCCGTTCGACTCCATCTACAGCAACCTGACGACGGAGGAGGGGGGGCACCCGACCGTGCGGACCTGGGTCGCCGGCGACAACGCGCTCTACGGCATGGACTACCTCGACCGGTTGCTCGTCGAGGGCCCGGACGACGCGGAGGTCTGGGCCTACGAGGTGCGGGTCCGGACCTGGTACGTCGACGGGACGACGCTGCGCGCGACGGTCCCGGTGCACGGCTGTGTCGCACCCGACATCGGCAGGGAATTCTACCAGTGCCCCGACGGGTTGTGAGTGAGCGACCACTAGATTGAGCGGGTGAGCGAAGCCCGGGACCTGGTTGCCGCACTGGCAGCCCGAGGTGTCGACGCCGACGACTCGGCCCTCACCCGCGCGCTCTACTCCTCCGACGCCTCGCTCTACCGCGTCGTCCCGGCGGCGGTCGCACGGCCGCGGCACCGCGACGAGCTGGAGGCGGTGCTCGAGGTGGCGGCGGTCGCCGGGTCGACGGTCACCATGCGCGGTGCCGGTACGTCGATCGCGGGCAACGCGGTCGGACCGGGCATCGTCGTCGACACCCGCCGGCTGGACCGGGTGCTGGCGATCGACCCCGACGCCCGGACGGCACGGGTCGAGCCGGGCATCGTCCATGCCCAACTTCAACGAGCGGCGGCGGCAATACCGTCGGGCGCCCTCCGCTACGGGCCGGACCCCTCCACGCACACCCGCTGCACCATCGGCGGCATGGTCGGCAACAACGCCTGCGGCTCGCGGGCGCTGGGCTACGGGCGGACCGCCGACACGATCGTCGACGCCGACGTGATCTGGGGCGACCGGACCGCGGCGCCCGGTGAGATCGAGGCGCGGCTCGCGGCGGTGGTGGCCGCGGAGCTCGCGCACGTGCGGACGTCCTTCGGTCGCTTCACCCGTCAGGTGTCGGGCTACTCGCTGGAGCACCTGCTGCCCGAGCAGCTGTCGGTGCCGCGGTTCTTCGCCGGGTCCGAGGGCACGCTCGGGCTGCTGCGCGAGGTCACGATGTCGCTGGTGGCCGAGGAGGAGCGGGACCTGCTGGTGCTCGGCTACCCGTCGATGGTCGAGGCGGCGGACGCGGTGCCTGCCGTCCTCGGCGCGGTGGGTGCCGGGGCGCGACTGATCGCGTGCGAGGGGCTCGACGCCCGGATCGTCGACCTGGTGCGCGCCCGGGGTGGTGCGGTGCCCGACCTGCCGCGGGGGAGTGGCTGGCTGTTCGTCGAGGTCGCCGGGCCCGAGCGGGCCGCTGCGCTCACGTCGGTGCTGGCGGCCGCGGGTGCCCTGGACTCGCGGGTCGTGGGTTCGCCCGCTGAGGCGGTGTCGCTGTGGCGGATCCGTGAGGACGGCGCGGGGCTGGCTGCGCGCAGCCTGTCGCGGCCGGCGTACTCCGGCTGGGAGGACGCTGCCGTCCCGCCCGAGCACCTCGGCGCCTGGCTGAGGGACTTCGACGCCCTGCTGCGTGAGCACCGGCTCGACGGTGTGCCGTACGGCCACTTCGGTGACGGCTGCGTGCACGTGCGGATCGACTTCGACTTCTCCGGCGGCCCGAGCGCGTTCCGCGAGTTCCTGGTCGCGTGCGCCGAGCGGCTGCGCGAGCACGGCGGATCGCTGTCGGGCGAGCACGGCGACGGCCGGGCGCGGTCCGAGCTGCTGCCGATCATGTACGACGACACCTCCCTCGCGCTCTTCGCCGCCGTGAAGCACGCGTGCGACCCGGCCGGGCTGCTCAACCCCGGCGTGCTGGTCGACCCGGCGCCGTTCGACGCCGACCTGCGCCCGGTCCGCCCGGTGACCTCCGTCGCGTCGGTCCTGACGCTGGCGCACGACGGCGGCTCGCTCGGTGCGGCCGCCCATCGCTGCACGGGCGTCGGCAAGTGCGTCGCGCCGACGCCGGTCGGCGTCATGTGCCCGTCGTTCGTCGCGACCGGCGACGAGAAGGACTCCACCCGCGGCCGCGCGCGGGTGCTCCAGGAGGCGCTGACCGGCGGTCTGCCGGGCGGGCTCGCCGACCCGGCCGTGCACGAGGCGCTCGACCTTTGCCTGTCCTGCAAGGGCTGTTCGTCCGACTGCCCGACCGGCGTCGACATGGCGTCCTACAAGTCCGAGGCGCTCCAGCAGACGTACGCCGGCAAGCGCCGACCGCGCTCCCACTACTTCCTCGGACGCCTGCCCCGGTGGGCGCGGTTGGGCGCTCCGGTCGCGCGCCTCAACAACGCCGGGCTCCGGGTCGGTCCGCTCGCGTCGATGGCGAAGGCGATGGCAGGGGTGGACAAGCGTCGGTCCCTGCCGACCTTCGCCTCGCCCACGCTGAAGAAGGCCGTGGGCAGGGGGTCTGGCGACCCCGACGTCTGGGTGTGGGCCGACACGTTCACCGACTACTTCCGCACCGGGCCCGGGCTGGCGGCGATCGGCTACCTCGAGAGCGCCGGCCTCACGGTCCGCGTGATCGAGGAGCAGGCGTGCTGCGCGCTGCCGTGGATCACGACCGGTCAGCTCGACGCCGCGCGGAAGATCGTCGGGAAGGCGGTGGGCGCGCTCGCGCCGTACGTCGACTCGGGCGTGCCCGTCGTCGCGTTCGAGCCGTCCTGCCTGGCAGCGCTGCGCTCGGACGCCGCCGAGCTGGTGAGCGACCCGGCAGCAGGTCGGGTCGGCGCCGGGGTGCTGACCTTGGCCGAGCTGGTGACCCGGCTCGACCTGCCCCTGCCCGACCTCAGCGGGGTCAGCATCGTGGCGCAGCCGCACTGCCACCACTCCTCGGTGCTCGGCTGGGCCACCGACCGGACGCTGCTCGAGCGCGCTGGCGCGACTGTCACCGTCGTGCCCGGCTGTTGCGGGCTGGCCGGCAACTGGGGCGTCGAGAAGGGTCACTACGAGACCTCCGTCGCGATCGCCGAGTCCCACCTGCTGCCGGCGGTGCGGGCGGCGCGCGCGGCCGACCCCGAGACCGTCGTACTCGCCGACGGCCTGTCGTGCGCGCTCCAGCTCGAGGACCTCGAGGGGGTCACCGCGCTGCACCTCGCCGAGCTGCTGGGTGGTAGCAGGTGATACCGCGAGGTATCATCACATCATGGCGATGACGCTGCGACTGACGGACGAGCAGACCGCCGCGCTGCGCGCGACCGCGGACCGCGAGGGCAGGTCGATGCACGAGACGGTCGTCCGGGCCATCGCCGAGTACGTCGCCAAGCGCGGCGAGAAGCGCGATGCCCTCATCAAGCGGATCCTCGAGGAGGACCGCGAGGCCCTCGACCGCCTCGGCTCGGTCTAGCGCGTGACCGAGTACCTCCGGCTTGACGACCTCCTCGCGATCGAGACGGCTCTCGGCTCTCCGGGCGTGCGCGACGTCGGCCTCCTCGAGTCCGCGCTGGCCCGACCGCAGGCGACCGTGTTCGGCGACGACGCGTATCCGACTCTGGCGCTGAAGGCCGCGGCGTTGGTGCACTCGATCGTCACCAACCACGCGCTGGTCGACGGCAACAAGCGGCTCGGCCTCGTCGCGCTCCGGCTGTTCGTCGGCTTGAACGACCACGACATCGTCGCTACCCAGGACGAGAAGTTCGACCTCATCATGGCGATCGCGGGGGGTGACCTGCGCGACGTCGAGGACATCGCTGATCGAGTCCGTTCGTTCCTGGTCCCGGTCGAGTGAATAGGATCAACCGGTGAACCCACGCCACCGTCGACTCATCATCCCGGTCGCGCTGGGGGCACTTCTGGTGATCGTCGTCATCGCGGCCATCCTCAAGTGACGGATCTGTGATGGCGTCCACCACCGAGTCGCTGGCCGAGGGCCTGGCCCGCGTCCGCGCGCTGCTGCTCGACGCGGACACGCTCGTGCGCGCGTTGGGGTCAGGCCGGCAGAAGGGCCAGCAGCCGCAGTGGCGGCGCGTCGAGCTGCGCTGGGTGGACCTGAAGGCCGGACGGCACCTGCAGGTGACGTCGTACGACGCCACGCAGGCCCACACCGCCAACCACCCGATCGGCGACGCGGCCGATGCCGCGGTCGACGCGCTGCTCGCCGAGCCGTTCGGCAACTGGCACACCGAGACCACCAGCCAGGTGCACCAGCTGCGGGTGACCAAGAAGCTCGATGCGATCACCCACACCACCGACCGGGCCGAGCCCATCACCGCGGAGCGCGCGCACGACCGTGAGAAGGAGCGGCTGCTGCCCACCGACGACCCGGTGCTCGCCGCGCTCGGCATCGCCGACCAGCAGGGACGGATCAAGCCGAGCCGGCAGGCGAAGTACCGCCAGGTCGAGGAGTTCGTCCGGATCCTCGACTCCTCCATCGGCGACGCGATCGGCAGCCGGCTCCGCACGCCGACTCCCGACGACCCGCTGCGCATCGTCGACCTGGGCTGCGGCAACGGGTACCTGACGTTCGCCGCCCACCGGTTCCTCACCGAGCAGCGGAACCTTCCGGTGCGGCTGATCGGCGTCGACGTGAAGCAGCAGTCGGCCGACCACAACGCCCGTGTCGCCGGGGATCTGGGGATCGACGCGGACTTCGTGGTCGGCACCATCGACGGCGCGAGCCTGCCCGAGCGCGACCAGCGCCCGGACGTCGTACTCGCGCTGCACGCGTGCGACACCGCCACCGACGAGGCGCTCGCCCGCGCGGTCGCCTGGCAGGCGCCCCTGGTGCTGGCCGCACCGTGCTGCCACCACGACGTCGCGGCCCAGCTGCGTGCGGCGCCGACCCCCGCGCCGTACTCCTCCCTCACCCGGCACGGCATCCTGCGCGAGCGCTTCGCCGACACCCTCACCGACGCGCTGCGCGAGATGCTGCTGCGGCTGCGCGGCTACCGTGTCGACGTCATGCAGTTCGTCGAGAGCCAGCACACGCCCCGCAACACGCTTCTGCGCGCGGTCCGCACCGGCGCGGTGCCGGACGCCGCGCTGCGGCAGGAGTACGACGACCTGGTCGCGGCCTGGCAGGTCACCCCGCGGCTCGCGGTGCTGCTCGGGTCCGACGACCCGGGCGCGGGGTGAGCGGGTTGGAGAAGCTGCTCGCGGGGCTGGCGGTGCTGCCGTTCGGCCTCGGGTTCGCCCTCACCGCGGACCAGTCGGACGCGGACGACGGGACGGTGGTCTTCTCGTTCTCCGATCCCGCGATCATCGAGTCGAGCGGGCTGGTGGTCGAGCAGGGGCTGTTCGCGACCGTCAACGACTCCGGTGACAGCGGCCGGGTCTTCACGGTCGACCCTGCGGACGGAAGCACCGTGGCGGTGACCGAGTGGGACGGCGAGCCCGAGGACGTCGAGGCGATGGCCCCGATGCCCGACGGCGACGTCCTCGTCGGCGACATCGGTGACAACAACGCCGTACGGGACTCGATCGAGCTGCTCCGGGTGCCGTTCGGCGAGGACGGCCCGGTCGACCCGATCACCTACGACCTGGTCTATCCCGACGGCGCGCACGACGCCGAGGCGCTGCTGGTCCACCCGGACACGGGTCAGGTGATGGTCGTGGCCAAGGAGTTCATCGGGCGCCTCTACGCCGCGCCCGAGAAGCTGGACAAGGACGACCCCAACCGGCTCGAGATGCTCGGCGAGGTGATGCCGATCGCGACGGACGGCGCCTTCTTCCCGGACGGCGAGCACTTCGTGCTCCGCGGCTACGGCAGCGCGACGTTCTACCGCTGGCCGTCCTTGGACGAGGTCGGCGAGATCGACCTCCCCTCCCAGCCGCAGGGGGAGGGGATCGCGGTCGGCGCCGACGGCGCCGTCTACGTCAGCTCCGAGGGCGCGGACAGCGAGGTGCTGCGGATCGGGCTGCCGAAGGCGCTGCGCGCCGAGCTGGACGGGACGACCGCCGCCCCGGACCGGGACGTCGAGACCACCGAGGACCCCGCCGCCGACGACGAGACCGACGCCACGCGTCCGTTCTGGTCGTGGGCGCTGGGCGGGGCCGCCGGCGTGGTGATCCTGCTGGTGCTGCTCCGCTCGCTGCGCCCGCGCTGACGGTCGCCGCTGTCGGTCGGCCCTGTCGGCGCCTGCTGCCACGATGAGGCGCGTGCCGACCTACGACTTCGTCGCGCCGCTGTGGCGGTGGGACGCCAAGGACGAGGCCACGTCGGGAGCGTGGTTCTTCGTCAGCCTGCCGTTCGACGCGGCCGACGACATCGAGGCGACGGCGGGTCCGGGCAAGGGCTTCGGCAGCGTCCGGGTCGAGGTGACGATCGGCGGCTCGACCTGGCGGACGTCGGTCTTCCCGAGTGGCGAGCGGCGCACCTACGTCCTGCCGGTGAAGAAGGCGGTGCGGGTGGCCGAAGGGCTCGACGAGGGCACCGAGGCGCGGGTCAGCCTCTCGCTCGTCTGAAGACGACGCGAGCGGTTACCTACAGGCCGTGCTGCTGCGGCGAACCTCCCCCGATCAGCCGGGCTGGACCCGCCGCCGGGCCGGCAAGGGCTTCGTCTACCTCGACGAGCGGGGCGAGCGGCTGTCCGACGACAATGCTGCGCGCTGCCGGGAGCTGGTGATCCCGCCGGCCTGGGAGCAGGTGTGGATCTGCCCGCACCCGCGCGGCCACCTCCAGGCGGTCGGCGTCGACGAGGCGGGCCGGCGGCAGTACATCTACCACCCGGCGTGGGTCGAGCAGCGGTCCGCGGAGAAGTACAACCGGGTGCTGCGGTTCGGCCGGCGCCTGCCGCGGGTCCGCGAGCGGGTGCTGACCGACCTCGCCCTCGGCGAGGTCTGCGAGGAGGTGGGGTGCGCGCTCGCCGTACGGCTGCTCGACCTGGGGTACTTCCGGATCGGCAACGACGTGTACGCCGCGGAGAACGGCTCCTTCGGGCTGACGACGCTGGAGCGTCGGCACGTACGGCGGGAGCGGGACGTGCTGGTGTTCCAGTTCGTCGGCAAGTCCGGCGTCGAGCACCGGATCGAGGTCGACGACCCGCTCGTGATGGAGATCCTGGACCGGATGAGGCGCCGGCGATCTGCCTCGGACCCGAGCCTGCTGTGCTTCCGCGTCGGCCGTCGCTGGCGCTCGCTGACTCCCGACCTGGTCAACGAGTACCTCCGCGAGGTCAGCGGGCTCGACGCCACCGCGAAGGACTTCCGCACCTGGCACGCGACGGTGCTCGCGGCCGCCGCGCTCGCGGAGGCGCCCGCGGACGTCAGCGCGACCGCACGGAAGCGCGCGGTGGCTGCGGTGATGCGGGAGATCGCCGACTATCTCGGCAACTCGGCGACGCTGGCCCGGTCGGCGTACGTCGATCCTCGCGTCGTCGACGCCTACGAGGAGGGCCGCACCATCCGGGCCGCGGTCCGGCGGACGTACGACGGCCCGGACCAGCGGCAGGCCGCGCTCGAGCGGGCCGTGCTCCGGCTCATCGGTTGACCTGCCGAACCACCGTGGCAGGCTCGGAGCCATGGAGATCGAGGTCGTCGAGGGCGACATCACCGAGCAGGACGTCGATGCCGTGGTCAACGCAGCCAACCGGGCGATGCGCGGCGGCGGGGGAGTCGACGGCGCCATCCACCGCGCCGGCGGCCCAGCGGTCCTCGAGGACTGTGTCCGGCGCTTCCCCGACGGCCTGGCGACCGGCGACGCCGGGTGGACGACCGCGGGGGAGATGGCCGCCCGCTGGGTGATCCACGTGGTCGGGCCCAACTTCAACGCCGGTCAGCGCGACCGCGGGCTGCTCACGTCGTGCTACCGCCGCGCCCTCGAGGTCGCCGACGAGCTCGGAGCCCGGACGATCGCGTTCCCGCTGGTCAGTGCCGGTGTCTACGGCTGGCCGCTGGACGACGCCGTCGACGCGGCGGTCGAGACGCTCCGGGGCACCCCGACGCAGGTCGAGCTGGCCCGGATGGTGGCGTTCGGCCGGCCTACGTACGACCTGATCGCCAGCCGGCTCGGTCAGGAGTAGTTCGGGTTGTTGCCCGTCGGCATCGTGATGTTGATGCGCCGGCCCTCGCCGAGGTAGAACAGCGCGCCCTGGCGCAGGAACTCGTCGAACATCCAGTAGCCCTGGGGCGGCAGCGGGAGCGTCATGGTCCCCTCCCGGAACTTGACGAAGGCCGGCCATCCGGACTCCACGAACTGGTCCCAGAACGGCTGGCGGGGGATCTCCAACCAGTCGGCGATCTGGTCGCCGAGGGTGTAGCGCGTGAAGGAGCGGAACGCCGTGCGGCTCAGGCCCAGGTCGAAGTCGGCGGCCAGGCTGGTCAGGATGTGGGCGAGCTCGATGCCCTCCTTCGACGGCGCCAGGATCGGGTCGAGCACCTGCCGGGACTGGGCGTTCGCCGAGGCCCAGGTCGCCGGGATGAACTCGTCGTGGACCCCCAGCATGTGGGCGGTGACCTGCCAGATGTGAAGGAACGAGGATGACTCGGCGGCCGAGATCGGGACCTGCCACGCCTTGATCTTGTTGTGCGTGAAGGTGGCGAGGCTGTGCCAGGTCACCATGATGTCGGCCTGGCTGATGGGCTTGGTCTCGGGCGCGGCGGCGTTCCAGTGGCGGGACTTGGGCAGCAGGTAGCGCACGGCGGCGTGCGTCAGCCGGGTCTTGACGCAGGTCACGATCATCCGCCCGGTCGGCCCGTAGGCGTTCTTCGCGCCGACGTCGTAGCCCAGCTTCGCGGTCTTGGCGATGCGGTCCTTCATGTCCGCTCCGCCGGCGGAGTAGTAGACCGCCTTGGCCTCGCGAGGGATGACGCAGCTCATCATCCCGCTGCCCATGCCGTAGGCAACGGCGATGTAGAGCCCGCGCGTCGCGTTGTAGTCGAAATAGCGGGCCATCTTCGCCTGGTCGGCCCAGGACGGGAGGCGCCGCGCGCTCTCGAGGAAGGCGTGCAGGTCGCTCGGGAGCCGGGCCGGCAGCGCCTGGTCGTTGTGGGTCCAGTCGGCCAGCAGCTCGTTGACCCGGTCGACCTCGCCTCTCTCGAACAGTGCCCGCACGACCTTGTCGGCGGCTCCGTCGTGGACGGTTGCGGGGTTGGCTCCGGTGCTGGCGCCGACGGCGGAACCGGTGGCCGACCAGCTCCAGGCTTCGGGCGCCACGATGCCGAGCGCGCCGACGGCGCCGAGCGCGCTGCCGCCGAGCAGCACTCCGCGCCTGCTGAGTCCATCCACCATGGTCTCCTGAGAGTGATACGCTTGATACAAGATTTGTTACGTTGTATCATTTTCGCAGCGTCGATCACAAGGGATGGCGGATGACCAGTACGGCGGAGTCGGCCGGCTCGGTCTTCGAGCTCGCCCTGGCGGACACGGCCACCGACGTCGAGGAGGACCCGAGCTCCCGTCGGATCCTCGACGCCGCCTGCGAGCTGTTCGGCCGGATCGGCATCCAGCGCTGCTCGATGAGCGACGTCGCTGCGCAGGCCGGGGTCTCCCGGATCACCGTCTACCGCCGCTTCGCGAGCCGTGAGGCGCTCGTCCAGCAGGTCATCCGCCGCGAGTTCCGGCGCTACATCGACCAGTTCCTGACCGACGTCGCCAGCGCGCCGACGGTGGCCGACCGCGTGGTCGCCGGGTTCGTGAGCGCCCTGCGGACGACCCGCAACAACCCGCTGATGGGCGGGCTGATGGCGAGCGAGCCGGGCTCGCTGGTCTCGTCGATGGTCGGCGACGGTGGCGGCACCCTAGCGACCGTCCGCGCCTTCGTCGCCGGTCAGCTACGGCGCGAGCAGCGCGCCGGCCACGTGGCGGACACGGTCGACGTCGACCTGGTCGCCGAGATCATGGTCCGGCTGTCGACGTCGTTCCTGGTCACGCCGAGCACCCTGGTCGACCTCGACGACGACGAGCAGGTCGCCGAGGTCGCCCGCAGGGTGCTGGTGCCGATGCTGGATCCGGCGGAGCTCAGAGGTTCTCCACGACCCAGTCGATCGACTTCGTGAGGGCCTCGACGTCGGCCGGGTCGATCGCGGGGTACATCGCGATCCGCAGCTGGTTGCGGCCGAGCTTGCGGTAGGGCTCGGTGTCGACGATCCCGTTGGCACGCAGCACCTTGGCCACCTCGGCGGCGTCGATCGCGTCGTCGAAGTCGATGGTGCCGATGACGAGCGAGCGGTGGCTCGGGTCGGTGACGTACGGCGTCGTGTACGACGTCCGCTCCGCCCAGCCGTAGAGCGCGTTCGACGACTCGGTGGTGCGCTCGACCATGCCCTTGAGGCCGCCCAGGCTGTTCATCCAGTCCAGCTGCTCGGCCATCAGGAAGAGCGTGGCGACCGACGGGGTGTTGTAGGTCTGGTTCTTCGCCGAGTTGTCGATCGCGGTCGGCAGGTCGAAGAACGCCGGGATGTGCCGGTCGCTCGCGCCGATCCGCGCCGCGCGCTCGAGGGCGGCGGGCGACATGAGGGCGATCCAGAGGCCGCCGTCGGAGGCGAAGCACTTCTGCGGCGCGAAGTAGTAGGTGTCGACCTGGTTGAGGTCGACGGGCAGGCCGCCCGCGCCGGAGGTGGCGTCGACGAGAACGAGCGAGCCCTCGTCGGCGCCCTCGGGCCGCACGACCGGGGCCATGACCGCGGTCGAGGTCTCGTTGTGCGCCCAGCCGTAGACGTCGACGCCGGCCTCGGCGACCGCCTCGGGGCGGGTGCCCGGGTCGGACTTGATGACCGACGGGGCGTCGAGCCACGGCGCCTGCTCGGCGGCCTTGGCGAACTTGGACGAGAACTCGCCGAAGCTGAGGTGCTGGCTCTTCCTCTCGATCAGGCCGAACGTCGCGATGTCCCAGAACGCCGTGGCGCCACCGTTGCCCAGCACGACCTCGTAGCCCTCGGGCAGGTCGAACAGCGCGGCGAGGCCCTCGCGCACCCGGCCGACCGTGTTCCTCACGGGCGCCTGGCGGTGGGACGTGCCCATCAGGCTGTCACCGGTCGCGGCGAGCGCGTCGAGGTGGCTGGTCTGGATCTTCGACGGGCCGGCGCCGAAGCGGCCGTCAACGGGCTTGAGGTCAGCAGGGATCTTCAGTGCCTGAATCTTGGGGGCGTCGGTCACGAGTCAACCTTCTCATCGAGGGGACGAATGCTGACGACGCTGTCAGGAGGAAACCAGTGTGACAGCCGTGTGACAGCGGTGATAAATCGATCCCTGTGACGGACAGGGTGCTCGACCTCCGCGTGGTCGGCTACGGCGATCCGGACGCGGTCGCGCTCATCGCCCGGGTCCAGCAGGAGTACGTCGAGCGCTACGGCGGGCCCGACGAGACGCCGGTCGACCCGTCCATGTTCGACCCGCCCGACGGGCTGTTCCTCGTGGCCTACCTGGACGGCGTGCCCGTCGGGACCGGCGCCTGGCGCCGCTCGCCGGTGCTGGCGCTCGGCGGTTCGCTCGGCGCCGAGATCAAGCGGATGTACGTCGTACCGGAGCACCGCGGCAGCGGCCTCGCCCGCAGGATCCTCGCCGAGCTCGAGGAGACGGCGGCTGCGGCCGGCTTCGACCTGCTGGTGCTGGAGACGGGGCTGATGCAGCCCGAGGCCATCGGGCTCTACTCCTCGTCCGGGTACGTCGCGATCCCCGGGTTCGGCCACTACCGGAGCAGCGACCTCAACCGCTGCTTCGCCAAGCGCATCTGAAGCGGCGCAGCACTCAGGCCACGTCGCGACGTCGTACGACGACCAGGGCGATCGCGGCGGCGACCAGGATGTAGCAGGCGGTGGTGATCGCGGCCTGCGGTCCGGCGACGGTGTCGAGCACGCCGGGCGTGCCGTCGCCGCCCGGCTCGACGCCGACGACGGAACCGACCAGCGAGCCGGCGGCGGTGCCGGGCAGTACGGCGGTGAGGGTGTCGACCCAGTCGAGGAGCTGGCCGACGCCGCGCAGCAGGTTCTCGACGACGAGGGCCCAGACCAGGCCGAGACCGACCGACAGCGCGGGCCCGCGGGCGATGGTGCCCAGCGCGAACCCGACGACCGCCCACATCTCGAGGACCAGGAACCCGACGCCGAGCGACTCGAGCACCGAGCCGAGGGACGGCATCACGACGTCCTGCGACTCCGTGGTCGCGATGATCAGCGAGAGCCCGAGGTCGAACCCGAGCGACACCGCGAGCGTCGCGACGACGAAGACGGTCAGCGCGGCCAGTGACCCGACGATCACGCCGGAGCGGTAGGCGCCCAGCGAGAAGACGGTCTTCCAGGTGCCCCAGCCGTAGCCGTTGCCGGCCACGATCGCGCCCAGCACCATCATCAGCGCGCCGCCGAACATCGGCATGCCCTGGAGCAGCACGTCGGGCACGTTGGCCGGCATCATCTCGGCCAGCAGCGAGGCCTTCGTCGCGCCCTCGTTGGAGAACGAGTTGTCGCCGCTGGCGTACGACAGGTAGTTGAACAGGTAGCCGAACATCAGGCTCAGCGCGAGCCAGGCGCCCAGCGTGATCCAGACGGCCGGCCACTTGCGCAGCCGGAGCAGCTCGGCCCGGGTGCTGCGGCCGACGCCGCTCAGCAGGCCGCCGGGGGCGGCGGGGCGGCTCTCGGTGATGGTGCTCATGCGACGGGCTCCTTCTCAGGGGTGGTGGCGGTCGTCATCTCGAAGAAGACCTCTTCGAGGCTCCGCTCGGTGTGGGTGATCTCGTGGACGTCGATGCCCGCATTCACCAGCTCGCGGGTGACGTGGGGAGCGGCGTCGGCGGAGAGGTCGAGCGACAGGCCGGCCGGCGTCCGTCGTACGCCGTCGTCCCCGGCGAGCCGCATCGCGACCGCCAGTGCCGCCGGCTCCGGCGTCGCACGGACCCGCAGCGAGGAGCCGCCGCGCATCTCGGCGACCGTGGACTCGAGCAGCAGCCGGCCGCTGTTGATGACGCCGACCCGGTCGCAGATCTCCTGCACCTCGGCCAGCAGGTGGCTGGACAGCAGCACCGTCTGGCCGCCGCGGGCCAGGTCGACGACCAGCGCCCGCATGTCGGCCATCCCCGCGGGGTCGAGGCCGTTGGTCGGCTCGTCGAGCACGATCAGCTCCGGGTCGCCCATCAGCGCGGCGGCGACGCCGAGGCGCTGCTTCATGCCGAGCGAGTAGCCCTTGTACTTGTCGGACCCGCGCCCGGCGAGGTCGACCCGCTCGAGCACCCGGTCGACCTCGGCGTCCGTGAACCCGCGGAACCGTGCCACGGTGCGCAGGTTGTCGCGGCCGGAGAGGTAGGGATGGAAGCCGGGGCCCTCGATCAGGGCGCCGACGCGCAGGTCCGGGTGGGGGCGGCCGGCGGGCCGGCCGAGGATGCTCGCCATGCCGGCGGTGGGCCGGATCAGCCCGAGCAACATCCGCAGCGTGGTGGTCTTCCCGGCTCCGTTGGGACCCAGGAAGCCGTACACCTCGCCACGCTGCACGGTCATGCTGACGCGATCGACGGCGACGCGGTCGCCGTACGTCTTCGTCAGCGCATCGGTGGTGACCACGGGGGTCTGGTTCGTGTCCATGGCTCCACCGTGCCTGCGGCGCGTGGTTGACGCGTCCGCCGTCGCGCGGCACCGGGCTACGCGGTTCTGCGTACGGCGCCCGCTCCTCGCGCCGTACGACGGTGCGCCCGTGCCGGTCTAGCCTCGGTGCCATGTCCCACCTGTCCGCCGCCCCGGTGACCCGTGCGCACCGGACGTGGTGGCCGTGGGCCGTCCTGGTGATCACGTTCCTGGGCACGGCCGCGACGAACCGACGCGCCGACCTCGACTACCCGGTCTTCGGCGGCGTGCTGCTGGCGCTGCTCGCGGCCGCGCCGGCGGTGCTGCCGGAGCTGACCGGGCGGCGGGCGACGGCGGCGCTGGTGTTCTCCGGCGCGATGGCGGGCCTGTACTTCGCGGCCGGCTACAGCGACGGGCCGATCTTCCTGGGGCTCCCGACGGTGACGTTCGTGGCCGCGACGGGGGTGACCGTCCGCGGCTGGCTGCCGGCCGCGCTCGGCGGCGCCGCGCTGATGGGCACCGGGCTGTGGCTGCGGTGGCTCTGGTGGTCCGACGAGCCGCACAAGAGCCTGTGGCAGGCGATCGGGATGCTCGGCATCGTGCTGGCCGCTGGCGCGGTGGCGACCGCGACGCGCAACCGGGTCGAGGTGCGGGCCGAGCGGGCCGAACGGGCCGCGACCGAGGAGCGGCTGCGGATGGCGCAGGACCTGCACGACGGCGTCGGCCACGGGCTCGCGGTGATCGCGATGCAGGCCGGCGCTGCGCTGCACGTGCTCGACCGCGACCCCGAGAAGGCGCGGGCCAGTCTCGAGGCGATCAGGGCGACCAGCAAGGAGTCGCTCGAGGCGCTGCGCTCGGAGCTGGCCGCGATGTCGGGCGGTGCCGCCGCCGCGACCCGCCGGCCCGCCCCCGGGCTGGCCGAGCTGCCGGCGCTGCTCGACCGGGTCCGGGCGGCCGGGCTGCGGGTGGAGGTCGTCGGCGATCCAGGAGCCGTGCCCGACCGGCTCGGTGAGACTGCCTACGTGGTCGTCCAGGAGGCGCTCACCAACGTGCTGCGGCACGCCGGGGCTACGACCGCGACGGTCGAGTGGACCCGGGCGGACGATCGGTGGGTGCTCGCGGTGCGCGACGACGGTCGTGGCGGAGCCGTGCAGGATGAGGGCATGGGCATCAGCGGGATGCGGGCTCGGGTCGCCCGGCTGGGCGGCTCGCTCCGGGCGGGCCCGCGCGACGGCGGCGGCTTCGAGGTCGTCGCGGAGCTGCCCGCATGACCCGCATGACCCGCATGATCAGAGTCGCGCTCGTCGACGACCAGCCCCTGGTGCGGATGGGCCTGGCCACCCTGATCGACGCCGAGTCCGACCTCGAGCTGGCCGGCGAGGCGGGGGACGGGCGTGAGGCGCTCGGCATGCTGCGTCGTACCCGCCCCGACGTCGTGCTCTGCGACATCCGGATGCCGGTCCGCGATGGTCTCGAGCTGCTCGCCGACGTCACCGGTGACCCGGACCTGGCCGACGTGCGGGTGGTGATGCTGACGACCTTCGAGCTGGACGAGTACGTCTTCGAGGCGCTCCGCCACGGCGCCAGTGGGTTCCTGCTCAAGGACGCCGAGCCGGCCGACCTCCTCGACGCGATCCGCGTCGTCGCCGACGGCGGATCGCTGCTCGCGCCGTCGGTCACCCGCACCGTCATCGAGCACTTCGGTGCCCGGCCCGCCACCCGGCGGCACCCGCGGATCGACGACCTCACCGAGCGCGAGCGCGAGATCGTCGGCTGGGTCTCGACCGGTCGCTCCAACACCGAGATCGCCGAGGAGCTCGTGGTCAGCCCCGACACGGTGCGCACCCATGTCAGCCGGGCGATGGTCAAGCTCGGCGCCCGGGACCGGGCGCAGCTGGTCGTGTGGGCGATCGAGTCGGGCTTGTCGCGGTGACGAGGTAGCGCTCGTCGGACGTCGGTCCGCCCCACAGCGCCGGGTCATCGAGCATCGTGAGGTCTGGCTCGAGGTCGGTGCCCCGGACGAGATCGACCGTCTGGGCCGCGGTGAGTCCGGCGCCCGTGGACCAGGAGCCTTCGACCAGCACCAGCCGCCCGCCCGGCACCAGCAGCCGGACCCAGCGGTCCAATGCGACGGAAGGGTCCGGCATCGCCCAGAGGACGTGCCGGCACAGCACCGCGTCGTAGGACGAGGGAGCGAGCCGAGGGGCGTAGGCGTCGCTCTCGGTGACCGTCACTCCCGCGAGGCCGGCGAGCTTGACGCGCGCCTGCGCCACCATCGCGGGCGAGAAGTCGAGGCCGTCGACGGAGTAGCCCGCCTTGGCCAGCAGCAGGCTGAGCGTGCCCGTGCCGCAGCCGAGGTCGGCGACTCGTGCCGGTGCCGGAGGCAGCACGTGAACGAGCAGGTCGTGCCACGCCGACCTGACTGACGGGTCCGTCAGTCCGTGGTCGGCCGGCTCGTCGTACGCCTCGGCCTCGGCGTCCCACGCCGCGATCCGCTCCCCGAGATCCATGAGGCCACGGTCTCACGGGTGGCTCGCGCGAGCTCCGGACGGCAGGAGGTGCATGATGTAGGCTTACATCATGAGCCATCGGACCCAGATCACCCTCGAGGACGAGCAGTACGCCCGGTTGCTCGCCGAGGGATCGCGCAGCGGGCTCGGACTTGCCGAGCTGGTCCGCCGAGCCGTCGACGTCGTCTACCCCAGCCCGGCGAGCATCAAGGTCAAGATCGAGGCACTCGACGCGGGGTTCGGAGCATGGTCCGAGGAGGAAGGGGAGGATCGGGCTGCCTACCTCAAGGGCCTCCGGCCGGACCTCGGTGACCGCCTGGCCGAGGCGTGACTGTCGTCCTTGACACCGTGATCCTGATCGATCACCTGCGCGGGCGGTCGGAGGCGCGTGACCTGCTCGTGCACAAGGCGCGGAAGGGCCATCGGCTGGTCGCGTCCGTCGTCACGCGCACCGAGATCATCGCCGGGATGCGGGTGGGTGAGGAGGTCCGTACCCATCAGCTGCTCGATGCCGTCGAGTGGATGCCGGTGGACGAGCAGCTCGCCGACCTGGCGGGCGAGTTGGCGCGTCGGTTCGTGCGCTCCCATCGCGGGATCGGGGCCAGCGACTACCTGGTTGCAGCGACGGCAACCTGGCTCGATGCGGAGCAGATGACGCTGAACCTCAAGCACTTCCCGATGTTCCCTGGCCTCGCCGCGCCCTACTGATCGCAGCCGCCCGAGATCGACCGGGGTCGGCTCAGCCGGCCCAGTCCGGCTTCCAGCCCTCGACCTCGTCGGCGCCGCGCGCGGGCGGGCCGGTGTAGATCGCCGACGGCCGGATCAGGCGGCCGGTGAGCTTCTGCTCGAGGATGTGCGCCGACCAGCCGCCGGTGCGGGCACAGGTGAACATCGAGGTGAACATGTGGGCCGGCACGTCGGCGAAGTCGAGGACGATGGCCGCCCAGAACTCCACGTTGGTCTCGAGGACGCGGTCGGGCCGGCGCTCCCGGAGCTCGGCGAGCGCAGCCTTCTCGAGCGCCTCGGCGACCTCGAAGCGGGGAGCGCCGAGCTCCTTCGCCGTACGACGGAGCACGCGAGCGCGCGGGTCCTCGGCGCGGTAGACGCGGTGGCCGAAGCCCATCAGCCGCTCGCCGGAGTCGAGCAGCTTCTTGACGTAGGCGCTGGCGTCGCCGGACTTCTCGACGTCCTCGATCATGCCGAGGACGCGCGAGGGCGCACCGCCGTGCAGCGGGCCGCTCATCGCGCCGATCGCGCCGGACAGCGCGGCGGCGACGTCGGCGCCGGTCGAGGTGATGACCCGGGCAGTGAACGTCGACGCGTTCATGCCGTGCTCGGCGGCCGAGGACCAGTAGGCGTCGATCGCGTGCGCGTGCTTGGGGTCGGCCTCGCCGCGCCAGCGGATGAGGAACTTCTCGGCGAGGGTCGTGCCCTCGTCGACGAGACGCTGCGGGACGACCGGCTCGTGCAGGTCGCGGGCGGACTGGCCGGCGTACGCCAGCACCATCACCGCGGCCCGGGCGAGGTCCTCGCGCACCTTCTCGGGCTCGGAGTCGTAGGTGTAGCGGATCCCGAAGGCCGGCGCGAGCATCGCGATCGCAGCCTGCAGGTCGACCCGGACGTCGCCGGTGTGGACGGGGAGGGAGAACGGCTCGGCCGGCGGCAGACCGGGGGTGTAGGAGCCGTCGATGAGCAGGCCCCAGACGTTCTCGAACGGCACCCGGCCGACCAGGTCCTCGATGTCGACACCGCGGTAGCGGAGCGCGGAGCCCTCCTTGTCCGGCTCGGCGATCTGCGTCTCGAAGGCGATGACGCCTTCCAGTCCGTGGTGTACCTCAGGCATCCGTTGTCTCCTTCGCATATGACAAACACCGGCATTCTGCCGCACCGACTAGGTTCGGCCTATGCCCGGTGCTGACGAGCCAGATCTGGCAACGCTCCGTAGGGAGTACGGCGAGGTGGGGCTGGCCGAGTCCATGGCCGACCCCGATCCGCTGGTCATGTTCCGCCGCTGGTTCAGCGACGCGCAGGCGGCCCACCTGCACGAGCCGAACGCGATGATCGTCGCGACGGTCTCGGCCGATGGCCAACCGGCTGCCCGGACGGTGCTGCTCAAGGGCCTGACGGACGGTGCCGACGGGGGGTTCGCGTTCTTCACCAACACGACCTCGCGGAAGGGCGCCGACCTGGCGGCCGAGCCGCGCTGCGCGCTGCTCTTCCCCTGGCACCCCCTCGAGCGGCAGGTGCGGGTCGAGGGGGTGGCGTCCCGGCTGACCGACGCCGAGGTGACGTCGTACTTCACCGGGCGGCCGCGGGGCAGCCAGCTCGGCGCGCACGCCTCGCCGCAGTCGCAGGTGGTAGCGGGGCGGGAGGAGCTCGACGCGCGCTATGCCGAGGCGGAGGCGCGGTACGCCGGCGGCGACGTCCCCGTGCCCCAGGACTGGGGCGGCTACCGGGTGCGGCCGGAGACGTTCGAGTTCTGGCAGGGCCGGCAGGGGAGGATGCACGACCGGCTGCGCTATCGCCGTACGGCGTCCGGCTGGGTGCTCGAGCGCCTGGCGCCCTAGCGCCTACGCCCGCCGGGCTTGTCGAGGCGCCCCGTCCTCCCGCCGGCAGAGGTAGCGGATCGGCGCCGTGGCGCGCGCCCCGTCGTGCCCGACGACGACGGCGACGACCTTCCCCCGCAGCTGGTTGGTGCCGGTCAGGGTCACGTCGAGGGCTGCGCGCAGCCTGGTCCGCCCGCCGTCCACCAGGAACGAGTGGGGGTCCGCCGTACTGCCGTCGGGCAGCCGCCACTCGAGCTCGAGCCGGCCCGGCCCGCCGTCGGCGACGACGGTCGCGGTGAGCCGGAGGGCGGCGCGCGGGCAGTGCGCCTGCGGTGGGGTGACCGACAGCGCGACGCGGCGTACCTGCAGCGGCGGTGCCGCGGCCGGGTCGTCGGCCGACGCGTCGGGGGTGAAGAGCAGCCACGCGCCGGCGCCGCCGCCCGCGGCGACGGTCAGCAGCCCGAGGGTGATGACGAGCGGGCCGAGGACCCTCCGGAAGAGGCTGCGGCTGGGGGTTTCGACGACCGTTGCTGGAACCGGCGGCTCTGGCTGCTCCTGCTGCTCCGGCGGCTCCGGCTTCGGTCGCGGGATCGTCTGCACGCGCAGCGAAGGTACGGCGATCGGCGGTGCGAGCGGACGCGGCGGGCGCCGCAGGTGGTTGGTCGGCCACTCCTCGGGCGGGATCGCGTCGAGCGCCGCCATCACGGCGTGGGGGAGCGGGCGCCGGCCACCGTCGAGGGTCAGCGCCAGCTCGAGCACGGTGGCGGCAGACCGGGGCAGCACCGGCAGCGAGGACGTCATGGCGACCGCGTCGGGGGGCGCGAGCGGATGGACGCCCGTGAGGAGCTCGAACGCGAGGATCGCGAACGCGTGGGCGTCGACCAGCCGAGCCGCCCCGAGCGCTTCCTCGGTGACGGGCGGGGCGGTGTCGGGACGGGCGAGCGCGGCCCGGCCGTCGGGAAGGATGAAGACGGTCGACGGCCGGAGATCGCCGTGCACGACACCGTTCGCGTGCATGGCCTCGAGGGTCGCGGCGACGTCCTGCAGGGCGTGCAGCGCGGCGGCCGCCGGCAGCGGAGACATGCTGACCAGGTCGTCGAGGGTGATGTCCGGCAGGTCCTCGGTCACCAGGACGGGGGTCGGCGACAACCGGTCGATCTCGTAGGCGGGCGCCAGGCCGGGCACCAGGCTCGGGTCGACGATGCGCGCCTCCCGGCGCAATCGCCGCAGGGTGTTACGGCCGTAGGTGGTGATCTCGAGGACGGTCATCGGGCGCGCCTTGGTCTCGGGCCCCTCCCGTGCGCCAACGTTAGGACCGGGGCCCGACACGCGGGAGATGAATTCCGGGTTCTTTACCGGATCGGTATTGCAATTCATCCCATCGACCAACCTCAGGTTGGGCCTTCTCGTTGCCCGACCGGGGCCGACCGCGCTGGGCGGCTGAAATCGGCATAGTCCCTGACGTTTCTGTCGCGATTTCCGCGAACTGAGGACAGAAACGTCAGGGACTATCGCGCGCGCCGCAGCCGGTAGGCCCCGCCGGTGATCTGGTAGCCGAGCTTCGCGTTGACGTGGCGGATGCCGGCGTTGCTCTCCTCGTTCATGGTGAGGCAGACGGTGGCGCCGGCGTCGGCGGCGAGCCGGTGGGCGTACTGCTTGAGCGCGAAGGCGAGGCCGCGGCCGCGGAACGACCGGCCGACGCCGGTGTAGGCGATCCCGAGGACGCCGTTGTCGATCTCGCCGATCACGATCGCGGCCGGGTCGCCGTCCACGCGGGCGATCGCCGCGACCTCCACCTCCACCTTGGCCCCGATCTCGCGGAAGGTGCTGAGGGTGCTGACGAATCCCTCGGCGGCCTCCGGGTTGGTCTGGCTGTCGCGGAGCATCTCCTCGACCGCCTCCTCGTCGTCGAACTCCAGGGACGAGACGTCCTCGAACGTGATGCCGGGGCCGACAGCCGGCTCCGGCAGGTCCACCAGGGCGAGCTCCGACTCGATGCCGTGCTGCGTGACCTCGAAGCCGTAGCCGCGGGCGATCTCGAGCGACTCGGGTTCGCTGTCGTCGACCGCCGTCCCGATCGTCCCGAGCCGGCTCGGCAGCGTCGCGACCAGCGCCCGGTAGAGCGCCCCGCCGACGCCCTTCCGCTCGTGCTCGCGCGCCACGGTCACGTTGACCATGCCGATGCCGGCCGGGAACCACTTGCCCCGCACCGCGGTGCCCCACCCGGCGAGAACGCCGTCGACGTACGCCGCGCGCACCGCGAACACGTCGAGCTCGTCGGCGTGGACGAACGGCCACTCGGCCTGGGATCGCCGTTGGCGCGGCAGGCGGTCCAGCCGCAGCCGGACCAGCGGTTCGTACGACGACAGGTCGGGTTCCCGGATCTCGACGGCCATGCCCGATCGTCCGCTGACGCGGGGGGGCGGGGCAAGCGAGATACTCCCTTGTGAGTGAGTGCTCACTCACTTACACTCGTCGGCATGGACGAGCAACGCCGGGAGCGGGCGCGGCCGATGTCGCCGGAGGAGCGCCGCGAGGCGCTGATCGCGGTCACCGTGCCGCTGCTCCACGACCACGGTCGCGGAGTCACGACCCGGCTGATCGCCGAGGCGGCTGGTGTCGCGGAGGGCACTATCTTCCGGGTGTTCGCGTCAAAGGACGAGCTGATCGACGCGGCGGTGGCCAAGGTCTTCGAGCCCGGACGGATGCTCGCCGACCTCCAGAAGATCCCGCTCGACCAGCCGCTGCGCGACCGGGCGCTCGCACTGGTCCGGCTGATGCAGCGCCGGTTCTCCGGGGTGTTCGTCCTCATGCGCAAGCTCGGCATGGCCGGACCGCCCGAGCCGCCGCCCGACGACCCCGCCCGCGCGCGGGCCATCGAGTCGACGCAGCAGGCGATGGTCGACGTCATCGCGGGCGACGAGGACGACCTCCGGATGCCCGCCGAGGAGGTGGTCACGATGCTCCGGCTGCTGACCTTCTCCGGCACCCATCCGAAGTTCACCGGCGGCAAGACCCTGACCGCCGAGCAGATCGTCGACACCGTGCTCTACGGCGCGGTCGCCCGCGACAAGGTGGAGGCCTGATGCTGCTACGCCTGATGCGGGAGTACCTCTCGCCGTACCGCGGCTGGCTCGCCGCCATCGTCGTCCTGCAGTTCACCTCGACCGTCGCGATGCTGCTCCTGCCCAGCCTCAACGCCGACATCATCGACAACGGCGTCGCGCAGGGCGACACGGGCTACATCGTCCGCCTGGGCGGGATCATGCTGGCGATCGCCCTGGTCCAGGCGGCCTGCTCGATGGCGTCCGCGTGGTTCGGCAGCCAGGCGGCGATGGCCTCCGGCCGTGACCTGAGGGCGGCGGTGTTCGAGCGGATCGGCACGTTCTCCAGCCGCGAGGTGGCGTCGTACGGCGCTCCCTCGCTCATCACCCGCGCCACCAACGACGTCCAGCAGGTGCAGATGCTGGCGATGATGACCTGCCTGATGGCGGTGACCATCCCGATCATGATGGTCGGCGGCATCGTGATGGCGATGCGCGAGGACTTCGGCCTGTCCTGGCTGGTCGTCGCGGTCGTACCCGTGCTGTTCCTCTGCATCGGGATCGTCGTCTCGCAGATGGTGCCGGCGTTCCGCCTGGTCCAGGAGCGGCTCGACGACGTCAACCGCGTGCTCCGTGAGCAGATCACCGGCATCCGGGTGGTCCGCGCGTTCGTCCGGGAGCCGCAGGAGACGGCACGGTTCGCCGCCTCGAACGACGACCTCACCGACATGTCGCTGCGTGCCGGACGGTGGATGGCCGCGATGTTCCCACTGGTGATGGTCGTGTCGAACGTCGCCAGCGTCGGCGTGATCTGGTTCGGCGGCCACCGGGTCGACAACGGGCAGATGGAGGTGGGGGCGCTGACGGCGTTCCTGTCCTACCTGATGCAGATCCTGATGTCGGTGATGATGGGCACCTTCATGCTGATGATGGTGCCGCGGGCGTCCGTCAGCGCCGACCGGATCGCCGAGGTGCTCGACACCGACTCGTCGATCGTGCCGCCGGCCGACCCGGTCACCTCGGTCTCCCTCGCCGGCCACCTCGATCTCGAGGACGTCGGCTTCACCTATCCCGGCGCCGAGGCGCCGGTGCTCGACGGGGTCAGCCTGTCCGTGCGGCCCGGCCGCACCATCGCGGTGATCGGCTCGACCGGCGCCGGCAAGACGACGCTGATCAACCTGGTGCCACGCCTGCTCGACGCCACCGCGGGGCGGGTCGTGGTCGACGGGGTGGACGTGCGCGACCTCGACCCGGAGCTGCTCTGGTCGCGGATCGGGCTGGTGCCGCAACGCGCGTTCCTCTTCACCGGCACCGTCGCGTCGAACCTCCGCTACGGCCGCCCGGACGCGACCGACGAGGAGCTGTGGCGGGCGTTGGAGATCGCCCAGGGCGCCGACTTCGTCCGCGCCATGCCTTCGCTGCTCGACGCCCCGATCGTGCAGGGCGGCACGAACGTCTCCGGAGGCCAGCGGCAGCGGCTCGCGATCGCCCGGGCGTTGGTACGACGCCCGGAGATCTATCTCTTCGACGATGCCTTCTCGGCCCTCGACGTGGCCACCGACGCCCGGCTGCGCGCCGCGCTCCGCGCGGAGGTGATCGCGACCGGTGACGCGGCCGTCGTGATCGTCGCGCAGCGCATCGCCACGATCCGCGACGCCGACGAGATCCTCGTGCTCGAGGACGGCAAGGTCGTCGGCCGCGGCACCCATGACCAGCTCCTGAGCGACAACCCGACGTACCGGGAGATCGCGGCCAGCCAGGGGATCACCGAAGGAGCCGCCGCATGAGCGCGCCCACCGAGGCGGCGAAGCCCGCCACGATGAAGCAGACCGAGCGGGTCGTCCAGGGGCCGGGCTTCGGTCGGGGGCCGATGGGTGGCGGCATGGTGGGTCAGAAGGCCCACGACTTCCGGGCCTCGGGGCGGCGGCTGCTCGGGCTGCTACGGCCGGCGCGGTGGCGCGCGGTCGCCGTACTCCTGCTCGCGGCGGGGAGCGTCGCCTCTGTCGTGGTCGGGCCGTGGCTGCTCGGCAAGGCCACCGACATCGTCTTCAACGGCTTCGTCGGCAAGCAGCTGCCGGAGGGGACCACCAAGGCCGAGGCGGTCGACGCCGCAGAGGCCCGTGGCGACCACCAGTTCGCGGACTTCCTGAGCGGGCTCGACCTGGTGCCGGGCCAGGGCGTCGACTTCGGCGCGGTCGGCCGGGTGCTGCTGCTCGTGGTCGCGATCTACGTCGTGGGGCAGGTGCTCGGCTGGCTGCAGGGCTGGCTCGTCAACGACGTCGTGCAGGAGACGGTCCGGCGGATGCGGTCCGACGTCGAGGACAAGATCCACCGGCTGCCGCTGTCGTACTTCGACCGGCAGCCGCGCGGCGAGCTCCTCAGCCGGGTCACCAACGACATCGACAACGTCGCGCAGAACCTGCAGCAGACGATGAGCCAGCTGCTGACGTCGGTGATGATGGTCGCCGGCGTGCTCGGGATGATGTTCTGGGTCTCGCCGCTCCTCGCGGTGATCGCCCTGGTGACGGTCCCGATCGCGATGGTCGTCACCAGCCGGGTCATGAAGCGCTCGCAGAAGCAGTTCATCAACCAGTGGCGCCAGACCGGGCGCCTCAACGGCGAGGTCGAGGAGGCCATCTCCGGCCACGCCCTGGTGACCGTCTTCGGGCGCCGGCGGGCGGTCGAGGCGGAGTTCGCCTCGGCCAACGAGGAGCTCTACGAGTCGTCGTACCGGGCGCAGTTCGTCAGCGGCCTGGTGATGCCGCTGATGATGTTCATCGGCAACCTCAACTACGTGGTGATCGCGGTGATCGGCGGCCTCCGGGTGACCAGCGGCTCGCTGAGCCTGGGCGAGGTGCAGGCGTTCATCCAGTACTCGCGGATGTACACCCAGCCGATCACCCAGATCGCCTCGATGGCCAACCTGCTGCAGTCGGGTGTCGCCTCGGCCGAGCGGGTCTTCGAGCTGCTCGACGCCGAGGAGGAGGTCGCCGGGATGCCTCGCACCCGGCATTCCGGTCCGGAACCGGACGGGTCCACGACCGGATTGCCGGGTACGACGCGCGGCGAGGTCGCGTTCGAAGCGGTGTCGTTCTCGTACGAGCCCGACGAGCCGCTGATCGAGGACCTCTCGCTGGTCGCGCGACCGGGCGAGACCGTCGCGATCGTCGGGCCCACCGGCGCGGGCAAGACCACGCTGGTCAACCTGATCATGCGGTTCTACGAGCTCGACGCCGGCCGGATCACCCTCGACGGCGTCGACATCACGGCCATGCCGCGTGCCGACCTCCGGAGCCGGATCGGCATGGTGCTGCAGGACACCTGGCTGTTCGAGGGCACGATCCGCGACAACATCGCCTACGGCCGGCCGGACGCGACCGAGGAGGAGATCCGCGCGGCGGCGCGGGCGACGTACGTCGATCGCTTCGTCCACTCGCTGCCCGAGGGCTACGACACCCGCGTGGACGACGAGGGCTCCAACCTGTCGGCCGGTGAGCGGCAGCTGGTCACCATCGCCCGGGCGTTCCTGGCCCAGCCCGCGCTGCTGATCCTCGACGAGGCGACGTCGTCGGTCGACACCCGCACCGAGCTGCTCCTGCAGCACGCGATGGCGGCGCTGCGGACCGACCGGACGTCGTTCGTGATCGCCCACCGGCTCTCGACCATCCGGGACGCGGACCTGATCCTCGTCATGGAGCACGGCCGGATCGTCGAGCAGGGCTCGCACGCCGACCTCCTCGAGCGCGGTGGTCCCTTCGCCCGGCTGCACGCGGCGCAGTTCGCTGCCGCCGCCGTCTAAACCCGTTGTGCGCGCGGGGTGCTCCGACCTACCGTTGTCGGACACGAGAAAGGAGGTGATCCGAGGAATGAATTCCTATAGGACGCGTGAGGTGGTTGCCGGTTAGGCGACCCCAGCGACGGGGTGGGGTCACCCCGATCTCTGAAGCCGGGCTGCCGGCCAATTCAACGCAGCCACCCGACCCGCAGGTGAACCGGGCACGTCCCCCGGGCGGTCCTCTCGGACCACACCTGCGGGTCGCTTCGGTTTTGGATGGGCTGCCGGCCGGCCAGGACGCAACCTCGGGGCCACCCGTGCGTCTGGATGGGTATGTTCTTCGACGACTACCCCGCCTTCTACGAGTCCAGCCGGACGGCGGCGTTCCCCCGCCGGCTCGACCTTCGCCACCAGGCCATGATCGAGGCGAACCGCGACATCCTGGCCGGCGCTCGCGTCCTCGATCTCGCCAGCCATGACGGCCGCTGGTCCTTCGCGGCGTTGAAGGCGGGTGCGAAGCACGTGATCGGCGTCGAGGCTCGCTCGTCGTTGGTCGACCACGCGAACCGGCTGTTCGAGCAGTACGGCGTCCCGCCGGAGAGCTACGAGTTCCGCCAGGGCGACATGTTCCGCGTCCTGCAGGAGCGCGAGTTCGACGTCGACGTGGTGCTCTGCCTCGGGTTCGTCTACCACACGCTCCGGTACGGCGAGCTGTTCCGCGGGATCGCCGACGCGGGCGCGAAGCACTGCATCCTCGACACCAAGGTCCTGCCGAGCGACGAGCCCGTCGTGCGGATCCTCACCAACCGGACAGCGGTGCAGGGGCACGCCGCCAAGGACGACCTCTCCCAGGGCGGCCGGGCGCTGGCCGGCTATCCGTCGGTGCCGGCGCTGGAGGTGATGCTCGACGTCTACGACTTCGACGTCGAGGAGCAGTTCGACTGGGCCGGCCTGCTGACCACCCTTCCCGAGCCGCTGCGGGCCGTGCGTGGCTACGCCACCGGCAACCGGGTGACGCTGCGCTGCCGGTCGCGGCGGGGTGCCGCATGAAAGTTGACCTGCGCAACTAGTTTCCAATAAGGTTGACCTCGACAACCAATCTTCCGATGAGTGATCCGAGGCAACCGCATGACCCAGGCCGCCATCGCCGAGCAGGCCGGCCAGATGTCGCACCGCGAGGTGATGGAGGCGCTGACCGGGCTGCTGCTCGCGATGTTCGTGGCGATGCTCTCGAGCACGGTCGTCACCAACGCGCTGCCCGCCATCGTCACCGACCTGCACGGCAGCCAGACCGGCTACACCTGGGTGGTCGTCGCCACCTTGCTGACGATGACGGCGACCACGCCGCTGTGGGGCAAGCTCGCCGACCTGTTCAGCCAGAAGCTGCTGGTCCAGGCAGCGCTCGTCATCTACTCGACCGGCTCGCTCGTGGCCGCCTTCGCCCCGAACATGGAGGTGCTGATCGGCGCCCGTGCCTTCCAGGGCCTCGGCGTCGGTGGCCTCACCGCGCTCGTCCAGGTCGTGATCGCGACGATGGTCTCGCCGCGGGAGCGCGGCCGCTACAGCGGCTACATCGGCGCGGTGTTCGCCACGGCGACGGTCAGCGGCCCGCTGCTCGGCGGGGTGATCGTGGACAGCGCGCTGGGCTGGCGGGGCTGCTTCTTCGTGAGCCTGCCGATCGCGGCGCTGGCGTTCGTCGTACTCCAGAAGAAGCTGCACCTGCCCACCTACAAGCGGGACGTACGGATCGACTACGCCGGCGCGACCCTGATCATGGCCGGCATCAGCCTGCTGCTGGTGTGGGTCAGCCTGGTCGGCAACCAGTTCGCCTGGCTGTCCGGCACCAGCGCGGCACTGGTCGCCGGCGGCGTCGCGGTGCTCGCGCTGGCGACGTACGTCGAGGGGCGGATCGCCTCCGAGCCGGTGATCCCGCTCCGCCTGTTCCGCGACCGGACGACGGCGCTCGCCACCGTCGCCTCGGTGATGATCGGCGTGGTCATGTTCGGGGGCACCGTCTACCTGAGCCAGTACTTCCAGCTCGCCCGCGGCATGACCCCCACCGCGGCCGGCCTGATGTCGATCGCCATGGTCGGCGGCCTGCTCGCGACCAGCATCGTGAGCGGACGGGTGATCACTCGTACCGGGCTCTGGAAGCGGTGGCTGGTCGGCGGTACGGCGCTCGTCGTGCTCGGGCTCGCGCTGCTGGCGACGATCGACGCGCGCACGCCGCTCGTGGTGGTAGCGGCGTTCATGGCGATCCTCGGCCTGGGCCTCGGCACCAGCATGCAGAACCTCGTCCTCGCCGTGCAGAACAGCGCACCCGCCGCCGACCTGGGCGCCGCGAGCTCGATGGTCGCCGCGTTCCGTACGATCGGCGCCTCCGTGGGCGTCTCGACGTTCGGCGCCGTGCTGGCCCACCAGGTCGCGGCCGACGTGGGCGCGTCCGACCACGACCACGGCTCGATCCCCGACCTCGGCACGCTGCCCGAACCAGTGCGGGCGCTCTACGAGACCGCGTTCGGCGACGCCACCGGCCACATCTTCCTGCTCGCGGTGCCGCTCGCCGTGATCGCCCTGATCTGCGTCGCGCTCATCGAAGAGGTCCCGCTGCGCACGACGACCGGGCTCGCGCAGCCCGATCCGGTCCGGGAGGATGTCCTCTCGTGACCACTCGTCCCGACGCCCTCCGCGAGCTCGAGCGCGAGGTCGGGGTGATGGTCCGCCGGGTCCGCCGCGTCATCGACGAGCGGGCGCGGGCGGTGCACCCCGACCTGCAGCCGGCGGCGTACCTGATGTTCGGCTACCTGCTCGACAACGGTCCGCTCCGGGCGTCGGCGCTGTGCACGGCCTTCGACATCGACAAGGGCGCGATCAGCCGCCAGGTGCAGCACCTCGTCGACCTGGGCCTGGTCGACCGCACGCCCGACCCCGACGACGGTCGCGCGACGCTGATCAGCGTCACCGACGACGGCGCCAGCCGGTTCAAGGACGTGGTCGACCACCGGCGCAAGTGGTTCGACGACCGGCTGGGGGAGTGGTCCGCCGACGAGCTGCTGGCCTTCGCCACCATGCTCAGCCGCTACAACGAGGCCCTCGGGCGCTGAGCAGCGCTCTGCTCCTGTGCATGGGTCACCCGACCCATGCACAGGAGCACCATCAGGTCCGCAGCCAGACCGCCGTGTTCGGCGGCAGCCGGTCGCCGACCGGCGCGCTGCTGATGATGACCTCGCCCTCCGGCAGCTGCACCGGGCGCTGCCCGGCGTTGAGGAGCACGGTGACCCCGCCGCGTCGTACGACGAGGACGTTGCGCTTCGCCTGCGCGACGCACGCCTCGTCGGCGCCCCGCACCCAGGTACGGCGCGCCGCCAGCACCCGCCGGTAGAAGGCGAGCATCGAGGTGTCGTCGGCCTCCTGGGCCGCGACCGTGAGGTCCGCCCAGTCGTCGGGCTGCGGGATCCAGGGCTGTGCGCTGCTCGGCCCGAAGCCGTACGGCGGCGCATCGCCGCCCCACGGGAGCGGCACCCGGCAGCCGTCCCGCCCTGGCTCGCCGGTGCGGAACCACGACGGGTCCTGCCGTGCTTCGGGCGGCACGTCGACCTGCTCGAGCCCGAGCTCCTCGCCCTGGTAGAGGTACGCCGAGCCGGGCAGGGCGAGCATCACGAGCGTCGCCGCGCGGGCGCGGTCGAGCCCGACCGTGCCGCCGCCGTACCGGGTCGGATGGCGTACGACGTCGTGGTTGCTGAGCACCCAGGTCGGCGGTGACGCGTCGGCGGTCGCGAGCGCGGCGATCGAGCTGTTGATGACCTGGGCGAAGTCGCGGGCGGACCAGTCGGTGCCGAGCCAGCCGAAGTTGAACGCCTGGTGCAGCTCGTCGGGGCGCACGAACTCCGCCATCGACTCCGCGGTCTGGGTCCAGGCCTCGGCGACGCCGATCCGCTCACCCTCGCCGTCGCCGTACTCCTCGAGCACCTTGCGCCAGCGGCGGTAGACGTCGTGGACCTCGGGCTGCTCCCACATCGGCTCGTCGCGGAGCACCCGCTCGACCATCGACCCGGTCGGGCTGTCGGCCAGCTCCGACCGCTTCTGGTCGCGGAGGCTGGCCTCCTTGTAGAGGCCGTGGGCGACGTCGACGCGGAAGCCGTCGACCCCGCGGTCGAGCCAGAACCGCAGCACGCCCTCGAACATGTCGCCGACCTCGGGGTTTCGCCAGTCGAGGTCGGGCTGGGAGGTGTCGAAGAGGTGGAGGTACCACTGGCCGTCGGGGACCCGGGTCCAGGCCGGGCCGCCGAAGATGGAGTTCCAGTTGTTGGGCGGCTTGGTGCCCTTGCGGCCCTTGCCGTCCCGGAACAGGTAGCGGGCGCGCTCCGGCGAGCCGGGTGCGGCGGCCAGCGCCGCCTGGAACCACTCGTGCTGGTCGGACGTGTGGTTGGGCACCAGGTCGACGATCACCCGCAGTCCGAGCTCGTGGGCGCGGGTGATCAGCGCGTCGGCGTCGTCGAGGGTGCCGAAGAGCGGGTCGATGTCGGTGTAGTCGGCGACGTCGTACCCGTGGTCCTTCTGCGGCGACCGGTAGAACGGCGTGATCCAGAGCGCGTCGACGCCGAGGTCGCGCAGGTAGGGGAGCCGCGACGTGATGCCGGGGAGGTCGCCGACCCCGTCGCCGTCGGCGTCGGCGAAGCTGCGGACGTAGACCTGATAGACGACGGCTTCCTGCCACCAGCTCATGCGAAGTCCTCCGGGTTGATGGCGATCCAGACGTGCTCGGCGGTGGCACGGAGTCCGCCGTCGTAGTCGTAGAGCGACGAGGCGGTGAACGTCTTGCGGCCCTCACGCCCGCGGACCTCGCCGACGATGGCGTAGTGCTCGCCGGTGACCGGCAGGTGGTCGTACCGGAGCGTCATGGTCCCGAGCACCATCGGGCGCTCCTCGATGTCGCTCGACCAACCGCCAGGACAGTCGAGCGCCGCCCAGGTGATGGGCACGCTGACGTCGTACGGCGTCCAGGTGGCGGCCACGCGCGTCGGGTCGTCGGCCAGCGGGCCGGCGAAGATCCGGAGCCCGGTGCCCGGGCGGCGCTCCGGGCCGCAGGTGAAGCACGACGGGAACGGGTGGCGCTCGAAGCCGCGGTAGCGGGTCTCCGCATCGGTTGCCGCGGCGATCGACACCGGCGGGACCGGCGTCGGGTCGGCGTCGGCGGGCCTGGCCTCGGCCACCGTCCGACCGTCCACGACGGCGGCGAGACCGGTGTCGGTCGGTCTCACGGCGAGCGGCGTCTCCAGCGGCGGCGGCAGCCGCAGGGCGACCGTGACGGCGTCGCCCGGGTGTGGTGTCGCCAGCCGTTCGGCCAGCGCGCCGGCGGTCCAGCCTCCGTTTCCGGATCGAATCGGGCCGTGGAAGCGCTCCGGCACGGTCAGGGGCTCGAGCGAGGTCATGCGTAGAGCCTGCCAAACGCGGGTGGGCGAGCGTGCGCGCGGCTGGTGCGATGGGAGAAGATGGGCGGGTGAGCGATCTCATCGACACCACCGAGATGTACCTCCGCACGATCTACGAGCTGGTCGAGGAGGGCATCGTGCCGCTGCGGGCACGGATCGCCGAGCGCCTGCACCAGAGCGGCCCGACGGTGTCGCAGACCGTGGCGCGGATGGAGCGCGACGGACTGCTGACCGTCGAGGGCGATCGGCACCTCGAGTTCACCGAGGAGGGCCAGCGGCTCGCCACCCGGGTGATGCGCAAGCATCGGCTCGCCGAGCGGCTGCTCACCGACGTCATCGGCCTCGACTGGGAGCTCGTCCACGAGGAGGCGTGCCGCTGGGAGCACGTCATCTCCGAGACCGTCGAGCGCCGCCTGCTCGAGCTGCTCGACCACCCGACCGAGTCGCCCTACGGCAACCCGATCCCCGGCCTCGCCGAGCTCGGCCAGGAGAGGGTCGGCGAGGCGTTCATGTCCGACGTCGAGCCGCTGTCGAAGGCCGCCGGCGTGGAGTCGAGCCGGGCCCTGGTGCGCCGGATCTCCGAGGAGATGCAGAAGGACGAGGCGCTGATGAGCGCCATGCGCCGGGTCGGCGCCCTGCCCGACAAGACGATCACCATCCAGGCGACCGCCGACGGCGTGCTCGTCGGCTCCGGTGGCGAGACCGCCGAGATCTTCCCCGAGGCCGCGGACCACATCTTCGTCAAGCGGCTGTGACGCGAGCTCGCCCGCCACGCGCGCGTCGTACCTGAACTTTCGGCCCCGTTTCGGGGCAATTCAGGGCCGAAACTTCAGGTACGACGGAGCGCCAGCTCCGGCAGCCAGTCCGAGGTCCCCGCATCGACCCGGTACGACGCCACCTCGTCCCCCCGCGTGGCCCCGCGGTTGACGATCACGACCGGGACGCCGAGCTTGGCCGCGCGCTTCACGAACCGGAGCCCGCTCATCACGGTGAGGCTGGACCCGGCGGCGAGCAGCACGCCGTCCGAGCCGGCCAGGGCGTCGACCGCCGCGTAGCACCGCTCGACCCGCGCGGCGGGGACGTTCTCGCCGAAGAACACGACATCCGGCTTGAGGGCGCCGCCGCAGGAGCAGGCCGGCACCACGAAGTCGGAGGTGTCGTCGAGGTCGACGTCGCCGTCGGGCCGGTCCGCGACGGCCGCGTGCCGCTCGACCCACCCGGGGTTGAGCTCGCCCAGCTGCTGCTGCAGGGAGGCGCGCGTCGTCGTACTCCTGCAGGACAGGCAGACCACGTCGGCGATCCGGCCGTGCAGCGCCACCAGCCGCGGGGTGCCGACGGCTTCGTGGAGCCCGTCGACGTTCTGCGTGATCACGAGGTCCGCGCCGAGGGTCGCGACGGCGCGGTGACCTTCGTTGGGCGCCGCCTGCCGCATCCGCGACCAGCCGAGGTGCGACCGCGCCCAGTAGCGCTGCTGCGCCG
Organism: Nocardioides immobilis; assembly: GCF_003515065.1. Taxonomy (GTDB): domain Bacteria; phylum Actinomycetota; class Actinomycetes; order Propionibacteriales; family Nocardioidaceae; genus Nocardioides; species Nocardioides immobilis. The sequence goes on from NZ_QXGH01000010.1 coordinate 185,519, forward strand.
TCCCGCCCGACACGAACTCCTGGTAGGTCATCGGCATCCGCGCCGGCGCACCCGGCCCGCGGTAGTCCGGGATGCCCGAGTCGGTCGACAGCCCCGCCCCGGTGAGCACCACCAGCGGGCGGTCGGCGCACAGCTCCAGCGCCGCGGTCGACACGCTGAGGGTGGGTGCCGTGGTCACGGCAGCAAGAGTACGGCGACGCGTGCAACCCCGGAGGCCTCTCGATCCGTTGAAGGGGCATGAGGGACGCCGAGTGAGCAGCAGGGACCGGGACCGCGAGTTCGCCGACTTCGTCCGCACCCACCGAGCAGGTCTGGTGACGACCGCGCGGCTGCTCGCCGCCGGCGACGCCCACCTGGCGGAGGACCTGGTGCAGAACGCGCTGGTGCGCGTCTACCTCGCCTGGGGACGGGCGAAGGCCGGCAACGTGGTCGCCTACGCCCGCCGGACCCTCGTCAACTGCCACGCCGACCACCACCGGCGCGGCTTCACCCGCCGGGAGCGGAGCGCCGCTGCGGTGCCGGAGACGGTCGCCCCGGACCCGGGGACCGACGCGCTCGACGCTGCCCTCGTGGCCGCCCTCGGGGACCTGCCGCCGCGGATGCGCGCCGCCGTCGTGCTGCGGCACGTCCACGACCTGTCCGTCGACGACACCGCCCACGCTCTCGGCTGCACCACCGGCACCGTCAAGAGCCAGACCGCCCGCGGCCTCGACAAGCTCCGCGCCGCCCTCGCCGTACCCACCCTCGAAGGAGACCCCCGATGAACGACCTGATCGACCGCCTCGCCCGCCTCGACGGCACCGCCTCGACCCCGAGCGAGAGCGTCGTCTCCGGCGACCTCGCGCGGGCCCACTCCGCGCTGGGCCGGCGCCGCCGTACCCGCGCGGCCATGGCCGGCACCGGACTCACCCTCGGCCTCGGCGCGGCGCTGGGCGTGGTGACCGTCATCGACAACGACGCCGACCCCCGGCCGGCGACGACGCCGTCGGACTCCGGTCGTCAGGAGGCGGGCTCCCTCGATCTGGTCGACTACACCGGGAAGCAGCCGGAAGGCTTCGAGCTCGCCAAGGTGCCAGCGGGCTACGTCCTGCAGGGCTCCGACGCCTACGTGCTCACGCTCGCGGCCTCCGGCGACGACACCCACCCGCTCGACTTCGAGAACAAGGTCGTCATCATGCTCGAGTCGCAGGACGCCGCCCAGGAGCTCGGTGCTGGCCAGGACGTCACCATCAACGGTGAGCCGGGCGTGCTCGAGACGAACGGGGAGGGGACCCGCATCCTGCGCTGGTTCCAGGGCGAGCACCTGGTGATGGTCCAGGTCTGGGAAGGCATCGACCTCGCCGACGACCAGGTCGTCGAGCTCGCTGAGGGCATCACCGTCTCCGGCGACGTCGAGGCCGGCGTCGGCTGAGCCGGTCAGTCCTCGATGAGGGGCACGAACAGGTAGCGCCCGTGCTTCTCCACGACCGGCCCCTCCGGCGTGAGCACCACCCGGTGCATGACGCCCTCGACCGGCGCCACCAGCACCCCGCCGATTGTGAGCTGCTCGAGCAGCCGGTGCGGCACCGTCTCCGCCGTCGCCGACACCAGCACCCGGTCGTACGGCGCACCCGCCGGCCACCCGAGGACCCCCGGCTCGGCCTCGAACACGCTGACGGGCGAAAATTGCGATAGTCCCTGACGTTCCTGTCGTGGATCGAGCCGATCGGCGACAGATTCGTCAGGGACTATCCCGGCGAGCGACGCCCGACTGAGCTCCACGAGCTCGGGGATCCGTTCGACGCCGACCACGGAGCCGGTGGGGCCGACGAGGTAGGCGAGCAGGGCGGTGGTCCAGCCGGAGCCGGACCCCACGTCGAGGACCCGGTCGCCCGGCCGGGGCTCGAGCAGCGCGAGCATGTTGCGGACCGTGGTGGGCTGGCTGTTGGTCACGCCGTACCCGATGTCGAGCGCCTGGTCGAGGTGCGCGAAGCGGTGCTGCCGGGCGGGGAGGAAGTCGCGGCGGGGGACCGCCGCGAACGCCTCGTCGACCCGAGGATCCATGATCAGCCGTAGCGGAGCTTGGCCCGCTCCCGCGCCTTGGCGGCCTCGACCTCGCGGTCCTTCGGTGGCGCGGCGGTCACCAGCGCCTCCAACAGGTGTTGCGTCGCGTGCGCGACCTCGTGGACGGCCCGGTCGAACGCTTCCTGGTTGGCCTGCGACGGCTTGGTCGTCCCGCTCACCTTCCGCACGTACTGCAGCGCGGCCGCGGTGACCTCGTCCGTCGTCGCCGGCGGCTCGAAGTTGTGGAGGACCCGGATGTTGCGACACATACGTCGAGCGTACGCCGCACTACCGACGGTCGCGCAGGTCGAAGAACTCCACGTCCTCCCCGGTGACCAGCACGACCCGCCCGTCCGGCAGGGGCACGGCGCGCACCTCGTCGACGTCGTCGCCGTACTCCACCTGGACCATCCGGTTGCGCAGCTCGCCGTCCTCGATCCGCACCACCGACAGGTAGCCGACCCGGCTGCGGCGGTGATCCTGGACGACGGTGAGGAAGGTGCGGTGGTCGTTGATGAAGGTGAACGTCCGCGGGTCGGCGCCGGCCAGCGCCTCGGTGCCGGGGGCGTAGTGCTGGACGTCCATCCGGTGCACGTTCTTCAGGTCCGCGACGTTGAACAGGCCGGCCTGGGCGCCCCAGTGACCGCCGCCCACGGGACCCTCGCCGATGCCGACGAGGCGCTTCGGCCCGAGCGGGTGGAGGTACGACGAGAAGCCCGGGATCTCGAGCTTCGCGATCAGGCTCGGCTTCTTGACGTTGGTCAGGTCGACGGCCCACAGCGGGTCCCGCTGACGGAAGGTCACCAGGATCGCGAGCCCGTCGAACCAGCGCACGGACGTGAGGTCCTCGTTGTGCCCGAGCCCGTCGAGCCGGCCGATCTCGACCAGGTCCTGCCCGTCCCGCTCGAGGGTGACGACCGAGTTGAAGTTCCCGGTCTCCGAGGTGGGGGTGACCGCGGTCCGCAGCACGCCGCCGGCCTCGTCCATCGCCCACCGGTCCTCGATCGCGCCCTCGACCTCGCCGGAGGCGACGTGGGTGGCGCGGGTGCCGTCGAGCTTGAAGTCGAACAGGTAGGTCTCGCCGCCCTTGACGCTCGGCAGGATGCGCGAGCCGATGCACTCCCAGCACTCGAAGCCGTTGCCCCAGCTCGGGCTCGCGGCGAGGTAGAGGTGGTCGACCGACTCGTAGGCGATGTCGGTCGCGCCGGCCAGCCCGATCGCGTCGACGTCGGCGGGCGCGGCGGCGTCGAAGCCGACCACGCTCACCGTGTCGAGCGCGAGCTCGTCCGACGGGATCGCCACGTTGGTGCAGTCGAGCAGCTGTGCGGGGTCCTCGCTGTCCGCGGCGATCGTCGGCAGCCAGTCCTCGATCGACGACTTCTCGACCTTGTCGCGATTCTGCTGGAGCGCCGCGCGCTGGCCACGCCCCTTGCCGGGGTGCACGAACCCGAGGTCCGGCAGTCCGCTGGACAGCACCAGTCGTACGGCGTCGCCGTGCTGCCGCGCCGACAGCAGCCGCGCGTCGTACGCCACGTCGTCGACGACCTCCGGCGCCGCCCGGTCAGCGAGCGACACGGTCATGACGCGGGTGCCGAGCCGCGGGCCGACGCCGTACGACGTGCGCTCGCGCGCCGCCTTCTCGTCGATCCCGACCGCGACCACCGTGTCGCCGGCGAGCATGATCTCGCCCTCCTCCAGGCCGGGCAGGTCGACCGAGGAGAGGCGGTCGGTCTGGTCGCCGGTGACGTCGTAGACGACGAGCTCGTCGTCGTCGAGCCGCAGCAGCAGCTCGCCGTCGGTCTTGACCAGGTCGGGCTCATCGACGCCGAGCTCCTGGACGTTGGTGCCGGTGTCGCTGTTCTCCTGGCGCGTCGTCGTCGGTGCCATCTTGTAGGTGCTGAGTCCCTCAGTCCTCCCGGGCGCCCCGTCGATCGCGCCTCGCTGGTTCACCAGCGCGCCGCTCAGCTCGTCGATGCCGTTGAAGTCCCCCAGGTCCCGGTCGAGGGTGTGGAGAGCGTTCCCCCAGTACGGGTTGTAGGGCGACTCCCAGCCCCACGCCGTGACCAGCCCGAGCCCGCGGTCGACGTAGGCGTCGAGCAGCTCGTCGCACGACGCCGCCGCCTCCAGGTCGGCCTGGAACGCGACGTGCGTCGGGTCGGCGCCGCCATCGGCGCCGTTGTCCGCGTCGGACCCGCCGCCGCCCTCGACGAGGGTGCCGGCCAGGAACGCGCCGACGATGCCGGTGGCGATGCCCGCGGTCAGCAGCGGCTTCAGCAGGAAGCGCCGCTTCCCGGAGCCGCCGCCGGCGGCGCGCTCGGCCTTGCGGCCCGCGCGCAGGATGTCGTGGGTGGGCGCCTTGCCGACGGGCAGGTCGTCCCACAGGTCTTCGAGGTCGGTCATCGCGACGCCCCTCCACTCAGGTCGAGGATGTGGTCGTTCGCAGCCAGCTGGGCCAGGGACCGGGACAACCGGCTCTTCACGGTGCCCGCCGGCACCCCCAGAACGTCGGCGGTCTGTCGCTCGGTGAGCTGCACGAAGTAGCGCAGAACCACGACGTCGCGGTTCGGCTTGGTGAGGCAGCCGAGCGCGCGGTGCACGGCGTCGGCGGTCGCAACGGCGTCGGTGCCGTCACCCACCGAGGTCTGCAGTGACCCAGGACCGCCGTCCGCGAGCTCACCGGTCGCCGCCCGGTCCTTCCACCACCGGCTGCGGCGGTTGTCCCGCAGGCAGTTGAGGAGCATCCGGTAGACGTAGGCGTCCCGGTTGTCCGCGCTGCTCACCTTGTCCCAGCCCGTGTAGCACCGGACGAGCGTGGTCTGGGCGAGGTCCTCCGCCTCGTGCGGCAGGGCCCCGAGGAACACGGCGGCCCGGACCAACGTGCGCCATGCCTGCTCCACGTAGGCGGCGTACTCCGCCTCGGTGTCTCGATCCACGAACTCTCCGATGCCCGGATGTTGCTTGGTTGCTGACCGTATGACGGAACTACGACCCAGGGAGGTTCCATCGGGATCCGGGTCGGTGCAACGATGCGCGGATGGCTCAGTCATCTGACTCCCCGCGCACCTACGACCTCGTCCTCCTCGGAGCCACCGGCTTCACCGGCGGGCTGACCGCCGACTACCTGGCCGCCCACGCGCCGGACGGCCTGCGCTGGGCGATCGCCGGCCGCAGCAAGGAGAAGCTGGAGCAGGTGCGCGACCGGCTCGGCGCTGATGTCGACCTCGTCGTCGTGGACTCCTCCGACGAGGCCGGGCTGCGCGACATGGCCGCGTCGACCAAGGTGGTCGCGACCACCGTCGGCCCCTACCTCGAGTACGGCGGCCCGCTCGTCGCAGCCTGCGCTCAGGAGGGCACCGACTACCTCGACCTCACCGGCGAGCCGGAGTTCGTCGACCGGATGTACGTCGACCACCAGGCGACCGCCGAGGCCAGCGGCGCCCGGCTCGTGCACGCCTGCGGCTTCGACTCGATCCCGCACGACATCGGCGCGTACTTCACGATCCAGCAGCTCGCCGACGCGGCGGGTGGCGAGATCACGGCACCGGTGACGATGCGGGGCGTGGTCCGCTCCAACGGGACGTTCTCCGGCGGCACCTTCCACTCGGCGCTCAACGCGTTCGCGCGGGCGAAGCAGATGCGCGACGCGATGCAGGCCCGCAAGCGGGTCGAGCCGCGACCTGAGGGCCGGCGCTCGAAGGCGGTCGCGGGCAAGCCGGGGCGCGACAAGACCCTCGGCTACTGGCTGCTGCCGCTGCCGACGATCGACCCGTTCGTCGTGGCCCGCAGCGGCGCGGCGCTGCCGTGGTACGGACCGGACTTCCGCTACTCACACTTCGCCGGCACCAAGACGCTCCGGTACGCCGGCGGCGGTATGGCGGGCGCCGGCGCGATCGCGGTCGCCGCGCAGATCCCGCCCGTCCGCAACCTGCTGAAGAAGCGGGTGCCGCAGGGCAGCGGTCCGTCGGCGGGGCGCCGCGAGAAGTCGTGGTTCACCGTCGAGTTCGTCGGCGAGACCGACGGAACCACCGTCCGCACCAAGGTGAGCGGAGGCGACCCGGGCTACACCGAGACCGCGAAGATGCTGGCCGAGGCGGCGCTGTGCCTGGCGCTGGACGACAACCCGCCCACGGCCGGCCAGGTGACCACCGCGCAGGCCATGGGCGACGCGCTGCTGGCGCGGCTGCAGGCGGCAGGTATCACCTTCGAGCGGATCTCCTGATCACCGGACGCCTTCGGCCGCCCACAGACCGGCCGGATCCACCGCGCGCTCGTTGGTGACGACGTCGAGCAGGTCCTGAGCAGAGTGGTGGTTGCCCCCGGTGGAGGCGGCCAGCATCGCTTCGGAGCCCTGCGACTCGTTGAAGGAGGAGGGGATGACGAGGAGGCAGTAGACGACCCGGTTCGACGTGGTCAGGTAGATGACCTTGGTGTCGTCCCGGGGGAAGTGCCCGACCTTCACGTAGCCGCGGCGTACGGCGACCCGCCTCGGCCGTGGCGCGTCGTCCCAGTCCGGGGCCGAGTAGAGCGCCCGTACGACGCGCCCGTGCTCGGCCGGGAACCCGTCGACGAGCTCGGCGAACTCGGTGGCGAAGTCGCGGCTGCGCGGCCACCACCCGCCGTCCAGCTTGTCCTGGCCGACACCGGTCGACCCCAGGCTGAGCCGTAGGCCCGTCATCGGAGCGTCCCGTCGACCGGGAGCGCCGGGACCCGCTGCGGTCCCCGGAACGTGCTCATGAAGTCCATCCGCCGCCAGGTGGTGTGCGGGTTGCTGGCCTCGAGGAGGAGCTCGTCGGCGACGTCGGGGTCGGTGCCGTGGGGGACCAGCAGCAGCCGGCAGCTCGATCGATCGCTGAGGTTCAGGATCAGCGTGCGGGTGCGGTACTCGGTCGGGACGGCTGCCTCGCTCCGGTCCCAGTCGTCGTGCAGGAAGGCGTAGCTGACGATCGACGGCCGGTCGGCCGGCCAGCGGCTGACCAGGTCGAGCAGCTCGTGGGACAGCTCGTGTCCGTCCGGCCACCAGCCGCCACCGTAGGGACGGTTCGTGTGGTCCTTCTGGAGGCGGAGATCGGGCGATGCGATGGCGGCCATGACGGCCTCTCCCCGGTCGGCGATAAACCGCTGCCACCAATGTCGGGCTGCTGGAGCCGACCGTACTTCCAAGGTAGCACCGCAGGGGCTGTCGCCAGCCTTCGTTGGGTTCCCCCGGCCAGAGTCGAACTGGCGGGCCTTTCGCCTAGGCGGGGAGTCGGCTGCTCGCAGCCGTTCAGCTGTCCTCTTGTGCCCCCGGCCAGAGTCGAACTGGCGACCTTTCGCTTAGGAGGCTGGCACTCAAATCGCGCTGACCTGCAGAGACACACCCCGAGGCCCCGGATTCGCACAGCTTTCGCACAAGCCGGGCTCTGGAGACGGTGCAGGCCGACGCACGTCCCCGGGATCGATGCCACCGGATCGCTCGAGGCCGCCACGTGCAACATTCTGAAAGTCTCGCCGCCGACGGCCAAGATGTCGAGGAGGTCGCGGGCACCGCGCCTGGCTCACCCGCGGGCCCGAGGGGACCGTGATCCAGCTCGTCGGACCACGAGCGCGGTAGGTTGCTGCTGTGCTGACTCGTAAGCTTCCGCCAGTCAGGCCGTTTGAGGTGCGTCTTCGTCACCACCGGGAGGGCACTCCGATGGCCGACGACGAGACCTACACCTGGGCCGGTCACGCGACCGACGAAGCTCACGCGGTGGTGCTCGCCAAACGAGCTGCCAGCGGCGACGGATGGGCGCCGGACGGACCGGTCGGATACCGCGTCGTCGAGACTGTCGGGTTCCTTCCTGTCGCGCACGAGTGGGTCGACCACGCCTCCTGAGTGAAGTAGCCGGCTACGACCGACTTTGTGGTTCGAGCGCGCCGCCGATCAGGGTGCCGAGCGTCGCGCACTGAGGCCCGTGCGTCGTTGGCGGTATGACCAGCTTCGGTGATCGCACGGTCACGCCACCCTCCTTGCGCGATAGATCCTGGTCTGGCTTCCGCTGGTGTGAACGCGTTGTGGCGCCCGACAGTTCGAGTGGCTTCAGAGTCCGTCGGAACGCAACGAAACCAGGCGCCGACTGACTCGCGGGCCGTTCGGGGCCACCGACGAGGTGACTTGCGACGCCGCTTGCCACCGACCCACCGATGTCGGTCCGACGGCCCTCACGGTGATCCCAAGAGGCTTAGAGCAAGCACTCCAACGACAAGAGCTGAGCCGATCGAGTGAGCGCTCCAGGGCTGGCTCGGTTGACGTGTGCCATGCGACCAGTTCAGTTCCAACAAGTATCGGTCGCAGTGATCGCACAGGACGCCCTCCTCGACCTTGTAGGACAGCGGGCCTCGTGCGGGTTCGCCTCGGACCCTGCAACGGGAGGAACAGACGGTGACTGCAACGCACCCGTCTGAGCCGCGCTCCATTAGAACCAGAGAAGTGTCGGCCGTGGCCGCAGCCACCCCAGCGTCCATGGAAGGCAGGCGCGGCGCGTCAACGGTTAGGGACAGCCGAGGGCATCGCCGCGTCCAACGCGAGATCCCCCTCAAACCTGAGAGTCGCGACGGCGCGACCACCGCCAGGAATACGCGGAGCGCCGTCGGCATCTCAGCGAGTCGGTTCATTTCGAACGGGAGGTGGACCGACTCACCTCAGGATTCATGCCTGTGGATAACTGCCTTTCGCCCACGAAGCGGCATACCCTCAGGAGGAAAACGCACGGACGATCACTCGGGAGGTCGGTGCTAATGATGCTCCGTCGCGCTACATCCGTCGCAGCTGTGCTGGGGGCCCTTATGGTCGCCGCGGCATGCGGAGGGGGCGACGACCCGCCGACGACGTCGCCGGACAGCGAGACCTCGGAGAGCCCCACCGAACCGACCGAGCCGATCACCACCCCTCCGGCCTGGGAGAAGGAGTACACGGAGAAGCAGCTTGCCGCGTACGACGCAGCCTTCGGTCGTTGGGAGATCTACGAGAGTCGCTCCGAGGCGATTTGGGCTGAAGGGAAGGCCACTGACCGCGCAGAGGCGTTCTTCAAGCAGTACTTCCCGTCGCCGATCTGGCAAGGCTTCTATCAGCGACTCGAGACCTATGAACAGGTCGATGTCCAGATCGAGGGCCTTGCAGACGTGTACTGGTCCAAGCCCAAGACGATCAGCAAGGACGGACTCTCGGTCGTGGTCGACCAGTGCCTTGACTACACGACGATCAAGACCACACAGCGCGGCAAGCCGGCCCAGCCAGTTGCCTGGCAGCAGAAGCCGAACCTCCGCACGATCACCCTCGAGAAGCCGGAGGGCCACGACTGGCTGATCTACGGCGTGGTTGACGCAACAGGCGGTAAGGCGCGGCCATGCAAGCCGTGAGGATGCTGGTTGGTGCCGTCATGCTGGCAGCTGCGCTGCCGTTCGGTCTCTCGTCGACCGCGGCCGCCGATCCACCGTCCTGTCCGACCGGCGAGACGCCGTCCGAGATCCCTGGCGGCTGGATCTGCATCCCCGTGCAGAATCCGGGCGACCCCGACACCGAGGATCCGGGCAACGGCACCCCTGGCGGCGGCGAGCCGACCCAATGCCAGGACGGCGACAAGGTAGTGCCCTGCACTGACGAGCACGGCGGGACCTGGGACGCTGGGCACGGCTGCTACGGGTTCCGCCTCGATCCACAGCCGCCTGCGAATTCGCCTCTTTGGAGAGGGCACGACCCGTCTGAGGGGAGCATCTGGAGTTGTGACCACACGGTCTCGGTGCTTGAGAACACCTGGTTCGTTGCCAACGGCGCTGAGCCGCTAGTCGACCCGGCCGTACTCGCTCAGACTGCGCTCGGCCGCATGAAGCTGGAGCGTGCAGACGCAGAGATCGCGCCTGGTCCTGAATTCCACACCTACGTGCATATCGATAACTGGCTGTGGGTTCCCGCCGATCAGTGGCGCGCCCTTCGCGAAACAGTGAGCGCTGGCCCTACATCGGTCACGGTGACCGCTGCTCCTGCCCGGGTGGAGTGGGACCTAGGCCCTGAGACGAAGATCTGCTATGACGCCGGCCGTGCCTGGGTGAAGGGCATGACCGACGCCGCGAAGACCACGTGCTCGCATGCCTACGAAGCGATCGACAACCCGATCGGCGACACCCACGACGTGTCGGCGCAGATCGTCTACGGCGCGACCTGGACGTGCTCGGGCGCATGCGTGAGCCCCTCCGGGGATCTCGGCGAGATCACGGCCCCATCAGGGGAGACGACGACGATCGAGGTGCGGCAGCGCCAGACGGTGGTGACCAATTGACGCTCTCAACCAACACCGAGCGCATGGCCGACGGATCGTCTCGGGACCAGGGTCTCGGGCTGCGCTCCACTCTGGGACAGGTCACGAAGAAGCGGCCGCGCAGGCTGGGCCAGTGGGTCGCGACGATGCTGTTCGTTCTCGTCGTGGTGCTAGGTCTGGTGACGCTGTTCCAGTCGCAGAGCGACCGCGTTGAGGTCCTCGTGGTCACCAACCCGGTCGCAGCCGGCCAGGTGATCGACAAGGACGATGTCCGTCCGGCGCAGGTCGCCGGAGTTGATGGCGCTGTTCATGCCTCAGATATCGAGTCGATCGTCGGGAAGCGCGCCGCCGCGGGTCTCGTTGACGGGCAGGTCCTCACCGACGCGGCCCTCAGCGAGGAGGAGGTCCCCGCCGACGGCGAACGGCTCGTCGCGATCCGGCTGGACAAGGGTCGCGTTCCTGGAGGCCTGATCGCCGGAGACCTCGTGGACGTCCTCGCGGCTCCGCCGGAGGGTGACCCGGGCACCAAGGCCGAGTTGGAAGCACCCAAGGTGCTGGCGACTGGGGCTCGCGTTGACTCGGTCGGGAAGACGCCCGAAGGGGCTGTGGTCGTGACGGTCCTGGTCGAGGACGGTCTTGCGGATGTGATCGCCGCGCACAGCGCAGCTGGACAGGTGACCATCGTCCAGGCTCCGCTCTCGGGCGAGGAGTGAGTCGATGCTGTTCGCCGTCTGCTGCGACCGCGGGGCTCCAGGCGCCACAACCACCGCGTTGGCGCTCGCCGCTGCTCGCGGCAAGCCCGCCGTTGTGGTTGAGGCCGACCCGTACGGCGGCGACCTCGCACTGCGGCTCCGGCCCGAGGGCCGTGCTCTCGCGGCCACCCCGACCGTGCTGGGCATGGGCGCAGGGCGCTCAACCCAACAGCTCGCCGAACGGCCACTGGTGCAGGCGGGGGCGCAGCGGCCGGGTGAGCCGCGCCACCTTGACCTGTGGCGCTCGGGGTCCCACCAGCTCAGCGACACCGTCCGGGTGGTTCCCGGCTTCCTGACCGCTGAGCAGGGCTCGTCGTTGTCGTGGGGTGCAGTGACCGCGACGTTGGCTTCGCAATCTGTTCCGGTGTTCGCCGACATTGGCCGCATCCACGCTGGCTCTCCCTCAATGCCGATCGCGGCCGCCGCCGACGCGCTGATCATGGTGTGCCGGGGCGACCTCGGATCGGTGCAGCACATGATCTGGCGGCTCGAGCAACTTGCGCCTGCGATCGCGGAGAAGAACGGTCAGCCGCCGTTGGTGTTGCCTGTGGTGGTTACCGGACACCGCAGCGGTGCTCGGCACGCCGGCCAGATTGCCGAGTTGCTGGCGGATACGGCGGCGGCTCCCACGATTCGCGGCGTGGGCTGGATCGCATGGGACCCCGCCGCGGTGGACGCTCTGGTCGAAGGCGGAGACCCCTGGGCCAAGCCGTTGCGGCGTTCGAAGCTGATGCAGTCGGCCCGTAAGGCGATGTGGCACCTCGGGTTGGCGACGGGCATCGACCACGCGACGCCGGAGGAGATGAAGAAGGGACGCCGTCGGGCGTCGGTCAGTGGTGAAGCTCAGCAGCCCATGAGGCCGGCTATGGCCGATGGCGCCGGCGAGTGGATGCCGGCCGGCATGCAGCCGAGTTGGTCGCATAACACCCAGCCGACGTCGGGGCCGACGAGGGCGGCGTCCGCAACCGGCGACCGCGAAATGCTGCTTGAAGAGCGGCACACCGGCTGGGCCGCCGGTCGTACGACGGGGGAGGGCAGTTGATGGAGGTCCGGGGTGCTGACCACACGCTGTTGCGGCGGCTGCAGGTACGGGTCGGTGATTTGCTCGAGGCGCAATTGGCCGACCGCTCCCGGCATGGCCAGGTGCCTCTGACCGAGGAGGGCGTCGACGCGCTCAAGGCGGAACTGGCGCACCGGGTCGTGGAGACCTATGCCCGCGAGTTGGCCGAGGCTGGCCACCCGACGATGTCCTGGGAGGACATGCAGGACCTCATCCAGGGACTGAAGAACCGGCTCTATGGCGCCGGTTCGCTCGAGGCGCTGCTGCGTGATGAGCGCATCGAGGAGATCGACATCAACTGCTGGCAGAAGGTCTTCGTCGACTACACCAATGGTGTTAGGGCGAAGGTGCCGCCGGTATTCGCCTCGAACGAGGAGCTGATCGAGACGATCCAGACCCTGGCCGCGCACGAAGGCCTGTCTGGTCGCGCGTTCGATAGCGCAAACCCACACGTGAACTTTCGCCTCGGGTCCGCTCGTGTGCAGGCCGTCATGTCGGTCGCTACCGCGCCCGCCGTCGCGATCCGACTACATCACCGGCACATGCGGTACACGCTCAAGGACCTGATCCAGGGCGGAACCATCGACGAGAAGCTTGCGGACTTCTTCCGCGCGGCGGTTCGGGCGAAGAAGAACATCATCATCGGGGGCGAGACGAGCGCTGGGAAGACAGTGCTGCTCCGCGCGCTGGCCGCGGAGATCTCGCCGGAGGAACGGCTGCTCACGATCGAGCGGGCCCTGGAGCTCGGCCTCGAGGACGACGAAGACGCCCATCCCGACATCGTGGTGATGGAGGAGCGGCTGCCCAACGCCGAAGGGGAAGGCGCGGTGCCGATGCGCGAGCTGCTCACGGTCTCCAAGCGCATGCGTCCCGACCGGGTCATCGTCGGTGAGGTGCTGGGCGACGAGATCCTGGTGATGCTCAACGCGATGATGCAGGGCAACGACGGGTCACTGTCCACGATCCACGCCAACTCCAGCGACGGCATCGTGGAGAACATCTGCTCCTATGCGGTCCAGGCCCCCGAGCGGCTGCCGCGGGCGGCCACGATCAGCATGATCGCCAACGGCCTGGATTTCCTGGTCTTCATCAAGCGCTACCGCGGCGACGGCCAGCAGCGACGTGTCGTCGCTTCCGTTCGCGAGGTCGTGGGTCACGAGGGCGAGATGCTGGTGACCAACGAGATCTTCAAGCCCGGGCCGGATGGCCTGGCGTTGCGCCATCGTCCCACGGCGATCCGCTGTGTGGAGGCGCTGCGCGAGGTCGGCTACCGCGACCCCGGTGAGCCTGGAGGGTGGGCCTGACATGGTTGCTGTTCTCGGGGTGCTTCTGGCGGTCGGCCTCATTGGCCTTGTGCGGCTCGCCCGCGGTCTCCCGCTGCTACCGGTGGACCTGACCAGGTTCACCCGTCGCCGGGCCGCGATGTCGAAGCGCGAGCAGCGGACCATGGTCCTGGCCGCCGTCGTCGGCGTCGGGGTGCTCGCTGTGAGCCGCAATGCGGTGTTCGCGGTTATCGCGGCCGCCGGCGCGGTCCTGTGGCCGCTGGTGACCGGGGGAGGGAAAGCCGAACGCGCGGCACTGGCCAAGCTTGAGGCGCTCGCGGCCTGGACCGAGTCGCTGCGCGACCTCGCCCAAAAGGGCGCGGGGCTGGAGTCAGTCATCCCGCGCACCGTGGACACTGCCGCCGACGTGCTTGCGCCCCCACTGCGGCACCTGTCGTTCCGGCTCAGTGTCCGAGTCCCGCTCCCCGAGGCGCTGAGCCTGTTCGCTGACGAGGTCAACGACTCCAGCGCGGACTTGGTCGTGGCCGCGCTGGCGCTGGCTGCTCGGCAGCGCAAGGGCCAGTTGTCCCGCGTCCTCACCGCGCTGTCGACGTCACTTCGCGACGAGCTCGAGCAGCGCACCAAAGTGATGCGGGAGCGGAACACGGTCCGCTGGGAGGCGGGCCAGGTCGCGGTCTTGACGGCGGCCCTGGTCGTCGCCGCGAGCCTCTTCAGCCCACAGGGTCTCCCGGAGGCCAGTAGTGGTGCGGCCGAGGTGCTTCCGCTGCTGCTGGCCACCGCGTACGTGTTCGTGTTCAGCCGGGTGCGCAAACTCGCCGAGCCCGAGCCCGAGCCGCGGTTCCTCTCCAGTGCCAGCGAGGTCCTCGAGGCCGCCAGCTACCGACCCAAGGGGGTGAACCTATGACCCTCGTCGTGCTCCTAGGAGTGGCGCTGGCGCTCGGGCTGCTGCAGCTGCGCCACATGGCTTTCCCGCCCTCTCCCGACCTGGTCGCCGAGATCGAGCAGTGGCGGCACAGCCGTGAGGTGGCCACTCGCCGCGCCGGCACCGATGAGCCGATCTCCCCGCTGGGCCGAATCACCCGCTGGGTAGCCGAGACGCTGCGGGCCAACCGCCCTGAGTTCCTCGACAACATCGCGCCCGACCTGGCCATCACTGGCCGCGACCTCCAAGCCTGGCTCTCGAAGGTCACCGCGCTCACACTGGCGTTCGGACTCGGCCCGACCCTGATCATGCTCGGCCGACGCCTGGGCGGGAACGACGTCTCATTGCAATGGGGACCGGTGTTGGGCGTCGTGCTCGCGGCCGCCGCGGTGCTGCTGTCGGTGAGGGATCTGCGCACGGAAGCGAACAAGCGACGTGAGGAGTTCACGCGCGCGCTGTCGATATACATGGACCTGGTCGCTATGAGCATGGAGGCCGGGCAAGGCCACGCACAAGCGCTGCCCGCGGCCGCCCAGATCGGAACCGGCCAGGCCTTTGGTGAGATGCGGACCTCCATCGAGCTGGCGCCGTCGAAGGGCATCAGCGCGTGGGAGGCCTTGGGTCAGCTGGGGGAGCGCTACCGGATCCCCGAGCTCGTCAGCCTGCGCTCGAGCATCGAGCTTGCCCAGGACGACGGCGCGCGTGTGAAGGCATCCCTTATCGCGCGCGCCGACACGATGCGCTCCACCCGGCTGGCGGCGGCGGTCGAGCGCGCCAACAACGCAACTCAGTCGATGCGCCAGCTGACCCTGGTCGCCGCCATGCTCGCCGCGATCTATATCTGCGGCCCGTACATCCTGGCTCTCCGCGGTGCGGCCGGCTAGGTGGATCAACACATCTCGGGAGGAGGGAATCAAGTGATTCGGATCTATCTGATGCTCGCAATGGTGATGGGCCAGGTCATGGCTCAGCCCCGGAGGCGAGACGAGCGCGGAGCCTCGGCGGTGGAATGGCTGATCATCCTGGGCGCCGGCATCGGCATCGCATATTTCGCCGGCGACTCGGTCTGGACGTTCGCCAGGGGGCTGGCCGGCAGCCTGGGCGGCCAGTAACCCAAGCGGCGGATGTGAGCATTGAGCAGGCCGGAGAGGAGGAAACCCGATGAGCAGGTGGAAACTGTGGCGCCAGCGGCGCCGTCGGCATCGACCGCGTGATGAGCGCGGCGCGTCCGGACCGGAGTTCCTCATCATGGCGATGGTCCTGTTCCTCGGCTTCACCATGCTGGTGCAGTACGGCATCAGGATGCACGCCAACCGCGTCGCGGAGGCCGCGGCCCAAGAGGGTGCGCACACCAGCGCCCGATTCGACGGTACCGCCGACGATGGTCGGCAAACAGCCGACGGCTACGTGGACGAGGCCGGCAACCCGGCTGTGAGCGGGTCAACCGTCACCTCCAGCCGATCCAGCACCCAGGCGACGGTCACCGTGACCGTCCAGATCGTCTCGCTGATGCCCTGGCTCGACGACCCGATCACTCAGACCGCGACCGTCCCGGTGGAGAGGTTCGTCGAACCCTCCCGCGAGTTCACCAATTTCGAAGGGTCCGGCGGTGGGAACTGACGCGCCACGCCTGCGTCGCGCATGGCAACGAATCCGTGTTTCGCGGGACGAGCGCGGCTCTCTGGCCATCGAGACGTTGATCATGACCACCGCCGCCATGTCGCTGGTGATCGTCGTGGTCGCTGCTGGCCGCTATGTCGATGGCTCGGCACAGGCCAACGACGCCGCCTATGCCGCGGCCCGGGCCGCATCTCTGCAGTCGAGTGAGGAGAGTGCGATGACGGCGGGCCGGCAGGCTGCGGTCGATGCGCTCTCCGATCGCGGCAAGGCATGCCAAGACATCTCGGTCTCCTTCGCTGGCAGCGACATCAGCCCAGGTGGCCAGGTTGTCGCGGAGGTCGAGTGCACCGTCAGCCTGGTCGACACCGGAGCCCTGGGTGCCTCGCTGGGCCTGGCGCCCAAGCGGGTCTTCGTAGAGCGTGCGGTCGTCGCGATCGAGACCTACCGGAGCGAGCAGTGACGGGCCGCCTCCTCGACCGGATGCGCGCCCATCGTCGACGCAGCGGGGCGCGCCGGACCCGAGATGAGCGTGGCGCCGCCGCGGTGTGGACGCTGATCATCACCACCACCGCGTTCGTGGCGCTGCTCGGCCTGGTCGGCGGGGGCGGCGAGCTCATCAACCACCAGGTCGACGCCCGCCGGGCCGCCGAACAGGCAGCTCGGGCTGGGGCAGACGAGTTGTCCGCGTCCGCCGTCCGGTCCGGCAGCGACCGCGTCGACGCTGGCGACGCAATCGCCCGTGCGCGAAACGTCCTGCACCAGGCTGGCTGGTCCGGCACCGTCCGCGTCCAGGGCAGCACCGTCATTGTCACCGCGGCCGGCACCCGTCACCCGCAGTTCCTCGGGCTGCTCGGTGTCGGGTCGGTCAACATCCGCGAGACCGGGACCGCTGACGCGATCTCGACTCCGGACGGGTAGGGAGAGAGGAACACAACATGTCGAGGCTCGTGCGCGGGATCGGTGCGCTCTTGGCGCTCATCGCCCTGGTCGTCGGAACGCCGCTGGCCCTCCTCTCCTGGGTCGGGAACCCGTGGCCGCACGGCGGATGGGCAGAGGTCCAGCTGCTGACCAACCGCACGATGATCGGCGGCCTGGCCGCGCTCGGGTGGGCTCTGTGGGTCCAGATGGTGGCCTGCATCCTCATCGAGGCGGTCGCCACCGTCCGCGGGATTAGCGCTGACCGCGTGCGCTTCGCCCTCGGGGGCCAGCAGGACCTCGCACGGATCCTGGTGACCTCCGTCGCCGCGCTGGGCATCGGCGCCAGCACCCTCGCCCAGGACCACACCGCGGCCGTCGCCGCCCCGCACGCCCCCGTCGGCCACGCCCAGGTGCATGACCAGACCGATCGCGCCCTCGAGCGTGGATCGCAGATCACCGCCGAGGCGCCGACTACCGTTTGGAAGCTCGCCGAGACCCATCTCGGTGATGGCGGCCGCTGGCAGGAGTTGATCGACCTGAACCGCGGGTTGGTCATGTCCGACGGCTCGACCTTCACACAGGCAACCCAGACCATTCCCACGGGTACCACCTTCCGGCTCCCAGCCGGTGCGCAGCTGCAAGCCGAGACGGCGCCCGCCGGTGGTGACTACACCGTCAAGCCGAACGACACCCTCTGGGACATCGCGGGCAGGGAGCTCGACGACCCCACCCGCTACATGGAGCTCTTCGAGGCCAGCAAGGGTGTCGTCCAGCCCGGGGGAGCGCACCTGGTCGACCCAGACCACATCGAGCCCGGCTGGACCATCACGGTCCCGGGCGGCGTCGACGAAGTTTCCCCGCAGCCCGACCACCAGCCGGATGAGAAGCCTGGGCACCGCGGTGGCGGTCGCGACCACGCGCCCTCGGAGAACCAGCAGGCGCCCCAGCACGGTGAGGGCGAGGACCGCGGCCAGCTCCCGGAGAGCCCGCCCGTGACCCAGCCCGGGGTCGCTCCGCCGGCCGAGACGACCCCGGAGACACCGCCGGTCGCTGACGTCGACGAGGCGGACGCTGGTGACGACAGCGTGCTCGACGCGCCCTGGGTGCTGCCTGGCCTGACCGGTGGGGGCGTACTGCTCGCCGGCGCCCTGTTCATCGGCCTCCAGCAACGTCGGCGTGCCCAGTTCCGTACCCGACGCCCCGGACGGTCGATCGCCGCACCCGCCCCGGAGCTCGCCCCGGCCGAGATGACCATCACCGCCGCCGGCTGGCCCGCGGCAGCAACGGTGGAGTTCATGGACGAGGCGCTGCGACGACTGGCCGCCTACGCACAAGCCAGCGACACCCTGATGCCGCCGCTCGCCGCGGTCGAGCTGCACGACGACATGCTGACCCTGCACCTGAGCGCGCCGACCGACCTGCCGGCGCCGTGGCATGGCACCCCAGACCGGGCGCACTGGTCGTGCTCTACCGCCACCGAGGCCGAAGACCTCGGCCCGGCAACCGGTTGGGTCGAGGCGCCCTACCAAGTGCTCGTCACGATCGGCCAGAGCGATGCCGGTGACCTCTGGCTGCTCAACTGCGAGGAGCTCGGGACGCTCAATATCATCGGCGACCAGACCCGGGGCCGCGACTTCGCACGCCACCTCGCCGCTCAGCTCGCCGTCAACCCCTGGTCCCGATCGGTCACCGTCGACTGCATCGGAGTCGCTGAGGAAGCCGCGCCGCTAGGCGAGCGGATCCGCTACCACACTTCGGGCCAGCCGGGCACCCGAGTGACCGCGGAAGTGTTGGCCGAAGCGGTTGCGATGGTCGACCGCGTCAACGGCCACGACACCGATGTGACCACCGGTCGGACTGGCCAGGTCGACGACGACGTCTGGCCGGCTCGCATGCTGCTGGTCGACGCCGCTAGTGAGGACCCGGAGGCGCTGACCGAACTGCTGAGGCTGGTGGACGAGCAGCGCGGTCGGACCGGCACCTCGATCGTCGTCACCGGCGACCGTGCGGGCACCCCCGGCCCGGTGCTGGCCGTCACGCCGACTGGGCGGGTCGGGCTCGAGCAGCAGGGGCTCGACCTGGTCGCGGTCAGGCTCACCAGCGACGAGGCCACTGGCTGCGGGTTGCTGTACGCGCAGAGCGAGAACCTCGAGGACGTCGACGTGCCCGTCGACGAGACCGCCACCGAGGGCTGGGAGGCCTACGCCGACCAGGCCGGCAGCCTGCGCCGTGAGCACACACTGCCCCGCAACGCACCCCGTCACGTCGTCGGCGAGCCCGTCACCACGCTCCTCGAAGCATCCGATGAGGACTATCTGCGAGAAGCGCCCGTGGTTCGGGAGGACCTCGAGGCGATCGCGCCGAAGGTCCCGGCCCGGGTTCGCGCCGAGGTCGAGGGGGCCGATCCCACGCTGGATCAGGACCTGACGGACTGGTTCGACCGGTCCTCGCCCCGCCCCAAGCTCTCCCTACTCGGTGCGGTCACCCTGCGCACCCACGGCAAGCCCCGGGACAAGTACCAGGCGCTGTGCATCGAAATCGCGGCGTTCCTGGCCCTGCGACGCCGCAGCGGCGCGACTCGCGACGAACTGCAGGATGCGATCGGCTGGAACGACCCGGCCAAGGTACGCAAGTACGTCAACCTGGTTCGCGAATGGCTCGGCAGCGACCCCGAGACCGGGGACCCCTACCTTCCCCACGCCGACAAGACACCGGCTGCGAAGGCCCGCGGGATCAAGGTGTACCAGGCAGGGCCGGGGCTGCTGGTCGACCTTGATCTTTTCAAGCGGCAGGTGTTGCGCGGCCAGGCCCGCGGTGGGGCACAAGGCTTGGCGGACCTCGCCCGCGCGCTCGAGCTCATCTCCGGGCACCCCTTCACCCACCTCCGCGAGGGTGGCTGGTCTTGGCTCTTCAAGGGCGAGCGGCACGATCACTACGTGACCAAGGCGATCGCCGACGTCGCCCTCACCGTTGTCACCGGCTGTCTCGAGAAGGGCGACCTTCGGCAGGCTCGCGCGGCCGCCGAAGTCGCGCGGATCGCTGTCCCCGAGGAGGAGGTCGCGCAGCTGTGCATGGTGCGCGTCGAGCACGCTGAGGGAAACCGGACCGAGGCCGAACGGATCCTCATCCAGGACGTGTGCAATCGCTCAGACGACGGAGAGGCGCCCACCGATCTCCCCGAGCGCACCGCCGAGATCATCCGCAACCACGAGTGGCTGGCCAGTTGACCCAAGCTGTCGCGTCGGATGCCGCGATCTGCGAGCGAGGCCATGCCCCTGCTCGAGCGCAACGCAGACAATCCCAATTTCAACGGACATGGCGACTCTTTCCCCGGTCTTGCCGCCCGCCGGCTGGCATGGCCAGCAGACGCACGCCCCGCAGATGCCTCCATGCACGCGAAGGTGCTCGTCGTCGACCGCCGCACCGCACTCGTCGGCAGCGCCAACCTCACAGGTCACGCGCTCGAACGGAACCTCGAATGCGGCCTACTCGTGCGAGGCGGGCGGAGCAAGGTGCACCACCACCAGGTGGAAGGCGGCGTGTCGACGCGACGCAATGGTGGGGTGAAGCAACACGCGCGAGACGACCAACCAGCGTTAGAGCCGACTGGTGCCGGCGGGAGGTGTTGGACATGAACTCCGATCGAGGGATCCCGGTAACGGTCTCAAACGCCTGGATGACCTGGAACCAGTGTCGTCGATCCTCACGGCGTGCTTGCGGACCGCGTCGGGGGCGACGTTGGCCAGGCGGATCTCCACGTCCTCGCGTGATAGCTCATATTGGCGGCCGTTGAGGGTGAGGCGGACTGTCGTGCGGCCGGACTCTCCACGGCCGGAAACTACGACCATGGGCCGACATTCGAAGGCCGGTTCTCGGCGTTATCGGCGGGTAGGCCTGGATGGGAGGCGTACGGGACCTTCTTGCCCGTAGCGTTATCGACCGTGACCGCCTTCTCCTACGCGCCATCGAGCCGTCAGATCATCGCTTCGTGGCGCATCGGCGCTCCCCGGCGAGCCGAGCCTGTCGCGGGGGTTCCGGAATCGTGCGAGGAAGAAGGCGCCGACCTGCTCGTCGCAGCGCTTTGCGGCCTGTCCGAGGCCGCTTGGGCCACGTACGCCGACATCGACGAGTCCGCTGACCCGGACGAGACCAACACCGAGCAGTGGCATCTGCGAGAAGAGCGCGCTGACTTCGACAAGGCCCGCGTGTTGACCATCGAGCCGGGCGAGCGGGACAGATGGCCCTACTCGCCGCTGCTGAGCGCAGCCAAGCGGCTCGGGCTCGTTCTGGATGAAATCGGCGACGCCAGGCTGCGCATCCAGATTGCCCGCGCCGTGGACCGCGAGCTCGACGCCGTCGTCGCGGCCGACATGGGTGACTTCGCCGGGCTGGCACAGCAGGCCGTCACGCTCTCACGCCTTTCCGCCTCCCCCGTCCAGATCCAGGCCGCTTGGGCGATCTTGGAGCGCGACCTCCTCGGAGCGCATGACGTGCATGAAGCTTCCGTGGATCCGACCGCTGCCTGTGTCGCGACGACCGTCTGGTTGCGCGCTGCCGCGATCGTTGCGACCGCATCGGATCCAGGCGACCCGAGCCCGGACCGATGGACGAGGGCGGTCGCGCGAGCCGACGACATCGAGGCGATGCCGATCGACACTATCGCTGTCGTCTTCCGCTCGCTGGCCGACGGCCTGAGTCCGCGTGCGACCGTGGAACGTCTCGTCCGCAATGCGCACCGAGTCGCGGCCGGGCAGATGCCGGGCCTCGACGGGTTGCGAGACCGGCTCCTTGGTCTCGACGATCTGACCGAGAAGGTCGACCAGCAGACAATGAGCAGGATCCTCGACGAGGTCCGTGTCTGCGTCCTAGATCCGCTACGCCCAGCTCCGTCGCTTCTCGAAGCCTTGCACACGGCCATCTTCGGCTGCTTCTTGCTGTGGCGCGCCGAGATTCTGGTCGAGGACCCCGTCGTCGACGACTGCGAAGACGACCAAGACCTCGAAGAGATCGAACCGGACAACGACCCACGCCTGCGCGAGGCCTTCGCCGCAGCAGTGGCTGCCGTCGCCGTTCGCACCGACCGGATGAGCCTGTGAGCGCAGTGCCTAGACCGTGCCGATGACTAGACCGATCCGCGGTCCAATGACCAGGAATGGGCCGAGAGGGACGCGGACGCCATGGGTCGCCCACCGCCCCGCCACGGCGCGGCCGACTACGTAGGCGACCGCCAGTAGGCCTCAGCTGAGCGTCCGCCGACTAGCTGGCGCATCGCCAGCTGACGGTCGCTCGTTCGCAAGGACGCTCGCGCTGACTCAATGTGCACCGATTCAGAAAGAACCGACACGTTCGAGACAGTTCGCTGCATCTCGACGAGTCGGGGGTTCAACGAGGTCGGCGAAATCTTTCTCAACTTTTGGGGGGACGCACCGCTGACCTGCGAAAACACGTATCGCAGGGGTTGCGTCCCCCCACGAAATCGGGCCTAGGGGGGACGGCTAGGGGGACGCCCGAGCGCGACCTTTCCCGGCGTGGACAGCCACGACGGACAGGAGCGCAGGACGATGAGCGTTGGGGATCAGCTCGGGATCGAGGAGAACAGTGAACTGCTTGACCTAGCCAGTGAGCGGTGGGCGGCATGGGTGGTCGCAGATGCCCGTCTCGGGGTGGTTGACCGATTCGACGACCTCCGCGGCTGGCTGCCTACCGTCGAGCGGGAATCGGCTGACGAGGTTCTTCTGGCGCTGGCGATGCTGGCTGCTCCCGACGGTGGCGACGATGTTGCCGCGGCGGCGGCGCTGGCCAAGTGTCTGCTGCCCGGTGCCTGCAACCTTGCCGGCTGGTTTCTCTCGCTGCCGCCCAGGGGCTGGGCACCGCGAGACAGCCAGCCCGTCGTTGACGGGCCCGGGTCGCTGTCGACCCGAATCAACGAGCTGGTCGCCTCCCAGTTGTGGATCGAGGTCCGCACCTTCCCCTGGCGGCGGCTGACCAAGGTCGCGGCCAACATCCTGATGAACACCAAGGTGGGTGTCCTGCGCGAGGTCGGTGACTACTTCCAGGTCGCGCGTTCCGATCGCACTTGGGCGAACACCACGCTGATCGAAGCCTTCTCCTACGGTGACCGCCCGACCCTGAGTGCCAGCGAGTGGTCCGGCGATGACCATCCGCCCACCGAGCGCGTAGCCGCCGCGGCGTTCCATCGACCGCTCCTTCTAGCCGTCGAGAGCGGCGAGGTCGCTACCGAGCCGTCGGCCGACGTCGAGTTGCTCGAGCTGCTGACTTGGGCGTGCGACACGGAGGTGATCAGTCGGGCCGACCGGCACCTGCTCCTGTGTCTGGTCGACGAGGCGTCGCGCGTCGAGATCCGCAACACCGGCCGCGGCTACGGCGGGCTGCTAGCCACGGAAGTCTCCATCAGGGTCGCGCCTCGGGTCGGGAAGTCCGAGGCCACCGTCCGCCGTCACGCAGCCCGCAGCATGCGCGCCTTGGCCGCCGCGGCACCCGGCAAGTTCGGTCATGAGGAGTGATCGCTCCGGCAGCAGCAACCGACCTAGTCGGTTGAAGGTGGTGAAGCCGATGACGAGCAACCGGGACGACGGGCAGCCGACCGTGGAGCACAGCCCCGAGCAGATCGCGGAGTTGTTCGAGATCGCCGGTCGAGAAACTGTCGCGATCCGCCAGCTGACCGGCTGCGTCCAACAGCTCCAGCGGGCCCAAGAGGCCAAGCACATGCTCTCGACCCTCACCCCGGCCGAGATCCGAGGCGCCCTCGAACTGCGGCGCCTGCGAGTCGGTGAGGGCAAGTGACCACCACCGCATCCACCGGCCGGCGACCGGTGTCCCTGGACGAGTTGAAACGCGCCTGGCGGGCCCTAGAGGCTGGCGAGTTCCGGGCCTCACCGCCCGTGACCGGCAGCACTTGTTCGGGGGGCTCGGGCACCCGAGCGGCTGAATGGACCCCGGGGGCGGGGGAGCGGACCGTGGCTGTCCTCGGGTGCTCCGGATCAGTCGGCGCCAGCACCGTCGCACTGGCAACTGCCATGAGCGCGACCGGGCCGGTCCGGGTCGTCGAGTGCTGCTCGGTGACCGCCTCAGGGCTCGCCGCGGCGACCACCGCGGAACTCGGCATGCATCCGTCCGGCTGGAGGCGGGGCAAGCGGGACCACGTCCTGCTCGAGCGCACCAGCGAGGTCCTCGCCGGCGTCGACGAGGTCCCCGCGCCGATCGAGACCGAGCACGAGGACCAGCTGACGATTCTCGACATCGGGTGGGAGGCAGGCCAGCTGCTCGCCACCGACTGCTGGCTCGCCCACGCCGTCCGCGGAGCCGACCAGGTTGTCCTCGTGACCAGGGCGACCGTCCCCTGCATGCGGCGCCTTGATGGTGCCCTGCACCTGCTCACCGGCGGCCGGCAGTCCGAGCAGATCGTCGTGGCGGTGGTGGGACCCCGCCGCAAGAAGTGGCCCAAGGCCGTGGAGCACTCCGGCGGCGCGGCTGTCCGTAGCGCGCTGGCGGGAGAGCGCTGCGTGGAGATCCCCGAGGTCCGCGAGCTCGCCGTCACCGGACTGGACTCCCTACCCATCCCCGCAGTCCTGGTCTCGGCAGGCCGGCATCTGCTGGAGCTGCATCACCAAGCCGACACCTGCCCAACCTCCTGATCAACAACAACCCCCGAAGGGAATCAGCCCAGTGGAAGCCATGACCGTAGTGCTGGCCGCGAAGGTATGTCCCAAGGCGCCGCCCGGCGCTGTCGGCCCCACGAACGAGATCACCGGCTACGTGCTGTGGGGCGTCATCATCCTGTTCGGCCTGGGCATCATCATCGCCATCGGCGCGATCATTGCCGGCCGCGTCTTCTCCCTCCCACACGCCTCCAAGGTCGGTGTCATCTCGGTTGTGGTCGTGTTCGCCTGCGCGATCGCCTACCTGGTGCTGCCCGGGATGCTCAATGGGATCCTCGGTAGGGGGTGCATTTGAGGTGCGCCGCGCAGCCACGAGAGCCGTCGATGACTCAGGCGAGTGGGGCCGGCGTCGGCTGCTCGGCATCTTCGTGACGGCGGTCCTCGTGGCTGGGCTCGTCCTGGCCGGCATGGTCTACGCGGTCCACCTGGCGCTCGCCGGCATCGGTGATGACACCACCGCGGCACCAGGCGTCGCCCTTGGCGAGACCGAGCACTCCACGGTCGCCGAGGGCGCCGACCGGCGGGACGAGATCGCAGCGGAGCCGATGCTCCAGGTTCCCGAGAAGGCCGCCTTCCCGGCCGACCCTTCGAGCGAGGACGCACCGAGCATCCAGATCCCCACCGGCAGCGGGATCCCCGGGCCGGGGTTGGTCATGACCGGCTTCCCGCACACACCTGAAGGCGCGATCGGACAGCTGGCTCAGATCGACGTCGCGGTGCTGCAGGCGATGAGCCTGCACACCGCTGATGAGGTGTACCGCAGCTGGGCGCTGCCCGGAGGGGTCGCACCGGAGGACTGGTGGATCACCGCCAGCGTGCGGGCGTTCCTGTCGAGCACCCAGATGGGCGACGTCAAGGACCCCGACTCCTCGGTGACGGTGGAACCTGCCGCCGCGCTGGTCAAGGGCACCGACGGTTCGGACTGGGTCACGGTCTGCGTGCTGATGAAAGTGACCGCGACCTACCGGCAGGAAGGGCAGATCGCGTTCGGTCACTGCGAGCGCATGCAGTGGGCGGGCGGCCGCTGGATGATCGCGCCCGGCATCCCCCCGGCCCCCGCCCCCTCGACCTGGCCCGGCACCGATGCGGCCCTCCAAGCCGGCTGGCGTAACTGGGTCACCGAGCACTCCGACCACTCGATCCACCCTGAAGGGGAGCAGTGACATGCCTGCGCTCGAGCACCGTCTCAACCACCAGGGTCGCGCGCTGTCGATCGTCGTCTTGGCGGGCGTCGCCTGCCTTTTCGCGGCGGTCGTCTGGTTCCCGACCAAGGGAGGCGACGCCGAGGCGAGCGGCCAGGCGCCGTCCTCGAGCGGAGAGCCGACCGCGGTCAGCACTCAGGAGGCCCCGGCCGCGGAAACGGCGCCCAAGGACGGCGTCACTCTCCCGGAGGGAGCCAGCCACGTTGACGGCTACCCGGTCGAGTTCCCCTACTCCGATCTCGGCGCGGTCGCCGCACAGGCGGAAGTAGCCAAGGCCCAGGTCGGCTTCGACTATGACCAGGCGGTCGCAGTCGCCGGCGTCTACTCCGCCCCCGAGTACCGGGAGGTGTTCGAGACCCGCTCCCGCGAGTCTGTCGCTCTGCGTCGCCAACAGGCCGGCGTGCCCGTGTACGGCGACGTGCCCGCACCCGCCTCGTACGCCGTCACGCCCGTCGCGTTCACGGTCGAGGAACTCGCGACCGACTACTACGCGGTTAACCTCCTCAGCTACGTCACGCTCACCGGTACCGACGGCAGAATCAAGGATGGCCTGTACGCCGGTACCCAACTGCTGCAGTGGATCGACGGCGACTGGAAGCTGGTTCAGGGCAGCAGCGAGGACATCCAGCGCCTGGTCGACGCGGGCCAGCCACGGGCGGTCGCGCCGGACACCCCGGCGTTCGATCAGGCGGGCTGGATCCGGATCAACGGGGCGCCCCAGTGAGCGCCCACAGCCTGCTGGCCCGACACCTGGAGCGACTCCTCCTTGCCGCCCTGGGCGCGACCCTGGTCACCGGCCTACTGTGCGCCGTGCCGCGCGTGCAGCTGGCCGCGGCAGCCGCTGAGACGCCCATGAGCACAGCCTCGCTCAGCGCGCAGGCGAGTCCCGGCAGCGGCCTTCCGGCCCGCGTCCTGAAGATGGGCTGCATCGGCCCCGACGAGCTGTGCGATCTCGGCGGAGGGGCGCTCGACTGCGCCACGAACCCCAAGGACTGCGCCGGCGACATCAAAGACGGCGTAGAGAACGGCGTCGATAACGGGCTCGACGGCCTCGGCGGGATCGCCGGCGACCTCAGCGACCTCCCCGGCCTGAACCTACCCGGCGGGGTGCCAGGGCTCGGTGGCTGCGGGATTCTCGACGCCATCTGCGACGGCGGCCTTCCCGGCATCCCTGGCCTGCCCGGCCTGCCTGGAGTCCCCGATGTCGCTTCCATCTTCGGCGGCGGAATCCCGGGCCTGGACGACATTCCGAACCCGTTCGAGGGACTCGGCGAGATCATCGCCGAGGCAGCTGCGGACGCCTGGACCGCCGCAATGCTGGCGATCTGGAACTCAGGCCTGTTCATCCTGCGGATTGTCCTCACGTACTCCGAGCTCTTCCTCACCCCCGATCTGAGTGCGGACGGGCCGGGCAAGGACGTCTATGCCTTCACGCTCTGGCTAGCACTGGCGATGGTGGTGATCCTGGCGATGATCCAACTGGGCGCCGCGGCCTTCAAACGGGAGGGAAAGAGCCTCGCCCGGGCCTTCATCGGCGCCGGCCAGTTCGTGATCGTCTGCGCCTGCTGGTTCGGGTACTGCGTCGTGATCGTCGCCGCATGCGGGGCGATCACCCACGCGCTGATGAAATCGCTGCTGGGGGTGAACAGCTGGCCCAAATGGGACCCGCTCGGCGAGCTGGGCACCGACACGATCGCCGACGGAACGGTCGCCACTGTGCTCGCCTTCCTCGGAGTGTTCCTCTGGCTGGCCGCGATCGGGCACATCTTGGTCTACCTCGCCCGCGCCGCATCACTGCTGGTGCTCACTGCGACCGGACCGCTGGCGGCTGCAGGCCTGGTCGCCGACGCCACCCGCTCGTGGTTCTGGAAGAGCCTGCGCTGGTTCCACGCCGCCGCGTTCACGCCGGTGCTGATGGTCATGGTGCTGGGCATCGGCGTGCAGTTCGCCAACGGAGTGGCCGCGCACCTTGCCGACGACACCCAGAAGGCGATCGGTACAGCCCTTCCGGCAGTGATGTTGATCTGCGTCAGCGTGGTGGCGCCGCTGGCCCTGTTCAAGCTGCTGGCCTTCGTCGACCCGGGCACCCCGTCGGGCGCGTCGTTTCGTCAGGGCATGGCGATCCAGGGCGGCATCCAGGGGCTGTTGTCCGGCGGCGGCGCCAGCGGCGGCTCCTCGGCCGCGTCCTCGTTCGACTCCAGCGGCCGCTCGTCGGGCGAGCAAAGCGCGGAGAGCTCCACGGGTGACCGGTTCAGCAAGTC
This sequence comes from Nocardioides immobilis, assembly GCF_003515065.1. GTDB lineage: Bacteria > Actinomycetota > Actinomycetes > Propionibacteriales > Nocardioidaceae > Nocardioides > Nocardioides immobilis. Next base: position 213,532 of record NZ_QXGH01000010.1, read on the forward strand.
CACCCAGGGTTTCCTCGGCAGCCTCGGTCCGGTCGGTCAGGCGCTGTCGACCGGCATGGGCATGGTCAGCAGCGCCGGAGCGAAGGCCACCTCACTCATGTTCGACGAGACCAACCAGGCCGGCGTCGGACAGAACACCTACGGGCCCGACTTCAGCAGTCTTCGCAGCAACAACACCAACAGCGGGGGCCAGTCCATTGATGGCGGCCAGTCCAGCGGACGGAAGCCGCAGCAAGACAGCTGCGGCGGCGACGACCCGCCGACCCCGCCGACCCTCCCCGGTGGTGGATCCGGCTCAGGCGGTCAGGGCGGCGGCTCGCGCGGGGCAGCACCGAAGCCTCCCGGCGGCGCTGGCGGTGCTGGCGGAGCCGGCGGCGCGGGCGGAGCCGGGGCAGCGGGCGCAGTCCCCCCGGTCCCGGTCTAACGAGCACGGAAAGGAACACCGATCATGGCGACGACGTACGCCGAGTATCAGCGGGACCGCATTGGCTGGTTCTTCGGTATCTCCGGTGGCCAGCTGATCGTCCTGGCGGCGGCCAGCCTGCCGATGCTCTGGGCGATCAACAAGGCAGCCTGGCTCTCAGCGTTGCTCCTGGCCCTCATCTGGATCGCAGTCCTGTTCGTGACGATCGTGCCGGTGCGGGGCCGGTCGGCCACCGGGTGGATGTTCGCCTGCACGGCGTACGCCGTTGGTGGCCTCCTGGGCTGGACCTCGTTCCGGTCGAAGGCGTCGACCGGCCAGGCCGAGGACCTCGACACCCCGGACCTGCCGGGCGTCCTGCAAGGAGTCCAGGTCCACGACGGGCCGCCGCTTGGGTCGAACCTGCAGCGGGTCGCGATCATTCAGGACCACGCCACCAAGACCTGGGCGGTGACCGCCGCGGTGGTGCACCCCGGCATCGGGATGGAGGACGCCGACGAGCGGCACCGATACGGAGAGGCGCTGACGGGGCTGATCGACGTCGCGGGCAGGACCGAGAAGATCGAGGAGATCCTGTTCACGGTCCGCACCGTGCCCGAGGATGGCGCTGAACGAGCGCTGTGGGTCAGCAGCCACCGGCGGCCGAACGCGCCGGCACTCTCCGAGCGCGTCAACGGCGACCTGGCCCACGGGCTCACCCAGGCATCGGTGCGCACCGAGCAGTTCGTGACGATCGTGGTCCCCGAAACCCGGATCGCGAAGGCCGCCAAGGAATCCGGCGGCGGGCTCGAGGGCCGGTGCCGGGAACTGTATCTGCTGATGGCCGAGATCGAGGCCCAGCTGCGCGGCCCGATGCGCACGACCACGGTCAACTGGCTGACCTCGCCCGAGCTCGCGCTCGCCTGCCGCACGGGGTTCGCCCCCGGGGACCGCGCCGGAATCGTCGAGGCCCTGGCGATGCGCGAGAAGGACTCCGGGGTGAACGCCGAGGTCCCGTGGGCGATGGCGGGTCCCTCCGGCGCAGACTCGGTCGTTCGGCATTACAGCCACGACGCGTGGAACTCGGTGAGCTCCACGATCAAGCTGCCCGCACGGGGCGTGGTGATGGGTGCGCTGGCGCCGGTCCTGACTCCGAGTGAGTCCGGCGAGCGGCGCTCGTTCGCGGTCGCCTACCCAATCGTTCCCCAGTCGAAGGCCGACCGGCAGTCCGGGAACGCCGAGTGGGCCGCAGACCTGGCCGAGGGCATGCGATCCAAGGTCGGGATGAAGATCCGAGCCAAACAGGCCGAGGACGCCGCCAAGGCCCGAGGTCTGGACCAGAAACTCGCCCGCGGCAACTACCTGACCCGCCCTTACGCCGTGTGCACCGTCACCGTTCCCAAGACCGCTCGCATCAGCGAGTTCGGGCGCCGGCTCGACGCCTCGGTGCGCCGCGCTGGCTTCGCGCCGCTTCGACTCGACCTCTCCCAGGACGCCGGGTTCGCCGCCTCCACCATCCCGCTCGGAATCAGCCTCACTCGGAAGGGCAACGCCTGATGAGCCAGACCAAGCGCCCTGCACGTCGCCCTGCACGTCGCCGCGGTGGCCGTGACATGGCCGCGCTCCTCTCGGACTTCGGGCACGACCTGCCGCTGGTGCCTGCGCCCGCTCCCCTGGGCAAGGACCCACGCCTGTTCAAGTACGCAGGGCGCCGCGGTGCCGCGAAGCCGCGCCGTGGCTGGTCGGCCGCGAAGGCGCCCGCACTGGCATGGCGGATGACCTCGGACCAGGCGCCGGTGTTCTGGCCGTTCATCTCCGCTCCGGCGCTGCCGCCAACCGGCGCGCAGATGGGCATCGACCAGCTCTCCGGCGGCTCGTTCTACGCTGACCCGTTGGGCTGGGTGCTGCGCGATGACGTTCCGGTGACCAACCCAAACGTCTTCTTCTTCGCCAAGCCCGGACTCGGGAAGAGCGCAACGACCAAGGCGTTCTGCCTGCGAATGATGCCGTTCGGCTACCGCGTCCTCATCTTGGGTGACCCCAAGGACGAGTACGAGAAGTTGTGCCGGGCGCTCGGCGTCGAGCCGTTCGCGATCGGCCCCGGGATGCGGACGCGGATCAATCCGCTCGCCAAGGGGCCGTTGGGGCAGGGCTGGGACGAGTTGCCGGCCGAGGAGGCACGCCGCCGCGCCACGATCATCTTCGGCCGCTGGCTCACCCTGGTCCGTGGCCTGGTTGGCTCGATGCGCATCGGCACGAACCACGTCCCGTTCGGACCAACCGACGCCGATGTGGTGCACACCGCGCTGGAGTACCTCACCGGATACGGGCAGGGGAGCACCCAGTTGCGCGAGACCACTATCCCCGAGCTGTGGCACCTGCTGCACAACCCGACCCGGGAGCTCGTCTCGCGCTCTCGGTACGCCACCATGCAGCAGTTCCTCGACGAGACACGGCTGCTGCGCGACGCACTCGGCCAGCTGGTCAAGGGTGCTCTGGCCGGCCTGTTCGACGATCACTCCAACATCGAGGTCGACTGGCGGGCACCGATCCAGTCGCTGAGCCTGTCCCGTCTCGACGACCTCGGCGACGAGGCGGTCGGCATCGCACTGTTGTGCCTGAACTCCTGGGGTCGCGGAATGCGGGAGACCGCGGAGCCCGGGGACCTGCGGATCGTGGTGCGCGACGAATCGTGGCGCCAGTTGCGCCTCGGCCCGGATGCGGTGAAGTCCTTCGACGCGGATCTGCGGCTCTCGCGCGGCGTGGCCGGCCGGGGCGGCGACATCCAGTTCGCGATCGCCCACAAGCCCTCTGACCTGCTTGCCGCCGGTGACGCGGGCTCGCAGGCCGCCACCATCGCCAAGGACCTACTGGACCTGGCGGACGTGAAGATCCTCGGCGGGCAGAACCCGAAGGTCGCCCGCGAGCTCGACTCGATGCTCGGCCTGGGGCCGGTCACCCAAACCCTTGTCACCGGCTGGGCCCGCCAGGACAAGGGTCGCGCGCTGTGGTGCGTCGGGGAGGCCACCTACAAGGTCCGAACGGTGCTCCACCCGCTCGAGAGGGACCTGACGTGGACAAACGAGGCCATAGAGACAGCGTCGTAGCGCTGGGCATGCTGTTGTGAAGAAGCTGCTGGCCCTCGCGCTGCCTGCCCTGGTGGTACTCATGGGCCTGCCGATCATCGCCGCGGTCATGGTCACCATGAGCACCCAAGGCACGGCCTGTGACCAGCAGCCGGAGACCACCACCAGCCCGCTGGGCGATCCCATCGATCTCGGTGTTGTCGACGGACCGGTCGGGGGCCCGGTCAAGGGCAAAGTCGGGGTCGCTGCCGGCCCCGCCGACGCCCGCAAGCCCACCACGACCCGCGCCGAGACCACTTCCATGGCGGCCGACACCTTGCCCGCGGCCGCGCCCGCCTCTGATGTTCAGGCGGCGCTGATGCGGCTGCGGTTCGCCGACTCCTATCCGACGATGACCGCGGAGCAGGCACGCAACGCGGTCACCATCGCTCAGGTTGCCCGGGACCTGGAGGTGCCGCGGTACGGCCTCGAGGTCGCGATCGCGGCCGCGATCCAGGAGTCCAAGCTGGTTAACCGCGACTACGGAGACCGCGACTCCCTCGGTCTGTTCCAGCAACGGCCCTCAACCGGTTGGGGCACCCGTGAGCAGATCGCCATGCCGCGGCTCGCGGCGGAAGCATTCTTCGGCGAGGCCGAGCACACCAACAACGCCGGCCTGCTGGACATCCCCGGCTGGGGGGACATGAGCCTGACCGAGGCGGCCCAAGCGGTACAGCGGTCGGGCTTCCCCGGCGGCTACGCAGAGTGGGAGACCGTCGCCGCCGACGTCGCCGACCTTGTCGGCGGCGACCTGCCGGATCTTCCCGAAGACGCGGCGGCGACCGAGGAGAACTGCCAGCCCGAGAGCGGCACGACCCAGGTCACCATCGGCACTTTCAACGTGCTCGGTGCCAGCCACACCGACGGCGACGCTGGCCACGGCGGCCCGGGCGGCCAGGAGTACCAGGGCTATCCGGCCTGGAACGTCCGACTTCCCCGGGCGCTGGACCTGCTCGAACAGGAAGGCGTCACCGTGGCCGGCCTTCAGGAGGTGCACGCTCCGCAGGAGAATGCCCTGGCCCGCAACAGCCAGTGGGACATGTGGCCGACCGACGGCAAGCAGAACAAGGTTGTCTGGGACCCCGGCGTGTGGGAGATGACCGACGCCCGCCTGGTGCCCATCCCGTACTTCAGCGGCACGGTCGGGATGCCGCTGGTCCAGCTCACTTCGACTGGCGGAGCTCAGCAGATTTGGGTGTGGAGCATCCACAACCCGGCGTTCTTCCTCGAGAAGCGCAAGGAAGCACTGCGGCGTCAGCTCGACACTCTCACCGACCTCAATGCGACCGGCGCTCCGGTCTTCATCGTCGGTGACTTCAACGACGGCAAGGACGGGCAGAACTCCTCCCACTGCCAGTTGACACCGGCGATGAGCAACGCGTTCGGTGGATCGGTCAACCCGTGCAGATCGCCGAAGTCTGGCGCGCCGATCGACCACATCTACGGCGGTAACGTCACCTGGGCACAGTCGCGGGTCGACGCAAGCACTCGAGCCAAAAGGATCAGCGACCACCCGTTGGTGGTGGCGTCCACCGTCGGCAGCAACGGCTGCCCGCCGACCGGTTCGCCAGCGGAGCAGGGGCTTAGCCGGGATGCGCTCCTGGTGCTGCGCTCGATCGACGCGCAGTTCGGGGCGCACACCTATCTTGGGGTGGGGGAGCGGGCCAGCAACCCTGACAGCGACCACTCCTCCGGCCGCGCGGTCGACGTGATGATCGAGGACTGGCAAAGCCAGAGCGGGATCGACGAGGGCGACCGGATCGCCGACTGGGTCCGCGTCCACGCCGAGGAGTTCGGCGTCAGCTACGTGATCTGGCGGGCCAGGATGTGGTCGGTCGGCGATAGGGACTGGAGGTCCTACTCGCACCCCTCTGGGGGAAGCGACCCCACCCTCGACCACATGGACCACCTACACGTCTCGGTCTACGGCACTGCAGGGAACGCCGACTGCGGCGCCGGCGCCGGCGAGGTCGTCTATCCCGTGCCAGCAAGCCTGGTCGGGACCGACAACCACAACTGGCACGAGACCGGGCCCTACTGGTCGCGGTGGCACGCGGGCACCGACTACTCGGTTTCGTGCAGCACTCCGGTCTACGCCGCGCACGCCGGCACGATTGAGATCGACACCACCCAGAAGCCGTGGGCCGGGCCGTGGCTGGTCAAGGTGAGCACCGGTCCCGGCTCTCTGACCACGTGGTACGCGCACATGCAGGAGGTCACGGTCAGCCGCGGCCAGCGCGTCGCCGCAGGCCAGCAGATCGGCGAGGTTGGCCAAGAGGGCAACGTCTCCGGCTGCCACCTCCACTTCGAGGTCCACGAGCGCAACGGCTCCATCTACGGCTCCGACAACGTCGACCCCTCAACGTGGCTGGCCGAGCACATCCAGAAAGCGGCGGCGTGATCGCCGCGGCGCTCTGACCGACCTAGTAGGTCAGGAGGTGCAAGCACATGCAGCGTGAACGACGACGGGACCCTTACCCGTGGACCTGGGAGATCCCCGTCCTGGTGATCGGGATGACCCTCCTGGTGATGGTTATCGGGATCCAGATGGGCCGCTCGACTGCGAACCTGCTCGCCGGTGCGGGCTGGACCTGGCCCGACACCAGCGCCGGGCCCGGGTTCTCCTCGCCGCTGGGCACCGCGTTCTGGACCAGCCTGCCCGGCGTCGTGACCGGCCACGCTGAGGCCGGCTTGCCCACCCCGGTCCCCGTCCCCTTGGCCGGCCCGTCGCTGGTGTGGACGAGCCTGGCGCTCACCGAGGCTGTGCTACTGACGGCCACCACCTGGATCGGCGCGCATGCCTACCAGCGGTGGGGACCCGGCCGGATGCGCGGCATGGCCACCTCGGCCGAGGCCGCGAAGCTGCTCGGCATCACCCGGCTGCGGAAGGTCTCATGGATCGTCCGCCCCGACCTGTACGGAAAGCACGTCCCGAAGCCAGCGCCGGTGGCCCGGGATGCCGGCGACACCGGCGCAGCCGATGTCGAGATTGGCTGCGGTATGAGCCCCTGGTTGGTCAAGGGCAGATCGGGGACATCAGCCGGCGACACGGACGGACGTCCCGGATGAAGCTGCGATTCGACCCCTGGGACGTCGGCTGGCGCATCGGCAAGGCGCACGAACCGCGCGGTGGCGAGCTATGGGTCCCCTGGGACCGCACGGCCGGCGTCATCGGCCCTCAAGGCAGCGGCAAGACCCTCGACCTGCTCACCCCGGCGCTGCTCGGCGCACCGGGCGCAGCGCTGGTCACCTTGACCAAGGTTGAGGACCTGCTGCTCAGCCTCACCGAGCGATCCCGCGACGACCGGCCCTGTGTGGTCCTCGACCCGTTCGGGCTGGCCGAGGGCGTGGCAGGTGACGGGGTCGACGAGCTGATCTGGGACCCCATCGCCGGATGCGTTGACCCCAAGGTCGCCGAGCGCCGTGCCAAAGCGTTTACCGCCGGCACCGTCAAGGGCGCCACCAACGGCGGCACCGGAGACGAGGCCGCCCGGTTCTACGCCGCGGAGTCGGCCAAGGTGCTCCAGGGTTACTTCCACGCTGCCGCGCTGACCGGCAAGAGGCTCGACGACGTCCTGCAGTGGGTGGCCAACCCCGCAGCGGCCAGCCAACCCATGGAGATCCTGCGCCGCCACCCGCACGCCGAGCCGTTCTGGCACGGACTGCTGCACGGCGCACTCAACGGCGACGACCGCACCGCCGGCAACACCATCACCACCGTGCAGCAGGCCGTCAGCCTCTTCTTCCAAGCCGATACCCGCCGCCGCTGCGCGCCCACACCCGGGCAGTCGGCCACCGACCTGGCCGACGTGATCCGCCGCCGCGGCACCATCTACCTCCTCGGCCGGGAGGACCCCTACGCCTCCGCCAGCCCCCTGATGACCGCGGTCGCCGAGCACGTGCTCGACACCGGTCTCCTCCTGGCCAACAGCTCGCCCTGGGGTGGCCGCCTGTGCCCGCCGCTGCTCTCGGTGCTCGACGAGCTTCCCTCGACCGCTCCGCTGCCCACGCTGCGCACCCGGATGGCCAACGAGCGGGCACAAGGGCTCTCGTTCATTTGGGCCGCGCAGACCAGGCCGCAGCTGACCAGCATCTTTGGTGAGCACGAAGCCCGGGCTCTGCTCGGCCTGACCAACACCCTCGTGATGTTCGGCGGATCCAAGGACGTCGCGTTCAACCAGGAGATCTCAGACCTTCTCGGCCAGGTGCGCATCGGCCGCCGCACGCATCGGTTCAGCGGTGGCGGCTACGAGGGTGACGACATCGCGATCCTCCGACCGGAGGAGGTCCGCCAACTGCCTGAGCGGAGGGCTCTGGTGATCGCCGAGAACGCCAAGCCGATCATCGCCAAGCTCCACCGCTGCGTGGAGGGCAAGGCCGGCGAGCGCTTGCTCACTGACCAGCGCGCCCTGCGCGAACAGCTGACCAACGACCGCCGGATGGTCATCACCCCCGAAGCCCGCGCCACCGCAGCCCTCCTCGAAGCCCGCCGCCTCGGCTTCGTCGACGACGACAGGAGCGAGCTCCGATGACCCTCCACTCCGATCCCGTCCGCCCGCGGGCGCCGATGGTCTGGCCGTTCCCGGTGCCAGGCAACTTGGTCCGACACGCCTACCACGAGCTCCACATCGCGATCAACGGCACCAAGGAGGAGCAGAAGGCCCTCGGCAACCACGCGCTTCTCCCACGGCCGTGGGAACCAGCCACCTGCCTAGCCCCGGGTCTGCGTCACGAGGTGTGGCAGTGGCTCGAGCAAATCGTGAGCTGGCTCAACCGCGAGTACACGTGGGAGGTCACCGGCCTCATCCCGACCTGCTGGCCTTCCCATCCCCACCTGGTACACGAGATCGCCGTACTGGCCGACCAACGACGCCGCGCGGGACTGGCGATGACCAGCGACGCGCTCGAGGAGTGGCACCGCTACTGCCTGCCAGCGTTCCTCGACCGCATGCGCACCCGGCTCAAGTCCCACTGCGAGGACGAACACAAGCAGTGGCCGGGACGCCCGCGCCACAGCGAGCACCTCTCCGAGAAACACATCGAGCAGCGAGAGGACACCTACGCCCTCGACATCGACGCCCTCCCGGGCCGCCGGCGCGCGCGCGAGCAGCAACAGCCGGCCGGGCCTGCACGCCTGGGCCTGGTTGACCTCGACACCGGCGAAGTCCACGACGACTTGCCGCCCGATCGCCCGCCGCGGACGCGCACCGAGAAGGGACCTCGCTCATGATCCCGATCACCGAGCAGCGAAGGCAATCAACCGTGTCCAGCGAGCACTCAGGGCGCTCGGCGAGCATCCGCGAACGAGCAAGCGGCAGCTGGGTCTCGCCCGGGAGCAGCTGACCGAACTGCTACAGCCTCCCCGAGAGTTCATGGGTCTGGGAGGCGGTAGAGACGACCGAGGCCAACGCCGCACGTCGAGGTGCCCGCGCTAGCACCTGACCGAAGATCCTCAGTGGGTTCTCCTTGCCAGATTCCAGGCCGCCAGGCGCCCGATGTGTGGGGTCGCAACAGGATCATCGGGAACGTATGCGCCGCTACCTGAGCCAGCAGTTCGCGCAGATCGAGCCGGCCACCCCACGCTGAGGTCTTACCGCCTCCGAGGGCCTCCGAACGGATCCGCTGCACCCACGACTGGTGTGCCTCATCGGCATCTGGTCCTGGTCGTCAATCGTGGCTCCTTAGGAAGGGTTTGAGCCTCGCGTGCTTGGCCAAGCCGTCGAGACGTGACCCCACTCGGATAAAGGCGCCACGGCCGCCGCTCGGCGGGTCGAGGCATTGTTCGCCGTTGCGTCTGCCATGAGTCGGGCACGAAGGTCAGCCACGAACTCCGGGCGCGCCGAGATCGGTCGCATGGCTTCCAAGACTGCGATGACGCGGGCCAGTTGGTCCAGGGATGGGTCGGGGACGGTTTCCCAAAATGGCCTGCCCCGCCCCTGCTGCGTCGCGTGCCACTCGCGGTGGAACGCCATGAGCCTGGGCGCAACCCACGCGCCGCACGTCTCACAGCCCCGAGGCGATGTGCTCACAGCCACATCAACTATCGGTGCGTTAGTCGGTTACGGACCGCTATTGCTTGAGAGGGATCAGAACAGCGAATCGATCCGGACGCGGGACGTGGGACAGGAGGCTGCACCTTGAGGAGCTTTCATTCCTCGTGGGCGGGAATGCTGCGTTGGTCTCGCCGGAGCGGATGGTCCTAGGGGATCTCTACCATGACGATAGGAATCTGGTCCGGGTCCTCGATCCACAGCTCCAGGAGTCCCCATGGCTCTCGCCGAGGTTCGCGGAGAATGGATACACCGGCATCCACCAGACGCCGATGCTGCGCGTACACATCACGAACCTGCATCCACAACGCGATTCCGTCTCCGCGTGGGTCAGTTGTCTGACCGCTGACCTCGAGGAGGCTGTTGCCGAGGAAGAACACCAGGCCGGGTGCGTCCGGGCTGCCGAACTCCCGATAGATGGCCAGACCCAGCGCGTCTCGGTAGGACCGGTGACTGCGTAGAAGGTCTGAGGGGCGTAGGAGAATTCGGCTGCTGAGGACCTCCATGAGGTCATCTTGCCCGGCCAGCGGCATGGCCTCCTCAACCCAAGCAAGCTGGCTCGCGGAGACAGGACGCGCCTTCGAGGGATTGGGACCCGCCGGCGCCGCCCTTGTCGCCCTGTCTGTCCGAGGGCGAGGCAGGGAGTGACGTGTCTTCACTGTGAGGTGCAAATAGCTGGGCGACCGCGGATCCGGACCGGAGGGCCCGTCGTCGAAATGCGATGAATTCCTGATGGCAGAGCCCTGTTTTGCGCCTGACCGGTTCGTTGCTTAGCGTTGCCGACCTGTGTCGGCTTGGCTGCCGTGCCGCGGACATGTCGAAAGGTGATTGTTTTGAAGCTCACACTTGATTCCACCGAACCGCTTGAGGACGCGATGCGTGTTCTCGGCGCGCTGTACGGCGTCACGCTCGTCGTTTCCCCCGATGAGCAAGACCGGACTCGGTCCGCTCGGAAGACCGCGTCCAAGCCCGCCAGGAAGAGCGCGAACAAGGTGGCCGCCAGCAAGAAGACGGTGAACGGCGCGCCGTCGGCGAAGAAGAAGACCCCTGTCGTCGCGTCCTCCACCAAAGCCGCGAAACCCCGGTCGAAGCAGAAGACCGCTCAACGCTCTGTTAGCGCCTCCCGCAATGCCGAGGTCCGTTCCTGGGCACGCCAAAATGGATTCACCGTCAGTGACCGCGGGAGGCTGCCTGCCTCGGTCGTGACGGCATATCGCAACGCTCAAAGCGCCTGAGCCGTCCACACCGGCGCCGACCTTCAACACCGGTCCGGTGCACATCTCGGCGCGTGCGCGGCGCGGGCCGTCGCCTCCGCGGAACGACGAGGCGCGCGGGAGCACTCGGCTGCGTAAGCGAGTACCTCCGGGCGCCTCGTCAGATCCATGTCTAGCGAAGGTTCGCCCAGGTCACAACGATGCTTGAAATAGCAACCTCAAGTGATGCCAACTCGGGGAATCCAACTTCGGCCGACAAGCTCCGGCCAGCGCCGTGACCACGGGCAACACAGAGGAGACCGCATCGGTCCACTGGCGGCGGAAGGACGCACCCCTGAGCCGGCTGGCGAGAAGCCACCGAAACCTCGCAGGGTGAGGGGCGCTGTCGATTCGGGAGACGCGATGACGATCCAGGTCTAGGGTCGGACGGCATGAAGCGCCTCCTCGGGACTGTGTTTGTCGCCGGTCTGCTTGCCGGTTGCGGCGAAGACAAGAACGACGCGGCGGCCGACGCCAGCGCATCTGCTGCCGAGGCCTCGGCGTCTTCGGTCTCGGCTGAGGTCGAAGCTTCAGTGAGCGCAGAGGCAGAGGCGTCGGCCAGCGCCCAGGCCCAAGCACAAGCCGATTTCGATCGTTGTCGCCGAACGTTGTCGGGTCTCGCGGATTCACTGAGCGAGATCGATTCGCGGCTGAACGTAGGCATGAACTACGACGAGTACGGCGACCGATTGGGAGACACTCAGGTCGCCTACGACCGCACAGTCAAGGCAATCCGCAAGCAGACCCCTGAATGCATAGACGCCGCAGTTGCTCTGGAAAGCGCGTTCAACGCGTACGTCAACGTCTACGACGTTTGGGGCAACTGCATCGACGACTACTACTGCGACTTCTCAGAGGGCGTCCCAAATGACAAGGCGCAGGCTGGCTGGGCGAAGGCGACCAAGGCAATCGGAAAGGCCGAGCGACTGCTCCGACAGATGCGCCCGTAGTGCGCGTTGTCCTCCCTGCCCAACGAGACCTGCCGCTTCGCGGCGTAGTGACCAGCCTATGGGGACGAAGTCAACGGGCTTGGCTTTGTTGAGTTGTGCAGGGCTGATCGGCTCGCCAGGTTCGCCGGCGGGCTGCTGGTCTTGGTTGTGGTGCGCCGTTGGCGTTGGCGGGGGCCTCGCGCCCGTCTCCTGCCCTACGTAGCGTGCAAGCGGGTTCGTTCCCGACAGCCTTCATCCGGGCTTTGCTGGGGACGGGCGGGGCTGCCCATGGTCACTTGCGGGATGTGATCCCGACGCACGTGCGGGCTCGCCCCGTCCGGTCGGCTACGACGCGTGGGGGTCAGGCGGCAGCGGCGGCCCCCTTCGCGCATTCACGGGACTGGGGCTTGAAGCCGCTGGCGATGGCGGGGTCCCAGGCGGTGCCGGTGGTGATCACCGCGTGCAGCTGGCGCAGCAGACTGCCGGCGACCGCGACCCGGGCCTGGGTCTTGGTGAGCTTGTTGTCGGCCCGGCCGGTCAGGTGCGCGTACCGGGCGGCAAGCACGGGGTTGTTCCGCAACGCGGCCCACACCGCCCGCCAGGCCGCCAGCCGCAGCTGCGGACGGCCGCGGCCGCTGATGCCGGTCTTGCCCTGGTAGGCGCCCGAGGCGTTGTCGCGAGGACACAGCCCGGCGTGCTTTACCAGCGCCCTCGCGCTGGTGAACCGGGTGGGGTCGCCGGTCTCGGCGAGGATGGCGGCGGCGCCGACCGCGGACAGCCCGGGGATGCTGGTCACCAGCGTGGTCAGGCCCAGCTCGTCGAGCACCTCGACCATCCGGGCCTCAACCACGGCCTTTTCGGCGCGGGCGTGGGCCAGGTCGGCCAGCGCGAACCGGGTCCGCTCCAGAGCGCCGGCGCGCTGGCTGGCCACGCCGGCTTCTGCCCGGGCCGGGTCGGCCGCGGCGTCGAAGACGGCCCGCACGATCCCCGAGTGCCAGCGGGTGGTGCCGTGGCGGGGCAGCTCGCGGCGCACCGCCGTCGCGAACCGGGTCCAGCCCCAGCGGCGGATCACGGTCAGGTCGCCGGTGGCGCCGACCCGGTCCAAGACCACCGTGATCGCGGCCAGCCAGCTCTTGGACTTGAACGGCTCGCCGGCGGCCTGCAGTGCCGCCGGCCAGGCGCACTCGAGCAGGTCGGTGACTTGCAGGCGCGCCGCGGTGGCATCGGTGACCAGAGCTCCCCGGCGGGCGCCGAGGTGCCGCAGCCGCGCCCACGCCGGCTCGGCGCGCTCGGGCAGGTAGCAGCGCAGCTCGGTGACCAGCCGGGCGATGATCATCGCGTCGGTCTCATCGCTCTTGTTGTGAGTGAAGTCCTCGCTCTCCCGAGCCCGGCGCACCAGCAGCGGCTGCACGCACACCAGCCGGGCCTCCGCGGCGATCTGGTCCAGCACCCGCCAGCGGTGCCCGGTCGGCTCGCAGGCGACCACGACCGATGAGAACCCCGCCGCCGCGGCCTGGGCCAGCCCCCACCCCACCGCCTCACGCAGCTGCCACGCCTTGGCCTTCACCGTGCGGCGGGCCAACACCCGGGAGTCCTGGTCGGTCAACGCGCACACCTGCTTGTCCGCGGCAAGATCGAACGCGAGCACCGCGGTCTCCCGGGTGACGACCGCACGCAGCGCCGCAAGCCTGTCGTTGCGACGGCGATCTCCGCGTGAGAGCCGACGACTAGGGTTGGACATGCATCCTCCTGATGAGTGGTCTGGGACACCAAGCCCGTCAACCCCATCAGGGGGATGCCTTGTCTCCCGGAACAACACGCTCAGGTAGTTACTACGCACCACGATCGCGCCCGCATCGCGGTCGGGAACCAGTTCGCGGATGCTGCCGTAACAGAGTCTCAGTCAGGAAGACCCAGGCTGGCCCTGCTCTTGTCGGCCCAGTCGTTGCGCGCTTTCTCGAAATCTTGAGAAGCCTCCGCCCAACCAACCTGTGCCGCGTCCACGCGCTCTTGCGCCTGATCTGGGGTCACGTGGAAGAACGCCGCAATCGTGCCGTCCTGGGGAGGCGGACTACCCGACTTCGCCTCCTCCAGTGCCCGATGTCGCGTGCTGAACGCGTCTGCCAGTTCCCTCGAAGCTCCCTGCGCTTTCGACGCCTCTAACCAGAGCACATCCGCCACGAAGCGGAGTTCGCTTGCGCTGATCAGTTCGACCGCATCGATCGCCGAGCGCAGTTCAGCGAAGGCCTCATCGAATTCGGATCCTGGCCGCTCGGGTGCGAAAAACAACCCTCCTGGGTCAGACTCGGCCATTCGCCGGGCCACGTCAAAGGACCGGAAGGCGGTGTTCGAGACAGCTTGATACGCCTCGAGCCGGCGGTCGCGCCAATCGAGCAGGTCCGCTTGGCTGCGGCTGGCGTCCGATTCCATTGACTGTGCCTCAAGTTGCTGACGAAGACGCTCCCTTTCGGCTTCGAGTTGCTGCGCGAGGCGTTCGTTCTCACCCGCACTTTGGGTTCGAAAGTTCTCCGCCGCAGCTGCCAACTGATCTCGGTGGTTCTTGCGACTAGCCATCAGTTGCACGAGCGCAACGACAAGGCCCGCCAGCAGACCAATCCCCGCCGACACCAGATTGCTGACGGCATCGGCATCCACGGGGGGAGCGTACGCAGAACCTAAAACCCCTGTCACCTACCTACACTGCGTCGAGACCAACGCCCGAGGGGTTGGCGCACCCTGCGAGCCGATCGAATGGGGCGCAATGCCGCACCCCGACCAAGGCCTGGCCCGTGATGAAGTACGTCAACGTGCGGCTGGACTTCATCTACATCGACCACTCGATCGAGGACGGCACGCAGTGGGCGGTGTTCGAGCCGAACCGGCGCCTCAGGGGACGAGTCTGACGCGGCGGATAGACGCAGTTACACATTCTTCCCTCGGGGTCTCTGCGTCCGTGGACGGGGCGCCCGCTCGGGCCCCTAGACTCCTCTCGACCTCGCGATCGGAGCCTCCCGTGGACATCGACGTTTTTGTTGCTAGCGGAAGTCATGACAAGTCCAGGATTGCGACTGCCGTGTCGCTACTCAACGGAGTGCAGTCAGAATTCAGACTGGCTGTTCGCGTAGCGCCCGTCGACACAGCGGCGCTGGGAAATGCCGGGGTGCTAGAACCGGGGACCGCGCTCAAGGCGGCATCGAGATTTGGCGAGCAGGAGCACAAGGTGTGGGTCACCGATGCTCCGTTTGCAGACAATTGGTTCAGTCATGAGGACCGCGCGACGTCGGTGATCACAACCGCGGACTGGGAGCGGTACTTCGCGCCGCCAAGTCTGCGTTCCTACGTCATCTACCAGTTGGCTCAGACGTGCACGATCTTTGCGGCAGATTTGAGCGAGGAGATGCTTGAGAACATTGCGCACGAACCTCCACGTGGATGCGCGAATGATCTGTCGGCGAATAAGGCCAACATCCGGTTCGGAATGCTTGCTGGAAGCCTGTGCCCCGAGTGCGCGGCTGTCATGACGCAGTACGGCATGAGCGATGAACAGGTTGCGGCGGTCCGACGGATGCTCGCTCTCGTGCGAGATGAGGCTCTTGGAACGCCACGGCCGCTCGACCCGCTGTCCGCGTTCGTCGTCATGCGATTTTCTGCGTTTGACGAAAATGCGAACGCGTATGAATACGGCGTCAAAGCAGGGATTGAGGCGGCCGGTTTCACCTGCACGCGTGCGGACGACTCCTACCAGCCTGGAGCTCTACTGACCAAGGTGACGAAGTACATCGAGCGATCCCGGGTGATCGTCGCGAAGGTCGATGTTCAGAACCTGAACGTGTACTACGAACTTGGCGTCGCCCGCGCGTTAGGGAAGGACATCATCCTTGTTGCCGCGCAGGAGCAGATCGGTGGCCTACCTACTGACATCAACAACCTCGAGGTCCTGACGTACCCGACCGGCGACTACAAGGCCTTACGCGAATCGCTTACGTCGGCGTTGATGCCGCTGGTGCCGAGGGCTTGACACGGTCGTCCGTACGTCCAGTCGCGGCGATATGACACACCTCTGGCGCTCGCTTTCCGCTCGGACACCCTGCAAGATGAGGGTGGAGCTCGATCTGTCTTCAGGACCAGAACGCGGCCCATGATGTCAGAACGCCGAATGCTCGGGTTTCAGTTTCGCCGCCTATTCGATTGCGCCAGCGGTTTGCTCGGCTGTCGCTCCGGGCATTGGGCGAGGCGCGCCGTCCCCCCACCTGTCGATGGTCTGAGCAATCCAGAACGCGGCGACCAGAGCGATTTCCACCGCTTCCAGGAGGAAAATCTTGTGATCGCCGAGCTGCTTCTCGAATGCCCAGGCGAGGAGGAACACGGCTGCTAGGCCCAGGACCATACTTCCTGCGATCGAGGCGTAGATGACAGCCCAAAACCGGCTAGGGTCCTCCGGCGGCACGAGCTGGTTGTTGCCGCGCCACTTGTCGCGGGCAACCCCGATGACGGCAACTCCGATACAGCCAAACAGCGCGTATGCCGATGGGTTGTGGGCGTGGGTGCGCAACCATTCGCTGTCCACGACGTAGGCCACGGCGCCGAAGGCGAAGAGGAGCGCTGCCGTTCCCCAGGTCACCCAGAACGCGACCGGAGAGTCGGTGTGCGCCCCCTTGATATGGACGAACAGGAAGACGAGGAGCACGACCAGCACGACGATCAGGTAGGTCCGCATGTTGTTCTCTACGGCGGCTCTGCTCGCTGCGGTGATCAGGCCCTTCTCCGTGGCGTTCTGGTCCGGCAGTTCGTCCCCCAGCGTGCCTCTGAACGCGCAGGTGCGGGTGTCGTCGGTTTCGACGGTAGGGACGAAGGCGACTACTGGGGCAAGGAGGCCGGCCAGGTTGAAGAAGCTGTCTTCCACGACCGTCTTCCCCCACAGAACGATCATGACGAGACCCAGGATGAGGAGCGTCCCGACGAACATCGTCCGGGCGGGCGTGTAGTAGTAGGCACTGATAGAGCCTTGCCAGCAGCGCGTTTCGGCGGCCTCGATGATCAACGAGATGGCAAGAGCCAAGATCACGCCGACAACGCCGAACCGGAGGAAGCGGTAGGTCCGTAGTGCCATCGGCGGAGCGGTCGAGGAAGTCGCCGTCATGGTCAGCATGCCGGGCTTGGGGTCGAGCCGTGATGTCCACCGGCCTCGGGATGAGGAGTGGTCTGCCCCATGGGTCTCCCATCGCCTTTGTCGTGCTCGGACAATCCCGGCACATCGGATGTTGTAATACGTGTCGGCGAGTTTCGCACGACGGTTACCGAACCGCGACCAAACGCAGCAACGCCGACGCGCTGTAGGCGGCCCCGTGTCGCAATCGGTGCCTCCGGGCAGAGTGGCATCGACCCGCAGCACACGCTCCTCACTGGCGGGCGCGTCTGCCTGATCGACTGTGTGCGGTTCTAGCATCGTGTCGTGTGGGCTGGGAGCATGCGGTTCATGAGCGAAATTCTCGCGGCCGCAATTGCAGGTCTGATTGCCATCGCCGTCGCCCTACTGGCGCAGCGTCACCAGTTTCAGCAATTCAAAGAGGGTCTGAGGACTCAGTACATGGCCGAAGCGGCCATCGGCGAACTTTTAGACGGCGACCACGACATGCGCAGCTTCGACGTGATCCGCCGGCGGGTCGGAGGGTTCTCGGACAACGACCTGCGACAACTGCTGGTGAGGTCGGGCGCGGTGCGCTTCTACCGAGATCTGGGCACTCCCCGCGAGGTCGAACTCTGGGGCCTTCGTGCTCGTAACAGGTCCGCCGCCGACGAAGACAGCGAATGAGTCGGAGCGCACCCCGAGGCACCGAATAGCGCGATGTGAGGCTGCCGCTTCGCGGTGGAAAGACGCGGGTCTCAACTCGCCGATCGCGACAAAGCGCGCGTTCGGCCCAACCGCATGACCGGCCTCCGGGGCCTTCGGGCTCACCTTCGGATGGCGTCCTTCTGAGACGTCATCTCGCGCCTAACGTGCATCGACTCGTGCGATGTCCCCTTCGCGCCTCGTCGGCGCGCGGATCGAGGGTGGTCCAGAGGCACGATCTGGAACGGATACGCCTCGACGGGTGAGATCGTCGTTCTATCGGTTCCAACTGCGAAGCGGTCGTGGAGTTTGCTCGACAAGCAATGCATCACTGATCGCGGTGCGATCCTACCCGCCGTCCGACGCCGGACGAGGTTCCCTGGTTGCCGCTCCCGCTCCCGCTCCCGCGCCGGCGACATCGTTCGCGACGGTGGCGCTCAAGCGGTGGGAACGGTAAAACGCTTCTCATGCCACTGCCTGTCACCGTTCAACAATTCTCCGCAGACCTCGACGCCGCCAAGGGCTACTTCAACGCGGCGGCCAACGAGAGTGAGCCCGTGAAGCAACAGGCTCTTGCCACTATGGCACTAGCCGCCGCGCAGATCGCCCAGGCTGAGGCGACCTGGCTGAAATCGTCGAGCTGATGGGAACACCTCGGCTCCAGTGTTCTCGAGTTGACTGGTTGGGGCCTCTCCGTCTGATCGCGGCGGACGACGCCCGTGGCCGGGTCAGACTTTCAGCAGATGCGCGCCCGGCAGGCGGCGGAACGACTGTCCCGTCCCGGAGACCTGGGATCCAGCTTCAACAACGTGAATGTCGGAACTCGGCCTTACCGTGACGCCATGCACATGAGCAGCCGCAAGTTCATCGGAGGCGTCGAGGTCGTCCCCGGCGCCCAGGTCTCTCACGGCCCGCCGAGGTCGTTGGCCTTCCAGGTGTGGTCGGTCTGCGAGCAGTCCCAGCCCGAGCGCTGGCATGGAGAAGTGCGTTTCAACAGCACCACCGTGCTGCGCACGGATACCGTCAATGACCACGGCCAGGCCGCGCGACTCGCCGAGGAGGCTCTTGCTGCTCGCGTCGTCGAGTTGTTCAGCCGATGAAGGTGCGATGGCGGGGACATCGGGTCCTGCACGGCGGGCGGCCAAAATGACGAACCTCGAAGTGTGTGATCGGCCGAGGAGTCGGCCCGGAAGGCTGGACCGTGGAGCAATGCCTGACGCGCTTCAGTTCGATGTTCCGGTCGGCAAACACACGCGGGTCTAATTTTGCTGTCGTGAACGAGGACGCGATTGTGGTCGAGCCGGTCGTGACGGCCGAGAAGCTGGCATCCCTTCTGGCCGTGGGCTGCGAGTTGCCGATGCTCGACTTCAAACAAGTTGTCGACTTAGACGAACACTCTGAACTGGTTGAGCTCGCCAAGGATGTAGCGGCCCTTCGGTCATGCGGCGGGTACCTGGCGATCGGCGTGAATGACGAGGGTGAGGCAATCGGTCTCGACGAGGTATCGGCGGCCAAGTTCGATGAAGCGAACCTGCGCCAGAAACTCGAGAAGTTTCTTCACCCAACTAACTTGATCGCCGCCAGGCACAAGACCGACGGCAAGCACGTCGTACTGATCTATGTCCCCCGTCACCCCTTGGGCTTTACCGTCGTGAAGGTTCTCGGCGAGTACACGAAACCTGGGGGAGGTCAGAAGATCGTCTTGCGGCCCGGTGACGTCTTCGTTCGCCATGGCACGTCGAGTGAGCGATGGGCAGAGGGCGACGTCGAGGCGCTTCTCCGTCCTCGTGATAATGCCCTCCGCGAATCACATCGCGCTGAGTTCGCTGCCACGGTGGCCGCAATCCAATCGGGTGCTCAGGGACAGTCAATCGCCTCAGGTCCAGTCCAGTCGCTGGTCTGGCAACTCGATCAAGCGTCATTCGACGGAGCGGTGGTTGAACTGCTTCGCCGTGCCGACCTAGTGCCGATCCGACTCTTCTTAGTACGGACCCCCGGTGAGGCGCGGGCCAGCGCTAACCGAGGAGACCGCGACGAACTCAACACCATTCTCGATCGGCTCGTCTCGCTCGCTGCGATCGCTCTCACGCTCGGACACGCCGAGCTCGAACACGATGTGACCGAAGCACTCGCCAACATCTACGAAGCTTCGGCCATCGTTTCGTATCCAGTGAGCGACGCCGAGCCAGTGCGGTCACAGTTCGTGTGGCTTGACGTCTTGGCCCGCGTTGTTGCCCTTGGAGGACTCGCCGTCGTCATGAAGGAATGGGGCACGGTGCGCGCGCTCGCCCTCCAGTCGGCACCCGACAATTCGTACGCGTCCTGGCTCCGTCACGGCCTCACCCACGCGGCACGCGCGAACATCTTTCCGACAACGGCGAGTGGAAAGCCGGAACAAGGTGCGCTCATACCACTCGCTCGTCGCGTTGCGCACAGGCTGCCCGCATTACGTCCCTACGCGCCGGACGATGATCGGTACGACCCAACGCCAGGCGCCGACATCGCCCCGATCGACCCGGTCCTGGACT
Source organism: Nocardioides immobilis (assembly GCF_003515065.1). GTDB lineage: Bacteria > Actinomycetota > Actinomycetes > Propionibacteriales > Nocardioidaceae > Nocardioides > Nocardioides immobilis. Next base: position 233,647 of record NZ_QXGH01000010.1, read on the forward strand.
CCTTATGTGCCTTCGACGCGCTCGCGGCGCTCGTGGTTATGGCCGACCTGCCGTCGGATCGATTCGATGACCACCACTACTACCCATCGTTCGGCCATTACTACTCGACGCGCTCGGAGCCCTACTGGGCCCGCGTGTTGAAAGACCCAACGATGCGAGATGTGCTACTACCAGACGTGGATGACGAGATGCTTGGGCGCGCGATGTCCACCGTCGCTCGGGTGGCACACACCGTCGTACAGGGAGGGTGGGGACTCTGGGACGTCGAGGACAACACCGTGATGAAGTTCATCCAAGATTGGCGACGCGAAGACGCCGAGCGTCGAGGTTCCGAGTAGCTGGGCTGGTTGCCAGGCCGCCAACGAGAGAGTCGCCTCCCGCCGGTTGGCAGTTCGAGGTTCTCTGTGGCGCCGCTATGCGGCGCAAAGACGCGCCCTGCGACCACCGGCATCACACACGTGTCGATAGCTTGGCCCACCCAGTCGCCGGGCTCAGGTTCAAGCAGCCTTGCCCCGATCGCGCAGTCAGCGGATGCTGACTGCATGCTCGAGTTGAGGCCCAATTGCGAATGCTGCGGCCGGGACCTGCCACCGGACTCCGGCGACGCCTTCATTTGCACTTTCGAGTGCACCTGGTGCGGCGACTGCGCTCGCGATCGCCTCCACGGCGTCTGCGTCAACTGTGGCGGCAACCTGCAGCCGCGACCGATCCGCCCGGCGCACCTGCTCGCGTCAAAGCCACCATCGACGACCCGGATTGTGAACCCCGACTGCTTGGCGGAGCGCGCCCCGGGCTAGTCAGTCGCTGAGGTCACGCCCGCGCACGGTGATTTTGCATCGACCGATATCAACGAACTGCTCAGGCGGCGACGTGACGCACCTCGAGCATGACATCGGGGTGGGTGTTGACGCCCTGGGTGACACGAGGGTTCAACGCCCCTGTCCTGGACGCTGAGGCCGGAGGCGAGGTGCCCGCGTAGTTCGGTGATGAGAAGGGAAGGGGCATGAATGCCCTTCCGCTTTCAACGTATACGGCAGTAGGGGGCTTGCGGCAAGACCCCTGCCCTCGCGCACAATCGACGGCCGAAGTCGGATTCAGTCGAGGAACTACGGGGGATGCCAGTTGGTGGACGTGGACGTAGTCGTGGTGGGCGCTGGGCCGACCGGTCTCATGCTCGTTGGTGAGCTCGGTCAGGCCGGGATGCGAACGCTGTTGCTGGAACGGCGGCCGGAGCCGTCGGAGATGGCGAAGGCAGGCGGTCTGGCGGGACAGATTCTGCAGCTGCTGCACTACCGGGGCGAGCTGGACCGATTCCGCGAGGCGAGCATCGGGCCCGAGCCGGTTCCGCGGTTCCCGTTCGGTGGGCTGCATCTGGACTTCACCCAGCTCGAGGACTCTCCGATGCGGGCGATGTTGGTACCCCAGCCACGGCTCGAAGGTCTCCTCGCCGAACGCGCGATCGAGCGTGGTGTCGAGGTACGCCGTGGACACGAGGTGGTCGGCCTGCGCCAAGACGACGACGCGGTGACCGTCGGGGTGTGTGGCCCGGATGGAGCGTACGAGGTGACCGCGCACTTCCTGGTGGGCTGCGACGGCGGCCACAGCCGGGTCCGCGACCTGGCCGGTATCCCTTTCCCGGGCACTTCCTTCCCTGAGATCGAGCGGCTGGCCTCGGTCACCGTGCCCGACTCGGTGACCGTGCTCGACGACGGAGGTCTCGACGTCCGCGGAGTGGGCAAGATCCCGTTCGGCTACACCGCGACCGAACGTGGCGTGTTCGCCTGCTCGGGCATGGGCGGCACCATGGGCGTCTACACCGCAGAGGTAGAGGCGACCGAGTACGACGACGACGTGCCGATGACTGTCGCGGAGCTGAGCGGGAGTGTGAGCCGCGTGCTCGGCATCGACCTTCCGCTGGGAGAGCCGCTCCGGATGGCGCGGTTCGGCTACTCGGCGAGACAGGCGGACACCTACCGCGGCGGCCGCGTCTTCCTGGCCGGCGATGCAGCGCACCTGTTCCCCGCGGGCGGAGTCGCGGTCAACGCGGGCATGCTCGACGCAGCCAACCTTGCGTGGAAGCTCGCTGGCAGCGTCCAGGGCTGGGCGCCGCCGGGTCTGCTTGACACGTACTCCGATGAACGTCGTACCGCCGCCGAGCGCACTTTGCTCCACACGCGTGCCCAGGTCGCGCTGCGCCAGGGGTACGGTCCAGGCGGCGACGCCCTGCGGGCGCTCTTCCTCGAACTGACCGCCGACGAGCAGCCGCTGCGCCGCCTCGGTGCGCTCATGGCCGGCACCGATGTGGGGTCTGCTGTGTCAGCAGCGCAACCGCTCGTCGGCACCTGCGCGACCGACCGAGCCCTGCACGTCGACCATGAGGACCCCAGGTTCGCCGGGTTGCTGCGCAACGGCCGCCCGGTGCTCCTCGACCTCGCTGACCATGCGGGCCTGCGGGACCTTGGCAGCGATTGGGGTGGCCGCGTCGAGGTTGCCAGCGCGACGATCGACGAGCGACCCGCCGACGCACTCCTGATCCTGCCGGACGCCCGCATCGCTTGGGCGGCCACGGTCGACGAACCACGCCAGACCGCGCTGCCCGCTTTGCGGGAAGCATTGACCACGTGGTTCGGCGCCCCGTCGACCTAGGTGCGGTTCAGATCGGTGCGTCGGGCCAACCGGGGAGCGAGGTGCGTCTGCAGCGGCGGGGTAATGCATCCTCGCGAGTGCACGGATCGCAGAGGCGGGCGGTATCGGAGACGTGCCCAGTCCACCCGGAGCCATCCACCCATTGCCGCGCGTCGCGGGCGAGACGATCATCGGGGCATGGCCACAGACATCACCGTTTATCTCGATGACCAGCCTGGGGAGCTGGCCCGCCTGAGCCGGATCCTGGGAGATGCGGACGTCAACATCGATGGTATGTGCGCGGTGACCAGCGGTGGCGGCGCCGCCGAGGTGCACGTGCTCGTCGACGATCTCGCCCCCGCCCTTGAGGCACTGGAGGGAGCGGGCGTCGAGATTGCCGGCGAGCAAGAGGTCATCGTGGTGCCACTCGAAGACCGACCAGGTGCCCTCGCCGAGGTCGCCCGCCGGCTCGGCGAGGCCGAGGTCAACATCACCCTCGCCTACCTGGCCACCAGCACCCGCCTTGCGTTGGCCACCGACAACTTCGAAGGCACCGTGGCCACACTGCGCACCGACTGACGATTGGTACCACGGGTCGGCAGGCGCGACGAGCGTCACGACCGCGCGCAACCCGGACTCGACAGCCTCGAGCCGGATATCACCGCCACCGCGATGCTCAAGTTCGCCCGTGATCTCTCACGCGTGCGCAGGCGGAATGGGACGCTGCCGCCTTCGCGGCGCTATGACGCATCCGCCCCGCGGCAGGTGTCGGCCGAAAAGTCGGTCGTCCCGGCCCTTCCTCTCGTGCGAGGCTGCCCGTCGTGGGTATGGCGGACTCGAGGCGAGGCACGATCGTGTTGCTTTGCGGCCTTCCAGGCTCGGGCAAGACGACGACGGCCAAGGGCCTGGTGCAGGATCGGCGGGCAGTTCGCTTGTGTCCAGACGAGTGGATCGCGTTCTTGGGCGGTGACTTCTTCGACGACGCTGTGCGCGAGCGCGTGGAAGAGCTCCAGTGGCGGTTGGCTGGGGACATCACTCTTGCGGGCGGCATAGCGATCATCGAGTCGGGCCATTGGTTGAAGTCGGATCGCGACGCCAAACGCGACTGGGCCAGGGGCCACGGCGTCGGGATCGAGCTGGTCGTTCTTGACGTTCCGATTGACGAACGGTGGCTACGACTGGCTGCTAGGAACGCAGCACCCGGTCCCACCTCAGTTCCACTCACGCTGGAAGTGCTGCAGTCATACGAAGGTCTGTTCCAACTGCCCGATGCTGAGGAGCAGAGGTTGTTTGACCGTTCGCCTGGGGACGCCGGTTCCACCTGACGATCCAACGCGAGCGGAAATTGGGATTGCTAGGCGCTTCGACGGTGCCGGGTCGGTGGAGGAATGGGACGATGCCGCTTCGCGGCGAAGTGACGCACTTCCCGGGGCCGGGATCGCGACAGCATCGTGCAGTTCAGGCGTCGGCGCTCGTCGTATCGCCGCCAGCTTGCGCCGCCGCCGAAGTCCGGCGGGGTCTGCCGGATCGCGGCGGTCATCATGAGCAACTCGGGAGCGTACGCAGACTCCAGGACGGTGCGAAGCACAGGTGGTCAGGCGGTCCTGAAGCTTCGCCTCGCCCAGCAGGGACCGTGCGGGGTGGGCAGGTGCCGCGGTCGTGTGGGGGTGTGGTGTATCAGTTCTACTGAGCTGTTGCTGCCTGTCCGGCAGTCATTCCGAGCTGTGCCATGAGCGCGCCGCTGTCGAAGTAGGTGCGCTGTGTGTTTACCTTGCCGTCGGCGAACTCGAGGACGTCGCACAGGTGCAGAGTCACCGACCGGCCCGTGGCCGAGATGGAGCCTGCGGGTGAGCTCAGCGTTCCGGTGTGGGTCCCCTGTCCGGTGAATTCGACGACCACGCGGTCGCCCTGTGAGATGACGTTGTCAACGGTGATCCTCCCGTCCGGGAAGGCCTCCGCCCACGACATGTTGTACTGACGGGCTCCTTCCGGGCCCTGGAGGGTCTGCCCGCTGCCCACGACGGTGATGGTGCCGTCGGAGGCCATGCGCTCCGACATGTAGTCGAAGTCGCGGTTGTTCCAAGCCTCGTAGAGACTTCTTGCGAGTTCGGTGTTGTCTGCCATGTAAGCCTCCGCTCTGGCACCTGCCACCCGCTGAACGTCGAATCTAGTCCCGGAGCGAGTGGGCGACAATAGAGTCCTTCGGGCTGTTCTCGGTTGTGGCGATCCGGCCTCGGCAGGCCGGCTGAAGGGAGGTGTCGTCCGGTGTTCCGGTCCCGATACATGCCTTGTGAGAACTGCGGTGAGTCCCTCGACAGGACCGCTGCGACGACGCACGAGTGCGACCCCGAGCGACTGGCCGACTATCAGATTTTCGGTATGCGTCACGACATCGCCGGCTTCGAGCAAAAGCTGCGCGACTACCTCGACCGCGCACACGGCCGGTTCGAGGTTTGGCTTGCGGCGCAACGCGTGCGCCGCAAGAAGTGACTGGCCCAACTGTCTTCGGCAGTAGACGGCGGTTCGCGGTATGGAACGGCCGCTTCGCGGTGGTGTGACGCACCCGCGAAGCAGGAAGAGCGTGCAGTCAGCAAGTCGGACTACAGACGTCGGACTCGTCCAGCTGCCATGCGTCGGACGGTGCGCGCCGTAAGACAATGTCGCCCACTGCCGCGGGGCTGGCCAATGACGGCGGGCGTCCGAAGCGTCGTAGAGTTCGCGGTACGTACCTGGATAGGCGGAACCAGAAGCAACCCTCTTGATCCAACCCCAGGATTCTGTCGCGCCAACGCGATAGTGAATTGCCTATGGGATTCCTCGACACGTTTCGACACAGGCCCGTCCAGAACGTGGCCTATCGGGTTGTGGAAGGCACCAAGGCTCTTGAGGTAGTCGGGGAGGGCCACTACCAGGCCGACCTGTGGCGCCTCGCGGGCGGGAATCGCCAGGGGCGCATCCGGCTGCCCGTGGTCGCAGTTCTCAGGCCCGATCCGCAGAACCAGTACGACCCCAACGCGGTTGCCGTACACATCGACGGCGCGCTTGTGGGCCACGTTCCCCGACCCATCGCACAAGTCCTGTCCGCGCCCCTTCTGAGCATGTATCAGCAGGTCCAGCGCGGGGAGTACATCGCGGTACGGGGCGAAGTCGTCGGGGGCACTGACGGCAACGACGGACGCAAGGGGAGGCTCGGGGTCTTTCTCACCTGGGATCCCGCCGCATTCGGGATCACGAAGCTTCCAAGCGGAGCGAATCCTGGGTCAGCGAACTGGGCTGCCAAGAGGCCAGGAGGCAGCGGGCGCCCCGGGGCTGCTTCGCTCGCAAAGACCGGCCAGAGATGCCAGGCAGCCGCAGACGAGAAGGTGACACTCGCCCAGGCGGAAACCTTAGAGCGCGCCATCAACGCGCTCGACTCCGATCTCAACGCACTAAGGGAAGACCTCAAGACAATCGGAGAGGAGGCTGCCGGAAAAGTGCTCCGCGAGAGGCTTTGGAGCTTCGGCTTCGAAGTGCACAGCGGCCCAGTGACGGCTGCCTACCTAGACGAACTCTCAGACGAAGTCAGCACCTTCCTAGGAGCGCTGGAGGACATTGTCGGCGACTGGTCCGCGGCGGACCGGGAAGACCGCTTGGCGCTCAAGGACGGGGTGATGGTCTCGGCGGACCTTCTCCTCGACAGGATCAAGATGCGCCCGCCGGAATGACCCGGGCGCGGCGAAGCCGGAGTATTCCAACTTGAGCCGGTCGGCCGGTGGGCGCTCCGATTCGCGGCTAAGACGCAGCCCCGGAATCGTCACCCCAATCCGCCGATCGTCGAAGCGGCCCGCCCGCAGATCGAGCCTTCGGTCTTTCGCTCAGGGTGCCGTCGTCGCGACGTCCGCGTCGGACCACGAGCGAGTTTGGGGCAACAGCTGGGCGACTCATCTTCGGTCTGAGCAAGGCCGGAGGCCACAGAGGGCGGCCGGCGCTCACTGCAAACCGGGCCGCACGAAGCCCGACTCGTAACAGGCCACCACCGCCTGGATCCGGTCGCGCACACCGAGCTTGGCCAGGATGCTCGCGACGTGCGTCTTCACGGTGCCAGCGCTGACGTGGAGCCGTGCTGCGATCTCGGCGTTGGTGAGGCCGACTGCCACGAGTCGGAGTACGTCGAGCTCCCGATCCGACAGCGTCAGGAAGGGCTCCGGAACCGCCGTCCCCGGCGGGGGCTGGCGCACGAACTCTTGCAGCAGACGCGTGAGCATGATCGGCTCGAGGAGCGCGTCGCCACGGGCCACCACCCGCACGGCGTGCACCAGGTCCTCCGGGGGGGAGGTCTTGAGAAGGAACCCGCAGGCGCCGGCCTGGACGGCACGGTAGAGGTTGTCGTCCAGGTCGTAGGTCGTCAGCACGAGGACTCGCGCATGGTCTGCTACCAGCCTGGTGGCTTCGATGCCGCCCAGATGCGGCATGCGCAGGTCCATGAGGACGACGTCTACGTCGCCCTGGCGGACCAGGCGCACTGCTTCGACGCCGTCGGCGGCCTCACCGACGACCTCGAGATCGTCCTGGCTGTCGAGGATCAACCGGAGCCCGTGGCGCACGATCGCCTCGTCGTCTGCGATCACCACCCTAATCGTCATCTCGTGCCCTTCATGTCAGCGGGAGCGACGCCGCCAGGCGGAACCCGCCCGACGGCGTGGCTCCTGCCTCGAAGGTCCCGCCGTGCACCAGCACCCGCTCCCGGAGGCCGGTCAGACCATGGCCGTCGCCGGGTCCGGAGGACGTCGGGCCGGTGCCCGCATCCACGACCCCGACGTCCAGCCGGTCGGGCTGCCAGCGGACGTGCACCTTAACCGGTGCGCCGGGTCTGTGGCGCATCGCGTTGGTCAGGCCCTCCTGGACCAACCGGTAGGCGACCAGTTGGGTGCTCCGGGCAGCGTGGATCGGTGTGCCCTCCTCCACCACGTCGACGTCGACACCGGCCCGCCTGACTTGGGCTACCAGCCCCTCGATCGAGGCCAGCGTCGGCTGCGGTTCGCGGATGTCCAGGTCGGCGTCGGCGCGCACGAGGCCGACGAGTCGGCGTACATCTGCGGCGGCTTCCTGGCTCGCGGTGAGGATGTGGTTGAGCGACTCGGCCACCTCCGGCGGGGTGCCAGGCCGGCTCCGCGCCGCGCCGGCCGAGACAGCGATGCCGGCCAGCGCGTGGCCGACGATGTCGTGCAGCTCGACCGCGATCCGCCGCCGCTCGGCCTCGACGATCTCGCGGCTGCGCGCCTCCCAGGAGCGGTCGCGCAGCTCGAGCGACTCGGAGAACTCCGACTCGCGTTGCACCTGCCGACGCCGGGTCGCGCCCACGGCGTACGCACCGGTGCTGGTCAGCGCGATGACGAGGAGGTCGGACACCAGGTCGGCGCCGTCGCTGGTCGCGGTCTCTGCGCCGACGAGGGCGGCCAACGACGCCCACACGAGCACACGAGCGGCGCTCCGTTGCCACGCGTCGTAGCGCCCCAGGGAGAAGAGCAGCAGGAGCAGGGCCAGGACACCAGCGTCGCCGGTCGGAGCTTCGGGTGGCGCAAGTTCGACCGCGGTGCCCGCGAGGAAGAGCAGCCCGGCAGCCGCGACCCGGGTACGCCGGAACGCGAGCGCCGACGCCTGGAGGCCCTCCGCAGCGGCCACGCGCAGCGCGTGGGACTCGGCGCTGACGGTGTCCACCGCGACGACTGCGAGCACAACGGTGGTGATGATGACGTCGAGCACGAGGGCCCGTCGGTCAGCCTGCACAGCGTCAGGCTACTCAGCGCGCGGCGCTCTCGGACTCTGCCGCGTGGCCGGACATCCTGGCCGGTCGGCAGAGGCACGGCGACACCGCGGGCGCGTTCGCTGGAGCCATGACAACCACCAAACCCGTCGCGCCGCTCTCGCGCCGAATCCTCGTCGCACTGGCCATCCCGGTGTGGATCCCGACGTCCCTGCTCCTGTTCTGGAACTTTCCCGGCAACGACAGCCACGGTGAGGGACCAGGCCACGTCATCGCTCACATCACCTGGGCCGCGGTGATCGCGGCCGTCGCGCTGTGGTTCTGGCGACAGCGCGACGAGTTCACGCACCGGAGGGCGTCCACGCTCCTCCTGGTCGGCCTGTTCCTCGAGGCCGGCGCGCAGCTTCTCGAGTCGGGCGGCGCCGCGATCGTCTGGGCCACCGGCCTCACCGAGGACGGCGACTTCGCGGTCCACGACTTCGTCGCCGCGATCATCGGCAGCGCCACGCTGCTCGTGGTCGCTGCCGGGGCCTTGGCGCTGTCGGTCGCGATTGCCCGCGACCGGTTGTGGCGTCAGCGCAAGGCCACCCCGGCGACTTCTTGAGGTCGAGCCGCTGCCGGATGCCGCGTCCGGCGACGAGGTTCGGCACGAGGTTGCCGAACTTCACCCGGCCGGCCGAGTACGGGTACCACGTGAACCGGTTCTTCATCGTGGGATCCGCGGCGAGGTCTGCGCAGTGGCGCGGTCGCGACAGTCAGGATCTCTACCTCCTCCGGTCCTGGGCCGCCCGGCTTGGGCTTGGCGCCGGCCGACCCGGTCAGCGAGATCACGAGAGCGATCACCGCAACGGAGATGGCCGTGAGAGCCATGGCGTTCCCTCGTGGGAGCCCTTGGATCTTGTTGCTCATGACGCACCTGCACTCCCAAGGACCCTGTGAGTTCACTACGGGGATGAGAACTTGGTCCCTCTACGAGGAAGCCATCCACGCCGCAGATCGTCACGGACTCGTGCCTACGGGCAAGGCACAGGACTCGGAGGCAGCACCCAGCGGCAGCCACCCGAGTTCGCGCCGATGTACGTCGCCTGCGGCTCGAGGTTCTGGCCCGTATCGAGGAGTCGGGAGGGGCAGGTCTCCAGACTGACGCTCGCGCACAGCCGCGGGACGCGACCGGGTCGTGCGTCGGGTGGCAGCGTCATAGTGGGCGGAATGCAGCGCCCATAGCGGTATGCCGCAGGGCGCTGACACCGGTCCATCACCTGACGGCGCGGGCTTCGATGTCGCAGCCCGAAACAACTCCGGCACATTGGCACGTCCGTGCGCTTCCGAGCGGTTGGCCGCACGCCGCGACGGCGTCGTGGGCGGCCATGTGTCTTACGACGGCGTCGGTGGCCGCGAACATCCCGTCCGGAGGGTCGACGTGCGGGCGAAGGTCAGCGGCGCCGGCCGCGGTGGCGCGGCGCGTTGAGGTCGCGGCCCTGTTGCCGGTCTCGTGCGGCACCGGACGGGGATGGGGAGCCGGTGTCGTGGCTCTCGTTGGTGTCGAAGGTGACGTCGAGGAGGGAGACGATCCGGTAGCGCAGGTCGCGGGCGGGGCTGTCGTCCAAGGGCGCTTGGGCGACCATGGTGCGGGTCGCTACGGCCACGTCGTGGCCTTGCTCGTGGGCTTGCTGGATGAGTGCGGCGGTGGCTGGCCAGTCGGCCTGCTCGACCAGGCGCGGGTCGAGTTCGTTGGCGAGCTGGGTCCACCGCTCGGCCGGGGGCTTGTTGGCGGCCGCCTGGAGCCGGGCGCGGACCTCGTGAGTGTTGGTGAGCTCGCCCTGCGCTGCGCGGCGAGGGTCGGCGTCCCAGATCGTGACCGCGTCGCGCAGGTCGCGTCGTGCCTGCATCTGGGAGAGTTGCAGGCGGGCATGGACCAGCCGGGTGCCGGCGTCCCAGGCCTTGCCGGGCCGCGCCGCGAGGATCTTCATCGCGGCCACGCACGCCTTGTCCGGGACGAGGTTGTCCAGACGCTCGGTGAGCAGGTGATCGCCAAGGGGCTCGCTGGTTGTGAGCGCAGCGACGAGTGCGGCCGGGCCGCGCTGCCGGAGCAGGTCGGCGGGGTCGAGGCCGTCGGGGAACCGTGCGTAACCGGGGTCGAGTCCGTGCGGGGTGAGCATCCAGAAGTCGCGCTCGGCCGCGACTTCGCCGGCCAGGTCGGCGTCGGTGGCCACGATCGGGTCGCGCTCCATGGCCGCGAGCTGGGCGGCCTGCTCGCCGGTTAGGGACGTGCCGAGTGGGGCGACGCCGACGAATCGTCCGGCGCTGGCGAGGGTGACTGCGATCGCGTCGATCGGGCCCTCAACGCAGACCGGGATCGCGGCGTCGTCGATGAGTTCGTCGACAACGCCGAACAGTTGGGCGCCCTTATGGAACAACGGGGTGTCGCCGGTGTTGAGGTACTTCGGGCCGCCCTTGTCTTTGTCGGTGAGGTCGGGATGCCGGCGTCCGACGAACCCGAGAATCTCGCCGCGGTGGACGATCGGGAACATCACCCGGTCGCGGAACCGGTCGATCAGATTGCCCCTGGAGGACGTTCTGGCCACCCCTGACGCGAGCATCTCCTCGTCGCTGACGCCGTGGCGGCGAAGGTGACGCACGAGGTTGTCCCACCCAGCCGGGGCCTGCCCTGGCCGGAAGTGGTCGTGCCCGGTTAGGTCGACGCCGAGCCGCTCGACCAGGTGAGCGCAGCCCCACGACCCGGCGAACTTGCTCTCGAAAAGCTCCTGGGTGAGCCCGTTGACCTCGAGCATCCGTTCCCGCGTGACGGGGGAGAGCTCCCACGCCTCGGCGCGCTCGAACATGCGCCGGATGTCGGCGTCGGTCGGCTCCAAGTGTGTGCCGGTGTCGCGGATCAGCTTCGCGAACAGCAGGTCGCGGTCGACCTCGCGCTCCTCGTCGACCTCGCCCGAGGCCGGTACCTCCAGGGGCGTGACTTCGGGTGCCTCACCGTCGGTGGGGACGCTCCAGGGGTCGTCGGGTTCGGACCATGTGGACCCGTCCAGGTCACCGGTGAGGTCTACGAAGTGGGCGTCGTCCGGGGGAGCGACGCCCTCCCACATGTCCTCTGGCGGCTCGTCGTAGTGGCGATCGGTGGTGTGTTCGTCGGGGAGCGGGTCGAGGGCGATCGAGGTTCGCCACACCAAGGCTTGGCATTCGTCGACGTCGTCGGTGGGCAGGGCCCGTCCGGCGGCCAGGAGTTGCTCTAGCTGCCAGCCGCGCTGCAGACCGTGGTCGACGTTGGCGACCAGAGCGGGCCACCAGGCACTGGCCTGGATGCGTGCGGCCCGCTCGACACCGAACAGTTCCGCGAGTCGTGGCGTCCAGTCGGTGGTGACGACCTCGCCGTGGGAGCCGTCCCCAATCTGGGCGGCGACCGCGGGCGTGACGTGGCGGGCCATCCTCCACCACAGCGCCGCGGCGGCGTGCTCGTCGGGCAGCGGACCTGCCTCGACGGCGTTGCGCAGCACCTGGTGTGCGGTCAGCCCGACGCGCGACATCGCGGCTAGCCGCTCGGCCAGCAGTGGGGTGAACTCGTCTTCGCGGACCTGCGGCGCGGAGGTGTGGAGCAGCTGCCGCCATTCCTTCAGCGCGGGCGTGTGGTCACCGGTGACGCCGCGGTTGAGGCGCCGCTGGTAGGTGGCTGAGGCCTTCTGCAGTTGTGGTGCGCCGGTGGGACGACGGTCCTCAGAGGGCACCTGCATGGCTGCGCGCCAGACCTCGACGTCGGCCATGGTGCCGTCGTCAGGCCGGATCCCGTTCTGCGTCCAGGTCGGCAGCGTGCCCGCTTCGGCGGCGGTGGTTGCTCGGTCGCGCACCTCGCCGGCGAGCTGGTCAACCAGCTGGGCGCGTTGCGCGAGATAGTGGCCCCACGTTGGGTCCTCGACCAGCTGAGAGGGGATCCCGGGCATCCACGGCAGGGGACCGGCGCCGGCGTTGCGCAGCCCGGAGGCGTCCAGACGCCAGTCGAGCACTGCGGCGCGGTCCTCGGCGGTGGCGAGCTCACGGTCGGTGGCGGCGGCGCGCAGCGTCTGCACCGGGTTCTCGCCACCTGCTCCCAGCAGCAGCAGATGCGCGCGCAGGGTAGGCCACGCGGCCTCCTCCGAAAGGCCGGGGAGCAGGGCTTCCACGGTGGTGTCGAGTGCGTCGGCAACGTCGGCGCCGACGGTGTGCTCGGCTGCCTTGTAGAGGCTGTCGAGGTACCGCTGGGCAGCCTCACCCAGCCGGGTGGCGGGGTCGGCCTGCTCGCGTAGGAGACTGGTCGCGGACCGCTGCGCGTCGTCGCGGGCCAGCATCGACTCGAGGATGTCGGTCGGCGTGAGCGGCCGGACCAGCGTCGGGTGAATCACCGAGTGCGGGTCGCCGTCGCCCACGACCTCGAGGTAGACGTGGTTGGCGGACGCGCCGCGGGTCAGCATCGTGTAGAGTTGCTGGCGCGACTCCTGGCCGGTTGCCAGGCCGTGCATGGTGTCGGCAGTGACGCCTTGGGCGGTGTGCACCGTGCACGCGTAGCCGAGTTCGGTGGCGTCACTGACGTACTCGCTAGGCAACCGAATCTTGCGGCCGTGCTGGGTGTGCTGGACGGTCAGGTCGCCCTTTGGGTGGACCGCGACCACGGTCCATCGATCGCCGTTCTTGACCCAGTCGGTTGGCGACACCTTAAGTTTGCGGTTGTTGACGCGGGTGATGATCAGATCGTCGGTCGACGCCTCGTTGCCGTCTGCGAGACGCCGGGCCGGGCCGATGGTGGTGGGGGCGGCGCCGTCGAGGCGGTGGGCGCGGGCGCGCTGGTTGAGCTCACTGACCAGGTCGCGAGTGGGGGCGAGCATGATCGAGTCGAGTCCGGTTGCGCGGTCGGCTTGCCAGGCATCGAAGACGTCGTCGGTCATTGTGGCGAGGTCGCCTACGTGGACGCGGTCGCGGTCGAGGTAGAAGCCGAGGGCCTCGTTCTTGCCTTCGCGCAACGCCAGCGACGCGGCTCCTTCCGCGGGGTCGCGGAAGCGGATCAGCTCGGTCAGTTGCAGCGCGCCGTGGGTGGCGCGGATGTCGCGGAGCACGCCGCCGGCGCCGATCGCGGAGAGCTGCTGGTCATCACCGATTAGCCGTACGCTGCCGCCCTTCTCGAGGATGTGTTGCACCGCGACGTCCAGGGAGAGGGTGTCGGCCATGCCGGCCTCGTCGATCACGACGAGGGTCGAGGGGCCGATGGTCTTGAGCCACGCGGGCGGGCTGTCCTTCCCGAGCGGGTGGGCCAGCGTGTACACGAGCTTGGCCAGGGTGTCGGTCTGGTTGTCGATCTGGGAGCGAAGGGCGTCGGCGGCCGCGGCTGAGGGCGCGAGGCCGATGACGGTGCCACCACCTTCGGTCCAGGCGCCGGCCAGAGCACGCATCGCGGTGGTCTTGCCCGCCCCGGCCGGTGCGATCGCGAGCTGCAGCCTGGCACCGGAGGTGACCATCTCGCGCACCAGCGTGGCCTGCCCGGCGTTGAGGGTGACCCCGTTCGCGGTCGACTCCAGCAGCGCCAGGTCGACACAGGACTCCTCTACGGCGCAGCCATCGCGGCGGCCGGCGGCTGCGACCAGCCGTGCTTCGGCGTCGATAACCTTGGTTGACGTGAACAGGTCGGTGCCGGCCACTGTGTAGACCGAGGTGCCGTCGGCGCGGCGCAGCGCGGCCGGTTCGCTGATGCCGTCGGAGGGCCGGGCGAGGCTGATCGAGTGGCCCTCGAGGACCTCGCTGACGAGCAGGTCGACGACCTGGTTGACCTGGTTGGTGGGCAGGTTCACCCCGCGGACCTGACGCTGCGCTTCGGCGTAGACGTGCCAGTACTGCCAGGTGGCGCGGCTGCCCTCCATCGTCGAAACGATCCGGTCGGTGGTCTCTGCGAACCACTTGGAGTCCGGCAGCGAGCGGGCCGACGCCTCCGGGTTTAGGGCCCCGTGGATCATCTGCTTGAGCCGCTGCGGCGAGCCGAGAACCTCGATCGCCTCGCGGTTCCAGGCCTCGCGCTGCTTGTCCAGCGACCGTGGTTCGTGTTTGGCCTCGCGGGTCTCCAGCGTCGCCTGCTGCGCCAGTTGGAGCGTCTCGACCGGCGTCGGGGGACGTCCGTGGGTGCGCTGGAAGTCGGCGGCGAGGACCTTGCGACGGTCCTCCACGCTCAGCCGGCGCTTGGAGAAACGAGTGTTGAGGCCGGGATCGACACCGACGATCTCCCGCACCGGCCGCTTCCGGGTGTCGTTGTTCGGGCGCGCCTCGAACCGCACGCCGAGCGCGTCGACCAGGTGCCGCTCGAGCGCGGTGTTGTAGGTCTCCGAGGCGGCAACGATCGCCTTGAACAGGACCCGTCCGTCGATGGCCAGCCACTTCCCGTCGAGCGTCTGGACCTTGTTCGCGACCGCGACGTGCGTATGCAGATCAGGGTCGCCGGCACGCGAGTCCCGGTGGGTGAAACCGGTGGCCACCAGCCCGCGGACGTTGACCTGCCGCACCCCGTTGGCGCCCTGGCGGGTGAACAGGGCCGTGTCTTCGATGAACGCCAGCGCGTTCCCGACCGCCGCCTGGTGCGCCCGCTCGATGACGGCGGCGGTCTGCTGGTCGGCCACCGACCACAGCGTCGAGACGCTCTTCACGGGGGAGAACGTCAGGTCGTAGCCCGCAACCGCGTTGGTGCGCGGGCGTGAGTGTTTGGCGATGGTCGTGGCGAGCTCGCGGGCATCGGCCGCCTCGCGTCCGTGCTCGGCGCAGAAGAACTCCTGTGCGACCTCGGTGCGGATCTTGGCCCGGTCGGCAGCTGGCACCGGCCAGTCACCGGGCACCCCCGCGGCCTCGTTGAACTCTGCGAGTCGCCTGGCGACCTCGACCCGGAACGGCGAGACGTCGCCGGGGTAGACCTTGTACGGCATTCCCAGCCGGGTTGCGGCTTTGTAGTCCGTCTCGGTCGGCGAAGACTGATCCGGTCGGCCGATCCGCAGATCCAGCTCCTTGACGCGCTGGTTGGCCAAGGGGTGGTGCCCGGCGCCGAACAGCGACTGCATGTGGTCGGCCGTCACGATGTCGCCGACGTCCAGGCCGTCGATCCCCTCCATGCCCGCACCGACCCATACCCCGGGGGTCTCGCCCTTCTCGGTGTAGTAGCTCGAGAGCCCCACGTGACCCTTGTCCGTGGCATCCATCGCCGCGACCTGACGGGTCAGGTAGTCATACCCCGACCCCGCCGTCAGCTTGTGGATGCTCAACGTCACAACCAACAAGGGCTGACCGGGGCCCGGCTGCGATCACTTTCGAGCCAAATTCAGAGGTATTCAACGTAGTCAACGCACCAGGGATGCAAGAGGTGTATCCGACTTCAGCCTTCGGCTGAACGTGGCGGTGGATGAGAATCGTGGGCGTCGCTCGGCGACGTCGGCACACACTGGTGCGGGTGAGCCCGTAGAGGTGTATGACGCGGGGTTCTCGGGAGTCGGTGGATTGTTGCTGCGAGCACGTGGGTCTGTGTCCTGGCAGAGAGCCCTCCGGGTGACGCGTGGCCGCGATGGCCGCGGCCGCCGGACGGGAGGAGGGCACGTGATGGAAGTGCTGTTCGAACGGGTCGCTGGTCTGGATGTCGGGAAGGCGTCGGTGTCTGTGTGCGTGCGCACGCCGGGTGCGCGACGGGGTCGGCACAGCGAGACGCGCACGTTCAAGACCACGACCGGGTCGCTGCAGGTGATGCGCGACTGGCTGCTGGACCAAGGGGTGACGATCGCCGCGATCGAGTCGACCTCGACGTACTGGAAGGCGCCGTTCTACTGCCTCGAGGACGTGATGGAGGTCTGGTTGCTCAACGCCGCGCACATGAAGGCCGTCCCGGGTCGGAAGACCGATGTGCGGGATGCGGAGGGCGGCCGGAAATGTCGTATGTGGGTGACAGAGTCCCGACTGGATGCTGGAAGGAACCCACGATGAGCGAGAAGAGCCAGCGAGCGCTGCTCGCGGAGGCGCGGAAGGCCGCCCGTGATGCGCAGACCAAGCAGCGCGAGGCGGCTCGCGCGCGAGAGCGGCGGGTCTTGGACCTTGCGACGACGGTGATCGCCGCGATCGATGAGCGTGACCTGGTGGTCGAGCGGACCGAGCGGCGCGCGGGTGAGGCACTGCGGGAGTTGGTCGACGTCGAGGGGCTGAGCGTGCGCGAGACGTTGGAGTCGTGTGGCGGCAGGCTCGATGAGCGCGAGGCGACCCGGTTGCGTCGGATCGTGCAGCTCGAAGAGAAGCAGGCCGTGGCGGCGTCGGCGGAGCCGACCCGAGACACGGTCACTGCGTCGGTCTGAGGCGGGGGAGTGTAGGTGCCGGTACGTCGGATGGATGAGGCTGGTGTCGCCGTGCTCGCCCGGTGCTGGCCGATCCGGCTCGCCTGACGCTGTACCGATCGAAGGGCGTGACCGTGCCCGGAAACGACTGCCTGTGGTGGACCGGCGCGGTGGCAGGCCGGTCGCGCCGGGAGGCGCAGAGCGGTGGCGGGCACGCGCGGTTCTGGTTCGCGCCCGGTCGGGTGATCATCGCCCACTGAGGTTCGCGTACGCCGTGGCTGGAATGGCACGGTGGCGGGGAGAGGGGAAGCAGGACCTGCACCGGGAATGCGGCGGTGTTGGTGTTAGCCGGGTGGTCGCATGAATGAGAGCTCGGCCGGCCTCGAGATGATCAGGACCGGGATCTACTGGCAGCGCGAGGTCTACGACCTGGCGCGCTCGGCGTACGTCGCCGATCTCGATGCCACCCCTGCGGGCCCGGCGTTCTTCGTCGACTGGCTGCGCTGCGCCCTCGACGAGCACGCCGCCCGCACACCGGAGGCGCGAGCTGATCGCGCGGCGAACCTGCCTGAGGTCACCGCCGGTTGCGGCTTCAACCAGATGTACCCGCTGCCCGCCGGCCTGCTCGAGCAGGTCAAGGAGGCGATCACGGAGGACCGCAAGCAACTCGGCCGAGCCTCCTCGCGCTCGGCGTTCGCCCGCGAGGCCGTCCTGGTCGCCGTCGAAGCGGCCCGCCGGCGCCGCGGCGGGACCCTGCCGCCGCCCAACCAGCTGCCCAATCGGCGGCCGCGCCGCTACCCCTGACTTGGTTCGAACTGGCTTGTGGAGAACGCGCTCGAGGAACGTTTCGAGCTCTAGCGTCGAAGACGTGAGCACGAGGCAGCGTGGAGATGCCTTCTTGTCGGCAGCGGGCGTGTGCCCGCTGATCTGGACAGGAGGCGATGTGATGGAGCTGAGGGTCAATACCCCCGACGAGCTGATAGCTGCTGTTCCCCACCTGATGGGATTCCGCGTCGAGACCTCGATGGTCGTGGTCCCCGTTGGCGAGGGGCTGCCGTTCGCGCGGGTCGATCTACCGGTGAACGCGGCCGAGCGCACCGAGATGGTCGACAGCCTGATGAGCGCCTACGGCCGCGCCGGCCGAGGCGAGGTCATGCTGATCGGGTTCGCCGACGACCCGAGCAAGGTCGACCCGGCCAGCCGCCAGCTGCGCGAGTCGCTGGCCGAGGCCGGCGTTCAGGTCCGCGGCCGACTGTGGGCCGGCGAGCAACGCTGGACCGACCTCGACACTGGCCACGGCGGGCCTCGTACGGCCGAAGCTGCGAGTCGGGTCGACACCGAGATGGTCCTGGGCGGCCGCCGGATGCCGGCGTTCTCGAGGGAGGCTGTGGCGCGGTCGTTCACCGGTGACCCTGAGCCGGTGACGCGCTACCTGCCCGGAGTCGCAGGCGACATGGAGAACAGCACACCCGCGCGCGAGCGGCAGTGGGCCATCGGGCGCGCGGAGGCCTTCTTCGAGGACGGCCGCGCTCTGACCGATCCGCAGGCCGCGCGGATGCTCGCCTGCTTGCAGTCGGTCACCGTGCGCGACCAGATGGCCGTCCGGATCAGGTGCGAGAGCGCCCCGACCTGGGGACCGCTGTGGGACGACCTCACCCGCCGTTCTCCCGACGAGCTTGTCGCTCCGGCCGCGACCCTCTCGGCGCTGGCCAGCTGGTGCCAGGGCGACGGTGCGCGCGCCTGGTCCGCGCTGGACCGCATTCCGGCCGACCAGCGGCAGTCCTACCCGCTGGCCACCATCGTCGCGGCGGCGCTGCAAGGCGGTGTGCACCCGCGCGAGTGGGACCGAGCTCGGTCTGCCCTCGACGCCCTGCCGGTCGAGGGCGTGGAGGGCCCCGGCGCCCGTGGGTCACGTACCGAACCGCCGACCATGGGGGAGGGCCGGCCGTCGGCGGGCCCTGTCCGCTGAATCCCGACGTACGTGAGAGGAGGAAAACGCGATGAACGAGACACCCGGCCCGACCGCTCGCGCTGACCTCGCCTGGGGCCGCGTCACCCGCAGGAGCGAGTCCGGCAGCTTCATCGAGGACCAGCTCGCCAGGCTCGTCGACGACACGCCCGACGCCGGCCGATTCCGGCCCGACGTCGTCTACCCCGACCTGGCGGTCGGGGAGGCGGGATGACCATGATCGACAGCGTGAATGCCGGTTGTCGGGCCGCCTTGGACGGCGGTTGCGCCCATGCTCGACGACTACTTGCTGCAAGACCATGTGGTCGCCGTGCTCCAGTGGGGGATGACGGGGCTGGGGGAGGAGTTGGACGACTGGCTCGACCTGGTCTACTTCTGTGGACCATCGGCATGATCGCGGTCTACCTCCACACCCACGCCATCCTCGGCCCCGGCCTCGCGCACTCCTGGAACGACGCCTGCTCGGCCGTCGCCAGATACTGGTCCGAGCCGACCGGCATCCTCTTAGCGGCCGCACCCCCAGCGGCCACTGGATCGGTGTATTGGATCAAGGCCGCACGCGCGATGAGCAGCCGGCGGTTGGCTGTGTCAACCCGAAGTGGCCCCAGGGTGACGGGCCCCGTCACACCGGGGCCAAGTCAGGCTGTCACGGCCACCCGCTACTCGTAGCGGTGCAACACCTCGCCCTGCCTGTTGCAGCGCGGGAGCTACTTCTGAAGGTCAGGGGCGGCTTTTGCCGCGGCTGCGCACCACCTCCTCCGGGGCGACGACCTCGAAGATCAGTCCGCCGCGCTGCGCCGTCTCGTCGATCGGCTCGCCGGTGAAGGCCGCTGCTTGGCAGCCGCGCTCTCCGATCTGCTGGGGTAGCCGGAAGTGACCGCCACCACCAGGGATCAGGCTTCACAGGACCTCAGGGGCCGAAGGTCTCAGTTGAGGAGGCGGTGCGACGTCGGCGCTCAGCAACAACTTCAGCCCCGCAGGCCAGACACAGCGCGTTGACGGCGGCCACGGTTTGGCGTGTGAAGGTCGGAGAGGAGTGTTTGCCGGAGTCTGGGACGAGCATCAATAGGTCGGCGTGGGTCAGCCGGGGATGAATCTCACCGAGATCGCAGTCTTTGAGATCGCTCGCTCCCTGCCGCCGGTTAGCACGATGGTGCGCATGCCGGGGTGAAGATGCAGCTTCTGGGTCGCGTCGGCGGTCTGCCAGACCATGCTGCTCGTCCGCGCACGTCTCACGCGCCGATCACACGACCCCTACTCGCGGATCCGGGCAGAACCGCGAGTCCGGGTGACTGTCAAGTCAGCCGGCGCTGAAGGGGCTTCGCTCTCTCAAGCCGTCGCGCCCGCCAGCGGACTCTGAGCCGGCGTCAGGGGCATGGCGTAGGCAGTTGGCGCGCAAGGGGAGACGCGCTGGTTGGTGAGACCGGAGACAGGCTCGGAGCTGCACCGTCATCTCGGTGTCGGCAACGCTCGAAAATGAGGCCGATCCACCCCCGTCGCTATGGCCTCGTTTTCAAGCGTCGTCGACACTCGGTGCTCTCGCCTGACGTTCGACACGTCGCGTGGTGCCAGCCGAGATCAGCCCGTCCAGATTGGAGGATCCGGGTTGGTTAGGCGTTGGTTAGGCGCGGTCTTGACGGTGCGTCAAGAAGTTCCGGAGATGCAGGATGCCTCTGCCGCCGACCACGAGGAATCGCCGTACTACCTTCGCCGAAAGCTGGACCGAACATGACAAGGACGCGACTCAGGACGGTGCGATGACCGTGAGGGTCCGGCAGCTCACGTGCGGCCGCCGCAGAAGACCGGATAGACAATTGGCGACGACGTCGGACCCCTCCGCGGCGAAAGTCAGTGCTGGTGCGTGGGATAGGTGACGAAGTCGGCGTCGCCCCCTGCGTACCAGGTTTCCCTGTCGGGAGCAGGGCGCAAAGGCAGTCCGAGGCGGAATCTTTCCACAAGGTCGGGGTTGGCAAGGTAGGCGCGGCCGTAGCTGATAAGGTCCGCTCCCTGCCAGAGCCAGTAGTCGCCGGCTTCGCGACCGGTTTGTTCGGCCTGCTTCGCAGCCAACATCTGTCCGCCGGGATTCACCATGAACGCGCCGGGCCACATCTTGCGCATCGCCAACAACACATCTTCCTCGGCCGTCTCCATCACGTGAACGTAGCCGAGACCGAGGGGCGCGAGCGCAGCGATCAAAGCCCCGTACAGGTCGGGTACGTCGTCTTCGGCCATACCCCAGGTGGGGCCGCCCGGGGAGAGGCGGATGCCGACCAAGTCGGCGCCGATCGCGGCCGCGCAGGCCTCGGCCACCTCGACGGCGAACCGGATACGGCCGGCGATCGAGCCACCGTAGGCATCGGTGCGCTGGTTGGCGGTGGAGGAGAGGAACTGCTGGATCAGGTAGCCGTTGGCCCCATGGAGCTCGACGCCGTCGAACCCAGCATCGACTGCACGGCGTGCGGCGTCGGCGAACACGGCCACCTCGCCACGTACCTCTTCGGTGGTGAGGGCACGCGGTACCACTGCAGGCTTGAGCCCCTGAGGGGTGAACACCTCGGCGTCCAGGGCGATCGCGGACGGACCGACCGGGTGGTGACCGGCCGTCTCTGGATGCACGACACGGCCGCCGTGCATGATCTGCGCGAAGATCCTTCCACCGTTGGCGTGCACGGCTGCGGTCACCGGGCGCCATGCCGCAACTTGTGCGTCACTGTGAATCCCAGGCGCATTGGGATTCGACTGGCTCGCCGCGCTGGGATACATGCCTTCGCTGACGATCAGACCCGCCGTGGCGCGCTGGGCGTAATAGGTCGCCATCGACGCGACCGGCAGCCCATCCTCGGTTGCCCGAGCCCGGGTCATCGGAGCCATCACGATGCGGTTCGGCAGAGTGAGACTGCCGAGTTCATAGGTGTCCAACATCCTGGGGTGGTCCTCCTCCATAGACAGGCGGCAGCTGCGCCCCAAGTGGGTGTGAGGGGTCGGTCGAAGTGCTCGCCGTGGCCCCGCTAGGGCTTCTTCCGTGTCCTGGCTCATTTGATCATCAGCCCTGCGTCGATCGGGAGCGTGACGCCGGTGATGAACCGGGCGTCCTCCGAGGCGAGAAACACCAGGGCTCGGCTGATGTCTACTGACTCGACCCACGGGACGGGCAGGGCGTGCATAGCCGCGGAGGCCTCGGTGAATTCCTCCACCGTGGGGCTGTCGAGGTCCGGTCGGAAGACCTTGTAGGTCTCGTCGTTCATGATCATCGGAGTGTTCACCTGAGTCGGATGCACGCTGTTGACCCGGATGGAGTGAGGGGCCAGCTCCGCCGCGAGGACCCGCATCAGTCCGACGAGACCATGCTTGGTGGACGCGTAGGCGGCGACCCGTTGGTAGCCGCGCAAGCCCGCCATCGAGCTTGTGATGATCACGGAGCCGCCGCGCCCGCCCTCGACGACGTGCGGAACGGCAGCCTTGCACGTCTTCCATACGCCGGTGAGGTTGATGGACAGAATCTGCTCCCAGGCTTGCTCCGTGATCTCGTGGGCGAGCGCGAGGTTGGCTGCGATGCCCGCGTTCGCAACGACCACGTCGAGTCGGCCGAGCTCAGCAACCGCGGAGCCGAGCGCCTCCGTGAGTTCCGAACCGTCTCGGACATCGACCTCCGCCGTCACGACGCGCCGGCCGAGCCTTTCGACCTCCGCGGCGGTCTGCGCAAGATCCTCGGCACTTCCCATCGGGTAGGCCAAACCGAGCTCGGGAAGGTCGTGCGCGACGTCCAGCGCGATGATGTCCGCGCCCTCGCGGGCGAGTTCAATGGCGTGGCTTCGTCCCTGTCCGCGAGCGGCTCCGGTGACGAAGGCGACTTTGCCGTCGAGGCGTCCCATCTGTTCAGTCCGATCGTGTGGGTATGGTGGCGTGATGCCCGGCCCTGGTGCAACGACGCTAATCGGAGATGGGCCATGAGCGATGTCGCGATCCGCGACACGCATGGGACGGCTACCCCTCAGCGGATCTCGGCCCTTTCTCGTCGGTGGCTGCCGGGGGAGTACTGGACCGCACAGCTCAAGGAGCCCAACGGCGTGAACCGCGGGGCGCGGGCGCTCGGGTACCTGGACTCGACCGCCGAGAGCCAGCCCCAGCCTCGATGTTTCGTGCGACCAGCAGACAGGAGGTCATCGTGGATAGGTGATCTATTGTTGACAAGCTCGTTGTCGCCTGCGGTGTGAGTCCGGTTCGGGTAGCTGCCAGGAGGCCCGGCAGCAGGCTGGCGGCGTCGGAGGGAAACGTCGGCGTCGACAGAAGCCCAGCGTCAAGAGCACTTCAGGGGCAACAACTGAGCGGTCCGTAGCATCAAGCGAAGCCTGCGGCGTCGTTATAGGTCCATCCCGGTTTGGCGTGGCGCGGCGGGGAAGGCTTCGACTTCCTCCGGTTCCATCACCGGCTGGAGCGCAGCCGCGGACGTGTCGGGCCAAAGGCGTCATCTTCCTGGCCCGCTGGCCCTCGAAGAAGGCGGTCCAGCATGCCCGCGACCGGGTCCGCGAGATCACGGCCAGGCGCAGGCAACTGCGTCGGACCGACTGGATCGTGGAGGACCTGAACCGGTTCCTACGCGGCTGGTCCGCGTACTTCCGCAACGCCAACTCCGCAACCCAGTTCTGCAAGATCAACCGGTACACACAGTTGGCAACCGAACCGAACAAGACGGCTGGGCGCGGACCGCAGCTGTGGACGTCGACCAGGCAGTTACCGCCGAGCGCGACCGCGGTGGCGACGTGGAGCACCACCTTCCCCGGATCATGGACCGCCCGGTCAGACCGCCACGGCGACAACGCCCGCGACAGGCCCCGGTCCAGACCGCGACCCTGATCGCCTCTTTGATCAGCAGCGCGCCCGAGGAGGAGATCAACGATTTACGCGGTGGATCTTGACCTTCGATAAGCCAAGAAGTCGGCTTCAGATAGGCACTTCAGTGCGTTACGCGCCGTGCTCACCCCGGCGACGTGATATCGCGAGTCTAGATCGGTCGCGTCACTCGTGGGTGCTGAACCAGCGGACGATCTGGGCTCGGGAGCGGAAGCCGAGTTTCGCAAAGATGTGCTCGACGTGAGCCTCGGCGGTCCGAGGGGAGATCACCAACTTGGCGGCGATCTCCTTGTTCGTAAGCCCTTCCGCGACTAAGGCAGCGATCTGCCGCTCGCGCCGAGTCAGGCCGGCGGGACCGGCGGCATCCCCGGGCTTCGGGTTCGAGCCGGTCGTCGATCCGAGCGCAAGCGCCACTGCCTGCTCGAAGTCCAGCGCCCCGCCGCGAGCCACCGCTTGCTCGAATCCAAGGTCGCCGAGCTGTTGACGTAGCCGAACCTCTATCGCGCCACCGACTCCGTGCACTGCCCTCTGGGTGAGGCGCATCTGGCTGTACTTCCAGATCGCGTTTGCCGCGCCGAGCAACGCCGCGGCGCGAACAGGCTCACTGTCGGCCGCACACCAAGCCAGGCCCTCGATGCACACGGCGACAACAGCGGGATGTTCGAAGAGCCGGTAGAGGCGAATCGCGTCCTGCATGAGCGCGGTGGCCGACGCAGTGTCCCCCTTACGCCAACGAACGGCACCGAGCAAGTACAGGGCTACCGCCTTCAACAGGTGCGAACCGTGGCTTTCGGTGTACTCAGCGAAACGCGTCGCCAGTTCCTCCGCCTGCCTGTGCTCGATGAGGAACGCGTAGAGCGCGGACACCGACATCGCGTCTGCGACGACACCAGGAGACTCGTAGCCGAGCCCCAGCTCCACCGACTTCTCCGCCTCCTCGAATGCCTTTCCAAGGTCTCCGTCCGCGAAGGCTCCGAATGCCGAGGCGAACCGCGCGACGGCGCCGAACGCGTCCCATCCGCGCGTTGCGGTCAGGTCCAAGTGCTCGCGAAGAAGCTGGTGCGCCTCTTCGCTGTCCTCCAGGAGGAAGCCGAGGATCGCGGCCGCGACGAGGGCAGCAGCACGCCGCTGCGTGGGCTTGTTGGTCGTCGTCAGGGCTCGGCGCAGCCACCGATATCCCTCGAGGATGGACCCGGATTGTTGCCAGAACGAACGGAGCGCGGTCGCCATCTCCGCCGCGACTTCCGGATTGTGAAGGTCCGTCAGGCTGAACTCCAATGCCTCCCGGATGTTTGCCTGCTCCTGGCGTGTCGTCGCGAACCACTCGACATCCCTCCTGCTGCAGTAGTCGGTGACGCCACGCCGCGCGAGCTCGAGGAAGTAGTCACGGTGACGGCGCCGTACCTGGTGTGCATTAGACGACTCGGTGAGCCTGTCCGCGGCGTACTGGCGCACCGGCTCGAGCATGCGGTAACGAGCCGGGGCTCCGTGCGTCCCGCTGATTCGGATGATGATCGACTTGTCGACGAGACCCATCAGCGCGCCGATCACGGTGGAATCGGGATCGGTCGTCGAACAGACCGACTCAGCGGACGCGGCGGTGAAGCCGCCGGCGAAGACCGAGAGCTGCTGCCAGGTCTGCTGCTCCTGGGGTGTGCACAGCCGATAGCTCCATTCGACCGCAGCGTGCATCGTCCGGTGGCGCAATGGGCGCGTCCATTCGCCGGCTGTCAGCACCTCGTCGTCCTGCAGGCGTTCCAGGATCTCGCTCGGCTCGAACGTTCGCGCGTTGGCTGCGGCGAGTTCCACGGCCAGCGGGACGCCTTCGAGTGCGCGGCAGATCTCGGCCACGACAGCCTGGTTGTCCTTCGTGATCCGGAATGTCGGACTGGCTGCCGCGGCTCGCTGCTCGAACAGCTCCATCGCCTCGCTCGGTCCCTCGTCGGCAGACTCGTGGGTCAGCGCAGCGACCGAAAAGACCTGCTCGCCCTCCACGCCGAGGACGTGCCTGCTGGTGGCGACGATCTTCAGCGTGGGTGCCGACTGAAGGAGGTTGCCGATGAGCATGGCGCAGGACTCGGTCAGGTGCTCGCAGTTGTCCAGGAGGAGGAGAAGGCGTCGCTCCTGGAGGTGGTCGGCGAGTGTGCCGATCGGGTCGCTCGACTCGTCACGGATGCCCAGCGCGCCGCCGATGGTCTGGGCCAACAGGCTCCCCTGGCGCAGGTCCGCGAGCTCGACGAGCCAGACGCCGTCGGGGAAGGTACCTCGAACCTCGCTCGCGAGCCGCCGTGCGAAGCGGGTCTTTCCGACGCCGCCCATGCCGGTCAGTGTCAGTAGGCGCACGGATGCCAACAGGTTCTTCGCGCGCCTCAGGTCCTCGCGTCTGCCGACGAAGCTGGTCAACTCAGCGGGTAGAGTGCCGGTCGCGAGCGCACTCATGCACCAAAGATGTCACCTTGTGCGCCGAGGCGCCACGTCGCCGGGGGACTGGTTCTCAGCCGGAGCCCGTCCACGGCAGAGTTCAGATCTGCCGCGGTTCTGTTGCAGGCGTCGGTGCTACTCGGGAATCATCGCCTGCAGAGTGCGCACGAGAAGGTCGCACACCTCGTTCTTCGTCAGTACGCCGTGCTCGAGCCACTCGTCCGTCGCGGCCCCGATCATCGCCTGGAAGGAGCGGATCCGCGCGCGCGCAGCGCGGTCGCCCGCTGGCTGTCTGGTCAGTCGGAGGAGGTAGTCCTCCCATGTGGACAAGGCGGCGTCCAGGAGCTCGACGACTTCCTGGTCGTTGCTTTCCCGGCGGGCGTGGCTCAGAACCTTGAAGGTCTCCCGGTGTTGCTCGACCAGGGTGAGCCATCGGTCGAAGATCGAGTGGAATCCGGATGAGTCGACGGTGCCGGATTGAATGGCGAGTTCTCGTGACAATCCGAGCGGCACCGTTGCGAACCGGTCGATCGCCGCCAGGTAGAGGTTCCTCTTGTTACCGAAGTGATAGTTCAGATTCGTTCGAGTGGTGCCGGCGGCCCGCGCGAGATCCGCCGTCGACACCGACTCGAAAGGTCTTTCGGCGAAGAGGCGCAGCGCTGCCTCGATCATCCGTTCGCGGCGGTCGTCCGCTTCCAGGCGAACGCGGCTCGGCGAGAGCGCGGGGGACATGACTGATGTGCCTCTCCGTCGTTGTGCCGCCACGAGCGTGGCGCCGAGCTGCGATCATAGAGTCAGAATGTCAGGACGATCCGGCCCCTGGTCCCACCTGCTTCGACAGCTCGGTAGGCCGCGGAAGCCATCTCGAACGGGAGCAGCTCGGCGATCCGGGGTGTGATGACGCCCCGCGCGGCAGCATCTCGGAGACGCTCGATGCGCTCGGCATCCCGGATGTAGTCCGCAACCATGACCAGTTCCACCTTGATCCCGCTGGGGGCCGGTCCTTCGAACGGTCGGACAGCGACGATCGTGCCGCCTGGGCGGACCGCCGGCGCGACGGCGGAGTTCAGCAAGGCCCCGTCGACGACCCCGGCTACCCCGCCGTCCACCGCCAGCCGAACGCGATCGGCGGAGTCGGCCCCACGGGACACCACGAGATCAGCCCCCAGATCGTAGACAAGCTGCTCGTCGGCATCGGAGGCATCGGCCACGACCCGCAGGCCCCTGTCCTTGGCCAGCTGCACCGTGTAGCCCCCCAGCGCACCCGGCGCTCCCGTGACCCACAGCCACTCTCCGGGAGCGAGGTTCAAGACGTCGAGCGCGGCGATCGCGGTCAGGCCGTTCATCGGCACTGTCGCTGCCTCGGCGTCGCTGAGGTGGTCGGGTGTGCGGGCGACGGATGCCCGAGGTACCACGATGCGCTCCGATTGTGCGCCACCGTTCCTGCCGAGCGGAAGGACGACGGCCATGACCCGGTCGCCTATCGCCAGGTCGTCGACCCCCTCGCCGACAGCGTCGACGACCCCGGCGGCTTCCATGCCGGGAACGTGGGGTGGCTCATGACGAAGCATGGCGCGAAGCACACCCCGCGCGAAGCCGGTGTCCGCCGGGTTCACGGTCGCGGCCCGAACCCTGATTCGCACAGCCCCCGGCGCCGGATCCGGCAATTCACGATCGATGACCTGCAGCCCTTCAGGACCGTCGAACTCCATTAGAGCGACCGCTCTCATCTCACGCCTTTCCTCTCAAACCGGATGTTGATGTCAGAAGTTCCATGTGCCGAGGTCGATGCCCAGGGCCCGCACCTTGCGGTAGAGCGTCGAGCGCGCGATGCCCAGGCTTGCAGCGGCCTCCCGCTTGTTGCCGTCTGCGTTGCGGAGCGCTGTGATGATCGCTTGGGCCTCCACGCGCTCCAGACCCACGAGAGCCCGTCGTGCGGCCCGCGCCCTCACGTCAGCGGGCAGGTCCCGCGCGCCCACCGCGGGGAACCGACGTTCGGCAAAGACCCGAGCGACCAGATGCTCGAGTGAGCGCACGTTGCGACTCCAGTCGATGCGCGACAGGGCCTGCACTGCGTCCGGGAGCCACCGAAGCGTCTTGTTGCCCCCCTGGGCAGCGGCCACGCGGGCGGTCAGCGCGTCCAGCAGTAGAGGGAGGTCCTCGAATCGCTCCGAGAGGTCGGGTACGACGATCACGTGGTCGAACCAGTCGCCGAGCGCTGCGGCGACGTCGGAGCTACGGTCGCCGGTCGCCGTGGCGTCGACGTGCACCCCACGCTTGCCGGCCTCTGTCGCGAACTGGCCCGACAGCCGCAGCCGGGCCTTGGTGAGCAGGTCCACGTGGCGCAGAACGATGTGCCCCCGGTCGATCTGCGACGCCCGTCGGAGCGCAGCCTCCCACCCGCCCGGACCTTGATGCTCGGGAGCGGCGGCATCGAGAACCAGCGGAGCGTGTCCATGCCCGGCGGCAGCGCAGACGGCCATCTTGCCAACTCCTGGCCCTCCGACGATGAGTCGGGAACCGCGTCCAGCCGCGCCGACGTCGACACAGAGCTGGCGCCAGGCCGAGCTTCGTCCGACCAGGCCGTGAAGCTTCGGAGGAGGGGCGACCGCGTCCCTCTTGATGGTCTCGTGGTGCTTCCCGTCGAGCCCGGGACGGACCTGAACCACTGCGGCGAACGCCCGCTCGCCGTCGAAGATGGCCCTGAGGTCGAGCATTGCGGAGCGACCGTCGGCAAGGGTCACCTCCGCCGATTTCGTGTTCTGCCGAATGCAGCGTGATGCGTACTCCCACAGGAGCGCCTGGTCGGAGGGGGCCAGGAGGCGGGCCGCGGCGGCGTTGGCGATCACGGTGCCGTCGTCGAGACAGACCACCGGATGGCGCGAGTCCCGGTGGACGGAGAGGAAGGACTCGAGCAGCAGTCGCTCGCGACCGGTTGCGTCGTCGAGGATCGCTTGCTCGACAAGCGTGGCGATGTCCATGATCCATGACAGCAGCATGGGGCTGCTGTGCTCGTAGCGGGCGGACAGGTTCATGGTACCGATCATCTGCCGGGTCAGCGGGTGCCAGATCGGGGCGCTGGTGCTCGTGTATGAGGTCCAATGCTCACTGAAGTGCTCCGGGCCCGAAACGCTGTAGGGCCGCTCGGCCTCCAGCGCGATCGGAAAGCTCGATGTCCCCATGGCAGACTCCGCGATCGAGACGCCGGTGCCGGCGCAGTTCATGCGATCCAGGACGGCGCGGAACTCGCGATCTTCGAGCCAGCGGTCCAGCACGACTCCGTCCGCGGAGGTGAGAGTGACACAGCACGTCGACTGTGCCAGTGCTGCGGACTTACGGGTCATGATCAGCGAGGCGGCGCGGCGCAGCTGCCGGTGGGTCTCCGTGGTGCGGACCGCCGGCGGAGAGCAGTTGGCGGGGTCGAGGCCGAAGCCGGCCGAACGCCGCCAGGAGTCGGCGATCTCCCGGCGCACCGGCAGCTGATCCACGCTCCTCCCGGCAAGGATCGCCTCTTTGGCCGAGAGCACGGTGCGTGCGCGCTCGTCAAGCAGCATGGGAACCTACTTTCTGGCTCGTCACGGAGCCTTCCGAGCCTGTGGTTCGGCGGGGCGCAGCGATGGGGGCTCATCCTGCTGAGTTGTGTGGAGATTGTCACCGCTACTGACGTCGATGTCTATAGCGCTGGGCTCGATGCTGTGAGCAGCTCGTGCCGGTCGTCCGTCGAGGTGCCTCACTGACCTCCAAGCGGTGCCCCGGTCCGTCCGCGCGGCGGTGTTCTGGCCTCCAAGTGAGCCCGACTCCGCCGAGGAGATGACGGTCGCCCCGGGTCGAGCTCGACATCGATCACGGGCGATCGCGCTCTGCGGGCCGGACCGGTTCGGCGTCCGTCCAATGCGTCCCACCCAGCTCCGGTGTCTGGATCAGCGAGGCGCCCCTGGACATCGCGGCCCAGTGGGCGTGGTTCAGCTCGTGCAGGGTGAACGCCGCGTTGAGCGAGGTGTAGAAGCCCTGGTGGTCCTGCGTCTGGTTGACTGCTTCCTTGATCATCAGGGAGGCCGCGGAGGGCACCTTCGCTATCCGTCGGGCGAAGGCCAGCGTGTCCTCGGCGAGGCGCTCGGCCGGGAAGATCTTGCTCACCATGCCGATTCGGTACCCCTCGTCCGCGGTCAGGGAGTCGCCGGTCAGTAGCAGCTCCTTGGCCCGACGCGCTCCGAACTCCCATGGGTGGGCGAAGTACTCGACACCGGCCATCCCCATGCGGGTGGCCACGACATCTGCGAACTCTGCCGTCTCGTCGGCGACGATGAGGTCGCATGCCCACATGAGCATCAGGCCGGCGGAGTAGACCGGTCCGCTCACGGAAGCGATGGTGACCTTGCGCAGGTCGCGCCATCGCCGGGTGTTGGCGAAGTAGTAGTGCCACTCTTGGAGCCAGGTGTTCTCGACGGCGCCCGGCATGGTGCCACCGTTGAGGCGGTACGTCGGATGCTGGCCGGGGCCCGGCTCCCGCTCGCGACGGTCGTCGGCGGAACCCATGTCGTGCCCGGAGGAGAAGGTCGACCCGGCGCCGCGAAGCACGACCACGCGGATCTCATCGTCTGACTCTGCGCGCTCGAAGGCCTCGCCGAGCTCGACGAGCAGGCCCCGGTGTTGCGCGTTGCGCTGCCGCGGCCGGTTGAGGGTGATGACCGCGACGCCGTCCTCTGGCGCGTCGTAGGTCAGCCAGTTGTACTTCTCGTTCACCATGGGCCTTCTGTCAATCGCTCGGAGGGCGTCGATCCGGACGGCCCTGTTTCCACTTCGGGTATCAATTGATCCGCCGGTCGTAGCCCTGCCAGTAGTGCTTCCGCAGCTCACCTTTGAGGACCTTGCCAATCGAGTTCCGCGGTAGCTCGGCGACGAACTCGATGACCGTCGGGCACTTGTAGTGGGCGAGGTGGGTCCTACAGAAGCCGATGAGTTCCTCGGCGGACGGAGGGGACCCGACATCGCGGGGGACGATGAGGGCAGCCGGAGTCTCGCCCCAGCGCTCGTGGGGGATACCGATGACCGCGACGCTGGCGACGTCCTCACGACCATCGAGAAGGCGCTCGATCTCGGCGGGGTAGATGTTCTCCCCACCCGAGACGATCAAGTCCTTGAGTCGGTCGTCGATGTAGTACCAGCCCTCATCGTCGACGTGGCCCGCATCGCCCGTCCGTAGCCAACCGTCGTCGACGATCACCTCGTTCGTGGCCTCGGGCGCGTTCCAGTAGCCGGCCATGTTGTGCGGCGACCGGATCCACAGCTCCCCGGTGCGGCCCGGAGTCACGTCCTCGCCCGTCTCCGGGTCGACGACCCGAATCTCCACCCACGGCAGCGGTCGCCCGCAGGATCCGAGGAGCGCCGGGCGGTCCGGGTCGTGAGCTTCCGGAGGCAGCACCGTGGAGGATCCACGGGACTCGGTCAAGCCGTAGACCTGGATGAATGAGCAACCGATCTCGCGGAGTGCCCGCTGGAGAAGCGGAGTGGAGATCACCGAAGCGCCGTACATCACGGTTTCCAGGTGCGTCCAGTCGATGGCCGGCTGTCGGTCGAGGAGCCCTGCCACCACCGTCGGGACGAGAAACGCGTGCGTGATGCGGTACAGCGGCAAGGCCCGAGCCAGGACGTCGAGATCGACATCCCGCAGCAGCACGGTCTGGCCGCCGTGGACGAGCCCGAGCAGGACACTGCAGATGCCCGCCACGTGAAACATCGGCGTCGCGGTGAGATTCACGGAGGAAGAGTTGTAACCCAGCACGGTGGCCAGCTCGCCGAGATGGGCAGTCATCGCGGCGTCGGCCAGCATGACGCCTTTGAACCTTCCGGTGGTGCCCGAGGTGTAGATCTGAACCACCACGCGCTCCGGATCCGGTGACAGGCACGGCGGCGCATCCCCACGTCCATCCAGCCAGTCGCCGAGCGTCTGCGACTCGTCGGTGCCGTCGTGACCGGCGACCAGGGACAGGAACTCCCGTCCGGCGACGAGAAGGGAGATGCCCGCATCGGTGACTATCTCGGCGAGCTCCGAGGGGCTGAGGCGCCAGTTCAGCGGAACCAGCACCATCCCTGCCCTGGCGACGCCGAACAGCAGCTCGACGCAGATCGGCGAATTCCGGTCCAGGAAGCCGACCCGCGCTCCGGCGGGAAGTCCTGATGCACACAGAGCCGCCGCTACCCGATCCGCCCGGGCATCCAGCTCGGCATACGTGATCGCGCCAGCATCGGTGCGGAGTGCGGTCGCCGACTGAGACTCGGTGGCACGCCGACGAAGCAGCTCCGCCAACGAGGCAACAGGTCTTTCCAGTTCTTCCGCCGCCTTCATCGGCCCCACCAATCATCTCGGATTCCGTGAACAGGAGGGCACGTTCCCGCATCGTGTGACATCCGCGGTTGCGCCGAGGTCGACCCTAGGGTGGCCGCGAGCGGCTCATGTGTCGCAAGACAGGACGCCCGAGCGGCGTCTGCAACGGCCCTTCAAACGGCGGCCCTGCGCGCGACAGTCGCAGGTCGCAGGCGGTGTCGGCACGAGTGGCACGTGCAATTCGCAGCTGAGGCATTCCGCGCACGGGACTTGCGGACGGAGTCCGCGGAATCCAAGGTGCACCGTGTGACCTTTGCCGGCCGACGAGGCTTGAACGGTTCCGCCGGGACACTTCCGGTCCTGCAATGGTCGTGTTGAGTGCTCGATCGGCCGCGGGCTGCCGCTCAGACGAGGGGCATTGCTGCCCAAAGCCTGCGTGAGCCTCTGTGGCGCTCGACCACGTGTACGTAGGACCCATTCCCCGAGGAGATCCTGTGGAGCAGATGTATCCGGAGTCGGCTGAGGTGTTCCGGTCGGAGGTGATCGACTTCCTCGCCCGGGCGCTCCCCGACGGCTGGTCCGGTCTGGGTGCCCTCACCGTCGAGGAACGCGGCGCCTTCCTTCCGCGATGGCGCACACTCTTGCTCGAGAACCGGCTCCTCGCGGCGGCGTGGCCCACGGAGTACGGGGGCCGAGGAGTCGGTGTGTGGGAGCAGTCCGTGCTCCAGGAAGAGTTCGTGCGCGCCGGTGCGACACTCACGCCCTACCTGAGCGACCGCATCGGGATCAGCCTGTTGGGCCCCACCCTGCTCGCGTGCGGCAGCCCAGAGCAGAAGGAGTACTTCCTGCCTCGGATCATCAGCGCGGAGCACCGCTGGGCCCAGGGCTACTCCGAGCCCGAGGCGGGCAGTGATCTGTTCAGCCTACGAACGACGGCTGTGCTCGACGAGCACGGCCGCTGGCGGGTGGACGGTCAGAAGGTGTGGCAGACAGGCGGCATGGAGGCCAATTGGATCTTCACGCTGGTCCGGACCGAGCCGGGCGTGCGCGGCGCGGCGGGCATCTCCATGCTCCTGATCCCACTCGACCAGCCAGGCGTGACCGTGCGGCCGATCCGCACCATGACGGGAACCGACGAGCTCAGCGAGGTCTTCTTCTCCGGAGCCGTTGCGGCCCCGGAACACCTCGTCGGCGGGCGTGGAGAGGGGGCAACGGTCGCCCTGACCCTGCTCGGCCACGAGCGAACAGGAGGAGGAGCGCTGCACGCCCTCTACGAGCAGGAGCTCGGGCGCGTGATCCAGCTGATCCGGGACGCCCGGCTGCAGCACGACCCGGTTGTTCGGCAACGCATCGGCGAATTCACCGCAACTGTGGCGGCGATGCGGCACCTGGCAGCCCGGTCGCTCGCCTCCGCGGCATCGGGCGAACCACCCAGCGCGGCATCGTCCGTGACCAAGTTGTACGAGACCGAGTACCACCGGGACCTGACCACGTTCGTCATGGACGTGCTGGGAGTCGCCGGCGCCGTCGGAGGGGTCAGCGAGCCGATTCCCGAGCTCGGTCCGGACCCGGTCGGCACCCCCAACTCGCCTGACGCGTGGTCCACGGCGTATCTCATGGCTCGCGGTGCGACGATCTACGGAGGGTCCAGCCAGATCCAACGAAACACGCTTGCCGAGCAGGTGTTGGGGCTTCCGCGTGAACCGCGGGTGCAGGAGGCTCGCGCGTCATGAGCTGGGTCTGGACGGAGGAGCAGGATGCACTCGCCTCGGCGCTGCGCGCCCTACTCGCCAAGAACATCGAGCCGACCGTCGAGGCGCTCACGGGACCCTCGACTGCGGCAGGCGGGCAGGTCTGGACACGCCTTGCCGCAGAGATCGGGGTCCACGCCATCGGGATTCCGGAGGAGTTCGGAGGAGTAGGTTCCAGCTTTCACGAAAAGGCGGTGGTGTTCGCCGAGACCGGCAGGGCGCTCGCCCCGCGGGGGCTGTTCTCGACGACCGCACTGGCAGCCCCGGCGATTCTGCTGTCCGGCGACCGCGAGCGGTGCGCGGACTTCCTGCCGAAGCTGGCTGAGGGGTCGCTCTCGGGCACTGTCGCACTGCAGGAGGCAGCCGGTGAGGGGTCGACGCCCTCCGCGGAGCTGGTCGACGGGACGTGGCGAGTATCCGGACATATGACCCATGTCACCGACGCGGCCGACGTGGAGCTCATGCTTCTCGCCGCGCGAACCGATCAGGGGTCACGCCTGTTCGCGGTCGACCTGGCCGGTGACGGTGTGACCCTCGAAATTCCTCCGTGCCTGGACCTGACTCGGCCGCTCGTCGAGGTGCGGCTGATCGGTGCCGTCGGAGTTCCGGTCGGCGATGCTGGGCGAGGTGATCACATCATCGCCGAGGTGCGCGGCCAGGCGGCCGTCGCGCTGGCATTCGAGCAGCTCGGCGGCGCCGCTCGGTGTGTGGAGATGGCGACGGAGTACGCCCTGTCCCGCACGCAGTTCGGGCGCCCGATCGGCTCCTTCCAAGCCATCAAGCATCTGCTGGCCGACGTCCTGGTCGCAGTCGAATCGGCGTCGACGGCCGCCCAGCATGCTGCCCACGCCGTCGAGCGGGAAGATCTCGACGAGCGCGCCGAAGCGATCTCGGTCGCCCAGATCCTCGCGTCGGAGGCCTATACCGCGGCTGCGGGGGCGAACGTGCAGGTGCATGGCGGCATCGGATTCACCTGGGAGCACCCGGCTCACCTGTTCTTCCGGCGCGCCACGGTGTCGAAGGCGTTCCTCGGCTCTCCCTCGGAGTACCGCGAGGCGCTCGCCGCCAAGGCGTTCGGCGGATGAGCTCACCGACACCACCTGAAGCACCACGCACCGTGTCTCGGGGCGCCGCTTCGGAAGCGGAACGGGTCCCTGCTCTGGTCGGGGGTGGCAGCAGCGCCGCGCACCAGCCGCGCGCCCACCGTCGCGCGCTCGACGCACATTCATCACAAGGAAGGAATGGCATGTCTGTCCTAGTCATGGTCACGATCACACCCAAACCGGAGTGCCTCGATGAGTTGACGGAGAAGCTCCAATCGGCGATCTCTGCTTTCCATGCCGAGCCGGGATGTGATCTCTACGCGTTGCACCGGACCGAGGACCAGATCGTGGCGATCGAGCGCTGGCGGGATGCCGACGCGTTCCGGGCGCACCAGGGCGGCGACGCCGCCCGATCCGGAGCAGCGATGATGGCGGGCAAGCTGGCTCGTTCCCCCGAGTTGCAGCTGTTGCAGGCGCTGCCCGCCGGTGATCCGGCCAAGGGAGCCGTCCGGCCGTGAGCGGGCGAGCATCGACGATGTGATCGGAGCTGATTTCCGCGCGCCGGCTGGCCAGGCGCTGAACATGGCCCGAAGCGCCCTCGTCGGGGCCTTGTGGAGTCCGCGCCAGCCACGACAAACGACGGTCGACCGCGAAGGCGGTCAGCGTGACCGCCGCGTACCCCTGGTCAGCCCGGTCGGCGACTGCCTCTGGTGGTGGGGCACGATGCCCGGGTCGGAGCGGCACCGGCCGGCGTCGGTCAGGCGGATGAGCACCTGGCCGTGGCCTCTGACGGTCGCGGCACGTGGACGAGCGCCGGCAGTGCCCGACCTCGCCCCGGTGGGCGCCTGCATCGTCGTCGCACGGCGATCTCCACGCCACCAGTGTTCGAGCGGTTGTCCTGAATCGCGACAGCCGTGCCCGCATCCGCCGCCGTAACCTGCGAACACCCGGTCGATGCGCCGGTGGCGAAGCGTTCACGATGTGGTGAGGAGCAAGGTGGTGGATCCGGCTGGATCGGTCGCAGTGGTGACGGGAGCGGCATCAGGGTTGGGGCTCGCGACGGCCCGGGCCCTCGTCGACCGGGATGCACAGGTCGTCCTCGTCGACCTGCCGTCGTCTGCGGGCGGTCAGGTGGCGGCCGATCTCGGCTCGACTGCCGTGTTCGCACCGGCCGACGTACGAGACCCCGACCAGGTCGCGGCGGCGGTCGATGTCGCCACCGGGCGCGGGCCGCTGCGGGTCATCGTCAACTGTGCGGGCGTCGGTGACCCGGCGCGCACTGTAGGTCGCGACGGTGCCCTCGATCTGGAGCGGTTCCGCCGGGTGGTGGAGATCAATCTCGTCGGCACGTTCAACGTGATCCGGCTGGCCGCCTCCGCGATGGTGAGCAACACGCCGGTCATCGACGGCGAGCGTGGCGTCATCGTCAACACGGCGTCGGTCGCTGCTTTCGACGGGCAGATCGGTCAGGCGTCGTACTCTGCCTCCAAGGCCGGCATCGCCGGCATGACTCTTCCGGTCGCCCGGGACCTGGCCCGGCACCAAATTCGCGTGATGGCCATCGCGCCGGGCATGTTCGAGACGCCGATCCTGGCTGGCCTGTCGGAAAGGATGCGCGTCTCGATCGCAGCCCAAGTGCCGCATCCTGCCCGCCTCGGTGAGCCGCGGGAGTACGCCGACCTTGCGATGCACATCGTGACCAACGCGATGCTCAACGGCGAGGTGATACGCCTCGACGGCGCGATCCGGATGGCGCCAGAGTGAGTCGCGCAGCACTCGTCACCGGCGCCTCCCGTGGAATAGGTGAGGCGGTCGCCTGCCGGCTGGCCGAGCACGGCTACGACCTCACGATCAGTGCACGGAGCCTCGAAGCCCTCGACACCCTCGCCGGTGAGCTGCGCAGCAAGCACCGCGTACGGGTCCAGACCGTGGTCGCCAACATGGCCGACGAGACCGATGTGCGCCAGCTCGCGGAAGCACACCGCAGCGCCCACGGCGCGCTCGACCTCCTCGTCCTGAATGCGGGCATGGGATCGATAGGTGCGTTCGCTGACTACCCGGTGCACCGCTTCGACACCCTCTTCGCCGTCAACATGCGCTCGGCCTTCGTGCTCACCCAGGAGCTCCTGCCGCTCCTTCGACAGGCTGGCCGGCGCAGCCGGCTCGGCGGGCGGGTCATCGCGGTGGCTTCGACGACCGGTGTCGTCGGCGAGCCGCTGAACTCGGCCTACGGGGCCACCAAGGCGGCGCTGATCTCGTGGTGCGAGGCCGTCAGCACCGAGGAGTCCGGACGCGGGGTCTCGGCGACAGCCGTGTGCCCGGGATACGTCGCCACGGCGATGACCGAGAGCCTCTCCGAACAAGTGCCGCCCGAGGAGATGATCCCCGTCGCTGACGTCGCCGAGGCGGTCGTCTCCCTGGCCCGGCTGAGCAAGGGCACCGTTGTGCCGTCGCTGGTGTTGACCCGACCCGGTCCGCACCTGTGGCGGGCCTGACCGGTGGCCACGGGCCGTAGCAGAACGAGACATCCGCGGCCGGGTCAGTCGACGTAGCGTGCTGGTGACCCCCTAAAGAATCCGAAGAGAGAAGAACCATGCGCAGTGCTGTGATCGTCGACGCCGTCCGTACCGCGTCCGGCAAGGGCAAGCCCGGCGGCGCCCTCTCCGGCGTGCACCCGGTGGACCTTCTTCAGCAGACCCTCAGGGGTCTGCTCGACCGCAACGACCTGGACCCGGCGCTCATCGACGACGTCATCGCCGGCTGTGTGTCCCAGACCGGCGAGCAGGCGCTCAACATCGCTCGGACTGCGCTGCTCGCCGCCGGCTTGCCGGAATCGGTGCCTGGCACCAGCGTGGATCGCCAGTGCGGGTCGAGCCAGCAGGCTGCCCACTTCGCCGCCCAAGGCATCATGGCCGGCGCGTACGACGTCGCCATCGCCTGTGGCGTCGAGTCGATGAGCCGCATCCCGATGGGCGCCAGCTCGCAGGGCCAAGACCCGAACGGTGCCCCGCTTGCGGGGCGCTACCCCGAGGGGCTGGTGGGCCAGGGGATCTCTGCGGAGCTGATCGCTGCCGATTGGAAGCTCTCGCGCGCCGACCTCGACGAGTTCTCCGCGCGCTCCCATGGGCTCGCGGCGGCGGCGGTCGCTTCGGGCCTGCTCGACAACGAGACAGTGCCGATCACGCTTCCTGACGGCAGCCTCCACACCGTCAACGAGACCCTGCGCGCCTCGACGACCGCCGAGGGTCTCGGCGGGCTGCGCGCATCCTTCGAGTCCGAGGAGTTCTCTGCCCGGTTCCCCCAGATCCAGTGGAGCATCACCGCGGGCAACTCCTCGCCGCTCACCGATGCCGCCTCCGCGGTTCTCATCATGAGCGAAGACAAGGCCGTCGAGCTCGGGCTGACGCCGCGGGCGCGGTTTCATTCCTTCGCAGTCACCGGCAGCGATCCGCTCTACATGCTCACCGGCGTGATCCCGGCGACCGAGAAGGTTCTCAAGCGAGCCGGCTTGACGATCGATGAGATCGACACCTTCGAGATCAACGAGGCCTTCGCGCCCGTTCCGTTGTGCTGGCTCGCCGAAACGGGTGCCGCTCCAGACCGGCTCAACCCGGCCGGCGGCGCGATCGCTCTCGGCCACGCCCTGGGTGCCTCGGGCACGCGCCTGCTGACCACGATGCTCACCAACCTCGAGGCGTCCGGCGGTCGCTACGGGCTGCAGACGATGTGCGAGGGCGGCGGGATGGCCAACGCGACGATCATCGAGAGGCTCACGGCGTGAGCATCTCCTTCGACTTCACCGGTCGCACGGCACTGGTCACCGGCGGTGCACAAGGGATCGGCTTCGAGATCGCCTCGATGTTCCAACGGGCGGGCGCGAGAGTGGCCGTCCTGGACCGCGACGAGGCCGTGCTCGGCGAGGTGTGGCCAGACACCACTGAGAACGTGACGACCTACGCGCTCGACGTCAGTGACACTGCCGCCGTCGACGCGGCGATCGGCGACATCGCGCACGGGGCGGGCGGCATCGAAATCGCGGTGAACAACGCCGGCATCACCCGAGACACCGTCGTCTGGAAGATGACCGACGAGCAGTGGACCGACGTGCTCGCGGTCCACTTGGGCGGCACGTTCGCCGTCACTCGCGCGGTGGTTCCGGTCATGCGTGCCGCGGGCTACGGACGCATCATCAACGTGACGTCGTACACCGGCATGCACGGCGCCATCGGGCAAGCGAACTACGCGGCCGCGAAGGGCGGCATCATCGCCTTCACCAAGACCACCGCGAAGGAGACCGCCGGCTTCGGCATCACGGTCAACGCGATCTCGCCCAACGCCGAGACAGCCATGGTCGCTGCCGTCAGCAAAGAGCGGCTCGCAGAAATGACCGCGACCGTCCCCCTCGGACGCTTCGCGAAGCCGTCCGAGATGGCCACAGCCGTCGGCTATCTGGCCGCTGAGGAGAGCGCATACGTCACCGGTGTGGTCCTGCCGGTCGACGGCGGATTGGCGATGTGACGCGAGATGGCCGGCCCGGCCGTCGTGAGGACGCGGGCCGGCCACGTCACATGGCGCCGGCACACACTCAGCCCACCGGCTCGAAGTGGGCGATGTCGAGGATCTGACCGGTGCGCTCCTCGGCCCAGACGGCTCGCACCCGGGTGCCGAAGGGAAGCTGCTCGCGCACGTCGGCGCCCGGTGTGAAGTCGACGCCGACGACCCAGTGCATGAGCAGGGTGCTGGCCCCATCGAGACGGATTGCGCCGATGGCGTACGGCGCCTGAGGACCCCCGGTGAAGCCGTGCCAGGCCACGGTGAAGACTTCGAGGGTGCCTTCGTGGGGCAGCTCCCGCCAGCCGTCGGTCGGCTCAAAGCACGACTCGCAGTAGGCCTGCGGTGGGACGAACACCCGCACGCATGAGCTGCATCCGGTGGCGAGGATCTTCTTCTGCCGCAGGCCCTCCATGAACTGGCTCCACGTCTCCCCGAGGTGGATGTCGTAGTGGAGGTCCCAGTGCACAGCCTGCGTCGGCGCGGCGGTCTCAGTGTTGGCTGTGGTCGTCATGTCAGTTGCTCCTTGCAAGGGACTCGAAGATGGCGAGGTTCTCGAACTGGAAGAAGGACCCCCCGGTGCCGTGACCCAGGGAACGGCGCGCTCCCGGTATCTGGATCGAGGCGGGGGCGTCGCCCATGACCTGCAGAGCGGCGTAGGCATACGGGGCGAGCTCGCCGGCAACGCCGGCATTGGTGCATTTCGGGCCGCCTGACATGTTCGTCGGCAATGTGCCACCGGCGTCGGTCGCGCCGCTGCGGATCAGGTCGATTCCGCCGCCGGGAGGCGCGAAGCCGAGGGCCTCGAGCTGCATCGGCTGCATGTGGGCGTACGGGGCGAAGATCTCCACCGCGTCGAACTCGCCGAGCGGGTCGCGGATGTCGGCGAGTGCGTAGACCCGCCGGGCAAGGTTCGCGAGGTTCTGCATCCGTGAGAAGTCGCCCTTGCCGCCGCCCAAGTAGGGGTCGGCCGACATGCCCATCGCCTTGATGAGTGCCGGCGTTGTCGCGAGGTCGGCGACATCTTCCGGGTCCGCTACCAGCATCGCGACAGCAGAGGTCGAGATCGGGCACACCATCGGCTGCGTCAGTGGCGACGACAAGGGCCTGCCTGCGAGCACCTCCTCAGGGGTCATCTCGTAGCGCAGGTGTGCGAACGGGTTGCGCGAGGCCTTCGCGTGGTCGGCGACGGCGACCGCGGCGAGATCATCTGCTGTGAGGCCGTATCGCTCCTGGTAGGCGCTCGCTGCGAACGCACCCATGTGATAGCCGCCCATCCCGAGCGGCTGCTCAATGATCATCGGCGAGTTGGTGTTGATGGCGCTCTGCAGGTCGGTCGACCCGAAGAAGGTCGGGCCGCCGAGGACAAGTACCCGGCGGTGCGTGCCAGAGCGGACCATCCGCGCGGCCACCTGCATCAGGTTGCCTCCAGTGGTGCCGCCGGTGTTGACGATCGTCACCGGCAAGTCCGCGCCAATGCCGAGCAGGCGGGTCACGTGCTTGGCACCGAGCACGGTTCCCTCGAAGCCGTCGATGTTGCCGGTGACGATCGCGTCGATGCTGTCGGGAGACGCCCCGCTGTGCGCAAGTGTCGCCTGGACCGCCTGCTGACACAGCTCGATCGTG
This sequence comes from Nocardioides immobilis, assembly GCF_003515065.1. Taxonomy (GTDB): domain Bacteria; phylum Actinomycetota; class Actinomycetes; order Propionibacteriales; family Nocardioidaceae; genus Nocardioides; species Nocardioides immobilis. The sequence goes on from NZ_QXGH01000010.1 coordinate 274,876, forward strand.
GATCGTGTCTGCTTGCGCGGCGAGGTCGCCTCGGTCAGGCCGACCCCCGCGACCGCTGCTCGATACGCCATCAAATCGCCTCCGCCACAAGAAGGGTCACGTCCTCCGAGACGATGCCTGTCTCGGTATCCACGGAGTGACTGACCGCGGTCGTCCCTCGCGGGCGGACACTGAGCAGGTCGACCACTTCCAGCAAGCGCAGGGCGCCGTTGGCCAGGCCGGGAAAGTTGCTGCGAAGCCCACCGCTCGCGTTGATGGTGGTCTCGCCACCGACGCCCAGCGCATCAACGTAGGGCCGGTGCAGGGCTGGCGTGGGTGCGGAGATCTCGGCCAGCTCGATCTGGTCAGGGCTGACGGCGGCCTGGGCGAGCGCCATCCGGGCTGCTCGTCGGCTGGTCGCACCGGGGTCGGTGAGCCACTCGCCTGGCCAGGTGTAGCCACCGGTCGCATGTCCGAGGCCCGTCAACCGCGCGTCGCGGCCCAGGCACCGGCCCGCCCGAGCAGGCGAGGCCAGGACGATGGCGACCGCGCCGGTGGAGTAGGCCGGGAGCATCAGCTCGTGCAGCGGCCAGGCGATCGGGACGGAGGCGAGCACGTCGTCCTGCGTTGCGGCGAAGCGCCGCAGTGAACGCTCGAGGCCCCCGCCCCGGCTGATCTCGTCGGCAGCGAGCGTTGCGTAGTCCGCGACGGTCCGGTCGACGAGTCCGTAGCCCGCCTGGAGTGCGTAGCTCGCGTTCGCCGTCATCGCGATGGGTCGGTCGAAATGGGGCTCGAAGCCGAGGTTCGAGACCTGCTCGACGAACGCCCGTCGCGTGGCCGCGCCGCCGGACCTCTCGGGGTTGTAGACGCCAACCGCCACAGCGACCTCGACGTCGCCCGAGGCGATGGCCTGGGCGGCGCAGACGATCGCGAGCCCCGCGTCACCCTCGACCCGGAAGGAGTCGCCGAGATAGCCGCCGGCGGCGGAGTTCGTGAGACCGCTCGAGATGCTGCGCCCGTCGAGGACGTCCATTGAGGCGAGCACGGAGAGCCCTAGATCCTGCTTGCGCAGTCCGCACTCACGCAGCGCCTTGTACACCGCCTCGAAGACCAGCTCGTCGAGCATCGCATCGTGCTCCGGCAGGAACCTCGTCGAGGCAGCGCCGACGACGTGGACCGGGGCAACCGCGCGTTGTGCGGCACCTCGACCGATAGGTGGCTTCATGTGACCTTCCTTGTCCTGGTGATGCAAAGGTAGGCCGCGCGGCGGGGCCGCGGGTGTCCCATCGCGCGACAGCGCGGGAGGGTTTGCGGTGGTGACCGAGAGTGCGACACCCGAGCACGCGAGGTGCGTGCGAGCCTCAGACGCATGACGGATGTTGCAGTCGACCTGGCTCGGCGGATCGAGGGCGTCCTGACGGCGCACCCTCCCGAAACAACCGATCGACTGGAGTTTCTACGGGCGCGGTTCGCGGCGGGCCTGGCCTGGGTGCACTATCCGGAGGGCCTCGGCGGGCTCGGCCTCGACGCCCGGTACCAGCCTGATGTCGATGCCGTGTTCGCGGCCGCCGGCGCTCCTGACAATCGCCCGCACGGCAACGTGATCGGCCTCGGTATGGCCGCGCCGACCGTGCTTCGCTATGCCACGCCCGAGCAGCAGCAGCGTTGGATCCCGCCACTGTGGACCGGCGAGGAGATCTGGTGCCAGCTCTTCAGCGAGCCCGGGGCGGGCTCCGACCTCGCTGCCGCAGGCGCATCGGCCAGACGTGACGGCGACGCGTGGGTCGTGAACGGCCAGAAGGTCTGGACGTCCCTGGCACACGACGCCCGCTGGGCACTGCTGTTGGTCCGCACGGGCCCGACGCTCCCGAAGCATCAAGGACTGTCCTACTTCGTGCTCGACCTGACGACCCCAGGTGTCGACGTCCGCTCCCTGCGCCAGCTGACGGGTGAGGCCGAGTTCAACGAGGTCTTCCTCGATGACGTTCGCGTGCCCGACGAGAACCGCCTCGGAGAGATCGGCGAGGGCTGGAAGGTCACCCAGGCGACGCTCATGAACGAGCGGGTCGCTATCGGTGGTGGTGCCGGGACTCGAGAGTCGGGACCGATCGGCGACGTGGTCCGCCTGTGGCGGGAGAGCCCGCAAGCCAGACGTCCCGAGAACTTCGACGCGCTGTTGCGGCTGTGGACGGATGCCGAGGCCCTGCGGCTGACCGGGGCACGGCTCGGGCAGCAGCTCGAAGTCGGCGCGCCCGGCCCGGAGGGGTCGGGCCTCAAGCTCGCGTTCGCGGAGCTGGCGCAGGCAGCCGCCTCTCTGCAGCTCGACCTCCTGGGGTCCGAGGCGCTGAGGTACGACGACTGGTCACTGCGTCGGCCGGACTTCTCGAGCCCGCCCGACCGGGTCGCTGGCTACTGGTACCTGCGCAATCGCGCCAACTCCATCGAGGGCGGGACCTCGGAGATCATGCGCAACATCATCTCCGAGCGGGTCCTCGGGCTGCCATCCGAGCCGCGTGTCGACACGGACATCCCGTGGAAGGATCTGCCGAAGTGAGCCAGATACCGTCATTGCTCTACGCCGATGTGGAGGACGATCTGCGCAGGGCCGTGCGTGTCATGCTGGCCGACCGGGCGCCGATCGAGGAGATCCTCGATCGCAGCGACCAGGAGGACGCGTACGGCAAGGGCGCTCGCCAGATCTGGTCGGGGCTGGTCGAAGAGCTCGGTGTCGCCGCGTTGGCTGTCCCTGCGGAGCTCGGCGGTGCCGGTGCTTCCTGGCGCGAGGTGGCGGTTGTGCTCGAAGAGCTGGGGCGCGGCGTCGTCGATGTCCCGTTCTTCACCAGTGCTGTGCTGGCGACCTCGCTCGCCCACGAGGCGGGAGCGATCGACCTGCTGGGTGAGCTGGCCACCGGTGAGGCCGTTGGCGCCGTCGTTGCGTCGTTTGCTGCCCCGCTCGTGCCTCCCGAGGGGCTGACGTGGGACGGCCGTGTGGTGTCGGGGACGGTACGCACCGTGGCTGGCGTCGCGGAGGCGACCCATCTGCTCGTCCCGGTCGCCGACGCATTGCTCGTCGTTGCCGCCGAGCAGGCCGATGCCCTCGCTGTGCCGTCCCTCGACATGACTCGTAGGGTCGCGGACGTGACGTTCGAGGGCGTCGAAGCCGCGGTCGTGGCCGAGGGGCCCGAGGTCGTCGTCGCGCTGGCCCGCAGCGCTGACCTGGCCGCGGCTCTGCTCGCCTCGGAGCAGCTCGGCCTTGCCGAGCGGGTGCTTGAACTGACAGTCGACTACCTCAAGCAACGTCGCCAGTTCGGCCGCGTTCTGGGCTCCTACCAGGCGCTCAAGCACCGCCTTGCCGATCTGTGGACATCCGTGACCCAAGCGCGTGCTGTCGCCCGGTACGCCGCAGCCTGCGCCTCGGCCACGGACGGCCCGGACGCGAGCGACCTGTCGGTCGCGGCGTCACTCGCCCAAGCGGTCTGTGGCGAGGTGGCTCTTCGAGCAGCCGAAGAGTGCCTTCAGCTCCACGGCGGCATCGGCTTCACCTGGGAGCACCCTGCCCATCTTTACGTCAAGCGAGCCCGTACGGACGCGTTGGCGCTCGGCACTCCCTCATGGCACCGCCGGCGCCTCGCCGACCTTGCAGGCCTTCCCCATCCGGCCTGAGCGCCCGCCGACCCGGTCGACCTGTGACGAAAGGCACTCGATGACAACACGTGGACTCACGGCGCGTGAGCTTGTGGTGCGCGAGGAGCCGAGCGTGGGGGAGCGCGGACTTCGCGGCGTCGTGCGCGACGTCGTGATCGGCCTCGGGCGTGCCCTCGTCCAGGAGCGTGGGCGCCGTGGTGAACCGATGCAGGCGCAGTGGAGCTGCTGGCGGGGTGTGCTCAACCACATCGGCGGGCGCATGGTCGGGCTCCCGAGGTCGTACTGATGGTCGACCTCACCGGCCGCACGATCGTCGTCACCGGAGGCAACAGCGGCCTCGGCCTCAGCATGGCTCACGGCGTGGGCCGACAAGGTGCAGCGATCGCGATCTGGTCGCGCACCAAGACCCGGAACGACGAGGCCCTCGCCGAGCTGCGCGAGGCCGGGATCGAAAGCTCGGCGGTCGCCTGTGACACGGGCGACGAGCTCGACGTCGCCGAGGCGATGCGCGAGACGGTCGCCCGCTACGGCAAGGTCGACTGCCTCATCGCCAATGCGGGCATCGCGTCGACTGCACCCTTCGTGGACACCGACCTCGAGGAATGGCACCGCGTGCTTCGCACCAATCTCGACGGCAGCTTCCTGTGCACGCGCGAGGCCGCGCGACACTTCGTCGAACGGGGCGAGGGCGGGTCGATGATCGTCGTGTCCTCGATGATCGCGCGGTACGGCGGTGCCGGGCAGGCGGCGTACACCACCAGCAAGAACGGACTGATCGGTCTGGGTCGCACGCTCGCCGTCGAACTGGCCCCGCACGGGGTCCGCGTCAACATCCTCATCCCGGGCTGGACTGCGACCGCGATGAACACCCACCTGCGTGAGGATGAGAAGTTCATGCGCGCGACCACCCGACGCACACCCGTGCGGCGATGGGCCGAACCGGAGGAGTTCCATGAGGTCGCGGCCTTCCTGGCCGATCCGGCGCTGACGTTCCACACCGGCAACGAGGTGGTCGTCGACGGTGGCTACACCATCTTCTGACGCCGCATTCTCGCGGCGACCTGATCTCGTGACCACGACCAGCGCCAACGAGCTGGAGCACAGCCGCGTCCCCCGCGACCGTCGTGACGGCACAGGTTGCGAGCCCGACGGCGTTGCTCACCTGCCCCCGTGCCACGTCTGTCCGGGCGCCTCGGCAGGTAGCAGGGAACGGCTACGCGGTCGGCACCAGGTCCTGAATCGAGTCGCCCGCGACCGCATCGGCGCCTTCGCTGATGCGACCGGCGACCGCCGATGGGTCCACGGCGACGTCGAGCGTGCGGCGGATGGACCTGTCGGAAGCTGAAGTCGCGGATGGCCTTCTGGCGAGGGGTGTCGATGATCCCGGACTTCCGCAGGAGGCACCCGCGAGGGCGTCACGTCCGGGTGTTCCACGATGGGGCAGGACGGATTTCGGCTCCCTCATCCGATGCGTGCCGGTGCGCCGGCACACCGACGCGCACACCGCCATCGTGTGCCACGATGCGACAATCCTGGCGGCCTTGCCGGCCCTATCGTTCGAAGGGACGAGGAGGCGAGGCCGATGTCGGCAATCAATGGCGGGTCCATCATCGACACTGAGGGCCCGGTCGCCGACGGCGACGTCGGCTACGCGGTCGATGGCGCGGTCGCGGTCATCACTCTGGACCGTCCGTGGGCGCACAACGCGTTGAACGTGCACATGATCCGTCGGCTGGCCGAGGCCATGGACGCTGCCTGCTGCGATCAGGAGGTGCGGGCGATCGTGCTGACCGGAGCAGGCGAGAAGGCCTTCAGCGCGGGCGGAGACCTCGGGGAGCTGATTCCCCGCCTCACCAAGGGCGAGCTCGAGATCTTGGTCCCGGATCCAGCGAAGCGCTTCTTCTCGGATGCGTTCAAACCGATCGTCGCCGCCGTCAACGGCATCTGCCTGGCGGGCGGCCTCGAGATCCTGCTCGGCACGGACATTCGGGTCGCGGCCGAGCATGCGGTGTTCGGGCTCCCCGAGGTGCGGTGGGGCCTGGTGCCCGGCGGCGGCACGCACGTGCGGCTGCCACAGCAGGTCCCGTGGGCCATTGCGATGCACCTCTTGCTGACCGGTGACCACATCGACGCCCCGCGAGCCGCCCAGCACGGTCTGGTGACCGAGGTGGTCGCCGCTGCCCGAGTGCGGGAGCGGGCGATGGAGGTTGCAGGCGACATCGCTCGCAATGCCCCGGTCGCGGTGCGGACCGCCAAGGAGATCGCCGTACGGGCGCTCGGCAACGAACCTCGCTTCGCACTGGAGTTGGCGCTCAACGAGCGGGTTCTCCGCACCGAGGACGCGGTGGAAGGCCCCCGCGCATTCATGGAAAAGCGCTCCCCGCGCTACCGAAACCGATGACCATCCAGGAGAACGATGTGAACGTTGATGCGATGCCGACGGTGCACCCGGACAGCCGAGAGCTCGTTGCTTCGGTCTTCGACGCGGTCAAGGGCGTGGCAGCGGTCTTCCCGCGGTCGCTGTTCCTGCAACGAGCACGGGAAGGAGGGCATGCCAGGGAGCTGTGGGACGCACTGGTAGCGGCGGACCTGCTCGCCATCGGCGTGCCCGAAGAGCTTGGTGGCGCCGGTGGCGGCCTCACCGGCACCACGGCAGTCATGGAAGCCTTGGCGCGTGTCGGCGTGCCTCCGCTGCAGTACTCGCTGACCACGTTCTCCCGGGAAGCGATCCTGAAGCACGGGTCGGACCAGCAGATCCAGGACCACGTGGTCGCCACGATCTCGGGCAAACGCAAGATCTGTCTCGGTGTCACCGAACCGGAGGCCGGCACGAACTCCTTCGCCGCGCGTACGCTGGCTCGGCAGATGCCCGACGGCAGCTACCGCATCAAGGGCCAGAAGGTGTTCATCTCGGGTGCAGACGAGTCGGACCACATACTGCTCCTCGCGCGGACCGCCGCGCCGGACGAGGAGGTGGGCCGCCGCCAAGGTTTCGGGCTGTTCCTCGTGGACATGTCCCTGCCCGGAATCGAGCTGCGTCGGCTCGACATCCAGTGGTACGCGCCGGAGAACCAGTACGAGGTCTTCTTCGATGACGTCGAGGTGCCGGCTGAGGCGCTGATCGGGGAACAAGGGCTCGGGTTCGACCACCTGCTCTCGTGCCTCAACCAGGAACGGGTGACCGTCGCCGCCTGGGCATTGGGACTTGGGGAGTATGCGCTGCGTAAGGCTGTCGACTACGCCAAGGTGCGCGCACCGTTCGGCACTCCGATCGGTGCGCACCAGGCTGTACAGCACCCCTTGGCACTGGCCAAGGCTGAGATGGAAGCCGCCCGCCAGGTCATGTACTCGGCCGCGGCCGCCTATGACAGTGGCAAGGATGCGGGCGAGCAGGCCAACATGGCGAAGCTCCTGGGTACTCGGGCCGCGCTGGCCGCGGTCGAGGCGTCGATACAGACGCACGGAGGCTCGGCCTTTGTCTACGAGAGCGATGTCGTCACGTTGTGGCCGATGCTGCGCGTCCTCCAGATCGCCCCATTGAACAACGAGTCGATCCTGAACTACATCGGCGAACGCGTGCTCGGACTACCCCGCAACTAGACCAGGAGAAACCGTGATCACCGTCGAGTCATTACCCCAACGCGCTGACGTGCTACGCCAGGCATTCGGCTGCTTCCCCAGCGGTGTGACCGCCGTCTGTGCTGTCGGAGAAGAGGGGCCGGTGGGGATGGCCGTGAGCTCGTTCACCTCGGTGTCGCTGGCCCCCCCGTTGCTGTCGGTGTGTGTGCAGAGCAGCTCGAGCACCTGGCCGAAGCTTCGCGAGAGCCCGAGGCTGGGCGTCAGCGTCCTGGCCGAGCATCAAGCTGTGTCGGGCCGCAGGCTGTCCATGAAGACCGGTGACCGCTTCGCTGGCATGGCTTGGAGCGCGAGCCCAGAGGGCGCGCTGTTCGTATCTGGCGCCGCCGCGTCGTTCGACTGCGCCATCCACGCCGAAGTGCCGGCCGGCGACCACACCATGGTGCTGCTGGCCGTTCTCGGGTTGCAGGCGATGCCCGATGTCGCGCCGCTGGTGTTTCACGGCAGCCGCTTCCGGCGGCTGGAAACCGAAGAGTCTGTCATGGAGGCTTCGTGACCGGCGACGAGAACGCACCATGTTCGCCGTGATGGCATTCGGGATCCCGTGATCGGGCGACTTCGGCTCAGGATCGGCGGCAGCCTGGCCTTTCGTAGCGGCGCTCGTTTGCCGTTCGAAATACTCATCTCCGTGGCCACATCGGCATGGGGCCGTCGTCAGCGGCCTTGATTGCCGGCACGCGAGCTGCGGATCCGGTTGCGTGCCGCGTCGTGGGCATTCTCGAATTCCGCGGGCCATCATGACAGGGGATCCGTGGAGGCGGCGCGTCGATTTCTATCGAGCTCTACGGGCAGTGAACCTGACCACGGGCGGGATCAAGCTTGCTGCACGCCCGACATCGTGCATCGAGTTGTCGGCGGCGCTCGAAAGCTGAACCGCTTCGGCGGTGAAAAGTGAGCACTCAACGATTGGAGTGTGATCACTTTGGAGGACTGAGTACCGATCAAGAGGCTGGCCGCTGACGGGGTGTCGAAGGCACGGATGGCGGTGCCGTCGGGGATCTCGCCGACGACCACGGTTGTCAAGGCGGTGTATTCGAACGCGCCGCCGAGGTGTGTCCGGTCGCCGCTACGTGTGGATCAACTCTGCTGTGCAGATCTCGACGTCGTCGCCCGCTCCGGCACACGAATCATCGACGCAGGGCGCTGGGTGGCGTACGGCAGCCGAATCAGGGCCGGACGGTGATCTTCGACAGGTGGCTCACGTTGTCGGCATCGGAGAGGACGATGTCGGCGACCAGATCGCGCAATGCCCTCATGTCCTTGGTGCGCTTGGGCATCGTTCGAGGAACGGACTCGACGGCCGCATAGAGCCGAGGACGCTTCCATCGCTCGAGGTGGTGCAAGCAGTGGGCGTCGAGCGCTTGGGCGGCGGCGGCCTCGTCCAGTCCAGTGACGATCACAGCGGCCGGGACCTCACCGAAGCGCTCGTGGGCGACGGAGACACACGCGACGTCGAGCACGTCCGGGTGGCTTCGCAGCACGGCTTCGACCTCGACAAGCGACAACTTCTCGCCGCCCGAGTTGATGATGTCATCGGTCCTTCCGCCGAGGAACCACCATCCGTCCGCATCGAAGGAAGCGACGTCGCGCGTGTGCAGGAAGCCCTCCGCATCGAACGCCTCGGCGGTGCGCGCGGGGTCGTTGTAGTACCCCGGCGACACGACTCCGCCCCGGACGCAGACCTCCCCGACGATCCCCGGTTCAGTGATGCGTGCTCCGGTCTCCGGGTCCTTCAGGACCGTCTCGCACAGCTCTGGTACCGGGCGGCCGCACGAGCCCAGCGGCGGCCTCTCCCCGTGCGCGACGAGCGGTTTGAGGATCCCGACGGGCATCGTCTCGGACATGCCATAGGAATCCTGGGCGACCATGCCGCGCTCGATCAGCCGGCCCTGCAGCTCGGCCGAGACCGGCTCGCCGCAGAGGATCGTGCGGACGCCCGCCAACGGCAGTTCACCCCAACGTGGATGCCGCTCGAGGTCCCGAACCATGGTCGGAACCCAGAAGTAGATCCAGGTCGGCGCATGGTGCTCGATCAGGCGCGCGGCCACGTCGGCGTCCCATCCACCCGTGAGGACGTTGGTCGCACCCGCCATCGTCCACTTCACGGCATCATGGATCCCGCCGGAGTGGTAGAGAGAGATGCAGGACAGGTTCACGTCGCTCGAGCGGAGCCGGTCGAGGACCAAGGAGCCCTGTGCAGACAGGCTCAGGCTCCCGTGGGTGAACACGACACCCTTCGAGACGCCCGAGGTGCCGCCCGTGAAGTTGACCGCGGCAGGGTCGTCCCCGACACGGGGGATGACCGGAGCTCCGACTGGAGCAGTGACGACCAAGTCGAGCAGGTCAGTGGCGCTGCCGGTCCCGACGTCGATCACCTGCCCCACGCCGGTCTCCGCAACGAGTCGGTGCGCCACCTCGAGATAGTCGGGGCCGGCGACAAGGGTCTCAGTCTCGAGTCGCGTGACGTCCGCGGCGAACTTGTCGAATCCGAGCGTGCGGTTGAAGCCGCTGAAGACGGCCCCGATGCGGAGAAGCCCGAAGAAGATAGCGGTGTGCCAGAGGTCGTCGGGTAGCAGCGTAGCCACGACCTCGCCGGGCCGGACGCCGAACCGGTCGCGCAGCACGGTGCCCACGCGATCGGCGTTGTCCCGCAGCTCGGCGTAGGTCCAGCTCGAACCCGAACGTCCGTCCACGAGCGCGACGTGGTCGGGATACTCGTCAGCGGCCCGCTCGAGCCACCAGGCGATGTTCACTCTCAGCCTCCTCGGACGCGCGTTGCTGACGGGACGCGATTCCCATGTTGGTCGTGGGATGCGCCTCGAAGTCTGTCAGTGACGCCACACCTGGCGTTGTCGCATCATGGGACGATCCGCGCGGACAGGACTGCAGCGCCACGATAGAGCGTCCTCGGTCGTGCCCGGTGCGAGGGCAGGTGTTCGAGGTCGAGGTCATGACGTCGAGCTCATTGGTCTTGCAGCTGCTCGCGACGGTGCCCGCTGCGCGGACTGGCAGCCCCGGCAGGTGCAGTCCGCGGAGTCATGGGTCGCTCAGGCGGGGGCCACAGCCGACACCCCATCCGTCGTCGGTCGAGGGTCTGGCAAGGACGTGTCTGCTTGCCAGCATCGCCAGGTCGTGGTTGTCGCGAGGCCGGCACGGGACGGAAGGCGAGGCGCTCACCGCGCTGCCGGGCTTCCCCTGCGTTGAGCGTCTCGACGAGCGAGGTCAGCGCTTCCTTCGAGGCGCCGTACGCCGAGACGCCGGGCTAGGCCCGGCGCCGGTGGTCGAGGACGGCACGATCACACCGGCGCCGTGGTCAGGATCGACCGCGGAACCGGTCGCAGCAACGGCGGACAGCCCGAGAGCAGCACGAACGAGCCGGGAACGTGCGCTCACCTCTTGTCGAACCAGGGCGCTGGGTCAGGGCTGCTGCTGTTGTCCGAGGCGCTTCTGGCCTCGCGCGGCGGTCGTGTGGCCACGGCCGGGACGCGCCCCGGCCGTGGCGAGTCCTTGGACGCGCCCGTCCCCAGGGATGAACGGTCAGCCACCACGGCTTGCCACCTCCAGTCCCTGCTCGAGGAGGATCGGCACCATGGCCGCGACCCTCTCGTAGCCATCGCCGGCTGTGACGCCGGCACGATGTCGGTAGGCGATCCCCTCCGCGATGACCGCCAGCTTGTAGAACGCGAGTGCGAGATGGAAGTCGAACGCCAGAAGCGATCGTCCGGTGCGCTCCTCGTAGGAGGTGCGCAGCTCCTCGGGGCGCGGGAACACCTCACTCGTCCAAGCCGCCTCGAGCCCGAGTACGCCATCGAGAGCAGGGTGACGATAGGCGCACATGGTCGCGACGTCAGCGACGGAGTCGCCGAGTGTCGACAGTTCCCAGTCGACGATGGCCAGCACACGACCAGATTCACCGGTAGCGAGCAGGACGTTGTCCACGCGGTAGTCGCCGTGGACGATCGAGGTTCGGGCCTGGTCGGGCACCATGTCGACGAGCATCGCGTGCAGCCGGTCCGCCCGGACGTCCCGTGCGTCCATCCGCAGCCACTGACCCGACCAGCGGCGCAGCTGGCGGGCGGCGTAGCTTCCTGGGCGTCCGAATTCGCCCAGGCCGACGGCGGCTGGGTCGACCTCGTGCAGTGCCGCGAGCGCGTCGACGAGTCCCGTCGCGCAAGCCTGGTAGTCGTCCCCCGACCAGTCGGCCACGTCCTCGCGACTGCGAGCGGTGTGGCTGGGAACCCACGCCACGACAGCGGCTGGTACCCCGAGCACGGCCCCGGTCGCGTCGCAAACGACCGCGCGCGGCACCGGTACCGGGGTCGACCGGAGGGCCGCCATCACGCGGTACTCCCGGGCCACGTCGTGCGCGGACTCGATCACCGCACCCGCCGGAGGCCGCCGCAGCGCCCACGCCGACGTGCCGTCGTCGAGCCGGTAGGTGAGGTTGGACCGTCCGCCAGCGACCAGAGTCGCCGTCAGCTGTCCAGCCACCGTCTCGCCAGCGTCGATGAGGAGGGACGCGACCCCGGCGAGCTCACGTTCGCTGAGCTGGGTCATGACGCGGACCCGCCTGACTGCCTCGTGGCCGTATGGACCGCCCGCCTGGCGATCGAGTAGCGGTGTACCTCGGAGGCGCCGTCGTAGATGCGGAACGGCCGGACCTCACGAGAGAGTCGGGCGAGCGGTAGGTCGTCGGACACTCCGAGGCCGCCGCACAGTTGCATCGAGCGGTCGACGATCCGTCCGATCGCCTCTGCACCGAAGGTCTTGGCGATCGATGTCGACATCGACGCCTTGCCGCCCTGGTCCAGCTCCCAGCACGCGTGGACGAGCAGTGCTCGGGTGGCGGCGATGTCGATCTCGTTGTCGGCAACCTGTTGCTGCACCATGCCGAGGTCCGCGAGCCGGCTCCCGAAGCCCGTGCGTTCTGCCACGTGCTGCAGGGCGACCTCGTGACCGCGAACGGCCGCGCCGAGCCATCGCATCACGTGGGTCATCCGGGCCGGGCCGAGGCGCACCTGCGCGTTGGCGAAGCCACGGTCGACCTCGCCCAGCACCCGTTCGTCCGGCACGAACAGATCGTCGAACGTCACCTCGCAGTGCCCGCCGACCATGGATCGGTCGAGAGTGCGGATGTGGCGCCCGACCTCGATGCCACCGGCGCTCGATGGCGTCAGGAACATGGTTGCGCCGTGGGCGGACCCGGGCTCGCCCGACGTCCGAGCCATGACGATGAAGAAGCCCGCCCCGTCGGCACCGGTGATGAACCACTTCTTGCCCGTGATCCGCCATCCGCCAGGAGCTCGGCGGGCCTCGGTGCGGAGCGCGGTCGGGTCCGAACCGGCGCCGGGCGCCGGCTCGGTCATGGCGAAGGCGGAGCGGACCTCCCCGAGCACCAGCGGTCGGAGGAACTCCTCCTGCTGGCCTTGCGTCGCCACCTCGGCGAGCAGGTGGACGTTGCCCTCGTCCGGCGCGGCCGCGTTGATCGCCAGTGGGCCGAACAACGAGTGGCCCGCCGCCTCGAACACCGGGGCACGATCCACCATGCCGAGCCCAAGGCCACCGAAGCGCACTGGTGCGTGCGGGCTCAGCAGACCCTCCGCTCGCGCCGCCTTCTGCAGGTCGCGCCGAACCCCGTCGCCGCCCGCACGCTCGATGTCCCCGCCGAACTCGTCCTCGACCGGCAGCACGTGCTCGCGAACGAACGCCGATGTCCGGCGTACCAAGGCCTCGACCTCGACCGATCGGGTTAACGGGGATCCTTCGGTGTGCCCATCAGCTGACATGTGACGGAACCTACCCGGCCGACCGATCGATCGATCGGTTTTGTCTCACATAACGAGACGGCGAGCGAGTTCCAGATGTCTCCGCGTGACCTCCGCCGGCGAATGCTCTCCGTCCGGCTGATACCACGACGCGACACCCACGCACAGCGTCGCAACGGCGCGCGCGGCTTCATGAGGGAAGGGCGTCGAGAACTCCCCGGCGTCCAGTCCAGCCACGATCTGCGTCTCGATCGCTGCCTGGACGCGGTCACGCATGGCGACGTACTCCTGACGGTGGGACCCTTCCAGGCTGCGCAGCTCGGTCGAAGCGACGAACGCTGCTTCGCGTTGGAAGAGATGGAAGTGGAGCATGCACTCGACCACGCGCGCGAATCGCGATCCGACATCGGGCGGCGAGTCCTCGAGCGCGCCCTCAACCCGTTCGAGGAGGTCTGTCATGACCGACGTCACCAGGGCGAAGAGGATGTCCTGCTTGGAGGCGTAGTGGTGGTAGAGCCCCGCGACCGACAGGCCTGCAGCGGCCGCGAGCTCGCGGATGGTGGTTCCGTGGTACCCCTTGGCCGCGAAGACCTGGAGGGCTGCCTCCAGGATCGGATCGAGGCCGGCCTTGTCGTAGTCCCGCCACATCCGGCCGTCCGCATCGCTGTACACGTCGGCAAGCGTAGGCGCACCAAGCCGAGGGATCGGTACCACCGGTAGCCGACCGCCAGCCGCTCCAGGCGGCTGGACGACACCGTGCGTACCGGGATCCGAGCGCCGGACCGGCCCGCGCTCGCTTGCCTGACGGGCCGCTGGCCCGGGCTGGGTGATCGGTGCCGCGCTCCTCGGCCGAGCGGGGCCGGGTGTAGTGAAGTGAGACACACTTTTCAGTTTTCGCCGTGCGACTCTGGCGTCGTCGCGCAACCGGCCGTGTCACGGAACACAAGCGAGCTTCCGCAGCAGCATTCAGGGCGGCGGCCGCCCCGGCGCGATGCCGATCCCTACGAAGAAGCGAGGAACGTCGTGAAGTTCGGAACGCTGTACGAGTTGGAGCCGGGGCCGGAGCCGTGGCCCGAGCGTCGTGAGTACGACGTGTACCACGAAGCGGCCGAACAGGTCGTCCTGACGGAGGAGCTGGGCTTCGACTACGCGTGGGTCGTCGAGCACCACTTCCTGACCGGGTACTCGTCGTCGTCCGCCCCCGAGGTGTTCCTCGGGTGGCTGGCCGCGCAGACATCCCGGATCCGGCTGGGGCACGGCGTGCTGCAGTTCTCCAAGGGTGTCAACCACCTGGTGCGCATCGCGGAGCGGACCGCCGCACTGGACCTCATCTGCGACGGCCGCCTGGACGTCGGCTCAGGGCGGGGTTTCACCAACGAGGAGGTCGTGGCGTTCGGGGTGGATCCCGACGACACCCGTCCCATGCAAGAGCACGGCATGCGCAACCTGCCGAAGTTGTGGTGTGAAGACGAGTTCGAGCTCAATGACGAGTTCTACTCGATGCCCCCCAGGCGGCTCCACCCGAAGCCGATCCAGACCCCGCACCCGCCGATGTGGATGGCTGCCACCCAGCCTTCAAGCTGGGAGCTCGCCGGACAGTTGGGCGCAGGCGTGCTGGCGTTCGGCCTCGGGACCCCCGACGAGCTCGACGCTGCGATCCGTTCTTACCGAACGGCTGCCGCCCAGGCGCAGACGCCGTACGGCCTGGTGAACAACACCGTTGCGTTTGCACCGACCTTCTACTGCGCGGAAACCGACGAGGAGGCGTTGGAGACAGCTGCTCCCTCCCTCCTGTTCTGGCTGGAGTGCAACTACGGTTTCGTGAAGGGTTGGTCCAAGTCGGACTCGCGTGACTACGAGTTCTACAAGCGCGTCGGCACGGACATCATCTCGCTGCCGGAGCTGACCGACGAGGAGAAGCGGGGCTTGAGCCCGCAGGCTCAGGTCATCCGTCAAGGCGTCAAGTCGAACCTGTTCTGCGTGGGCTCGCCTGAGACCTGTCGGAACGTGGTGCAGTACTACGCGGACCGGGACGTCGATCAGCTGATCCTGATGGCGCAGCTGGGCGACATGACGAACAAGCAGATCCAGGACTCGCTCCGGCTCTTCGGCGCCGAGGTCATGCCCGAGTTCACGACCTCGGCCGCGGGAGTGATGGTCTGATGTCGGCCCCACAGGCGACGTCCGGGGCGCGTGGTGACTGCGCCCCGGGGTTCGCCGGCGTCCGAGAGGAGTTCGAGCGCAACTTCGAGGAGCGAGGCGAGATCGGGGCCTCGGTCGCGGTCTTCCTTGACGGCGAGCCCGTCGTCGACCTGTGGGGCGGTGTCGCCGATCCCGACACCGGGCGGCCGTGGGAGGCCGACACCCTCTCCGTCCTGCAGTCGGTGACCAAGGGGGCGGTCTCCTTGTGCGCGAACGTGCTCGTGGCACGGGGCGAGCTGGACCTCGACGCACCTGTCGCGACGTACTGGCCCGAGTTCGCTCAGGCGGGCAAGGAGACCATTCCCGTCCGATGGGTGCTGAGTCACCTCGACGGCGTCCCCGTCATCCGCAGGCCGCAGAAGGCCGATGCGCTACTGCATTGGGATGAGGTGGTTGCCGACCTCGCCGCCGAGGAGCCCCTGTGGGAGCCCGGGACGCGCAGCGGATACCACGGTTTCGCCTACGGGTACCTGGTCGGGGAGATCGTGAGGAGGGTGACCGGAAGGTCGATCGGGCGGTTCTTCCGCGAGGAAGTGGCCGAGCCGCTTGGGCTCGACTTCTGGATCGGGTTGCCGCTCGAGCATCACGCGCGTGTCGCGCCCGCGATCGCGGGGCCGCCGGATCTCGACCATCCAGTCCACCAGCTGATGATGGAGCCGGGCAGCCTGCAGAACATGCTGGTGCTCAACGGCGGTGCCTACTTCGGCGCTGGGCTGGCCGACAGTCCCGAGGCCTACTCCGCCGAGATGGCGTCCACGGGCGGCATCGGAAACGCGCGGTCGATCGCGGGGATGTACGCGCCTCTGGCGCTTGGAGGTGCGTTCAGGGGAGTCCGGCTGATGGGGCCCGGCGACGTGGCACGGCTCGCATTTCCCCAGGCCGCCGGCGTCGATGCGATGCTGTTGGTTCCCATGACGTACACGCTGGGCTTCTGGCGGAGCATGGACAACCGCCGCAGCCGGGTCACGGGCACGGACAGCATGGTCCTCTCGACCGAGGCCTTCGGTCACCCGGGCTTCGGGGGCCGCCTCGGGTTCGCCGATCCGGGTGCGCGGATCTCCTTCGGGTACACGAACAACAAGATGAGTTCCCGCACCACGGTCGGCAACCGCGGCCAGGCACTCGTCGACGCCGTGTACCGGGCTCTGGGCTACGAGGGCGGGGAGACCGGCCACTGGGTTCGACCGGCATAGCCGACGTGTGGACCCAGGAGTTCCCGGGACGCGAGCGGTTTGTGTCCCGGGAACGACCTGGCGTCCCGCCACTCGGTGTCGGTGTCGGCTCGAGGGCATCGGCACCTGCCCGGGCCAACTGTGCAGCTCTCGCGCCAGGCGAGGAGTTGGCCGGGCGGCGGCGCCGACTCGCCTCGTAGATTCCGGGCCGCGGTCCTCCCGCTTCAGGAAGGGACGGTCGTAGAGTTTTCTCACAAGACTGCCTCTGACCCTGCCGCTGGCCTTCCGCATTCAATCCTATGCGGATCATATAACTATGCAATGAGAGAAGGCATATCATGGATGCCTCCACCCTGGTTTCAGCAGGGGATACGACGTTTGATGTTCGCGACCGGCTCGCGATCATCAATGTGTTGAGCAGTTACGGCTTCTTTATCGACCATTCTAGGTTTGAAGAGTTCTGCGGCTTGTTCAGCAGTCGTCCGACTGTCGAGATGTGGTGCGGTAAGGATCTTCTGGTTGAAGGTTGGGAGCAATTCAGGGACCTGGTAATCGCCCGTCAGCAGGCATTCGAGCGCGACAATGTCGAACGCAGGCATGTACTGACGGCAGTCCGCTTCGATGCCCAGGGCGCACAGGCGGCCTCAGGGCAGGCATACGTGTTGCTCTATTCGACGGAACATGACGCTTCGTCACTCGTGACGACTGGGTGCTACGAATTCACGACAGTAAATGAACGTGGGCAGTGGAAGATTGATCGACTGATAGGTCACGTTGATTCGCGGAATTATGGCAAAGGAGTGGGGCGATGAAGGCGCTTCAGACGACACCGTTCATCAGGGTCACGATGAACACCATCAGTGCCAGTTCACTCCCGGGCGCGGCGCTCGAGACGCGGCAGATGTCAACGCTGTTAGCGCGTCGCATCCTGGCTCGCATGGTCGCGGACGCCGACCGGCTCCCCAACCTGCAATCAGAGGCTATGGACGAATATGCGCGTTGGCTCGCCGACGCAGCCCCATTCCTACGCGCCACCGGGGACGCAGATCTCGTCACGGAGCTGGAGCGTCACCTGGAGGCTCGCGATTACGCCGGTACCGAAGTCGCAGTACAGGAGGTTTGCGCACGCCTTGCCGTGCAATCGACCCGGCGAGACGGGAAAGACCTCGCGGGCGAACTGCTCCGTCAGGCCGCAGCCGTCCAGCAGTGTGTCGATACCAAGTTCATGTCGGCGAACGAAGACCTGCTGGGGATAAAGGACAACGTCGACGTAACCGATGAGGTGCTTGATTCAGAGAAGATCGACAGGCTGACATCGTGGCTGCGCACACAGTTCCCGAGCAGTCCGAACCTCACGATCAGCAATGTAAGGGCTATTCCCGGCGGATTTTCCAAGCAAACTCTGTTCCTGAGCATCGAGGGCGCAGAAGGCGTGCCGGAGATGCTCGTCGTACGAATGGACTGGCCCGAAGGTCCCGTCGATACCACTGTCGTAGACGAGTTCGATATCGTTAAGACGCTTCTCGACGCAGGTGTCGCGGTGCCGTTCTTGCACGCATTGGAAACCACCGGTGCCGTACTGGGAAGCCCATTCCTTTTGCTCGACAGGGTTGAAGGAGCGCATATCGGCGATTTTCTTGACGTGAGCGGCGGCGGCACGGATGTCGCCCTCGACCTTGCCCGGGAGATGGCAGCATTGCATGCCGTGCCGGACTCAGAATTCGGCGACCGTGTCACCGGTGCTCATGAGAGTGTTCGTGACCGGTTGCTCCGCGAGATCAATGAGTGCGAACGCGATTGGCGCGCGTTGGATAGTCCCTCCATAACGTTGGAAATTGCCTTTGCCTGGCTCAAGGACAACATAGAACTGGCCGACGGACCGCGTGCACTCGTCCACAGTGATCTGGGTTGCCACAATATGCTCGTGGCGAATGACCGCGTCGCCGCGATCATTGATTGGGAGTCAGCCAGGATCGGCACTCCTGCTCAGGACCTTGGCTACGTGTATCCAGCTGTGACTCAGATCTGCGACTGGAGTGATTTCATGGCCGCCTACCTAGAAGCCGGAGGTAGAGCTCTGACGAAGGCTCAGATCGATTACTACACACTTTGGGGCTTCGTGTGGCCCTTGGTGAACGTCTGCAAGGCGCGGCTAGGGTTCGAGACCGTGTATCCCGACGATATTCGTATGGCCTACGCGGACGCGTATTTGTCCATCAGGTTCCAATCGCGGCTTGCTGGTCAGCTCCAATCACTCCTCTGATGCGATGAAGGAGCGGGGCCTCGCTCCTCGTGCGTCCCCCGCGGATGCTGGGGGTGTACTCAACGTCGACGACGAAGGAGGCCCCTCATGTCAGAGTACGCAGGTAAGCAGTTCGTCGGTATCGATCTTCACCGGCGGCGCAGTGTGATCGTCCGGACGACCGAGTCCGGTGAGGTGTTGGAGTCGGTCCGGATCCTCAACGACGTCGAGAGCCTGGAGCGGGTGATCGCGCGTGGCGGGGAGGATCCGGAGGTGGTCCTGGAGGCGACCTACGGTTGGTACTGGGCTGTCGACGCTCTCCAAGCTGCGGGCGCGAACGTGCACCTGGCCCACCCGTTGGGGGTGAAGGCGTTTGAGTACCGCCGGGTGAAGAACGACTTCCGTGACGCCACCGATCTGGCTGACTTGCTGCGGCTGGGCCGGCTGCCCGAGGCGTGGATCGCACCACCGGCCACCCGGGAGCTGCGCGAGCTGGTGCGGCACCGGGCCAAGCTGGTCGCGTTGCGCAGCCACTGCAAGGCCGAGGTACACGCGGTGCTGGCCAAGTGCGGGATCCAGGTGCTGATGAGCGACCTGTTCGGCATCGACGGCACCGCGTTGCTGGACCGGCTGCAACTGCCCGCCCCCTATGCGGCCCGGATCGCCTCGCTGCGCCGGCTGCTGGAGGACCTGGAGTTCGAGATCGACCTGTTCACCAATCTGGTCCAAGGCCAGGTCCGTACCGACCCCGGTTACGTGGCGCTGCAGCAGATCCCCGGGATAGGCCCGGTACTCGGGGCAGTGTTCCTCGCCGAGGTTGGCGACGTCTCTCGGTTCGCTACCGCACCGCAGCTGGCCTGTTGGGCCGGGCTGACCCCCAAGCACCACGAGTCCGACACCCACGTGCACCGCGGCCGGATCACCAAGCAGGGATCCCGGCTGGTGCGCTGGGCTGCGGTGGAGTCGGTCCAACTGGTCGGCCCCCGCACCCGGGTCGGCGCGCTGCGGGACCGGGTCGCGGCACGACGCGGGAGGAACATCGGCAAGGTCGCCGCGGCCCGGCTGCAGATGGAGTACGTCTATTACGCGCTGCGCGACGGTCACGTCCGCGCACTGCAGCACCCATCGCGGGAGTCGGCATGAACGGCCCCGACAGGTTCCCGGTCGGTCGCGAGGCCGTGCAGGTCATGACCCCCGTCCACGGCGAGGTCGCGCTTTCAGATTGACCCCGACCGACCGGACTGGCGCACCCCATCATGCCGCCCGGCCACGACCAACAGGGCCGATCACGCGGCGAAGGGATGACCGAGCAGCCACACTGGCCTGCTCCCCACGGCAAAGCACCGGCACTGATGCGAGCCACGTCCACCAAGCCCCCACCAAGCTCCACCGAGACGACTCCGTGAGGAGAGCGACTGCCCCTCCCGACCCCCTCGACAACCTGAACAGGATGCGCTGGGCTTCCCCTCGTAGCGTGGAGACATCGCCTTTGAGGAGATGAGTTGGCGATGACGACGAGGAACTATCGGAAGTACGACGAGGACTTCAAGCAGGGCGCGGTGCGGCTGGTCATCGAGACCGGGAAGCCGATCGCGCAGGTGGCCCGGGACCTGGGCGTCAATGACGGCACGCTGGGCAACTGGTGTGCCAAGGCCCGCGCTGCTGCCGGCGAGGGCAATGGTGAGTTGAGCGAGTCCGAGCGGGCTGAGCTGGCCCGGCTGCGCAAGGAGAACACCGAGCTGCGGATGCAGCGTGATGTGCTCAAGCGTTCGGTGGCCCTCTGGGTGGACGAGGCGATGGGCCGGTAGCGGTGGCCACTTTCATCGCCGCCCAGAGGGCAGAGCACGGGGTGCCACACGCGACCGCGTGCCGGGCGCTGTCGGTCAGCCCGGCGTGGTTCTACAAGAGGCATGGCGACCCCTCGCCGCAGCACGCCCGCCGCGAGCAGCTGAAGGTCGAGATCGCTCGGCTGTTCGCCAAGCATCGTGGCCGCTACGGGTCCCCGCGGATCACCGCGGACCTGCGTGATGAGGGCTGGCGGGTCAGCGAGAACACCGTCGCGGCCTTGATGCGTGAGCTCGGGTTGGCTGCTCGGCGCAAACGGCGCCGCAAGCAGACCACCCGGCAGGGCCGCGGAAGTGGCGGGCACCGGACCTGATCGGCCGGAACTTCGGCACCGATCGGCTCAACCACAAGTGGTACGGGGACGGCACCGAGATCCCCACCGATGAGGGCAAGCTCTACCTCGACTCGGTGTTGGACATGGGCTCGCGGCGCATCGTCGGGTTCGGGATCGGTGAGCACCATGACGCCGACCTGGCCACCGCGGCACTGCGGATGGCGGTCGCGGTCCGTGGCGGCAAGGACAACCTGGGCGAGGTGATCATGCACACCGACCAGGGCAGCGAGTACACCGCGAAGAACTTCCAGGCCGCCTGCGGCCGGGTCGGGGTCACCCAGTCGATGGGCAGGGTCGGCTCGGCGCTGGACAACGCGGTCATCGAGAGCTGGCACTCCACCGTGGAGTTCGAGCTGCGTCAGCTCGAGCACTTCCCCACCCAGGCCCAGGCCCGTCGACGGGTCGCGGCGTGGATCGAGGAGTACAACCACGACCGGCGACACTCCTCCCTGGGGATGCGTTCCCCGATCGGCTACGAGCTCGCCCTGCGCGCCGGTGACCTCGCGCAGCACAAGGAGCAGGCGGCATGAACGACCGGAACCCGCGCAACGAGCGTGACCGCGTCCTCGTCGACGTCAAGGCCAAGCCCTCCGGGTGGCCGATGGCCAGCCTTGACCCCGACTCCGGGCGCGGTCGCCGAGCGACGAGCGGGATGCCGGCCCCCGAGATCCGACAAATTCAGGTCTCTACGGTTTCAGGGGATTGCCGCGATCGTCCTCGCCCGGGCCGCGGCCGAGACCGGGCACCTCGACCAAACAGGCGTCGACCCCGCTCGCCTCGAACGCGGCCTCACCACCGCAGGAGAAGCCTGGATGGGCCTCGCGCGCCGCTGGCGCGACCTCATGCCCCAGGGCACCCGCCTCGACCCCGCGCTTGGTGCGGCCGCGGGCCAGCTGCGCGCCACCTGCCGCGAACTCACCCACGACAACGACCAACTCGCCGACGCGGCCACCATCGCCCAGCGCGTCGACCTGGCAGAGGCCCTGCCCGTCCTCGCCCGCTACGTCGACGCCGCGGCCGAGCTCGCCGAGGCCACCAAGCCCGCGCTCCGCGATCCCGACCTCCTCGCGCCGTCCCGAGCCGTCGCACGACGTCTCGCCCAAGACATCGAAGACGGCCTCCTCCCAGACAACTCCGACGCCCTACGCAGTGACCTCATCGCGATCGCGGCCCGCAGCAACCGGCCCGGACCGGTGCCGGTGCAGTTGCTCGACGCGCTGGAGGAAGCAGCGTCGAATGCGAGCCGCAGCTCTGTGGCCGCGGCCAACGCGATTGCCGCTGGGACGCAGGCTCTGCGACCGGCGACGGGCGTGCCCGGCGATGAGGATGCGATGGGAAACGAACCCCGTCAGGCGCTCATGATCATGACTCCTTCGCCGGACCTGTCCCGGACCCCGCGGCGGTGACCAAACGCGAAGGGTCGCGGGCGAGGGCCGGATACCGGAACCGGTCGGAGTCACGCCGAAACGAAACCGGGCAGCCGGGCAGATCTTCTAAAGGCACGACGCCCTGCAGCCGCAGCGTTGGGTGCATGCCCGGAGACGCGGAGCGGTTCCGAATGCCCGCCGATGACCCGCCAGTGATTGTCAGCGACCGGGACCGGGACATCGCGGACATCACCCCCAATCCGGGACCCGTTCTTCCCGGGGCGCGCCGACCTCGCGTTGGCGAGGGAGGAATGACCGTTGGGGGCGCCGCCACATGCTGGTAGCAGGAACGGGGGGTCTTCGGGGCTGCTTCGTTGGCGCGGCCAGCGCGGACTCGAGCAGCGATCTGATCGGCTGGCGGGCGCTCCTGGGTGTCGGCGCTGCGATCATCATGCCGGGCACGCTGTCGACGATCACCGCTGCCTTCCCGTTGGATCGGCGGGCGCACGGTGTGGCGATCTGGTCGGGCTTCGCGGCCGCAGGCGTGATCCTCGGCCTCTTGGCGGCAGGTGCGCTTCTCGAGCGGTGAGACTGGTCCTCCATTTTCGTCTCGTTCGGCAGTCCTCGCCGACATCGACGGGCAGTCGGCCGTCGTACTCGCTCCCAACATCAAGGAGGACGAGCGTCGGCGAACCGACTTCGCCGGCGCGATCCTGAGCTCGATCGGCATCGGAGACCTGGTTTACGCCATCATCGAGGGCAACGCGCGGGGCTGGACCCATGGCCTCGTGCTTGCCAGCGGACTCATTGCCCTCGCCGCGTTTCGCCGGGCACGCCGTGGCTCTTCACGTTCAGGCCCTCGCGCTGGGCGCCGACAGGCACCGAGATCCGGGCGTGCGTGACCACACAGCCCAGCGGGATGCCGCCTGTGTCGCTCAACAGGGAGCGCTTGGTACCTTTGCCGCCCGCGACGGCGACGGGCGGATGGCGTGGCGGATGCGGGCCCGGCACCGGCTGCTCGAGCCCGAGCGTCCGGTCGAGCGGGCCAGTGACGCCGAGATCGTCGCGCAGTTGCACGCGTGTCGTTCGGCGCGCGACCGGCTGATCGTGGCGCTGATGGCACGCGCCGGGCTGCGCCGCGGCGAGCTGTGCGGCTGCGGCGCAGCGACGTGCACCTGCTCACCAACTCCCGAGCATTGGCATGCGAGGTCGCTCGGGCGCACCTGCATGTGGTGCGCCGTGAGGACAATCCCAATGGGGCATGGGCGAAGTCGCGCCGGCAGCGCAGCGTCCCGCTGGACTTCCTTGTCGTGCAGGCGTTCGACACCTACGTCCTCGAGCGGCCGAGCGTGCCGCGGGCCGCGGACGGTGTCTGGCCCTGGTCGAGGCCGTCCACGGCAGCCTCGTGGCCTGCCGCTCGGCCTCCATACCGGGAGCGCTTTGCCAGTGATGCTCATCCGCTGGTCGCAGACCGTAGGTCCGGGGTTGCTTGGGTTCCGGGCACCACGTCCGGAAGGTTCAGGCATGATGCGTGAACGGCTCTTGGTCAGCGCGGCCTGGCGAGTTCGCGCGGTGGCGCGGTGGTGGCGCGCTCGACGAGGCTGGGTGGGACGACTACGTGGCGGGCAGGTGCTTCCCGTCGTTTCACACGCGTGAGCACGGATCGGGTGGCTTCTGCGCCGATCTGGGTGGCGAACTGGTCGACGGTCGTGAGCGAGATCGTTTGGAAGGCCGCGACGGGGGTGTTGTCGTATCCGACTACCGACATGTCGTGCGGAACTCGCATGTCGGCCTCGGTGAGCGCGTCGATTACTCCGAAGGCGCACACGTCGTTGCCTGCGAAAATGGCGGTCACGGGTTCGGGGCTTGCAAGGAGCTGGCGAGTCGCCTCGTACCCGCCCATCTCGGTCATCGGCGCGTGGATCACCAGGTCCTCCAGTGTGAGGTGCAGCATGGCGGCTCGGTAGCCTTCGATCCGCTCGGTCCCTGCGTGCTCGCCTTCGTCGGCGACCATCGCGATCCGGGTGTGGCCGAGCGCCACAAGGTGGTCGACGGCCAGTCTCGCCCCTGCGCGGTTGTCGCTGACCACCGTGTCGACGCGCGGGACCCGTGGGGTCTGGGTCAGGGTGACAAGGGGAGCGGAGCGTGCTGCCTCGATCAGGACCGAGCGGGGCAGCTTTTCGGTTACGGCGATAATGCCGTCCACCTGGAGCTCCAGCAGGCGCCCAAGCATGTCCTCTTCGGTTTGGCTGCGCCGCTGGCCTCTGACGATGAGGGATGTGTACCCGTGGTCCTCGGCTACCGCGTCGATGCCGTCGAGGATCATGCTGAAGAACGGGTTGTGTAGTTCGCTGACGAGCACGCCGATGGAGTGCGACTTGCGGTGGCGCAGGGTTCGTGCCGCCGCGTTCGGGCGATAGCCGAGCTCTTCCATCGCGCGGAGGATGGCCGACCGCGCTTCCTCGCTCACTAGTGGTGAGCCAGCGAGTACCCGGGACACCGAAGACTTCGACACCCCAGCGCGCGCTGCGACATCAATGATTGTCGGTGCGCGTCCCATGCTGGGAACGATCCCAGGGTGCCGCGTCACTGTCAAACCTCCGAGCCGAAGTCTCCCGCAGAAGTGCTCGTCTAGCGAACAGAAACTAGGGCTTGACAGGGAAGTCCGAGGTGCTGGTAACGTTCCCACTGTGAGGGTGGTCACGTTCCCAGATCGGGGCGAATCCACCCAGTAGCCCGGCCTATTGGGCCTGAATGTCATTGCAGAAGGAGATGCCATGTCGAACCGTCTCGGAGCCCTCGACGGGAGGGTTGCCGCAGCTCCGATCTCGTGGGGCGTGTGCGAGGTGCCTGGGTGGGGGGAGATGTTGCCGCCATCGCGGGTCCTTCCCGAGATGCGTTCGCTCGGGTTGTCCGCCACTGAGTTGGGCGCCCCGGGATTCCTTCCCTCCGGTGCTGGTGCCCTGGTCGGCGAGCTCGATCGTTACGGGATGTCCTTGGTGGGCGGCTTCGTGCCGCTGGTGCTGCATGACGCCGGCCAGCGTGCCGAGACTCTACGGATGGCGCGGGCGACGGCGGAGCTGTTTCAGGCGGCCGGAGCGGCGATGTTCGTGACGGCGGTGGTGCAGGATTACGACTGGTCCCGACCCGAGGCTCTTGATGCCGAGGGGATGAAGGTGCTGGCCGAGGGCCTTGCGGCTGTCGATGACTTGTGCGCCGAGTACGGATTGACCCAGGTGCTGCACCCGCATGTTGACACCCTCGTTGAGACCGCAGCCGACGTCGAGCTTGCGCTCGAGCACACCGCGGTCCGATGGTGCCTCGACACCGGGCACTTGAGGATCGGAGGCGTCGACCCCGTGCAGTTCGCTCGCGAACACGGGCACCGTGTCGGCCACGTCCACCTCAAGGACGTCAAGACCTCCCTCGCAGGCCGCGTGCTGACCCGAGAGCTGTCGCTGCTCGGCGCGGTGCAACATGGGCTTTTCCAGCCCTTGGGCTCGGGCGACGTCGCCGTCGATGACGTGGTGCTCGCTCTCGAGGGTCTCGGCTATCAGGGCTGGTACGTCCTTGAGCAGGACACCGCCCTCACCCAAGGTGTGCCCGCCGAAGGTAGCGGGCCGGTGCAGGACGTCCGGGCGTGCTTGGAGTACCTCCAGCAAGTGACGTCGCGGCTGCCCGCGGCACAGGTTCCCTAGTTGTACATCCACAGCAGAGTCGGGAAAGGAAACCCACAACCATGAAGACAATCAAGCTGTCGGCGCTCGTAGTCGCCGGCGTCCTGGGTCTGGCGGCGTGCGCGTCGCCGGAGGACGACAACGGCTCCTCGGGCGGCGGTGGCGCAGACAGGTCTGACGTCACAATCGCCATGGTGACCCACGGCGACGGCGGCTCGTTCTGGTCGGTGGCCAAGACCGGCGCGGAGGACGCAGCGGCCGACATGGGCGTCGAGCTCGACTACCAGGAGTCCAACAACGACCCGCAGAAGCAGGCTCAGCTGATCGAGGCGGCGATCACCTCGGACATCGACGGCCTCGCCGTGTCCGTCCCGAACCCGGACGCGATCGAGGACGCCCTGGCCAAGGCACGCGACGCGGGCATCCCGATCGTCACGCTGAACTCCGGAGCGACCGTGTGGCAGGACCTCGGCGCGATCACGCACGTCGGCCAGGACGAGAGGATCGCCGGCGAAGGCGCCGGTCGGGAACTTGCCGCCGCCGGCGGCACCAAGCTGCTTTGTGTCATCCACGAGCAGAACAACGTGGGCTTGCAGGACCGCTGCGCCGGCGCCGAGGACGCATTTGGCGGCGAGGTCGAGGACTTCCAGGTGACCGGCACCGCCGACCCGACGAAGACGGCCAACGAGATCGCCGCCAAGCTCCAGGCCGACCCCTCGATCGACTCCGTGCTCGCCCTGAATCCCGACATCGCCACGGCGGCCGTGGAGGCCCTCAGCACCGCCGGTTCGGACGCCAACCTGGCCACGTTCGACCTGTCCGGCGACGTCGTCACCGCGGTCGAGGATGGCGACATCTTGTTCGCGGTCGACCAGCAGCAGTACCTGCAGGGCTACCTGCCGGTCGCATTCCTCACGCTGTACAACACCAACGCCAACACCGTCGGCGGCGGCCAGCCCATCCTGACCGGCCCCGGCTTCGTCACCCAAGACAACGCGTCCACCGTCGCAGACCTCGCGCAAGAGGGCACGCGCTAATCCCAACGTCCCCGGCGGGCGGCTTACAGAGCCGGTCGCCTGCCGAGGACACGCGGCCCCCGCCAGCCGCGCCTCGAAGCATCGAGTCACCCTCAAGGAGGCAGCAAATGTCGACAACGACCACCCCAACGGCCACGTCGCCCCCCGCCCGCGACGAGCGGGTCGCCCAGACCGCCAGCCTGGCCCGCCTGCTCCGCCGCCCCGAGCTCGGCGCTCTCATCGGTGCCGTCGGCGTTTTCGTCCTGTTCGCCGTCGTGGACCAGACCGGTCAGTTTGCATCGCTGCACGGGCTGGCCCGCTGGTCCGACTCCGCCGCCACGATCGGCATCGTCGCAGTGGCCGTCGCCCTGCTGATGATCGGGGGGGAGTTCGATCTATCGGCTGGGGTGATGGTGGGCTCCAGCGGCCTCGTTCTCGGCCTGCTGGTCACCGAGCTGTACGTGATGATGTGGCCCGCCATCCTCTTGACGCTGGTCTTCGCCGCCGCGATTGGTGCGATGAACGGCTGGCTGGTCGTCAAGACGAGACTGCCCAGCTTCATCGTGACCCTGGCGACCTTCTTCTCGCTGCAGGGGCTCAACCTCGGCCTCACCAAGATGATCACCGACACCGTCCGCGTGTCGGGAATCGACGACATCCCCGGCTTCGACAGCGCGCGCGCCGTCTTCGCCACCGACTTCTGGGAGCCTTACAAGTTCCGGATCGCGGTCGTGTGGTGGATCGGATTGACCATCCTGGCGACGGTGGTCCTGGCCCGGGCCCGATTCGGCAACTGGATCACCGCAGTGGGCGGGGACGCCAATGCCGCCCGCAACACCGGCGTGCCCGTGGCCCGGACGAAGATCCTCCTGTTCATGTTCACCTCCATGTCGGCCGCCCTCGTTGGGATTATGACGGCACTGCGCCTCCGGTCGGTCCAGGCAGGACAAGGCGTCGGCGAGGAATTCACCTACATCATCGCTGCAGTCGTGGGCGGTTGCTTGCTCACCGGCGGATTCGGCTCCGCGATCGGCGCCAGTGTCGGTGCCTCGGTGATCGGCATGGCGTTTATCGGTATCGCCTTTGCCGGCTGGAACACCGACTGGAGCTTCCTGTTCCTCGGGGTGATCTTGTTCATGGCCGTGATGGTCAACACGATCATTTCTCGTCGCGCGAGCGGAGGCCGCGGATGACCACCATCGCAGTCACCACCAAGTCCGAGCCCATCCTGGAGCTCGAGGGGGTCGGCAAGCAGTTCGGCAGTGTGATCGCTTTGCGAGACATCTCGCTGCACGTCCGTCCAGGGACGGTCACGTGCGTGCTCGGTGACAACGGCGCTGGCAAGTCCACCCTGATCAAGACCCTCAGCGGCGTGCACCAGCCGTCGGGCGGCACCTACCGGATCGAGGGCGAGGAGGTCAACCTCTCCTCACCGCGCGACGCTCTCGGCAAGGGCATCGCCACCGTCTATCAGGACCTCGCGACCGTCCCGCTGATGTCGGTGTGGCGCAACTTCTTCCTCGGGTCGGAACCAACCCGAGGTGGCCCGTTGCGTCTCATCGACGTCAGGCGTGCCAAGGAGATTGCGCGCAAGGAGCTCCTCGCGATGGGGATCGACATCCGTGACGTGGAGCAGCCGGTCGGCACCCTCTCCGGAGGTGAGCGGCAGGCCGTGGCCATTGCCCGTGCCGTCTACTTCGGCGCGAAGGTGCTGATCCTCGACGAGCCGACCAGTGCCCTGGGTGTCAAGCAGTCCGGTGTCGTCCTGAAGTACGTCGTTCAGGCGAAGGAGCGCGGCGTCGCGGTCATCTTCATCACGCACAACCCGCACCACGCCTACCTGGTCGGTGACCACTTCTTCCTGCTCAACCGCGGTCGGATGATCGAGGACTGGGAGCGCGACGAGGTCAGCCTCGACGCCCTGGTCAAGGCGATGGCCGGCGGTGCCGAGCTCGAGAGTCTCGCGCACGAGCTCAAGTCGCTCGGAGGTGAGGTCGCGGAGGCGGCCCAGGAGGAGATCGCTGAGATGAGGGAGACCCAGCTGTGACCACGGAAATGCGTGATGCGGGCTTCGTGCTCGCCGAGGCGGACACCCGGCCGCCTGTCAGGGTTGCTGTGCTGGGCACCGGCCGGATCGGTCGCATGCACGCCGAGCTCCTGGCGCGTGAGGTGCACGGTGCGACGGTGCCCGCGGTGGCCGACGTCGTCCCCGGGGTGGCGGCCCGTCTGGGCGCCGACCTCGGGGTCGACGCTGGCAGCATCGACGAAGTGCTGGCGTCGTCGGATGTCGACGCCGTGGCCATCTGCTCCAGCACCGACACCCACGTGGACCTCGTCGTGCGCGCGGCGGAGGCGGGCAAGGCGATCTTCTGCGAGAAGCCGGTCAGCCTCGACCTGGCGGAGGTGGACCGTGCGCTCAGCGCGGTCGAGGCCGCCGGCGTACCGTTCATGGTCGGTTTCAACCGCCGGTTCGACCCGGGCCACGCCTCGGTGCGCGAGGCGGTCCGGTCAGGCGCGCTGGGCGATCTGCACATGCTGCGCATCACCAGCCGTGACCCAGCGCCGCCGCCGCCGGAGTACGTCGCGGTCGGCGGGGGCATCTTCCTCGACATGACCATCCACGACTTCGACATGGCGCGTTTCGTGGTCGGCTCGGAGGTGGTGGAGGTCTTCGCCCGAGGTGCGGTGCGCATCGACCCGCGCATCGGCGACGCCGGCGACGTGGACACGGCGGTCGTCGTACTCACCCATGCCGATGGCACCCTCACTACGATCGACAACAGCCGTCAGGCGGTCTATGGGTTCGATCAGCGCCTCGAGGCCTTCGGTGCCGCAGGCATGGCAGTGTCCGACAATCCGCCGCGTCACGCCGGTTGGATCCGCACTGCCGGGGCCACCACGGGCCAACCGCTGCCCTGGTTCTTCCTCGACCGCTATCTGCCGTCCTACCGCAACGAGTGGGCCGCGTTCGTCTCCTTCGTTCGCGACGGGGGTCCGTCGCCTGTCGACGCTGCCTCCGGCCGTGCGCCGGTCGTCATCGGGCTCGCGGCGACCAGGTCGCTGCGGGAAGGGCGTCCGGTCGCGATCGAGGAGGTGGACCAGTGACACACCGCGTGCTGCTGACCGGAGCGACCGGGTTCGTCGGTGGGAATGTGGCTGCGGTACTCGCGGATCGCGGCGTCGAGCTGCTGTGTGCCGTACGCCGTGACCCTGGGCCGACATTGCCGTGGCCCTGGCGCCTGACCGATCTACGGAACCCGTCTGACATCACCGAGGCGCTGGCCGAGCACCGGGCGACCTCGGTGCTGCACATGGCGATCGACAACGACCTGCAGGGCCTGTACCGGGACCGACGCGCCGGCTTCGACGCCTACGTCGGCATGACCCGCCGGATCGTCGACGCAGCCAACGCCCACGGTGCCCAGGTCGGCTACCTGTCGACCGACTGGGTCTTCGACGGCACCGGACATCTCGTCGACGAGGACGAACCGGTCAACCCGCTGAACCTGTACGGGCTGTTCAAGGCGCAGTCGGAGCAGGTCGTGCTCGACCGGGCCGACGGCGGTTTCGTGGCGCGTGTGGGTGGCGTCCAGGGCAGACACCTGACCCAGCCTGCGGCACCTCGACAGCAGGACTGCGGCTTCGGTTACTTCGTGCTGTCACTCGTGGACGCCCTCTCGGCGGGCAGAGAGTTCACCGTGTGGCAGGACGGTGCGATCAACGGCGTGGCCAGCCCGGTCACGGCGGCCGAGATCGGGGCCAGGCTGCTGCTCGCGCTCGACCGACGAGCCGACGGCATCCTCCATGTCGTCGGAGCAACGGCCGTGGAGCGCCAGGAGCTCGCCCGGGAGACCTGCCGGGTCTTCGACCTCGACCCGGGTCTGCTGCGCACCGGACCGGTGCCGGCCGGGGAGATGTTGCCTGCGCCGATGCCGTACGACACCAGCCTTGCCACGCCACGCACCGACGAGGTGCTCGGGGTGCGGCCCTTCGGTCTCGCGGACCAGCTGGCCAGCCTTCGGCGCGAGCTCGAGACCGGCCTTCCCGCCCCCCTCACGCTGCCATCGTCCGTCGGAGGCGCATCGTGACCAACACAGACCCGAGGAGCACGACAATGCAGGAGCAGCCCCGCATGTTCGGGGTGGGGGTGATCGGCGCGGGGTGGCTGGGCGACGTCCACGCCCGTGCGTGGGCGCGTCTTCGCCACCACTACACCGATCTCGGCGTGGCGCCGCGATTCGTAGCCGTCGCCGACAGCGTTGCGGCCGCCAGGTCGGCAGCCCAGGCCAAGCACGGGTTCGACACGGCGTACGCCGACTGGCGCGACCTGATCGCCGACCCGGAGGTCGAGGTCGTGAGCGTCACGGCGCCGAACGCCTTCCATCGGGAGATCGGCGTCGCCGTGGCTCGGGCCGGCAAACATTTGTGGATCGAGAAGCCCGTCGGCCTGACCCCGGACGATGCTCGGGCCGTGGCCGGCGCGGTGACGGAGGCTGGCGTGCACGCCACCGTGGGATTCAACTACCGCGCCGTGCCGGCGGTCGCGCATCTGCGAGAACTGGTCGCCTTAGGCGAGATCGGTACGCCCACCCACGCCCGCGTCAATCTGTTCACCGACTACGCCGCGCATCCGCTCGGGGCGCTCACCTGGCGCTACACGCTGGAGTCAGGCGGGCACGGTGTGCTCGGCGACCTCGCTTCGCACGCCGTCGACCTGGTCCGCTTCGTGCTCGGTGACCTGGACCGTCTCGTCGCCGAGACCGCAGTGTTCCTGCCCCAGCGGCCGATTCTCGACCCGGATGCCGCTACCTACGGTCACGGGCTGGGCGCCCCGGACGCACCGACCGGCGCCGTCGAGAACGAGGACTTTGTCGCGGCCCTGGCACGGACTGTGGACGGCACGCTGGTCACCCTTGAGTGCAGTCGTGTCGCGGTAGGAGAGCAGAACAACTACGGCATCGAGGTGCACGGCACGCGTGGCCTGGTCGCCTGGGACTTCCGAATCCCCGGGGAGCTCAAGCTCTCCACCGGGAGTGACTACGCCAACCAGCCGGCCCAACGGCTGCTTGTCGGCCCTGGCGCCGGTGACTACGCACGGTTCCAGCCCGGCGCAGGCCTCGCCATGAGCTACGACGACACCAAGGTCATCGAGCTGGCCGGGCTGGTCCGGTCCATCCAGACCGGCCAGGCCGAAGGGCCCCAACTCCCCGATGCGGTTGCCTCCGCCGAGGCACTCGACGCGATGGTCCGGTCCTCCGAGGGGCAGGGCTGGGTGTCAACCCGAGGGGCCGCACCGACCTCCGGCTGAAACGCAAGAACAAGACCCTCAATTCCTTCGGCGCCGAGGACCTCGTCGCAAGCACGACTGTCTATGCGGCCACAAGACGTCAGGAGCTTTCACCATGAGAACAATCCAGCACTGGATCGCTGGCAGGGCCACCGCCGGGACCGCCGACCGCACTGCCCCGGTCTTCAACCCGGCGACCGGGCAGCAGCAGGCCGAGGTGGTTCTCGGCTCCGTGAAGGATGTCGAGGCTGCCATCGCGGCGGCCCGGGACGCCTTCCCGGCGTGGGCAGAGACTTCGATCAGCCGTCGTACCAAGGTCCTGTTCGAGTTCCGCGAGCTGCTCAACCGGCATGCCAGGGAGATCGCCGAGCTGATCACCGACGAGCACGGCAAGGTGCTGTCCGACGCCCTGGGTGAGGTGCAGCGTGGCCTCGAGGTCGTCGAGTTCGCCTGTGGGATCCCGAGCCTGCTGAAGGGTGACTACTCCGACCAGGTCTCCACCGGCGTGGACACGTTCTCGTTCCGCGAGCCACTCGGTGTCGTCGCCGGCATCACCCCGTTCAACTTCCCGGCCATGGTGCCGATGTGGATGTTCCCGGTCGCGATCGCGTGCGGCAACACGTTCGTGCTGAAGCCCAGCGAGCGTGACCCCTCGGCCGCGAACTTCATCGCCGAGCTGTGGCAGCGCGCTGGCCTGCCGGACGGGGTGTTCAACGTGGTGCACGGCGACAAGGTCGCGGTCGACTCCATCCTGGACTCGCCGGACGTGGCTGCGGTGTCGTTCGTCGGCTCGACCCCGATCGCCCGCTACATCCATGAGCGGGGCACCGCCACCGGCAAGCGGGTGCAGGCGCTGGGGGGCGCCAAGAACCACGCGATCGTGATGCCGGACGCCGACATCGACTTCGCGGCCGACCATCTCGCGGCGGCGGCGTTCGGCTCGGCGGGGGAGCGGTGCATGGCGATCTCCGCGGCGGTGGCCGTCGGCTCGGCCGCGGACCGCATCGTCGCCGCGGTCAACGACCGGGCCCGCGCGGTGAAGGTCGGCAGCGGCCGGGACGCCGCGAGCGAGATGGGCCCGGTGGTCACCCGCCAGGCGCAGGAGCGCATCGTCGGCCTGATCGACTCCGGTGAGGCCCAGGGGGCGAAGGTCAAAGTAGACGGTCGTGGCTACACGGTCCCGGGTCACGAGGACGGGTTCTTCGTCGGCCCGACGGTCATCGACCAGGTCAGCACCGACATGGACGTCTACCGCGAGGAGATCTTCGGGCCGGTGCTCTCGGTCGTGCGCTCCGACGACGTCGACGAGGCGATCGCGCTGATCAACGCCAACCCGTATGGCAACGGCACGGCGATCTTCACCAACAGCGGTGAGGCGGCCCGCCGGTTCCAGCGCGGAGTCGACGTCGGGATGATCGGCATCAACGTGCCGGTCCCGGTGCCGATGGCCTTCTACTCCTTCGGTGGGTGGAAGGACTCGCTCTTCGGCGACAAGCACATCCACGGCCCCGAGGGAGTCTCATTCTACACCCGCGCCAAGGTCATCACCACCCGCTGGCCGCACGTCGACCACGCCTCCGAGGCCAGCTACCACTTCCCGACAGCCAGGTGAGCGTGCGATGACTGACCTCGAGCTCCTGACCGTCGGCCGCGTAGGGGTGGACCTCTACCCCCAGCAGTCCGGCGCTTTGAAGGACGTCACCTCCTTCGGTAAGTCGCTGGGTGGCACGGCCACCAATGTCGCGGTCGGCGCGGCCCGGCTCGGCCACCGGACCGCCGTCCTCACCAAGGTGGGCCCGGACGGCTTCGGCACCTACGTGCGAGAGGCGCTGACCGGGTTCGGCGTGGACGCGTCGTACGTCGGGACCGCCGAGCACCTGCTCACGCCGGTGGTGTTCTGTGAGCTGAACCCTCCCGAGGACCCGCCGCTGCTGTTCTACCGGCAGCCGGTCGCGCCGGACCTGACGCTGGAGCACTCTGACGTCCCTTGGGACGTCGTCGCCGAGGTGCCCGTGCTCTGGGTGACCGGCACGGGCGTGAGCGTCGAGCCCGCCCGCAGCACCCAGCTGGAGATGCTGGCCCGGCGCGGACGGCCGAAGCCCGGGAGCCGCAGGCACACGGTGCTCGACCTGGACTGGCGGCCGATGTTCTGGCCGTCGCCGGAGGAGGCTCGCGCGGAATACAACCAGATGCTTGACCACGTCACCGTCGTGGTCGGCAACCGGGCCGAGGTCGAAGTCGCCGTCGGCACCAGCGACCCGCACCCGGCCGCCGACCGGCTCCTCGACCGCGGGGTGGCGCTGGCCCTGGTGAAGATGGGCGGCGAGGGTGTCCTCGTCGCCACGCCCCAGAGCCGCTCGGTGGTCGCCCCCCACCTCGTTGACCTGGTCTGCGGGCTGGGGGCCGGGGACGCCTTCGGAGGTGCCCTGGTGCACGGACTGCTGTCCGGGTGGGACCCGGTACGGATTGCCGAGTACGGCAATGCCGCCGGCGCCATCGTCGTGTCCCGGCTCGCCTGTGCCGACGCCATGCCCACCATCGAGGAACTCGACGCCCTCGTCACACGCCAGCCCATCAGCCAGCCCACTCGCCAGCCAGGAGCACACGCATGACCACCACCAGTACGCATGGCACCGACCGCAGGCCCCTACTGTCCGACGCAGAATGGGAGCGTCTGCTGCGCATCCGGGCCACCGATCCCGACGCGGTCTCGCGGGCGTACGCCGAGCGCCGCCGTCCCGAGCGGCTCCTCTCGGAGCGGGGGACCCTGTTCCTCGTGGCCGCCGACCACCCCGCCCGCGGCGCGCTGGGCACCGGTGGCGACTCGATGGCGATGGCCAACCGACGCTCCCTGCTGGCCCGGCTCGTGGCGGCACTCTCGCACCCGGACGTCGATGGGGTCCTCGGCTCACCCGACATCGTGGAGGAGCTGCTCCTCCTGGGCGCGCTGGAGGGCAAGGTCGTGATCGGGTCGATGAACCGCGGCGGCCTCGACGGCGCCAGCTGGACGATGGACGACCGGTTCACCGGATACGACGCGGAGAGCATCCGGGCCAACCGCCTCGAGGGCGGCAAGATGCTGCTGCGCATCGACGACCGCGACGCCAGCACCGCTGGCACCCTCGAGGGATGCGCCCGCGCCGTCAGCGAACTCGCCGCGGCCGGCCTGATGGCCATGGTCGAACCGCTGCCCTACCACCGCAACGACGACGGCAGCCTCAAGCTGCTCAAGACCTCCCAGGCCCTGGCCCGGGCGATCACCGTGGGGTCCGCCCTCGGGACCACCAGCGCGCACACCTGGCTCAAGATGCCCTCCTGCGACGAGCCGGATGTCGTCTTCAGCGCCACCACCTTGCCCTGTGTCGTCCTCGGCGGCGTACCTGGACCCGACCCGGGGGCCGACCTCGCGTCGTGGGGCCAGACCCTGGTCCAGCCCGCCGTCCGCGGCCTGGTCGTCGGACGGGCGCTGCTCTACCCGCCCGACGGGAACGTCTACGCCGCTGTGGACGCCGCCGCCCAAGTGCTCCGTGCTGCGCACACCGAGGACGTCGCGTGAAGCTCCATCGTCCCCACCCGTCCCTTAACGCGCCGGGGCACGTGGTCCGGCTGCGTCCCGCGGACGCGGGCTGGAGGTGGACCAGTCTCCAAGTTGTCCGTCTGGGGCCGGGGCGCGATCAGATCGTCGAGACCGGCGACAGCGAGTGTTTCGTCCTCCCACTGGCAGGCAGCCTCACCGTCACGGTGGACGACCAGCGCGGTACCAAGCTGGGGACGTTCGAGTTGGCCGGGCGGGAGAGCGTCTTCACCGCGGTATCGGACTTCGCCTACGTCGGCCGTGACAGCTTGGTCACTCTGACGTCGGAGACCGGCGCCGAGGTAGCCCTGCCGGCCTCTCGCTGCGAACGCCGGCTGCCACCAAAGTGCGGCGCTGCCGCCGATGTGCCCGTCGAGGTGCGCGGAGCCGGCAACGCCACCCGCCAGGTGACCAACTTCGGCGTCCCCGGCGTGTGGGACCACGCCGACAAGCTGATCTGCTGCGAGCTGATCACCCCGCCGGGCAACTGGTCCAGCTACCCGCCGCACAAGCATGACGCCAGCGAACCCTGCCGGGTGATCAACGAGGAGATCTACTACTACCGGATCGCCGGCGCC
The DNA here is from genome assembly GCF_003515065.1 of Nocardioides immobilis. Classification (GTDB taxonomy): domain Bacteria; phylum Actinomycetota; class Actinomycetes; order Propionibacteriales; family Nocardioidaceae; genus Nocardioides; species Nocardioides immobilis. The sequence goes on from NZ_QXGH01000010.1 coordinate 311,195, forward strand.
GACCAGATAACCCCGTCGCGGACCGGGTTCGGCTACCACCGCACCTACACCGGCCCTGAGCACGCCGCCGCGGGCCTGGCCCCGCTTGACGAGCTGATCGAGGTGCGGGACCACGACGTCGTCGTGGTCCCGCACGGCTACCACGGACCCTGCATCGCCGCCCCGGGCTATCCGATGTACTACCTCAACGTCATGGCTGGGCCCGCCCACGACCGGGCTCTCGCCTTCTGCGACGACCCGACCCACGGATGGGTCCGCGACACCTGGGCCGGGATGGAGACCGACCCACGCTGCCCGGTCACCTCAGCCAACGGCCGGCTCGACGCGCTCCACTCCAGCCCCAGGGAAAGGCACATTTGATGATTCCCCAGTCTGGCCAGACTGACGATCAGACCGTCCGGCTAACCACGGCCCATGCGCTGGTGCGCTGGATGCTAGCCCAGCGTTCCGAGCTGCTCGATGGCACCGAGGTCCCGCTGTTCGCGGGCGTCTTCGGGATCTTCGGGCACGGCAATGTCCTCGGCCTCGGCGCCGCGCTGTACGAGGTCCGCGATGAACTGCCCACGTGGCGTGGCTCGACCGAGCAGGGCATGGCGCTCGCCGCCGTCGCCTACACCCGGGCAACCGACCGCCGCCAGGTGATGGTCGCGACCTCCTCCGTCGGCCCGGGTGCCCTCAACATGGTCACCGCCGCTGGCGTCGCACACGCCAACCGGCTGCCGGTCCTGCTGCTCCCGGGCGACACGTTCACCGGTCGTGCCCCGGACCCCGTGCTGCAGCAGGTCGAACACTTCGGTGACCCCACCACGACGGTGAACGACGCCTTCCGCCCCGTGTCGCGCTACTTCGACCGGATCACCCGCCCCGAGCAACTCATCAGCACGCTGCCGCAGGTGGCGCGTGTCCTCACCGACCCGGCCGACACCGGGCCCGTCGTACTCGCCCTCCCTCAAGACGTTCAGGCCGAGCGCTATGACTTCCCCGTGGCCATGTTCGCGCCCCGGGTCCACCGCGTGCCACGCGCCCGCCCCGACGTGTCGTCTCTCTCGTCGGCAGCCGACCTGCTCCGCGAGGCGGAGCGTCCGCTGCTCGTCCTGGGCGGGGGCGTTCGCTACTCCGGGGCCGGCGCCGAGGGGCTCGCCTTCGCCGAAACCCACAACATCCCCGCCGTCGAGACCGTCGCCGGCCGCACACTGGTGCCCCACGACCACCGGCTATACGGCGGCCCGTTGGGCATCATCGGCTCCACCTCGGCCAACAACCTCGCTGCCGCCGCCGACGTCGTACTAGCCGTTGGCACCCGACTGCAGGATTTCACCACCGCCTCGTGGACGGCCTTCGCCGCCGATGTCCGAATCATCACCGTCAACGCAGCTCGCTTTGACGCGGTCAAGCACGGTTCACACGCAGTCGTCGGGGACGCCCGCGAGACGCTGGTCGAGCTGAGCGCCAGCCTCGGCGGCTGGAAGTCCGGGCCGGACTGGGCGGCGCGGGCCGCGGAGGGGAAGGCCGCCTGGGACGTCCACATCGATAGCCTGCGGGCCGGCGGCCACACCCCCGACGGTTCGCTGACCTACGCCCAGGTCACCGGCGTCGTGAACGACCTGAGCACCCCCGATGACTATGTGCTGACCGCCTCCGGCGGCATGCCGGGCGAGCTGCATGGCGGCTGGCGGACCGGCGAGGTCAAGCACGGATCCGGCCCCACCTCGGGCGGCACCATGGACCTCGAATACGGCTTCTCCTGCATGGGCTATGAGGTCGTCGCCCCGTGGGGTGCCGCGATGGCCCGCCAGCAGACCCACCCCGACGGACTCGTCACGTCAATCTGCGGTGACGGCTCCTACCTGATGCTCAACTCCGAGCTCTACAGCGCCGCCTTCGCCGGCCACCCCTACGTCGCGGTCGTCTGCGACAACGCTGGCTTCGCCGTGATCCACCGGCTCCAGACCAACCAGGGGGCCAAGGGCTTCAACAACCTGCTGGCCGACTCCCGAGGCGACATTTCGGTGCGAGTGGACTTCGTAGCCCACGCCGCCTCACTCGGCGTCCACGTGGAGGACGTGCGCGAAAGCAATTCAGTCGACGGCCTCAGGGCTGCCTACGAGCGTGCCCGTGAGGCGGCTCGCACCGAGCGGCGTCCAGCCGTTGTCGTCTGCAACGTTCACCACGCGACCTGGACCGAAGCCGGTGCGTGGTGGGAGACCGGCGTGCCCGAGTCGCTCTCCGGGCGGGCGTCCTACGACGAAGCCAAGCAACGGCAGCTGCGCTGGCTGGGTTGAGCGCACGCGGGTCGGACGTGAAGATCCACTGGCGTTCCCTCTGGCAGGTGTTGAGCCCCTTCCTTCGTGAGCCTCACTGACCAGGCCATCTGACTGCGGATCGCGCACTGGGCGACATAGCACTCACCGCGCCGTCAGCGAGAGCGCCTCGCGATGCGTCAGGGTCGCGACCGGCGGCGTCATACCGGTGCCCACAACTGGAACTGGTACATCCCCTAATCACACTCCACGCCAGCCCGGACGCACCAAAGTGAAGCCCAAACTTTGGCCCGACGTTATGCGAGAAGAAACATGATCATTGGAGTCATCAACGAGGCGCGCCCCGAGGAGGGTGTCGGCGACCCCGGCGACCGTCCACCAACTCATCAAGCTCGGCTACGAGATCTTGGTCGAGTCCGGCGCGGGGACGGGGGTGCCGACCTCGGCGGCGGCCACAGTCCGGCGCTGGCCGCGCAGCAGGAAGTTACTGCCCGTCCTCGTTGCGGTAGACCGTCACGGCCTCCAGCACGCCGCGCTCCTTGATCGGCGTGCGGAACTCCTCGGCCTCGGTGGCACGCCGTCTGGGTCGAGAGCTTCCTCCGCCGCCGCAGAAGCTCAGCAACCGACCGCCGCGGCGTCGACGGCGCGCCAGCGCTGAGCCAGCCGCGCTCGAGCACGGCACCGTCCGGTCGATCTGTTCGAAATCGCCCCGTTGCGCCGGAGGCCGCGGCTACTCTCAGGCGCACGCCCCGATCCGGTACCCGGAGCCGGATCGGGGCGTTCTGGTGCTCGGGGCCGCCCAGGCCCCATCAGTGCCGGCACTGATCGCCGCAGGTGCTCCGGCGACCAGGGTGACTTGTGGGACGACGCGCGTCCGGCCGGATCTGAAAGGGGAGGGCCCCGCCATTTTGCGGTCGCCGGATTTGCGGCTAGGTGATCGCTGCCAGGGTCGATCCGAGCTGGGTGACTGCGGGATCCGTATCCGCGGTGTTCCGCAGTCACCGAGGAGGAATACATGTCATCCACCGTCACCTTCGCGGGGAACCTCGCCGAGGACCCCGAGTTGCTTTACACCCACGACCAAGAGCCGTTCGTCAGTTGCCGGGTCCTGGTCAACCGCCGGATCCAGAACGAGGCGGGGGAGTGGGTCAATGACCTGCCCGATGGATCTCGTCGTACAGTCCCCAGACGAGCTGTCATCAAACAATCGGCTTGGCGCATGGCGCCTCCATCGTACAGACCGACTAGCCGGTCGGTACGATTCTACGCCGGTCACCAAAGGGGTCAGGGATCGAAAACAACGCTCTGCTCCACTAAAGCAGCCGTGGGCCGCCTCACGTCCGCGGACGCCCGGAGATGGCACGTTGGGTGCTTCGCGGGCGGGAGCTTGCGACCGCCGCGCCTTCGGGAAGCGTCATCGGGTCCACTCAACGGTCCCGATCCAAGCGGGCAGGGTCGTTGACATGTTTGACCCCCGCTCGGGCGAACTTCGCTTTCCCGGCGCCGAACCAATGCTCCATCGGTGCATCGGCGACGTCTCACTGAGATCGATGACGGCTCGGCGAGGTTGAAGAGTTCGTGAGCGCAGCGGTGCTTCCCGGCGGCCCAGCACGCTCAGTTCCCCGATGCGGTTGCTCCCAGTAGCCGGTCCTCTGCGGCGCCAACGTGGCGGCGTAGGTGCTTGCCAGCTCGCGACTGACGACAGCGATGCGCTCTCTGTGGATCTCCTCGGGTACAGTGACCGACTACTCGGTCGGGTGGCCGAGCGTACCCTCGACGGGAAAGGGTGAAGCGATGTCGACGATAACGGCCCCTGCTGGAGGTCGGAAGGCGCAGATCACGAGTGTGGCGGCGAGACTGTTCAACGAGCAGGGCTTCCACGAGACCTCGATGGAGGACGTCGCCAAGGCGGTCGGCATCAAGAAGCCCACGCTGTACCACCACGTCAAGAGCAAGGCGCAGATCGTCGCCTGGATTCACGACGAATGTGTCGAAGCTGTCGGCCCGCCACTGGAGAGCTATCTCAAGTCTGACTTCACAGCCTCAGAGATCCTGCGACGTGTCGCGATGGACATCTTCCGACTGCTGGAAGACCGCCCGGGATATCTGCGGGTGTACTTCGAGCACCACCGCGATCTCGACCCGCGGTCCCGGTCGCGGATCCGCAAGAAGCGCGACGAGTACTGGGCGAACGTGCGGCGGGTGATCGAGCGCGGCAACGAGTCCGGCGAGTTCAACGTTAGCAACCCCACCCTGGCCTCTATGGCCTTTTTCGGGATGTGCAACTGGGGATATCAGTGGTATCGACCGGGAGGCTCGCGGTCGGCCAGCGAGATCGGGGACTACGTGTGCTCGATCTTCCTCGCTGGAGCGCTCGCCCCGGGGACCGATCGGACGCCCGATCCCCGCCGATAGTCCGAACGGGCGGCCGGCCACCCATTTCGACGAGGACTGATTCCCATGGTCGACGGCGACGGCTACGTCTTTTGCTCCTCCTGCTCGTGCTCCTGCGAGGCGGAACCGATCCCTGTTATCGATGTTGCCTCCGGCCTTGCGGTCATATCCACCGTGCTCCGAGAGCTTGCCGGCTGGTGGACGCGGACGGTCCTGCGATCGCCGGAGGCCGCGACCCGGAAGCGGAAGCGGAGCAGCGATGCGTCCCGCTGAATGCAACACTTCTCGTTGACCCTTTTCGGGATCGGCTCCAACGGCCAGTGCGTGCTCGTCGTCGGCTGCCCACAACCGCGACCGGGTGTGTCCAGGGCGCGGGAGCGTGGCTTCGCGAACCTGTCTTCAACCACGCTGATCGTGTAGGCGGGAACGCGCGGGAGGGCCATCACGACACGCATGAGTAGCGCCGGTGTGGCGCCCGGTTGCGCTCTCTTCGTTCGAGCGGCGGGTCGGCCCCGCGGGGCGAGCCGTGCGGCCAGCCGGCATGGATCGCTGTCAGGGCGCCGGGTATTCCGGGTGAGGTCGGGATCCCCTCGCGGACGAGTTACCGACCAGTCGGTCTAGACGCTTGCGCGTCGTTTGTTCGCTTGACGTACATCGGATCGTGCGCTTCAGTAGACCTAGTCGACCGACTGGCCGGTCGGGCACGCGAGAAGGGTCAATGCATGAAGAAGCTGACTGGGATTCAGGAGACTGCTGCGGCAGCGTCGCTGGCGCTCGCGGTGGCGGGATGCTCCGCGGTAGGCGGTTCAGACGGCGATACGTTCAAGTTCGCGGTCGTGACCGAGAAGACTGGTGCCTACGCCGACTACGGGCTCCAGTTGGAGGCAGGCGTCGAGGCGGCAGCCGCGGACATCAACGCTTCGGGGGACTACGACGTCGAGTTCGAGCCGGTCGTCTACGACTGCCAGAGCGACTCGGCGATCTGCGTCCAGTCCGCGCGCGAGGCCGTCAGCGCCGACGGCATGCCAGTGGTGATCGGGCCGATCGTGAGCGTCGACGTACTCCCGGCCGCGGAGGTCACGGAGCGGGCTGACGTGCCGCACCTGGTGATGGCGGTCCTGAACCAGATCACAGACGACTACTCCAACACCTTCCGGTTCAGCACCCAGAGCGACCGGAGCAACCAGACTGTCATCGAATACATCGAGGCGAAGCTCCAGCCCGACGAGACCGTAGCAATCGTCAACGCGACGACCGACTTCGGCACAAGCGGCGCAGCACAGCAGAAGGAGCAGCTTTCCGAAATCGGGGTCGAGCCCGTGATTGAGATCGCGCACGATCCCGACCAGGCCGATTACACGCCGCTGATCACCCAGCTCAAGGAGGCCGACCCCACCTACGTCCTGTTGAGCGATTCCAACCCGGCTGACGTCGCGAAGCTCCTGCGTCAGGCCAAGGAACTTGGCCTGGAGTCGCAGTGGATCGGCGCCGATGCCTCGGGATCCATCGAGCTCGCCGGTGACGCGGCGGTGGGATACATGACGGTGTCGCCGTGGTTCCCCACCACTGCGAACAAGGAGTTGACCGACAAGCTCATCGCCCAGGGGATTGACACCCCGGGCTGGATCTCGGCCATGGCGTACGACGCGACAATGGCGTTGGCCCAGGTTATTGATGAGAACGGAACCTCGAGCGAGGACATCACGGAAGGTTTGGAGTCCTTGTCGTTCGACGGCATCGCCAGGCAGGGATGGAACTTCTCCTCCGAGGACCGACTGGGGCTCACTACGTCCCAGATCGCCGTGTGGAACGGTACCGAGTACGAGATCGTCTGGCCGGAGCGCTGAGACCACGATGACCGACACTCTCACCCGGCCCCACTCGCCTCCCGTCCCGGGTCCGGGCGCCGAGCGTCGAGCGAGTCTGCTGGCAACGATGGCTGGCGCCGTCCTACTGATCGTGGCGGCGGCCGTGCCAGCACTGACCGACTTCTCCACGACGTATCTGATGGCCTACGTCCTCATCGTCGCGCTGCTGGGGCTCTCCCTGCACCTCTTGATGGGGCTGATGGGGACCTTCTCTCTCGGACAGGCTGCCCTGTTCGGCACAGGTGCATACGCGGCGGTCGTTGTCTCCGAGGACGTCGGCCTCGACGGTGCGATCGGGTTCGTCCTGGTCGCGGCCATCGGGGCCCTCCTCGGGTTGGTGATGGGCGCAGTGACCCTGCGGGTCAGTGACCTCTACCTTGCGCTGACGACCCTGGCGATTGGATACATCCTCGAGAACGTCGTCCGCAACACGGACTGGCTCGGTGGGTCACAAGGACTAACCGGGTTCTACATCACGTTCTTCGGAAGGTCGCTCGACGATCCCCGCCTGCTGTGCTGGATCGGCCTGGGTGTGCTGACGCTGTTCATGATCATGATCTCCAGCATGCGCCGCAGCAAGATCGGCCGGGCGTTCATGGCGGTCCGCGAGAGCCCGATCGCCGCGCGCAGTATCGGTGTGGACGCCCGACGCTACAAGCTGTTGGGCTTCGCTATGGCCGGGGCGTTCTCGGCGATCGCGGGCGCCCTCTACAGCGCGTGGTCGCTGGTCGTGAACCCCTCAGTCTTCAGCATCGACCTGACGTTGTCGGTGCTCGCGATCGCCATCGTCGGCGGACTTCGATCGATGCCCGGGATCCTCGTGGTGGCCGCGCTGCTCACCTACTTCCGCAACTCCGCAGCGGACTTCGGGGTGGCTGACTACGTCCTGCTCGTCTACGGCGCGCTCATCGTCCTCAGCCTGCGCTTCCTCCCGCTCGGGCTGGGCGGGCTGACGGGCTCACGGGCTGTCGCTCGCGTGCGGCGGCTCGTCGCGCACCGCTCTCGCTCCCGGGGCGGAGGAAGGGCATGACCGCACTTCTCGAGGCCACCGGCCTGATCCGACGGTGGGGCGGCCTCACGGCGGTCGACCGGGTCGACGTCTCCGTCGCCCAAGGATCGCTGCACGGACTGATCGGACCCAACGGCGCCGGCAAGACCACCTTGGTCAACATGATCACCGGCGTCGACCGCATCGACGACGGCCGCGTCAGGTTCCAAGGCGACGACGTCACGGGACTCGCCTCGCATCGACTCGCATCGAAGGGTATGGCACGTACGTTCCAGACCTCGCAGCTGTTCGAGGACGAGAGCGTCATCGACAACGTGATGGCCGGCAGACACGGCCACATCCGATACCGCTTCCCGCACACCCTCTTCTACACACCGCGCGTCGTTCGCGAGGAGCGGGGCCACCGGACCGAGGTGTACGCCGTCCTGCGAGAGCTCGACCTCGCCGAGGACGCGCACCGGCAGGTGGCAGAGTTGTCCTACGGACGTCGCCGCCTCGTCGAGCTCGCCCGTGCGATCGCCAGCCAGCCGACCCTGCTCGTCCTCGACGAGCCCGCGGCGGGTCTTCCTGGGTCCGACGTGGACGTGCTCGGTGATGTCCTGCGGAGGCTCCGGGACAGCGGCTACACGATCCTCGTGATCGAGCACAACATCGGACTCCTCATGACCATCTGCGACCGGATGACGGTCCTCAGCGAGGGCAAGGTCATCGCCGACGGCGTCCCCGCCGTCGTTCGCGAATCGCCCGAGGTGATCGAGGCCTACCTCGGAAGGAACGACGATGCTTGAACTCACGCACGCCCGCATCGGATACGGACCGGTCACCGTCGTGGGGGACCTCAACCTGACCGTCGGTGACGGAGAATCCGTCTTCCTGATCGGCCCCAACGGGGCGGGAAAGTCCACAACTCTACGAGGCATCAGCGGTCTCAACGGACTCCAGGCGGGCACGATGACGTGGGACGGCCAGGACATCACCCACCTTCCGGCAAGTCGTCGCGCTGCCCGCGGAATCGCCGTGGTGCCCGAAGGGCGCCACGTGTTTACGCAGTTGACGGTGCAGGAGAACCTCGAGGTGGCCGCGCGCGCTGTGAACCGCGCCGCAGTGCGTGAACGGATCGACGAGGTCTTCGACCTCTTTCCCCGGCTGCGGGAGAGACAGCACTCGTTCGGGGGACTGCTCTCCGGTGGCGAGCAACAGATGCTCGCGATCGGGCGCGCACTCGCCCAGCGGCCGCGCCTGCTCATCATCGACGAACTGTCGCTCGGGCTGGCGCCGGTGATCTATCAGCACGTCGGCGAGACCGTGCGTGAGCTCGCCGCAGGCGGACTGAGCGTGCTCCTCGTCGAGCAGAACGCGCGACTAGCGATGCGAATCTGCAGCCGCGGCTACCTGCTCGCACACGGCGAAGTCGTCCTCGCAGGCACCGTCGAAGAGCTGGAGCGGACCGACGAGATGCGTGACCTGTACCTCGGTGGACTCGGAAAGGTCGGCTGACCTTGGAAACGTTCGTGCTCCTCCTCGCCGGCGGACTCGTGACCGGTTCGATCTACGCCTTGGTCGCCGCCGGCTATGCGGTGCTGTACACCGCTACCGGATTTGTGAACTTCGCACTCGGTGCACAGGCGATGGTCGCCGGATACCTCACCTACGTCTGGTTCGACACGCTTCCCGTCATGCTGCGGATCGTGATCGCCCTGGCCGGCAGTGTCGTGCTGTCGGTCCTGTCGTGGGTGCTCATCTACCGCCGTGTCGCCGAGAAGGACATCCTCGCCGCTGTCATCATGTCGTTCGGATTCTCGATTGTTCTGGCCGAGGTCGTACAGCTCGCCGCGGGCGGAATCCCACGGCCCGCGCGCAGCCCGGCGGGCACCGAGGCGCACACGCTCGGGCCTCTGTCGATTTCGAGTCACAGCGTCACGGTGCTCGTGGTGAGCGCAATCTTGTTCACGCTGCTCGGTCTCGCCCTCTCGAGCCGGGGCGGACTGGCGATCCGCGCCATGTTCCAGGACAAGGAGATGGCAGAGACGATTGGCATCCCGACGAACCGAGTCACGCTGTGGCTCTTCGCAGTGTCGGGCATCTTCGCCGCAGCCGCCGGAATCCTCGCGGCGCCGATCCTGTCACTGAGTCCTCACATGGGGACGCGCCTTGCCCTCATCGCATTCGTCGGGGCGGTCCTCGGCGGACTCGGCACGATCCGCAGCGCCATTGCCGGCTCCGTGCTCCTGGGTCTCCTCGAAGCCTTCTTCGCCGGCTACATCTCTGCGGACTGGCGAGCGACCCTGGTGTTCGGCGTCTTCATCGTCGTGCTCGTGGCGAAACCAACCGGCGTTCTCGGTCGGGTGGCAGCGGTGAAGGTGTGACATGAGCCAATCAAGGACAGCCGCCCTGGGAGCGTTCGTCGCCGAGCTCAAGATCGACGACATCCCAGACGACGTCATGGAGACCGCACGCATCGCACTGACCCACAACCTGTCCGTGGCGGCGGCGGGCGACCGGCTCGCTGAGGTCGCTGCACGGTGGGCGAGCCATCGACGAGGCGGCCGGGGTGCGCGGGCCTTCGTGTCGGGCCGCGAACTCGCACCCCCGGATGCCGCCTTCGTGAACGGGTGGCTCATCCATGCTCGAGCACAAGACGACACCTACTTTCCCGGCCTCACGCATGTCGGCGCAGCAACGACCCCCGCGGTCCTCGCTCTCGCAGAAGCGGAAGGCCTAGCACTGCGCGAGGTGCTAACGGCGATCGTCGCAGGGTATGAGGTGGCAGCGACCGTCAGCCGCGTCGCCGCCGCGTCGACCACTGCCCACGGCTTTCGCGGCAGCGGCATCTACGGCGTATTCGGCGCCGCCGCCGGCTCGGCTCTGCTTCTCGGGCTCGACGCCGCAGGTTGCGCCCATGCTGTCGGCATCGCGGCCTCGATGGCGGCCGGTACCAACCAGACATGGGTCGACGGGTCGAATGAGTGGCAGATGCAACTCGGCGCGGCGTCCCGCTCCGGTATGGAGGCCGCCCTCCTCGCCTACAGCGGCGCGACAGGCTCCACAGGTGCTCTCGAGGGCAGCAGTGGCTTCTTCAACGCATTCGCCAGAGACTCCGCCCTCGCTGAAGAGGTTGGTGAAGGGCTCGGGAGCCGGTGGGCGACCCGAGAGGTGAGCTTCAAGGCCCACCCCGTGTGCGCCATCTTGCAAGCTCCTGTCACCGCAGCAGCCGCGCTCGCCTGCACGCGGGCCGAGATCTCCGCAGCGACGCTGACTCTCACGCCGGCGGAGGCGCAGTACCCGGGCACGGACGGGGTTCCGCCGTTCGAGGACGCTGGTGCCGCCCTGATGAGCGCGCCCTATTGTGTCGCGACCGCGCTCACCCGGGGTGGCGTGACGGTCGACGACCTCTTCCGGTCGGCCGAGCCGGAGCGGATCGACACGACACGTCGCGTCAGGGTCGTCGCGGATCCGCATCTGGCACCTCGCCAATTCGTCCTCGAGGTGACCTGGACCGACGGTCGTTGGGTACGCCTCGTCGGCGACGGCAGCACCGCGGCGTGGGGCCGTGACGATCTGAGCGCCAGTCTGTCTCGGCTCCAGCAGGAAGTGGCGGACGGCATCGACCTGACGGTTCTGGTCGAATGCGTCTTCGGCTCGCTCGACGCCCCTGCCGCCGATCTCGTGGGTGCCGTCGTGGCGCCGTGACCGGGGCGGCCAGCATTCGCCGCCGCGCTCGCCGCCAGAACCCAGCCCTCGCCCAACACCACCCCCATCGACAAACCGAAGGACACTGAAATGGACTTCTCCCTGACGCCCGAGCTCGCCGACTTCCAGCGCCACCTGCACTCGTGGGTCGACAGCAAGCTGCCGAAGGCGGCAGCGCGCGAGTGGGAGGCGCGCGAGCACGAATACCCGGTCGAGCTCTGGGACCTGATGGCCGAACAAGGGCTGCACGCCGTCGGTTTGCCGGAAGAGTACGGAGGCTCTGGGGTCGACGTGCTCTCCCAGGTCATCATCGGTCGGGAGCTGTCGCGCACGCTCGGTGGGCTCGTCTGGATTTGGGGTCTGTCGTCGTTCTGCGCTCGATCCATCGCCGAGTCGGGGTCGGAGGCCTTGAAGGCCGACCTGCTGCCACGTCTCGCCGGAGGCGAGATCAAGATCGCGATTGCCGTGACCGAGCCGTCCGGCGGAACCGACCTGCTCGGCAGCATGCGTACCACAGCGCGCAAGGTCGAGGGCGGGTGGCTGGTCCGGGGCCAAAAGATCTGGTCCACCGCGGCTCACGTTTCCGACTACCTCCTCGTCCTCGCGAAGTCCGACCCGGACGCCGAACGGCCGAGTCGCGGGATGACGTTGTTCCTGATCCCCAATCCGTCGAAGGGGCTGGAGATCCGTCAGATCCCCAAGCTCGGGATGCGGGCCGTCGGGTCCTGCGAAGTCTTCCTCGACGATGTTTTCGTGCCGGATGAGTACATCGTCGGCGACGTGCACGACGGATGGCGGGGCATCCTGACCAGCCTGAACAACGAGCGCATCATCGTCTCCTCCCTCTGCCTCGGCGTCCTCGACGGCGTGCTGGAGGACGCGGTCCAGTACATGAAGGAGCGTCACGCCTTCGGCCGGCCGATCGGCCAGTTCCAGGCCCTGCAGCACTACGTCGCCGACATGGCGATGTGGCAGATGCAGAGCGAGCTCGCGATCTATCGAGCCGCCTGGCTGCAGCAGACCGGCCAGGACGTAGGAACCGCGGCGACCATGGCGAAGGTGATCGCCTCGGACTATGCCACCAAGGCTGCCGACCTCGGCATCCAGATCCTCGGCGGCATGGGCTACGCCCAGGAGACGGACATGCAGAGGTACTGGCGCGACGTCCGCCTCTACCGGATCGGGCCGATCACGAACGAGATGGGCAAAAATCTCATCGCAGAGTCCTTTGGCCTGGGTCGGTCATTCTGAATGACCGGCACGAAGGGTGCCGTGCGCCCGCGCACATGGATCCTCACCCCACGCCATCGGACGGCCCGGTGAGCAGGATCTGGGCCGCACAATCACGTCCGGTGATCGATCATGGTCGCATGGGAAGCTCGCGACCCGTTCGCCTCGCCCTGGCGGCGGTCGTTGCTGCGGTAGGCGGCGCCAGTCGTCGGTCGGCACACGCCGAACACTGCCCTGGGCCGTTCGAGGGCCACGAGCGTCTGCCTCGCGTTCCTTCGGTTGGCGTCCTTCCGCACTCGCCGCCGGGAAGACTCCGCAAGACGGATCTGCCGGCGCTTCTTGAGGAGGTCAACGCAAGTGCTTGAGTCGCCGCCCGCGCGCATGCGGGCATGGATGTTCGAACGCACCGGGAACCCTCGCGAGGTGCTCGCCCTCCGGGACCTTCCGGTACCTCAACCCAGTCCTGGACAGGTGCTGGTCCGGGTCCGGGCGGCCTCGGTCAACTTCTCCGACGCCCTCATCGTCCGCGGTACCTACCAGCTCCGTCCACCGTTGCCGGCGGTCGCCGGGATGGAGGTTGCCGGGGAAACGCTAGGTGACGACCCGGCCACCGGCCTTTCGGCCGGCACACGTGTCGCGGGTCTGACGACCGGACTGGTCGGGGCCTTCGCCGAGTACGCGGTGCTTGATCGGGCCAGTGTCTTCGCCCCACCGCCGAGCTACAGCTACCCGGAGGCCGCCTGCTTCCCCGTTGCGTTCCAGACGGCGTGGTTCGCCGTGCACGTCCGCGGCCGGGTCAGGGCGGGGGATGTCGTCCTCGTGCACGCGGCTGCCGGCGGCGTCGGGCTCGCCGCGGTGCAGCTCGCGCATGCCGCTGGCGCGCGGGTCATCGGAATTGTCGGGGACGAGGCGAAACGCGAGGTCGCGAAAGCGGCCGGATGCGCGGAGGTTCTGCTGCGCGGCGGGGACGACCTCGTCGGGCGCGTCAAGGAGACCGCGGGAGGCTCAGTCCACGTCGTGGTCGACCCGGTCGGCGGTGCTGCACATGCCGTCTCCGAGCGTGTGGTCGGCTTCGACGGCCGGATCGTGATCGTGGGATTCGCCAGTGGGCAGGTACCGGCGGTGAGGGCCGACCTCGCGATGGTCAAGAATTACTCCGTCGTCGGGCTGCATTGGGGGCTGTACCGCGACAAAGCGCCCGACGTTGTCGTTGAGGAGTACCAGCGGCTCGTTGCGGTCGTGGGTGAGGCAGGGATTCGCCCTGTGGTTTCGAGCGTCGTCTCTTTCGCGTGCGTGCCCGAGGCGGTGGCCGCCGTTGAGTCCGGCCAAACTGCTGGCCGAGTGGCGGTCGACCTGGGCCTTCCGACGCCTGCTTGACGGCGCGTAGTGGGCGGACTAGTGTCCGTGGGTATCGACCGACTAGTCGGTCGGGCTAGAAGGAGGCGTGTGCGGTGGCGGATGGTCAAGGAGTCAGATGATGAGTGATGCTCGGATCGAGTTGGAACTGCGGCCAGGGGCTGCGCTGCTGACGCTGAACCGGCCAGAGCGCCTCAACGCGCTCGACCCGCAGATGCTCGAAGAGCTGTTGGAGGCTCTGGGGACCGTGGCGCGCAGTGAGACCAATGCGCTGGTGCTCACGGGCCGCGGCCGGCTCTTCTCGGCGGGCGTCGATCTTGACACCCCCTTCTTCATGGAGCATGTCGACGACTCGTCCGTGTACTCGGGCAAGCGCCTGCTGGACTGGCAACACGAGGTCATCGAGGCGATCTACAACCTGCCGATCCCGACGATCGCTGCACTAAACGGCGACGCCTGCGGTGGTGGCGGTCTGGGACTGGCGATGGCCTGCGACCTGCGGTTCGCGGTGGCCGACGCGCGATTCTGGATGGTCCCCGGAGCACTCGACGTGGTGCAAGACTTCGGACTGTCCTGGCTGGTCCAGCGTCAGGTAGGTCCGTCCCGCGCGCTCCACATGGCATTGATGGGCTATCGCGTGACGGCCGAGGAAGCCAGGCACTGGGGCCTTGTCAACGAGGTGTTCGCAGACGCCGACGCTCTCAAGGCGGCGGTCGACGCGGTCCTCGGCCGGCTGAGCGAGCAGGGACCCGACGCCGTGCGAATGCTCAAGACGGTTGTCCGCCTCGGCGCGACCTCGAGCCTGCACGAGCAACTCCAGGTCGAGGCGATCGCGAACGGACTGGCATTCCAGTCCGCGGAGTTCACCGCCAAGAAGAAGGCCTACCTCACCAAGCTTGGAGCAGACCGTGATCGTGGCTGAGCCGCGGACGGTCGAGGCCGTCCCCGCGACGATGCGGGCAGCCCGTCTCCATGACGACGACGGCAAACTCGTGCTACGGGTCGAGGAAGACGTCGAGGTGCCGCCCTGTAATGCGGAAGAGGTGCTGATCAAGGTACGCAGCTGCGGCCTGAACCAGGTCGACCTCCTGACTCGAGCCGGCCAGACCCCCCAGGCAGTACCGCTGCCGCACATCTCCGGGACCGAGGTGGCAGGGGACATCGTCGCCATCGGTGAGGGAGTCGACGACTCGGTCCTCGGGTCCCGCTTCGTCGTCGACCCCGTCCTCTCCTGCGGCAGTTGCCGGCCGTGTTTCCGGGGGCAGACCAACATGTGCCGCGAAAGCCGCATCTTCGGTGTGCAGACTCCGGGCGGCTACGCCGAGTACGTGGTGGCGCCGGCCCGCCAGGTGCTGCCCATTCCGGACACCCTGTCCTACGACGAGGCGACGGCCATCGCAGTCACCGGGCCGACCACTTGGCACATGATGCACACCCGGGCCCACCTGCGCGCCGGGGAGACGGTCCTCGTCATCGCAGCGGGGTCAGGCATCGGCACCCTCGCCACCCAGGTCGCACATCACAGCGGCGCTCAGGTCGTCGTGACTGTGGGCGGTCCGGAAAAGGTGCGCCAGGCGCGGGACCTGCTCCCCGCCGATCTCGTGGTCGACCATTTCGACCCCACGTGGCCTCAACAGGTCAAAGCGTTCAACGACGGCCATGGGGCAGACCTCGTCTTTGAACACGTCGGCCTCAGCACGTGGAAGGGGAGCCTCGCCGCGATGGCACGCGGCGGTCGCCTGGTGACCTCCGGTGGCCACTCGGGTTTCGACGTCGACATCAACCTTTGGCACCTGTTCATCAAGGAGCACACGATCATCGGCTCCTACGCCGGTTCCCGTGACGACTTCCTCACGATCCTCGGCCTTGCCGCCCGAGGGATCGTGCGCCCGATCATTCAGCAGGTCTTTCCGTTGGAGGGCATCACCGACGCGCAACGACTCCTCGAGGAGCGGCGGGTGTTCGGCAAGTTGCTGGTGAATCCTCAGGCAGCGGGGGAGATGTCGTGACCGAGCCATCCCTGATCGAGCGCGTCTGGCGAGCGGCGAAGGACAATCTAGGCCTGTCGCGCCAGGCCGCCCTCGGCCGCATCGACCCCCTCCATCTCGAACGGTTCGCCGTCGCAGTCGACGGCAGCGTGCGCGAGGACGTCCGCGGGCTCGCCACACCTTTGTTCTTGTCGTCGGTTCTCGTCTGGGGTGCTGGGCCGGACGAGTCTGAACTTCTGCCCGACGGCAACGCCGCCGACCCCTTCTCAGGGTTCGACGTCGCGGGTCTTCGGCTGATGGCCGGCGGGCAGGCGCTCGTCTTTCACCGCGAACTCGTGCCCGGTGCGTCGATGACGGTCGAGGTCGAGCTCTCGGGTGCAGACCTCAAGCCCGCCAGCAGCGGACCGCTGCTCGTCCTGTCCGTTGATCGCAGGTACTTCGACGAGACCGGTCTCGTGATCGAGTGCCGGGAGACATTCCTGGGGCGGGAGGCCCTCGCATGAGCTTCGCTGACGTAGAGACCACACTGCCCGAACTCGAGATCTGCCCGACGGAGATTTCCCTCTTCCGATTCAGCTCGGTGACCTGGAACCCGCACCGTATCCACTACGACAAGCCGTACGCCGCGACCGAGGGGTACCCAGGAGTGCTTGTCCAGGGCCACCTCCACGGGTGCTGGTTGATCTCCGCTGTCAACCGATGGTTAGGCGAGAAAGGCCGGATCGAGAGCTTCTCTTGGGAGAACCGGCACTTCGCGACCACCGGCGACACACTGACCGTGACCGGGCGGGTGGCCGCCGCGGACGGTGACCTCCGGACGCTCGAACTGAAGACAAGCAACCAGGACGGCGTGGTGTGTGCTCCGGGGCGTGCCGTCGTCCGTCTGACCCGCGAGGAGGAAGTCGCATGACGATCGTCCACGACCCAGAGACGGGCATCGACCGGAACACCGCCATCGATCTGTACCGCAGCATGCGCACCATCCGTCAGTTCGAAACCACTGCCGGAGATCTCTTCGCCGCCGGCAAGCTGCCCGGATTTATCCACCTGTCGATCGGGCAGGAAGCCGTCGCGGCCGGGGTTTGCGCGCCCCTTGAGGACTCCGACTACATCACGACCACCCACCGCGGCCACGGGCATTGTCTCGCCAAGGGTGGCCGGATGAGGGAAATGATGGGGGAGTTGTTCGGCCGCGAAGGTGGTTATGCCCTTGGGCGCTCCGGCTCGATGCACATCGCAGACAACTCTGTCGGGATCCTCGGGGCTAACGCAATCGTCGGCGGAGGCATCCCGATGGCGGTCGGCGGCGCACTTGCCGCGAAGTTGACGGGCGACGGCCAGGTCTCGGTGTCATTCTTCGGCGATGGTGCGGCAGCCGAGGGGGTGCTTCACGAGTGCCTCAACATCGCGGCACTGTGGAAGTTGCCCATCGTCTTCGTCTGCGAGCACAACGGCTATGCCGAGATGACCCCGGTGAGCGTGCATCTGGCCAACCCAGATGTCGCAGCGCTCGCCGCCGTGTACGGGATTCCGGCGGTGAAGGTTAACGGCAACGACGTCGCTGCCGTACTCGCAGCGTCACACAAGGCCGTTGCTCGTGCCCGTGCCGGAGAAGGGCCCTCGTTCATCGAGGCGCGAACCAACCGATGGAGGGGGCACTTCGAAGGAGACCCCCAGAAGTACCGCCATCGCGACGAGCTCAACGTCATGAGTCAGCAAGACCCGTTGAAGATGTGGCACGCCACGCTGACCAGCGAGCACGGCCTCACGCGCGACGACCTCGACCTCATCGACGCTGAGATCCGCGACCGCGTGCTGACCTCGGCGGCCGAAGCAGAGGCGATGGCACCGAGTGACCCCGCCGGACTCACGCGACACGTATACCCGGAGGCTGCAAGATGACCGCGCTCAAGTACTGGCAGGCGATCAACCGCGCGCTGCACGAGGAGATGGCACGCGACGACCGCGTGCTGCTGATCGGTGAGGACGTCGCAGAACCCGGTGGACCATTCGGGGCGTCGAAGGGCCTGCTGGAGGCGTTCGGCGCGGAGCGGGTGCGAGACTCGCCCATCAGCGAGGCCGCGATCGTCGGGACCGCTCTCGGAGCGGCCATGGCCGGCTATCGGCCCATCGTCGAGGTCATGTTCCTCGACTTCGTCACCGTAGCCATGGACCAGGTCGTGAATCAGGCCGCGAAGGTGTCGTACATGTCTGCCGGCAACTTCGCCGCACCCATGGTTATCCGCTCGATCTGTGCGAGCGGACGCCGCACCGGACCGCAGCACTCGCAGAACCTCGAGGCGTGGCTGGCTCATGTCCCCGGACTCAAGGTCGTGTGGGGCTCGACCCCCGCGGACGCGCGCGGCCTGCTGAAGGCCGCGATCCGCGACGACGGGCCGGTCTATGTGATCGAAAGCCTCGCCGAGTGGTCGACCCGGGGGGAGGTGCCAGATGACGACGAGATCGTGCCGATCGGATCTGCCGCAGTGAGACGCGAGGGTGACGACCTGACGCTCGTCACGTGGGGCGGCGCAGCGCCGCGCGCGGCCACGGCAGTAGAGCAGATGGAAGACGTGGGAGTCGAGCTCATCGACCTGCGGACGATCTCCCCTTGGGACCGTGACACGGTGCTCGAGTCGGTCCGCAAGACGGGCCGCCTGCTTGTGGTGCACGACGCAGTTGTCGAGTTCGGTGTCGGTGCCGAGATAGCCGCGACCGTCGCGGCAGAGTGCTTCGACGAACTCCGCGCGCCGGTGCGGCGCCTCGGCGCGCCGTACGCGCCGGCGCCCTTCGCGCCCCAGCTCGAGGCCGCCTACCTGCCGCAACCGGAGGACATCGCCTCCGCTGTGCTCGAGACCGTCAAGACCGTGAGGAAGGCATCATGAGCGACATCGTGGTCCCGCAGTGGGGACTGACCATGGAGGAAGCCACGCTCGTCGCGTGGTTGAAGGAGGTCGGCGACCACGTCGACGAAGGCGAGCCCATCGCCGAACTGGAGACCGACAAGACCACTGCGGAGCTGGAGTCGCCTTTCGCGGGAACCGTCACAGAGCTCCTCGTTGAGGAGAACATCGACGTCGTGCCAGGTCAGGTCGTCGCGAGGCTGGCCGATGACTGAGGCAGTGCGTGAGCTGGTCTACGACCGATTCCGCCGCACCACCGCGCGACGCATGACCGAGTCGGTGATCACCAAGCCCCAGGTCACCTTGCACCGGCGCGCGGATGTCACGCGACTCGAGTCCAGTCTCGCCGGGGCGAAGGCACGCCATCATGACGCCGACCTGGGGTTCTCTGCGGCGTTGCTCGCCGCGATCGCGCGCGGCCTCCGCTCGAGCCGCGTCAACGGGACGGTGGCCGACCGAACAATCAGACTTCACCAGTCTGTGAACCTCGGGGTCGCTGTCGACGTCGCTGGTGCCCTCCTGGTGCCCGTTGTCCACGCGGCAGACCACCTGTCGGTGGCAGGTCTCGCAGCACGCACCCGCGAGCTCGCCGAGGTAGCACGCAGCGGCAGCCTGCGCCCGGAGCACGTGGAGGGGGCGACATTCACGGTCTCAAGCCTCGGGCCGTTGGGCATCGAACTGTTCTCGCCCATCGTCAACCCGCCGCAACTCGCGATCCTCGGTGTCGGAGCGGTGCGGAAAGAGTTCGTCGTCGTTGACGGTCAGGTTGCCGAGACCCGCAACATCGGGCTCAGCCTGAGCTTCGACCACGCCGCAACCGACGGCGCTGACGCGGCCCGCGCCCTCGGGGAGATCTGCCGGTCCGTGGAGCAACCCGACGGCCTCTTGTGGGTCGACGAAGCGTTGGACGGCTCGCCCGGAGGACCGGTCGATCGCGCGCACGCTTAGCTGAAGTCTTGGAGGATTGACATGGACATCGTCGGGAACCGCACGCTGCGCGACCTTCTGGACGAACGGGTGGCCCGTTACGGCGACAAGCCGTTCCTCGTGTTCGAGGACAAGGACGGCAACGTCAGCGAGGCTACGTACTCTGCTTTCCAGACGCGCGTCGACCGGGTGGCCGCAGGACTGACCGACTTGGGGGTGGGGCCAGGCGACAAGGTGGCAGTACACCTCGCGAACTGCCCGGAGATCCTCGAGGTCTGGTTCGCGCTCGGCACGCTCGGTGCCGTGATGGTGCCGTCGAACACGGCCAACACGCCGGGCGAACTCGAGTACCTCCTCGACTTCTCCGGCGCCGTCGCGATCGTCACCCAGCCGGCATTCCTGTCGACCGTGAGCACCGCCGTGGACGAGGTGCCAGCAGTCAGGCACCGCATCCTGGCCAGGACCGCCACCGCGGCACCCGGAACGCTGCTCCTAGAAGACCTGGTGTCCACCACGACTGTCGC
Organism: Nocardioides immobilis; assembly: GCF_003515065.1. GTDB lineage: Bacteria > Actinomycetota > Actinomycetes > Propionibacteriales > Nocardioidaceae > Nocardioides > Nocardioides immobilis. The sequence goes on from NZ_QXGH01000010.1 coordinate 331,345, forward strand.
TCCGCGGCCCAAAGTGAACAGCGAGGACGTCGTGCAGATGCTCTTCACCTCCGGGACAACCGCGCGCCCGAAAGGCGTGCTGCTGACTCATGCCAATGCCCTACACGGGGGTGAGCGTGAGTCCCGCGGCCTGCTGCTCGACGACACCGACCGCTGTATGACCTCGTTGCCGCTGTTCCATGTCAACGCCCAGGTGATCACGATGTTGTCGAGCCTGACGGTGGGCGCCACATGCATTGTGCTGGAGGAGTTCCGCGCAACGAAGTACTGGGACCAGCTGCGTCGCCACCGCGCGACCCAGACGAGCCTGGTCGCCATGCAGGTGCGCACGCTTCTCGCGCAGCCCGAGAGAGAGACCGACCGTAGCCACGCGCTTCGTCGCACGTTCTACGCCCTCAACATCTCGACCGAGGAGAAGGACGCGTTCCAAGACCGCTACGGCGTTGAGCTCATCAACGCCTACGGACTCTCCGAGGCGATGACTCTGGCGACACTCGCACCGGTTTTCGGCCCCAAGAAGTGGCCATCGATCGGCAAGCCGCTAGTGGGCCGCACGATCCGGCTGGTCGACCCCGACGGCAACGACGTGCCGGTAGGGACGGTTGGCGAGATCGTCATCCACGGCGTTCCTGGCCGCACCCTCATGAAGGGCTATTACAGGAACCCCGAGGCCACTGCTGACGCGCTCCGCGACGGGGAACTCTGGACCGGCGATAACGCCTACGCCGACGATGACGGGTACTTCTACTGGTTCGACCGGCGGTCGGACATGATCAAACGTGCCGGTGAGAACATCTCGACCGTCGAGGTCGAGTCTGTCATCGTCGAGCATCCCGAGGTCGCCGAGGTCGCCGTCATCGGCGTACCCGACCCGCTGCGCGACGAAGCGGTCAAGGCAGTCCTTGTGCTCGAGCCGGGCAGCCGTCTGACAGCGGAAGACGTCCGGGAACACTGCGAAGGGCGGCTTGCCGCCTTCAAGATCCCGACAGTCATCGAAATCCGCGATGCGCTTCCCAAGACCTCGATCGGCAAGGTCGCGAAGGGTGAGCTCCGCAAGGAGGCGAGAACCGAATGAGCCGTCGTGCCGATGCGCCGCCTTCGGCTCACCGCGGCCGAGCCGCCCAACGTGAGGACGCCACGTGACGATCGCGCCCCAAGGACGCAGGTTGCTGCGCCTCGAGGCCCGCAATGCCGAAACCCCGCTCGAGAAGAAGCCCGAGTGGATCCGGAGCCGGGCGAAGGTTGGCCCTGAGTACCTCGAGCTCACCGGCCTGGTGAGCAGCGAGGGCCTGCACACCGTGTGTCAGGAGGCGCGTTGCCCCAACATCTTCGAGTGCTGGGAGGACCGCGAGGCAACCTTCCTCATCGGCGGGGGAAGGTGTACCCGGCGGTGTGACTTCTGCCAGATCGACACCGGCATGCCCGCCGCTCTGGACCGCGACGAGCCCCGCCGGGTCGCCGAGAGCGTGCGGAAGATGCAGCTGCGGTACTCCACCATCACCGGCGTCGCACGCGACGACCTGCCCGACGGCGGTGCCTGGCTATACGCCGAGACGGTCCGCCAGATCCACGCGCTCAACCCCGACACGGACGTGGAGAACCTCATCCCGGACTTCAACGGCAGCGACGCACTGCTGGCTCAGGTGTTCGAGTCGCGCCCCGAGGTGTTGGCGCACAACCTCGAAACGGTGCCGCGCATCTTCAAGCGGATCCGCCCGGCATTCCGCTACGACCGCTCCCTGGATGTCCTGACGCAGGCACGCGACTACGGCCTGATCACGAAGTCGAACCTGATCCTCGGCATGGGCGAGACCCGTGAGGAGGTCTCCGAAGCGCTGCGTGACCTGAATGCAGCAGGCTGCAACATCATCACGATCACCCAGTATCTACGCCCCTCCAACCGGCACCACCCCGTGGAACGGTGGGTCAAGCCGCAGGAGTTCGTCGAGCTCGCGGACGAGGCCCTAACGGTCGGCTTCGCGGGCGTCATGTCCGGGCCGCTCGTCCGCTCGTCGTATCGAGCTGGCCGCCTCTACCAACAGGCTCTCAATGCGCGCGACACCGACCAGAAGGAGCGAGATGGCCTCCACGCATGACCTGGTGATTCTGGGCGGGGGATCCGGCGGATACGCCGCGGCCCTGCGCGCCAGCCAACTAGGGCTGACGGTGGCCCTGGTCGAGAAAGGCAAGCTGGGCGGCACGTGCCTCCACAGCGGATGCATCCCGACCAAGGCGCTCCTGCACGCCGCCGAGGTCGCCGACGCGGCCCGCAAGGCAGAGACCTTTGGCGTCCAGGCGTCCCTCGCGGGGATCGACATGAAGGCCGTCAACGCTTTCAAGTCAGGCGTCGTCGACCGCCTCTACAAAGGTCTGCACGGCCTGATCAAGTCGGCCGGCATCACCCTCGTCGAGGGCGAGGGCAAACTCGTCGCGACGCATGCCGATGGCGGAGGCACCATCGAGGTGGATGATGAGCAGTACACGGGTCGCAACATCGTCCTGGCGACCGGCTCCTACGCGCGCACGCCGCGAGACCTGGATTGCGGCGACCGCGTCCTCACCTCCGACGAGGTGCTGGAGATGACCGACGTCCCCAGCAGCGTCGTCATCATCGGCGGCTCTGTCATCGGCGTCGAGTTCGCCAGCGTCTGGAACTCGTTCGGCACAGACGTCACGATCATCGAAGCTCTCCCCACGCTCGTGCCACTCGAAGACCCGGCGCTGAGCAAACAGCTCGAGCGAGCGTTCCGAAAGCGCAAGATCGCATTCAAGCCCCGCACTAAGGTCACCGGCGTCGAGCAGACCGACTCCAGGGTGACAGTCTGGCTCGAGGGCGGCGACACGATCGAGGCTGACCTCGTGCTCGTCGCCGTGGGCCGCAGCCCGCGCAGCGAGGGCCTCGGCTTCGAGGAGGCCGGCATCGCAACCGACCGTGGCTGGGTTCTTACGAACGAGCGCCTCGCGACGAACGTCCAAGGAGTCTTCGCCGTCGGCGACCTCGTTCCAGGCTTGCAGCTCGCCCACCGAGGGTTCGCGCACGGCATCTTCGTGGCCGAGGAGATCGCGGGCATGAACCCCCGACCAGTCCTTGACACCGGTATCCCGCGCGTGACGTACTGCGAGCCCGAGCTGGCCAGCGTCGGTGTGACCGAGCCGCAGGCCAGCGAGAAGTACGGCGACAACAACGTTGAAGTCGTCGAGTACAGCTTGGGCGGCAACGGCAAGAGCCAGATTCTTCAAACCGCGGGCACCGTCAAGATGGTTCGGGAGAAGGACGGTCCCATCGTCGGCGTACACATGATCGGCAGTCGCCTCGGTGAGCAGGTCGGCGAAGCCGCCCTCATCGTCCACCGCGCGATGCTGCCGGACGACGTGTCGTTCATCCACGCGCACCCCACGCAGAACGAGTCCCTCGGCGAGGCCGCGCTCGTATTGGCCGGCAAGCCCCTCCACTCCCACCTTTGATGCCCGGGCAGATGAGCGACGAGCGCGGCTACGTCCCTGCACCTGCCACCCGCGGACGGGCGAGACGCCGAGCGGCACGGGAAGGCCAGGCGTCGTGGGATCGAGCGCGGGCGCACGGGCACGGCCTCTCACATCGACATGCGAACGGTGGCGCCCCCGGGTCTTGACACGCCATCGCTCAAGGTGGCCGAACAGGCCGGATTCAGTAGCCCGGCAAAGGCGTGCAGCTCGACCAGATGCGCCCCACATTCGAGAGGAACATCATGACGACTGATGACAGAATTGTGATTCTGGACGGCGCGCGGACCCCGATCGGGAGCTTCGGGGGCGCCCTGTCAGGTGTGCCGGCGCACGAGCTCGGGGCCGCGGCGACGGTCGCTGCGCTGCAACGTGCCGACGTCGACGCAGCGGAGCCGTCGGAGGTCGTCATGGGCTGCATCGGCCAGGTCGGCCCCGACGCGTACAACGCACGGAGAGTGGCGCTCGCGGCAGGGATGCCCGAGCACGTGCCGGCGTTCACCGTGAACCGCCTGTGCGGCAGCGGCCTGCAGGCGGTCTGGTCGGCCGCTCAACAGATGCGATGGAACGGCCTCGATCTGGCCGTCGCCGGCGGCGACGAGTCGATGTCGCGGATGCCGTTCTACGACTTCGAGGCGCGGGCCGGGCGGCGTCTAGGCGATCGGACCTTGGTCGACGGGACCGTTTCGATGCTGACCGACCCGTTCGGCGGAACTCACATGGGGGTCACAGCCGAGAACGTGGCCGCGAAATACGCAGTGTCGCGCGAGGAGCAAGACGCTTTCGCGGTGGAGTCGCAGCGGCGCGCCGCCACGGATGCTGCCCGGTCCGCGTTCGCGGATGAGATCGTGCCCGTGGAACTGGGTGGCCGACGTCCAGCGACGGTCTCGGTCGACGAGCACCCGAAGCCGGACACGACGATCGAGGTCCTGGCAGGCCTACGACCCGCGTTCCAGGCGGGCGGCTCGGTCACGGCGGGCAACGCATCGGGGATCAACGACGGGGCCGCCGCGCTGGTGCTGGCCCGCGAATCCGTCGCCCGCGACAGGGGTCGTTCCGGGCTCGTCGCGCTCGAGCACGTCGCCACCGCTGCGATGGGGCCCGGGCTGATGGGTTACGCACCGGTTCTCGCGCTCAACTCGCTTTTCGACCGGACCGGTCTGCGGCCCTCGGACATCGACATCATCGAGCTCAACGAAGCCTTCGCATCTCAGGCAGTCGCGGTACGGCGGGATGCGAAGCTTCCTGAGGAGCGGACGAACCCGTACGGCGGGGCAATCGCTCTGGGGCACCCCGTCGGCGCCACCGGCGCGATCCTGACCCTTCGCGTGGTCCAGCACCTGCGGCGCGGCGGCGGAGAGCTCGGCATCGTGACGATGTGCATCGGCGGAGGCCAAGCCCTGGCCGCGCTCTTCCGTCGACTGGACTGAGCATGAGCGGACCCGCGAGCGCCGGCCCTGGCGCGAGTCCACGGCGATGCCCGACCGGTGGCTGTCGGATGCCATGGCTGCGAGCACACCTATTGGTCCGACGCTGGCTCCGCCATCGAAAGAACGCAGGTGGATCGCATATGGATCCGCTCGGTGAGGGCGATCTCGGTGCGCGTCCGAACGATTCCGGGCACGTCGAGCAGGCGCTGAATGATGTCCTCCAAGTGATTGGTGTCTCTGGCCACCACCCGGGCGAGCAGGTCCCCCTCACCGGCGATGGAATGCGCCTCGACAACCTCGTCCACCACTTGCAGGGCGTTGGTGACGCGCGCCAACTGGCCCTGAGCCAGGTGGATGTGCACGAACGCGGTCACAGGGTAGCCAAGGGCCGACGAGCTCACTTGTGGCGCGTAGTCCGTGATGACGCCGAGCCTCTCGAGCCGGCCCAACCGCGACTGGACGGTTCCCCGGGCCACCTCCAAGACGCGCGCGTACTCACGCATGCCGGCTTTCGGTCTGGTTGCCAGCAGCCGCAGGAGGGCCAGATCGAGAGCGTCAACCCGTTTGGTCCTGCTCATCGGGCCCCCGCGGGAACAGGACGGCCGTCAAACGCGTGCGTTCGCAGACCTTTCCTGCTGGATCGGAGGTGTTGTTGAGCCAATGGCCCAACCTCGAGGCGTTTTCTTGCCGTCGTCACACCTGCGCGCCAGAATCGGAAGTGGCGGAGGGGACAGGAACGGAGGACACGGCGATGACAGCAGTGTTCGCTGCGCCCGCAGGACCGACCGCGAGTAGACGCGATACCAGCCCCTCCGCCGTGCCCCGTGCGCGGGAGTTTCGGCACACGACGGACCGCGATGAAGCGATCGACGTGATCACCGAGGTGTACGTACCCCACAACCTGGTCCTGCCGACCTGCGCCGTCGACATGACGCTTGCATGGACGCCGCTTCGACACCTGGTCCTCGGCTATCTCTCCTATGGTGCCGAGAGCTACTTGATTGCGCCGAAGCTCGAGACCTTCTATCACGTCAACCTGACGATCCGCGGTCGCACCGGTTCTCAGCGTGGCGCGGAAGAGGTCGAAACGGGGAACGATGTCGGCCTGGTGTTTCTCCCGTCCGAGCCCGCTACCGTCCACTGGAGCGAGGACTGCATGCAGCTGGCAATGAAGATCGATAAGGACGGGCTCGAGGCGGAGCTGGCCCGGTTGCTCAACCGCCAGGTGACCGTTCCCCTGCGATTCGACCTCGCTCTGGAGCTGAAGAAACCCAAGGTGTCGTCCTTCGTCCGCGCACTGCAACACCTGCGATCCGAACTTGACGAGCCTGACGGGATCGTCGCCAGCCCCCTCGGCGTCGCGCAACTCGAGGACACCGTGATCACGAGCCTCCTGCTCGGCCAGCCGAGCAACTATTACGACGAGCTGCACTCGTCGGCGGGTAGCGCCTTGCCCCGGACCATAGCTCCGGTCGTCGATCTCATGGAGAGCGAGCCGGACAACCCCCGGAGCCTGGGCGCCTACGCCTCCGTCGCCGGCCTGAGCGTCCGGGCGCTGCAGGACACCTTCCGGCGCACGCTCGAGGTGACTCCGATGGAGTACCTGCGCGGAGTGCAGTTCGACCGCGTTCGCGCCGACCTCCTGGCCTCCGATCCTGAGACGACAACAGTGACTCAAGTCATGCACCGCTGGGGCTTCACCCACGCTGGCCGGTTCTCGACCAATTACCGCAAGCGATTCAAGGAACTGCCGAGCGAGACACTTCGTTGCCACTGACGTCCGAGACGGCGTGTGGTGGATCGGCACCGACTCAGCCGATGGTGAACGGATCGCGCGTTGCACCCGACAGTTCGACCCACGTGGCTCGCGTCTCGGTGAACTCGCGAACAGCATCTACGCCGCTCTCCCGACCGATGCCGCTTTGCCCGAACCCACCGAACGGCACGTTGGGGGCGACCACGCGGTAGGCATTGATCCAAACGGTGCCCGCCCGCAGCTGGCGTGCGACCCGGTGCGCTCGGCGTACGTCGACGGTCCAGATGCCGGCCGCCAGCCCGAACTCTGTCGCGTTCGCCATGGCGACGGCCTCGTCCTCACTGGTGAAGGTCGCCACGGCCAGGACGGGGCCGAACACTTCTTCGCGGTAGAGGGCAGAGTCGAGAGAAACGTTCGTCACAACCGTCGGACGCACGAAGTAGCCCTTCGTGTCGCCGCCCGGTCCACCGCAAGCGAACGACGCCCCCTCCGCCTTCGCCTGTTCGAGCATCGACGTGATCTTTGCGAGCTGCGTCTGGTTGTTGACCGGTCCCATCTCGGTCGCTTCTTCCGTTGGGTCGCCCAGCACGATCGTCTCGGCGCGCGCCACCACGCGGCGGACGACCTCATCGTGCATGTTCTCGTGAACGAGCAGACGAGCGCCAGCCATGCAGGTCTGGCCGGTGGCGGCAAAGACGCCGGAGATGATCCCGTTCACCGTGGCCTCGACATCGGCGTCCTCGAACACAATTTGAGCAGACTTGCCGCCGAGCTCCAACGACACACGCGTGAGGTTCTTCGCGGCAGCGGCCGCCACGAGAGCCCCGGTGGCGGTCGATCCCGTGAACGCGATCTTGTCGACCTTCGGGTGCGCGGACAGCGCCTGTCCGACACGTGGTCCGTTGCCAGTCACGACGTTGAAGACACCTGGAGGGAACCCGGCCTCCTCGAAAAGCAGGGCCAGCTCCAGCGCAGTCACTGGTGTCTGGTCGCTTGGCTTGACGACGATCGTGCATCCGGCGGCAATCGCGGGCGCCAGTTTCCACACCAGCAGCATCAAGGGTGAGTTCCACGGCACGATCGCTGCAACGACGCCAACCGGGACCTCCTCGGTGTAGACGAGGAAATTGGGACGGTCCGACGGGATGGTGCTCCCTTGGATCTTGTCCGCAACCCCCCCGAAGTAGTCGAACCAGCTGGGCAGGTACGCCGTTTGAGTCGACATCTCACGGAGCAGCTTGCCAGAGTCACGTGACTCCAATTTGGCGAGACGGGCTGCGTCGCGGCGGAGGAGCTCGGCCAGTTTGCGCATCAGCGCGGCACGGTCGAAGCCCGTCATCGTGCCCCAAACTCCCGACAACGCGGTCCGGGCGCTCTTCACGGCCCGGTCGACATCGGCGTCGTCCGCATCGCCCACCTGTGCCCAGGTCTCGCCCGTGTACGGGTTCGCCGTCGGGTAGCGCCTCCCCGCGACCGGGCTGACCCACTCACCGTTGATGAACAAGTCGTATTCGACGATGGTCGTACTCACTGACTCTCCTCCGCAATCGGTGGGATGCGCGGTCGGGTTGGGTAACGGTCCGGTCCGCCCGATCAGCGACATGCGCGACGCCCCTTCTCCAGATCGGATGCAAGACCGCAGATCACCCGGAGCATCACACCGTCCGAGCCACGCTCTGGTCGGCCAGCGTGCGGAAACCGCACAGGGTGATCGTTTGCATACAGCACCGGGGACTATCGATGAGGGTAGGCATCCCATCCGTCACCCGATAGCCGAATGACGCTTCTTAACGTCCGCCTTGCGCTGGACGCAGCTGATCTGCGCAAAGCGGACGTCGCGGAGCCATCTGCGGATATTGCCCCGCCAAGCGGATCCGTACAGTCGGTGGAGTGAACTTGGTCACATCAGTGCAGCAGAGGCAGATGTCGGTCACCCCCGAACTCATGCGCGAGGCCCTCGGGGCCTTCTGCACCGGAGTCGTCGTGGTGACCGCTGTCGGTGACGAGCCGCTCGGGTTTACTTGTCAGACGTTCGCGTCACTTTCGCTCCAACCACCACTGGTCTCCTTCAGCGTCGCTCGAACGTCGAGGAGTTGGCCTCGCATCCGGGAAGTCGGGGTCTTCGCCGTCAACGTCTTGGCTCATGATCACCAACACATCTCCTCACAGTTCGCTCAGTCGGGCGTTGATAAGTACCGCGGGGTCTCGTGGGAGTCGGCACCGCTTGGGTCACCTGTGCTGGAAGGCGTACCGGCGTGGGTCGAGTGCGTCCTGTGGCGGGAACTGGATGGCGGTGACCACACCATCGTTCTCGGTGAGGTCACCTCCGTGGGACACGACGTCGCTCGCCACCCGTTACTGTTCTTTCGCGGTGCGTACGCCGAGACCTCTTGGCGCACTCAGTGACCTTCGACCTTCGGGTCCTTGGGCTCATTGGCAGTCCAGGAGCCGGTGGGTTCACCTCCCAGGTGGTCGATGCTGTCCTGGCAGGCAGTCGGAGCGCGGGCGCTTCGGCCTTCGCGTATGAGCTCTGTGACGGCGACCAGGACGGCGCCGCCGCACAGGTTCAGCGCGCAGACGCCATCGTGTTCGGCTCCCCAACCTATCGGGCCTCCCACACCGCGCTCGTAGCGTCTCTGTTGGAGCGATTAGAACGACGAACGCCTCCGGAGCGAGGCGGACCGTTGGCTGGGAAAGCCGCTGCAATCGTCATGACTGGCGCGTCCGACTGTCATTTCCTGGCGACCGAGAAGCTGCGGACCACTCTGAGTTGCTTCTTCGCAGTCCAAGTGCTCGCACCGTCTCTCTACGTGGGCCAGACCAACCGCCAGACGGATCGTGCTCTCGACGAGGCGTCGCGCATCACGGCAGCCCTCCACGGTAAGGCCCTCGTGGAACTCTCCCGAGCGGTAAGGGCCGGCAGCGCATTGCAGAGCCTTGCCCCAATTGTTTGACGGGTTCGGCGGTAGCCGTGCGGGCAAGGTGATGCCGGCTAGTCCCGTACGCTCTGGAAGGCCAGGCCAGGCCAGGCCAGGTAGGCGGCAGGCGTTCGGTCAGTAGCTTAGCTAGGGATCGCGAAAGGGAAACATGGGTACTCGTTTTCGATCAGCGTCAGTGAGGCCCGAAAAACTGACCCCGAAGCGATGAGGCGGGGCCATGTCAAAAGTGTTCCGACGTTGGCCTCAAAGTACGTCCCGCGCAGACATCAGAACGACGACGTCTTCCGGCGGCAAGACAGCGGTCAGTACCGTGACCGCTTCGCTGGTAACTTCGGGACCGATCTCGTCGCCAGAAATAGTCGCAACCCTTGCTGGACTCGAATGAGCATTGCTGATGTGGCGACGCACAGCATTCGAGTGAAGGGACGATTCTTGTCGGACGCGGGGGATTGGCTCCCTGTGCCCGCGCCAGAACTCCGGCCCGGGCAGTAACCAACTCGCCTCACCTCCCCGCGGCCCTAGCAGACGAGGCGCTTCAGCGCACCGCTCGACACCACGTGTGCGGCCGGGAGCCGGACGTCGCACTCAACGCAGGCCTCGTCAGTGCCGCAGGCCTGCCTCCTTGAGCAGCGGCATGATGTTCTCGTTGAAGTGTCCTAGCTCAGGCAGGTAATCCAGGAACCCGACGACGATTCCATCCAGCCCCGCCTCGGATGTCTTCAGGAACTGCTCGGCCACCTGCTCTGGCGTGCCGACAAAGGTCATCCCGCCCCAGCCAAGGGCGAACTGAGTCCTCAACTGACGCACCTGCTCGGCGTCGCCGTAGGACTGCCCCTCAAGACCAAACACCTTGGTCAGGTAGTCGATCGACTTCCAGTCGATGCCGTCGACAAGCCGTTGATAATCACGCTTCGCCTCGGCCTCGGTGTCCCGGCAGACGATCGAGGCGTACGTCATGGTGCTGATGTCGCGTCCGTACTCGGCCGCTTTCGACCTGACCGCCTTGACGGCCTCGGCACCCATCTCGAACGACCCCATGCCGATGAAGTTGATGTCGACGTGCTTGGCGGAAAAGTCGAGGCCCGCAGCCGAGCTTCCCGCGTTGATCAGAACCGGGTACGGCTTCTGGATCGGCTTCGGCTTCCCCTGGACGTCCTTCAGGTTGAAGTACTCACCCTTGACGTCGAACGGCTCGTCCTCAGTCCAGAGCCGCTTCACGATGCTGAGCCACTCATCTCCGAACTGGTAGCGAATGTCGTGCTCCCGCTGCTCACCGCCAAACATCTCCATCTCGGGCCGGAACCACCCCATCACGACATTGAGTCCGAACCGGCCGTTGGCGATGTGATCGATGGTTACCGCCTGCTTTGCCGCCGCCACTGGGCTGACCGTGGGCACGTGCGAGGTCGAGCAGACCACGATGTTCTCGGTCGCTTCCGCGATGGCCGCCGCCCATGTGTATGTTTCGTAGCTCTCGCCCGCGAAGTCGATGTCGCCCCCGAATCCACGCCACCGGGCGACCGGCACGAGCACCTCCATCCCCATGGCATCTGCGGCTTGGGCAATGCTCTTGGTGTGGGTCCAACTGAGCTCATAGGAAGTTGGCGCCGACGTGGCCATCATGGCGTTGCTGGTATTGAACGAGAACAGACCCAGCTTGAGTTTCTGGTCGTTGAACAGCGGGTGATCTGCCGCACGCAGGGTCTCCACGCGATCTGCAGTCATGCTCATGTCAGCCTCTCTCCACGGAAGTGGGCGATTCACGCCCGACCCGGCGACCGTAAGAAGTGAGCCGCGTCACCCGATATCCCTTCTGCGCCGGTCCCAAGCCGTTTCGCGACGACCGCACTCGACACCGGACGCCCGTGAGCACCGGTTCTGGTTCCAACCACAACCATCCGCGCGCCTGCCGAGACCGCCGCGTCGACACCGTGCTGACGCCTTGCCTTGGTGGCCGGCGCCTGCGGAACACAGACACCGGGCATCTGGCCCACCGTGCCTCGGTCTGGCTCGCGAAAACTGGGCCATGGAACCAGTGGGCGAGAAGTGCGCTGGGCTGACGGTCCACACTCGAGCCGAAATGCACGCGCACCACTGACAGTTCGAAGGGCACCCTTTGATGACGACGGAGCAGCACCTCTCCGCGACGAGCGCCATGGTCGACCTTCGAGACCGCTACGTTGCGACCGCCGGCAGAGTGCAACTCACCGGAATACAGGCGCTTGCACGACTCCCGATCGAGCAGCACCGCCGCGACCAGGCGGCGGGTCGTCGGGTCGGCACGTTCATCTCTGGATACGAAGGCTCACCGCTGGCCGGGTACGACCTCGAACTAGGACGCCATAGCGATCTGCTCAAGGCGAACGACATCGTCTTCCTGCCAGCTCTCAACGAAGAATCAGCTGCGACGGCGGTCCAAGGCAGCCAACTTGCCACGACGTTCGCCGACGCGACGCGCGACGGCGTCCTCGGCATTTGGTATGGGAAGGCCCCCGGGCTGGACCGGGCAACCGACGCGATTCGACACGGGAACCTGATCGGCGCCGACCCCGGTGGTGGCGCCGTCCTGTTGGTTGGGGACGACCCGGCCGCTAAGTCGTCTAGCGTTCCATGCTCGTCGGAACTGGCCCTCGCAGATCTCTGCGTCCCATTTCTCTACCCGGCTGACAGCCAGGACATCATCGAGTTGGGACTTCACGCGATCGAACTCTCACGGGTCTCCGGCCTGTGGGTCGGGCTCAAGATCGTCACGGCGGTCGCCGATGGGTCCTCCACTGTCGATCTAGGGGTCCGGCGTGACGATCCCGTCATCCCACGAGGTTCGAAGAAGCACGTCCCGACGGCAAAGTTGCTCCAACCAAACCTTGGCCCTCTCGAACGCGACCTGGTCACGACGCGGCTACGGCTTGCACGCGAGTATGCGCGCGCGAACGGTCTCAATCGTCTCGTTGGACATGGGCAGGCCGACCGGATCGGAATCGTTGCCGCCGGCCGCACCTACCGTGACGTTCGGGCCGCACTCGAGCGGCTGGGGATCGATGGCGGCCACCTGGGTGCCAGCCCGGTCCGGCTCCTGCGCGTCGGCATGCCGTTTCCGCTCGAGGAAGACACCGTCCGCGAGTTCGCTTCGGGGCTGGACGAGATCCTGGTGATTGAAGAGAAGCGGTCCTTCCTCGAAGGCGCCATCCGCGATGTGCTGTACGGCAAACCGGACGCCCCCAGGGTCACGGGCAAGACAGATTCCGCCAATGGCGATCTGGTACCGGCTTACGGCGAGCTCGATGCGGACCTGATCCGCCCACTCCTCGCCCGCCGCCTACAGGCCAACCGTATCGAGGTCGATCCGCCGCCGGGCGCAGTGCAGCACACCGGCGAGGGTCGCAACCTGTTGCCGATCGTGAAGAGAGCACCGTACTTCTGCTCCGGTTGCCCTCATAACACCTCGACCAAGCCCGCAGGCGACTCACTGGTCGGTGGCGGCATCGGATGTCACGCGATGGTGCTGATGATGACCGAGGACCAAGTCGGTCCCGTCACCGGTCTATCGCAGATGGGAGGCGAAGGGCTCCAATGGATCGGGATGGCGCCGTTCATCGAGCGACGGCACTATGTTCAGAACCTCGGGGATGGCACGTTTGATCACTCAGGCTCGCTGGCCATTCGCGCCGCAGTCGCGAGTGGCGTCAACATCACCTATCGCCTGTTGTACAACTCTGCCGTCGCGATGACCGGCGGCCAGCAGGTCGTCGGCGCCAAGGGTATTCGTCAGGTCGTCGATCTCCTGCGAGCCGAAGGCGTGGCACGAGTCATCGTCACCACCGAGGATCGAAGCCGGTACCGAGGCGTTCGAATGCCGTCAGGCGTGCAGGTCTGGGATCGCCGGCGTATTCAGCAAGCTCAGGACACCCTCGCGGCCGTGCCTGGTGTCACTGTCCTGGTTCATGACCAGGAGTGCGCGAGCGAGAAGCGCCGGAAGCGGAAGCGAGGTCTTGCCGAGACACCTGCGATGCGCGTGCTGATCAACGAACGCGTGTGCGAAGGATGTGGTGATTGCGGTCGAAAGTCGAACTGCCTGTCGGTTCACCCCGTGGCCACGGATTTCGGACGCAAGACCCAGATCCACCAAGCTTCGTGCAACTTCGACTACTCCTGCTTGGAGGGTGACTGTCCGGCCTTCGTGACGGTGGTAGCCGACGACAGTCGCGGCAAAGCGCCGACCATCACTAACACGTTGACGGCGGACGAGATCCCACCTCCTACCCCAGTCGTTCCATCCGATGCATTCGGTGTCCGGCTCACCGGAGTCGGTGGCACCGGAATCGTGACACTGTCGCAGGTACTCGCGACGGCGGGCCTATTGGCGGGATGGACCGCGCGATCACTGGACCAGACGGGACTCGCGCAAAAGGGAGGGGCGGTCGTCTCCGACATCCTCTTCAACCGTGCGGGGGCGGACACCACCAACAAGCTCGGTGCCGGAGAGTGCGACCTCTATCTGGGTTGCGACCTTCTCGTGGCTGCGGATCCGACCTACCTCGCAGTCGCCGCACCGGACCGCACAGTTGCCGTGCTGTCGACAGCAGCCGTTCCCACGGGCCACATGGTTACGGATCCATGGGTGTCGTTCCCCGACGTCGAAGCGACGGCGGGCCGGGTCATCGCACGGTCTCGGCCAGGCGCACTCGCGTTCGATGCCCGTGAGATCGTGCAGGGGCTTTTCGGCGATGACCAGTTCGCGAACTTCTTCCTCGTCGGGGTGGCCTTCCAGGTAGGAGCAATCCCGCTTCCGGCCACCGCCGTGGAGGATGCCGTCCGGCTCAACGGAGTCGCGGTGGACATCAACCTCCAGGCGTTCCGCCGCGGTCGCCAGTATGCAGTCGATCCACGAACAGTTCGCGACCTCCTTCCCGCGCCAGGCTCAGCCCCGCGTGAGGACGCCGAGAGCGAACTTGAGCGGCTGCTGCGAACCAGGTGCATCGACCTGACCGCGTACCAGTCCGCCAGCTACGCGGCACGATACGAAGAAGCGGTCGAGTCGATTCGCCGCCGCGAGAATGAGGTCATGCCGGGGTCGACCGCACTCTCTGAAGCCGTTGCACGCAACCTCTACAAGCTAATGGCCTACAAGGACGAGTACGAGGTCGCCCGCTTAAGCCTCGACCACACATTCGAGGAGGCGGTCGAGCGCCAGTTCGGTCAGGGCGCGAAGGCCTTCTACAACCTCCACCCCCCTGTGCTTCGTGCCCTCGGCATGACCCGGAAACTCCGTCTCGGGCCGTGGTTCAAGGGGGTACTGCGTGTCCTTTCGGCACTGCGAGTGCTCCGCGGAACGGCATTCGACCCGTTCGGCTACGCCAAGGTGCGTCGAGTTGAACGCGAGCTCGTCCGCGAATTCCTCGCCGTGCTCAACGTCTTGATCCGAGACCTGGCGGTGCACAACCTAACTAGAGCGGTCCAGATCGCTGCTCTGCCGGATTTGGTCAGGGGATACGAGGAGATCAAGATGGCAAATGTGATCGACTACCGCACTAAGCTGAACGGCCTCCTAAGCGAGTTCGAGACGCTCGGAACCGGAAGCGTGCGCTGAGTGCGTGGGGCGTGGCTCCGGTCCGGCGACAACGGTGCCGTGAACGTTTCGCCGCCCTCCCGCAGCGAAGGATGTCGACGACCGCCTGGCCTGGATCACCTGCCAGGGTGTGAGCGCCGGCCCAAACTGAACCCGGAGCGTCCGCCGAGAAACTGGTCCCTTTCGCTCCCCTCGGCACAAGCGAGCCGAGGCGAGCGAAGGGTGCAGTTGACAGTGGAGGACTGGGCCGAGATCCGCAGGCCGCACCGTGCCGCGATCGGGTATCAAGGACGATTGCCAGGATGTCGAGGTCTCGCGGAACACGATGCGTGCCGCAGTCGCCTCGGACGCCCCGCCGAGGCATCAGCGGAAGTCGGCTGGGTCAACGGTAGGCGGGTTTGAGGACGCGATCCGCGAGCAGTTGGCGCTGGTGCCGGCGATGCCCGGCCACGGCGATCGCCGAGCAGATCGGCTCGACCCGTGGCATCACGTTGTTCACCCTCCTCGTGCGCCGGTACGTCTCCTTCTACCGCTATGACACACCTGCTCCGCGTGCTGTACCGGCCCCATTGGTCGGTCAACGACCGGCTCAACTACTCCACCCAGACCAAGAAGACCGCCGGTTGGGACGCGGACCGCAACGCGGGCCTGGCCGTCATGGAGACCTCGCTCCGCCCCAGTCTTCTTGATATCCGCAGGCGCCTTGAGCGCTCGGACTCGGAGGGAGTCGAGGGCTACCGCGTCCCGACAGATGACCATCGACCCGATGATGGCACCCGCACCCGGAGCTCGTCAGTGGCGTTCCGTGGGGTCAGTGCGGAGATGGTGCACGGTTTGTTTGAGACGCCCGGTCCACACGGAGGCTGAGGCGGGGGACTCCGCGGCCAAGGTCTCGGGCGCCGACCTGAGGCTCCTGGACCGCGGACACTCGCGAGCGCTCGACGATCCCGAGCGAATGACGGAGGCGGTCTGATACCTGCCCCACCGGATCATAGAATCATTCAGCTGAATGCAACCCCACCGTTGACGTCCAACACCACCCCGGTGGCATAGCTGGCGTCGGCCCCCAGCAGGAACAGAATGGGTCGCGCGATCTCCTCGGGCGAGGCGAACCGTCCGATCGGGAACATGTCAGTCTTGTAGCCGCGACCGGCGATCATTGGCGTGTCGATGGGCCCAGGCGCGACGCCGTTGACGCGCACGCCGTGCTGCATCTCGTTCTTCGCGATGGAGCGGACCATGGCGAGCAGGGCGCCCTTGCTCGCTGAATAGTGCGCGCCGGCAAGCACACCCCCGATGCGACCCGCGAGCGAGGCGACGCAAACGACGCTGCCGTGTGACTCGCGCAGGTGGGGCATAGCGGCCTGGACGCACCACAGCGTGCCCGCCACGTTGACGCCAAGCACGTGGTCGACGTCATCGGGACGGAGGTCGTCCAGGGCGATGTCGCGGCCATAGACGGCTGCGGACGTGATCAGCCCGGTCAACCCACCCGACGCAGCGAAAGACCCGAAGAGCGCATGCGCCTCGTCCCGGTCGCGCACGTCGCACTGGGCGTACTCATACCCAGGACGGGCGTCGCCTCCCTCGCCGTGAATGTCGACGCCGAGCACCTGGGCTCCTCGGTCGAGCAGCAGCGAAACTGTGGCCGCGCCAACGCCACTCGCGGCGCCGGTCACGATGACTCGCTCCGGGTTGGTCATGGTTCTCCTTCGTGAGTTGCGGTGTGGGGCCGGCGTCGGTGCACCTGCCCCACACCGCGGCCCGGGTGACCGCTCAGGCGAGCCTGGAGCGGAGATCCGCGGTTGCCTGCTCGTCCACCGAGATGCCTTCTGGGTCAAGGTCCGGATCGCCGAGAACGACGACACCGTAGCTCCGGGCAGCACCTTCGACACTGACGTAGCCGTTCCGCACGTCCCGGAGGACGCGCTCCGACTCGCGCGAGGTCGCCGCGCCCCATCCACCGGCGCCCGCAGTTCGGTAGCGCCAGACCGCGCCGGGTCGCGTGCGCCAGACCTGCTCTTTTCCGTAGTGGAAGAAGGTGCCGTCCTCCGCGGCCAGGTCGAGCGTCTCGGGGTCGAGGGTCCCGGCCACCGGGGTCGAGACCGCGTACACGGTCGAGTCGGTGGGGAGTTGCCCTCCGTTTGAGAGCACCTGGTCCTCGACAGCGTCGAACAGCCAGACACCCGTTCGGGTGCCGTTGCTTCCGCCGTTGATGCCGAAGCCCACCGAGTCCTTGACCCGCAACGGGCTCGTCCAGTGTTCGCTCGCGCGGCGCCAGAGAGTGTCCTTGACGACGGCCGCGCCGCCTCGGTTGAATCCAGCGCCGGCGCTGTCAACTGCGTACTCCTTGCGGAGGACGAGGACGGGGAGATCGGCCTCGATGGCCTCAGTCGCCGGGTCTAGGTTGTTGGCGAGGTAGATGACCTGGTAGCTGTCCCCGTCGCCGTACTGGGTTCCGGACCACGGGCCGTGCTCGCCGCCGCATTGACCGGTGGTCACCCACGGCACTCCGTCCTCGGTGACCCCGTTGCCGTTGTGCAGGCTGAGCGAACCGTAGTCGCCGCCGATCGCCCGGTCGCCGAGCGCCTCCTGGAGGGCGTCGAAGATCGCGGCGACGATGACACACGAGCTCTCCCAGAACATGAAGATGGCACCGTCCGGGGGAGTGGCACTCACGATGGTGCCTGCAGGCAAGACGACGTCGATCGGGCGGTAGGTCCCGCTGGTGAAGGGCGTCTCGCGGTCGATCAGCATCTTGAGCGCGATGCCAACCGCGGTCTTCGAATCCAACACGCTGCCGTTGATCGACGTCCGTGCCTGGGGTGAGGAGCCGCTCAGGTCGACCTCGATGCGGTCACCGACCTTGGTGATGTCCACCCGGATCAGGTACTCGATGTCAGAGTCGATGCTGTCAGAGTCGATGCATCCCGAGCTCGAGTACTTCCCATCAGGAACGGTGCTCAGGGCCGTGCACATGGCCTCAGCCGAGACGTCGCATGTGTAGCGCACGGACCCGAGGAAGGCGTCCACGCCGTACCTCTCGACCGACTCGGTGATGAGACGCTCGGCGAGGTCCAGGTTCTGGCGGATGGTGGTAATGTCGGGCATCACAAGCGCTCCGAAGCGCGCGTTGTCGAGGAACAGATTGAAGGTCGACCGGACAGGCTTGCCGCCGGCGTACAACAGTTGCGGGGACACGACGAGCCCCGTCTCGTACACATCGCGCTTGGTCGAGCTAAAGCCCGCGGGGACGATGCCGCCCATGTCCATCTGGTGAGCGCGCAGCGACACGAAGGACACGATCCTTCCGTCGTGGAACACGGGGCGGACGAACAGGACGTCGTTGACGTGCGTGCCCGTGCGGTAGGGGTCGTTGCAGATCAGCACGTCCCCCAGGTTCAGGTTCTCGGGACCGTACTCGATGACGGCGTTGCGCACGCCGTCGCACATCGTCCCGAAGAAGGCGGCGAGGCTGTTACTGACCGAGCACATCGGGTAGTCGAGCTCGGGGGGACCGTGGACGGTCGCGGCGAAGTCGTACCAGTCGCGCAGGATCGCCGAGAATGTGTTGTTGAGCAACTGCCCACACATGTGGTCGACGACGTACCGCAAGCGTCCGGATACGACGGTCGCCGTGAACCTGTCCGCCTGGTACAGCTCCTCGAACTGGGCTTCGCTGAGGTCGCGTAGCCGAGTCTCGGATGTGGTGATGGTCGTGGTCATGTCTCAGGCCTTCCTGATCCGGATCTCGCCGAGGCGGCCGAGTCGCCCGACCTGGCCGCGCGGGATGAAGGTGGTTGAGGTGTCCTCACGGATGACCGCCGGACCGGCAATCTCGTCGTCGACGCTCAGGTCAGTGCGTCGGTATGCCGTTGCTGTCACGTCTTCGCCGTAGAGGTAGCGCAGCGTGATGTCCTCGCCCTCGAGGACGGCGCCGGCCGCCCGCTGCGGCGCATCCTGATAAGTGACCTTGGGGGTCTCGAGCCGCGCAGAGACGCGGAACGAGACGCCCTGGACCGGCATCATCTCGAACGCGCTGCCGGAGCGTGACGCGTACACAGTGTGGAAGTTGGCAATCATCGCGGCGATGGACTCCTTGTCGAGCTTCCCGCTCGGCACCTCGACCAACGGTGTCTCCCATGTCTGTCCGACCAAGCGGCCGTCGTACGTCCTTGAGAACGTCACGCCCTCCGCGTCGTCGGGAAGCTGCTTGCGCAGTTCGCTCTCCATCCGTTCGTAGAGGCCGTTGATGTGGTCGACGGCGTTTCCGTCGAGCAGGGTGTAGGAGCTCGCCACGGCGGAGTAGACCAGGTCGGTGCTGGTCAGGCCGACGGCCGAGAACAGGCCCGGGTTCGGGGGCACGACGACCTCCTTGGCGTTGACGAGGTCGAGAGCCGCGGGCAGGAGCATCGGCCCGGCGGCGCCGAAGGCCATCAGGGAGAAGTCGCGAGGGTCGAGTCCGTGCTTGACGGCGATATTGGTGACGCCCTCAGCGATGTTGTTGACGCCGATGGCGAAGGCCTGGCCCACGCGGGCGTCGATGTCGAGACCGGACGTCAGGGAAGCGAAGGAGTCGAGCGCGAGATCAGAGTCGAGCCGCTTCCCGCTGGCGAAGCCGTCCGGGTCGAGGATGCCGATCAAGAGGCACGCGTCGGTCATGGTCGGCTGGGTGCCGCCCTGCCCGTAGCAGGCGGGACCGGGATCGGCGCCCGCACTGCCGGGGCCGACCTTCAGCTCTCCGAAGGCGTTGACGGTAACCAGGCTGCCGCCGCCGGCGCCGATGCTGGAGATCTCGTTTGAGAGCGCGTTGACGACCAGGTCGTGCTCGAGCTCGAAGGTGGTGAGAACGAATGGGTCCCCGTCCACCACGACGCTGATGTCGCTAGACGTGCCGCCGACGTCGCAGCAAAGGAGGTTCGTTGCATCGATGAGCTTTCCGTAGTGAGAGCTGGCCATGGTGCCGGCAGCCGGGCCGGCGAAGACGATGCGGAAGGGCTTATGCATCGCGACCTCGACCGGGAGCAGCTCGGCGGCGCAGTCGGCGAAGTTGAGCTGGCCCGTGAAGTTCTGAGCTCGTAGGCCGGCGTTGAGCCGGCGCGCGTACTCGGTATAGATGAGCTTCATGAGGACGTCGATGACTGTCGTCGACGCTCGCGCGAACTCCTTTGCTAGTGGCGACACCTCGCTCGAGACCGACACCGGAACATCTCCCAGGATCTCGTGCGCCAGCTCGCGCAGGAGCTCCTCGTGCACGGGGTTGATGTAGGCATTCAGCAGGCAGATGGCCACCCCTTCGACGTTGCACCTCGCGAGCAACTCGAGCTGCGCACGAGCGTCCGCCTCGTCGAGCGCGGTCATCACCAACCCGTCGGCCGTGACGCGCTCCCGGACGCCGCGACGCAGGTAGCGTTCAATGATGGGACGGTCGGCGTCCCCGAAGGACCGGCGCCACGTGGGGTCCGTCAAACCCTCCTGCGGTCGCCAGGTACGCCCGATGTCGAGGATGTCCCGATGCCCGTTAGTGGTCAGAAACCCGATCTTTGGGAGATTGCGCGTCAGCACAGCATTGAGTCCGTGGGTGCTCGCGTGATTGAAGTGCGTGATGTCGCTGACGCCCAGCTCGCGGGCGCCGTCGAGGACCGCTGACTCGGTGTTGCCGTAGATGGTTGGGACCTTGGCGACATGGATCTGGCCGTCGCGCACAGCGACGACGTCGGTGAAGGTACCACCCACATCGACGCCGACGATGGCGGCGGAGCTGTCGACGCTCATGCGATTGCAATCCCCTCGCTGGTCAGGGAGACAGGACCCAGCAGCGACCACCGCGTCCGCTCGACGGAGTGCAGGCACGTTTGGCACTTCACGACCTTGAACCAGCCTCCCTCGCTGAGGACGGGGTAGGCCGTCAGCGAAGCCTCACCACATCGGTCGCAAGTGCCTTCGACGGGCGTTCGTTCGACCACCGGACCGGTGGTGGCATGCAGGTGAGTCGTCATCGCAAGCTCCTTTGGCACTAGTTCGACCGACGGGTCGGTCGGTAGCCAAGCATGTGAATGCGGTCACCTGTCAAGGGCCAGTCATGCCGACGGGCGCGGCCTTGCGGGAAGCAAGCTGGCGCCCTAGGGTTCTCCGACCGACTAGTCGGTCGTTTGGATCCACGGAATGTCACACGTGTTGCGTGGAGTCGCGCATGGAGCGGAGGCCACTTGCACAGGCTGCCAACCAAGGACATCACTCGAAGGGAGATCGGTCGCTGGTGAAGGATCACGTCGCGATAGTGACCGGAGCCGCAGGCGGTATTGGCCGGGCGATCGTGCGTCGACTGGCTGCAACGGGGGTTCGAGTTGTGCTGGTCGACAGGGACGCCGGTGGGACTGCAACTCTGGCCGCTGAGGTCGGGGATCAAGCCTTTCCAGTGCCGGTCGACCTGACCCACGACGGCGCCGTCGACACCATCGTGGACTCGACGATCGAACACTGGGGTCGGGTGGACGTGCTGGTCAACAACGCCGGAACGTCCGCGCATGGCCCACTGGTGGACGTGCCCCGAGAAGTACTCGAGCGCGAGATCGCCGTGCATGTCACCATCCCATTTCTCCTGATCCAGCGTGTCGCACGTCCGATGATCACGGCTGGCTACGGACGCATCATCAACATCAGTTCCGTGGCGAGCCTGATCGGTCCGTTGGACCTGTCGCCGTACGGCGTCGCCAAGACTGGCCTCAATGGCGTGACCAGGGCTGCAGCCACCGAGCTCGCGCAACATGGGATCACCGTCAACGCGCTCGCCCTCGGACCCATCGCCACGGACCTCCTGCGGTCCACCTGGCCACCCGACCAGTTGGCGGCCCGCGCAGAGCATCTGCCGGCACGACGGTTGGGGGAGGTAGACGAGGTCGCCCACGCCGTCCAGTTCTTGTGCAGCCCGCTCTCGGGCTTCATCAACGGCGCGGTCCTCCCCGTTGACGGCGGTTCGGTAGCTGCTGGCGCGTACATGGTGGAGCAGTACCGTCGCTGGAACGCGCACTCATGAGACTGGTCACTGTCGAGTACCGAGCTCGGGTGCTCCATGTGCGGATGTCGTCGCCACCGGTCAACGCCTTCAGTGCGGCCTTCTTCGATGACCTGCACGCTGTACTTGCCAGTGCTGGACCGGAGATCGGCGCCGTCGTCATTAGCAGCACGGTGGAGCGGGTCTTTGCTGCCGGCGGTGACATTCCATTCATGGCGAGAGCTGATGAGCCGACCTCCGAGAACTACGTTCGTCGTTGCCAAGAGGTCTACGGGCTGCTGGAACGGCCTGAGGTGGTGTCGATCATGGCCATCGATGGCGCCTGCCTCGGTGGCGGGCTGGAGCTGTCGCTGGCCGCCGACATTCGCATCGCCTCGCCCAGCAGCCGACTGGGGCTACCGGAAGTCTCGCTCGGAATCCTCGCAGGGGGAGGCGCGATCCATCGTCTCGTCCGCGCCGTCGGGCAGGGTGTGGCACGCGACCTCCTGCTGACCGGAGAGCCGATCAGCGCGAAGCAGGCGCATATGTGGGGTTTGGTCAACCGCCTCGCTGCCGATCCTCTCGCCGCCGCGCTCGCCCTGGCAGAGAAGGTCGGGTCGTTCTCTCCTGAAGCGGTTGGAGCCACCAAGGTGCTGGCACTCTCGGCCTCTACTGACGAGTTCGAGGACGGACTGCGCGACGAGCTGGCGAGGTGGGTCGAGGTGCGACGCGGCGCTAATGCGCAGGAGGGTTTGGACGCGTTCGCGCAGAGGCGGGCCCCACGGTTCGAGCGCCGCCATGCATGACGGATGGGCGAAGCGGCCCACCGAAGTTCTGCATGGCCGTCTCTGGGGCCGCGGGGTAGTCGATCCCGATCGCCCGGTATTGACCGTCATCGGAGATCGCACGTTCACTGCGGCCGAGCTCTGGAAGAGCGTCGATGAACGAGTCGCCGAGCTCGAGGGAGCCGGGTTGCGGCGCGGAGACAGGCTATGCCTTTTCCAGGACAACAGCGCTGACATGATCCTGGATTTGCTCGCCGCCTTCAGGCTCGGCGTGGTGGCGTCTCCGCTGAACACCGCTCTCCGCGGTGCCTCCCTCTCCTCGGTCGTGGCTGAGCTAACTCCCTGCGTCGTTCGCCCGGGCCGGGACCACACTGATGCGGCGCGCAGGGCAGTCGCAGGCATCGAGGGCGTGGCGTTCTGGCCAGTCGGCGAAAGCGTGTCGTCTTGGCTCGCGCCGGCTCGGGACGGGGCGTCAAGGCACGGCATGCACGAGAGCGACCTCGCCGTCATCCTCTTGACGTCCGGGACGACCGGGCATCCCAAGGGTGTGATGTGGGCCGCACGGTATGGCCCTCGGCGTGGCCGAGCACACCACCTGGGTCATGGGTTACGACGACCGGGACACGATCTACACGTGTCTTCCTATGTTCCACATCAACGGGCTCTTCTGTGCCCTGTATGCGGGGCTCATCGTCGGCGCGCACGTCGTTGTGGCGCCACGCTTCGGCCTCAGCTCCTTCTGGGACGACATCATCGATCACGAGGTGACGGCTGGTACACATATCGGGGCCGTGACAACGAGATGTTGCGGGTGTCGGGGGAGAATGTCGCCCCGACCCAGGTCGAAGCCGTGCTTCTGCGCCACGTAGGAGTGGCCGAGGCTTGCGTGTACGGATTGCAGAGCGACCTGGGCGAAGACGTCGTGGTGGCGGCCGTCGTCCCGGTGATCGACGTGGACTTCGATCTCGCTGAGCTGCGGGCTGGCCGAGTCGGAGCTCCCCTATTTCGCCGTGCCGCGCTATCTCTGGGTGGTCGACTCGCTCCCCAAGACCGAGACCTCAAAGGTTCGCAAGTCGCTACTTGTCGAGCAGGGGCTGACCGAGGAGCACTGGGACGGCGGTCGCCTGCGGCGGTCCGATGTACGCAGGGTGCCGTGAGGACACCTCCAGTGGCGATGAGCGCATCGCATGTGTGACGAGCCGTGCGAACCTGGCTTGTGAGTTAGCCGCAACTCAGGAGCAGGGCAAACATCGGCGAGCCGCGCCGCCAATCGCTGGTGCAACTGCTCTACAGATTCTCCTGGAGTTCCTCGAGCTCGTCGAGGAAACACGCCGCCGCCAGTTCAACCATCGGCTTGTGGGGCGACGCCGTGTGGTACTCGCCGCGGAAGTAGAGAAGCGGTGTGCCCTCCTGCCGAGCGGAGAGCCGGCGGACCTCGACGAGAACCAGGATGTGGTCTCCGGCATCGACCTCTGCGGCGATCGTGCACTCGAGGGCGGCGAGCGCACCGTTCAGCACCGGATGACCGCCTGCTTCGCCTGGCTCCCACTGCACCCCCTGCCACTTGTCCGTACCGCTGCGAGCGAAGCCAGCGCTCAAATGACGTTGTTCTGCGTCCAGCACGTTGATGACCAGTCCGTCAGCGGTTCGCAGGACGGGAAACGTACTGGACCCGCGACCGACGCAGAACGCGACCATGGGCGGATTGACCGAGACGCTGAAGAAGGACTGGCACGTCATGCCCACCGGCTTCCCATCGATACAGGCGGTGAGAACTGTGATCCCGGAGCAGAAGTGGCCGAGCACGCTACGGAAGAGTTTCGCGTCGATGCCAGTCTCCAGCGACACGTCCATGGCGGGACTCGATTCGCCCGCTTGAGACTTCCGCGAGTGCATGACCGGGGAGGAGGAAGATCCGTTCAAGGTTCCTTGCCGCCAATCTTCTCGATCTACGGCGTCGTTTGGGCAGATGCGTTGTCGTCACGACGCCACCCGACCGGGTAGTCGGTCGGGTGAATGTAACACCGGCGAAATCGGGTGGTCAAGGACGTGCGGCGGATGCCCTGCCGTTGTCAACCTCCTGGCGAGAACAGTTCGGCAGGGGTGTGGCGCCAGCGACCCTGCCCTGAAGCAGGTCTTGGCTGCCGGACAGCCGGAGGAGTCCAGGCTGAGCGCTGGCTTCGGTCATGGCTGAGGTCTTGACGTTGGCCGGAGGTTCCGGCACGGGATCGTGTGCATCTCCACGAGATCGACGGGAGATGTCTGGTGACCTTGAAGGACACGGACAAGCTTGAAGGCCACGGACAAAGACGTCGGGTGTGGATCCCAGCGTCTGCCCCGCGGTCGCGTCCGGCCTCGAGCGAACGACCGGGGTCGCGAGCTGGCGAGCATCGACGACAGACGTGCGCCGGCCGGTCAAGTCCCGTGGGGTGGTGTACGAGGTGATCCCTCGGTTGGGCATGTCGGTCAGGCCGTGAGGGCCTGCAGTTCGGGCTCGGTCACCTCCTCGGGATGGGTGGCGGTGTCGAGTGCCTGGGCTCGGGCGAGGACGTCGAGTCCGAGATGGCGGCGGCCTTCTGCCCACTCGTCGTGCTGCTCGGCCAGGACCGCGCCGACGAGCCGGATGATGCTGGCGCGGTCGGGTAAGATGCCGACCACGTCGGTGCGGCGTCGGATCTCGCGGTCGAACTGGGCGTGCACGGCCTCGGCGTCGGGCTGGTCGTAGATGGAGTGCAGCAGCGCCTTGACCCAACCCCAGCTGCTCTTCGGGGTCGCGGACATCAGGTTCGCGGCGTAGTGGGTGCGGCAGCGCTGCCAGGCCGCGCCGGGCAGGGTTGCGCCGATCGCCGACACCAGACCGGCGTGCGCGTCGGACGTGACGAGCTTGACCCCGGTCAGGCCGCGGGCGGTCAGGTCGCGGAAGAACGCCAGCCAGCCGGCGCCGTCCTCACTCGAGGTGACCTGCACGCCGAGGATCTCGCGGTGCCCGTCGGCGTTGACGCCGGTCGCAACCAGCACGTGCACCGGCACCACACGCCCGCCCTCGCGGACCTTGAGCACCAGAGCGTCGGCGGCCACGAACGTGAACGGCCCGGCGTCCTCCAACCGGCGGGTGCGGAACTCCTCGACGTGCTCATCGAGCTCCTTGGCCATCACCGACACCTGGCTTTTCGACAGGCCGGTGATTCCCAGGGTCTGCACGAGCTTGTCCATCCGGCGGGTGGAGACACCGAGCAGGTAACAGGTCGCGACCACCGACGTCAGTGCTCGTTCGGCACGCTTCCTACGTTCCAGCAGCCACTCCGGATACAGCGAGCCGGTGCGGAGCTTGGGCACCGCGACATCGAGGGTCCCCACCCGGGTGTCGAGGTCGCGGTGCCGGTGGCCGTTGCGGGAGTTGACCCTCTCCGGTGTCCGTTCGCCGTAGCCGGCGCCACACACCGCATCGGCCTGCGCGCCCAGCAGCGCGTTGACGAACGTGGTGAGCAGGTCACGCATCAGATCCGGGCTCGCCTGGGACAGCTGCTCGGTCAGGAAC
Source organism: Nocardioides immobilis (assembly GCF_003515065.1). Taxonomy (GTDB): domain Bacteria; phylum Actinomycetota; class Actinomycetes; order Propionibacteriales; family Nocardioidaceae; genus Nocardioides; species Nocardioides immobilis. The sequence goes on from NZ_QXGH01000010.1 coordinate 357,836, forward strand.
TGGGCAGGGTCGATACTGGGTACAGCGGTCATCGCGGTGTGTCCTTCTTCGAGTCGGTTTTCGCAGATCACTCGAAGGATCCACCCGGTGGCCGCGCCTACGTTGGAGGCACGCGCTCACTCAGGTCCGTCGTACACCACTCTGCTGGACTCCACTCGCCGGCCCCGGCGTCGCTGCACCAAGAGCGCCTGATCTCGATTGGTTGCGTGTGGCTCAGGCTCGCTCGTACCCGCCGTAGCACATGTCTATGCCCTGTCGCATAGCCAGAGTGGACGCGAACCCAAGCAAGCGTTTGGCCGCGGCTATGACGATCTCGAACGTGCTTTGGCCAGGGGAGTCTGGACCCGACGTCTGCCCGGCAGCGAAGTCTCTGGCGAGCCCTGCCGGGCCTGCTGCGTCGACCGTTGACACCGGGAGGGCAACGGGCTAGCGTGACGGAGAACACCCGACCGGCTAGTCGGTCGGGAGAGCGAAGACTAGGTCAGCACGGCCGCCACTCGCTTGCGATGGTGCCGGGGCCATCAAACTCCAAAACTTCTACCTACTGGAGATCACGTGACTATCGAGACAACGTCTATCGGAGCCGCTCAGGCCAAGAACCCGAAGGTTCGCGAGTGGCTGGAGTCGCTGACCCCGGGCCTCCTCATCGGAGGAAAGTGGGTCCCTGCTCAATCAGGCAAGACTTTCGAGTCGATCAACCCGGCGACGGAGCAGGTACTGACTCACGTCGCCGAAGCCGACGCGGCGGACGTCGACGAGGCGGTCCGGGCGGCCCGCGCCGCGTTCGAAGGTCCGTGGTCCCGCACGAGTCCGCACGAGCGGGGCGCCTACCTTCGACGGCTGGCCGGCCTGATGGAGGCTCACGCTGACGAGCTTGCGGAGCTAGAGACCCTCGACAACGGCATGACGATCGGCACCGCCCAGGCTTTCGTCTCTCAGTCGATCGAGAGTCTGATCTATTTCGCCGGAGCTGCCGCTCACGTGAGCGGGCACACCCAGCCCTCGGCTCCCACGTTCTTCAACTACACCGTTCGTGAGCCGATCGGCGTCTGCGCCGGCATCACGCCGTGGAACGGGCCGCTCCAGATGGCCATCTGGAAGATGGCGCCCGCGATCGCGGCCGGCAACACCGTGATTCTCAAGCCGGCCGAGCAGACACCCCTGTCTGCCCTCCGGTTGGGCGAGTTGGTGATGGAGGCCGGGATCCCCGACGGCGTGGTGAACGTCCTCACCGGATTCGGGCCCGGCGCCGGCTCGGCAATCGCTTCCCACCCTGGCATCGACAAGGTCGCTTTCACGGGTTCAACCGAGGTCGGCAAGCAGATCCTGCAGGCGTCCACAGGGAACCTGAAGCGCGTTTCGCTGGAGCTCGGCGGGAAGTCCCCGAACATCGTGTTTCCGGATGCCGATGTCGAAAAGGCCCTGCCGGCTTCGATGGCTGCCTTCTCGGTTCTGTCGGGTCAGGTCTGCGTGGCTGGGACCAGGCTCTTCGTGCAGCAGGACTTCAAGGACGAGTTCGTCGATCAGCTGGCAACCTTCACCTCGGGGATCAAGGTCGGCGACCCCTTTGACCCCGAGACCACGATGGGTCCGCTCTCTTCGAAGGAGCAGTTCGACCGGGTGCAGGGCTACTTCTCGGTTGGCAAGGACGAAGGAGCGACCGCACGCGTTGGTGGCGGCACCATCGGTGGCACCGGCTACTACGTCCAGCCCACGATCTTCGACGGCGTGACGCCCGACATGCGGATCGCGCGCGAGGAGATCTTCGGTCCCGTCGTTTCTGTCATCCCGTTCTCCGACGAGTACGACGCAGTGCTCCAGGGGAACGACACGAACTACGGCCTCGGCGCCGCGGTCTGGACTAGCGACGTGAGTCGCGCGCTGACCGTGGCTCGCCAGCTGAAGGCCGGAATGGTCTGGATCAACAATTACCTGACCACGGACCCGACCATGCCGTTCGGCGGATACAAGGAATCAGGCATCGGCCGGGAGCAGGGTCCGAACTGGTACCACCAGTACACCGAGGAGAAGGCTGTGTTCATCAGCCTGTAGGGCCCAGGGCCCGGGCCTCCAAAGGGCTCGGGCCTTCCGCCGCTCGGCAACGGGGGCCTCCACCCGCAGCCGACCAGCAGACCGTCCGAAGACGCGGTTCTCACCGTCGAGCTCAGAACGCTGCGGTGCAGTAGGAAGAACAGCAGTTGAGTCAGCTACAGCCACCCACATCGGATGTAGCACACCCAAGATCACGGCATTCAACGATGGGGCCGTGACTCAGAGAGGAACACACGCATGACGCAGGACACCGCGGTTCACACCGTTATGGAGGAGACGGCAGGTACTCCCGCTACCGCGCCGGTCTCAAACCCCGGCTTTGCGCCGGAGGCCCGCGCAGAGCTCGTTCAGCGCGCAGCTGAGCTCGTTCCACTGCTGCTGAAGAACGCCGACTGGGTGGACCAGAACCGGCGGGTGCACCCCGAGAACCTCGAAGCCTTGAAGGCGTCTGGCATCTTCAGGATGTGGGTCCCCAAGCGCTACGGCGGCTACGAGGCAGACATGCGTACCCACATCGACGTCACTCGCGAGCTGGCGCGTGGGTGTGCGTCAACGGCGTGGGTCGTCGGACTCATCACCTCCTGCTCGTTCAACGCAGCGCTGTTCTCGCGCCAGGCGCAGGATGAGATCTTCGGTGTCGACCCGGACGCCCGCGTCGCCGGGGCTCTGGATGGGGCAGGCACGGCGCGGAAGACGCCGGGTGGCTGGACGGTCGGCGGCACTTGGGGGGTCGCGAGCGGCTGCCTGCACTCTGAGTGGATCGCTCTCGCCGCGCCGATGCTCGACGACGACGGCAACATCGTGAACCTCGGCTTCTTCCTCGCTCCGATTGGTGAAGTCGAGATCAAGGACACCTGGTACACCGTCGGCATGCGAGGCACGGGGAGCAACGCGATCGCTGCGCCGGACATCTTCGTGCCCGAGCACCGTGCGGTGGCTCTCCTTGGACCGGAGGGCTTCATCGACCAGAGGATTACCAACGATGAAGCCGAGGTCCTTTATCGCGTGAAGCTTGGTTCGATGGCTTCGCTCGCAGAGATCGGTCCCCAGCTCGGACTTGGAGCCGCTGCCCTGGAGACGGCCCTGGAGCAGGTGCACAAGCGGAAGGTCTCGTACACGATCTACGAGCGCCAGATCGACGCAACGGCGACGCACCTCGACCTCGCCCGCGCATCGACCATGATCGACGCAGCGCAGCTGCTCGTGTACAGGGCTGCTGCGGACGCCGATGCCGCAGCCTTTGTGAACCAGGACCTGGATCTCCTCAACAGGGGCCGAATCCGTGCCGACTGCTCCTATGCGTCGTGGACTGTGCGCCAGGCCGTCGACATTCTCATGATGATGTGCGGGGCCGGAGGGATGGCGCAAACGAACAGGCTCCAGCAGATCTGGCGTGACCTTTCCACTGTCACGCTTCACGCTCTCATGCGTCCGGCGGTGACGGACGAGGTTTACGGCCGACTCTTGTGCGGGCTTCCTGCAACGGTCACGCCCGTCCTCTGAGAGACCTGCTCAGCGGGGTCCCGGGAGGCTCGGAACCCCGCTGAGCAGCCCCCGTTCCTTGGTTGTTCCGCCGAACGCGGCTCGGCCAGGGTCAGTGCACAACGCCAACGGAGCGGGCAGAGCCCCATGACTGCGGGCTGTCCGCGCAAGGGTTACCGGCACGCCGGTCGGCTGTAGCCGGGAAGTTGTGGTTCGCCAGCCCAATCGCCTGGAAGCCTTTCCTGTTACCACGCGGGGATATGTCGATCTCGAGTCCACGTCGCTTGGTCGATGCGCGGGCTAGAAATGTCGACAATTGTGTTGAACGAATTCCGCGATCCTGTCGACCCGTCGAGCGCGAATCAGCACCAAGGCGATCACGTCGTCGGCCGGCAAGTTCGTCGTGAGGTACATGGCCCCGCTCCGCATGAGAATGTATTGACAGCCACTGGCCCTTATGCCAAATTGCTGTCAGCCTCGACCCGACCGACTAGTCGGGTGGTTTCCCGCTAATGACTGGTCGGAGACTAGTTGCGCATCGTGATCCGATGTCCGCGAATGGTCCTCGGTGTCAATCGTCCTTTTCAGCAGGTCCGCCAAGGAGCCCACTGGGACTTCAGCAATCCGAGTCGCAGTTCCGCCGCGACCCTCCAAACACCGAGTCTGCGCAGCCGGATCGATCGGATTGGTCGACGATCGGGTGTCTTGCGGACGCTAAGGAGAAATCATGACAACTACGTCCGAGTCCACCTCCAGAGGCGAAAGCGAGCGCGTACCTGCCTTCGGGCGTGCCACGCCAGCGGTCGCCATCGTTTCGATCCTCGTCGTCTCGGTCGGCTCCTGGTGGCTGATAGGCGACCCGGAGTGGAGCGTGGTAGGCGCGAAGGTGGCCACCCCGGAGGAAGCGGCGAGTAAGTCAGCCATCGTCAGCTGTGTGCTGTTCTGGGTGATCATGATGCACATCTTCACCGGATTCACCTTCGGCAACTGGCCATTCTCGAAAGTGCGTCAGCCGCTGTCCGGCCTGCTCCAGGTGGTCGCCGACATTGTGCTCGGAATCCTCGCTACCTTGCTGTGGACCAGGGGAGTGGGACACTGGGATCCGACGTTCTCCGCGACCATCGTGGGTGGCGCTGGCTATACGGCGGCCGCGTTCATCGTCTTGATCGGGTTCTTTGCCTATGCCTTCTTGCCCACGGCCGTTGCTGGCTACCCATTTGAATCAGTGGAGGGACCGCTCGCGAACGTCGGGCAATGGCTACTCGGCGCGTTCCTAACCACAATCGGCGTCGTGACTCTTGTCTACCCCAACTTCAACGCGCAGCTTGCGCCGAACGCGCCTGTGTCTCTTTCGACCGCCGTCGGGTGGACCTACTCGAGCATCGTGGTCGTGATCGTGTGCGGCATGCTCCTGCAGAACGCGCCGTGGGCCGGCATCGCGAACCGGCACCTGAGAAGCGTGGCTGCACTTTCGATCGTCCTCGGCGGTGGCTATGTCGTGATGCTGATTCTCCAAGCGGTTCTGGGCCTGATCGTGCCCGCGTTTGTGAAGGACGCGCCGACCTACCTCAGTGAATTCGAAACTGCACAACTCGGCGTGTGCATCGCCGCATGTGCACTCGTTGCCGGGCTGCTGATGAGCCCATCGACGAACAAGTCGGTTGCAGCGAGCCGTGGGTTGCGAACCGCTGTCGTGGTCGCCGCGGGAATCCTGATCTACGTGGCCCTCATGAGGTTCGTCGGCGTGAGGGTGCTCCACTTCCCGGCGATCGATGGCAGCTATGGAGGCAACCCGCTGCTGTGGGTCAACTGGACGATCCTGATCGTCCTTTGGCACTCAGTCGCCTTTGGCGGAACGCTGGCAACCCGGCGTAGCCGAGGAGTCTGATCAAAGCCCTGGCGGCAGAAAGTGCCAGTCGTCTTGGTGGCGGCCTCACTTCCTGGTCTTGGAAGACTGAGGCCGCCACAGGCGACCGCTCAAATGCACCCCGGTCGACTCCATCCCGACCAGGGCGATCCCCGCGGTGACAAGCCAGTCCCGAAGTGCCAGCAATTGTCCGGTGGTGGTGGCTGACGTGCGTGCCTCACGGCGGATCTTCTTGCGCTGGCTACCCTCCACGCGCACGTGGTCTTCACAACGTGGCCTTGCCGATGTCGATACCCGCACCCCGGGGTGGGATCACCTTTCTTTATTCCTCCTCCGGACGCTGAAACTCGAACCCAGGAGGGCCCACGCGGACGGACGAGGTGCACTCACTGCTCAAGCAACATCACGGGCCCCTGAAGGCCGCCTCAGTGTCAAGTTTGAGGACGACGGGCTCGTGACACCGGTCCGTAGCTACGTCACCCAAGCCGCCCGCCAATTCTCTTCCTGGGCGCCCACAGTCAGGCTCCATCATCAGTTACAGATGGTTGGCGCATCGAACAGATCGTCAGCTCCGCTGAGCCGCGTGTGGCGAAGCCCAAGGAGCAACCGGACCAAGTGCACACAGGCAGGCCCCTCGTCTCGGCTTGCAGGCCCCCCATGGACGCGCCCCATGGGTAAAGCGCAGCGTCATGAAGCCGTTGTCCTGGCAGGTCACCCACAACTGGCGCTCGCCAACGCGCGGTCGGTCCGGGGCCAGGTATCGGATGGCGACTTCCGGTGAGCGGGAGACTTGCTGCCCCCGATGCCGTCGGGTTCTTCAATGTCCTGGTCACCCATCTAGGGGAGGGGCTGCGAGTTCGGGGTTCCGCCAGCCCGCAGTTCTCGAGAGGAGCGTTGCAGTGAACTGCTTGGGACGCGTTGCGGGGCTGCCGCGATCGGCGCACTCGCCGCCCAATTTTGTACGTCAGCAGGAGGACGTGAGCGTGGGGCTTGACCGCAAGATTGCATTCACCGCCGGCGTCTGGGGCCTGATCGCCGTCTGGCTGCCAGTTCGCACCCGGGCCACCAGCGTCAAGCGGAGTGCGGCTGACGCGGATCTTGGCGCTAGATCATCCAGATCGTCAGCGGGTGAGAGTGTGGGCGCGGACGTTTCGCCGTGTGAGTGCCCGGAAGCCTTCCATGAACTCGGAGTGCACCGCCCCGGCTATGAACCTCCCGACAGCGCGCTGCCATACCCGGATGCGAAGGACCGGGCATGAACCCCGCCACAGGAGGCAAGACCGGAACCAGTAGCCCGACACTCGGCGATTTGCAACAAGGCTGCGGCCAGGGCGAGCGCCGTCAACGCGCGCCACGTTCCCTCGAAACCCGGTGTCCCGTGGTCTATGCGCAAGCGCACACCCGCGTGGAAGAGCGGGCACAGCGCGACCGTTGCTCTCTGCCCCCTTGACGAGACCTACCTCAGCGAGGCACCTTAGATTCTGTATCCGGGATCCTGGATCCCGGATACAGACGTCGCGGGGCGAATGCTCGTCGGCGGCGCAACTCGAGTCTGGCCTTGAGCGTCACCTACTACTTCAGATCGGGCTTAACCAAATGAGATCCTTCCATGGTCGAGAAATGCGTTTGAGCGGCCTTCTGTGCTGCGTAGCTGTGATGGTTTGCGCGCTCGTGGTCCAGCCGGCCGCGTTAGCGCGAGGGGCGGCTGCGAGCCCCGAGTTGCCGGTCAGGGCATCGGGTGCGAGCCCCGAGTTGGTCAGCGCAGCGAGTGTCGGCACCGGGTGTAGCTCGTCGCCTAACACCACGTGCCGACTCTTCGTTTCGCCCCTAGGGAGAGACTCCTGGCCGGGCACGGAACGACAGCCGTTCGCCACCGTGCATCGCGCGCAGCGCGCTGTGCGCGCGATTAACACGCAGTCGGACGCCTCCATCGTGGTGACTTTGGCGGATGGTACCTATTACTTGCAGCGGCCGCTTGAGCTCACGGCCGCGGACTCGGGAGAGCCCGGTCGGCCTGTCGTCTGGCGCGCCGCGCCGGGCGCCAGGCCGGTCCTCAGTGGCGGGCGCGAGATCGGGGACTGGAGATTGTTCCACGCGGGCCGCGGAATATATCGTGCGCGCTTCGCGGGGGAGACGCGACAGCTGTTCGTCGATGGCGAGCGCGCGGTGCGCGCCCACCAGACAGGATTCAACCGGGACGAGTTCACGAAGACCGAGACCGGCTTCGAGGTCGAGGGCTCGGCGGCCAGGGTACTGGCCGGCTTGGCGCGACCAACGGATGCTGAGTTTGTTTCGTGGTATCACTGGCGGATGCATCGCTGCGGCGTCGCTGGAATTGAGATGCGCGGCGAGGGCGACTCACTGCGAGCGATTGTGACGCTGGATCAACCGTGCTTCTCCAACGCCAACCTCACGGCTTACTACCCGAACGCGTGGAACATCGGCTCTCCGAACTTGATCGAGGGCACCCTCGAGTTCCTGGACGAACCCGGTGAGTGGTATCTCGACAAGGACAACGGCTGGCTCTACTACAAGCCGCGCCCCCACGAAGATGTTCGGGCCGGCGACTCCGAGGTGATCGCGCCCGTCCTCGAGACGTTGGTCGCGGGCCGCGGCAAGATCGACGCTCCAGTCCACGATATCCACTTCGTCGGGCTCACCTTCGCCGACGCGACCTGGCTGCACCCAAGCTCGCCCGCGGGGTACGTACCCGACCAGACGATGTTCCGGTTCCCCGACGACGGCGGCGACAAGCAGCCCACCTGGGCTCACCCGTTCGAGGTGGAGCGCACCCCGGGTAACGTGCGCTTCAGATTCGCCCACCGAATCAAGTTTGTCAACGACCGCTTCACTCGCCTGGGTTCGGTTGCCCTAGATTTCGATACCGGCAGCCAGAACAATTCCGTGATCACGAGTAAGTTCACCGACCTGTCCGGTACGGCAATCCAGCTTGGGGGTGTCGACCCGGCGGACCATCACCCTTCCGATGACCGCCAGGTGACGCGCGACAACCACATCGCCGACAACTCGATCACCCATGTGGGGTTGGACTACTACGACGGGCTCGGGATCTTCGTCGGCTACACGACGCGTTCGAACATCGAGCACAACTACCTTGCCCACCTGCCCTATAGCGCCATCTCAGTGGGATGGGGCTGGGGGCTGACCGACCCCGGCGGCCACCATGCGGTCGACAGCTGGACGAACCCCCCGCGCGAGAACGCCGGTTGGCCGGTCTACCAAACGCCGACCACGAGTTCCGGGAATCGCGTCGCGGCAAACCGAATGCACGACTATATGAACGAGCTAAGCGACGGGGCCGCCGTCTACGTTCTCGGCGCCCAAGGTACGTCATTTGCTAGAGGGATGACCATCGAGGAAAACGTCGCGACGGAGCAGCATGGCCCGATGCACATGTTGTACTCAGACCTCGGCAGCCGGTACCAGACTTGGCGCCGCAACGTCGTCGTAAGCGCGTCCAAACCCCACGCCGCAGTCTTGACCGCCGAGCTGCTGCTGGGCGTCCCACGAACTGACCTCATCGAGGCAGTTCAGGGCGGCCCGCTCACGGCTGCGGGAGGGTGGGGCCCGTACGGTGACCTGCGCTACCACGGCAACTACTGGACTCCAGTGGGAGGTCCGTTGTTCTTGTGCTGCTCGACATCCGGAACCGGCGGCGACCCGGTGAACGTCGAAACACGGGACAACACAACCATCCTGACCCTAGACCAGGCCCCGCGGGAGATCGTAGACGCTGCCGGGCCGCGTTAGTCGACCGCGCTCTGAGAGCGGCAGGAGAAGGGAAGTACGAAAAGGCTTCCGACTTCCTCGGCTCCCTGCTCTCGCGAACAATGGTTCGCGAGAGCAGGGAGACCGGCCGACGTCCCGCGCCAACTACAGTATGCGAAATTCGAACAGGGAGGACTGCTTCAGGGTCGAAAACCTGGTCGAAGCGATTTTCCTCCTCCGCACAACGGCCGGTTCGGATCGACATACCCGAGGGTTCAGACTGACGTGATGCTCTGAAAGTGGCGCAGGGCTTCGGGCTCGAGGATGTTAAACGCTTGGATAAAGAGTTGGTGCGCGTTGAAGGCTGGCCAATCGGGCGGCAAGAGTTCCGGCGGTAGACCGGGGTCGCGAAACGGAAACCTGCGGTATTCGTGAATCAGTTCAGTCCGTTGGATTAGGGCATCCCTTCCGACGAGTCGTGGCGCGATCTCGTCGATGAGGGTTTGACACTTGTCTCCGAATGCCTGGTAGTCGCGACCCAGCGACGTCAGATCCCAGCAAATCATCGCTCGTTCGATGTCGGTTCGCCTTCCTCCGCCTTCCACTTCGAAGAGGTCGAACCAGATGGAGTCCTCCGCAGCGAGCGCTTGCTCGGCCTCCTCGAGTCGGTTGTGGGCCGAGATCCAGGTCGAAGGGGCAAGCTGGCCGAAGCCGAGCCAGGATAATTCAGTCTTGAGCCGGTTCCGGATTGCCCGCTGGCTCTCCGGGACGCTGAAGATGGCCATGTACCAGCGCCCGTGCCATGGCGTGGTTGGTGGCCCGCTCATGATTCGTTCGAGGCCTGAATCGAGAAGTTCCCACCCCTTTTGGGACGGCTGGTAGACGCTGGTCCGGCCGTTGCGCTCGATGGTGAACCATCCCTCTCGGGCGAGGCGGGACATCACCACTCGTGCGGAGTCGGCGGGGACGCCGAATGCGCCGAGAACGGGCGTGAGTTGGCGCAGTGAAATGCGTCCCCCTGTTCTTCGCACGTAGTCGCCGAAGATGTCGAACACCACGGAGCGGGCTCGCATGGGTTGCCCGTCGCCCAGGATCGCCGACAACGTGAGTCCTCCTGTCACCGTCTATCGACCTGCTTTGTGACGCCACAACGCCAGCGGCACGTGACACTACGCTCCGTGGTACCTCGAATGCGACCCGGTCTGCTCGTCGACAGGATCGTCACGAAGAGGCATAGTCCGTACTCGTTGTCGTTGGCCCAGGTGTGGGTCTGCTCTTCGCAGTCGTAGGCGACGACGGGCATGTTCGGACCGATCTGCTCGCTGGAGGCGCTCCAACGTCGTGGTCGACGTGGGGGAGCACATGGTGAACATTGCGCCACGTGCCGGGGTCGAGCCCTTCTCCGGGGTCGACGACTCCCCGACGCACTGTCCTTCTCGGCGGTAAGCTCCACCACTCGGTCGCATCGAGCCTTGTTGTTGAGGGACCGGCGGACGTTTCTGGTTGAGTGCGTGTCCGACCTTGTGACCGGTGATGCGGTCGCAGAGGGCATGGACGAAGGTGTCGTCGTAGGGTCTCGGCACGTAGACCAGCTTGACGGGAAAGCAGATCTGCGTGGTGCCGGTGTAAATGCCGGGGAGCATCGGGTCAAGCGTGAGCTCGATGTCAGCGTTGCCGAGAACGATGTCGGGGTCGTTGCCGCCAGCGCAACCGACCCTGCGGGTGAGCGGGGCGAGGTGATCGCCTGGCTGACCTCGGTGTCGCCGATGACTACGTTGATGACGCCGTCGGTGTCCTCGGCTGTCGCGCGCTTGAGCAGGAGAGTCATGGCTGCGTGTGCGAACGGCGACGGCTTGAGGACGAGGGTGCTTCTTGGGGCAGCTGCGAGCACCAGCTTCGTCATGGTGAGGACGACGGGCATGTCCCAGGGAGGATTACCTGGACCCACGCGGCGGGGGACCACCTCGATACTGATGGTCAACTCGTCTTCGTCATAGGTAGCGGGGCAGAGCAACTGCTCGGCCAGGCTCGCGGTGTGCTGCAAGCACGCCGCTGCCGAGCAGGAAGTCGGTCTGCGCCTCCGAATGAACGCGGCCGTGGTCGCAGAGGAGGAGCAGGAGCGAGTTCCGCGGCGCTTGCGGCCATGATCTCGGACGCCCTCGTGAGGGCGGGGACGCGGTCGGAACGGGAAAACACGGTTCCGCGTAGTGAGGGCCTTGTGGCGTGGCGAACGGGCGCGGTCGACGTCTGCGGCCGCGCCGAGGGCGCCGCGGGTTGCCGCGGTACCGAGCCAACTGGGTCCATGTGCGCGCAGAGCTCGTGGATGTCGAATCATCGATGAGGTGGTCGACGTGGTTGCTGTGAACCCGTAGGCTCAGTCGCCGGACGCCAGATCATTGGGAGAGTCCGGCCTAGCGTTCGTCGGCGCGCGGATCAGTCGACCGGCCGCTCGCGGTAGAAGCCGAGGGCTCGCTGAGCAGGCTCGTCGGTGTAGGACATGAGGGTTGCATCGCCGGTGGAGGCGTTGACGTGACGATGGGGAGCCCACGCCGGGATGGCGAAGACGTCCTTGGGGCCCCACTGCAGGACGGTGCCACCGACCTCGGTGCGACCTTCGCCGGCCACGACGTGATAGATCGTGCTGGACGTGTGCTGGTGGGCGCGCCCGTCGAATCGTGCCGGAAGGCGTGAGATCCGGCAGGACATCGTCGGCATGACGGGCCCGCCGGTGTGGGGGTTCGTGTACTCGAGCATGATGCCGTCGTACAAGCTGCCGGTGGCGTCGTCGCTGATGCTGGTCAGCGCCCTCTCGGTCTCGGTCCACGGATAGTTGCCGATCGGCGAGTTCACGGGGTTCCGCGGCACCCACGTCGGGTTGAGGCGACCGTGAATGAACTGCCGGCTGGAGAGGTCGTCGGGCGTGGCAGGCTTCTGCAGGCGTTGGCCGTAGAGTTCGAAGAAGCCGGCCTCCATGGCATTGGTCAGGGGGTAGTCCAGGCCGTCAAGCCACATCATCGGGCCGTCGCCCTCGTGGTAATGGTCGTGCCAGTGCCACCCGGGGGTGAGCAGGAGGTCGCCGGGATGCATATGCACGCGCTCTCCATCGACGGTCGTATAGGCGCCTTCGCCCTCGATGATGAATCGGAAGGCGTTCGCGGTGTGCCTGTGTGCCTGTGCCGTTTCGCCCGGCAGGATGATCTGGATTCCGGCATAGAGGTTGTTCACCGTTGCAGGCGGCTCGGTCATCCCTGGATTGACCAACATGAGAACCCGTCGCTCGGCCTCCTCCAGAGAGAGCGCGTCCGCGAAGTGGAGCATGTGAGGACGTAGCCGTTGGTAGCCCCACAGGTAGGGGACAGCGCGGCTACGCGGCTCGCTGTCGAAGATCGCGCCGTAATAGCGCCACAGCGGCGATGCGCCAAGCTCCTCGATCTCGGCGTAGTGGTCGGTGTCCGGACGGCTGCGGCTCGCGGTCATGATGTCGCCTCTCCTTGTCTCCACGCAGTGAGTTTCGTAGTGGACGAAAGCACACCTCTATTGAAACAATCCCTTGACCGATCGTCAAGGTTATGTTTCGCTTTGGTCGTTCGCGAGCTCCCAGGAGGTTTGTCATGAAGGTCTCGATCGTCGGCGGAGGTCCAGGTGGCCTCTACCTGGCCAGCCTGATTCGCGAGCGCACACCCGGCGCCAGTGTGGAGGTCTTCGAGCGGAACGAGCCGGAGGCGACGTACGGCTTCGGGGTCGTGTTCAGCGAGCCCACCTTGCGCAACCTGGTCGCCGGGGATCCCGGCGGCTTCGACGCGCTCTTCGCGACCTCGCGCCGCTGGCCAGGCATCGACATTCGGATCAAGGGCCGCAGCTTTCGAGCCGAAGGCAACGGGTTCGCTGCCATCGAGCGGCGCACCCTGCTTCGTGCGCTGCTCGACCGGGCGCGCGCCGCGGGCGCCGTTGTACACAGCGCTCGCGACGTCGCACCCGGTGACCCTGTGCTCGCCGACGCCGACGTCGTCGTCGTGGCAGACGGCAGTAACAGCTTGTGGCGACGCTCCCACGAAGCCACGTTGGGCGCCAGCGTCGAGCAAGCGACCGCGAAGTTCATCTGGTTCGGCTCTACCAAGGTCTTCGACGGCATGACATTCCTTTTCGAGAAGAATGCCGACGGCTGGTTCGCGGTCCATGCCTACCCATACAACGATAAGAGAAGCACCTTCGTGGTGGAGACTGATCAGGCCACGTGGCAACGGTCTGGTCTTGACGCCTTCGACGTAACCCAGCCCCCGGGGCTCTCGGACGAGGGCAGCGCCGCCTATGTCGAGAGGCTCTTTGCCAAGCACCTCGACGGCGGCCGCATGATCCTCAACAACTCACGTTGGGCGAACTTTCGCACGGTGCGGACCAACCGCTGGCGCATCGACGGGCGGACAGTCCTGCTCGGCGATGCTGCGCATACCGCCCACTTCTCCGTCGGTTCCGGAACCAAGATGGCCCTTGAGGACGCGCTTGAGCTTGCCGGCCAGATCGATGCAGTCGCGGCCGGCAAGGACCTGCAGACCGCACTGGCTGACTATGAGCGGATCCGGCTCGCCGACGTGCGGCGAATTCAGAGCCTTGCCCGCCCCAGCCTGTCATGGTGGGAGCACTTCGGTGAGTACGCGACGGCCTTGGCGCCATCTCAGTTCGCCTTCCACTTCCTGACCCGGAGCGGCCGAGTCGGCCGACGGCGACTGGCCGACGGCGACCCAGGGTTCATCGCCCGAACGGTTGCCGACATCGCCGGCGACCCCTCCCGTGACGGACTCCGGATGAGCTACCTGCTCGGGTGTGAGCCATTCGTCGATCGGGTCGTCGCACTCGACGCAGGTCAACACGCTGCCACGGTCGACGCCGGCAGGCTGACGTTGCCCGACCTCCGCGGCGGTGTACCGGCCGGAGGCTACGCCACGGTGGCGTCCGCACCCGGGCTGCCCAAGATCGTCTGGACATGCGCCCCGACGCGTCTCGACGCGGTCTCTGCGCACGTCTCCGATCTGGTCACGGCGACGGAGCCGAACGCCGTCGTGGTCGTCGAAGCGGCACCGCCCGGTGATGACGCGGGCGGCTATGCCGAAACGGCGGTGGCTCAGCGCCGAACGAGTGAACTTCTCCGACTGCGCCATGGCCACGCAACCATAGCCGTGCTGGCCGGGCCCGACGCGGACCTGGCGGAGTCCTTGGTCCTAGCCGGCCGGGCAGACTTGGTCGCGGTACAGGCATCCGACGTCGACGGCATGCTGATGGTCGGTGACCAGACGTGCGCAGAGTCCCCGGATCCACCTTTTGACTCTCCGGCGCACGTCGGATCAACGCCGGGAGAGCGGCAGATGCTGACCGCCGACGCTCGCGAGATTCAGCGATGAGCCCGGTCGAGCCGCCAGCACAGGCGGAGATGACAAGGCGGGGTCTGACACGGTTGTTTGCTCCGAAGTCGATCGCCGTTGTGGGCGCCTCCGCGGATCCAGAGAAGGCGGGCGGAGCTCTCATGACGGTATTGGCGGGATTCCCCGGGGCGATCTACCCCATCAACCGGAGCGCGGACATGATTGGCGGCAAGACCGCCTACCCTGACGTGGACTCGACGCCGGAGCCCGCCGATCTCGCGATCGTCGCGGTGCCACCGTCGGCAGTGTTGGGTGTCCTCGAACAGAGTGCCCACGCCGGCGTCGGCGCCGCGGTGATCTGCACCGGCGGATTCGCCGAGGCGGGTGAGGAGGGCGCGGCACTCCAGCACCAGATCCACGAACTCTCTCGTCGGACCGGATTGCGCGTCCTCGGCCCCAACACCTCGGGCTTCGTAGCTCCCTGGCAGCTCGTGCACGCAACCTTCATGCCCGGCGTCGCCGAACTACGCCCGGGCCACGTGGCGATCATCGCCCAGAGCGGCGGCGTCAACCTGGCCGCCTCCTTCATGACCGCACAGCGTGGCCTCGGGCTGAGCCTGGCGGTTGGTATCGGCAACGCCGTCGATGTCGACTTCGCCGATGTCCTCGACCACGTCGCGTCCGACCCGACCACACACGCCGTCGCGCTTCACCTCGAGGGAGTCGCAGACGGTCGACGCCTGATGGCGGCGATTCGCCGTACCGCAGCCATAAAACCCGTCGTGGCCATGAAGGTAGGCCGATCCGACATCGGTGAGTTCGCGCAGTCCCACACCGGCGCGATGGTCGGAGATTGGGCCGTGGCCAAGGCCGCCCTGGAACAGGCAGGCGCCGTGGTCGTCGAGAACCTCACCGACCTGGTCGATGCCGTCGCCGTCCTGTCGACCACCCGCATGCGGCCCGGCGCCCGGTCGGGCATAGGCATCGTGACCGGCCAGGCAGGTCCCGGTCTGATCATCACCGACGCGCTGGCCGCGGCTGGCATCGATGTGCCCGCACTCTTGCCCGAGACGAAGTCGGTCATCGAGTCACTGCTACCGCCGCTGACCTATCAGGCGAATCCGGTGGACACCGGCCGGCCCGGAGAGACTTTCGTCGAGATCCTGCAGGCGGTCGGCAACGACCCTGGCATCGACGGCATGATCGTCTACGCGCTCCAGGAGCACGGCACTCGCGACCTTGTCGAGACCCTCGAACGCGACGCCCACTCGCTGCCTCCCACCGTTTTCGTGACCGGCGGCCCCGGAGCCGAGATTGCCTCGCAGCGCGCCCAGTTGGCAGACAAGGGCATCTGGACGGTCGACGCCCCGGATCGCGGCGCTTTCGCCATGGACTGCCTCGTGACCGACGCCCGCGTCCGGCACCTGCACGCGGCAGCCGTTGACGAGCACGCGGGCGATCAGAGCACGAACCGCCCAGGCGCCGAGGAAGCCGCGATGCAGATCGAGGGACTCACCGGACACGGCAACCTCGACGAGGCTCAGGGCAAGGCAGTGCTGCAGGCCATCGGATTCGCCACACCCAGACGGGTGGTCTGCGATGAGACCACCGACGTCGAAGCCGCGTTCGTTCGGCTTGCGAAGCCAGTCGTGGTCAAGCTCCTCGATGCCGAAGTGACCCACAAGAGCGCCGTCGGCGGCGTCCACCTCAACGTATCTACTGAAGCCGACTTGCAGGTTGCACTGGCGGCAACCGGCGCCGCGACCTCTGGTACCCCGCGATGGCTGGTCGAGGAGCAGGTGGGCGACGGTGTCGAACTCATCCTCGGCGGTGTGCGCGACGGCTCATTCGGCGCCACCGTCGCCCTCGGCGCCGGTGGCACCGGCGTCGAATGGGGACAGCCACCGATCGTCCGGACCGCCCCTCTCACGCGGGCTGGCGCGGAGGAAGCGGTCGCGTCCATGCCGCCCGCGCTCCTGGATGCCATGGGGCCTTCGGCCGTCAAAGAGTTGGCCGATCTCGTCCACCGGCTTGGAGCCCTCTTGGCAACGCACCCGGAAGTACGAGAGATCGATGTCAACCCGCTCCGCTCGACCGACCAAGGACTCGTCGCACTCGACGCCGTCATCGTCCTGGACGATGCGACCGGAGCCGGCCCAGAAAGGAACCAGCCATGAGGCTTGCCCACTTCACCGATCGACGCGCTGACCGCCGTGACGGCCATGCCGAGCATTTACTCGGGGTCGTCGTCGGCGACGACATTCTGGATATCACTCACTTGGTACCGGGGGAAGGCGGCCGAGGCTTCCCACTCCAGCGACTGATCGAGCACCTCGAGAACGGTGGCGTTGTCGAGCTCGACCCCACCGCCCCAAGTCGCCATCTGAGCGAGGTTCAGTTGCTCTCCCCGCTCCCGCTCCCGCCGAAGATCCTTGCGGCCCCGGTCAACTACCTCGACCACAAGGCGGAGATGCACGTGGAGCACACGGTCGCCGACCTGGGCATCTTCCTCAAGGCGCGCACCAGCGTGATCGGACCCGACCAGGACGTTGTGCTGCCCTATACCGACAGGCGTTTCGACCAAGAGGCCGAGCTCGGTGTCGTGATCGGCCGACACGCCCGCCACCTCTCCGTGGAATCCGCGATGGACGCGGTCTTCGGCTTCACCTGTGTGCTCGATATGAGCCTGCGCTCCACCGAGGATCGCTCGACGCGCAAGTCCTTCGACACCTTCACGCCGATCGGACCATGGATCGTGACCAAGGACGAGGTCGGCGACCCCGCGGGCTTAAACCTGTGGTGTCGCGTGAATGGCGTCGAGCGGCAATCGACAAGCCTCGCCGACCTGATCTTCGACGTACCGACGTTGGTGGCCTACGCGAGCTCGGTCATGACCCTCGAACCCGGCGATGTCATCGCAACCGGAACTCCTGCCGGCGTCGCTCCCGTCGGCGACGGGGACACTATCGAGATGGGCATCGAGGGCATCGGTACGCTGAAAGTGAGGGTCACTGCGCACGGTGCCGTCAGGTACGAGGACCGCACCGGGGCGCATCTCGATCCCAGCCGCATCGCCTCGACTCACACGCGGGCCGGCCGGTAGGCGTTCGGCCAGCGAGACGCGTGGCGTGGTTTCTGGCACTTGTGACGTGCGGACGGCAGTTGATCGCGCTTGAGCCCGGACTCACCGATGATTCGATCCGGTCGGATTCGGTGAGCGCGCCGGAACAAGCGAAAGCCCTTGCGGGCCGAAGGGCATCCGTCGAGTGCAACCCTCCAGTTTGCGCGCGACGTCGGCGATGTTCGACGACCCCGAATCTAGTGTCGTCGGCGGGCTTGGTGCCGGTCGTCGTGCTGGCCGACCGAGCGAGGTTGCGCATGTTGCCGTTGAGCACCTGACGGTGCCGACCGACATGGCGCGAACAATGGCGCGAACGCCGGGCTGAGGGTCTACTCGCTGGTCGCGGGGATGGCCGCGGGAGCCGATTCGATGGACGACATGGCGGTGCTTCGGCATGGCGGGATGGGCAGGTCTTTCGCCCGGTCCTACGCGCCCTCGACGTTGGCATCGTTCCTGCGGGGGTTGACTTTCGGGCATATCCGTCACCTCGACGCGGTCGCCTCGAGGTTCCTGCGCGCGCGGCGGACCAGCCTGGTTGGCACCGAGATATCCATGCGCGCCGATGACCAACAGGGCGGGTACACGTGGGTCGACGTGGACGACACCGCGGTCGAGGTCCCAGGTCGCGCCAAGCAGGACACCGGGCTTGGCTACAACAGAATCCGTTGCCTGAACGCGCTGCTTGCCACGCTCACGACAACCTTCTCGCCGGTGATCTTGGCGCAGCGGCTGCGCAGGGGGCAGTGCAACTCCTCCCTTGCGCGAAGCGGCTGGTCGGCGACGCGACCAAGACTGCCCGCCAGTTCCCTGGCTCCGGGGCGCGGATTCTGTGCGAATGGACGCGGCGTTCTTCGGCCGCGGACCGGTCCACGCCGCGTTGAACGGCGGCGCCGGGTGTCGGTGACTGTCTGGATGAACGCCCAGATCAATCGCGATCGCCGCCATCACCGACGACGCGTGGACCACCATCGAGTACACCGACGCGATCGTTGATGAAGCCACCGGACGCTAGATCCGGCCCGGAACCTGCTCGGCCCTCTGCTGTGCGGCAAATGCGGTGCACGAGATCTCAATACCTCGGCGCGCGAGGCTAATAGTGCGACGGATCCCGGACCTGGACGTCAACAGGCACCGCTCCGCCGGCCAGGACGCCCCTATTCGACCTGCGGCGGTTCCACGCGTTCTTCACCCACGGCGACCCCGCCATCCTCGACACCGTCGCAGCGGACCAGACCCACCGCGGTCCGGCGATCATCGAGCAGGTCCACGCGGACCTGAACCCCGCGCTCGCGCACCTTCCGTCCGGGTGTCAGCAACGCTCGAATCTGAGGCCGATCCGGCGCCTTGGTTTCCAGGAGTCATCGCAACCTCTGGGTAGGTGCGGACGTTAGCAGTGCATTGAACAGCTCGACTGGCGCGCGTCGCCGAGGATGAGTCGCGGGCGGCCGTTGAGCTCGTTCTCGACCTCAATGCGACGCATCACCCTGCACCTACCCGAGACCGGCCCTGGGAGGCTGCCTGGACCCAGCTGATCACCGGGCCGCGGACCCATCGTCCAGCCGCAGCGTCCAGACCACCCAGCCGTCACCGACGGCCCGCCCCTGAAGTGGAACGCTTTGGCAGCATGGCCAGGCGCTACGCCTTAGCTGCGGGGGCATGCGGGAGTGGGGGCGTGGTCTGATCGGGCCGAGGGCCGCCGACGTCGGCGGGCGCTGGACCTGGGCACGACGTAGATGCTCCTCCGGGTCGCCGTCCCCTGGTGATTGCCCAACTTCGAGGCCCGACGGTGCGGCAGGTGCCCGGGACCGCCACGGCGTCGGGCCACATGCGCGCGTTCGACCATTTGGTGGCTTGATGACCACGCAGTGCTCCACGAGCGCCGGTCACTGGTGCGCTACGAAACCTTCTGTGCCCTGGACGCGTGGTCGCCCCGGGGCGACCGCTGCCGGATCGGGCGCGTTCGTAAAACCGCCGGGCACAGCCTGCCTGTCCCGGCCAGGATGACTCAACGGTCGGTCAGAGGAGCCGGATCCCCTCCTTGGCGCGACGTGCGGGAATGATCCGGACCGATTGGAGACTGGCCGGCGACCATGCGCCGCACCTCGCTCTTGTCGATCTTCCCGACCTTGGTGAGTGGTAGACCGGGCACGACGAGGAGGAGTTCGGGAGTCTTGAAGCGGGCAACCTTGCGGGCCTCGAAATGCTGGGCGACCGCCTCGATCGTCAAGTCTGGCAGGTCGCGAGCTGTGACGACAACTGCGGCAATCTTCTCGCCAAGCTCCGGGTCAGGCGCGGCGACGACGGCGACCTGCTCCACCCCCGGCAGGGCATACATGATGTTCTCGATCTCCTCTGCCGAGATCTTCTCACCTGCGCGGTTGATGACGTCCTTGAGCCGGCCCTCGACGACGAGGTTGCCCGTGGGGTGGACGCGGACCAGGTCCCCGGAGCGGTACCAGCCACCCGGGGCAAAGGCTCGTCGGTTGTGCTCCTCTGCGCGCCAGTAGCCACGGATGGTGTAAGGGCCCCGAGTCCACAGCTCACCAACCTCGCCAGCGGGCACGTCAGCGCCCTCCGAGTCGACGACCCGGACCTCGTCCCCCGGGCTGATGGGTCGTCCCTGCGTCTGCCAGGCCACCTCCGGAGGATCGGTTAGCCGGGTGTAGTTGATCAGCCCTTCGGCCATCCCGAGTGCCTGCTGGAGGCGGACCCCGAGGCCGGGCTCGAGACGGCGAGCCACCTCCTCCGCGAGTCGGGCACCGCCGACCTGGAGAACGCGGAGGGAGGGCACGTCGGTTCCGGTTGAGACGGCGTAATCAAGCCAGCGTTGCGCCACTGCCGGAACCGCGGCTGCGTGAGTCACTCCGTGCTTGTTCATCGACGCGAATGCCGCCTCCGGCTCGGGCGACGGGTTGAGGACCGCGGTACCACCGGCTTCGAGTACGCCGAGCACGCCTGGGCAGCCCAAGCCGAAGTTGTGGGCGACTGGAATGCTCGCCAGGAAGACTGTGGAGCTGTCCCACGCGCAGGCCTCGCCGCTCGCGCGCAGGTTGTACACGTAGTCGTCGTGGGTGCGCGGGATCAGCTTCGGGGTGCCGGTGGTGCCTCCGGACAACAGTAGGAGGGCGACTGCGGACGGCGCTGGATGCGCAAGGCCGGTGATCTCCGAGGAGGTCGATGCCAGCTGCGAGAGATCAACCGCGTAGTCCGGAACCTCGCTGATGGGCTCGGGAGCAGCGACCAGCAGGTGCCGAAGTGACGGGACGTCGCCCACGAGGCGCGCGCCCATCTCGGCCAGGTCGCGACCGCGGTGCCGACGGGGTACGACGAGCGCGCGAGCCTGACTACGAGTCGCAAGGTCGGCCAGCTCCGACTCACCGTGACTCGGCAGGGAGAGCACCGGCACTACACCAAGACGCGTGCACGCCAGGACCATGGTCACGATCTCCAAGCCGTTCGGAAGATGAACGAGCACACGGTCGCCGAAGTCTCCTCCGCGCAACCCCAGTTGCGCGAGACCGCCAGCCAGGGCCTCGACCTGCTGCGCGAGCTCGGCGTAACTGAGCGATCGCTCGCCGTCGATCAGGGCGGGATGCGGCGGGGCGTTGCGTGCCCATTGCGCCGGGAGGGATCCGATCGGCACCCCAGCCCACCATCCGCGGTCGCGGTATTCCCTTTCTTCGTCTTCTGGCCAGGGCACGCATCCGGTGCTGACCGGCTCCACAACGACAGGGCCAACAGGCATCTCAACAGTGTCCTCTCATCATGGGCGCGGTGCTCGGGGGACCACCGGACCGAACAATCGAAACAAAATCTTGACGATAGGTCAAGCATGTGTTTCGCTTTTGTGAAAGCGGTGACCCACGTCACGAACCGCAGCGTGGCGCCATCCATTCGGAGCCCAACCCGCAAACGAGGATCAACATGCCCGCCAACTCTCTCGCCCCTGAATTGCCACGGCGCAGTCCGTCGTTCGTCGTCCTGATCTGCTTCGTGACGATCGTCTTCGACGGCTATGACCTTGTCGTTTACGGCAGCACGATCCCGTCGATCCTCGAGTACCAGGAGTGGGGGGTCACGCCAGAAGAAGCCGGCGCGATCGGAAGCTACGCGCTCGTCGGCATGTTGATCGGTGCGCTGAGCGCCGGAGCGCTCACGGACATCATCGGGCGCCGCAAGATCATCCTGGTCTCGGTGACGTGGTTCTCGCTGGCGATGGGTTTGTCCGCTCTGTCATCGAGTCCCGAGATGCTCGGGATCGTGCGGTTCCTCGCCGGCGTCGGCCTTGGTGGTGTGGTGCCCACTGCGATTGCACTTACTGTCGAGTACTCGCCGAAGAGCCGGCGGCAGCTGAACAACGCGCTGATGTACAGCGGCTACTTCGTCGGTGGCATCCTCACCGCCCTCGCGGGACTGGTCCTGTTGCCGCACGTCGACTTCCGGGTCATGTACGCGATCGGTGCGCTCCCGCTGATCCTCGTGGTTCCCGTGGCATGGCGCTACCTGCCCGAATCGCCCGCCTTTCTCGTCGCCAAGGGCCGACACGCCGAGGCGGCTGCTCTGGCAAGCCAATACGGGATCGACCTCAACGAGAACGGCCAATCCGCCCGGTCAGCACCTGACGAGGTTGACCGGCTGGCCGGCATTCGCACGCTCTTTAGCCGTCCTTACCTGGCAGCCACACTGCTTTTCCCCCTGGCCAGTTTCTGTGGACTTCTGCTGGTCTACGGCCTGAACACCTGGCTGCCGAGCATCATGAGCTCTGCAGGCTTCGAGCTGGGCCGCTCATTGGCCTTCCTGCTGGTGCTCAACGCAGGAGGGATCATTGGCACGATCTTCGCCTCCAGGATCGCCGACCGGATCGGCGTGAAGCCCGTCGCTGTCGGAGCCTTCTTGTCTGCGGCCGCGGCGATCCTCCTCTTGAGCGTGAACCTGACGCTCGCACTGCTGCTGCTGTGCGTTGCCATCGCCGGGGCGGGCACTGGAAGCCAGATCTTGGTTAACGGATACGTCGCTGTCCACTACCCGGATGCGAGCCGAGCCACGGCCTTGGGCTGGTCGCTCGGGATCGGGCGCGTTGGCGCCATCCTCGGCCCGATCTTGGGTGGGCTCGTGGCCGGCAGCGCGCTCGGCTTCCAATGGAACTTCTACATGTTCGCAGCGTTCGCGGCAGCAGGCGCGATTCTGATCTCCGCAGTTCCGAGAACGCGAGCATCCCGGGGTCGCCGCGGCGACCAGGTTGGTCGTCTCGAACGGGCGTCATGACCCTGCGAGCACCCTCGCGGAGGAGTGGACGCCTACATGCACCACGGTCCACACCGCACGCGTTTCGCTGCGCAAAGCCGCCGACGAGAGCACCATGTTCGCCTGCCGTCGGCTGAGGCCCACGGCGACGTCATGTCCCTTGCCGAGATGGATTCTTGCTGCCGCGGCCAGTCGCCGCCGGGGTTGTCCCGAGACCAGGCCTTGACCAACCCCGCCTCATCCAGCAAGCCGACGGCGGTCCGCCTTCGACGCCGCCACGGACGCTTCGCGGCTATCTCGGCACGAGACGTCATCGATGAACCACTTCCCATGCCCAGTCAGGTTCACGGTTTCGTGCGCAGCCGAAGTGAGACGCGGCGAGCCCTTGACCGATGCCGGCCACGGTCCTACGATCGACCAACCGTCCAGTCGGTCGGGTAATGTGAAAAGGAGACGGAATGGCTATCGGGACGCTCGACCGCAAGGACGAGTTCGTCGGTCGGCTCAACGACGACGAGGAGTTCTCGTCAGAGATGCGCTGGTTTGACGGATCAATCGCGGTGACAGTCGGATCCGAACAACTTTGGCTGAAGATCTACCGCGGCCAGGTGATCGACTCGATGGACCACACACCTGCTTTTGGTGCGACGATTGGCCTCGCCGGATCCGAGGATGCTTGGAGCAGGGTCGTATCAGGCGAGTTGACGTTTAGTGACGCCGTCTCAGCGGGCTCGCGACACTTGGCCTCTTATGCAGATGCCGAGGTCGAGGGCGGGGGCTACCGAACGCCAGAGATCCAGATCAGCGGCAACGGATTCGAAGCTGGCCGGGTCCATGTCGGGCTGCGTCGCCTGGTTCTTCTCTTTGCTGAAACCTATCGTCGCGTTCGCTGAGCCGGACAGAAAGGCAGGCACCCATGTCTACTGAGGAACTAACCGGCCACTACATCCGCATCGACGGGACTCGGACGTTCTACGATGAGATTGGCACCGGCATTCCATTCATCGGAATTCACACTGCAGGATCGGACTCGCGGGAGTACCAATATCTACTCCCACTCCTTGCTGCGCGAGGGTTTCGTGCTGTAGCGCTTGACCTGCCCGGGCACTCTCGTTCGTATCCGCAAAACTGGCGCGCGACCACGAGTCTTCATGAGCATGCGGAGTTTGTGTTCCGTTTTGCACGAGAGGTCTTCGGTGACGAGAAGCCAGTCGTCGCTGGATGCTCGATCGGCGGTTGCATTTCCTTTGATCTGATTGCGCACCACAGCGATGCCTTCCGCGCAATCATCCCGATGGAAGGTCTGGCATGGGGCTCTCGTATCCTGCCGGCGCCGGTCGATCTAGCGCGTCCGTCGTGGTCGACTGCGTGGAAGCCATTCCTGGAGTATGCCGCAGTCGATTCGCTCGGAAAGCCGACGTTGGCGCGCGCGGAGAAGGTGAAGGAGCTTTGGTGGCAGCACCAGAATGCGCACGAGGCTGGAAACGGGGACATTCAGGGCTGGGCCGCGCACGACGTGCGCCATTTGTTGGGCGATTCCCAGTGCCCTGTCCTTGTCGTGAAGGGAAATGATGACTTCTGGCTCCCGGCCGAACTGATCGAGCAGTCTGCAGCAATGGTCGGCGATCAGGCGGAGATTGCGATGCTCGATGGTATCGGGCACTACCCCATGTTTGAGGATCCTGAACTTATCGCAGACCTCATTGCAGACTTTGTCAAGCGGCGCGTCGTCGAGTAGCAGAAATATAGTGCGCACACTCGCCTAACGCTGTGTGACCGCAGGTGGCGCGCCGGCCGGGGTGTGGTGAGCCCCGCGCCCGGACCACTACCGGCGACGCGCCTGCCAAACAATAGGCCTCATTGACGTGGTGGCCGCCGCTCGGAATAATCCTGCGGCGGCCACCGCCCCACGTATCTAACATCTCCTTCGGCGGCGGAGAGAGCTCGAGAGAAGGGACCGACATGAGCGCACCGAGCACTCCGTCGGATTACAAGGATCAGCTCCACTGTCACGGACCTCGCCTCGCAGGTCATCATGCACCCGGTTCCAAGAACTGATTGGCTTGTATTGCGGCGACGGAGACAGATGTTTCCGTGATGCGACGCCGATTTTGGTTTCGATCGCGCCTCCGGCCGTGCGGTTGCGTGCACACTGTTCAGTGAACAAGCCATCCTGTGGTCGGGGACGGCCACGGCCTCGCGACCGCTTCTGACGGTCGAGCGCGATGTGGTGTCCTGCGTAGGGGAGCCGCGTCGCCGGCCCGTTCGTTGAGCACCGCTGCCCTTGAGGATGCCGATCGTATCGACCGCGTTCGTGCGGGGAGTCCTGGAAGGAGTGGTACCGGGACCCCGGGCGGCGCCTGGGCCACCCGGGATCCCGAGTCTGGAGTGTGACGCGCGCCGTGCGACGCTGAGGCGGGTCTCGCGACACGCTGCGGACCACCGGGGCGCTCGTAAGGTTTGCAGGTCCTCGCGCCGCCTGTCGCCTAACCTCCCGATCACCGGGACTCGCCGACGCCGGCAGGCGGGTGCCTCATACTCCGCTGCCGAGGTTGCGGCGGCGCTGGATCGTGCTGCCGAGCCCGGCCGCGGCCGCCCGGATCGCCGCGACGTGCTGCTCGGGGCGGAACCGGCTGGTAGGACCGGTGACGCTGAGAGCGCCGACGACCTCCTGGTCCTCCAGCAGCACCGGCGCTGCCGCGCACACGATGCCGAGGGTCGACTCTTCCTGCTCGAACGCGACACCTTGCTCGAGGATGGCCCTCAGTTGGCGCTGGAGCCGGCCGGGGGCGATGATCGTGTGGGGTGTACGCCGCGCCATTGGCGCCGTGAGCACAGCGTTTTGAAGATCAGGATCTGCGTGGGCGAGCAGGGCTTTGCCGATCGCGGTGCAGTGCAGCGGCATCCGTCCGCCGGCACGCGACGGCATTCGCGCCTGCCGGTGACCGCCGATCTTGGCGACGTACACCACCTCGTGGCCATCGCGGACGCCCAGGTGCACGGTCTCGTGGGTGCGCTCGTAGAGGTCCTGCATGAACGGCATCGCAACCTGCAGCAGGCTGCGCTCCACCGAGGCGCGCATTCCGAGCTCGAAGAGTCCACCGCTGAGCCGGTAGCCGTGCTCCGTCCGGTCAAGCATCCGGTGCTGCACTAGCTCGTTGGCGAGTCTGTAGGTAGTTGCCTTATGTAGCCCGGTTCGGCGCACGAGCTCGGCAAGGCTGACCGTTTGGTCGTCGGCTGCGAATGCATGCAGGATCCGCATCGCCTTGCCGAGCACGGTGTCGAGCGCCACCTTTTCGGACATTGGGCCTCCTGACCCGAGCGTATCGCTGAACGAGACGATCCGCTGGCATGAAGAATCTGGCCAGCCGCAGAGTGGTTGTCGATCGCGAATGAAGGGCGAGTGATGACGGCACCGAAGTACGACGCCGCGTGGGTCGGCGCGACGGCGATCTCGACGCGGCCGACGACCAGTGTGGCACCCGAGGTGATCGTGGCCGCGGGCGTTCGCCTAGTCGAGGCCCACTTCAGTGGGAGCCCGTGCGCGCCGGTCCGGGACATGATCGGTGCCGACGACATCGCGGCGGCGTACCTGGTTCAGCAATATTTCAATGACGCGCGCCGGGCGCGGGGCGCCCGGGTGGTAGGTCGAAAGATCGGGGCGACTTCGGAGGCGGTGCAGGCCCAGCTCGGCGTCGACCAGCCCGACTTCGGGGTGCTCTTCGACGACATGGAGTATGGGGACGCCGAACTCATCCCAATTCGGCGGCTGCTACAGCCGAAGGCGGAGGCCGAGGTTGCGTTCGTGCTGGCTGAAGATCTCGCCGACGGCCCGTTGGACCTCGCTCGGATCCGTCGGGCGGTCGGCGCGGTTGCCGCGGCGCTGGAGATCGTCGACAGCCGGATCGCCGACTGGAATATCAGCTTCGGTGACACGGTCGCTGACAACGCCTCCTCGGGTCTCTACGTGCTCGGCAGCGAGCGGCGCACTCTCGGCGAGGTGGAGCCGGTCGACGTCACGATGTCGATGACGATCGACGGCCGCGAAGTGTCCAGCGGCAACGGCGCGGCCTGCCTCGGCGACCCTATGCGCGCCGTCGCTTGGCTGGCCCACCAGGCGCGCACGTTCGGCGACCCGCTGCGGGCGGGGCAGGTGGTGCTATCCGGCGCGCTCGGCCCGATGCGTCCTGTCCATCCCGGCGGAGTCGTCGTCGCCACCATCTCCGGGCTCGGCACCGTGACCGCCCGGTTCAGCGAGGAGGAACAGTGATGAGCAACATCAAGGTCAAGGTAGCAATCATCGGATCGGGCAACATCGGGACCGACCTGATGATCAAGGTGTTGCGGACCGCCGAGAACCTGGAGATGGGGGTGATGGTTGGCATCGACCCAGCCTCCGATGGGCTGGCGCGCGCTGCCCGGCTCGGCGTCCCGACGACTGCGGACGGGGTGGGCGGTCTGGTGGCGATGACCGGCTTCGAGGACATCGAGATCGTCTTCGACGCGACCTCCGCGAAGGCCCACGTGGCGAACAGTGCACGGCTGGCGCCGTACGACAAGCGGCTGATCGACCTGACGCCGGCAGCCATCGGGCCGTACGTCGTGCCGGCGGTCAACCTCGACGAGAACCTCGACGCTCCGAACATCAATATGGTCACGTGTGGAGGCCAGGCCACGATCCCGATTGTGGCAGCCGTTGCCCGGGTGGTGCCGGTGTTGTACGCCGAGATCGTCGCATCGATCTCCTCACGCTCGGCTGGCCCCGGCACCCGCGCCAACATCGACGAGTTCACCGGGACCACTTCGCGGGCGATCGTCGAGGTGGGGGGCGCGAGGCGCGGCAAGGCAGTGATCATCCTCAATCCGGCAGAACCGCCGCTGATCATGCGGGACACCGTGTTCTGCCTGGTCGCATCGACCGAAAAGGGCGTGGCCGACGAGATCGCGACCTCGGTGGAGAAGATGGTGGCCGATGTCGCGGCCTACGTGCCCGGCTACCGGCTCAAGCAGTCGGTCCAGGTCACCGAGATCCCGTCGGATCAGCCGGTCGAGACGCTGCTGCTGGAGGGTGAGACCCAGCGCCCCACCCACCAGGTCTCGGTGTTCCTCGAGGTCGAGGGGGCTGGCCACTACCTCCCGGCGTACGCCGGCAACCTCGACATCATGACCTCCGCGGCCCTGCAGGCGGCCGAGCGGATCGCTGCAGCAAAGGAAACCACCCGATGAGCACCCCCGAAACCACGTTTCCGATCTTCGTCCAGGACGTCACACTTCGCGATGGCATGCACGCCGTCCGCCACCGGATAACGCCGGACAACGTTCGCCGCATCGTCGCGGCGCTCGACGCTGCTGGCGTCGACGCCATCGAGGTAGCGCACGGGGACGGGCTGGCCGGTGGCTCCGTCAACTATGGCCCCGGCTCCCACACCGACTGGCAGTGGATTGAGGCCGCGGCTGAGGTGATCGGCAGCGCCCGCCTCACAACATTGCTGCTGCCCGGGGTCGGCACCATCGCGGAGCTCAAGCACGCCTATAGTCTCGGCGTCCGCTCGGTGCGGGTCGCCACCCACTGCACGGAGGCGGACGTGGCCGCGCAGCACATCGCCACCGCCCGCGAGATCGGGATGGACGTCGCCGGGTTTCTGATGATGAGCCACTTGGCACCTGCGGCCGAGCTCGCCGCGCAGGCGAAGCTGATGGAGTCCTACGGCGCGCATTGCGTGTACGTCACCGACTCCGGCGGACGACTGACGATGACCGACGTCGCCGCACGGGTCCTGGCCTATCGCGACCTGCTGGACGAGAACACCGAGATCGGGATCCACGCTCACGAGAATCTCTCGCTCTCCGTAGCCAACTCTGTCGTGGCCGTCGAGAACGGGGTCTATCGCGTCGACGCCTCACTGGCCGGCCACGGCGCAGGGGCAGGCAACTGTCCGATCGAGGCGTTCGTTGCGGTCGCCGACATTTGCGGCTTCGACCACCGATGCGACGTGTTCGCGCTCCAGGACGCCGCGGACGACATCGTACGCCCGCTCCAGGACCGCCCGGTCCGGGTGGACCGCGAGACTCTGACCTTGGGGTACGCCGGTGTCTACTCCAGCTTCCTGCGGCACGCTGAGTCGGCGGCAACCCGCTTTGACCTCGACACCCGTTCGCTGCTCATGGAGTGCGGACGACGTGCGCTTGTCGGCGGCCAGGAGGACATGATCATCGACATTGCGCTCGACCTCGTCGCCGAACGAGAGCGGGCTGCGACGTGACCGCCGCTCGTGACATGACGGCGATCCCGGTGATCGAGGGCTGGTTCACGACGGGAGAGGAGCCGCGGCTCGTCGCGTCGCGGTGCACCGCGTGCGGGACCCTGGTGTTCCCGCCGCCCCCGCCGGAAGCGGCGAGCTTCTGCCGCAACCCGGTGTGCGACGGCGAGCAGCACGAGCCGGCCGAGCTGTCCCGGGCCGGCCGGGTGTGGTCCTACACGGACGCGCAGTACCAGCCGCCGGCGCCGTACGTCCCGACCACGGACCCGTTCGAGCCGTTCGCGCTCGCCGCGGTCGAGCTGCCGGAGGGTCTGGTCGTGCTCGGCCAGGTGGCCGACGGCTACGGCGTGCGCGACCTCGCGGTCGGCGCCGAGGTCGAGCTGGTCGTGGAGTCGCTCTACGAGGACGAGACCGGGGAGCGCACGATCTGGCGCTGGAAGCCTGTCGTGGAGCTCGGCGAGGAGGCAGACCAGTGAGCAACGCGATCGCCGTCGCCGGTGTCGGCATGCACCCCTGGGGCAAGTGGGGCCGCCCGTTCGTGGAGTACGGCGTGCACGCGGCCCGTACCGCGCTTGCCGACTCCGGCATCGCGTGGCGCGACGTCGACTTCGTGGTCGGTGGCGAGACGGTGCGCAACGGCTACGCCGGCTACGTCGCGGGCTCGACCTTCGCGTCGGCACTCGGGTGGAACGGCGCGCGGATCGCGACGTCGTACGCCGCCTGCGCGACGGGTGCCCAGGCCCTCGACACCGCGCGGGCGCGGATCCTCGCGGGTCTGTCCGAGATCGCGCTGGTCGTCGGTGCGGACACCACACCGAAGGGCTTCCTCGCGCCGAACGCCGGCGAGCGGTGGACCGACCCGGACTGGCTGCGGTTCCGGCTGCTCGGCATGACGAACCCGGCGTACTTCGCGCTCTACGCGCGCCGCCGGATGGACCTCTACGGCGCGACCAGCGAGGACTTCGCGCAGGTCAAGGTCAAGAACGCGCGGCACGGGCTGGAGAACCCCTACGCCCGCTACCGCAAGGAGGTCGCTGTCGCGGACGTGCTCGGCTCGGCGATCGTCTCGGACCCGCTGCACCTGCTCGACATCTGCGCGACCTCCGACGGAGCGGCCGCGGTGGTGCTGACCAGCCTCGACTACGCGCGCCGGCACGGTCTCGGCGGTGCTGCAGGGCCGGTGCGGGTCGAAGCGGTGTCGACGGTGACGCCGACCTTCCCGAACACCGTCATCGACATGCCGCTGCTGTCGACCGATCACGCCGCGGGCGGGGCGCCGGAGCGGACGTTCAAGGAGTCGCTCGCGCTCGCGGCCTACGAGGAGGCCGGCATCGGCCCGGACGACGTGGACGTGGCCGAGGTCTACGACCTGTCGACCGCGCTCGAGCTCGACTGGATCGAGGACCTCGGGCTCTGCAAGCGTGGCGAGGCTGAGGTGCTGCTCCGCGCCGGCGACACCACGATCGGCGGCCGGATCCCGGTCAACCCGTCCGGCGGCCTGGCCTGCTTCGGCGAGGCGGTGCCGGCCCAGGCGCTCGCCCAGGTCTGCGAGCTCACCTGGCAGCTGCGCGGCCAGGCGACCGGTCGTCAGGTCGAGGGTGCCCGGGTCGGGATCACGGCGAACCAGGGCCTGTTCGGCCACGGCTCGTCGGTGCTCCTCGCCCGCTGAGCGAGGCAGCGAGCCCTGGGCCGCTCAGACTCCGGCGGGTCGCGCGCCGACGTTTTGGCGCCGCTTGGCCATGTCGGATAGGACGGCCTCGAGCGCAGGCTCCTTCGGCAGCGACAGTGGTATGTAGAGGACCTTCCGCTCGTACTCGGTCGGCGGCAGCGCGGTGTGGAAGAGACACGAGGCATGGACCGTAACGTCCCCGGCGGCGGTGGTCAGGAACTGTGGCTCGAGACCGCCTCGCACACCGTGGTATCTGATGTTCGGGATCAGTGCTCGGTGCGATCCCGGTATCACGCCGAGCTGCGCGGAGCCGGGCCCGGCGCCGGTCACCTGGATGCCGATCGTGAGCGAGCTGCACACGAACGAATGCATGCCTCCGTCGCAATCGCGGTGCCAGGGGATGTCGCTAACCCCGGTGACGACACCGATCGGCTTCTGAAGGGCCTCGACCGCGGAGGCGTGCTGGTAGCCGTCGTCCGTGACCTGGACGGCATGGTTAAAGGCATCGGACGCGAGCAGCCGACGCACGGCGTCGCTCTTCGCGGCGAAGTCCAGGACCCGTGCCGGCAGCTGCGAGCCGTCGGCCAAGGTCACCCACCACGAGCCGTCCGTCGACGTGCACTTCGCGAACTCCCGGTCCATGTCCTCCGCGATCTCCGCCATAAGGTCGGCGTCCAGCCACCCCGACAGATGAAGGTAACCCGCCTCGGCGAGGAAGTCCTGCATGTCGGACCTCTCTGCAGCGGGGCCGAAGGAGGTGCCGAGGTCGAGTGCCCCTCCGTCGGGATTCCGAAGCACGACTGCGCCGGGGCTGTAGAGCGGGATCCCGTCGATAAGGGAACGGAGGATGGTCTCCCAGCAGTTCGTCGTCCCGCGCGTCCCGCTGGCAAGGACCACGCGTTCGACGTTGAACAACATCTCCACGGTGGTCAGGTCGTTGAGGAAGTCGCTGAAGTCGTTGTCACTGAGGTTGACCGAGGTGCCCCCTGATCTGCCAGCGCTAACCTGAACTCCGACCTCGCCGCACGAGAGGGTCCACGACCCCGACTCGGTCGTCACGGTGAGGGACTCAGCCGTGTACAGGTGCGCGGACTCGACCATGTCCGAGCGGCCCGCGAGGAGCACGGGCAGCTCGTCGTGGAAGAACGACGCAGCCGTGCGCGGCCTGATGTCGGCGCTCGTCCGGAATCGGATATCCAGCTTGCTCACGGTGCATCTCCTTGCTCGCGTTGCACACAGCGCACTTCGCGGGGCCGGCGGACAGTGGATCCGATCAACCGTAGGCAGTGAGTGGGATCCGTCAGTGTCGCCTCCCGTTCAGCGGGAACGGACGTGATCAGGGACCGCTTCTGCTGGCGGAATGGCCAGGGTGTCGGAACGCGAGGGCACTGAAGCGACACGCGAGAGGGAAGACTTGACTCCTGAAGAGACGAAGGCGCAGGCACCGGATGTTCGCCTGTGCAGCACCCCACCGCTGGTGGTCGAGGGTCTCGAGGACCTCCGGGGTTCTGTCGGCGCGGTCATCGGTCCGACCGAATGGCTGCAGATCGACCAGGCCCGGATCGACGCCTTCGCCGACGTCACCGGCGATCATCAGTGGATCCATGTCAACCCCGAGCGCGCCAAGGATTCGGTCTTCGAGTCGACCATCGCGCACGGCTATCTGACGTTGTCGCTGTGCAATCTCTTCTTGCCCCAGTTGGTTGTCGTCCGCGCTGTGCGGATGGGCGTGAACTACGGGGCCAACCGGGTTCGGTTCCCGGCTCCGGTCACGGTCGGATCGCGGATCCGCGGAGCCGCCGAGATCTTGGCTTGCGACGACGTCCCGGGCGGCGTCCAGGCGACGATCCGGATTACCGCCCACATCGAGGGATCTGCCAAGCCAGGCTGTGTCGTGGAGACCCTCAACCGATGGATGGCTTGATCCGCGCGGGTCTGCCTCAATAGGAGTCGGCGCGATCCAGGATTCGACCAAGGCGCGTCCTCTACCCAAGAGGTATGTGACACCTCGTCGGTCGAGGAAGGCTGGGGAACGCTGAGGGTGGCGGGTGGCGAGTGCGGCGCGCAGTCGGACCGGCTCGGCTGGCTTGGGTCGGGGGCAAGGAAGTTCGTTCTGGTGTGATCGCTCGGGGTCTGATGTGATCGCTCGGGGTCTGACAAGTGTCGTGGGTGACTGTCAACCTCCACGTCGGCGCGAGTGAGGACCGGATGAAATCAACAGACGGTCAGGCAGCAGCCGAGTCGGCATCGAGAAGGCCGGGAATGCGACGAGCGCGAACGTGCGGTGATCGACCTGGTCGAGCGGGTCATGGTCGCGATCGGTGAGCGCGATGCTGCGGTGGCCGAGACCGAGAAGCGCGCCGGTGAGGCGCTGCGGCAGTTGCCCGAGCGCGAGGGCCCGGCCGAAAACGAGGCGGCGACTTGGGCGGCGAGACCGTGACCGTGCGCCAGGCGACGCACGTGCGGCGACTCGCCCGTGAACGCCCACGCTGGCGCCGACGACGAGCAGAGCGAGGTCAAATCGGCGTTCGCGGCCCGCAGGGAGTGGCAGGGGAAGCCGACCTGGCGCGGGTCGCAGCGTGTCAGACCTCGATTCAGCCTGGCTCCGAGACATCCGGTGTCTAGGCTTTGGATCCGCGACGGACCAGTCCCACGTGGCGGGTCGGGACGATCGGCAGCCATGCTGAGGTCATCGTTCGCGAGGTGCGGAACGTCGCGGACTGCCTGATCGGGGACAGTAGGCGACGGATTTTTACCAGACCAGATGCGGTTGGTTCTCGATTGCGTTGACCACGCGAGACAGAGTCCCGCGGGGTGGTGGGCTTTGAGGTGATCCTCGGTGCCTACTCGCCGCTGTCGATCGCGGCGATGGAACCAGTATCGCTGTCGGGGTAGAGCAGCGCCATGGATCCTTCGGACAGGTAGCGGCGGTCGCCGGCTTGCCATTCGTCGTGCATGTCGGCGAGCACGGCTCCGACCAGCCTGATCACGGACGCGGGGTTGGGGAAGATCCCGACCACGCGGGCGCGGCGCTTGATCTCCTTGTTGACCCGCTCGATTATCCGGCCCTCGTGGTGGGGTCAAGGTTGTGCGCCGGTCGTTTCATCTTGGCCGGATGCTGTTCAGGTGCCCCTCGAGGGCGGTCGCGACGTGCCGGTGTCGTTCTTGTTCGGCGGTCCAGCCACGTTCTTCGGCGTCGTCCTGCAGCGCTCGGACGTCGGCGAGTTGGTCGGTGAGCGCCGGCTCGAACTCGGCGGCCGGGGTGTAGTTGTCGCAGGTCTCGCAGATGTTGGCGTAGGGGCAGGGGCCTTGGGACTCGTGGCGGGAGCAGTAGCCGTGCGCGACGCGGGTCTTGAGCATCTCGCTGGCCAGCCAGGAGATCTTGTCCGGCACGATGGGCCGTCCGACCGGGGTCAGGGCGAGCTGGCGGCGCATCTTGCCCATCGCCTCGTCGTAGGCGCCCCGCAGGGTGGGCGATGCCAGGGTGGCGTAACGGATGGTCATCTCCGGCGTGACGTGTCCGAGCAACGCCATCAGCGCCTGCAGCGACATCCCGGCGTTGGCCAACGCGGTCGCATAGGTGTGACGCAGCTGGTGCGGTGTCACCGTCAGCGGCTGCCCCGCGGGACCACGCAGGCCCGCTGCTTCCGCGGCGGCGAGGAGTCCGTTGCGCAGCCGGGTCGCGCCCAGCCGGCGGCCGTGTTCGGTGAACAAGAAGTCGGTAGGACGGCCCGTGCGTGGGTGCGGGATCGGGCGATGGACGCCCCGCCGCTGAGCCCACTGGTCAAGCGCGGCCAGGATCGCCTCGTCAAGCGGGACGGAGCGTTCGGTGGCGAGCTTGCCGAGCGGGACTCGAAGCCAGGTCCCGGCCGGTCCGTAGTCCACCACCGCGTCGAGCTCGACGTCGAGGAGTTCCCCGACCCGCAGGCCGGCCCCGCGCAGCACCAGCAGGCCGGTCCGGGCGAACCGATCGGGCAGGTCGGCGACGGCGACCATCAGCCTGGCGTCCACGTCGGGCGGAAGGGCTCGTGGCAGTGGCCGGTCGAGCTTGGGGACGTCGGCGGCGAACACCAACCGACCTGTCGGTGCCTCGGCCCAACTCCACCC
The DNA here is from genome assembly GCF_003515065.1 of Nocardioides immobilis. Classification (GTDB taxonomy): domain Bacteria; phylum Actinomycetota; class Actinomycetes; order Propionibacteriales; family Nocardioidaceae; genus Nocardioides; species Nocardioides immobilis. The sequence continues at coordinate 392,724 of NZ_QXGH01000010.1, forward strand.
GGCGATGTCCTCGAGCAGGTTGCGCAGGCTGAGCACGGCAGCCTGGGCGACCGCCGCCGACACCGGCTGGGGACGAGCCTTGCGGCCACGCCAGGGGCGGCTCCGGTTCCAGATCAGGAACTCCTCGACGTGGTGGCGTTCCAAGTCCCGCAGCGTGGTGAGGTCGGGGTGGTGGGCGGTGAGGAACTCCGCGAACGGCAACAGGTCGTTGACCAAGGACTCCACCGAACGGGGGCGCAGCACACTCGCGCGGGTCTGCACGTAGCGCAGCAATACGGTCCGGATCGCCTCGGCCATCGCGACCTCGGCAAAACGCTGCTCCAGCGTCCGGGACCAAGGCCGGCGCCGAGGCGGAGCGTCATGGACGCCGACCTCGAACAACAGCTGCCGCAGACTGGCCAGCCGGGCACGGTAGGCACGCAGCGAGGACCGCGACAGTTGCATCGTCTGGCCCAACTGCTCGTCGAACTCGGTGACCACCTGCTGGCTGAGGTCCGCGACCGTGCCGCCGTGCCAGGCCAAGACGACGGCGAGACACTCACCCAGGACGGTGTCGACCCAGGCCAGGGTCCAGCCCAGCCGCAGGCCGGCTGCCCGGGCGGCGTCGAAGTCCTCGGCATGGCGGGCTTCGACGATGGCGCCGAGCCCGGTGAGGTTTCTTGGCCGCTGCCAGTTCCAGGTCCAGTCGTAGCCGGCCGGTGCCGATCAGGAACACCAGCAAGGGCCACGCGCGGGTGCGGCGCAGCTCGGCGACCCGGTCCGCGGTCGGCTGTTCCATCCAGGCCCACGGATCCGGATGAGCGGCGAGGAACCCGCGGGCACTACGAAGCCGGTCCCGCAGCGCCCGGTCACTACACCCCAGTCCGTGACAGTGCTCGATGTAGGCGCTCATCCAGTCGTGGTCCGCCATGGTCGCGTTCCTGGCGACGGCGGTGTTCACCGGAGGTCCGCCAGGGTCGCGCGGGCGGCCGCGTACTCGGCAGCCAGATGCTCCACCGACAGGTGCACGTACCTGCTCGTGGTTTCGGGGCTGGCATGGCCCATCAGCTCCCGTAACGCCAGCAGGTCGATCCCCGCGGCGGCAAGCTCGGTGCCGTAGGTATGCCGCAGCCGGTGCGGTCGCACCCTGGTCGCTCCCGAGTTGTCCCGGTGCCGCCGAAACAGCGCCCGTAGCCCCGCTTCGCTGACCGGCGCGCCGGTGGTGGGGCCGCGCAGCACCACGAAGCACTCCGGGGTGGTGAGTCCGCGGGGTCGCTCGTGGCGCAGGTAGGCGGCGAGCTCGGCGAAGAACGCGGCGTCGACCGGGACCACCCGCTCCCGTCCACCCTTGCCAACCACCCGCAGCCGTCGTCGTCCCTGGTCGACGTCCTTCAGGAGAAGCCCGCGTACCTCGGCCGAACGCAGGCCACCCAGCAGCATCGCCAGCACCATCGCCCGGTCCCGATGGGTCCGCAACCCCGACATGAAGGCCTGCACGTCGGCCAGATCCAGCGACTCCGGAAGCCGACGCTGCTCACGCACCAGACGCCCGCCGCCACGTGCACGACCCGGGCCGAGATGGCCGAGCATGCCGCGGGCGGTCGGCCGCAGTCCCTGACCCCGCCGCGGTGCGGGGACCGGATTCACTGCACAGACCTTGCTCATCACCAGGAACTCGAAGAACGCGCGCACTGCGGCGACCCTGCGGTTGATCGTCGCGGGCGCGGCACTGCGTGGTGCGAGCCGGACCACCTTCCCCGACGCCGGCGTGCGGGCACCCTGCCAGTCGACCCACGCGAAGACGTCCATCGGCTCGACCGAACCCAGCGCGACGTCCCGCTCGTTGAGGAAGCGGGCGAAGTTGACCAGGTCGAAGGCATAGGCCCGGACCGTCGCCGGCGAGAAGGCCCGCGCCCGTAGATGCGCCAGGAACTCGTTCCCTACTCCGATCCCGGGCCAGTCGCCGACCAAACAGTGCTCGCCATCCACAACCTGTGCCGACACCGTCATCGCGGCTTCCCTTCATCCACCGTCAGCATTGACCTGCCAGCAGGCCACCGCAGGGACCTCACGCCGCTAACGGGAACGTGTCCTCTGAGGACCGGTTAACGGATAGGGGGTTGGTGGACCAGATCTTCTGCCAGTGCGCCCGCGGGAACGCGGTGAAGGCGAGGACCTCGGCCTTGGCCTCGTCCATGAGCGGACCGATCTTGGGGAAGTTCTTGGCGAGCTGGTCGCGGACCTGGTCCCAGGTGGCGCTGACCGCGTCGGCGTCGGGCTGGGCGAAGACCGTGCGGAACACCGCGGCGACCATGTCGGCGTGGCTCTTGGGGACGTGGGCGAGGAGGTTGCGGGCGAAGTGGACCCGGCAGCGTTGGTGGCCGGCGCCTTGGAAGGACCGCTTCAACGCCTTGACCAGCCCGGAGTGTTGGTCGCTGATGACGAGCTTGACGCCACCGAGGCCGCGCTGCTTGAGCGCGGTCAGGAAGCCGCGCCAGAAGGTCTCGTCCTCGCTGTCGCCGACATCAACGCCGAGGACCTCCCGGGAGCCGTCCGCGGCGATCCCGGTGGCCACCACCACTGCCATCGACACCACCTGCCCGGTGGTGTTGCGGACGTGGAGGTAGGTCGCGTCGAGGTAGACGTAGGGGAACTCGATGTGGTCCAGGGCCCGGGTGCGGAACGCACCCACCTGCTCGTCCAGGCCGGCGCAGATCCGGGAGACCTCGGACTTGCTGATGCCTGAGTCGATGCCGAGCGCTTCGACCAGGTCGTCGACGTTGCGGGTCGAGACGCCGTGAACGTAGGCCTCCATCACCACCGCGTACAACGCCTGGTCGATGCGGCGACGGGGCTCGAGGACCGAGGGGAAGAACGAGCCCTTGCGGAGTTTGGGGATGTGCAGGTCGACGTCGCCGGCCTTGGTCGACAACACCCGCGACCGGTGGCCGTTGCGCTCGGTCACGCGGTCAGGTGTGCGTTCATAGGGTGCGGCGCCGATCCGTTCGGTCGCCTCGGCTTCGATCAGTTCCTGCATCACGACCCGGACCGACTCACGGATCAGATCGACGCCGTCGCCGGTGCGGAACACCTCGAGCAGTTCGGACAGGGCAGACTGGGGCAAGGCCATCGGTGGTTCTCCTTCAGGTGCGTGCTTAGCCGTTACACACCGAAGATCCCGCCGATGGCCGTCTACTTCAGGCAGCCCCGCCGTGGTCCCTCAAACCCCACCACTCCAGGGGACTCTTACCCACGCGATGCGATGAGGCTGAAGCAGGATCATCCAATGAGGCCCTTGCTCAGAGGTGCATAGCTCTCGGTGAGTGGAAGATGGGCAGAGTCTTGAGCATCAACTTGGATTGGATGGGCGAGATCAGCTAAGACGTTGGGAAGGACATCGGGTGGATGAGATCCAGTGCCGAGGCGGACATCGGTCTGCCCGCCCGGAATCGGTGGCGTGACGGACCTGCGACGCAGGCAGCCCCGGGACCGTCACGTTGGGAAGTGAAATGAAAGCATCTCGTGACGCCTAGTCAAGACGAGCCGCTCGAGTCGAATCAAGCCGGCCCGACAACGCGGTTGACACCCGCTCCAGGTCCACCTACCACCGACTTCCGAAAGGATCCGTCCATGCCGTCTCCTGCGCCATCCACGCCTGGACCCATCATCGTCACCGGAGGCACGGGTGGTCTCGGTTCCGCGATCTGTCGCCGGCTCGCCGGCGATGGCGCCCGCATCGCCTTCACCTACAAAGCACGCACCGAGACTGCGGCGGCGCTGGTGGATGAACTTACGGACCTGGGCGCAAGCGCGCGCGCCGACGCTGTCGACCTGCAGGACGCCGTTGTCACGCAGCGTTATATCGACGGCGTCACCGCTGACTGGGGTGGGGTCGGCACGGTCATCCACGCTGCCGGCCCGTACATCCCGATGGTCCACCTGTCCAAGGTGCCGCCCGCCCAATTCAAAGAGGCTCTTGACGCCGAGGTGGTGGGTTTCTTCAACGTTATCTCCGGATCTCTGCCAGCGCTGCGTGAGTCCGCAGGCTCGGTGGTCGCAGTTACCACCGCTGCCACCTCGCGCTATCCCGTCCGTGACGGGCTATCAGCCGGCCCGAAGGCAGCCATCGAGTCGCTCGTGCGCGGTTTTGCGGCCGAGGAGGGGCGCTTCGGTGTCCGTCTCAACTGCGTCGGCCCCGGCATGCTCACAGACGGTATGGCGGAACGACTGATCTCCACTGGGGAGTTGGACGAGCGAGCACTCGCCATGGCGCGAAGTAACATCCCCCTCCGTCGTTTCGGGACGGCGGACGATATCGCCGAAGCGGTCGCCTTCCTCGCCTCCGATCGGGCGAAGTTCATTTCGGGCCAGAAGATCGACGTCGACGGTGGATACGGGGTCTGACGGCCATTACGCACTTCTTGTCGCCAGGGGGATCTGTTGTTGCTGATTTTCGCTCGCTGCGCGGAGGCGCTCCCTTGTTGTTCGGCCACGTCGACGAGGTCCTGTACTAGTCGCACATGCAGTTGATGCACCGCAGCGTGGTGCCAGGCGCTCCGGTTGGCTGACACTTTCGGCCTGTCGTTGTCGTTTCCGACCGGACACCGACCCGGACACCGACCCTAGTCGCTCAGTCCTTAGTCGGCTGGCTCGCGGCGGACGCTCGAGTTCACACGGGCTCGTTTCGGCAGCGTTGACACGGGCCAGCTCGCGTCCGGGGGGAGATCCATCCGGCACGGGTCGGCCTGCTGTCGACAAACATCGACGTGAGTCACGCGACCTGCCGGCTTCTGGACTGTCGAGGCGCTCGGAGAGGCACTCGTGATCGAACGACAGAAACTCGGCCGGACGTCCGCCCCGCTCTCCGTTCGCCGAGGAGTCTGTGATCGTTGCGGCCGGGAGCCCGTTGCCGGCGGCGCGGTCACGAGCTGTCGGCGCCGCCGCGGGCCCGGCCCCTGTCGCGAGACCGGCCCGACTCCAGGCCGCCATCGTCGCGTCCGCCTTCTCGAACGCCATCCACCCCCCCGAGAGCGGGTGCAAGCCAGACGCAAATGCGTGACCTCGCCGGCGAGCTGACGAGTGCCTCGTCCCCGATGCACCCGGCGCGCTGAGTCGGTTGCCGCGCACGCAACCCACCGCTTCGGCAAAGGCGGAGGAGACGAGATCCGGACCGGTGTGACTGTTGACACGCGGGGAAACGGCGGTGCAGGATGTATTCAGGATCCCAATTCGGGATACCGAACTAGGATCCCGGCGGTGCTGTCACCGACGCGCCGCGGACGAACGAACTTGGCCGGCATTCGAGTCGTCGCTCGACGCCACCGGCAGGTGCAGAGGAGCAATCGTGAAGCTTTTCCGGAGCGGCTCCGGTTCCGCCGCCGCGGGCCTGACGCCCAACCGCTGCGCAGGGTCTCGGCCTGTCCGGACGCGGCCGAACGGCGGCGCGCGTTTGTCGCCTCCGGCGGCGCTGGGATGACCGCCGTGATGGACGGTCAGGTCGCGGGACGCGCGGAGACGCCCCATAACCAGCCGCTTGTCAGAGTCGTCTTCATTTCACCGACGACCCGGATCCTGGTTGCCGTCGTTCTCCTGTTCGCGGCAAGTCCGATCCTGGCGCCGGGCAGTGTCGACCACATCGCGGTCAGTTCCATGCTTCCGTTCGCGGCGATCACCACCATCGTCGCCCTCGGTCAGACGCTGACGATTCAGCAGGGTGGGCTCGACCTTTCGGTCGGGGCGGCGATCTCGCTGGGCGCGGTGCTCGCGGCCCGATACGGCTCAGACCCCGAGATGGGCGTGACGTTCGCGATCGTTCTCGCGGTTGGCATCGTGTCGCTCTTCGGCGTTCTGAGCGGCTTGGTCATTGCGGTGTTCGGTCTACCGCCGATCGTGGTCACGATCGCGACAAGCCTTCTGATGGTGGGCGCGGTGCAGCAAGTGTCCGGAGGCGCTGCCGTCAAGGGCTCTGCGGAGTTGAGTTCATTCGCGCTCCGCCAACTTGGCGGCATCCCCGTGCTTGCGATTATCGCGATCGCCATCACGCTCGTCGGGCAGATGATTCTTAAAGTAACTCGGGCGGGCCGGAGGTTCGAGCTTGTTGGCGAGAATGCAACCAGCGCACAGATCATTGGAATATCGAGCCGCCGGCATATCATCTCTGCATACTGGCTCTCCGCGCTCCTTGCTGGCTTTGCTGGCGTGCTCCTCGCTGGGCTGCTGAGATCGCCTACCGCGGGCGTCGGCGACAATTATCTATTGCCCTCGGTTGCTGCGGTGGTTCTCGGCGGGACAGCATTGACCGGCGGGCGCGGGTATCTCGCTGGCACCGCCCTGGCCGCTCTGTTCCTTGGTCAGCTCAATCAGTTAGTGCAGACCTTCACGCAAACAAGCGCGGTCCAGAATCTCATTCAAGCTCTCATTATCGGTGCTTGCATTATCGCTCAAATGGAACTGGGTGAACTGATCGCACGCGTTCGAGGGCGCTGCCGTCTTCCGCGTATTCAAAAGATAGTTCTCGGAGTCAAAGGAGAATCAGAATGAACTTGAAGAATCTGGGTCCCAGGGGCCTCACCACAAGCGCCATTGCTGTCCTCGGACTGGCTGCGGTTGCGGGCTGCTCAACGTCGGGCTCCGGCGAGTCTGCCAAGGTCGATCCTGACCAGGTCAGCATCGGGACGGTCGGAACCGCGGACCAGTTCGCTGACATTACGACGATGTGCGGAGACGAGCCGGTCACCGTGGGTCTGATTGACGGCGTCGGGATCAACAGCTGGGGTAAGACGATGCGCGCAGAGGTCGAGTCGGAGGCCGCCAAGTGCGACAACATCGAGTCGGTCGAGTATCAGGCCGCCCGCACTGACATCCAGGCCCAGAACTCAGCCCTGATCAGCATGGCGTCGAAGGGTGTCGACATCATCGTCATCTCGTCCAGCGCCGGCGGCAGCTTGGAAGCGATGAAGAAGGCGACCGACGCTGGCTCGATCGTGGTTCCGATCGCCGTGGACCCTATGGGCGAAGTCGGCGAGGACTATCTCGACTACGTCGACTGGATCCCGCAATCGCTCGGCACGGCTTGGGCGACGTGGATGGTGGAGCAGTTGGGTGAGGAAGGCGGCAATGTCGTAGTCCTCGGTGGTCCGGCGGGGAACGTCGTCACCGACGCCGTCATGGAGGGCATCACCGAGGTCTTGGCCGATAACCCCCAGGTTGACCTCCTCACGACAACACCTGCCACCACCAACTGGGACCCCGCCCAGGCCCAACAGACCATGAGCGGACTTCTCTCGAAGTATTCCCAGATCGACGGGATCATCACGGACTACGGCGCTACCGCCGCGGGGGCGATCCGGGCATACGAAGCCGCTGGCGTTGCGCTGCCGCCGATCGCGACTACCGATGAGAACGATCTCAGTTGCGGTTTCGCGAACCTCCAGTCCGAGAACCCGGACTACGAACTGGCGACGGTCTCTTCCCGCTCCTGGATTGGCCGGGTGGGACTCCGCAAGGGGCTGGCCGCATTCCAGGGCACGGAGAATCACGAGCCGTCCCGGTTCGAGCTCGGCCTGTTCGAGGATTCGACTGGTCGGACGGATGGCAGCATGACTCCCGAGGAGGCCTGCGTCGCTGGCGCCCCGTCGGATGCGACTCCGTCGTCTCTGCTGACAGTTGAAGAGATGAAGAGCGTCTTCGAATGAGCGTTGCAGGTGACTCGTTGACGCCGCAGCCACTGCTGGAGCTGCGCGACATCGAAAAGACCTATCCGGGCGTCAAAGCGCTCGCCGGAGTGAGCCTCACGGTCCTGCCCGGAAGGGTGCACGCCGTACTGGGCGAGAATGGCGCAGGAAAGTCCACTCTCGTCGGCATCGCCGCGGGGTCGGTCGTCCCGAGTGCGGGGACGATCAAACTCGACAACCAGGAACTCGCGCGGATCCAACCCAGAGACGCGCGCAACGCGGGCCTGGCGATCGTCTACCAGACGCCAGCCTTGGCGCCCGCGCTGTCCGTCGTTGACTGCGTTCTCGAACTTCTCCCAGACTCGAAGCGGCCGACCCGCGCCGGTGCGAACGACTGGCTGACAGCACACTTCCGGTCGCTCGGGCTGACGATCGATCCAACCGCTCTCGTTGGTTCGCTCTCGCAGCGCGAAGCGCATCTCGTCGAGATCGCGGCCGCGCTGGCGTCGGAGCCCAAGATTTTGGTACTCGACGAGCCGACGGAGGCGCTCGGACCCGAGGAGACGCAGTGGCTCTTCGATCGCGTGAGTGACCTCCTTTCTCGTGGGGTAGGCGTTGTCTACATCACCCACCGGATCCCGGAGGTAGTCGAGATCGGACGCGACCTGACTGTTCTTCGTGACGGGCAAGTCGTGGGGCGCGGGTCGGTCGCCGACTACTCCGCCGACGAGATCGTCGAGCTGATTATCGGCCGATCGCTGGAAACGACCTTTCCTGCGAAGCCTCCTCCCAGCGTCGCCGCCGCTCCGCTGCTGAGCGTCGACGGCCTGTCCGGGCTCGGCTTCACCGACGTGTCCTTCCACGTAAAACCCGGGCAGATCGTCGGGCTCGCTGGCGTCGAGGGAAATGGACAGCGGCAGTTCTTGGGCGCGCTCGCTGGACGAGGCCCGGTTTCCGGAACTATTGCGGTCGGCAATCAAACGGTCGACCGTCATACGCCCCGAGCCGCGATCGAGGCCGGAATCGTGTTCCTTCCTGGGGACCGGCTCGGCGAAGCAATGTTCGGCAAGATGTCCGTGCGCGAGAACGTGGTCGCGCCCTCGCTCTCCACCGCGATGCCAGGCGGTATCGTCAACAAACGACGGGAGTACCACCTCACCCGCGAGGCCACGGCGGACCTTGCCGTGAAGACCGCCTCGTTGGAGACGCCGGTCGCGACGTTGTCGGGTGGAAGCCAGCAGAAAGTCCTGCTGGCCCGGACGCGGCTCGAGTCCCCACGAGTCCTGCTCGTCGAGGATCCCACACAAGGCGTCGATGCCGGCGCCCGCGTAAGGATCTACAGCGTTCTGCGGAAGTTCGCCGAGGCGGGCGTCGCAGTCGTGGTGCTCTCGACCGACGCGGTAGAACTTGAGGGTCTTTGCGACACCGTTGTGGTGTTCTCGAGAGGCCGCGTCCAGGCAGTCCTCGAGGGGAGCGACGTCACCGAACGCGCGATCACCGGAACGGCAGTCATGTCGCAACGCGACCATGGCGCCGACGGACTGACCGTTTCCCCTCGTCGCCGACGATGGAGGTTTGCAGGCGAGGCCCAGGGCGGAGTCCTTGCAGCCCTCACGATCGCACTGGCGGTAGCGACCACGGCGGCATCGGATTCGTTCCTGAATCCGCTCAACGTCAACCAACTCCTCGTGGCTGCATCCGTCATGATTCTGGTAGGGGTCGCCCAACTCCTTGTGGTCATGACAGGCGGCATCGACTTGAGTGTCGGGTCCGTGATCGCTACGGCCGGCGTCGTGCTGTCATTCTTCGCCGACCAGGGTGCCGCCTACTTCATCGTGGGCGTGTTCGTCGCTGTGGTCGCTGGAGCTGGCGCGGGAATGCTGAACGGATTGCTGGTCACAGCCATCGGGATACCTTCGGTTATCGCGACCCTGGTGTCATCAATCGGGATCGTAGGTATCGCACAGATCCTTCGACCAGAGCCAACGTTCGCGGTTTCCGACGAGGTCGCTGAACTCGTCGGTCTGATGATCCTCAACGTCCCCCTCGTCTTAGTGATCGCGATCGTCGTAGCATTGGTTGTGCAGTTCGTGGTGACGCGCACCAGAATGGGCAGAGGATTGCGGGCAACGGGCTCCGATGCCGTCAAGGCAAACCGGATGGGCGTCAACGTCCCACGTGCCCGGTGCGCTGCACTCGTCGCGTCTGGTGCATTGTCAGCTCTCGCGGGGATCGCGTTGTACACGTCGACCACGACCGCTGACCCGAACTCGGGGCAGGAGTTCACGCTCGTGTCGGTTACGGCGGTGGTGATCGCGGGCGTGAGTATCTTCGGCGGCTCGGGATCCTCGGTTGCGGTGGCGGTCGCAGGACTACTTCTGGCTACCGTGACCAACGCCCTGACATTCCTGTCCCTGACGATCGCGTGGCAGTACTGGTTCCAGGGAATTTTCGTCCTACTCGCCGCGCTGATTCCCATCGCAGCTGGATCTGTCAGGCGCCGCCTCCACGTCAGGATCGCGTGATCGAGCGAAACCAACATCAAACCACGATCGTGTGCCAGCCGCTCGGGCTCGCGCACAACGTCGGCGCCTCCTGGCTGAATGTGCACGGCGGGGAGCGCCCCTAGCAGACTTTCGATGACCAACTTAAGTTCAGGAGTACCTACCGTGGCAGAGGCGATTGTGAAGACTCGGACCGGCGCGGGAGGAGTCGAGATCAGAGATGTTACGACTCCGCCGCCGGGACCTGGCCAGGTCCGTGTGGAGGTAGCTGCAGCCGGTATCTGCGGGACGGATCTGCACATCCTCGACGGCGAGTGGCCGACGACACCGCCTGTCGTCATGGGCCACGAACTCAGCGGAACGGTCGTCGACTGCGGTCCCGGCGTCTCGACGGATTGGCTCGGCGCAGGCGTCGTCGCCGAGGTTCTCATCACCGATGGGACCTGTGGCTACTGCCTCCGCGGGCAGCGCAACATGTGTCCGAATCGGCGAGCCATTGGTCGCCAGGCGGACGGAGCGTTCACTCGCTTCGTCGTCGTGCCCGAGGTGAATCTCCATCGGGTACCGGAGGGACTCGACCTGGTTGAGGCCGCCCTCGCTGAGCCCCTGGCCTGCGTCCTGGGGGCGCTGATGGACAGGCCCGTCGTTGCGCCCGGTGACCGCATCCTAATCACTGGGCCGGGAACCATCGGTCTCCTCGCAGCGCAGGTCGCGCGGATGGCGGGCGGACAAGTCACCGTTCTTGGGACCGCCAAAGATCGCTACCGGCTAGCCGTGGCCGAACAGCTGGGCTTTGCCACGTTGGGGCTGACGGCGCAGGTGGAGCCAAGTGACGTCGAGGAGCGCTATGACGTCGTGATCGAGTGCGCTGGCGCTGCCGCTGCTATCAACCTTGGCCTGGCGGCCTGTGCTAAGTCCGGCACGCTCGTCCAGCTTGGAATCTTCGGCAAGAGCGTCCAGACTGACATGGATCAGTTCTGCCTCAAGAACATTGCCTTTGTCACGAGCTTTGCGGCCGCACCCCGAACCCTCGAGCGTGCGCTGGTCCTGCTGTCGAGCGGCCAAATCGCGGCAGACCCCATCATCACCAACGTCTCCGCTCTGCGGGACTGGCCCGAAGTATTCGCCCACAGCCGGGGCGGTGACGGCCTCAAGTACATGTTCGATCCCCGTCTGTAGCGGTCGAGTCGGCGACACCGTCACCGACTGTCCCTCCCGCGATAGCTGTCAAGGGGTTCCACCCGCACCGCGCAGAGCTCGGTGGGATCCACGGATCAGCCGATTACGCCCACTAGTGAGGATCAAGTAGTTGAACAACGTTCAGAATGAAGACATCGAGGTCACAACTGACTCCGCCGGTCTGCGAACAACACTCTTGCTGGACGGCACCTGGGGACTGGCTCAAGGACGGTTCGATACGCGTCCATCCGCTTTTCCGAGTTCGGTTCCAGTGCCCGGCTTGGTTGATCTCGCTGAACCGTCCTTCGAGAAGGTGGGCTTGCCCGACGATGCCCGGGAGGCCTTCTGGTACCGGCGTGCGTTCGTGCTCGACGGCCCAGCGCCTGAGCGAGCGGTCCTGCGGGTGGGCAAGGCGACCTTCGGAACGAAGGTGTTCGTCAACGATATCGAGGTCGGCGAGCACCTTCCGAACTTCACGCCGGGCTACTTCGATCTGACCACAGCGCTGCGGGCTGACGGCCAGGAGAACGAGGTTGTGATCCGGGTCGGTGCAACACGGGACGCGACGCCTGCGTTCATCACCACCGGTTGGGACATGGAGCTACACAGGTCACTCCCTGGCATCTTCGATTCTGTCGAGTTGATGCTCACATCGTTTCCGTACATCAATCTGATTCGAACGCGACCGAACTTGGATGAGGGCAGCGTCACGGTCGTCGCGAGCATCGTTAATGGTCCGAGCAGACGCGTGTTTGCGGTCGAGTGCGCTGTCACTGAAGCAAGCAGCGGTCGAGCTCGGGGGTCAGCCAGCAGTGACCTTCTCGAGATGGGGCCGAGGGAAGAGCGCGACATCGAGATGACCGTCCCCTTGGACGAAGTCCGACTTTGGTCGCCGGAGGATCCGTTCCTCTACAACGTAGTAGTCAATACCCCAGGCGATTCTGCGAACGCACGCTTCGGAATGCGCACATTCACCTTTGATCCTGACCTGAATCGCGCGTTGCTGAATGGTGATATCTACTTCCTTAGAGGTGCGCACGTCATCATCTACCGCACTTTCGAAGATCCGGATCGCTCGACGAAGCCTTGGGACGAGGACTGGGTGCGGAAGCTCTACCGTCGTTTCAAGTCCATGAACTGGAACATCGTAAGGAACTCGATCGGCTTCCCGCCCGACATGTGGTATCGAGTTGCTGACGAAGAGGGCATCCTCATTCTCGACGAGTTCCCGCTCTTCTATCCGATCCAAGAGTCAATGGTTGCACCCAAGTCGCCGGAAGGCACCCCACCTACCTTTGGTGAGGAACTGCAGGAAAGTTCGGAGCGCTGGGAAGAGGCTATGAGGGGCACTCCGTGGCCGGAGGAACTCACATCCGAGCACCTTGCTGTGGAGTACCGCGAGTGGATCGAGGCACGCGCGAACAATGCCAGTGTGGTGGCGTTCAGCTCGCAGTGCGAATGCCCTACACCGGTTACCGGCGATGCGGTTCGAGCTGTGCGCGATCGTGATTTGCAGCGCCGTCCGTGGGGAAACGGGTGGGGTGGAGAGCTCGATCCGAACGACTTCTACGACGCGCATTGGTACCCGGAGGCTAGTTGGGCTTCTCGCGAGACCCCGATCGACACTTCCGGCCTCGACACGACTTTCAAGACCCCTCTCGTGATCAGCGACCCTGCGCAGGCGTTCCTGGACAAGCGGGTCGTGATGTCGGTCAACCACGCTCCGAACTCGCACGGCAACGCGATTCTCACTTCGGAGTATGGATGGAATTGGCTCTGCCGCGATGGTTCTCCTGGCATTCTTTCGGCTCCGATCTACCGCCGTCTCCCGAAGTATGGCTGGCCAACCGACACGGCGGACCAGCGATTCTATGCTCGCGCCCGCCTGCTGGCGGCCCAGACCGAGTTCCTCCGCGCCAACAGGACTGTTGCTGGGATCCTGCAGCAATGTGGTTTGGCCTCCGGACAGCCGGGCGCATTCAGTCCCGACAATTTCGCTGACTTGGATACGCTGGACTTCCACCCCTACTTTGTCGAATACATGAGGGACGCCCTGAACCCCGTGGGGGTTATGGTGGATTTCGCAAAATCCGCCCTGCCCACCGGCGCCCTCGCTGAGATCCCGGTATCAGTGGTGAATGATCTGCCGCAGACGTGGCAGGGACAGGTCGGGCTCCGACTACTCAGCGATGGCGAGGAGTCCTGGAAGAGCACCAGAACGGTACGGCTCGCGGGCCTCGGCCAGGACCGCGTGTTCTTCTACGTCCCGATCCCGTCCATCGAAGGCCGCTACCAGCTACAGGGACATCTTAGCGATGAAGCCGGCCTAAACGTGAGCAGTTGGCGCGACTTCAGCGCCGCCGACGCAGCGGCAGCTTCATAGTCGTCCGGCAGCCGACGTCTCGACAATCGAGCTTCTTGCTCGCAGCAGTGTCGATCAGCGTTTCAGGTGGACCGATTAGCGCCGGATCTTGCGCGACGATCATCGGCGGTGGCGCGTGGACGCCCGCCGGAACGCGCGGACTCCGCGGAGTGGCCCCGAGCTTCCGGCGCTCGGGCCACCCGGACTCTATGGCCTGTCGTCCCAGGCCGTCGGTATGGCATGACCCGTGGATCCGAGACCGCGCCTTGCGGGTCGGCTCGCAGGCGCGAGGTCAAGCCTCCCTGTGACCGGTTGAGTCGAGAGCACGTCCGGCGCGGTTGGCGGCGACCTTGACTGCTTGAGTCAGCGACTGTTCGTGCTCTACAAATCGCGCGGTTGGGCACGATACCGTCAAGGCTCCGAGCGTGTGTCCAGCAACCATGATCGGAGCGGCCACGCACGACACATCGATCACGAACTCCTCATGATCGGTTGAGTAGCCACGGTCGAGAATCACCGCGAGTTCACGATTGAGATCATCCAAGTTGGTGATCGTGTTCGGCGTCATCGGCTCGAGCTCGTGGGTGTCGAGATACCTGCGGCGAGCGCTGGCGCTAGCATGAGCCAAGAGCAACTTGCCGGATGCTCTCGCGTGGGCGTGCCCACAGGTGCCTGGGCTCACTTGGGCGACGCGGACTGCGTGGCTGCCTTCGGCCGTCGCCACTACCGCGATCTCGTCGTGTCTCCAGACCGACAGGTAGGCAGTCTCACCGGTCTCCGCCGCTAGCTCCCGCAGAGGGCCAACAAGTGCGTCGGTCGGCTCACCTTGGTCGAGGTAGGCGGCTCCCAAGTAGCCGATTCGAGGACCGAGACGATACCGCCGGTCCGGTCCTTTCAGGATCGCACCTTCGAGGACCAGGGTGTTGAGCAAGTGGTAGGTCGTCGCCAGCGGCTGCCCCATCCTCTGGCTGAGATCGCGCGCGGAAACCGCGACCTCACTGCCAGCGATGTACGTCAGGGCGTCGAAAGCCTTCGACACCGACGCAATCCGCCGCTCCGTCTGTCGCATGGGCGCATCGTGCCACGCCGGGGGATGATCCACGCTCGCATTCTAACATTGTTGAAGAGGCCTCGACATTGTTGTAATCTGTCGTCGGCTACGCGACTGCAAGAACGAAGAATCGAGTGCTGATGAGCTACGAACTGACGCCCAATGACACGTACCGACGTATGGCATATATCCGGGCGTTCGAGGAGCAGGTCCTCGAACTCGGACGCGAGGGCGAAGTCGTGGGCTCGGTCCATCTCGCCCTGGGCCAGGAAGCCATCCCGGTGGGCGCGATGGCAGCTCTCGAGGCGCAGGACCGTGTCCTGGCAACGTATCGAGGCCATGGGTGGGCTCTGGCTTGTGGTTCTGATCCACGTGGGCTGATGGCTGAGATCGCCCAGCGCGAGGCCGGCGTGAACGGCGGTCGAGCGGGTTCGCCAATGCTGAGCGATCCTGACGTCGGGTTCCTCGGCGAGAACTCGATAATCGGCGCTCACCTGCCGATCGGCACCGGAGTTGCGCTGGCGAGCCAGATCGCAGGGGAGACCCGAGTGGTGATCGTCTCGCTCGGAGATGGCGCGATGAATCAGGGCTCTACGACCGAGGCGATGATCTTCGCCGCGGCAAAGAACCTTCCCGTGATCTTCCTCTGCGAGAACAACGGCTGGTCGGAGATGACCCCGATCGGCACCACGACGCGTGGCGAACACCTTGCGCGTCGCGGCCAAGGCCTATGCATCGAGAGCGTGATTGTCGATGGGGGGGACCCGGTCGCAGTCTGCGAGGCCGTCTCCGGAGCGGCTGAACAGTGCCGCCGTGGGGAGGGCCCGGTGCTCCTCGAGTGCAAGACGGTGCGCTTGTCTGGCCACTACAACAAGGACATTCAGCACTATCGGGGCCAAGACGACATCGACGCGGCCGCGGAGGAGGATCCGCTCCTGCGGATGCGAGAGATGGGTGCCATCTCGGCTGAGGAAGCGGCCACCATCGAGGCGGAGGTCAAGGCCGAGGTCGCGCACCTCGCCGAGGAGGTACGGGGCCTCTCCGCACCGTCCGCCGACACGGCGCTGAGTCACCTCTACGGCCCCGACCCAGCGGGTGGGCTGGCCGGCGCGGAAGGGGACGTCAACGTCAAGGAGATCCCGTACTTCCGCGCGGTCAATGAGGCTCTTCGATGGGCGATGACTAACTGTCCCGAGGTCATCGTTTACGGCGAGGACGTAGGAGTTGCCGGAGGCATCTTCGGAGTCACCCGCGGCCTGCAGAAGGAGTTCGGCTCTGAACGAGTCTTCGACACTCCGATCGCAGAAGCGGCCATCCTGGGCTCGGCTGTCGGGGCTGCCATGCACGGTCTCCGCCCCGTCGTTGAGATCATGTGGGCGGACTTCGTCTTCGTGGCGCTCGACCAGATCGTCAATCAGGCCGCCAACGTTCGGTACGTGAACAGGTCGAAGCTCTCCGCGCCACTCGTGGTCCGCATGCAGCAGGGGTTCACGCCCGGATCCTGTGCTCAGCACTCGCAAAGCATCGAGGCGATTCTGAGCCATATCCCGGGCATCAAGGTGGGCATGCCCAGCACACCTCAGGATGCCTACGCTATGACGCTAGCGGCCATCAATGACCCAGATCCCGTGGTCCAGATCGAGCATCGAGCCATGTACCAGAACACGGGGGAGGTTCGACTCGGCTCTCCGTCGGAGCTGGCTCGTGGGGCTCGCGTCCAGCGCGACGGCTCCGATGTAGCCATCATCAGTTGGGGATCGATGGTCGGAGCCAGCCTCGAGGCTGCCGAGATCCTTGCCGGCGAAGGCATCGAGGCGCTGGTGCTGGACCTTCGTTGGCTCAGGCCGCTTGACGACGAAGCGATCGCGTCCGCTGTGCGGAGAGCGGGCGGTCATGTCCTAGTCGTGCACGAGGCCGTACTGACTGGCGGGTTCGGAGCCGAGATCGCCGCGCGCATCGCCGAGCGGCACTTCGAGACTCTAGCCGGCCCGGTTCACCGGCTAGCGACCCCCGACGTTCGCATGCCGTCGGCGCCAAACCTCCAGCAGGTGCTGATCCCCAACGCCTCTGACGTCGCCGACCTGGTGCGGAAGCTTCTTGGGCGATGAGCTCCCACGAGTTCCTTGTCCACATCCGTATTGCCGGAGTGCCCCCGGAGAGCTTGGCGGCTCTTCGGGCGGCGGAGGCGTCGCAGGCACGAGCGCTCGCCGCGGCGGGCACCTTGAGAAGGCTGTGGCGCCTGCCCGAGGGATGGTCGAATGTCGGGCTGTGGTGCGCCCCCGACCTGGCTGCGCTTGAAGACGTCCTTCAGACCCTTCCGCTCAAGCCCTACATGACGGTCGAAATCTACCCACTCGACCCGCACCCTAACGACCCCCTGCCCGAGACTGAAGGGCGACAATTGTCGTGACTGAGCAGATGCAACGCCCTTGGGTGCTTGAACCATTGCCGGAGCTGAAGCCCGTGAGGCGCGGGCCGGAACCTTCCGAGCTAGTTCCATTACTCGCGCGGCAGCGTCCGTTGCTCAAGCTGCCGCCACTTTCAGAACCTGCCCGAGTGCCCGGCCCCCTCGGGAGGCCGCGCGACTTAGACAACGGTGCTCCGCAGTCATCCGGGGCCCGGGCCCAGCCCGTTCCAGTTGCTCAGATCCTCGGCGGAGAGCGGGGAGGAGGCGTTCCGGATGCCCTTCCAGACCTTGATCGCGAACGGACTGCAACCCACCCGTTCGCACAGGAGTGGGAAGCGGACGCACACTGTGGATGTCACCACTCGGCCTTTGCCGCGGTGGAACTTGACCTGACCAGGCTGGTCACTGCCGAAGGCGACGAGTCCGGCCTCCGGGACGCGATAAGCCGCGTCGTGGTCGCTTCCGTTTCGGCACTGAAAGCCACCACGCTGGCCTCCGCACGCACCAAGGCTGGCCCGGCAATCGACGTGCTCCTCGTCCATCCGGGCTCGGCCCCGCGGGTCCTTGAGGACGCGGATCGGATGTCTCTCAACAACGTGCGCATCGCGCTCGACGCCGTCGAAACGTTGCCGGAGGCGGCCGCGGGGGGCGTTCGCGCCGACGGCGATGTGCTGCGTGTATCGCTGACGTGCTCAGGCGCTGACAGGCTGCTGTATACGAATACGCACCCGGCATCCGACGTCACAGTTGCGCTCGATCTCGGTGTACCAATACGCCGGCCCGTCGTTCGCCGCGATGCCACAGGTGCTGAGGCGTTGGTGTTTCGCAGCATCGCTGTGCTGACGGCGCGCGTTGTTGCGCCATTCGATGCGTCGGAGCTCTCGCGACTATTGAACCGAATTCGGCGGTTGATCGAAGACCCAGCGTTCGCCGCGGTTTGAACGTGGATCGACCGGTGACGAGCCGAGAGCCAACAAGCGGAAGCAGTGGTAGCGGCGGCCTTCAGGTACGAGGCACTCGCCTGCAGTCGCTGCTCGCCAGGCGGTCTGCCTGGCGAACGGAGCGCAGTGCTGCCGCGCTCCCTGCGTGGCGTGTCACGGGGTCGCATCGACCCCTAGCGATCATGCGCGGCTGACATATACCGATGCAGCGTACGTGCGACCGCGGGCCGCCCCCACACCCTGACGCCCGACCACTTTGAGAGCGAGACAAGTCGACACTCAACTACCCGGCCGGGCTGCTTTCCGGGTTCGTGATCGGATATCAACAGCGCTACGACACCATCAACAGAATCCCGTCGGCGGCTGCGCCCTCGAGTTGGGCCAGGCTGACGCTCGGCGGATCCCGGAAGGAGTATGCAAGTGCCCCATGACTGCGAAGAACGACAGGCGATTGTCGACGTCTTGATCCGCTACGCGACGTGCCTCGACTCGAGAGACCTGGCCGGTCTAAGCGCCGTGTTTGAGAAGGCTGCCGTTGCCGACTACGACGGCTACGTTGTCGAAGGACTCGATGCCATAGTGCGAGGGGTCTCATCGACACTCGACCATTGCGGCCCAACTCAGCACCTCCTCTCCAACTTCGTGGTTCACCTCTCGCGGGACGCGGCCGAGACGGTGTGTGCCGCCCGGATCGTCCATACGGGGAGGGATGAACGTGCAGCGCTACAGCCGTTTGAGGTCCTCGGCGAGTATCGCGATGTCCTTCGGCGGACAGCAGACGGGTGGAGGATCGCACGCAGAGGCTTCACAGAACGTATGCGGTTTGGAGATGCCGGCGTGGTGGCGCCCTGGTGAAGTTTGGCGCTCCCCAGCCACGCCCGAAGACTGACTGACGGGAAAGGAGTCATTCTTCGACCGCCGTTGAT
Source organism: Nocardioides immobilis (assembly GCF_003515065.1). Lineage (GTDB taxonomy): Bacteria > Actinomycetota > Actinomycetes > Propionibacteriales > Nocardioidaceae > Nocardioides > Nocardioides immobilis. Next base: position 411,746 of record NZ_QXGH01000010.1, read on the forward strand.
AGGGAGTTCGCGCCAGGTCGACCGCACCGGATTGTCGACGTCGCTTGAAAACGAGGCGATAGCGACGGATCGGCCCCATTTCGAGCGTTGCCGACACGAATGGTTCCCGGGCGATCAGCGTCAACCGCGAGGAGCCCACGCGGTGGCCCCAACATGATGACGTCCGGTTCGCTTGGCCGGGCGGCGCTCTCGACTGTCGACACGGCAGAATCCAGGCGGCATCGTTCGGAGTCGAAGTTTCGCATGTCGCGTTCGGCGTGATCGCGTTCGCGCTGGATGCGGGGTTTGCGGTAACACCTTCGTTACGGAACTGGATGCCGGGGTCTCGATCGGTCAAACCATCTGATTATCACTGCATCCGTGAGCGATCGGACGTGCTTGGGAGTGGCGTCCGTTGCGCAACGCCACACCCCTTGACGTAGCGGCGGCCAGCACTGCACACTAGATCTGGATACAGATCCTGGATACAGGTGTCTCGGGTCCGCCGCCCTGGCCCTCGAGACTGATGTGGGTGGCTTCGGCCGGCCCGCGCAAGAAGCCCGCGAGATGGGAGGAAGATTGATGGATGAACCGCTGGCGTTTGACGCGGTTGAGCGCTTCGATGTGTCGGGTCGCGTCGCCGTCATCACGGGCGGTGCGCATGGCCTCGGTCTCGCGATGGCCACTGCTTTTGTCGGGGCCGGAGCCAAGGTGGCGTTACTGGATATCGACGCCGACGGGCTTGAGCTAGCGCAGAAGACATTGAGCGCGCGGGGCACGGCCGTCGTGCGCGCGGTGGATGTTCGCGACGTGAAGAGCACCCAGGCAGCAGTCCGTGAGGTCGCATCGGAGCTGGGTGGAATCGACATCCTGATCAATGACGCGGCCATCTTTCCGAGCGGCCCCCTCGCCGAAACCGATTTCGAAGAGCTACGCAACGTCCTCGACGTCAACGTGGTCGGGTACGTCACGACACTAAACGCGGCGCTTCCGTATCTACGCGAGAGCGGGCGAGGCCGCATCATCAACTTCGGATCCGTGACCTTCTTCCTTGGATATCCCGATGGACTCGGGGCATACATCGCGACCAAGGGGGCGATCGTGGGGCTTACCCGCGCACTTGCCCGCGAAGTCGGGCCGGCTGGCGTGACCGCAAACGTGCTGGCACCTGGCGCATTCCCAACTCGTGCCGAGCAGGGACTCTATGAGGATCAAGAAGCCTTCGACGCGGAGGTGATCGAACGCCAATCTGTAAAGCGCCGAGGATCTGTCGAGGACATCGCGGCGGCGGCCATCTTTCTCGCCAGCGATGCGGCCTCCTTCGTTACCGGCCAGACCCTCCTAGTCGACGGCGGCTGGACCTTCAATTAGCGGCGCCTGCGGTGGATCGCCACGTGCGCCGGCCACCAGGTTGCAAAGGAGGACGGCCGCAACCGTCACCGGGAGCGGACTCGAGGATCCGGTTGGCTGTCGGCACGGCCGGCGAACCGAGAGACAATGCGCGGGTGCTGCGCACTTCCGGACTAAAGTTCCGGCGTTGGGCCGCCCTAGGGTCGGCGAGCCGACTCCTAACGGCGTCCGAACCTTACTGTAAGGAGTTGCCATGTCGGTCGCGGTCCGGTTGCTGCGGCAAGTTGTTCCAAGCGATCCCGCGCCGCGAGATCGTCGAGCTCTTCGTGATTGGGTTCTTCGCCGTCTGTACGAAGCCATCTTCTCTGGCGAGTTTCCGCCCGGTATCACCTTGTCTGAGAACGACCTCGCCGAGCGTCTAGACGTTAGCCGGCAGCCAATTCGCGATGCTTTGCGGCAACTGGAGACGGACGGCCTCATCGAGGAGGCTGCGGGGAACGGGGCCCGCAAGGTGGTCGTGTTCGAGCTCCACCACGTGATCGAGATCTACACGATCCGCGCGGCCCTCGAGGCCGTCAGTTTCCGTGGCGCCGCGGCCAACATCACCGATGACCAGCTCGCCGAACTGGAACAGGTGCAAGCCGAGCTGGAGGAGCGTCTCGACCGCGGGGATCCCGCACCCGGAGAGTGGGACGCTACTCCCGACTTTCGCTTCCACGAGATAGTGGCAGAGGCGGCGGCGATGCCCCAGCTTCATGCGTTCCTGGTCAACATCTGGCTGAAGACATGGGCGTTGCTCAATCAAGTGCAGATTGCCGGCACCTATCCTAACGTCGACGACCTCGCTGATTCGTATCGAGATCGGCGAAGGCTCCTTGAGGCTTTGCGATCGCGGGACGGCGACCGGGCTTCCGCGGCGGTGATAGAACACGTGAACCATCGCCGGGATCAACTGGTATCGGCGATCGAGTCGCGTCGAGGAAGGTTCCGCTTCCCGACGTGATGGCCCCGCTTCGCCAGCCCCGTGCGAGACGACCCCGCGAGGCGACTGACTTATCGCTGGAAAGGGTCGACGGCTCCCATTTCTGAAGTCACTCATGACTGAGCGCAGCCGCGGACCGCTTGCGCAAACTACATGGAGGCAGTTCCTGCAATGTTGACCTTCGGCGTTCTCCATCACGGCTTGACCGTCTCGGACCTTGACCGATCGATCCGCTGGTACTGCGAGGTTTTCGACCTGGTCGAGGTGCATCGCCAAACGGGAGACAACGAGTACACGCGCACGCTGGTAGGCGTGCCGGGGGCGGCTATCAAGGTCGCCCAGCTTGCGCTGACCGGTCAGCACGAGCTGTGGCCATCGAGTCACTTCATCGAACTGATCGAGTACGTCTGCGCGGGAGGCGACGCCCTTCGAGCAGTGCCGAACCAACCTGGGTCGAGCCACCTTGCGTTTGTGGTGAGCGACATCGAGACCGTCTGCGCACGGGTCATCGCGCGGGGTGGGGTGCTCCGCAACGACCCCGTCACGGTGACTGCGGGCATCAACAAGGGCAGTCGGGCGTGCTACCTCCACGATCCCGACGGGCACATTCTCGAACTGATGCAATATGGGCGCGAGCGGGAGGCCCAACTTCGCGGGTTGATGACCGGTTAGGGCACCGACCGATGCGCCGACCTGAAACCTTCCACCCATCTCGGGGTCCTCTGGCTCGACGGTAGGTGAGTACCCCCTTGTTCTCTCGTGCCAGCATCGCGTCTTCGCGGGAGTGCCAAATGCTGTCCGGGGTTGCCGCACATCCGGAGTCCTGCTGGCAGGCGGGAGCTCGCGTCCGCCCGGGCCTGACAGGTGGCCTAACACCCGGTCGCGCCTGCAAGGTGTCGCGATGGCCATCGATGGTCCAGGAGGGGGCCGCCCGCTTTGGTGCAGTTCCGGGCGGTCTCATCTACGGCGAGCGGGGCCGCGGGACGCCGCCTCCTGCAGGCTTGACGAGACGCTCGCCACACGTGTCTAATCCGGGATACAGAGTTGGGATACAGGCGGCGGATCCCGAAGCGTGCACCGCGCGGCAGGAGGATCGCCGGAAAGTGAGGAATCGGAAATGTTGGACAGCCCCAAGACGCAGGTCCCGATGAGCGTGCTGTGCGATGGAGCAACTACGGAGCCGCGCCTCTCGCACCCAGAGGGTGTCGCTGTCGATGGCGAGGGCAACATCTGGTGCGGCGGAGACCGAGGCGAGATCTTCCGCATTGCCCCCGACGGGAGTAGTCGCGAAGTCGTCGCGAACACCGACGGCTTCTGTCTCGGCATGGCGTTCGACCGCCACGGCGACCTGTTCGTCTGTGACATGAAGCATGCAGCGGTGTTTCGCCTCGAAGTCCCCACGGGGAAGCTGGAGCTCTTCTCCGAAGGAGTGGAGGGCCACCGGTTCCGCGTCCCTAACTACCCGGCGTTCGACCGCAGGGGCCGCCTCTTCGTTTCCGACAGTTGGGATTTCGACGCGTCCGGCCCCGGGATCGTGGCCATCAACCCGGATGGGTCGGGCGAGTTATGGCATGCGGGACCCTTCCGATTCGCCAACGGGCTCGCCTTCAACGCAGACGGAAGCCAGTTGTATGTCGTTGAGACGTTCCGAAGCGTCGTGGCTGCGATCGACGTGCGGCCCGACGGTTCCGCCGGCGAAAAGCGTGATCTCGCGGTCCTTCCGGGTAGCTACCCCGATGGTCTTGCGGTCGGCGAGGACGGCTCGGTCTTCGTCGGTTGCTATGAGCCGAGCAGAGTGCTGCGCGTCAGCCCGGGGGGCGACGTCACGATGGTCGGGGAGGATGTCACCGCTCACATGCTTGCGCACCCGACCAACATCGCCTTCCAGGGCGACAGTCTGATTGCATGCAACCTCGGACGTTGGCATCTGACCAAGATCGACGTTGGCCTACGGGGCGTGACGCTTCCGCCATTGTGATCGCCCGCCCGGCTACAACGCGGAAACGATCGTGCTTGCCTTGGGTGGAGGGCAATTGTTCAAGCCGCATGGTGAGGAGCCGCCGGCGCTTGCGCGGGTGGCTGCGGCTCCTCGTCTTGGGCCGTTAACCGCTGCCGGTCGTGGTGGACGTGCGGTCAAGGCTGAACCCTCGCCGGGCAGATGTCCCTGCGCGGCGGTTCGATGGATTCTCCAGGCTTCCTGACCCGAGCGTCAGGAGAGTTTGTCCGCCCACGGCGAATCGGGGTGGTCTCCCCGGCCTGCGCGACAAGGGGATAGCGGGCGAGTCGGACTCGGGGCTGACTTACTTGAACTAGTCGAGGGTCGCCGGCGTGCAGCCCCAGCCGGCCAGCCTCGGCAGCCATCGCGGTGGCAGCCATTGTGTGCCGCTTTGACGACGGGGCACCGCCCCCCCTAGCGCGCTCGTTGAGCCAGTAGCGTCCGCATTGGGGCGGAGTCCCGCGGCCCATGGTGCCTGTTCCCGGATACAAGCGGCGGCGGTCCGCGGCGCTCGAGCAGGCAGAGGAGATCGGCACTGGCCCTGCTACGTCAACTCCTCCGCCCTCGCGGCGACGCGCGGCGGCCACTCGCGACCATCGGGCGCTCAGCACCGCCCTGCAACTCATGCCGCGTTCGGGTCGGAGGGGTGCGCTCCGCGACCCGAGTCAGCCGCGGGAGGCATCATCGATGCTGCTGTCGGCGACGCTTGAAAATGGGGCCGATCCGACGCTCCCCGAAACCGATCACTTTTCAAGCGCCGGTATCGACCAGCTTTCGAGCGCCGTCCACACATCGGCCGCTCGAGCGAAACCAGTTGTAGAGGCGACATGCTTGGCGAGCGTTCGAGATTGGCGATCGCCGGCTGGCTCGCCCGTCGCATTTCGAGTCGTTGGAATCCAAGAGATCTGGTCGCGTCGACCGGCGGCATCGACTCAACAAGCTTGGGCGTCTGACCCTGTCGGTCCAGCCGCGCGCTTGAGGTGGCCTGGGCTTCCCCTCGTAGCGTGGAGACATCGCCTTTGAGGAGATGAGTTGGCGATGACGACGAGGAACTATCGGAAGTACGACGAGGACTTCAAGCAGGGCGCGGTGCGGCTGGTCGTCGAGACCG
>NZ_QXGH01000028.1 GCF_003515065.1 Nocardioides immobilis
CCCACGACCAAGACCCGGAGAACCGGCGGCACCAGCGCCGGCGATCGCGCACGCCCGAAACGGATCCCGATCAGCGCCACGGCACCGAACCGCTCAGCGAGCCGCCCCGTGAAACGTCGAGGCTAGGCGTCTCCCGTCGTCCCACGTGCCCCGCTCACCAGCGGCCACGGGCGCGCCGCCTCGAGCTGGGCGCTGAGGCTCAGCAGGGTCGGCTCGTCGTCGAGGCGGCCGACCAGCTGGACCGACAACGGCAGGCCGTCGGGGCCGAGCCCGCACGGTACGGCGGCCGCGGGGTTGCCGGTCACGTTCCACAGCGCCGTGTAGGCGATCGCGGGGGTCGACCTCAGCGCCGCCGTCAGCGCGTTCGCGCCCTCGAGCACCCCGACCTTCGGCGGCCGGTTGGCGGTGACGGGGGTGAGGAGGACGTCGTACTCGTCGAAGACGCGGTTGGCCTTCGCGCTGACCCGCTCGGTCTGGCGCAGCGCCCACTCGATGACGCGGGGCCGCACCCAGAAGCCCAGCCGGTAGGCCTGTCGGATCGAGGGCTCGAGCCGTTCGTAGTGCTCGACCGCGTCGGCCTCGGTCCGGATCCCGGCGAAGAACTGGGGCACGAACGCCGCCGCCGGGTCCGGGAGCCCCGCGTCGACCTGGCGGACGTCGTGGCCGAGCTCGGTCAAGAGCCGGGCGGTGTCCTCGACCGCCTGCACGTGCAGCGGGTGCGGGCGGACGCCCTTGCTGGTCGGCTTCACGGTCCACCCGATCCGCAGCCGGCCGGGCTCGCGCGACGCGGCCTCGACGAAGCTGCCGGTCTCGGCCGCGTGAAAGCGGTCCCCGTCGTGGCTGCCGCGGATCACGTCGTAGACGAGGGCCGAGTCCAGCACCGACCTGGTCAGCGGCCCGATCACACCGAGCGCCCACCACAGGTGCGGGTTCGGGGCGGTGGACACCCGTCCGCGCTGCGGCTTGAGGCCGAAGAGACCGCAGTACGACGCCGGGATCCGGATCGAGCCGCCGCCGTCTCCCCCGATCCCGGTCGGGACCATGCCGGAGGCGACGGCGACCGCCGTACCGCCGCTGGAGCCGCCGGGCGTGTGCGCCGGGTCCCACGGATTGCGCGCCGGACCGAGGCTCCGCGGCTCGGTGTAGGGCCAGGCCCCGAACTCGGGCATCGAGGTCTTGCCCACGATCACCGCTCCCGCGGCCCGCAGCCGCCGGACGACCTCCGAGTCGGCAGCGGCCGGCGTGGTGTTGGCCTTGCCGCCGAAGGTGGTGACGCAGCCCTCGACGTCGTTCTCCTCCTTGATCGCGATCGGTACGCCGTGCAGCGGCCCCAGCGGGGCCGCCGCGTCGTCCCGGGTCGCGGCCTCGGCCCGGGCCCGGTCGGCGAGCACGACCGAGAAGGCGTTGAGCTCAGGGTTGCGGCTGTCGATGGCGTCGAGACACGCCTCGACCGCTTGTACGGCGGTCAGCTCGCCGGCCGCGATCCGGCCGGCCGTCTCGGCAACACCCCAGGTAGTGGTCATCGCCGCAGACTACGGCTGCGCCCGTCGTGCCGGGTCTTCATCGGAGCCCGATCCTCCGGTCGAACCCACCGGGCGCGTGGATGTTGAGGATCCGCACGTCGGTCGCGCCGTTGTTGACGATCGCGTGGGGGGTGCCGTCGGGGATCAGCACGAAGGTGCCGGCCCCGGCCGCCACCTCCCGGCCGTCCTCGCCGAGGGTGACCGACAGCGTGCCGTCGAGGACGAGGAACGAGTCGTCCTCGGCCCGGTGCACGTGGCGCTCGACGCCCTGGCCCGGCCCGAGCGTGACGATCCCCAGGTTGAAGAACGGGGTGTCCGTCGTACGGGCGAGGAACTCGACGTTGCCGAAGCGGTGCCCCTGTCCCGGCTCCACCACCACGACCGGCCGGCTCATCGCGCACCTGCCGGTGTGGAGGCGGCGTCGATCGCCGCGTGGCCGGCGAAGTTGGCCAGGCTGGTACCGGTCGACCACGGCGCCAGCGCGTCGACCACCCGGGTCGTGACGTCGTGCGCGGCCGCCAGCAGCGGCGGCGGTGCCGGCGCGATGGCCACCAACGAGAACGCGCCGTCCCGACCGGTCACTGCGTTCGGCACCGGCGCGGACCGGCCGAGCGCGCCGCCCATCAGCCGCACCTCGGCGACGGCCAGCGGGACGTCGACGTCGGGACCGGCCACGCCGAGCAGGGTGTCGACCAGCTCACCGGGCATCGAGTGCAGGAGTCCCCCGCGGGTCACTGCCGGCATCGGCTCCGGCGGGTCCATGTGGATGCTGTCGACCTCGGCGTAGGACATCGGGCGGACCGAGTCGAGGGCGGGCACGGCCACGCGGCGCAGCGGCGCCAGGAGCGCTTCGCCCTGCGCGGGCGAGCCGAGGAAGGCGAACCGGACGGCCAGGCTGACGACGCCTCGCAACGGCGGCGGTACGTCGTCGATCGGAGGCAGTCGCAGCAGGGCCACCGAGGTGGTGACGTCCTCCGGCATCGTCGGCGCCCAGGTCGCCCAGGCGTGCAGCACCTCCTCGACGGCGGGCCCGGTGAAGAACAGCGCGCCGCCGAAGAACGCGGGCACCGGGACCAGGTCGAACTCGAGCGCGGTGGCGATGCCGAACCTGCTCTGGCCGCCCCGCACCGCCCAGAACAGCTCGGGGTCGGTCCGGTCGGTGACCGTCCGGATCTCGCCATCGGCGGTCACCAGCACGACCGATCGGACGTGGTCGGCCGCGAAGCCGTGCCGGCGCGCGAGCAGGCCCATCCCGCCGCCGAGTGTGTAGCCGACGACCCCGACACCCGAGGACGAGCCGGACAGCGGCGCGAGTCCGTGCGGCACAGCGGCGTCGATGACGGACCGCCAGCGCACCCCCGCCTCGACCCGCGCCCGACGGGCCACCGGGTCGACGGCGACGCCCTGCATGCCCTTGGTGGAGACGAGCACCGAGCCGACCGACGGCGCGACCGCGCCGTGCCCGGTGGCCTGGACCGCCACCGGCAGGCCTTCGTCGTTGGCGTGGCGGACAGCAGCCGCCACGTCCTGCGCGGTGCGCGCCGCGACCACGACTGCCGGCTGGTGGCTGACAGCGGTGTTGAACCCGGCTGCCTCGGCCACGGCGCCGGCGTACGCGCCGTCGTACACCCTGCCGGTGAGCTGTCGCGCGAGCCGCTCGCGCGCAGACGTCGATCCCATCTCAGTTCCTCCTCGTCGCCTCCGCACGGTGCGGATCGGCATGGCGACGACGCTGGGCCTAAGGGGTGCCCTCAGACCTGAGGAATTCGCGCAGTCCCGCCTCAGAGACGGGCCGGCTCAGGGGACGTCCAGCAGTCCGCGACGTCGAGCCACGGTGACCGCCTCGGTGCGGCTGGAGACGTTGAGCTTGGTCATCAGGTTGCTCAGGTGCACGCTGGCGGTCTTCTCGCTGATGAACAGCCGCTTCCCGATCTCGCGGTTCGTCATCCCCTCGGCGACCAGGGTGAGCACCTCCCGCTCCCTGCCGGTCAGGACCGCGTCGGTAGAGGTGGCAGCGCCGGCGAGGCGGGCCTGGCTGATGGTGGCCGCGACTGCCCGTTGCAGCGGCGCGGCCTGCATCTGCTGCGCCGACGCCGCGGCGGCGAGCGCGTGGGGGCGGGCGCCGTCACGGTTGCCCGCGGCGACCAGCGCGTCGGCCAGCCGCCAGCGACAACGGGCCTGCTCGTAGACGTGCCCGTAGCCGAACGCGTCGAGCGCCTGCTGCCACAGCTCGACCCCTGGCTCGTCCCGCAGCCGGGCGTGCTCGGCCCGTGCGCGGGCGTGCCAGGCGCGTCCTTCCGGGCCCAGCTCCCCCGGCCTCCCGCGCCCGCCCTCGACGATCCGCTCGACGCGCTGGAGGAGCACGTCCCCCTGCCGGAGCGCTGCGGTCGCGCCCGCGTCGTCGCGCCGTTGGCGGCAGTACGACGCGCGGTCGGCCAACGCTCCGAGCGCGATCGCCGAGAGCCACAGGCCGCCGTACATCCCCTCGCCGGCGACAGCGTCGAGGTGGGACTGGGCGCGCTCGGCGACCGCCACTGCCGCGTCGGAGTCGCCTTCCCAGGCGAGCAGGTCCGCCTCGCAACCGCCGGCGACCAGCGCTACCTGCGGGTGCACGCTCCAGCTCTCGCGCAGGGCAGCCAGCCGCGGCGCGGCGTCGGGAAGCCCGCCGGCGACCACGGCGTAGCAGCTCACGGCGGCCAGCCGGGCGGCCGCGACGTCCGGCGGTTCGCTCTCCGGCGCCTGGGCTGCCTTCAGGCTGCCGTCGAGGTCGCCGGAGACGTAGAGCGCGACCGTGCTCAGCAGCCGCAGCTCGATGCCCGGGTTGCTCCACCGCAGGCCGGTCTCGGCCACCCGGGTCATCGCTGCTCCGAGCACCGGGAGCGACCCGGTGACGTCGCCGTTGTAGTAGTGGAGGGACGCCAGCAAGTAGTGTGCCCGCAGCTCGGCGGTCAGCTCCCCGGCATCGCGCGCCAGCCGCAGGGCAGTGTCTAGGCGGTCGGCCGCGGCCACCCGGTCGCCGGCAACCTCGTCGAGGAACGCCGCCGTCGTGAGCACCTCCACCTCGAGGCCGGTCGCGCCCGCGGCCCTGGCCTCGACCAGCGCCCGCTCGGCCACCGGGCGGGCCTCGTCGGTCCGACGCTCGGCGAGCAGCGCCCTCGCGAGCGCCGCGTGCGCCAACGCGGTCGAGCCCGGGTCGGAGCTCTCGGCCAGCCGCACGGCCTCCTCGGCCGGCCGGACCGCCTGGTCGGAGACGTCGGCCTCCACGAGCTGGTGGACCAGCTCCGCACGAGCCTCGATCCCGCCGGGCCGGTCGCCGTCGGCGTCGCAGAGACCGATCGCCCGGCCGGCCCAGTCGGTGGCCCGGGCCTGCTCGCCGGCGAGGCGCGCCGCGTGCGCCGCCCGTACGGCGACCCGGCCGTGTGCTGCTCCCGCGAGGTCGGCCGCCCCCTCGACGTCCGGCCACGCCGCGAGGGCGTGCTCGAGGTGCTGGAGCGCCTCCCCCGGGGCGCGGACAGCCATCGCCGCGTCGCCGGCGCGGACCGACCACTTCAGTGTCTTCGGTGCGTCCTGCGCCTCCTGGTAGTGGTGCGCGATCCCGGCAGCAGGTGCAGAGCCGGCCACGCCCGCCTCGAGGGCCGCGGCATGAGCGGCGTGCAGCCGCGCGCGCTCGCCGGGGAGCAGGTCGCCGTAGATCGCCGCGCGCAGCAGGTCGTGCGCGAAGACGTAGCCCGCCCCGTCCGGCGTCAGCAATCCCTCGGCCACGGCGGCCCGCACCGCCTCGTCGAGGCGGGCGTCGTCGAGGTCCACGACCTCCCGCAGCAGCCGGTCCGGGACAGCACCCGCAGCCACCGCGGCGCTGCGCACCACCGCCCGGACGTCGTCGCCGAGCCCCTCCACCCTGCCGACCAGCAGGTCCGCCAGTGCGCGCGGGATCCGCGCGTCCAAGCGGCCGGTCTGCGCCACCCCGGCCGCCAGGGTCTGCACGTAGTAGGGATTCCCGCGAGTTCGGCGGTACACCTCGGCGGCGACCTCCGGGTCCGGCTCGCTCCCGAGCAGCCGGGCGACGTACTCCGTCACCTCGGCAGGGCCGAACGGCTCGAGGTCGATCCGGCGCACCGCGGGGAGGCGACCGAGCTCGCTGAGCAGCTGCCGGGCCCGCGGCCGTGCGGCCAACCCGTCGGTGCGGACGGTCGCCACCACCAGGACCCGCTCCGTGGTCATCCGGCTGAGCAGGAACCGGAGGAAGTCCGCCGACGACGAGTCGACCCAGTGCAGGTCCTCCACGACCACGAGGACCGGTCCGCGGACGCGGCCCACGCCCGCGAGCAGCGAGGCCGTCGCATCGAAGAGCTGGAGTCGTCGCCCCTCGTCGACAGGGGTGTCGCCGGCGGACACCGGGCCGGTGATGCCGGCCAGGACCGGCAGGCCGTCGATGACCGCCGCGACGTCGGCATCGGTGGCGGCCACCGCCTCCAGGGCCCGAACCAGATCGACGATCGCGAGGTAGGGCAGGCCTGGATCGCCCAGGTCGACGCACTGGGCCCGGACGACGAGTGGTGCGGGGGGCGGAGGGTCGGTGAGCAGCGCGCGGACCAGGCGGGTCTTCCCGCCCCCGGCCTCACCGGCGACGAGGACCGCGCCGGCGTTGCCGTCGGCGGCCCTTGCCACCGACTCCCGCAGGAGGGTCAGCTCCCGCTCGCGGCCGACGAGCGGCACGTCGCCCAGGGATCCGACCACGGCGGCATCATCCCATCCGTCGCCGGGCGGGGTGCGGCTTCTGCAGCGGCTACTAGGCTCGCGGTCCGTGACTGCTCTGCTGCGCGAACGCCGCGACGACGGCGTCGAGATCCTCCGGATCAACCGCCCCGACAAGCGCAACGCGCTCGACACCGCGACGCTGCTGCTCATCAACGACGCCCTGACCGAGCTGGCCGCCGACGCCGACCTGCGGGTCGTGGTCGTCTCGACCAGCTCCACGAACGCGCTCTGCGCGGGCGCGGACGTCGGCGAGGACCTCGACGCAGCAGGCGGCGTCGCCCGGATGGAGGCGTTCGCCGAGCTCTACCGGCTGATCGAGCAGCTGCCGGTGCCGTCGATCGCGGTCTGCGTCGGCAACTGCGTCGGCGCGGGAGCCGAGATCGTCGCCGGTTGCGACCTGCGGGTCGGAGGGGACAACCTCAAGCTGGCCTGGGCCGGCGCGCGGCTGGGCGTCCCGGTGGGTCCGGCCCGGCTGACGCAGCTGATCGGGCTGTCCCGCGCGAAGGACCTGATCTACACCGGCCGTCCGATCGGCATGGAGGAGGCGGCGTCGTACGGGCTGTTCCAGCGCACCGCTGCCGCTGCCGACGCGGAGGCCGCCGCGCTCGACCTCGCGACCGACCTGGTCCGGCAGTCGGCCGGGGGCGTCCGGGTGCTGAAGCAGATGTTCCGCGAGCTCGAGGACTCGGCCCGGCGGGTCAGCTACGAGAACGAGCGGCTGATCGACTTCCAGCGCCACGGGTCCGGGCTGCCGCAGGGCACGGCCCCCTGACGGGCCGCTGGGTACGGCGGGCGGTCGCGATCTGTGGCCGACGCCCGGTTGAGGTGCACGGTGCCACCCGTCGGTTGAGGTGCGAGGCGCGCCAGCGCCGAGCCTCGAAACCAGGGCGAAGCCCGGTGGTCGAGGCGCGAGGAGCCGCCCTCCGGTCTAGGCGCGAGGAGTACAGCGCGCCGCTGGTCGAGGCGCGAGGCGCCGCCCGCTGGTCAAGGAGCGAGGAGTACGGCGCGCCGCTGGTCGAGGTGCGGGGCGCGCTAGCGCCAAGCCTCGAAACCAAGGCCCTCGCACCCGGCGAGCCACCTGTGGTCCACAGCCCAGATTGACGAACCGCCTGTCCACAGGCGGGTTCTGAGCGTTTCGATGTGTCGGTGGTCCCATATTGAATAGGGCTATGGATCTCGGGACCGCACCCCTCTTCGACCTCTCCGCCCCGGTGGCGGACGAGGCCGTCGAGCCCGCTCCGGTGACGCGTTCGCAGGAGCTGCTGGCGGAGATCCGCGACCGCCGTGCGGTGATCTCCGAGCAGGAGATCGCGACCGTCCGCGCGGTCGCCGAGTGGGCCGGCGAGCACGTCGTCGCCGACGAAGGCGACGCTTCGACGATCACCGAGCGGGGTTTCGACACCGGGCTCCCGGTCGCCGGCCCCGGTGCCCCGCTGATCAGTGACTTCGCGGTGATGGAGCTCTCCGCGCTGCTGGGCCGGTCGTTGGACGCCGGCCGCTCCTATGTGGGTCAGGTCGTCGAGCTGGCCTACCGGCTCCCCACTACCTGGGCCCGGGTGCTGGAGGGGCGGGTGCCGGTGTGGAAGGCACTGCGGATCGCGGAGTCCACCCGCACCCTGCCCGCCGACGCCGCGGGGTTCGTGGACCGGCAGCTCGCACCCATCGCCCACGGGGTCTCCTGGGCGCAGATCGACCGGCTGGTCGAGGAAGCCCTGGTCCGCTACGACCCGGCCGCGGCCGAGGAGAAGCGGCGCGACGCTCAGGAGACCCGGCACGTCGACATCGACCTCGACCGGGTCGGGTTCGACGGCACCGCCGAGGTCACCGCCACCCTCGACATCGCCGACGCCCTCGACCTCGAGACCGCGGTCGCCCGCCGCGCCAAGCTGCTCGGCCAGCTCGGCTGCGAGGACTCCCTCGATGTGCGCCGCGCGGTCGCGCTCGGGGAGATCGCCCGCCACGACCTCGCCCTCGACCTCCAGATCGTCGATCCCGACACCGGAGAGACCACCCACACCGCCCCCGGCCGCAGGGTCGAGCTGATCGTCCACCTCAACGACACCAGCGACCACACGGCCGACGGCGCGGTCGGCCGGTTCGCCAACACCCGCACCCCGATCAGCCCGGAGCAGATCAAGGAATGGATGGGCACCCCGGGCACCAGCGTGCTCGTGCGGCCCGTGATCGACCTCAACGGCCACCAGCCCGTGGACTCCTACGAGATCCCCGACCGGATCCGCCGCCAAGTCACCCTGGCCGACCACCACTGCACCTACCCCTACTGCACCCGACCCGCCGAACGCTGCGACCTCGACCACAACATCCCCCACACCCAGGGCGGACCAACGTGTCGATGCAACCTGAACCCGAAGTGCCGAGGCCACCACCGGTACAAGACCTCAGGACTCGCGACCTGCCGGGTCCTCTCACCCGGCACCTACCTGTGGACCCTGCCCAGCGGCCTGTACCTGGTCGACCCCACCGGCACCTACGACCTCACCCCCCGACCCGGCACCACCCAGCCGACCGAGCCGCCGACCGACCCGGCCGACCCACCCGACGAGTAGCCACCGAGCCCCGCACCCCGCCACCTGGTTCCACCGGCGGGGCTATCGGCGCGCTCAAGGGGTCGTTTCGAGGCTCCTCGCTGCGCTCGTCGCACCTCAACCACCGCGCGCCCGGCCGCCGACCTCGACCACCCGCCGTACCTGCTCCGACCGCGACCACAGCGAGCACCTCCGACCTCGCCGCGCCCTCCCTGGCGCGCGACCAAGTGCCGCAACCCACGACGGCGCGCCACCACGCTTCCTTCGAAAACCTCAACGATCCGCCAGCCGACGACTGCGAGCGCGCCTGCCTGGAAGACCCGCGCCAGGTCCTCAGCCCAGCCGTCGCCTGACCGACTCCGCGTAGGCCTGGGGCCGGAAGAGCAGGATCGGGTCCTCGGACAGCTCGATGCCGTCGACGACCCGGGTCGGATCGAACACGACGACGCCGCCGTCGGCCTCGGGGTCGTCGGCCGGCCCCGTGATCGTCAGCGTGCCCGCGTCGAAGACCTCGCGCGGCTTCCACACCGACATCGGGTCGTTCGGGTCGTCGCCGTCCGCGGCCACGCTGACCTCCAGGGTGAAGGTCACCGGTCCCGCGGCGAGCCGCGCGACGATCTCCTCGCGGAGCCGGTCCCGTCCCTCGAAGGAGCCCTCGGGATCGGTCGACGACTGCGGACGCAGCACGTAGCGCACCCAGCTGCCGGTGCCGTCAGCCGCGACCCACCGGAAGGCGTGGACGGCGAAGTAGGGCACCGCGGCGTACGAGCGCGGCGAGATCAGCGCTCTCGCCTTGCCGTTCACGAGCAGTGCAGGCACGGCGTCGCGGTGCCGCAGCAGGAAGCCGGGCAGCTTCCGCGGGTTGCGCGCCGCCTCCGTGAACTCGACGAACGCCTCCGGAGTGCGTACGACGAAGCGCGGGGCTGTCTGTCCCAGGATGTCGGTCGCCGTCCCGTCCGGGAGCTTGAAGGACACCGACATCCCGCGGACGTCGGGCGCCTTGTCGGGAGCGCGGTGGTTGCCCCCGCCGTTGGACCAGCGCACCAGGATCGGCACCTCGCTCCCCTGCAGGTGCCCGGCCGTGCTGAGCTCGGCGGCCCGGGGCGTCGCGGTGAAGGTGCCCGCGTAGAACGCGCCCTTGGCGTGCAGGGTGCGGTGGGGGGTGTCGGGCTCGGTCGGTCGCCCGAAGGCGGCCCGCAGGCGGTCGACCACGGCTGCGGGGGTAACGGCGCTCACCCGGCAGACGATAGGGCACCCGGCCGCTACTGGCGGGTGACCACCTCGCACGACCGCAGCCGGTCCGCGCCGTCCGTCGTCGCGGTGTCCGCTCCGCCGTCGCACTTGAGCCGGTCGGCGCCCAGCCCCCCGTCGAGGCGGTCGTCGCCCGCACCGCCCCCGAGCAGGTCGTCGCCGTCCTCCCCGAAGAGGACGTCCCGGCCGTCCGTGGCCACCAGCTGGTCGTCGCCGGCACCTGCCCACACCTGGTCCGGACCCTGACCGGTGCGGATCCAGTCGTTGCCGTCGCCGCCCCAGACCCGGTCACGCCCGGTGAAGCCGTTGAAGAAGTCCGGGCCGGCGCCGAACAGGGCCGTGTCGTGCCCCGCGTCCGAGAGCATGGTCATCGCGACCGTCTCGGGCAGACCCGACCCGTCGACGTAGTCGTCGCCGAGCCGCGGCCACACCTCGACCAGCAGGGGCGCGTCCGCGCTGATTCCCGCCGGCACCGTGCACAGCGCCGCGATCCCCACGTCCGCGTGCTCCTCGACGCAGGTACCCGCGAGCCGCTTGAACGCCGCGGTCCCGGTGTCGGCGAACCGGATCCCGTCATCGGTGAGCGTCACCACCAGGTGGGTGTCCTGCTGCCCGGCGCGGAACAGGTAGCCATGATCGGTCACGGTGAGCGCGGCCTGATCGGGCAACGGCAGGAACGCGTACCCGCCCATCAGCTCGGTCGCATAGTCGTACGGCGGGCCCGCGGTGCCCGGGCCGTCCGGCGGCGTCCCCTGACCGGCAGCGTCACCGGGGTCCAGTCCGGCGACGGCTGCGAGCGCGGCGAGCGCCGCGGCGGCGATGGAGGTACGACGGATCACCCGTCCAGGCTGAGCGGTGCACCGCAGTCGCGGAGCCGTTCACGCGCTTCCTGACCGACAGGTGCGCGGGCATGGCCCGCCTGTGCTACCTCCGCCGAACCGGACGAACCGGACGGACCGGCCGGACCGGCCGGACCGGCCGGCGCAACCTCGACGAGGGCGTGCATTCGGGACGAGATTGGGTACCTCCGCTGCAGATCTCCTCAGGAGGTCCGGAAGGACGAAGAGGACCCATGCCCGACCACGACGACGAGCAGCCCCAGGGTGCGCTGGTCGAGCAGGCCAAGGGGATCCTGACCCTTCTGTACCGGATCGATGCCGAGCAGGCGGTCGACGTACTCCGTGACTGGGCCAGGGATACCGACTGCTCCGTCAAGTCGGTCGCCCGCAGTCTCGTCCACGCCGTGTGCGCAGCGGACGACACGGAAGAGTGGAACCAGGTGGTGCGCGCTCACGTCGAGACCGCCGTCGGGCGGCTCCACGGCGTCCGGCTGCCCCGGCCGTCCGGCCCGCCGATCCGCCACCCGGCGCGCTTCAGGACAGTGAGATGAGCGTCCGGGACCGGCCGGACGACGACGTCGCGAGCACCGGTCACACGATCGCCACCAGCGACTCCGTCATCGCCTCGGTCCTCGACGTGCGGATCAAGTTCACCCCGACGCTCCCGGTCGTCCGGCTCACCGGCGAGCTCGACCTCGACTCCGCGCACCTGCTGGTCGACGCGTTGGACGCCATCGCCGCGACCTCGTGCCCGGCGGACCTCGTCGTGCTCGACCTCGCCGGGGTGACGTTCTGCGACGTCGCCGGACTGCGGGCCATCGAGTCGTCGGCGGCCATCCTCGCCGCGGCGGACCAGCACCTGGTGCTGTACCGCCCGCCGCGGCGGGTGACGAGGCTGATCGCGATGACGGGCGTCGCCGGCGGGTTGGCCCGGCACCAGGCGTAGCCGGATCAGACGTCGCCGGGCTTCACCTCGCCCCTCCAGCCACCCGTCTCGAGGCCGCGCGACTCGATGAAGTCCTTGAACCGCTCCAGGTCACCGTCGACCCGGTGCTGGATCAGGTGCGTGAGGTCCCCCGCCTTCTCGACGATGCCGGACGGCTCGAACTCCAGCCGCAGGGTGACCTCGGTGTGCTGGCCGCTCGGGTCCGAGGCGAACGACACGGTGCCGTCGTTCGTCGTACCGTCCGTCGCCCGCCAGGTGATCCGCTCGTCCGGCGTCTGGTCGACGATCTCGGCGTCCCACTCGCGGGTGACCCCGAGGATGTCGGCCTTCCAGTGCAGGTGCGTGTTGTCGATCTGGCGGACCTCCTCGACGCCCTCCATGAACTGCGGGAACGTCTCGAACTGGGTCCACTGGTCATACACCGTGCTCACGGGGAGGTCGACGGTGACGGTCTTCTCCATCGTGGACATCAGGGTTCTCCTCTCGATCGGGACTGACCCCTGGGCCGTACCCGCTCCCGCCTCCAGCAGACAGGTTCGGCGAATCGACTCCGCACCGGCGCCGTCGCCGGTAGCGTCCTCGGCACTGCCAGCTCCGCCAGCACCGCCCGCCAGGACCGCCGATGAGACAACAGCGCCCGTTCGCGCCGTACGACACGCCCGATGAGCTCGCCAAGGGCAAGCGGAAGACGATCCTGACCCTCGTCCTCGCCATCGGCGCCGCACTGCTCGCCGTCGTCGCCCAGTCCGTCGTCGACGACCAACGGCTGGCCACGGTCTACGTCGCTGCGGCGATCATCTGGATCCTCTCCGGCCTCGGCGAGGCACTGCGCTGGTCGAACACCGGGGAGTTCGAGCCGGCCGACTGACGGGCTGGGATGGGTGGCTTCTGGTCGGGTACCTGCGGTTCAGACCGTAGGACCGAGCCCGAGGAGCACCCATGACCGGAGATGTCGTCGACCTGATCCTGAAGGACCACCGCGAGCTGGAGCGCCTGTTCGACACGCTCCTCAACGAGCCGGACAAGCGCGCCGGTCTGGTGCCGGTCATGACCACGCTGCTGACCGCGCACAGCCGCGCTGAGGAGTCCGAGGTCTACCCGGCGGCCCGGGAGGCCGGCGGCGCGGACGACGTGGAGCACAGCCAGAAGGAGCACCTCGAGGCCGACGCGCTCGCCAAGAAGGTCGCTGCGACCGATCCGGACTCGGACGACTTCGGGACCGTGCTCCGCGAGCTCGTCGACGCGGTGAAGCACCACGTCGAGGAAGAGGAGCAGACCGTGCTCCCGGGGATGCGCGAGCGGATCGACGCCGCTCGGCGCGAGCAGCTCGGCGAGGCGTTCCTGGCGGTCCGCGAGGAGCACCTCGGGGACCAGCCGGCCGACATCACCAAGGCCGATCTCGAGCAGCAGGCTGCCAACGTGGGCGTCACCGGCGCCTCGTCGATGCCCAAGGACGAGCTGGCGGACAAGCTCGCGCAGGAGGCCGAGCGCTGAGGTGTCCCCTCGGCCCCGTGCCCTCGCGGCCGGCGTCGTCGTACTGACGCTGGCGTCGGGTTGCGGGTCGGCGGCCGACGACGACGCCGCGGAGCGCGCGGCGCACTTCTACGCCGCGATCGCCGCGGATGACGCCGCCGCAGCGTGCGCGGATCTCGCCCCGGAGGCTCGTGAGTCCCTCGAGGAGCAGGAGGGCAAGCCCTGTGCCGACTCGATCCTCGACCAGCAGCTCCCCGGGGACACCGGGCAGGGAGAGGCGCGGGTCTACGGGTCCATGGCCCAGGTGGAGTACCCGGACGAGACGGCCTTCCTATCGAGGTACGACGACCGATGGTTGCTGACCGCCGTCGGCTGTCCACCGCGCTCCGGCGATCAGCCACACGACTGCGCGATCGAGGTGGGCTGAGGTGCGAGTCCTGTTCTTCGGCTACCTGGCCGTCATCGTCCTCGGCCTGATGTTCTTCCTCGTTGTCGGCCTCACCAGGATGTGACCGCACATGCGTCGTGCGCTCCGCCACCACTCGCTCGGACTCTTCTTCGGCGCGCTCTTCCTGCTCAGCCTCGCGGGGCAGGCATTCGCGGGCTGGCACGCCTCCAACGCCGAGCAGGCCGCCGACGGGCTCGGCACGCTGTCGTTCGGCAGGTACCTGGTCTCGTCGGACTTCGCCGTCGACATCACCGAGAACTGGCAGAGCGAGTACCTCCAGTTCCTCCTCTTCATCACGGCGACGGTCTGGCTGCTCCAGCGCGGCTCCCCCGAGTCCAAGGAGCTCGACAAGGCGGGCCTCGAGTCGGACGAGGACCAGAAGGTCGGCAAGTACGCCGACGAGCGCTCGCCGCGGTGGGCTGCGGTCGGCGGGATCCGCACCACCGTCTTCTCCTGGTCGCTGGCCCTGGTGATGGGCACGATCTTCCTCGTGTCGTGGCTGGCCCAGTCGATCGCGGGCCAGGTCGCCTTCAACGAGGCCCGGCTCGGCCGGCGCCAGGACCCGTTGACCTGGACCGAGTACGTCGCCAACGCCGACTTCTGGTCACGCACCTTGCAGAACTGGCAGTCGGAGTTCCTCGCGGTCGGGTCCATGGCAGTCCTGGCCATCTACCTGCGCCAGCGCGGCTCGCCGGAGAGCAAGCCGGTGGGCGAGGCGCACGACGCCACCGGGGTCGAGGGCTGACGCGGAGCGGTCGGGAACTGGCGGTTGCCGACCGGACGGTGCGGGGTTATGGTCGTTTCGTAACACTGTTACGACAAAGGGGAGTCCGCGATGGCCAACATGTTCCTCGAGGGTCCGTTCGGCCCCGTCAGCGTCGAGCAGACGCTCACCGAGCTGCCGGTGACCGGCACGATCCCCGACCACCTCGACGGCCGCTACCTCCGCAACGGGCCGAACCCGGTCGCCGAGGTCGACCCGGCGACGTACCACTGGTTCACCGGCGACGGGATGGTCCACGGCGTCCGGCTCCGCGACGGCCGGGCCGAGTGGTACCGCAACCGCTGGGTCCGCACCGAGCGGGTCGCCCAGGCCCTCGGCGAGCCGTTCAGCGCGCGACCGCACCGGGGCGGGATGGACGCCATCGGTCCCAACACCAACGTGCTGGCGCACGCGGGCCGGACCCTGGCCCTGGTCGAGGGCGGCGTCGTCAACTACGAGCTCACCGACGAGCTCGACACGGTGGGCGCCTGCGACTTCGACGGCACCATCCACGGCGGCTACACCGCCCACCCCAAGCGGGATCCCGAGACCGGCGAGCTGCACGCGGTGTCGTACTCCTTCGCCCGCGGCAACACCGTGCAGTACTCCGTGATCGGCACCGACGGCCGGGCTCGTCGTACCGTCGACATCGAGGTCAACGGCAGCCCGATGATGCACGACTTCGCCCTGACCGAGAAGCACGTCGTCCTCTTCGACCTCCCGGTCACCTTCGACCCGCGCCAGGCCGCGGAAGCGAGCGTCCCGCGCCTCCTCCGTACGCCGGCCCGGCTGGTGCTGTCCGCCCTCATCGGCCGGGTCCGCGTCCCCGACCCGGTCGTCGCCGCCGTCGGCCGGCAGTCCACCGGCGGCGGCGTGATGCCGTACCGCTGGAACCCGCGCTACCCCGCGCGCGTCGGCGTGATGCCGCGCGAGGGCGGCGCCAGCGACGTCCGCTGGTTCGACGTCGAGCCCTGCTACGTCTTCCACTCGATGAACGCGTACGACGAGGGCGACTCCGTCGTCGTCGACGTCGTCCGGCACCCGAAGATGTTCGCCAGCGAGTTCCGCGGACCGGTCGAGGACCCGCCCACCCTGGACCGCTGGACCATCGACCTCAACGCCGGGAAGGTGCGCGAGGAGCGGGCCGACGACCGGGCCCAGGAGTTCCCGCGGGTCGACGAGCGGCGGCTCGGCCGGCGGCACCGCTACGGGTACGCCGTCGCCGCCGACCTGCGCGATCTCTCCAACAACACGTTGCTCCACCGGCACGACCGGGTCGCCGGCACGTCGACGACCCGCTCGTTCGGGCCGGGCCGGCTGGCCGGCGAGTTCGTGTTCGTCGAGTCCGGCCCCGACGCCGCCGAGGACGACGGCGTCCTCATGGGCTTCGTGTACGACGCCGCCGAGGCGACCACCGATCTGCGGATCCTGGACGCCGCGACCCTCGACGACGTCGCGAGCGTGCACGTGCCGCACAAGATCCCGGCCGGCTTCCACGGCAACTGGTGCCCGGCCTGATCTCACGGCGATCCGCCAGGATTTCCTTAACCCGGGCGACTGTTGCCTAGTGACCGTGATGCGCGTTACATTTCAGATCGCACCTGAACCGAACTCAGTTTGTAACGAGCGCCGGCCCGCTGGCAGGCAGGGATCGAGGACAAGATGACCGAGCTGTCGGCGAATGAAGACCTGAAGGCCACGGGCCGGGTACCGAGCGGTTGCCCGGTCATCCACCTGGACGCCTCACCCCCTCTCGAGGTGGGCAGCCACTGGCAGAAGGCCAACGAGCTGAGGGAGGAGAGCCCGGCGTTCTTCAACACCCACGCCCAGGGCTACTGGGTCTTCACGCGGTACGACGAGGTCCGGGAGATGTACCAGCACCCGGAGATCTTCTCCAGCGAGTCGATCACCCCGTGGGAGCCCGACCCGGTCTACCGCTTCGTACCCACCCAGATCGACCCGCCCGACCACAGCAAGTACCGCCAGCTGATCAGCCGCTGGTTCGCTCCCAACGCAATCACCCGGATCGCCCCCGAGGCGCACGAGATCGGCCGCCGCCTGGTCGCGGATCTCGCGCCGGCGGGCGAGTGTGACTTCGTCACCGACTTCGCGATGCGACTCCCCACCGAGATCTTCCTGACGATCATCGGCGTCCCCGGCTCCGACGCCGACCTGATGGGCCCGTGGGTGGAGGACTTCTTCGCCGGGTTCGGCGGCGACCTCGCGCAGCAGGAGGCGATGGGCGCAGCACTGGGTGGCATCCGGCAGTACTGGGTGGAGGTCCTCGAAGCCCGCCGCGGCGAGTCCGCTCCCCGCGACAACGACTTCGTGTCGCTGCTGCTGCACTCCGAGATCGACGACGAACCGCTCGACGACGCCCTGATCCTGGACATCCTGACGGTGCTCGTCCTCGCCGGGCTCGACACCACACGCGGGCAGCTCGGCTACCTGTTCCGCCACCTCGCCGAGCATCCCGACGACCGCAACCGGCTCCTCGCCGAGCCGGAGCTGATCCCCTCAGCGGTCGAGGAGTCGCTCCGGCTCTACACGATCATCTTCGGCGACGGACGGAAGGTGGCGCAGGACACCGACTTCCACGGCTGTCCGCTCAACAAGGGCGACATGGTCTACGGCCTGGTCTCCGGTGCCAACCGGGACCCGCGGGTCTACGACCGGCCGGACGAGTTCGTCGTGGACCGCAAGGCCAACAACCACCTCGGGTTCGCCGGCGGTCCCCACCGCTGTCTCGGCGCGCACCTCGCCCGGATGGTGATGCGGGTCGCGGTCGAGGAGTGGTTGAAGGTCATCCCCGCCTTCGAGGTGGCGAGCGAGGAGCCGCTGATGGAACGCGGCGGCGGCGCCATGTTGACCCTGCTCAGCCTTCCGCTCCGGTGGGAGGTCCCGGCATGAAGCTGACCGTTCGCAGCGACCTCTGCCGAGGACACGGCCGCTGCTACGACCTCGCCGAGGACTTCCTCGAGGACGACGACGAAGGGTTCGTGACCGCACGCGGTCAGACCCTCGACGTACCGGCTGACCAGGTGGAGGACGTCCGCAACGCGGCGGCCTCGTGTCCCGAGGGCGCCATCACGATCCTCGAGGACTGAGTCGGCTAGGGACCGACGACCCGCAGGCAGGCGCCCGTGATCAGCTCACGGACCTCGTCGAGCGTCATCCGGCCGCCCGGGCGGTACCACCGCCACACGCTGACGATCATGGCCAGCACGACGGTGGCGATCGCGTGCGGGTCGCGCTTGGCGAACTCCTTCGACCGCATGCCACGCTTCAGGAGAGCGGTCCACTCGCTCTCGATCTCCCGGACGAGCTCACGCGAGCGCTGACGTTCCGCCTCCTCCTTCTCCGACGGCCGGGGAGTGGCGAGAAGGTCCATGTGGCTCTGCAGGATGCGCATCTGCGACACCTCGCGCGGGGTCACGTCGTACGCCGCCGCGATCGCCGCCTCGAGCGCCTCCCGCGCTCCCGGCGCAGACGCGGTGACCTCGCGGAACCGCTGGAGGGAACGGTCCAGCTCCATGCTCATGATCGTGAGGAGGCAGTGGGCCTTCGACTCGAAGTAGTGGTAGAGCGCGGTCTGGCCGATGCCGACCTGGTCGGCGATCCTGGCCCACTTCGTGTGCTCGTACCCGTCCTTGCCGAAGCTGTCGATCGCCGCGGTCAGGATGAGCGCTCGCTTGGAGCGCGGACCCTCCGTCTCCGGCAACGTCTGCACCATGTGTCCACCTCGTCTGTCTGGTCCGCGAGCCCAGGCGTCGAGCCTGTGTCGGATGAGACGATGCTAGCAAGATGAGATGAACTCAGGTCAATTCTTCGGTCAGGCCGGCCAGCCGGGCACCTTCGGACCCCGGCCACCGACCGCCTCGAGGTAGCCGGCCGCGTCCGCGCGGCGCTCGCCCCACATGATCTCGAAGACCAGCCGCGAGATCTTCCAGGTGCCCTCGTGCTTGGTCAGCTCGTCGTGGTAGCGACCGACGAGGACGCAGACCTCGTCGTCGCCCGCGAACTTCTGGTACGACGTGTGGTAGACGAGCGCGGTCGCGGAGTCGCCCTGCACGTCGACGTGGTAGACGCTGAGCAGGTGGTGCTGCCAGACGCAGGTCTTGGTCGCCTCACGGATCCAGCCGATCACCGTCTCGGCGCTCTCGGCCGGCTCGGCGTTGCCGTACTGGGCCCACAGATCGGGGTGGAGCACATCGGTCAGCTGGTCGAGGCTGGCCGAGTCGATGCTCGATGCGTAGCGGTACAGCGTGTCCTCGATGAGCATCCGGTCTTCGACTGTGGTCATGGTGTTCCTCGTTCCTCGGTGTCGGTGGTCCTGGTCGGTCCTGGTCGGTCCTGGTGGGTCGGCGGTTCAGACGCTGGCGCCGGCGCGGTATCCCTCGGCGATCGCGTGACTGATCCGGCGGGGCGTGACGCAGTCGCCGATCGCCGTCAGCGTCGCGTCGGCGGACGTCGCACGCAGCAGTACGTCGTCGCCGATCCGGGGCTGGTGCCACACCAGCAGGTCGGGCTCCGTCATGCGGTCGTGCCGGCCGAACAGCGGCCGGAGGAGCAACGGGGCACCCGGGTCGTCGGGGACGACCACCCGGTGGGCGACCTCGAGGGCGACGCCGGCGTCACCGAGGCGCCGCAGCAGCGGACCGACGCTCTCCGCGGGGACCCGCGGTGCGAGCGCGGTCAGTGCGGTCACGAAGGTCACCTCCCAGCCGCGCCCGGCCAGCGCTTCCGCTGCGCTGTACGCCGACCAGAACCCGTCGCTCTCGTCGTAGACCACTGCGCTGCCGGGCTCGTCCGGGACAGCACCGGCGAGCACCTGGTCGACAGCCACGGCTCCGCGCGCGAGCGGGGCGGGTGGAAGGTCCCCGAGCTTCGAGCCGGTCGCCACGACGACGTGGTCGGCGATGCCCCGGACCTCCGCGAGGTCGTCCGTCGAGATCGGGGCGCCGAGGTTGACGTCGACCTTGAGCCGGCGGGTCTCCCGCGCGAGGTAGTCGACGACGTCGATGAGGGTTGCGCGATGAGGGGACGCCGCAGCGACGCGCACCGCTCCCCCGAGCGAGGTCTCGGCCTCGAAGAGCGTCACCCGATGGCCGCGCTCGGCGGCGACGCGGGCAGCCTCCAGCCCGGCCGGGCCACCACCGATCACGTAGATGTCCTTCGCTGAGGCGACCCGCACCCCCACCGTCGGCAACCGGCCGCGCCCGACCTCGGCGTTGACCGCGCAGTGCAGGTGCGGGTCGAACGCCCGGCAGTCCTGGTTGACACCGATGCAGCCGCGGATCTCGTCGAGCCGTCCCTGCTGGGACTTGGCGGGCAGGTCGGGGTCGGCGAGCAGCGCCCTCGCCATGCCGACCAGGTCGGCGTGGCCGGCCTTGACGACGTGCTCGGCGGTGCCGACGTCCCGGATCCGTTGGCCGACCAGCGTCGGCAGTCCGGTAGCGGCCCGGACCCGGGAAGCTGACGGCACGGCGACGGCGTCGGGCCCCGTGGAGTCCTTGACGTAGGTCCCTCGGGTGCCGTGGGTGATGCTGAGGTAGTCCACGCCGCCCGCCGCGGCCAGCGCCTCGGAGACCCGCACGCAGTCGTCGATCGCCATCCCGCCCGGGATCTCTTCCTCCCCGCTGAGCCGGACCCCGAGCGCGAAGCCGTCGGGGGTGACCGACCGCATCGCCTCGATCACCAGGCGCAGGAAGCGCATCCGGTTGTCGAAGGAGCCTCCGAAGTCATCGGTCCGCTGGTTGGTGAGCGGTGACAGGAACTGGGCCGCAAGGTAGCCGTGGGCGGCGTGGATCTCCACGCCGTCGAGGCCGGCCTTGACCAGGTTCTCGGTCGACACCCTCCAGCCCTCGATGATCGCGTCGATCTCACGGACGGTGAGCTCGTGGGGCGGATAGGCGTCGCGGACGGTCTTGATCGGCGAGGGTGCCATCGGTGGCTGGTCGGACTCGCCGCCGATGAACTCCCGCCCCAGGTGGACCAGCTGACCTACCAGGCGGGCGCCGTGCCGGTGGACGACGTCCGCCTTCTCCTTCATCGCCGGCACGACGGCGTCGAGATAGCCCTCGACCAGCTTGCCGGACCGCAACGCCGACGTGGAGTGGACGACGGTGGCGCCGCCGATGATCAGTCCGACGCCACCGGCGGCCAGCCGCTCGAAGTGCTCGATGTCCCCGTGGGTCGGGATCCCGCGCTCGACCAGGCTGGTCCCCGCTGGCAGCGCCACCAGCCGGTTCCTCAGGTCGAAGCCGGCCAACCGGAAGGGCGAGAACACATGGGGGAACTGCGCGTCCATCGGGTCGCTCAGTGCGTGCCGGGACCGGTTCCGCGTCGTACGCCCGCGGTCACGGCTTCGGGGAGCTGACGGCTCGGGTCGACCGAGATGGTCTTGTAGTGCAGGAACTCCTGGTACGCCGTCGGCCCGTGCTCACGCCCGATTCCGGACCGCTTGTAGCCGCCGAAGGGAGAGCCGAGGTCGGCCGCGAAGGTGTTGACCGAGAACGTCCCGCTCCGCACCCTGCGGGCGATCTCGAACCCGTGGGCGTCGTCCGCGGTGAACACGGCGCCCGAGAGCCCGAGCTCGCTGTCGTTGGCGATGCGGACGGCGTCGTCCTCACCGTGGTGAGGGATCAGCGAGGCCACGGGACCGAAGATCTCCTCGCGGCTGACGCGCATGTCGTTGTCTGCGTCGGTGATCAGGGTGGGCTCGAAGTACCAGCCGCGATCGAGACCGGCCGGCCGGCGGCCGCCGGTCGCGACGGTCGCGCCTTCCTTGCGTGCGAGCTCGACGTACTCCTCGACCCGGTCCCGCTGCCGCTCGGTCACCAGCGGGCTGATGACGGTGTCGGCCTCCATCGGGTCGCCGATCTTCAGCGACCGGAAACCCTCGACGAGGGCCTCGGCGTACTCGTCGTACTTCGCCGCGGGTACGACGAGCCTGGTCAGTGCGACGCAGCTCTGACCGGCGTTCGTCCCGACGCTGGCTCCGATGAGCACCGGGAGGGCGTCCTCGAGCTTCGCGTCGTCGAGGACGATCGCGGCCGACTTCCCGCCCAGCTCCAGCACGCACGGCTTGATCAGCTCGCCACACGCAGCGGCGATCCGGGCTCCGGTCTGCACCGAGCCGGTGAAGCTGACCATGTCGACGCCCGGGTGGCGCACGAGGTACTCAGCCTCCGGCGCGCGGGCCGCGACGATGTTGATGACGCCCGGCGGCAGGCCGACCTCCTCGCAGATGTCGCCGTAGATGAAGGTCGCCAGTGGGTTGGGCTCGGTCACCTTCACGACAGCGGTGCAGCCCGCGATGAGCGCCGGGCCGACCTTCTGCGGCACGGCCGGGAACGCGAAGTTGTACGCAGGGAAGGCGGCGACAACGCCGACCGGTTCCTGGACCACGAGGCTCGCGCCGGCCATCGGGATGATGCTGCCGCCCTCGGAGCTCGCTGCAAGCGGACCGAGGTCGCTGAGCCGCACCTCGGACGTGTCCAGGCTGCGGCCGATCTCGGCGTTGTAGTTGAGGCTCATCACCGGTGACACCACTTGGTAGACCTGAGACAGGAACAACGTGCACCCGAGCTCCTCGGTGATGAGCGGCGCAAGCTCCTCCTGGCGCCGCGCGATCGCGTCCGCCATCCGGGTCAGGTAGTCGGCACGCTCAGCAGGGCTGAGGCGGGGCCATTCACCGTGGTCGAACGCCTGTCGCGCGGCGGCGACGGCCGCATCGATGTCGGCGGTGGAGGCCGCGGGCACGCGGCCGATCCGCTCCTCCGACCGCGGCGAGATGATGTCGAAGTGGTCATCCGACTGCGCGGGACGCCAGGCTCCGTCGATGAAGAAGGCGTGGTGATCGGTGTTCATTGGGGACGTACCCTCCACTCGGTTTCGGGCCTGGGGCCCGGCTGAGAACTCGGCTCCTTCCGGCCCGAAACGGAAGTGAACCCAGTTCGATTCAATTTACGGCAAAGTGATCGGGGCCACAAGGGCTCCGGAGCTGCTACGGCACGCGCTGGAAGGAGCCGGCCGACGGACGGGATCCGGCCACACCGGTCGCCCATCCGCCGATGCGGTCCCAGAGGTCTGCGCGTCGGGCTTGGAAGTTGTGGCAGTGATAGCTCCCTGCGAGCACGAAGAGCGTGATGTCGTCCGCCCGTTCGTAGAACGCAGCCTCGTCTCGCGGCTGCTCGCTGATGTCGAACTCACCGAACGCCACGAACACAGGCGACGAGACCTGAGCAGCGTGAGCAGCCGTGAAGCCGACGTGGAGCGCGTCGACGTAGGGCCAGGCTGCCCAGACGACCGAGTTGGCATTGTCCGCGGCGATGATCTCGGCCGGCACGTCAGGACCGTTGAGCCACGCCTGGTGAGGCACCTTGTCGACGACGCCGTACCCCGCCTCCCACTGCGAGCCCCAGAATCCCTTGGCGAGCTCGACGGCGGTGGAGCGCAGCGACGCGTCGTCCCCGTGGTCGACAGAGCGAGTCTTGACTCCGTGCGTGTAGCCCAGGACGGCGATCGCGTCGTAGCTGCCCCACTGCGCCTGTTGGATGGCGACGAGCCCACCGCCCATGGAGTGCCCGACGCCGACCATTCTCGGCTCGGCGATGGGCGGCAGCCCGGCGGCGAGGGACCCGTCCGCCAGACGGGCGCGAAGAACCTCTATCGCGCCGTGGGCCGCGGTGGCCAGCGCCTCGTACGTGCAGACGGTGCCGTCCGCGGGCCGTCCGCTGCCTCCGACGCCCAGCGGGTCGACCGCGACCACCAGGAAGCCGCGCGACGTCATGTGCTCGGCGAAGCTGTAGCCGTCGTGACCAGGGAGTCGGATGTCCCAGTAGTCCCGTCCGTACGACCCGCCCGGCCAGCAGACGAGAACGCGGACCTCGTCACCGATCTCGTCCGGCGTGAACAGGGCGGCCGCGAGCGCCAGCTCTCCGACGCCATCAGGCGTGGCCGATGACGGCAGGGCAAGGTTCAGGTCGATTCCCGACCTGGGGCGAGCCTCTTCCTGCAGCTGCATCGGAGCTTCCTCTCTGCGGGGCGCCGCCCGGGCCGGCGCTGGTCGATGACGTGTCGGATGAAGGTGGATGCGGAGGGCGCCGGCACGATGACCGGCGCCCCCGCAAGCCTTCAGTTGAGCTGCCAGAGCTCGGTGAACTGCTCCTCGTACCCCGCAGGGCCGGCGAAGTCGTACGACGGCGCCAGCGCCTCCGCCGCCTCCGGCGTGTCGACGATGTACGTCGGCAGGGACCTCATCTCCTCGTGGTAGCCGTCAGGAAGCGTGCCGCCGTCGACGAGTCGGAGCGCCGCGTCGACCATCTGCCACCCCGAGTAGAGGCTCGGGTACGCCACCCAGGCGGCGTCCATCCCGCCACCCTCGACGAGCGCCTCGAACTGCTGGGGCCCGCCGCCGTTGCCGATCAGCTTGACCTTGTCCTCGAAGCCGGCAGCCTGGAGCGCCTCCGGGACTCCGATCTCGAGGTCCGCGAAGTTGAACAGCACGTAGTCGGTGTCGGGGTTCGACTGCAGGTAGGCCACGAGCTTCGACGCCACCTGGCCGCCGGCCAGGTCCTCGACGGTCAGCTCGAGCTCGTCGGCCGAGCAGTCCGCGCAGTGCTCATCGACCATCTTGTGCACGCCGTCGACGGTCGTCTGCAGCGACGGGAAGCTCGGGATGGTGACAGTCACGATGTTGGCGCCACCGCTGGAGTCCTTGATCGCCCACAGAGCGAGGTTCTCCCCGTCCGGCTGCGTGGTCTGGCTGCAGATCGCGGCGTACGTCTCGGGAGACGGGTCCTCCGGACCCGGCGAGCAGGTGACCACGGGGATGCCGGCTTCCGCGGCACTGGCGAGCTGAGCCTCGATCGCGGCCGACGGGATGCCGGTGATGCCGATGACATCAGGGCTCTGCTGGATCGCCGACTCGATGGCGCCGCCGGGGTCGGTGGCCTTGAAGACGATGTTCTCGTAGTTCCACCCGGCAGCGTCCACCGCCGCCTCGACGCCGGTCCCGATCTTCCCGCAGATCGGCAGCTCGCACTGCAGCCAGAAGAAGGTCTTGCCGGCCTCGGGCGGGGCCTCGAGCGGAGTGGTGATCGTGATCTCGGTCGGCGGGGTCGTCACCGGGTCCGGAGCTGCCTCGGCGGCAGCCGAGGCCTCGGGCGAGGTCGACTTCGTGTCGGAATCACCGCACGCAGCCAGCCCGAGGGCCAGCAGCGGCACGGCGAGCGACATGCGCGCAAGGCGCTGCCAGTTCTTCATCGGAACTCCTTGATAAATTGAATTCATGTCAGTTTGAAGCTGCAGAAAGATCCGAGATCCGGGTGGAGAACGGGCAGATCGTGCCCGGTTAGTGCCTGTCAGCCCTTCTTCGCGGTGTTCCCCGCGTCGATGGGAAGGGCGATCCCGGTGATGTACCGGGCCGCATCGGAGCAGAGCCAGGCGACTGCTTCGGAGACATCGAGGGGTTCGATCCACGGCACGTCCGGCAGGCTGTTGAGCCCTGCGAACGCCTCGCGCACATCGTCGGGACCGGGGTCCGCGACGCCGGGGGCGAACAGCCGGAACGTCGCGTCGTTGACGACCAGGGGCGTGTTGACCGTGGTGGGGCAGATCGCGTTGACACGGATCCGGTGGGGGCCGAGCTCCTGCGAGAGGACCTTCATCAGGCCGATCACGCCGTGCTTGGCGGCCGTGTAGTGAGCCGTGTTCTGGTAGCCGATCAGGCCGGCGGTCGAGCTGGTGAGCACCACCGAGCCGCCCTCTCCGCGCTCGACCATCGACGGGAGCGCGGCCCGGACCGTGTTGAAGACCCCGGTGAGGTTGACGTCGATCATGTCCTTCCAGACCTGCTCGGACATCTCCCAGCTGACCGCCCAGGAGCCGACGCCGGCGTTCGCGCAGACCACGTCGATCCGGCCGAGCTCGCCGAGCCCGGCGTCGACGACCTTCTGGACCTGGCCGAGGTCGCGGACGTCGGCCTGGTGGGCGACGATGCGGCGACCCTTCGCCTCCACGAGCGCGACGGTCTCGTCGAGGTCGGTGCGCGCCGCCAGGGCGTACGGGACCGTCTCCACCTCGTCGGCACAGATGTCCAGGGCGATGATGTCCGCCCCTTCGTCCGCCAGGCGCACCGCGTGCGAACGGCCCTGGCCGCGACCGGCTCCGGTGATGAAGGCGACCTTGCCCTCGAGTGTGCCCATCTTCCGCTTCTCCTCGTGCTGCGTGGTGGTCGTGGGTGTCCTTCGCCTTTGCTAGACGGTCGCCCCGAGGCCGAGCTGGAGGCGGCTGAGCTCCGCCGTGGTGAGCCGGGAGCCCGTGACCTCCGCGACGATGCGGCCGTCGCGCATGACGAGGACCCGGTCGCAGGTGTCGCACAGCTCGTTGTCGTCGGACGACGCGATCACGACGCAGGCGCCGTCCGCCGCCACCTGGCGAGCCAGGGCGTGGATGACGGCCTTGGCACCGACGTCGACCCCCTGGCTGGGCTCGTCGAGAAGGAGTACGGCGGGTTGCCGGCGCAGCCACTTCGCCAGCACGACCTTCTGCTGGTTGCCGCCCGACAGTGCGCCGAAGAGCGCCTCGGGAAGCGGCGGCCGGACGTCGAGGCGCCGGATCCACTCCGTGACCTCCTTCGTCTCGCGAGCGCGGCTCAGGAAGCCGAAGCGGGTCGCGAAGCGGCGGAGGTCGGTGAGACCGAAGTTCTCGCGGACGGGCATCTCGAGGATGGCGCCCTCACCTCGGCGGTCCGCGGGCACGAGCGCGAGTCCCGCCCGCATCGCTCGTCGCGGGTTCGCCGGCACCGGGCGGCCGTCGAGCTCGACCTCGCCCGTCCTCGATGCGACTCCGAAGATCAGCGGCAGGAGCTCCTCGCGTCCGGAGCCGGTGAGACCGGCGATCCCGACGACCTCGCCTCGTCGTACCCGGAGGTCGACGTCCTCGACAACGGTGCCGTTGAGGCCGGTGACCGCGAGGGCGACCTCGCCCGTCGGCTCGACGGACTGGTCGTGCGGAGGCCGCAGCTTCTCGTCACCGATCATCGAGCGCACCAGGCCGTCCTGGTCGATGGCGTCGACGTCCCACGTCCCGACGCGGACGCCGTCACGCAGGACGGTGACGCGGTCACCGATAGCGAAGATCTCGTCGAGTCGGTGGGACACGTAGATGACACCCAGGCCGGCTGCCCGGACCCGCTGGAGCGCCGCGAACAGCACCGCGACCTCCTCGCGCGGCAGCGACGCGGTCGGCTCGTCGACGACGAGGACCCGCGCGGCCTCCCAGTCCCACAGTGCTCGCGCGATGGCCACTCCGGTGCGCTCGGCGGCGCCGAGCGCAGCGACGGGTCGCGCGACGTCGAAGCCGTAGCCCAGGTCCTTCATCCGGCGTTCGGCGTCGCTGCGCTCGGCGTCCCAGCGGATCCGGCCGCCGCGAGCGGTCGTGAGCCGGCGGCCGAGCATCAGGTTCTCGACGGTGTTGAGCGTCCCCACCAGGCCGAGGTCCTGGTGCACGAAGCGCAGACCCGCGCGATGGGCGTCCGCCGTGCTCGACAGCTCGACCTCCTCTCCCCCGAGCCTGATCTCGACACCGGGATCGGGTTGGTGGAAGCCGGCGAGCACCTTGATCAGCGTCGACTTGCCGCAGCCGTTCTGGCCGACCAGCGCGTGGATCTCCCCGGCCCGCAGGTCGAGGTCGACACCGTTGAGCGCCCGGGTCGAGACGAACGTCTTGGACAGGCCGCGTATCGACAGCACGGGGGTCGCGCCCTCGACACCGTCGGGCGACAGCTGCTGGAGCGTCACCTCAGCTCACCGACTCCGGGGCCTGCTCCCGCGAGGCCCGCAGCTTGCGCAGGACCGGGCGGCTGGCGACCGCCACCGCGATGATGAGAGACACGCCCTGGAACATCGGCTGGCTCCAGACCGAGGCGGAGGACGCGGACAGCGCCAGCCCCTGGATGCCGAAGGCGAGCGCGAAGTAGGCGATCAGGGTGCCCCACACGTTGGGACGCTGGGAGAGCTGCGAGGCGCCGAGGAAGACGGCGGCGACGGCCGGGAAGAGGTAGCCCGGACCGACGCTGGACGAGAACACCGGGCTCTGCATGGAGAAGACCACGCCGGCGAGACCCGAGATGGCGCCGCTGGCGACGAACACCCCGAACAGCACCCGCTCGGTCGGTACGCCGGCCAGCCGCGCCGCGTCCCGGTTGCCGCCGGTCGCCAGGAGATGGCGGCCGACTGCGGTGAACTCCAGGCAGTACCACATCACGAGGGCGAGCAGGAGAAGCATCCAGACGACCACCGGTACGCCGGCGAAGTCGCCGCGCCCGAGCTCTCCCCATCCCTCCGGGAAGTCGCCGATCAGCTGGGTGTTGTTCGACATCAGCAGCAACACGCCGGCCAGCACCTGGCTGACGCCGAGGGTCGCGATGAACGAGTCGACGTGCAGCTTGACCACGATGAACCCCGACACCGCCCCGCTGAGCGCGGAGGCTGCGATCGCGATCAGCGCGGTCACCAGGATCGGCAGGTCGGTGTGCAGGGACAGGTAGACGACGATGCCGAGGCCGAGCGCCATGACCGCGCCGATGGAGAGGTCGTAGACCCCCGCGGTGAGCGGCACCAGGAAGGCGAGCGCGAGGATGCAGGTCACGACGCCGGACCGGAAGACCAGCGTGAAGGTCACCTCGGTCAGGAACGTGTCGGGGCTGAGCAACCCGAACAGCACGATGAAGGAGCCCAGCAGGTAGATCGCGCTGATGCGCCGCGGGGCGAGCTTGCCGAGGAGCCGGCGGGAACCCGTCCCCGAGGCGCGTGGCTCCGGCTCCGGGAGCTGGTCGACCGGCTCATCCAGCTGGATGGCCTGCTGCGTTGGTGCCACGTCGATTCTCCTCACACCGGGGTGCTGCTCGTTCACGAAACGTAGAACTGAATTGAACTCGTGTCAAGCGTCACATTCGCGGCGGACGGTCGGTGCTCACGACCGGGTCGGTGACCGGCCAGTTCTGCGTTTGCCCAGGTCACGCGGCTGTTTGAAGTCCGAGCGACCGCCGGTCGGACGCGTCTGACGAACCGCGCGGTCCGGGTAAAATTTAGTTGGACGCCCTAGGATCTCGGAGATCTCGCGGTCCTGGCAGTGCCGCGGAGGGCCAGCTCGAGGTAGGGCTCGACGGCTTCGCCGGCCGTGTCGAACCCAGGACCGGCACCAGCGCCCGCTCGCCTCCGATGGTCGATGCCGGCGGCGATCACGGCGACCTTGAAGCACGCGAGGGCGAGGTGGAAGTCCCAGTCGTCCAGCCGCACTCCCCCGGCCGACTCGTAGCCGGCAGCGAGCTCGGTGGCCGTGGGGAGGCGCTCGCTCGTCCACGCGCTCGGAGCTCCCAGCACGAGGTCGAACGGCGAATGCCGGTAGGCGCACATCATGGCGACGTCGGCCACCGGGTCGCCGATCGTCGACAGCTCCCAGTCGATGACGGCAGCCACCCGTGGCGACAGTCCGTCCACCGCGATCAGCGTGTTGTCGATGCGGTAGTCACCGTGCACGATCGACGTCGCCCGCTGCGTCGGCACCCGGTCGGCCAGCCGCGCCATCACGTCGCGCGCGAGTGGCTCGAGCTCGGGGGTCCCCACGCTCTGCCACTGGCGACTCCACCGCTTCAGCTGGCGCACGGCGTACCCCTCGGGACGGCCGAAGCCCTCCAGCCCGGCGGCGACGTGGTCGACCAGGTGCAGCGCAGCGAGCGTCGTGAGCAGACCACTCACCATCGCGCCGACGGCTGCGTCATCGTGCTCTGCGAGGTCTGCTTGCGTCCGGATCGCTGCCCCCTCGACGTGGCCGCTGACGGTGAACGGGACGCCGAGCAGCGACTCGTCCTCGCACAGCAGGAGAGCCGGGGCCACCGGGACGCCGGAGCCGGCCAGCGCCGCGGTCACCCGGTGCTCGCGCGCGACGTCGTGGGCCGAAGCCGTCCGGCCGGCGCGCGGCGGCGTGCGCAGGATCCACCTGGTCCGGCCGTCGGAGATCACGGCCGTCAGGTTGGAGCGACCGCCCGAGATCAGCTCCGCCTCGAGCGGCCCGACGACCTCGACACCCGCGTCGGACAGCGCGTCGGCGACGAGCGCGAGCTCGTCGCGGCTGGGCGCCGTCATGACGCTGCGGTGTCCGCGAGACGACGTACGGCGCGCCGGGCGATCGACCACCGGTGGACCTCCGAAGGGCCGTCGTAGATCCGGAACGGCCGGATCTCCCGTGCGATCCGCGCGACCGGCAGCTCCCGCGAGACGCCGAGCCCGCCGCACATCTGGGTGGCACGGTCGACGACCCGGTGCAGGGCCTCGGCCGCGAAGGTCTTCGCGATGGAGGTCGACTCAGAGGCCCGACCACCGGCATCCAGCTCACGACACGCCTCCATGAGGAGCGCACGCGTGGCAGCGAGATCGATCTCGTTGTCGGCGATCATCTGCTGCATCATCCCGAGATCCGCGAGGCGTCCGCCGAAGGCCGGGCGCTCCGCGGCGTACCTGACGGCCACCTCGTGGGCACGCGACGCTGCGCCCAGCCATCGCATGACGTGGGTCATCCGCGCCGGCCCGAGTCGCACCTGGGCGTACCGGAATCCCTCGTCCACTCCCCCGAGCACGTCCTCGTCCGCCACGAAGACGTCGGTGAACAGCATCTCGCAGTGGCCGCCCAGCATCGAGCGGTCGACCGTGTCGATGTGCCGGACGACGTCGATCCCGGCCGCCCGGCTGGGCGCGAGGAACATCGTGGCTCCGCCCGGCTCGCCCGGCTCGCCGCTGGTGCGCGCCATGATGATGTAGAAGCTCGCGCCGTCCGCACCGGTGATGAACAGCTTGCGGCCGTTGATCAACCACCCGCCGTCGACCTTCGCGGCAGCGGTCGTCAGCATCGTCGGATCGGCGCCCGCCCCCGGGGCCGGCTCGGTCATCGCGAAGGCCGAGCGTGCCTGACCGCTCACGAGCGGGGCCAGGTAGCGCGCCCGTTGGGCGCCGGACGCCACGTGGTCGAGGAGATGGACGTTGCCCTCGTCGGGGGCGTTGATGTTCAGCGCCACCGGGCCGAACAGCGACCGGCCCGCCGCCTCGAACACCGGCGCGCGGGCCGCCATCCCGAGGCCGAGACCGCCGCAGTCGACCGGTCCGTGCGGCGACAGCAGCCCTTCCGCGCGCGCCCCCTCCTGGAGCCGGCGGCGCAGTGCTTCGCCGCCTGCTGCCTCGATGTCGCCGTCATGCTCG
The DNA here is from genome assembly GCF_003515065.1 of Nocardioides immobilis. GTDB lineage: Bacteria > Actinomycetota > Actinomycetes > Propionibacteriales > Nocardioidaceae > Nocardioides > Nocardioides immobilis. The sequence continues at coordinate 30,807 of NZ_QXGH01000028.1, forward strand.
TCGTCGACAGGGATGACCTCGCGCCGTACGAACGCCGTGGTCGCTGCGACAAGGGCCGCGGTGTCGCGGTCTGCCTGCATTGCTCTTCCTCACTCTTCGGGCGCGACTAGAGCCGCACCAAGGTCTTTCCGCGCGTCCGGCCGCGCAGCATGTCGGCGAGGGCCTGCGGCGCCGTCGCGAGTCCGTCGTAGACGGTTTCCGGACAGACCAGGTGGCCCTCCTGCAGCCACCGACCGACCCGGGCCTGCATCTCGGGCAGGAGATCCAGGTAGAGACTTCCGCGGAAGCCCGAGAGCGTCAGGTTCTTCGCGGTCGCGAGGAACACGTTGCTCGGGCCGCGGGGCTCGGACTCGTAGTCGGAGACGGAACCGCAGAGCGCGATCCGGCCTCGCATCCGCATCGCGTCGAGGGCCGCCTCGAGGTGGTCGCCGCCGACGTTGTCGAAGTAGACGTCGATGCCGTCGGGCGCCAGCCGCTTCAACGCGGCTCCCGGCTCCTCGTCGCGATAGCTGAACGCGTCGACGCCGAGGGTGTCCTGGAGCCAGCGGACCTTCTCCTGCGAGCCGGTCGAGGCGATCACGTGATGTCCGAGCAGCCGGGCCATCTGGGCAACGAGAGATCCCACCGCGCCGGCGCCGGCAGAGACCCACAGCACCTCGCCGCCACGCAGCGCACGGGCGACGGCGAGCCCGGCGTACGCCGTCAGGCCCATCGGGCCCAGTGCGCCGAGGAACCACTGCGGCTCGTTGCCGTGGAGCTCGAGCTGCCGCAGGGTACCGATGCCGTTCATCGCCTCGTCCGACGCCCGGACGACGGAGTGTTCCCGCCACCCGAGCGAGTGCCACACCGTGTCCCCCGTCGTGAAACCGGCGGCGCGCGACGCGACCACCTCGCCGACGGTGAGGATGCCGTCCATCGGCGCGCCGAGGGGGAAGGCCGAGAAGTACCCCTCAGGCGCCGCTGCCCGGAGACGAAGACGGAGACCGGGATCCACCGAGGTCCAGGTGTTGCGCACGAGCACCTCGCCCTCGGCCAGTCCGTCGGCACCGTCGGGAACCTCGACCTTGACCACGCTGAAGTGCTGCGGGCCCACCCCGCCCTCGGGGTAGCTCGCGACCTGCAGCTCTGCACTCAACACCTGAGCACCTCTCGTCGGTGGGCGGTGGACAGTGCCAGCCTACCTGAACTAAGTTCAGTTCATGCAAGATGAGACGATGTCCGCCTGGCGATGGACCGGCACCGGCCGACCCCTGGACCTCCAGGAGATCCCGGTCCCGGAGCCCGGCGATGACGAGGTCCTGATCAAGGTCAGGGCCGCCGGGATGTGCCACTCGGACGTCGGCGAGATCGACGAGCCGTCCTGGGCCGCGACGATCACCCGCAACCCGATCACGCTCGGCCACGAGATCGCCGGCGAGGTCGCTGCCGTCGGCAACGAGGTCGCCGACTGGAGGCCCGGACACCGGGTGGGCGTCCACCCGTTGGGCAGGACGGTGCCGGGCTACAGCCGCGACGGCGGCTACGCGGCGTACACGATCGCGCCGGCCGGCGACCTCGTCGCCGTCCCCGACGACCTCTCGCACGAGCTCGCTGCCGTCGGGACCGACGCCGGGATGACGTCGTACCACGCGGTCGCCGGGGTCGCCGGCGTCCGCGCCGGCATGCGGGTCGGCATCATCGGGCTGGGAGGTCTCGGCCAGCTCGGGGCCCAGCTCGCGGTGCACCTCGGCGCCGAGGTGTACGCAGCGGAGGTCAGTGCCGAGGCCCGGGCCCTCGCTGCGTCGTGGGGACTGGCGGGCACCGTCGGCTCCGCTGACGACCTGCGCGGTCTGCGTCTCGACGCCGTGGTCGACTTCGTCGGTGCAGGTACGACGACCGAGGCGGCCGTGCACGCGATCCGGGTCGGCGGCGACGTGGTGATGGTCGGGCTGGGTGCCGAGCACACCACCCTCACCACCGCCGACGTCATTCACCAGAAGGCCCGCATCCACGGCTCCTCGGGCGGGACCCGCGAGGACATCGAGGCGGTCTACCAGCTCCTGGCTAGCGGCACGCTGCAGCCGGCGCTCGAGTCCATCAGCTTCGACGAGATCCCCTCGGGTATCGACCGGCTGCGTGCCGGGACGGTGCGCGGACGGCTGGTCGTCCGGATGGCACCCTGACGGTGCTCGGTCAGGATGCCGCGACGAGCGGGCGGTCCACGGCCACCTCACCGAGCGGGTAGACCTGCATCTGGTCCGGCCGGAAGCTGATGGCCACGGGCTCCCCCGCGGTCGAGGAGCGCAGCCACGACCCGTGCGTCGCGGCATCCGCCCGCAGCCGGAACTCCTCGGAGCCGGCCGCGACGGTCACGTCGTAGTGGCGGCCACCGAACTCCGACGACAACAGGCTCGCCGAGAGCGCGACGGCGTGGGGCGGCAACGGCTCGTTGCCGCGATGCAGCTGGACGTCCTCGGGCCAGATCCGGGCAACCACGGCCTCGGCGTCCGGCAGGTCGCGATGCACGAGCACGTCGACGCCGTCGCCGGTCTGCCACCCCGTGGCGGACCGACGCAGCTCGAGCCGGTTCGACATCCCGATGAAGTCCGCGACGTAGTCGGTCGCGGGGTTGTTGTAGACGTCGTCGGGCGTGCCGAGCTGCTCGATCGTGCCCGCTCGCATGATCGCGAGCTTGTCGCCGAGGGCGAACGCCTCGGACTGGTCGTGCGTCACGAACACCGCGCCGAAGCCGAGGCTCTCGTGCAGGCGGTGGATCTCGGTGCGCACCTGGTCCCGCAGTCGAGCGTCGAGGTTGCTCAGCGGCTCGTCGAAGAGCACGAGGTCGGGTCGCGCAGAGAGGCCCCTGGCCAGGGCGATCCGCTGCTGCTGGCCACCGCTGAGCTGGGAGGGGTAGCGGTCGAGCAGGTGACCGCAGTGCACCATCTCCGCGGTCTCCTCGACCCGGCCCGCCGCGATGGCGTCCTTCATCTTCCGGACCTTGAGCGGGTAGGCGATGTTCCGGCGGACCGTCATGTTCGGCCACAGCGCGTAGGACTGGAACACCATCCCGATGCTGCGCTTGTGGGCCGGGACGTTGAGGCGGGCGGAGGAGTCGTAGACAGCCTGGCCCTTGAACTCGATCCGTCCCGCCTCCGGGGTCTCGAGGCCCGCGAGGCAGCGGAGGGTTGTGGTCTTGCCGCAGCCGCTCGGCCCGAGGAGGACGAGGAACTCGCCCTCGTCGATCTCCAGGTCGAGGTCGTCGACGATGACGTTGGAGCCGTAGGACTTGCTGAGGCCGGAGATTCGGAAGCTGGCCATCATGTACCTCTCGAGTGGTTCGGCCGGACGGGTCGGGCAGGGCGGACGGGTCGGGCAGGGCGGGCAAATCGGAAGGGAGGGTTCACAGGTTGTCCAGGACGTTGCGGCCGCCGACGAGCATCGCGACCATGACGCCGGCCGCTGTCACCGCCGACATGAGGATCGCCATCGCCGCGACCAGGGTGTAGGAGCCGTTGCTCCAGTGGTCGTAGAGCACCGTGCCCATCACCTGGGTCGTCGCGGAGCGGACCATCAGGGACGCCGCGAATTCGTGGGTGAGCAGGATGAACATCAGGGCCACGGCGCTCAGGACAGCGGGCTTCAGCATCGGCAGCGTCACGCGGAGGCTGGTCACGAGCGGGCTCGCGCCGCTCACGGCCGACGCCTCGCTGTAGGTGTTGCCCATCGAGATCAGGGCCGTCATCTGCATCCGGGTGGCGAACGGGATCATCAGCACGATGTAGACGAGGATGATCACCCACTTGGTGCCGTAGAGGATGAACGGCGGCTGGGTGTAGGTCAGCAGGAAGCCGACGCCGAAGATGACCGCCGGCAGGCCGAGCGGCAGGGCGGTGATCACGTCGGCGATCGTGCGGACGACCGTCAGGTGCCGGTTCCGCACCACGAGCGTCGCCACGGCGAGGCCCACCGGCACGCAGATCGCGACGGCGGCGAGCGAGGTCACCACGCTGGTGCTCACCGATTCCATGACGCCAGGGGTCCTCACCATCTCCCGGTAGTTCTGGAGGGTGAACAGGTCCCAGCTGAGGTTCTCCGACCAGTACGGCGACAGCGACACGATCAGCACGCCGAGCAGTGGCAGCACCAGCGCGACGAACCCGTAGAGACCGACGAAGAAGGCAGCCCAGTACGAGCGGCCACCGGCGGGCGCGAACGACTTGCCGCCATGGGTGACGAACCGGGCCTGGTTGCCGAGCAGGAACCGCTGGCTGAGCACGACCAGGATCCCGACGATCACCAGCGGCGAGGCCGCCGCGGCGGCGGCCGCGTAGTTGACCGGCGACTCCGACGTCCGTCGGTACATCTCGGTCGTGAGGACCTTCATGCCCTCGTTCTGGCCGAGCAGCAGTGGACCGGTGAACTGGCCCAGGCCCAGCAGCAACGCCACTCCGCCGCCGTACACCAGCGACGGGCGGAGCAGCGGCAGCACGACCTTGAAGAACACGCCGAGCTGGGACGACCCGCTGGACTGAGCGGCCTCGAGGTGCTCGGAGCTGATGTTCTGCATGCCGGCGCTGACGAAGAGGTAGACGAACGAGGTCAGGCCGAAGCCGGTGATGATGATGATCCAGGTCGAGCTGTAGACGTTCACCGGCCCGGAGTCGAGGTGGTCCCACCACGGCAGCTGCCGCATCAGCGCGTTGAGGTAGCCGGGGCCGGGCGACAGCAGGAAGGCCCAACCGACGACGTTGGCCACGGACGGCATCACGATCGGCAGGACCGGGATGATCCGGAGGAAGCCGACGCGTCGCGGGAGCCTGCTGGTGGCGTACGCGAGAAGGGTGCCGAGCACCATGGCGATGACGAGCGAGGCGATCGCGAGGCCGACGGTGGTGCGGAGCGTCTCGCCGATGTCGGGCCGGCCGAACTGTGACTCGTAACCGGCCGCGTCGTTCTCGAACGCGAGGGTCTGCAGCCGCCAGACCGGCATCACGATCAGGTAGCCGAGGGCGACGACGAGCGCGCCGTAGAAGAGGCGGCTGCGCCACCGCTGAAGGTCGACACCCAGCATCGCGAGTGGACGGGTCATGGCCATCGGATCACCTTCGGTTGGGGTGGAGATGCCGTGGTGGCGAGTGGTGGTCGACCCCGCCACCACGGCACGTCGTTCGCTGCCCGGGTCAGTGGGCGGCAGCGCAGGGTCAGCCGAGGAAGGCCTGCTCCCACTCGTCCTGGTAGGCCTGGACGGCGTCGGAGGAGAGCTCGTCGGCATCGCCGAGCGGCACGTCCTGCGCCTGCAGGTCGGTGCCGAGGCCGGTGCCCTCGATGTCGGGCAGACACGCGATGAAGTCGTGCGAGATCGCCGCCTGACCCTCGGGGGTCACCAGGAAGTCGGCCAGCACCTGCGCGGCGTTGGGGTGCGGGGAGGAGGAGAGCACGTGGCTGTACCACGGGACCCCGAACGGCTTCTCCGGCACGACGAACTCCACCGGGGCGCCATTGGCCTTCTCGGTGAGGACCGTGCTGCTGCTCATCGGCGTCGCCCAGATCTCGCCCGAGGCCAGTGCCTGGCCGATGGCGACGGCGCTGTCGTACACCCGGGGCTGGATCTCAGCGAGGCGCTCGACGTAGTTCTCGCCGAAGTCGACGTCGATCTTGCGATACATGTCGACGTACGTCGGGATGCCCGCGGGGTTGGTGACCCCGACCTTGCCGCCGGCGAGCTCGGACGCCAGCGCGTCCTCGGGATCCGCGAGGCCCTCCGGGAGCTTCTCGGTGTTCCACGCCAGCCCGAAGACCGTGGCGCTGGTGACGAACCACTTGTCCTCGATGATGCTGGCGTCGCGGTCGTACGCCTCCTCGTCGAAGGACGGGCCCACGACCTCGACGGAGTACTCCGCGTCCAGGCTGCGATCGATCCAGCCGGCGTCCGTGGTCATGTGGATGTCGGCGGTGCCCTGACCGGTCTGGTTCTCGATCTCCACCTTCGGGAGGATGTCCGCGTCGGTGCCCCGCACATAGGTCAGCTCGATCTCGGGGTACTCCTTCTCGAACGCCTGCTTGAGCAGCTCGAGGTTGTCGGGGGCGACGGTGCCGTAGATGACGACCTCCCCCTCCTCGTTGGCGGCTTCCAGGATCTCGTCCCAGCTGCCCGCCAGCTCCGCATCGTCCGAACCTCCGCAGCCGGCGAGCGCAGCAACGGCGAAGAGTCCTCCGGCCACTGCGGCAGCGAGTCGCTTCGATGTCATGGGACTTCTCCTTGTTGGTCGTGTCCGAGTTCACTAAACTGAAGTTGGTTCAGTTGCACGTTATGACGACCGTCACGCGAAAATCAAGAGGTCCGGACAAAAAACTGAACTGACTTCAGTCGGTATTGAACTCACTTCAGTTGCATGGGATGGTGACGCCATGAATCGGTACACCGACCGACGCGTCCTCGTCACCGGAGCCAGTGGCGGGCTCGGCACCGGGATCTGCGCGCGGCTGGCCGACGAGGGTGCCCGGCTGGTCGCGGCCGACCTGCCCGGCGCCGCTCTGGACGGAGCCCTCGAAGGCCTCCCCGACGGCGACCACGTCACGGTCGCCCTCGACATCAGCAGCGAGGACGACTGGCGGTCGGCGGTCGACCGGATCGAGCGGGAGCTCGGCGGGCTGGACGTCCTGGTCAACAACGCTGCCATCGGGTCGCTGAGGACGGTCGAGGACGAGGACCGCGAGACCTGGGACCGCGTCATGTCCGTCGACGCCACCGGCGTCTGGATGGGCATGAAGCACGCCGGCCCGGTCATCGAGCGGTCCGGCGGGGGCGCGATCGTCAACGTCGCCTCGATCCTCGGCAGCACCGGCGGGCTCGGCAACAGCGTCGCCTACGCCGCGGCGAAGGGGGCCGTCCGGACCATGACCAAGAACGCCGCGCTGCACTGGGCGACGCGCGGCGTACGGGTCAACTCGCTGCACCCCGGCTTCATCGAGACGCCGCAGCTGCTCGAGCGCTACGAGGGCAGCGAGCGGCACCGCGCGATGGTCGCGAACACCCCCATGGGCCGGCTGGGCCGACCCGAGGAGATCGCCGGGGTCGTTGCCTTCCTCGGCAGCGACGACGCCGGCTACATGACCGGCGCAGAGGTGTACGCCGACGGGGGCTGGACCGCGCGCTGAACGGGTCAGGCGGGGGGCACCATCACCTGCTCGTCGCCGCTGACGATGATGCTGCGGCCTCCCATGGAACCCACGTGGGCGACCGCTCGCGCCCACTCCTCGCTGGCCAGCGCGGCGTCGAGCGCTTCCTTGCTGTCGAAGCTCAGGATCGAGAGGCCGTCCCAACCGACCGACCGGTCGCCGTTCATGCCCTCGAGCACCTCCGTGTGCAGCCACCGGCGCAGTCCGGGCAGCGGATAGGTCACCTCGGCGTGCTCACCCCGCCACCACTCGATGAAGTGCTCGTGCGTCCAGGCGGACGGCTTGGAGGCGAGGACGACCAGGTTGTACACAGGAATCTCCTTGAGGTGATGGGGTTAGCGGGCGAGCCGGACGCAGGCATCGGCGGTCAGCTCGGCGATCTCGTCGAGCGTGTGGGCGCCCTCGGGTCGATACCAGCGCCAGACGCTGTTGACGGTGCCGAGCAGGAGCCTCGACAGCACCAGCTCGTCACGTCGCCCGAACGTGCCGACCGCGATGCCGTCGCGGATCAGGTCGGCCCACTCGTGCTCGATGTCGCGCACGAGGCGGCGGGCCCGCTGACGCTCGGCCTCCTCGCGGTCCGACGACCGCTGCCCGACCAGGAGGTCCTGGTGGCTCATCAGGATCCGCGCCTGCAGGGCTTCGCGCGGGGTCACGTCGAAGGCGGCCATGACGGCGACCCGGATCTTCTCGGCAGGGTCGTCGATCGCGGCCGTGACCGCCTGCGTCCGCTCGAACGAGCGCTCGAGCTCGGTGCTCATGATCGTGAGCAGGCAGTGCACCTTGGACTCGAAGTAGTGGTAGAGCGCCGTCTGCCCGATGCCGACCTCGTCGGCGATCGTGGCCCACTTCGTGTGCTCGAAGCCCACCCGGCCGAAGTTGTCGATGGCTGCGTCGAGGATCATCCCGCGCTTGGAGCGGGGACCCTCGACCCGCGCCCGCGCCTCAGTCTCCATGGGAGGCCTCTGCGGCTGTGGCGAGCTGCGCGGCCAGCGCGACCGCCTCGTTGCGGTTGAGCTTCCCGACCCGGTTCTGCGGCAGGGCGGGCACGGCGTACACGAACTCCGGCCACTTGAACTTCGGCACGTCCGCTGCCCGGAGCTGGTCACGGACCTCGTCGAGGCCCAGCTCGGCACCGGCGAAGACCACGAGGGCGGCAGCCCGCTCCCCCAGCAGGTCGTCCGGCACGGGTACGACGCATACCTGGGCGATGCCGGGGATCGCCGCCACTGAGGCCTCGACCTCGTTGATGTCGATGTTGCGGCCGCCGCGGATGATGATCTGCTTCTCCCGGCCGCGGATAGTGAGGGTGCCGTCGTCGTTGATCACCCCGAGGTCCCCGGTCGGCAGGAAGCCGTCGGGTGTGAGCTCCGGAGGTCGGGGCGCGCCGTTGCGGGCGTAGCCGACGAACATCGACGGGCCACGCACCTGGGCGTTGCCGACTTCGCCGTCCGGCACCGGCCTGCCGTGGGCGTCGACCACCCTGACCTCGGTGCCGGGGAAGGGCCGGCCGTCGCGGCCGAGACGGACGTCCACGGGGTCGGACGGCAGCGGCGTGGTGTGGCCCAGGCACTCGGACATCCCGAAGACACGGAGGAACCGGGTGTCCAGGTGACGCTCGGCGCTCTCGAGCGCCCGCTGGTTCATCGGCCCACCGCCGACCGTCATCGCCTTCAGCGAGGACAGCGCGCTCGCGGACCCGGCGACCAGGGAGAGCTGCAGAGCCATGGTGGGCACGAGCATGGTCCACGCGACCTCACGGTCCCGGAGGAGCGCGACCGCATCCTCGGGGCTCCACTTGTCGAGGCAGACCATCGGGCTGCCGAGCATGGCCGGGAGGTGCAGGCCGAAGCAGAAGGCCGCGACGCTCGACAACGGGACAAGAGCACCCACAGGGTCCCCTGGGTGCAGGCCGACGGCGTCGATGGTCGCCCGACCGGCGTACCGCAGCGCGCTCTCGGACTGTACGACGCACTTCGGCCGACCCGTCGAGCCCGAGGTCATCGCGATGACCACGCCGCCGTCCCAGCGCTCCACTCCCCTGGTCCGTCCGGGTGCCGCACGAAGCGGCCAGCCGCCGAGCACCTCGCCGGCAGCGGGCAACGAGGCGTCGGCCACCTGCCAGGTCGCCAACGCCTGCGGGGATGCGATGACGGCATCGGGCTGGATGTCCTCGAGGGCGAGCTCGTACTCCGAGCGCGCCGCGTGACCGCTGACGACAGCAATCAACCCGCCGCGAAGACCCACCGCGACTGCGGCGGCGAGCGTCCGCCACGAGTTGTCGGCCTGGACGAGGACGGTGGGAGGTCCGCTCTGGACCTGCTCCAGCAGATCCGCGATCTCGCGAGCCTGGGCGACGACCTGGCGAAGCGTGTGCTCGCCCTCGCCGTCGATGACGGCGACCACGTCCGGCGCGCGCTCGGCTCGCTCGACGAGTTCCTGCGCCAGCATCCTCATGTCGCACTCTCCTGGTTCCTCATGTTGATTGTGCTCACTACCGCGGCACCACGACAGCCCGGCCGTGCACCCGACCCGCTCTCAAGCACTCGTACGCCGTCACTACCTCCGCCAGGCGGTAGGTCTCGACCTCGGCTCGGATCCGTCCGGCCTCCGCGAGCCGGACGACCGCGGCAAGGTCGCGATACGTGCCCCAGAACGGTGCGCTCACGCCCCAGCCACGTTCCAACCCGGCCGCCTTGCCGACCTCGAGGTGCCCGCCGGCCGAGCCGACCAGCACCAGGCGGCCGCCCGGTGCGAGCAGGTTCCCGCCGGCAGCCAGGGTCTCCTGGGTGCCGACGAAGTCGAGGACGACGTCGGCCCCGTGCCCGCCGCCGCAGCCGTCCAGCCAGGCCGACGCGTCCGCGACAGCAGGTACGACGGCGTCCGCGCCCAGCTTCATCGCCAGCTGCCGTCCTGCGGTCCTCGGCTCGACCGCGACCACGCACGCCGGCTCGTGACCGGCGAGCAGCTGCAGCGCGAGGTGACCGAGGCCGCCGACCCCGATCACGACGACCGTGGCTCCGGGCAGCAGGTCCCGGTGGGAGTCGAGCGCGTGGTGCGCCGTCAGTCCCGCGTCGGTGAGCGGCGCCACGGCCAAGGGGTCGATCCCCTCGGCCGGCACCAGGTGTCGCGCCGCGGGCACCAGCATGTAGTCCGCCAGGCCGCCGTCGCGGCCGATGCCGCCGCCGATGGGGCCGGTCAACGCGTGGCAGTAGTTCTCCCGGCCACGGTGGCACTGGCGGCACCGGCCGCACGACCACACCCCGTGGACGGCGGCCCGCCGTCCGAGCCAGCCGGGCTCGACATCGTCACCGGTCGCCACCACGGTCCCGACCACCTCGTGCCCGAGGGTGAACGGCAGCTCGTAGGGCAGGGCGCCTGCGGGTGCGTCCATGATGTGGAGGTCGGAGTGGCAGAGACCGGCTGCTTCGACGCGGAGCAGCACCTCGGTGCCACGCGGCTCGGGCACCGGCACCTCGACGAGCTCGGGCGGCGCGCCCCAGGCGAGCAGGCGCAGCGCGCGCATCGTGGCGGGCAGCCCCGTCATCGCGCGGTCCATCCTCCGTCGACGGCAAGGGCGTTCCCAGTGACGTAGCTCGACGCGTCCGAGGCGAGGAACAGCAGGGCGCCGTCGACCTCGCCCTCACGGCCGCCGCGACCCAGCATCGTGTTGCGGCGCACCCAGCCGGCCGACTTCTCGTTGCTGAAGAGGCCGTCGGTCATCTCGGTGTCGAACCACCCCGGCACCAGGGCGTTGACCCGGACGCCGCGCCGTCCCCACTGACCGGCCAGCTCGCGGGTGATGCCGATGACCGCGGCCTTGGAGGCGGCGTACCCGGCTCCGCCGATCGGGGCGGTCGACACCAGCCCGACGACGGAGGAGATGTTGATGATCGAGGCACCCCGGTCCGCGGGGAGCGACTTCACCGTGTCCACCGCGAGCCGGAACCCGGCGGTGAGGTTGAGGTCGATGATCGCGTTGAACTCGTCGGCGGTCTCGGTCAGGGCGTCCGGTGGCCCGGCCATCCCGGCGTTGTTGACCAGGACGTCGATGCCGCCGTTGATCGCGGCGGCGGTGGCGATCAGCCGCTCCCGGTCCTCGGCCCGGGTGACGTCGCACTCGACCGGCACCAGGCCGGGGACGTCCGCGGCGAGCTTCTCGAGCCGACTCATCCGCCGGGCCGCGGCCACCACCGTTGCTCCGGCACCCGCAAGGGTCCGGGCGAAGCCGTCGCCGAGGCCGGCGGAGGCGCCGGTGACGACAGCGACGCGACCGGTCAGGTCGAAGGCGTCGAACGGGAAGTCGGACATCAGTAGACCGCCGTACGTCCGCCGTCGACGGGGATCAGGGCACCGGTCGTGTAGCCCGCCACGTCGGACGCGAGGTGGACGACCAGGCCGGCGAGCTCGCGGGGGTCACCGAGCCGCCCGGCCGGAAGCCGGTTGGTCACGAGTCCGACGAACTCGTCGTCCCACTCGCTGGCCATGTCGGTCGCGAACGCCCCGGGCATCACGCAGTTGACCCGCACGTGCGGGGCGTACTCCTGGGCGAAGGCGCGGGTGAGGGCGTTGAGCCCGTTCTTCGACGCCGCGTACGTCGCCTCCGGCGGGCTGGGTCGCTCGGCGCCGATGCTGGAGACGTTGATGATCGAGCCGCGCCGCGCCCGGAGCATGTGAGCGCCGGCCACGGCCATGAGGCGGAACGGGCCCTTGAGGTTGACGTCGATCGTCTTGTCGAACAGGGCCTCGGTGACGCCCATGGCCGACGGCGCGAGCGGCGCGATGCCTGCATTGTTGACCAGTACGTCGATCCGCCCGTTCCGCTCCACGACCTCGTCGACGGCGGGCTGGATGGCGTCCCAGTCGCCGACGTGCAGCGGCAGGGGGTGCGCCTTGACACCCGTGGCGGCGGTAATCTCGGCGGCGACCCGCTCGCACGCGTCGGCCTTGCGGCTGGAGACGATGACGGTCGCACCCGCCTCGGCGAGCGCGTCCGCGATGGACCGGCCGAGCCCGCGGGTGGCTCCGGTCACCAGTGCGACCCGGCCCTCGAGCGGGCCGATGCCGGTTGACGGAGCACTCACGAGACCGGCTCCTTCGGGACGTCGTGCTTCTTCAGCTCCTGGAGGGCGATGCTGCGGAGGTGGACCTCGGTGGGGCCGTCCGCGACCTGCAGGGCACGGGTGATCGAGAAGAGCCGCGCGAGGACGGTGTCGTCACTGACGCCCGCTGCGCCCCAGGTCTGGACGGCCCGGTTGACGACGTTGTGGGCGACCTCCATCGCGGCCACCTTGATCGCCGCGGCCTCGGTGCGGGCGGCCGCGTTGCCGCGGGTGTCCATCAGCCAGGCGGCCTTGAACGTGTAGAGCCGGATCTGGTCGATCTCCATCCGGCTGCGGCCGATCCACTCGCGCACGACGCCCTGGTCGGCGAGCGGGCCGCCGAAGGCCTCGCGGGAGCGGGCCCGCTGGCACATCAGCTCCAGGGCCCGCTCGGCCATGCCGATCGCGCGCATCGCGTAGTGCATGCGGCCGGGACCGAGCCGACCCTGCGCGATCGCGAAGCCGCCGCCCTCCTCCCCCAGGACGTTGTCCACCGGCACCCGGACGTCGGTGAAGGTGACCTCACCATGGCCGAGCCGGTCGCGGTAGCCGAACATCGGCAGGTCTCGCACGACCTCCACGCCGGCGGCGTCGGCCGGGACCAGGACCATGCTCTGCTGGCGGTAGGTGGGCGCCGTCGGGTCGGACTTGCCCATGAAGATGATCAGCTTGCAGTCCGGGTCGAGGATGCCGGAGGTGTACCACTTGCGGCCGTTGAGGACGTACTCGTCTCCGTCGCGCCGGATCGTGGACCTGATGTTGCGGGCGTCGGAGCTCGCGACCTCCGGCTCGGTCATCGCGAAGGCCGAGCGGATCTCGCAGTCCAGCAGCGGGTCCAGCCACTCCTTCTGCTGCTGCTCGGTCCCGTACATGGCCAGGATCTCCATGTTGCCGGTGTCCGGCGCCGAGCAGTTGATCGCCTCGTTGCCGATGATCGAGCGACCGACGATCTCGGCGAGCGGCGCGTACTCGAGGTTGGACAGCCCGGCGCCGCGGTCGCCGTGCGTCATGAAGAGGTTCCACAGACCCTGCTCACGGGCGATCCGCTGGAGGTCGCGCATGACCTGCGGCTGCTCGTGCGGGTTGCTGTTGGCGGCGACCTGCGCATCGAAGACCGCCTCGGCGGGATAGACGTGCTCCGCCATGAAGGTCTCGAGCCGGGCCGCCAGCTCGGCGGTTCGGTCGGAGAATTCGTAGTCCACGAAGGTTGCCTCTCGTGCGCGTCGTTGCGGGTGGGTGGCGGACCGGGCTCAGCCGAGCCGCTCGGTGCCGGTCTGGATCAGCCGTTCGATCGTGGCGGGCAGCCGTTCCTGGTCCGGGTCGTGGTGCCTGCCCTCGCGGTGCCGACGGAGGTTGTGGCCCATGATCGCGGCCATCTTGAAGCGGCCGAGCGCGTCGAACCAGGTCAGGTCGCGCAGCACCGGGCCGCCGTCGGCGTACCTCTCGACGAGCTCGACGGCGTCGGGGAGACCGGGGACCTCCCTGCCCACGCCCGGGAAGTTGGCGCCGTCGGCGAAGACGAGGAACCAGCCGAGCTCGACCCGCGGGTCGCCCGGGCTCCAGATCTCCCAGTCGATCAGCGCGGCCGGCTCCGAGCCGACGGAGATGAGGTTGCCGAGCCGGTAGTCCCCGTGAACGAGCACCGGGTCGACGGCCGCCGGGACCGAGGACGCCAGCAGCTTCTCCAACCGTTCGGATCCGGGGACGAGCTCGACCGGGACCGCGCCCATCGTGCGTCGCCACCTGGCCAGCTCGTCCGCCGGGGTGAGCGGCTCACCGTCGATCGGGAGCGCGGACAGCGGTACGGCGTGCAGGCGGGGGAGGATCTCGGCCGCGCGACGCATCCGCGCGGCGGCCAGTGCCGGCTCCACCTGGGGATCGTCGAGCACCGGCTCGAGGGACTCGCCCGCGACCAGCTCCATCGCGAACCAGGCCGGCTCGACGTCGTCGGTCGCCCTGATCGCCGGCACCGGGACGCCGGAGCCGGCGAGCGCGGACATGATCCGCGCCTGGCGCAGCATGTCGTGCCGGCCGATCGACCGCTGCCCCGGCGGCACCGCCTTGACGACGAACCACTGGTCGCCGAGCGCGATCTTGTAGGTCAGCCCGGAGTGACCCCCGAGCAGCGGCTCGAGCGCGGTCGGCTCGCCGCGGTGACCGGCAGCGGACAGGACGTCGACGACCCGTTGCTCGAGTGCGGTGCCGGTGCCGCTCGTGGCGTGGATGTCGGTGGTCATCGTGGCTCCCTCGGCAGGCCGAGCACCCGCTCCGCGAGGATGTTGTGCTGGATCTCGTCGGTGCCGCCGGCGATCCGGTAGCCCGGGGCACCGAGCACGTGCTCGACCCACGCCCAGGTCCCCCACCGGTCGCTCTGGACGGTGAGCTCGGGACCGAGCAGCATCCGCGCCACCTCGGACGTCCGCGCCATGGTGTCGGTGGCGAGCAGCTTGCCGACGGAGGCCTCCGGGCCGGGGTCGTCGCCGGCGACGACGGCCGCGGCGACCCGCATGCCGGTCAGCCGCTGGACGTAGCTCCTGGTCACCAGGTCGGCGACCTTGTCGCGCTCGAGCTCGGTGAGGGGTCGGCCCAGGTTGCGGGCGAGCTCGACGGCCTGGTCGGCGTTCTCGAGCCCGAGGTTGCCGGAGTCCAATCGCTCGGACGCGAGCACGGTGAGCGCGACCTTCCAGCCCTGGCCCTCCGGGCCGAGCCGGAAGCTGTCGTCGAGAGCGACGTCCTCGAGGTAGACCTCGTTGAAGGACGCACCGCCGGTCATCTGGCGGATCGGGCGCACGGTCACACCGGGCGCGTCCATCGGGACGATGAAGGCGGTGAGGCCGGCGTGCTTGGCGCTGGGATCGGTCCTGGTCACGGCCAGGCCGTAGTCGGCGACCGGAGCGCCGGACGTCCAGACCTTGTGGCCGTTGAGGATCCAGCCGTCGCCGTCCCGCACCGCGCGGGTGCGGACCGCCGCGAGGTCGGAGCCGGCCTCGGTCTCTGAGAAGAGCTGGCAGGCGATGAGGTCGGTGCGCAGCATCGCGCGGACGTACGTCGCGCGCTGCTCCTCACTCCCCCACTGCGCGATGGTGGGCGCGATCAGCTGCTGGGTCACCGGGAACATCTCGGTGCGCTTGGGCACGTCGTACTCGCCCTCGACCCGCCGGAAGGCCAGGAGGTACGACGGCGGCAGGTCGCGGCCGCCGTACTCCTCCGGCCAGGTGATGGCACCGAAGCCGGCGTCGAACTTGGCCTGTTCGTAGGTGCGGACCCGGTCGGTCTCGTCGCGCTCCTGCTCGGCGGTCCAGTTCTCGAAGACGGCGACCGAGTCGGAGCCCTCGCCCCAGGCTCGTCGGGTGCGCGGCTCGGCGACACCGTCGAGCCAGGCGCGAGCGTCGGCGACGAAGGTGTCGAGGTCGGGGCTCGTCATGTCAGGACTGGTCATGTCAGACCCCCAGGACTGTGCAGGCGCTGATGCCCGGCGCACCGTAGACGTGGGTGAAGCCCAGCCGCGGAGAGCCGGGGACCTGACGGTCGCCGGCCTCGCCGCGCAGCTGCGTGACGATCTCGTGGACCTGCCGGAGCCCGGAAGCGCCGATCGGCTCGCCGTTGGCGATGCAGCCGCCGTCGGTGTTCACCGGGAGCCGGCCAGAGATCTCGGTCTCGCCGGCTGCGATCCACTTCTCCTGCTCACCGTGCTCGCAGAACCCGCACTCGGCCAGGTGCATGATCTCCGCGCCGCTCTCGGTGTCTTGGAGCTGCGCGACGTCGATGTCGTCGGGCCCGACGCCGGCCTGCTCGAAGGCGGCCCGGGACGCGTCGGTGCTGACGCTCGGCGGGATGCCGTCGCCCTGGATCGAGGGACTGAAGACCTCGAACGAGCCGAACGCCCGGGTCCGCGGCGCGACGGCGAGCAGCTTGACCGCCCGCGCCCCGAGCCGCTTCGCGGCGGCCGGGCTCGCGACGACGATCGCCGCGCCACCCTCACCGGGCGAGCAGAACATGTACTGCGTGAGCGGGTCGTTGACCATCGCCGCTCCGGTGATCTGCTCCTCGCTCATCGGCTCCTGGCGCCAGGCGTTCGGGTTGAGCGACCCGTTGCGGTAGGCCTTGGCGGCGACCTTGGCGAGCGCGCTCTCGTCGATGCCGTGCTCGCGGAGGTAGCGCGCGATCTTCACGGCGAAGAACTGTGTGGTGACCATGAGCCCGGCCTCGCCGTACCCGGTCGGGAGTCCCCAGTCCTCAGGACGGGGGTCGAACGCTCCCCGCGGGTGCTTGTCGAACCCGACGGCGAGCGCGATCTCGGCAGCGCCGGAGCGGACTGCGTTGACGGCGCCGACGAGGGCACTGCCCCCGGTCGCGCAGCCGTTCTTGACGTTGGTGAAGGGGATGCCGGTGAGGCCGAGCTCGGCGACCAGCGTGTCGGCGAGACCGGCACCGTCGCTGCCGCCGAAGGCGACCTGGACGTCCGGCCAGGCGATGCCTGCGTCGGCCAGTGCGGCGTGGATCGCCTGCACCGCCAGCTGCCGCCCGGTGACGCCCGGCTGACGCCCGAACCGCGACAGGCCGGCGCCGATGATCGAGACATCGAGGCTCATCGGGGACCGACCTCCTCGGCTGCCGATCGGCTGCTGAGCCAGGCCTCGGTCGCGAACCGCGGCACCGGCTCGGTGGCCACGAGGGTCACCCGGGCGTCCGCGAGCTCGGCGGGCTCGTCGACCGTGGTGGCCTCGAGGACCGCCTCGACCTTGACGCCGTCGGGGAGCTCGACGTACCCCACGGCGAAGGGCGTGAAGCCCTCCGCCGGGGGCACGTACGGAGGCGACTTGGGTGCGAAGCGCTGGACCGTGTGGGCCCAGACCGTGCCCCACCTCGCCAGCTCGACGGACGCCAGGTCGGAACTGCCGCACCGCTGGCACCCCGCCGCGGCGGGATAGGCGACGTTGCCGCACGAGGAGCAACGGCTCCCCGTCAGCGGCAGGACCGACTCGACCGTCATCGTCAGCGACCGACCCACTTGGGCTCGCGCTTCTGCAGGAATGCCTGGACGCCCTCGCGGCCGTCCTCGGACTGCAGCGCGTTGCCGACGGCGAGGTGCTCCATGATCATGAGCGAGCGGACGTCTGCGTCGAGACCCTGGTTGATCGCCATCTTGGTCAGTCGCATCATGTAAGGGCTCTTGTCCGTCAGCGTCGCGACGAACTCCTCCACCCGCTTGTCGAGCTCCTCGGCCGGCGCGGAGTCGTTGATCAGGTCGAAGTCCTTCGCCTCCTGGCCCGAGAGGAGCTTGCCGGTCAGCATCAGCTCCTTCGTCTTGCGCAGGCCGATCATGCGGGGCAGGCGGTAGATCGGGCCCGCGCCGCCGAACAGGGCGCGGCGGATGTGGAAGTCGCCGATCTGGGCGTCGTCCGAGGCGATGGCGAAGTCGCAGGAGATCATCAGCTCGAAGCCGCCGGCGGTGACGAACCCCTCGAGGACCGCGACCGAGGGCGTGTTCATCGAGTAGAGGCGGTCGCAGACCTCGGCGGAGAGCACGGCGACGTCCATCGCCATGGTCGAGCCGATGTAGTCCGACAGCAGCTCGTCGAGGTCGAAGCCGGAGCAGAACTGGTTCTGCACCCCGCGCAGGACGAGCACCTTGAGGTCGGGGTCGGCGTCGACCTCCTTGATGATCTCGTCGAGGCGGTGCAGGAGCTCGACGGTCACCGCATTCTTCTTGTGCGGGCGGTTGAGCCACACCCGGGCGACGTCGCCGTCCTTCTCGAGGAGGACGTGATCGGTGTGCACCATGAGGGAAAGTCCTTTCAGAACCGAACTGGATTCAGTTTAGTTTGAACTGAGTTCAGTCGCCTGTCAAGCGATGCCGGCAATCACGAGACCGTGAACCGCCCGCCGTTGCTCAACAGGACGGCCCCGACGACGTTGGACGCTCCGGATGAGGCGAGGTAGCAGATGTTGTCCGCGAGCTCCTCCGCGCTGGCGTAGCCGAGAGCGCCGGTCGCCTCCATCGCCGCCCGGACCGACGGTGGCGTGCGGCCGGCCATCGGGGTGTCGACCGGACCGGGAGCCACGGTGTTGACCCGGATCCCGAAACCGACCGCCTCCTTCGCGACCGACTGGGAGAGGGCGTGCACCGCCGCTTTGGACGCGGCGTAGTGCGGATAGCCGACCAGCGTGTCGAAGGAGGCCGACGAGCCGACGGTGACGATCGCGCCGCTCCCCTGCGGGCGCATCGCCCGCACCGCAGCGCGCAGGACATGGAAGGTCCCGTCGAGGTTGACCGAGATCACCCGGCGCCAGGCCTCGTCGGTCAGCCGCGACGTGACGTCGACCGGCCGGCCCGACTCCCCCGCCTCACGGATCCACGCCTTGGCCTGCGGATCGTCGACGCCGGCCGCGTGCACGACGACGTCCAGCGACCCGGCCCCGCGCACCACGGCGTCCACCAGGCCGTCGACCGCTGCGGCGTCGGTGACGTCGACGGTGTGGGCGACGGCACCGACCGACGCCGCGACGCTCGAGGCGTTGGCGGCGACCACGTCGGCGACGTGCACGGCCGCCCCCTCGGCAGCGAGCCGGCGGACGACGGCAGCCCCGATGCCGGAGCCGCCGCCCGTGACGAGGGCGGTGCATCCGGTGAACCGGCCGGTCCCGGTCGCGTTGTCGTTCATGTGTTGCCTCCTCGGCGCCGGCGCTCCGCCGGCTCAGTGGTGGACGGACCCGGCCGCACCGGCGTGAGCGCGGGTCCGGCGGACCTGGTCGTCAGCGCCTGCACGACGTGGCGCAGCC
The DNA here is from genome assembly GCF_003515065.1 of Nocardioides immobilis. Classification (GTDB taxonomy): domain Bacteria; phylum Actinomycetota; class Actinomycetes; order Propionibacteriales; family Nocardioidaceae; genus Nocardioides; species Nocardioides immobilis. The sequence continues at coordinate 49,850 of NZ_QXGH01000028.1, forward strand.
GTTGTTCGGGAACAGTGAGCCGCGAGGTCTCCTGCTCGAGCAGGAGGCTGCGGTCACGGACGCGGTAGCTCTCGATGAACGTGCAGGGGCGGGCCGGGTCGGGCTCGAGCAACCAGGACCGCGCACCCAGCCGCAACCGGGACAGGCGCAGGTCGGCCATCGCATCCCGGAAGGTGTCGTGATGGGTAGCGGCGACGTCGTACTCGAAGCGGACGACGAGCTCACCCTCGGCGGCCTCGCGGACCAGCTCGGCGATCGCCGCGTCGGGCGTCGCCGGCACCGGCTCGATCCCGACGCTGGTCCGCAGCCCGGTGCTGACGAGCACGGCGGCGTAGCCGACGAGGAGGGCCGCAGCGAGGCCCAGGGCGCGCTGGACGCCGACGACGTCGGCCACGGCACCCCACGCGAGCGCACCGACGGCCTGGGTCCCTTGGAAGAGCATGAGCAGGAACGCGACCACCCGCGGCCGGACCCAGTCCGGGAGGGCCTGGTGGGCGAGCATCATCCAGGTGCTCTGGACGACGACCCAGGAGATGCCGCCGAGCACGAGGAACGGCGCCAGCAGCCACAGCTCGCCGAGCAGCGCGAGGGCCGCGAGGTTGATCGCATAGCCGGCGGAGAACGTGGCCACGAGGAGATGAGCGCTCACCCGCGCCCGCAGCCGCCCGAGGGTCACCGCGGCCGCGACCGATCCGGCGCCGATGAGTGCCATCGTGACGCCGAACCCGGATCCGCCGAGGTGCAGCCGCTCGTGGACGACCAGGGAGACGAGCGCCCACAGGGCACTCGAGGGCAGGCCGAACATCACCAGGCGCACGAGCAGCCCGGTGGTCCACGGCGAATGGCGGACGAACCGCAGCGCCCCGCCGATCGCCGTCACGATCGACTCCGACCGGCACGGGCGGGCGGGCGTCGTACGGCCGAGGAAGAGGAGCAGCACCGAGCAGACGCCGAACATGACGGCGACGGTGCCGAACAACGCGGCTGGGAGGCCGAGCCCGAGGACGGTGCCGGCGACCAGCGGACCGACCGCGCGCGCCATGTTGAAGACCGCGCCGTCGAGCAGGACCGCGGACGGCAGGACTTCCCGGTCGACGATCTCCGGCAGCAGCGACTGCCATGCGACTCCGACGACGACGAGCGCCGCGCCCACGACGACGATCGTGGCCAGGAGCGGCAGAGCTGCGTCGGTCCCGGAGAGAACGAGGAGCGCAGCAGCGGCGGCGGCGAGTCCCGCGACAGCGGCCGCGCGAGCGATCAGCATCTCTCGTACGGCGTGGCTCACGATCACGCCGACGGGGAGCGAGAGGACGATGAACGGGACGGCGACAGCCGTCGGCGCGAGCGCCACGACCGTCGCCGACTCCCCGCGCTCCGTCAGGATCCACTGGACCGCGACGACGTGCACCCACACCGCGGTCGCGTTCACGAGCTGCACGGAGAGCAGCAGCCGGAAGACCCGCACGCGGAGGGCGGAGCGCGGTCCGCCCGGGGCCTCGGTCATGCCAGCACTCCCTTGAACTGAAGTAAGTTTAGTTTAGGGTAACTGACGTCACAGAGAAAGGAAGCCGAGATGTTGGAGACGGACCTGCTGGTGATCGGTGCCGGGATGGCGGGGCTGACCGCCGCCGCACGCGCCGCCCGTGACGGACGACGGGTCGTCGTGGTCGAGGTGGGCGACGACGTCGGCGGGTCCGCGCGGTTCGCCGGATACATCTGGACGGCGCCCAGCCGCGCGGTGATGGACGAGGTCAACCCGCACGGCGACGAGGCGCTTCGCCATGCTGTCGTGGACCGGTTCGCCGAAGGTGTCGAGTGGATCCGCTCGGTCGGTGTCGACGTCCAGGAGGCGGTGCCCGTGCTCGGGTTCGGCCGCGGCCACCAGTTCGACACCAACCAGTACGTCGACCTGTGTCGCCGGATCGTCACCGACGCCGGCGGCGAGATGCTGCTGAGGACCCAGGCCTCGCGCCTCCTCACCCACCACGGCCGCGTCGTCGGCGCGGAGCTGACCGGGCCCGAAGGGACCCAAGAGGTGCGCGCGGCCTGGACGCTGCTGGCGACCGGCGGCTTCCAGGGCGATCCCGACCTGGTCGCCAGCAACATCCACCCGCGGGCCGCCGGGATGCAGCTGCGGTCCAACCCCCGCAGCACCGGCGCCGGCTACCGGCTGGCAGCCTCCGTCGATGCCGCCACCGGGCCCGACGACGCAGGCTTCTACGGCCACCTGGTCCCCAGCGGGATCCCCTTCGCCGACCCGGCTGACTTCGTCCACCTCTCGCTCTACTACAGCGAGCACGCCCTCCTCTTCAACGTCGACGGTCAGCGCTTCACGGACGAGACCCTCGGCGACCACCTCACGACGATGGCGCTGCTGGAGCAGCCGGAGTCCCGCGGCCTGCTGATCTGCGACGCCCGCGTGCACCGCGACTGGATGGTCACGTCGTACGTCGAGGGCGCGGTCGCCCTCGACAAGTTCGCCCTGGCCAGCAGGCGCGGAGGTCGGGTCGGCGTCGCCGAGACGCTCGACGAGCTGGACCTCCTCCCCGAGGACTGGGGGTACGACGGCCCGGCCATCCGGGCGCGGATCGAGGAGCTCAACCGCGCCGCCGAGGCCGGCAACCCGCTCCAGCCGGGTCGCGTGCGGGACGCAGCACCCCAGGACGAAGGGCCCTGGTACGTCGTGGAGTGCGTCCCGGCGCTGACGTTCCCGTTCCACGGCGTCCGCATCGACGACCGTGCCCGCGTGCTCGGCAAGGACGGCGCCGCCGTACCCGGTCTGCTCTGCGCCGGATCGGACACGGGCGGGATCTACAACCGCGCGTACGCCGGCGGCCTCGCTTCGGCGCTCGCGTTCGGCATGACAGCGGCCGAGACGGCGTCGGCGGCGATCACGGCCTGACGGAAGGCCGCTGAGACCTGGAGCATCGGACTGGCGTCGATCCTCCGCGGGGAGTCCGGAGGGCACCGCACTCAGTTGCCGAGCAGCGGGCGTGCATCGCGCGAAGGGCGCGAACCCCGACCCCTAAGTCGCGCTCCCCCGGCGGTATTCGCCGGCCTATCGCGAGTTGGTCCTCACGCCATTCGTCCGCCGGTCGCCCGACCGTGCGCACCGGGGCGACCGATCCTTGCTGCCGAGCTCAGACCTCGACGAGCTCGGCGATGCGGGCGCGGTGCTCGCGCGACGCGCCGAAGAGTCCCTCGTCGCCGAGCACCCGGCGGACGTAGTAGTGTGCGCGATGCTCCCACGTGAAGCCGATGCCCCCGTGCAGCTGCACCGCCTCGTGCGCGGTCCGCATCGCTGCGTCGGCGCAAGCTGCGGCGGCGACGGCGACGGGGAGGGCCGCGGTGTCCGGCTCCCCGTCGAGGACCGCAGCGGCGTACCGACTGGCGGAGCGAGCACGCTCGCGGTCGACGAGCACGTCAGCGAGCCGGTGCTTGATCGCTTGGAATGAGCCGACCGCCCGCCCGAACTGGTCGCGCTGGGTCACGTACTCACAGGTGCGGTCGAGGAGCTCGCCGACGATGCCGGTGTGCTCCGCCGCGAGAGCGGCACGCCCGATCAGGTCCAGCCGATCGATGACAGCAGCGGCACGGGGGACGCCGACCAGCAGCCGGGCAGGCGCTGCGTCGAAGGAGAGGTCGGCCTGGCGGCGGGTCAGGTCGACGGTGGTCCGGGGTCGGACCGCGACGTCCGTCGCCGCCACGGCGAAGAGGACCGCGCCCTGCGGTGTGACCGCGTCCACCACGACGAGTCCGGCCGCGGCTCCGTGCAGCACCCTGGCCCGACCGCCGGACACGCGCCAGCGGCCATCGGGGTCCTGGGCAGCAGTGAGCGGATCGGCACCCGTGGCGACCGTCACGACGAGCTCGCCGCTGAGCGCCGGGGTGAGGAGATCCGTGATGCTGGCGGGGTCGTCGGCGGCCGCCAGCGCCTGGCAGCCCAGCGCTGCTGAGCTCAGGACGGGCTCGGGCAACAGCCCGGCACCGCACTCCTCGATGACGACGAAGAGCTCCTGCAGCCCGAAGCCGTTGCCGCCGAGGTTCTCGGCGACGGCCAGCCGGCTGATCTCGAGCTCGACATTCAGCAGCCGCCAGAGGTCCTCGGAGTAGCCGGCAGCGGAGTCGGCCGCCGCGCGGACCTGCTCGTGGTCGGCATGCTTGGCCAGCACCTCGCGGACGACCTGCCGGAGCTCCTCTCGCTCGGGGACCGGTGCCAGGAGCTCGGGATGAAGCTCGGGCCAGGGATGCATGTCGCGCCTCTCACTTGAATTGAACTGAGTTCAGGTTACGCGCGGTGCGCGACTCGGGCAAGGCTCTGGACACGCCTTACGAATTGAATTAGGTTCAGACCGTGACCAGCACGGCTCTTTCCCGGTACTACGCCGCCGTCGACGCAGGTGACTTGGACACGGCGATGTCGCTGCTCGACCCCGAGGTACGGTCGGCGATCCTGCTGCCCGGTGGGGCCGTCCGCGGCGAGGGCAGGCAGGCGTTGCACGACTACCTCTCCGGGCGCGGTGAGGTCGTCCGGCGGCACGTCCTGCTCCGGGAGGCGGTCGTCGACGGCCTCGAGCTCGCCTACGGCGCGGTGGTCGACGACGGCACGACCACCACCGGCCACTTCATCGCGGCGGCCAGCCTGGGGACGGACGGCCTCGTCACGGGCTACCAGGTGGCGTTCGACCCCGAGCTGGCCCTGCTGCCCGACGCATGAGTCGCCGATCCGGAGGAAGGTCCACGATGAGTCCCACTCCCCTGCTGCATGCCTGGTTCGAGATCATGGACTCGACCACCCCGGAGCGCGTGCTGGACATGATCACCGACGACTTCCGGCTGTCGATCCTGTTCTCCACCGGCGACAAGGCGGCGGAGTTCGAGGGCGACCGGGCGGGCCTCGAGGTCTACCTCGCGCAGCGCGAGGTCAGCGTGCTGACGCACCACCTCCTCCAGGGCGCCGTCGTTGGCGACACCGAGCTGGTGCTCGGCGAGACCCGGCGCGACGGCGCGTTCGAGGCTTCCTTCAACGCGAGCGCGCAGCTGGCAGAGGACAGCGGGCTGGTACGACGCCTGCTGATCTGCCGCAGCCCGTGGGTCCGGTTCACCGCCTAGCTCCGATCCGCCGCGAGCTGTCCGTCCTAGACTGGTCATCTCGGATGCACGTCGGCGCACACGGACGCCGAGTGTGGTCGACCCGACAGCTGTAGGGGCAGTACGGCAGAGGCGGACCCTCGATGGCGACGACGAAGTCTGCGGCGTCGGTCAGGGGTGCGCTCCCGGCCGAGCTGACGACCTTCGTCGGCCGGCGCCGTGAGCTGAGCGAGACCCGGCGGCTCCTCGCGAGCAGCCGGATGCTGACCCTGACCGGGGTCGGCGGCGTCGGCAAGACCCGGCTCGCGCTGCGGATGGCGGCCGAGGTGCGGCGTTCCTTCCCCGACGGCGTGTGGTTCGTCGAGCTCGCTGCCCTCCACGATCCGCAGCTGGTGCCGCACACGGTGGCCAACACGCTCGAGCTGAGGCAGGTCTCGGCCGACCCTGCCAGCGACCTCGCCGCCTACCTCGAGTCGCGACGGCTCCTCATCGTGCTCGACAACTGCGAGCACCTCACCGACGCCTGCGCGATGCTGGCCAGCAAGCTGCTGGCGGCGGCTCCCGGACTGCGCATCCTCGCCACCAGCCGGCACGTCCTCGGGGTCGAGGGTGAGCAGATCCTCACGGTCCCGCCGCTGAGCACTCCGGCCGCCGAGGTCGAGGCCGGCGACGCCGCTCACTACGAGTCGGTCCGGCTGTTCCTCGACCGGGCTGCGGCCGTCGCGCCCGACTTCGAGGTCGGGGACGGCAACCGCGACGCCGTGGTCGAGCTGTGCCGGCGGCTCGACGGGGTCCCCCTGGCAATCGAGCTCGCCGCGGTCTGGCTGCGCACCCTGTCACCGGTGCAGATCCTCAACCGGCTCGAGGACCGCTTCCGGCTGCTCACCAGCGGTCGATCGGCAGCACCAAGGCATCAGGCGCTCGACGCCACCGTGGGCTGGAGCTACGAGCTGTGCTCTCCGGCCGAGCAGGTGCTGTGGGCGCGGCTCTCGGTGTTCTCGGGGGGCTTCGACCTCGAGGCTGCGGAGGAGGTCTGCAGCGGAGAGGGGATCCCCACCGCCGACGTCCTGAACCTGATCGCGAGCCTGGTGAACAAGTCGATCGTGATCCGCATCCAGGCGACCAGCCACACGACCGCGTGGTACCAGATGCTGGAGACCATCCGGCAGTACGGCGAGGAGCGGCTCGGCGAGGGCGAGAAGCAGGAGCTGGTGGTCAGGCATCGCAACCACTACCGATCCCTCGCGGAGCGGTATGCCGCGGAGGGCTTCGGCTCCCACCAGGCCGACTGGTACATCCGCCTGCGGCGCGAGCACGGGAACCTCCGGGCCGCCCTCGAGCTCGCGCTCGATGACCCGGCCGACGCCGCGGCCGCGTTCGACATCGCCGCACCCCTCTGGAACTTCTGGTTCGCCGGGTTCCTTCGCGAGGGCTATCGCTACCTGATCCGGGCGATCGAGCTCGCCGCCGAGCCCACCCGCGCCCGCGCTCACGGGCTGTGGGCCGCCAGCTACCTGGCCCTGATCGCCGGCGACCTCGACCGGACGGACACCATGCTGGCAGAGGCGGCCGAGCTCGCCGAGCGGTTCGACGACGACCTGCTGCGGGCCCGCGTCGCGGAGCTCCGGGGACACACCGTGCTCTACCGCGGAGACCTGCCGGCCGCGATCGCACTGCTCGAGGAAGCCCGGACCCGGTTCCGTGCGCTGGGCGAGCCGCTCGGCGAGTTCGACACCCTGGTCCTGCTGGCCGCTGCCACGTTCTTCCTCGAGGACCCCCGCGACGGCGACTTCAGCCAACAGGCGCTGGCGCTCACGGAGCAGTACGGCGCCACGTCGTCGAAGGCGTACGCGCTGTGGTGCGTCGGCGTCTCGAGCTGGCGCGTGGGTGAGTACGACCGGGCCGTCGAGAACCTGCGCGAGTGCGTGCGACTGTTCCAACCCCTTCATGACCTCACCGGCATCGGGTTCGGCGTCCAGGCGCTGTCCTGGTGCGGGGCCTCGATCTCACCCGACGAGCGGGCGGCACGTCTGCTGGGAGCGTCGCACGCGGTCTGGAGGACCAGCGGGGCCAAGATCGACGAGACCAGCCCCTACAGCCAGGTCGAGAAGGGGCTGCAGGAAGCAGTGGCCGGGACGATCGGTGCGGCGGCCTTCGAGCGAGCCTTCACGGAGGGGGCGTCGTACTCCTTCGACGAGGCGGTGGCGCTCGCCCTCGGTGAGGGTGACGGCGGATCTCCGCAGTCGGGCCGCTCCGCCGGGAGGGCGGGGGCGGAGGCTCCTGGCGGCCTGACCAGGCGGGAGCAGGAGATCGCCGGACTGCTCGCCGAGGGTCTGACCAACCGCGAGATCGCCGCCCGGCTCGTCATCGCCCAGCGCACCGCAGAGACCCACGTCGACCACATCCTCAGCAAGCTGGGCATGACCTCCCGGGCGCAGGTCGCGGCCTGGGTCGCCGAGCAGCAGGACCGCTGACGGGACCTACGTAGTCGAGGGCACGTACGTACCTTTCACCGTAGGTCTCTCGATGCCGGAAGGCGGCCCCGGACGGAAGGTGAGGACGACGCCGTTCCCCACCACCCGAGGTCCCCCATGTCCGCCGCGCCGATCGCCTCACCCAGCCTTGGACGGTTGGTCGCAGGACGGCCCGTGGTGGTGGCGGAACGGCGTCTTCTCCGCGGTCTCTGTCGGCAGCCCGAGGTGACCCGATGAGCAACCCGCGCCCCGTCCTGCTCGGCTACATCCGCGCGGACGTCCTGAAGAGCGCCTCCAGGATCCGACGGGTGCAGGCCCAGCTCGCGAGCTTCGCGCACCGCGAGGTGTTCAGTCTCGGGACCGTCTACGTGGAGGAGGGCATCGACAGTGGCGTGTTCCACTCGCTGCTGGACGAGCTGGCCCACGACGATTCCGTCTGGGGTGTCGTGGTGCCCGACCTGCGCCACCTCACCGTCGTCGAGCAGCTCCTCCTGAGGACGCGCGGGGACGCGGCCGGGATCCCCCTGTTGATCGCCGACCACGCGCGAGGGCGGCTCACGTGAGCCATCCCGACCCGGATCTCAGCCCGAGCGGCTCCGAGCGAGCGTCCGGCATGACGTGGCACTCGGTCACCGTCCCGACCGAAGACCTCCACCTGCTCGTCGTCGCGATCGCCGGGGGCGGCGGGACCATCACGAGCAGCCGACCGTGCCCGGCCGGCGTCCGGGTGACCTATGTGAGCGAGCACGCCACGCAGTCAGGATCTGATTGACCTGTCTCATGCCGCGGAGAAGAGGGCACCGTCGGGATCGTGGACGACCTGCGCTTCGCCGCGCTCGACGAGGACGTCGAGATGGGCGATGGTCTCGCAGGTGGCGATCATCTTGTTGAAGTCGTCGAGGTCGTCGTACGACCGCCGGCGGCGCGTCCACGTCAGCACCCGGGCGACGTCCGACGCGGTCGCCGTGCCCCTCGCGTCGAGCGCCCGCACGGTTTCCGCCAGGCGCACGTCGTGGTGCTCGAGGAGCTCGGCTGCTCTTGCGTGGGCGCTGGATCCGGGCGCCCCATGGGCGGGGAGCATCCTGGCGTCGGGCCGCTGCAGGACGAGCTCCAACGAGCGCAGGTAGCTCGCGAGCGGCGAGTCCCATTCGCCGAGCTCGAACCCGATCGACGGGGAGATCGTCGGCAGCAGGTGGTCCCCGGCGAAGAGGAGTCCCGCATCCAGGTCGTGGTAGACGAGGTGCCCCTTCGTGTGGCCCGGGGTTGCCACCGCCTCCAAGGCGCGCCCGCCGACGGCGTACTGCCCCGGTTCGAGCCAGACGTCGGGCTTCTCCCATCCCTCAGCGTCGAACTCCTCCCCGGCCGCCATGACCTCGATCGCCGCCGCGAGCCCGGCATCGCCGGACCTGCGGAGCTGCCGGAGGGAGGTGACCGGCACGTTGCTGCCGATCTCGAGGAGCTCGTGCAACCCGGGGGCCTCGTCGCGCCCCAGGTGGACGCGGGTCCCGAACCGTCGCCGCAGCTCCACCGCCAGGGTGTAGTGGTCGCGATGGACGTGGGTGACGTAGACGTCGTGGATGGCCGCCACGTCGTGGGCGACGCCGCGGAGGGCCGATGCAAGCTCGTCGAAGCTGGTGGGAGTGCGCCACCCGCCGTCGATCAGGGCCAGTCCGTCGGTGGTCTCCAATGCATAGACGTTGATCGCGTGCAGGCCGTCACCCGGCATGCCGAGCGGGACCCGGAACACGCCGTCGGCGACGACATGGGCACCGGGTGCCGTCCAGTCGGTCATCAGGCTTCCTCCCACCGCACCCGCCACGCTTGACTTGAATTAAGTTCAGTCTACCCGATCAGGCCACAGCGTTGCTGGGGACGGGCGCCTCGAAGTGCAGGAGGCCGTCGACGACGGGCTCCTCGAGCAACAGCCTCGAGTCCTGCTTGTAGTTCATGAGCACCTTCCACGGATTCCGCGAGCCCTGCCGCGGGAGCGTGTCCTTGGCCCGCTGCACGTATCCGGATTGGAGGTCGTCGAGCATGCCCATGTCCAGGGCAGAGTCATCGGCGTCCCGCGGCGTGGCCACCTGGTGCCCGTTGTCGTCCATGTGCTGGAACAACCGGCACAGGTACTTGCCCGCGATGTCGGACTTCAGCGTCCACGGTGCGTTCGTGTAGCCGAAGATCCAGGCCAGGTTCGGGATGTCCTCGACGAGCACGCCCTTGTAGGTCATCTTCTGCTGCAGCTCGTGGGCCATGCCGTCGACAGAGAGCTGCATGCCCCCGAGCATCTGCACCTGGAGTCCCGTGGCGGTCACGACGATGTCCGCCTCGAGCGTCTGGCCGGACCTGAGCAGGATGCCGGTCTCGGTGAACGTCTCGATGTGGTCGGTCACGACCGAGGCGGCGCCGGACCGCAGCGCCTTGAAGAGGTCCGCGTCCGGGACCGCGCACAGGCGCTCGTCCCAGGGCATGTACGTCGGCGTGAAGTGGCTCATGTCGACAGCGGGGCCGACCCTGCGCTTCACGTGGCCCAGGAGGAACGAGCGCATCGTCCTGGGGAACCGCCGACTGGCGACGTACATGCCACGCTGGATGGCGATGTTGCGCCACCGGGCGAACGCATAGACCTGCCGGTCGGGCAGCACGCGGCGCAGGACCTTCGAGATGTCGTCCCTCGCCGGGATCGAGAACACGTACGACGGCGAGCGCTGCAGCATCGTGACGTGGCCCGCCTCCTCCGCCATCGACGGGATCAGGGTGACGGCAGTCGCACCGCTGCCGATGACGACCACCTTCTTGCCGGCGTAGTCCAGGTCCTCCGGCCAGTCCTGCGGGTGGACGATCTGACCGCCGAACTGCTCGGCGCCCGGGAAGTCGGGGAGGTAGCCGGCGTCGTAGTCGTAGTAGCCGGTGCAGCTGATCAGGAAGCCACAGGTGTAGGTGACGGTCTCGCCTGTGGCCTCGCGCAGCGCGGTGAGGGTCCATCGACTGTCCGCGCTGGACCAGTCGGCACTCACGATCTGCAGGCCGTAGTGGATCTTCTCGTCGATGCCGTACTCGGTCGCCGTGTCGGCGATGTACTGGCGGATCGACGCGCCGTCGCCGAGCACCTGCAGGTCCTGCCACGGCCGGAACTCGTAGCCGAAGGAGAACATGTCGGCGTCCGACCGGATGCCCGGGTACCTGAAGAGGTCCCAGGTGCCGCCGAGGCGCTCCCGGCGCTCCAGGATCGCGATGGACTTCCCCGGATGCTGGTGGGTCACCTGGCACGCGGTGCCGATGCCGGAGAGGCCGGCACCGATGATGAGGACGTCGAAGTGTGGGGTCGTCATGGAACGACAATGACCGGGCAGGGCTCCGCTAGTCTTGGCGTCGTGCGACACGTTTTTGGCTTCATGCGACATAGGGCCGTCGCATGGCCAGCTTGATCCGCGCCACGAACCTGTGGGGCTACTCCGACCTGGTGCGGGAGCTGGGCGGCGACCCCGAGCAGCTGCTGTCGCGGTTCCAGCTGCCGGTGAGCATCGAGCAGCAGTCCGACGCCTTCATCGACTTCCGGTCGGGCGCGCGCCTCGTGGAGTCGACGGCTGTCGACCTCGACTGCCCTGACTTCGGGCTCAGGCTGTCCCGCTGGCAGGGCCTCGACATCCTGGGTCCGGTCGCGGTGATCGCCCGCAACGCCCAGACCGTCCGCGACGCGCTGACGGCGGTCGCCAGGTTCCTGTACGTCCACTCGCCCGCGCTCAAGCTCGAGGTCGCCGAGCCGAGCGGCGGTTCGGACATGACGTTCAACTACGAGATCACCGAACGCGGCCTGCCCGACCTCCGCCAGGCCTATGAGCTGAGCACGGCCAACTTCTCCCGCGTCGTCGGCCTGCTCGCAGGACCCGACGCGCACCTGGCAGCCGTCTCGTTCATGCACCAGCAGCTCGGTCCGGACTCCGCCTACGAGGAGGTGCTCGGCTGCCCGGTGCTGTTCGGTCAGCCGAGGTGCGAGTTCCATCTCCCAGCCGGCCTGGCGGACAAGCCGATCGACAACGCCGACCAGGAGACGCGCAGGATCGGGACCAGGTACCTGGAGACCGAGTTCCTCCCCCACGACGCCACCTTCGCCGACCAGGTGGCGGCTCTGAGCCGACGCCTGCTGCCGGTCGGCCAGGCCACGACCGAGGCGATCGCCGACGAGCTGGCGATGCACCCGCGCAGTCTCCAGCGACGGCTGGCAGAGGAAGGGACCCGCTGCCAGGACATCGTCGACGACGAGCGCCGCAAGCAGGCCGTGCGCTACCTGTCCGAGCCGCGCCTCTACCTGGGTCAGATCACCGGCATGCTCGGGTTCGCCGAGCAGAGCAGCCTCAACCGCGCCTGCCAGCGCTGGTTCGGGATGACGCCGCGCGAGTACCGGGCGGGCCTCCCCCGCGCGCGCAGCGTGTCGGACTAGGCCAAAAACCTGTCGCCCCGGGCCAAGACGCCGCCGTCGGTGTGCAGCGACGCTCTTCCCCATGAGCACCCACCACGAGATCCACTTCCCCAGCAGCGGCTCGCGCTGCGCAGCGTGGCATCTCCCCGGACGCACTGACACCTTCGCCACCGACGGTGGCCGACCGTGCGTCGTGATGGCCCACGGTTTCGGCGGCACCCGGGACACCGGCCTGCTGGCGTACGCCGAAGGCTTCGCAGCCGCCGGCCTCGACGTGGTGCTGTTCGACTACCGCGGGTTCGGCGCGTCGGACGGCACGCCCCGCCAGCGGGTCTCCTACCGTCATCAGCGGGCCGACTACCACGCAGCCATCGCCGCTGCCCGTGCCCTTCCTGGCGTCGACCCGGGGCGAATCGTCCTGTGGGGCACGTCGTACTCAGGCGGTCACGTGGTCCCCGTCGCCGTTCGCGACGGTCGGACCGCCGCGATCCTCGCGTTGACGCCAGCGATGGACGGCGGCGCGGCGCTCCTGGCGATCGCGCGGCGTCACCCGCTCATGCTCGTCCCCTTGGTGGCCCACGGCCTGCGTGACGCCGTCCGCGCGGTCCTGCGCCGCGCGCCCCACCACCTGCCGATCGTCGGCGCACCGGGGACGACCGCGATGATCACCGCGCCCGGTGCTGTCGAGGGCTGTCAGGCCATGGCGGGTCCGACCTGGCGCAACGAGGTGTGCGCACGCGCTGCCCTCGAGGTCGCCTTCAACCGGCCGACCCGCGCGGCATCCCGGGTCCGGACGCCGATGCTTGTCCAGGTCGGCGAGAACGACGCGGTGGCGCCACCATCAGCGGCCCGGGCCGCAGCCCGCAAGGCGGGGCGGTACGCCGAGGTGCGCACCTACCCCGTCGACCACTTCGACGTCTACGACGGCGACTGGCAGCGGCAGATCCTCGCCGACCAGATCGACTTCCTCACCCGACAACCGACCCTTGCGCAGCACGCAGACGCAGGGACCTCCCACCGAAAGCTGGCCCGATGATGCACCGCTACTCAGTCAACGACAAGGTCGCTCTCGTGACCGGCGCCGCTCGCGGCATCGGCTTCGCGACCGCTCAGGACCTCTACGAACGCGGCGCGAGCGTCGTCCTCGTCGACCTCGACGCCGAGGCCACTGTTCTCGCGGCCAAGCAGCTCGGTGACCGCGCGATCGGCATCGGCGCCGACGTCACCGACCCGACGGCGATGGAGGAGGCGGTCGCCCGGACGGTGGAGACCTTCGGCCGGCTCGACATCGTGATGGCGAACGCGGGCATCGCGCCCGAGCTCGCCACCGTGCGGGTGATGGAGCCCGCCCTCTTCGAGAAGGTCCTGGACGTCAACGTCCTGGGCGTGTACCGCACCGTGCACGCCGCGCTCCCCCAGATCATCGAGAACCAGGGCCAGGTCGTCGTCGTTGCCTCGGTCTACGCCTTCGTGAACGGTGTCATGGTGGCGCCGTACGCGATGTCCAAGTCGGCGGTCGAGCAGCTCGGCCGGGCCCTGCGCGGCGAGCTCGCACTCCACGGCGCATCGGCGAGCGTGGCCTACTTCGGGTTCGTCGACACCGCCATGGTCCGGGAGGGGTTCGGGAGCTCCATCGCCCAGCGCTTCGAGGCGACGTTCCCCTCGTTCCTGCGCCGACGCCTCACCCCGGCGCAGGCCGGCAAGGCCGTCGTCGACGGCATCGAGTCCCGCGCCCCCAGGATCATCACGCCCCAGCGCTGGTCGGCGTACTCCGTGCTGCGCGGCGTGATCAACCCGCTGCTCGATCGTCGCATCGAGCGCAACGCGAAGATCCAGCGGATCGTCAAGGATGCGGACGTGGCTGTGGCCGAGGTCCGACCGATCCGCCCGGCCTGAGCGGGTCAGAAGGGCTCGATCGAGCTGACGAGCCAGTCGCCGTCCTCGCGCTCGAGGCCGCTCATCCCGCGCGCCCCGTCCTGATCGCGGCGAAGAACGCCCGCATGTCGTCGGTCAGCTCCACGATCTCGACGTACGGCGCACCCCAGCGCGCGCCGTCGACGTACGCGAAGGACATCAGGCCGCCTGCCATCACGCCCTGCTGGACGATCTCGAGACCGGCCGCGTGCGCGCGCTCGACGGCGGCGGCGAGGTCGTCGGTCTCGAAGCAGAGGTGGTGCAGCCCGCCGTGGGACCACGACCGCCCGGCGCCGGTCCGGTCGAGGAACTCGGTGTAGATCGACTCTCCCGAGACGGGCTGGATCAGCTCGAGCTGCAGGTCGCCGGCGTACGCCAGCGAGACGTGGGCGGTGAAGTCGGCCGGCGCTCCGCGGTAGGTCGCCTCCTCGGGCCCGAACCGGACGTCGGGCATCCGCGTCCACTTCCCCACGCCGAAGTGCTCGCTGTGGAAGCCCTCGGCGGCTTCGATGTCGTCGACCACCCAGCAGAGCTGGACGACCGGACCGGAGACGATGGTCATCGGGAGCCTTTCTTCGGTTCATCACGGCGGTCATCACTGACGGCATCAGCCGGTAGAGCCGCCAGATCATCCCGGTTGTAGCGGGGAAAGGTGATGAACAACTGGTTGCGCTGGACGCCGGCCAGGATGTCACCGGCTGCGCGATCGGGGGTGACCTTGCGGAAGGGCAGCTTGTCGATGGTCCGCTGGTAGTCGTCGCCGGACTTCCGCCAGGCCTACGACAAGTGGCAGGTGCACGACTTCTACGGAACGCTCTACTACGACTCCACGATCCAGGCACCGCCGAAGACGGTCCGGCCCGACGAGCCGGACAACCTCGGCTCCAAGCTGGCGATCTGGAGCGACGGGCCGGCAAGCCAACAAATCTAGGTCGGCGTGCTCAGGGCCGGCTCCCAGCGGGATCTGGATATCCCGGTCGTTTCCCGGATCGCGGCCGAAGCCCCACCGGGTGACTGTGGATGAACACACCACGAGTCGCCTGGAGGTCGACATGAGCACCCAGCAAGAGTCAGCGAAGTCCCCGGAGCTCATGACGGCCCTGTGCCGTGAGCTCGTGCGCCTCGCGCGGCACGAGGAGGAGCTCGCAGCCAACGAGGCAGCGCGCGTCCCCTACTGGCGCGTCTGCCCGCCGAGCGTCGACGGTCACCGGGCCGCCGCCGCGGCGCTTCGCGCCGACCTCGCCCGGCTGGAGTCCCAGGCCCGCGAGTGGGAACGCGCGAGCTGACCCGGCACCGCGCGTGAAACGGATAGCCGCTGCGCTCGACGGATCGCACGCGACTCCGCTCTCAGCGACCGTTGTCGCCACCCACATTCTTCCGAGCGCAGGGTCGGGCCCTGGAGGAGCACCCATGAGCGATCGCGTCACTGTGGCCCCGAGCTGGCTCCGGTCGGCCGTCACCTCGATCTTCACCGAGGCAGGCCTGTCCACGAAGGCGGCCGGGACCGTCGCCGGATCGCTCGTCGCCGCCGACATGCGAGGGATCACCTCGCACGGCGCGCTCCTGGTCCCGATGTACGTCGACCGGCTCCTCGCGGGGTCCGTCAGTCCTCGTGACGCGGCCGAGGTCGTCGTGGACGCGGGCGCCATGGCCGTGCTCGACGCTCACCACGCCTTCGGACAGCTCAGCGGCGACCAAGCCATGACGATCGCAGTGGCGAAGGCAGCGCAGCACGGGGTGGGCGCGGTTGTCGTCCGCCGGGCCTTCCACTTCGGCGGCGCCTTCCGCTACGTCGAGGCCGCAGCGGGGGCCGGGTGCATCGGCATCGCCGCGGCCAACACCCGCCCCCTGATGCCGGCACCCGGCGGCGCCGAGGCAGTGGTGGGCAACAACCCACTCGCCGTCGCCGTCCCGGTGGCCGGTCACGCCCCGGTCCTCCTCGACATGGCCCTGTCCGAGGCCGCTCTGGGCAAGATCCGGCTGGCCGCACAGGAAGGTCGAGCAATCCCGCCGACCTGGGCCACTGACGCGGCCGGCGCGCCCACGACCGACCCCACCGAGGCCATCGCAGGTCTGCTCCTGCCCATGGCCGGCCACAAGGGCTACGGACTCGCGCTGGTGATCGACGTACTCACCGGCCTGCTCTCGGGCGGATCCTTCGGCAAGGGCGTCCAAGGCCTGTACGCCGACACCTCGGTCCCGAACGACTGCGCCCATTTCTTCCTCGCCATCGACGTGGCGAAGTTCGGCGATCGCGAGGCGTTCCTGAGCAGAGCCGCCGACCTCACCGCCGATGTCGTCTCGTCAGCGAAGGCACCCGGCGTCGACCGCCTCCTCCTCCCCGGCCAGCTGGAAGCAGAGCGCGCTGCGCTCGCGGAGGCCAACGGCATCGACGTCGACGCCAGTGTCCTCCTCGCGCTCAGGGACACCGCCGAGCGCCTCGGGCTGGTCCTGCCCCCGCTCGATTCCACCGCCGGCGACCTCGTGCCGGCTGCCCAGGCGAGCCCGTCATGACTCGCGCCAGCACGTCGGACGTCATCGTCATCGGCAGCGGGATCAACGGACTCGTCGCCGCCGCTGAGCTCGCGCGTGCGGGCCGGTCGGTGACCGTCGTCGAGCGCAACGACGAGATCGGCGGCTTCGTGGCCTCCGAGGCGCGCACGATCCCCGGCTACATCCACGACACCTACTCCTCGTGGCACCCGCTCTTCCTCGCCGGTCCGGCCTATGCGGCGCTCGGCGACGACCTCCACCGGCACGGCCTCGAGTACAGCAACACCGACGGGTTCGTCACGGCCAGCGTCGCCGACGACGGCCGCGTCGTGGTCGCGCACCGTGACCCTGTGGCAACCGCAGCCGGGTTCACCCACGAACGCGACCGCGTCACCTACCTGTCAGCACTCGGGCGGTTCGTGGACAACGCCGAGCAGGTCGGCGCCCTCCTGGGCACCGAGCTCCGCTCCCCCGCTGCCCTTCGGCACGGTCTCAAGGTCCTCCGCCGGACCGGGCTCAAGGGCGGCTCCACCTGGGCACGGGACCTGGTGTCCAGCGGTCGGGCGTACTGCCGGCGCTCCTTCGACGGGACCGAGGTGGACCACCTGTGGACCCCGTGGCTCCTGCACGCCGGGCTCTCCCCCGACCAGGCATCCGGCGGCTTCATGCTCCCGGTGATGGCGGCCACGATGCACGGCTTCGGCCTGCCCGTGGTGACCGGCGGCAGCGGCCGGTTCGTGGACGCGTTCCGCCGGCTCCTCGACGAGCTCGGGGTCCGCGTCATCACCGGCGCGGAGGCGGAGACCGTGGTGACGGAGGACGGGCGAGCCGTGGGCGTCATCGCCGCCGGTCGGCTGCTGCGCGCGCGGCACGCCGTACTCGCCTCGGTCACCCCGCAGGCGCTCTACGGGAGCCTGCTCGAGGGAGACCCGCTGGTGCGGGAGCCGGTCGCGGACGACGCCAACAGCTACCGGTACGGGCGCGGCGCGATGCAGATCCACGTCGCCCTCAGTGCGCCACTGTCCTGGAACGACGCACGACTGTCATCGACCCCGTTGATCCATCTCTCCGACGGCTCCTCGAGCACCGGGATCGCGTGCGCCCAGGCAGAAGCCGACCTGTTGCCGAGTCTTCCGACCGTGGTCGTCGGACAGCAGTACGTCGTCGACCCGAGCCGGGTCCCCGAGGGCGCGGCGTCGCTGTGGATCCAGCTGCAGGAGGTGCCGTACGCGCCGCACGGTGACGCGGCCGGCGAGCTCGACACCAGCGACGGATGGACGAAGCAGCTCGCCCACCAGTTCGCGAACCGCGTCCTTGCTCGGATCGCCCAGCACGCGCCGGACCTGGACCAGAAGCTCCGCGCGGTCGACGTGGTCACCCCCGTGGACCTGGAGGCGCACAACCCGAACGCGGTCCACGGTGACCCGTACGGCGGCGCCGCGGAGCTCGACCAGAACTTCCACTGGCGACCGCTTCCCTCGTCGGGCTCGCACCGCACGAGTGTCCCCGGGCTGTGGCACATCGGCTCGTCGACCCATCCCGGTCCCGGACTCGGCGGAGCATCCGGACACCTCGTAGCCCAGTCGATCATCGCGCGAAGGTCACGCCTGCCGCGTCGTACCAGGAGGTCAGCATGAAGGCACAGTTCGACGCCTCGGGCGAGGTGCTGATCGTCACCGGCGGGGCGCGGGGCATCGGAGCCGCCCTGGCCCGCGCGTACGCCGACCTGGGCGGCACCGCCGTCGTGCTCGACGTCGTGCCGGCCCCGGACCTGGCCGAGCACCCGCGCGTCGAGGTGCACCACGTCGACGTCTCCGACGCGACGGCGGTGCGCGACGCCGTCGACGACGTGGCCGCGCGTCACGGGCGCATCGACGCGTTGGTGGCGGGCGCGGCCGTCCAGCCACGAGTCGACGTCATGGACACGTCGCCCGACCTGTGGCGCCAGGTGATGGCCGTCAACCTCGACGGCGTCGTCTGGTGCTGCCAGGCCGTGCTGCCGCACCTGGTCGAGCGGCGGAGCGGGGCGATCCTCGTCTTCGCCTCCGGCCTCGCCCTCGCGGGCCGCGCCCAGGCCGCCGCCTACGCCGCGAGCAAGGGGGCCCTGGTCGCCTACGCCAAGTCGCTCGCGGCCGAGGTCGCCCAACACCGGGTGCGGGTCAACACCGTCTTCCCCGGTGTGATCGACACGGCTCAGTTCCGGGACGCCAACCCGGACGGGCGGGAGCGCGACCACTGGTCCACGACCACCGGCATCGGCAGTCCCGACGACGTGGTCGGGCCGCTCCTGTTCCTGCTGTCCGAGGCCGCCACCATGACCGGCTCGACGCTCACCCGCGACCGTGCGTTCCCGAAGGAGTAGCCATGAACCACGCCGAGGAATCCCTGCTCCCCGCCGAGGAGCTGCCCGTCGCCATCGTGGGTGCCGGCCCCATCGGCCTCATCACCGCGCTCGGGCTGGCCTACTACGGCATCCCCTTCGTGGTGTTCGAGGAGGACGACCGCCTGTCCCTGGACACCAAGGCCGGCACGGTCCTCACCCGCACCCTCGAGGTCCTCAACCGGTACGACGCCCTCGACGACGTCCTCCAGGCGTCCTTGCGGGTCGACGAGATCGGTGAGATCGACCGGGTGACGAACGCGCCGACCCTCAGCGTCCGGACCGGCGACCTGACCGAGGACACCAGGTTCCCGTTCGTCATCAACATCCCGCAGCACCACCTCGAGCCGGTGCTCCGCGCCACCCTGGAGGAGCGGGCGCCCGGAGCGCTGCACATGGGCCACCGCCTGACCAAGTTCGCCCAGCGCGCCGACCACGTGGAGCTCCGCCTCGACGCACCGGACGGCGAGCGGACCGTCAAGGCGCGGTACCTGCTGGCCTGTGACGGAGGCCGGTCGCAGATCCGCGAGCAGCTCGGGATCGTCGTCGAGGGCACCACGCTCGAAGAGCGCTACATGCTCGTCGACCTCGAGGTCGACCTCGACGTCGGCAACCCGCGCGACTACCCCTACCTCGCCTACTTCTCCGACCCCTCCGAGTGGATGATCCTGGTCCGTCAGCCGCACTGCTGGCGGTTCCTCTACCCCCTCCCCCCGGGCGAGCCCGAGCCGAGCCGCGAGGAGCTGCGGGACAAGGCCCTGCGCTTCATCGGCGAGGTCAGCGACATCGAGATCCTCGGCACGAACATCTACCCGGTGCACCAGCGGGTAGCCAGCAAATGGCGCGACGGCCGGGTCTTCCTGATGGGCGACGCCGCGCACCTGATCACCCCGATGTGGGCGCTGGGCCTCAACACCGGCGTCCTGGACGCCTCCAACCTGCCGTGGCGCCTCGCGTGGGTCCTCCGCGGCTGGGCCGACGAGACCCTGCTCGACGGCTACGAGCGGGAGCAGGCTCCGGTCGCCATCCGCGGGTCGGGCCAGATGGCGGAGGCGGCACGTGCCTACATGTCCGGTCGCGGCGACGCCGTCGAGGCCATGACCGACGGCAACTGGGGCAACGCCTTCACCCGGGCGCTCCTGGGCGTGCAGCTCGACGTCGACGGGACCGGCGACTGGAACATGGTCAAGACCGGCGACGTACCGACGGCGGTGCGACCAGGAGACCGGGCGCCCGACCTCCCCGTGTTCGGACCCGAGGGGCAGGTGCACCTGCACGACCTGTGCCGCGACTCGTTCGTCGCGCTCCACTTCACCGACGCCCGGCGCCGTCCGGAGATCCCGGCGCCGACGGCCGCGCTCCAGCACTACGTCGTCAGCCGGTGGGACGTCCCCCACGACTCAGGCCTGCGGGACCGAGGGCTCTTCGACCCGGCGGAGCGGCTGCGCCGTCGACTCGGCGTACCGGACGACTCGGTCGTCCTGCTACGGCCCGACGCCCACGTGGCGGCCATCGCAACCGGCGCCGACAACACCAGCGCCATCGCCGCCATCTACCAGCGCATCACCGGACACACCCCGTAGCGCACCCGCTGCGCGGGACTGAACGAAGGAGACAACCATGAGTTCGAACGTCACAGTCGGCCCGGACGGGTCCCCCGTCGAGCTCGGGCCGGTCGGCCAGGAGATCGTGTTCGAGAACGACCAGGTCCGCATCTGGGAGATCAGCCTCGAACCGGGCGAGCAGCAGACCTGGCACCAGCACCTCAACCCGTACGTCGTCATCGCCATCGCGGCCGCCGACAACCGGATCGACGCGCTCGCCGGCGGCGAGCCCCGACTGATCCACGAACCCGTCGGCGGCATCGTCTACCGCGAGCCGGGCGAGGTGCACAAGCTGACCAACCATGGCCAGACCACCTACCGATCCCGGCTGATCGAGCTCAAGTACCTCGGCGAGGGCGCCGCCCACCGCCACGACGGCGCCGAGGGTGCTCGATGACGGCGATCACGCGACCGGACGACGTCTCACCCGAGGAGTGGGCGAACAACCTCTCCGAGCCTGCCGACTACTCGGGCACTGCCCCGGACCGGTCCCGAGAGGCCGATCTCGCCCAGCCCGACGGCAAGGTCCTCGGACGGTTCCGCGAGATCCTGGTGCAGACCGACGACCTCGGCTGGGTGGACAAGACCCTCGCGGGTCTGTCCCACAAGATGCTCTGGCGGGACGAAGCGACGGGCGCCTCGATCGCGCTCGTGCGGTTCGAGAAGGGCGCGGGGATCCCCCTTCGCCACTCGCACGCGTCCAACCAGTTCATGTTCTGCCTGCAGGGCCGCTACCGCTACGTGCCGACCGGCCTCGTCCTGACCGAGGGCTCCTTCTACTGGAACCCCAAGGGATGCCTGCACGGCCCGACCCTCGCCGAGGAGGAGTCGGTCCTCGTCGAGATCTACGACGGGCCCCATTACCCCACGCAACCGGACTGGTACTCCGACCCGGCAGACGCCCACTGACGTCCAGCTGCCACGAACACCGGAAAACAGAGGAGCTCTCATGTCGAAGCACAACGTCATCTCACCCGAGCTGGCCACCCCCAACGGCCACTTCTCGCAGGCGACGGTCGTGGAGTCCCGCGGCCGCATGGTCTTCATCTCGGGAATGACCGCCCGCAACAAGGACGGCGGCATCACCGGGGTCGGCAACATCACCGCGCAGACACACCAGGTCTGCCAGAACCTGAAGGCCGCCGTCGAGGCGGCAGGCGGCACCCTCAGCGACATCTGCCGGGTCGACGTCTACGTCCGCAACATGGAGGACTTCGACGCCATCCACGAGGTACGCCGTCAGTACTTCACCAGCGAGCCCCCCGCCTCGACCATGGTCGAGGTGTCGAAGTTCGTCTCCAAGGACTACCTCATCGAGATCAACGCGATCGCCATCCTGGATGGGCAGACGCCGTGAAGCTGGCCAGCGTCATCCAGTCAGGGACCCGACGCCTCGGGGTCGTCGACGTACAGGCCGGGATCGTCTCCGTCCTCGCCTCCGGGCCGGACGTGGACGCCGTCGTCCGGGGGTACCCCGGCGCCCTCGAGGCGGTCCGAGCAGGGCTCGCGACGGCCGAGGCCGTTCCGCTCGGCGAAGCGCGACTGACCTCACCGCTGAGCCGGTTCAACCGGGACATCCTGTGCACCGGCTGGAACTACTGGGACCACTTCGAGGAGTCCCGGGGCAAGCGGGAAGGACAGGACCCGGACGGCCGGCCCACCCATCCCACCTTCTTCACCAAGGGCCCCGACACGGTCATCGGACCGTATGACGACATCGCCTACGACCCCGACCTCTCGCAGAAGTGGGACTACGAAGCCGAGGTTGCCATCGTGATCGGCCGGGACGGTCGTTCGATCCCGCCCGAGCACGCCATGGACCACGTGTTCGGGTACTGCGTGGCCAACGACGTCAGCCAGCGCGACCTCCAACGCCAGCACGGCGGCCAGTGGCTCAAGGGCAAGAGCATCGACCAGACCATGCCTCTCGGCCCGTGGATCACAACGGCCGACGAGATCGAAGACCCCTACGCGCTGCAGATCGAGTGCGAGGTCGACGGCCGAGTGCTGCAGGACGCGTCCACCGCGCAGGTCGCCTTCTCCTTCGAGCAGATCATCGCCGAGCTCTCCTGGGGCATGACCCTCCGCGCCGGCGATGTCATCCTGACCGGCACCCCGAGCGGGATCGGCAACGCCCGGGAGCCGCAGGTGTTCCTCACCGACGGCTCCGAGGTCATCACCCGCGTGAGCGGACTGGGGACCCTGAGGAACCGCGTCGCGAAGGTCAAGCTGACCTGACCCGCCGGACCACGGCCGGAACCCGCGGTCAGCTCCGCAGCGTCGTCGACGGCGAGACGCCGTACTTCTCGCGGTAGGCCTGGGCGAACCGACCGAGGTGCATGAAGCCCTTTGCCAGAGCCACGTCGGTCACCGTCACGCCTGCGCCCGGGTCTGCTGAGACCAGCGCCTTGTGCACCAGGTCCAGCCGTACGTCGCGCAGGTAGCCCATCGGTGACGACCCCACGTGGTTGCGGAACCCCGACTGCAGGGCCCGCACGCTGGTCCCCACCGCCTCGGCGATGTCCTCCACCGTGAGCGGCTCGTGCGCGTGGTCCTCGATGATCTCCATCGCACGACGCACCGTCCGCGGCGCGGCCTCGGAGTGGTCGCCGTTGAGGCGCTCGGTGTAGTTGTGCGGCGCGCTCAGCAGGAGGGACGTCATCAGCAGGTCCTCGAGCTGACCCACGATCAGCGGCTGCTCCGACAGGCCGTTGTCCGTCTCGAGCTCGAAGCGCAGCATGTCGACGAAGTGCCGCATCGAGATCGCCGACGGCGTGTCCATCGGCAGTCCGAGCTCGAACGTCAGCGGATCCTTCAGGCTCCTGCCGATCATCCGCGACATCTTGGTCTCGAGCGCCTCGCGGTCGATGCGCACGCACAGGTGCGGCGTACCGGATGTCCAGCGCATCGACACCGGCTCGTGCGGGCTCAGCACCGTGGCCAGCTGCGGTGTGGAGACGACGTCGACGCCGCCGGACGTGGCTTCGGCGACACCGGCGAGCGGGATCTGGACGAGGAAGAACGACTGCAGCGGCTCCGGGCTGATCCGGACGTCGGCGCCGTAGTCGAGGTAGTGCAGCGACAGGTTCGCAAGCCCGGCGGAGTTCTGTCGTACGTCGATCTGGGAGCCGTCGAGCAGCTCGAGCCGGTGCGAGCAGAACGCGCGAGCGACCAGCTCCCGGGCCTGGTCCACGTCTCGTGTGTGGAAGGCCGCCCGCGCCTCGAGGGGTACTCCCATCCCGCACCAATCCTGCTTTGTCGACCGTCGGCGGTAAGTGGATAGCACCCGCGTCTCACGGATAGCAACAGCTTCCCGGCGAGCCTAGCGTTCCTGACCACGGTACTCCCAGAGCTTCCCACGGAGGAGCAATGAACGGATTGTCCGGCAAGACCGCGATCGTCACCGGTGGAGCAACGCTGATCGGCCAGGGACTGGTCCGGGCGTTCGCAGCCGCCGGCGCCAACGTCGTGGTCGCAGACATCGACGAGGAAGCCGGCGAGAAGCTCGCCGTCGACATCGGCGACGCGGTCCTCTTCGTCCGCACCGACATCACCGACGACGTCGCTGTCGAGGCGTGCGTCGCGCAGGCCGTCGAGCGCTTCGGCGGGGTGCACTACCTGGTGAACCTGGCCTGCTCCTACGTCGACAACGGTTTCGACTCCAGCCGGGCCGAGTGGCTGCAGACCCTGGACGTCAACGTGGTCAGCGCGGTCGCCATGGCCAAGGCGGTCCACCCGCACTTCGTCGCCCAAGGTGGCGGCGCGATCGTGAACTTCACCTCGATCTCCGCCAAGGTCGCGCAGACGGGTCGCTGGCTCTACCCGGTCAGCAAGGCCGCGCTGGTCCAGGTCACCCGCAACATGGCGATGGACCTGGCGGGCGACAACATCCGGGTCAACTCCGTCTCCCCGGGATGGACCTGGTCGAAGGTCATGGACGACCTGAGCGGCGGGGACCGACCCAAGACCGACCGGGTGGCCGCCCCGTTCCACCTGCTCGGACGCGTCGGCGATCCCGAGGAAATGGCATCGGTCGTGCTGTTCCTGTGCTCGGACGACGCGTCGTTCGTCACCGGCGCCGACTGGGCCGTGGACGGCGGCTACTCCGCCATGGGCCCCGAGCAGGCAGTCCCCGCCATTGCGCAGCTCACCGCGTAGATCCCCAGAACTTCACCAAGGAGAAGCAATGCGCAAGATCACCATCGTCGGCGCCGGCCAGGCCGGGCTCCAGCTGGGTCTCGGCCTGCTCGAGAACGGCTACGACGTCACCCTCATCACCAACCGCACCGGTGACCAGATCCGCGACGGCAAGGTCATGTCGAGCCAGTGCATGTTCGACACCGCGCTCAGCCACGAACGGTCGCTCGGGCTGGACTTCTGGGGAGACAAGTGTCCCCCGGTCGAGGGCGTCGGGCTGACGGTCCCGAACCCCGAGGGCGGCATCGCCTTCTCGTGGGCGGCCCGTCTCGACGCTCCTGCCAGCTCGGTCGACCAGCGGGTGAAGATGCCCCGCTGGATCGCCGAGCTCGAGAACCGCGGCGGGAAGGTCGACCTCGTCGACGCCGGGGTCGAGGACCTCGAGCGGTACGCGACCGACAGCGACCTCGTCATCGTCGCGGCCGGCAAGGGCGACGTCGCCCGGCTCTTCGAGCGCGACGCCGACCGGTCGCAGTTCGACAAGCCGCAGCGCGCGCTCGCCCTGACCTACGTCAACGGGCTGACTCCTCGCGAGGAGCACTCCGCGGTCTCGTTCAACCTCATCCCCGGGGTCGGGGAGTACTTCGTCTTCCCGGCACTCACCACCACCGGCCCCTGCGAGATCATGGTGTTCGAAGGCATCCCGGGTGGTCCGATGGATCGCTTCGGCGACGTCACCAGCCCGCAGGAGCACCTCGCGCTCTCCAAGGAGCTGCTCGACACCTTCCTGCCGTGGGAGGCCGATCGCGCTCGCAACGTGGAGCTGACCGACGCGAACGGCGTACTCGCCGGACGGTTCCCGCCCACCGTGCGCAAGCCGGTGGCCGTCCTCCCCTCCGGGCGCGCCGTCCTCGGCATCGCCGACGTGGTCGTCCTCAACGACCCGATCACCGGTCAGGGCTCGAACAACGCCAGCAAGTGCGCTCGTTCCTACCTGACCAGCATCCTCGAGCACGGCGACCGACCGTACGACCAGGCCTTCATGCAGGCGACGTTCGAGAACTACTACGACTACGCCCAGTACGTCGCAGCCTGGACCAACGCCCTGCTGATGCCTCCGCCGCCGCACGTCCTGGAGCTCTTCGGCGCGGCCGCGAGCCACCCGGCGATCGCGTCGAGGTTCGCCAACGGCTTCGACGACCCGCGCGACTTCTTCGAGTGGTTCATGGACCCGGAGAAGGCGGCCCAGTACCTCGCCGACGTCACCCGCTGAACACCACGCCAGCCCTAGAGGAGTTCCGATGCGCAAGATCGCCATCGTCGGCGCAGGCCAGGCCGGCACCCAGCTCGCCCTCGGACTCCTCGAGCGCGGGTACGCCGTCACCCTGGTCAGCGACCGCACACCGGCCGACATCCGCAACGGCTCGGTCATGTCGAGCCAGTGCATGTTCGAGACCGCACTGCAGACGGAGCGCGACCTCGGCCTCGACCTGTGGGAGGAGGCCTGCCCCAACGTGGAGCAGATCAGCTTCGCGCTCCACGGAGACGAAGGCGACCGATACGCCTGGACCGCGAAGCTCGACGGCTACGCACAGTCGGCCGACCAGCGGGTGAAGGTCGCCGGCTGGATCGAGCTGTTCGCTGACCGGGGCGGCAACCTCGTGCTCCGGTCGGCGACTGTCGCGGACCTCGAGGACCTGGCTCGCACCCACGACCTCGTCATCGTGTCCACCGGCAAGGGCGAGCTCGGCCGGCTGTTCCCCCGCGACGCCGAGCGCTCGCCGTACGACCAGCCGCAGCGAGTCCTGGCACTCACCTACGTCACCGGCATGTCCCCACGCGAGGCCGGGCCCGCCGTCTCGTTCAACGTTGCGCCCGGCGTCGGCGAGTACTTCGTGTTCCCTGCGCTCACTACCACCGGTCCCTGCGAGATCATGGTCTTCGAAGGAGTCCCCGGCGGTCCGATGGACTGCTGGGACGACGTCCGCACCCCCGAGGAGCACCTCTCCCGCTCCCTCGAGATCCTCACCAAGCACTTCCCCGACGAAGCCGACCGCTGCGCTGAGGTCGCCCTGACCGACGACGGCGGCGTCCTGCGCGGACGGCTCACCCCCACCGTGCGGCGGCCGGTCGCCAGCCTCCCCTCCGGCGCGAAGGTCCTCGGGCTCGCCGACGCGGTCGTGCTGAACGACCCACTCACCGGCCAGGGCTCCAACAACGCCGCCAAGGCGGCTTCGTTCTACCTCGACAGCATCACCGGCCACGGCGCCCACGAGTTCACAGCCGGGTGGATGTCCCGGACGTTCGAGAACTACTGGCGCGGTTGGGCCCAGTGGGTCGTCGCCTGGACGAACTCCCTCCTCGCGCCGCCACAGCAGCACGTGGCGGACCTCCTCGCGGCAGCAGCCGAGGTCCCCGGCATCGCGGCGACCCTCGCCAACGGGTTCGACGACCCGCGGACCTTCTTTCCCTGGTGGTACGACGCCGGCTCCGCCGAGCGGTTCGTCTCGGAACGGCGCGCCCAGGAGTCGACGTCGTTCGACCCCCGCGCGATGCGCCAGGCCCTCGGCCAGTACGCCACCGGTGTGACCGTGGTGACCTGCCGGGGCCAGGACGGCCAGCGGATCGGGATGACCGCGAACTCCTTCACCTCGGTCTCCCTCGACCCCCCGCTCGTGCTGTGGTGCCCGAAGAAGGACTCACCCAGCCTCGACGACTTCGCCGCCGCCGGCCACTTCGCCGTCAACGTCCTGGCGTCCGACCAGCACCACCTCTCCCGGCAGTTCGCGACGCCGACGGCGGACAAGTTCGCCGGCGCTCCCGTCACGGACGGGCTCTCCGGAGTCCCGGTGCTGGACGGGACCGTGGCCAGCTTCCAGTGCCGGACGGTCGCGACGTACGAGGCCGGTGACCACGTGATCATGCTCGGCGAGGTCGAGCGGTACGACGCCCCCGGCGGCGAGCCTCTGGTCTTCCACTCGGGGTTCTACCACCTCGCCACGAAGCACCCCGACGTCTGACCCAACGACCCGAACCGAGGCTCCGATGATCCTGCCACCCCTCCGCTACCTGCGGCCCGGCTCCGTCGGCGACGCCGTGCACTGGCTGACGCACATCGACGGCGCCATCGTCCTGGCCGGGGGCCAGACCCTGGTCAACGCGCTGAAGCTCGACCTGGTCGCACCCACCGCACTGGTCGACATCCACCGTCTCGACGAGCTGCGTTCGATCGCGGTCTCTCCCGACCGGACGCTCACCATCGGCGCCGCGACGACGTACGCCGCCCTCGCGGCCTCCACCGACGTCCGCCTCACCGCCCCGTCCGTCGCATCCATGGCCGCCGGCCTGGTCGACCGGCAGGTACGCAACCGCGGAACCATCGGGGGCAACGTCTGCCTCAACGATCCGACGAACAACTTCCCGCCACTTCTGGTCGCGCTCGGTGCTCGCTTCACCGTGCTCGGACCCGAGGGAACCCGGACGATCGACGCCGACGACTTCTTCGTCGGGACGATGACGACCGCCCTGGGCAACGGTGAGCTGCTGGTGAGCATCGAGATCCCTCCGCTACCCCGGGGAGCCCGGCTCGTGCACCGCCACCTCCAGGTCGGTGCGGACTCGTGGGCGATGGCTCGCGCGGTGGTGCGCATCGACGACGACAACGGAGTGGTGGTTGCCTCCCGGGTCGTGGTCGGGGCCGTCCTCGGCTCGCCGCAGAGGCTCCGGCTCGTCGAACGTGCACTCGTCGGCCTGCCCACGGGAGGCGACCTGGACGGCGCAGCTGCCGAGGCCTTCGACCGCGAGTCGATCGAGACCGTCGGTGACGTCCACTGCTCGGCGGACTACCGCCGCCAGATGTCCAAGGTCCAGCTGCGTCGCGCGCTGCGCGACCTCGCGAAGGGAACACCCTCATGACCCAGCCCCAGGACGAGATGCTGCCCATCTCGGTCACCGTGGACGGCCGGCTCGAGACCGGGCAGGTGAGCTCACGGACGCTGCTCGTGCACTGGCTGCGCGACGACCTCGACAAGCGCGGACCCAAGATCGGGTGCGACACCGGCAACTGCGGCGCCTGCACGATCCGCTGGGACGGGCTCCTGGTGAAGTCGTGCATGGTGCTCGCGGCACAGGCCGACGACACCCGCGTCGAGACCGCGGCTTCGCTCGCCCATGACGACGGGTCGCTCAACGACCTGCAGGCGTGCTTCAAGGAGCACCACGGGCTCCAGTGCGGCTACTGCACCTCGGGGATGCTGATGACCGCCACCGACCTTCTCGAGTCCGGCGAGGAGATCACCGAGCACTCGGTGCGCCGTGGCCTGAAGGGCAACATCTGCCGGTGCACCGGCTACGAGAACATCGTCCGTGCCGTCCGGGCCGCAGCCGGCCACGACGTGGAGAAGCCGCACGGCGCCGCGGAGGAGGTGGCGTCATGACGATGCAGGACACCGCCACCTCCACCTGGACCGGGAAGACCGTGCCCCGCAAGGAGGACGACCGTCTGCTCAAGGCGCAGGGCGAGTTCGGCGACGACACGCCGATCGCCCACCTCGGCCACGTCGTCTTCGTCCGCTCGCCCTACGCCCACGCCCGGATCCTCGACATCGACGTCTCGGCCGCCGAGTCCCTGCCCGGATACCTCGGCTGCCTGCTCCCTGACGAGGTCGACGTGCTGACCGACGGGTTCATGGAGCTGCAGCCCGCTCCGGCGGACGCCGAGGTGGACAAGTGCCTGGCCGCCGGCGGCAAGGTCCGGTTCGTGGGCGAGCCCGTCGTGGCCGTCGCCGGAACGTCCCGCCAGGCGGCTCGCGATGTCGCGGCAACAGTCGTCGTCGACTACGAGCCGCTTCCCCACGTCGTCGACGCGCGCCGCGCCGTCGAGCCGGAGGCCCCCCAGGTCCACGACGAGATCGGTTCGAACGTCGCGTGGGACGGTGTCTACGACTGGGGCGACATCGACGCTGCGCTCAAGTCGGCGGACCACGTCATCGAGGTCGACGAACTGCACTTCCACCGCTTCTCCTCCACCCCGCTCGAGTGCTCGGTGGTCACCGTGAGCTACGACGCCGGCATCGACACGTTCAACCTGATCGGTGGCTGCGCGATGCCGCAGATCACCACCCTGATGATGGCCGCTGCCATGCGCCACCCGGCCGAGAAGATCCGGATCGTCTCCAAGGACTTCGGCGGCTCCTTCGGCGTCAAGATCGGGATGTACGTGCCCGCAACCGCGGTGGCTCTGCTGTCCCGCAAGCTCGGCCGGCCGATGCGCTGGACCGAGACCCGCACCGAGCACCACTGGATGGGCGGGCACGGGAACGAACGCTGGTTCCACAACGTGAAGATGGCGGTGACGTCGGAGGGCCGGGTCCTCGGGCTCAGCTACGACGCGCTCGACGACGTCGGCGCCTACACCCGGTACGAGCCCCTCGGGGCGGTGATCTGGACCCAGGTGGCCAACGCCTGCTACCAGCTGCAGCACCTCAAGGTGCACTACCGGTCGATCTACACCAACAAGGGGCCGGTCCACCCGAACCGCGGGTACTCGCGTCTCCAGCACATGTGGCTGGTCGAGCGGATGATGGACATCGCCGCCCACCGTCTCGGCTTCGACCCGGTGCAGTTCCGGCTCCAGAACTACGTCCAGCCGGAGCAGTACCCGTACGAGACCGTCAACGGATGTGTCTACGACTCCGGCAACCTGCCGCTCTCCCTCGAGAAGGCACTCGACCTGATCGAGTACGACGACGCCCGGCGGCTCCAGCGCGAGAGCGCCGGAACCGGCAAGCGGATCGGCATCGGCATCGGTTCCACCCTCGACTCAGGCACGAACAACTTCGGCCAGGCGCGTCTGATCAACCAGTTCCTCCCCTTCAGCGGGAACACCGAGGGAGGGCTGGTCCGGATGGGGGTCGACGGCAGCGTGTACACCGTCACCGGCGGGGTGGCGTTCGGCCAGGGCCACGAGACGACCGTGGCCCAGGTGGTCGCCGACATGCTCGGACTCACTCCCGACGAGATCATCACGCACCGCGGCTCGGACTCCGCGCTCTCCGCGCAGACCGGGTTCTCGGGGTCCTACGCCTCCCAGTTCGCGGTCACCGGGATCGGCGCGATCCTCAACGCCACCCGCAAGCTCGTCCGCGAGATCCAGCTGGTCGCGGCCAGCATCCTCGGGGCGACGCCGGAGGAGATCGTCCTGGAGGGCGGCCACGCCCTGGTCCTCGGAGACCCGGAACGGGCGCTGCCCTTCGCGGCGGTGGCGGGCATCGTGCACTTCTCCCCGGCCGACCTGCCGGCGGAGGTCGCCGACGAGGTCGGGCTGGTCGGGCGGGCCGTGTATCGCGCACCGTTCGAGATCCCCGACCTGGAGAGGAAGCGGGGCAACCTCACCCTCACCTACGCCTCGCAGATCCATGCGTGCGTCCTGGAGATCGACGAGGAGACCGGCGAGGTCAAGATCCTTCGCTACGGGATGGTCGACGACTGCGGGACACCGATCAACCCGATGATCATCCAGGGCCAGGTGCACGGAGCCACCGTGCACGGCATCTCCGCCGCCCTGTTCGAGCACTTCGCGTACGACGACGACGGGCAGCTGCTGGCCGCCAACTTCTACGACTACCACGCGGCCACCGCCCTGGATCTCCCGTCGCTTCGCTACGACAGCGTGGTGAGCCCGTCTCCGTTCACCCCGATCGGCGCGAAGGGAATGGGCGAAGGCGGTGGCGCACCACTGCACGCGATCGCGGCCGCCATCCAGGACGCGGTCGGCGGGGACGGTGGCGTCGTCCTCGAGTCGTTCAACCCGCCGGAGCGGATCCTCGGCCT
Source organism: Nocardioides immobilis (assembly GCF_003515065.1). GTDB lineage: Bacteria > Actinomycetota > Actinomycetes > Propionibacteriales > Nocardioidaceae > Nocardioides > Nocardioides immobilis. The sequence continues at coordinate 81,191 of NZ_QXGH01000028.1, forward strand.
GCTCAACGGTGGCACCGAATCAACCGTGAGGGTTCTGCGATGAAGCTGTCAGGCACGTTCACCACCCAGGCCAGCCCGGCTCAGCTCGCGAGGCTGAGCACGGAACCACGGCAGCTGGAGCAGGTGACCTCCTTGCGCGATGTCGCCGTGGACGCGCACGGGCACATCCGGGCGATCTTCACGGCGGCCACTCCGCTCGGGGCGATTCCGCTGACGACCACCATCGCCACCGACCGCGCCGACGAGTCCTCCTCGCGGGTCCTCGTCCGCGGCACCCGCGGGCAGCACCGGGTCGACGTGACGCTCGAGATCAGCTACCAGCCCACCGCGACTGCGACGCAGGTCAGCTGGCACGCCGACGTACGGCTCGGCGGCACCGGGGCCAGCGTTGCCCAACGGGTTGCCCACGACATCGCCCGCAACGCCATCGACGGCGTCCTGCAGCAGGCCGCCGGCCAGCACTTGACCCTGACCTGAGGGAGAACGCACATGCCCGGTACCGACGTCCACACGCACCTTGCGCCCCGGCTCGAGGGACACCGAGCGGGCCCTCCCGCGCTCTACGAGCCGGCGGCCCTCGAGGCCTACCTCGACCGGGCCGGCCTGGACGAGGCCATCGTCTCCGTCCCACCCCCCTTCTACCGCCAAGACCTCGAACCGACCCCAGCCGCCGACTGGGCAACGGCCATCAATGAGGGCCTCGCAGAGGCGGTGGCCGGCCGCCCTCGCCTCCGTCCCCTTGCCTACCTCCCCCTCGAGCACCCGGAGGTGGCGGTGGCCGAGTACGAACGAGTCCGTACCGACGACCGGTTCGTCGGCGCGACCGCTGCTGCTGGCGGAGCGTCGGTGTTGGCCTCGGACCCACGGCTGGAGGCACTGTGGAAGGGACTCGACCTCGACGGTGCCGTGCTGTTGCTCCACCCGGGCTCGAGCCCGGACGGCCGGCTCGACGACTTCTACCTCGCGAACCTGCTCGGGAATCCCGCGGAGACTGCCGTGGCCGCCGCCCACCTGGTTCTCGGCGGCGTACTGCAGCGCTACCCCGCGATGCAGGTCGTTCTCGTTCACTGCGGGGGAACGCTTCCCGCCGTCGTCGGGCGGTGGCAGCGCGGCGTCGACACGGACAGGCCCGGGACCGACCCCCTGATCGAACCGCCCGTCGCTGCCGTACGGCGGCTGTACGTCGACTGTCTCGCCCACGACCCCGCAGTGGTGGACCTCGCGGTTTCCACCTTCGGCGCGAACCGCATCCTGCTCGGCAGTGACTGGCCGTTCCCGATGGGGACCGACAACCCGGGCGGGCTCGTCCAGCACCGTGGCGACGAGTTCGTACGGCGGGTAGCAATGGAGAACCCGGGGCGGCTGTTCCGAAAGCACGTGTGATGCGCGAGATCCTGGCCGAGCTGGTCGAATGCTGGTCCGCCGGTGAGCCGGTGGCGCTCGGCACCGTCGTCGCGACCTTCGGCTCCGCGCCCCGCCAACCCGGCGCGTCCATGCTGGTCCGCCGTTCGGGTGCGGTCACCGGATCCGTCTCAGGCGGATGCGTCGAGGGCGCGGTCTACGAGCGGGCCGACGAGGTCCTCCGCGGCGCAGCACCGGCGCTGGAACGCTACGGGTTCAGCGACGAGGATGCCTTCGCTGTCGGACTGACCTGCGGCGGGATCCTCGACATCTACGTGCAACGCATCAGCCGCGAGTCGTTCCCGGAGCTGGCGGAGGTCGCGGCCGACGTGGCGGCCGGCAGACCCGTCGCGGTGGCGACCGTCGTCGAACACCCCGACCCGGCAGTCCTGGGAAGGCACCTGGTCGTCCGGCCACGAGACACCTCGGCACGGGTCGTCGGCGCCCTCGGATCCCTGCGCCTCGCCGAGGCGATCGCCACCGACGCACAGGGTCTCCTCGCCACGGGCCAGAGCGGGACCCTCACCTACGGAGCCGACGGCGAGCGGCTCGGCAAAGGCGCCCGGGTCTTCGTGTGGGCGGCCGCGCCACCCCCACGGATGCTCGTGTTCGGGGCGATCGACTACGCGTCCGCGGTGGCCCAGATGGGATCGTTCCTCGGGTACGACGTCACCGTCTGCGACGCCCGCCCGGTGTTCGCGACCGCATCCCGCTTCCCCGCAGCGGACCGCGTGGTCGTCTCCTGGCCGCACAAGTTCCTGGCCGAAGAGGTCGAAGCGGGCCGCGTCGACGAGAGCACCGTGATCTGCGTCCTCACCCATGACCCGAAGTTCGACGGCCCTCTCCTGGAGCTGGCCCTCCGGCTGCCGTCGGTGGGCTACATCGGAGCCATGGGCTCCCGCAAGACCCACGCCGACCGCACCCAACGGCTCCGCGCCGCCGGCCTCACGCAGGCCGAGCTCGACCGGATGTCCAGCCCGATCGGACTCGACCTTGCCGCCCGGACCCCCGAAGAGACGGCCGTCAGCATCGCGGCGGAGATCCTCGCCCGCCGTGGTGGCGCGACGGGACTCCCGCTCCGGGAGCTGCATAGCCCCATCCACGCCGAGCGACCGCGATCGATTCCCGAGGAGTCGATCGCGTGACCCGGCGTCGTCGTACTCGCGCGCACGTTCATGCCCCGCAAGGGGTGTCAGTCCAGGGCGACCTGGGGCACCGGGTGAGACATCAGCTCGTCGATGGTCTCCTCCAGGCTGAGGGCCTTCCCTCGCGCGAGCTCCTCGTCGAGCTGCGCCCCGAGCCGTTCGCGCAAGCGGTCGTGCTCGGCTTGGGTCCAGTCCGGCTCGTGGTCGACCATGCCGGCCGCTGCGGTCGCTGTCTCTATCGCCCCGAATGTCCGAGCAGCCGGTGCCGGGAGGTCGGCTCCGAGTGCAGCGGCGAGTATGGACGCAAGCTCGATGGTCAGGACGATGTCCCCTAGTTCTCGGACCCGCGGGCAGACCGCCGCCAGTCGTGCGTGGGCCCGATCGGGGGTGTTCATCCGCACCTCGACGTCAGCCAGCAGTAGCTCGTCGCTGATCAGTCGCCACGCGTCGCCCGCCGCTTGGTCGAGCTCTCTCAGGCCGAGGATCAGGCGACGCGCCTCCACGAAGTCGTCTCGTGCCATCGCGACCTGAGACAGAGCCGTCAGAAGCTTGCTCCGCTCCGTGCGAGCAAGTCCCGGAAGCGCGAGTGCCTGCCGTCCGTAGGTCTCGGCCTCGTCGAACAGGTCCAACGTCACCAGGATCATCGACAAGTAGGCCGTCGTCTTTGCTTCGATGAAGTCGGGCGAGACCGCTTCGACGAGTCCGGCGCCGTTCTCTGTCGTCGTCCGTGCCGTGGGCAGCTCGTCCAACACTGCTTGGAGCACGGCACGACATGCTGCGGGGTCGCCGTAGGACAGGGCGGTGGCTCGCTCCAGACAGCACGCGAGGTAGCCCATCGGGTCCTCGGCGCGGCCGGCCTTGATCCGGGGGCTCTCGGTCCATGCAAGAGCCGTCGCGATCTGTCGGGCGTTGGTCGCCAGCCCTGCCGCGAACGAGCGCAGCTGGAGCGACGTCAGGCTCGCGTCCTCGGTGGGGTGGATCACCGGTTCGTGGTTGTGGCTGAGCAGCTCATGCAGGTTGAACAGCTCTGCGACGAACTCGGCGGCCACCGCGTCGCCGGCTCGGGCCCGGTCCCGCAGGCCGGTGACCCATGCTCCGAAGTGCTGGGCGTGTGCCTGCCGAGCGACACGGGTCTCGCCGAGGTGGTCGAGGTGCTCACCGGCGAAGCGACGCATGGTCACGAGCAGCTCGAAGCGCGGCGGGTCGACGTCATAGCGCGGGACGACGAAGCTGGCCTCGACCAGGGCCAGGAGCGCGTCGATCGGGTCGGCGCCGAGATCAGCAGGTGCCACCGCGGTCACGGCGTCGACGTCAGCGCCGCCGGCAAACACCGAGAGCCAGGCCAAGAGCCGCTGCTGATCGGGCGGAAGCAGTCGGAAGCTCCACTCGATCGCCCCTCGTAGGGTGCGCTGTCGCTCGGGTACGCCCGAACCTCCCGAACCACCCGCGTCGACGTCGAGCACCGTGTCGAGGCGGGCCAGCAGCGCCGCCGGGTTGAAGAGCCTGATGCGGGTGGCGGCGAGCTCGATCGCCAACGGCAGGCCGTCGAGCGCGCGCAGCAACGCAGCCACGTCGGCAGCATTGCCGGCGTCGATCTCGAATCCTCGGCGGACTCGCGCCGCGCATCGCGCAAACAGAAGCCCGGCCTCGGATGCCGCCACCGCAGGAAGCTCGTCGGTCGCCGGCAACGACAACGTGCCCAAGGCGTACTCATGCTCCCCTGCCACGTGCAACGGCCGCCGCGACGTCGCCACGATCCGCAGGTGCGGCGCACCCTCCAGCAGCTCGCGCACGAGCCCGTCGACCTCCTCGATCTGCTCGAGGTTGTCCAGCACCAACACCACGCGCCGCTGCGCGAGGTGGTCGAAGAACTTGGGCGGCAGATGGCTGTCCGATGGTAGGTCCAGCGATCGCGCGATGGTGGTCCACGCGGTCGCGACCTCCGTCACCCCGGCCAACGCCACGAAACACACGTCATCGGCGAGGTCAGCGGCCAACACCTCGGCCACCGCTATGGCCAACCGCGTCTTGCCCGTGCCGCCAGGCCCAGTCACCGTGACCAACCGAGTGCCATCCCCCGTGAACAGCGCCGCGACCTCGGCGACCTCGGCCTCACGCCCGACAATCGGCGTCAACGTGCCGGGCAGGTTGATCGCCCGTCCCAGCGACCGCAAGGGCGAGAAATCGTCGGCCAGATCCGGTCCCACCAGCTGGTGCACCCGCACCGGACCCGGCACGTCCTTGACCCGGTGCTCGCCCAGGTCACGCAACCGCAATCCTCCAGCCAGCTGCTCACTCACCAGCACCGCCGTACTGTCGGACACCAACACCTGTCCCCCGTGCGCTAGCAAGCCGATCCGAGCCGTCTTGTGCACGTCGAACCCGACGTACCCCTCCTCGATTCTGCGGGGACTGCCGGTGTGCACGCCCATCCGGACCCGCACCCCCGCCCCGTCCGGCCACGAGTGGGCGGCCAGGGCCCGCTGGGCGTCCGCAGCCGCTGCGAGGGCATCGCCCGCCCGCGCGAAGACCACGAAGAAGCTGTCGTCCTCCGTGCCCATCTCGACCCCGTCGTGCGCCGCCCAGGCATCACGGCAGACGCGCCTCTGCTCAGACAGCACATCGGGCCAGGCCGTACCCAGCTGCCGCACCAACCCGGTGGAACCCTCGATGTCGGAGAACAGCATCGTCACCGTGCCGGCGGGCAGGACCGCATCGGCATCGGAAAGGATGGTCGCCCCAGTCAGTGGGGATCGCGGGGACCCGGTGGTTGCGAAATCGGGCGGCGGAGGCGGCGCCTGCACCGGAGGGCGCGTATCTGCGCCCTGCATCGGCGGGGCTCGGTCTGGTTGCAGCAGTGTCTCCTCGTCGAGGTCGCCCGACAGGAGATTCTCGGGTACATGACCGAGGGCGTAGCCGATGACGCCCAGCGCCCAGGTCGCTCGTCGTACGTCGTCGCTCCCCCTGTCGCGGGCCAGCGACGATCCCGCCGTTTCCACGGCGGCCGCAGGTGTCGCACCGTGACCGAGCAGGTCGAGGAGCCGAGCGACCGCACCCAGCCTGACGGCGTCGGAGAGGAGATTGAGCTCGCCGATGGTGACTTCGTCCTCGGTCAGGTAGTCGTCCAGAGCCGCCCGGAACTCCGACCCGTCCTCCACGACGCCCCGCCCGCGGGATACGACCATGTCCCGCAACGACTTGTGCAGCGACATCGCGATCCTCGTCCTCCACCACCGACAAGCCGGCATCCAGCCCGATGAGCCTAACCATTGAGCGTGGCCGAATGGGCCCGGTTTCCGGGACTGGTCGAGGTCACATCAGGCGCTGTCGACCCCGACGCCGAGTGGGATGCCGTGGACCGCTTCGAACGGTTCCAGCTGCTGGACGCCCTGGGCATCGCATTGGTGCAGACGGCGCTCGCGCACAGAGTCCCTGGGACAGCCCTGTCAGAGGAATGCAACGACCTCGCATTCGCGGTTGATCCGGTCGTTGCCGTCGGAGATCACTGCGTCGATGCCGTCGCCACACAGGACGAAGTCGTTGCCGTCGCCGCCCACGAGCCGGTCGATGCCGGAGTTTCCGCCAAGACGGTCGTCACCGGAACCGCCGAAGAAGACGTCGTTGCCTCCGGCGTCCTGGTCGATGATCTGATCATCGCCGCCGTCGCCGTGCACGAGGTCGTTGTCGCCACCGCTACGGATCCAGTCATTGCCGTCGCCACCCTCGATGACGTCTCGACCGGTGTGGCCGTTGAAGAAGTCCCATCCGGCTCCGAACTTGACGACCTCCTTGCCGGCGTCGCCGAGCACCGTCACGGCATAGGTCTCGGGCAGCGAGGAGGTGTCGACGTAGTCGTCCCCGAGTCGCGGCCACACCTCGATCAGTAGTGGCTTGTCCGCGCTGATCCCGGCTGGGATCGGGCACACCGCGGCGATCCCTGTAGGCGGGTGGCGACGCTTACACACGCGGGCGATGTCCTTGAACGACTTGGTGCCGGTGTCGACGAGCTTGAGTCGGCCGCGGGGCGTGACCGTGATGGTCAGGTGCGTGTCCTGCTGGCCGGCCCGGAACCGGTAGCCGTGCTTGGTGCTATCCAGGGAGGCCTTGTCGACCAGCGGCTCGGCGGGCCCGGGGACCATGAGCTCGGTCGTGTAGTTGTACGGCGGACCAGCGGTGCCGGGGCCGTTCGGCGGGGTGCCCCCCGCGGCGACCGGCGCCGGCTCGAAGGCAACAGCCGCAAGCGTGGCTGTTGCGAGAATCCCCAGCGCTGCACGGAGGATGCCGGACGCCGGAACTCCCCCGCGAGGAGCTGACCGAGACCACTCGGCTGAGCCTTCTACCGCCCGGCGCGCGGCAACTGACTCGTCGAGCCTGCTTCGACTCTTCTTCGACATCGCGCCTCCCAGGTAGGGCCAGCGGGATTCCATCCTAAGTCAAGGATGCCTTGACAGACAAGGCTTCCCTGACGCTCGACGAGGTGATGTCGTGCGCGCTATCGGTGCTGAACCGGACACGACCCCCGACCCGCATGCGACTACAGGTCGGGGGCCGCAACGGCCCGATCGGACTGCTCCATGGCCCGATCGAGGCCTAACCGATCCCGGGGGGGAGCAAGGACCGGCTAGTGCCATTGTTGCCCCTACCAGACCGCCTCAGTCAAGACTTTCTTGACACAAGACGACCGCCGATCCAATTGCGCACGATTGGGCTTCTTGTCGTGGCACTCCAGCATGTGTCAAGGTGTTCCTGTCAACCGTCAAGGTTGCCCTGACAAAAGGAGACGATGATGTTGAAGATTCGTTTTGTGGTCGCTCGACTGATCCAGCGGGCGCAGGGCCGGGACGTTCCCGCCGGCTACTACTGGGCATAGTGACGCGGTAGCCACCGTGGGCCGCCTGCCGACGAGGGGGGTTTGGTCTCTGGGAGCCCAACGGCTCGCGCTGCCCGGACCGCTGCGGCCGCCCGGACCTCGAGGGTCGTGGGGCAGCGGCAACCTGGCGGCCTACGAGGCCGATCGCCTCAAGTTCCTGATCCAGGCCAAGGATCAGTTCGGCCCAGCGGTGCGGTTCGGCCCGCGGACCACGATCCTTTTCGCCCCTGCAGCTGTGGCATCGGTGCTGCGCGCGACCGAGGACTTCGTGATCAGTGAGAATTTCCTTCAGCGCAGGCTCTCGGTGGCCGAGCAGGCCGAGGGGCGCAGTCTCCGTGCGGTGTTGAGCCCGGGACTGCGCCTACCGGCCTTGGGCCAGGTCCCCGCAGTGGTCGACAGACACCTGGTCCCGGCAGTCGACAGGCTCGGACCCGCATGGTTCGACCCGCTGCCGGTGATGGAGTCGGTCATCTCGGGTGCAGTGGCCGAACTCTACTTCGGAGCCGACGGCGCGTCGCTACCCGCGATGTTGGCGGAGCTTCTGGACGAGCTTTCGCGGGTGATCGGGAACCCGTTCGCGCTGCCCGAGCGCTGGAGCTCCCCTCTCCGGCGCCGGATCGAGGCTCGGCACGAGCTGCTCCGCGCAGAGGTGGAACGCCTCCTCGCAGCGCGGCTCGACGCGCCGCGCGGCGCGATCGATGACGTCGCCACCGGGGTGATCTCCCGCGCTGGAAGTCGGCATTCGCTGTCCCGGGTGGCCGACATGGTTATCGGGTCGCTCCTCGCGTCCCAACGAGTACCGGCGGCCGCTGCGTCGTGGCTGCTGATGACCCTTGCCGACCATCCACGGGTCCAGGATCAGATCGCAGCAGAGATGTGGTCCCTGCAGTCCGTTCAGTGCCCAGCATCGCGAACTGATCCCGTGGTGGCCCGGCGAGCGGTATTGGAGGTCCTGCGGCTCTACCCGCCGACCTGGCTGTTGGTGCGCACCGCTTCCCGCCCAGTCGAGGTCGCCGGATACTCGTTCGCGGCCGGCCACCACTTCATGATCAGCCCTTACGTCCAGCACCGCGACGCGGACGTGTTCGTCGACCCGGCGATGTTCCGGCCTGAACGCTGGATCCAGCCTCCGCATGGTCCCGGGCAGTACCTGCCGTTCGGCGGCGGAGTGCACGTGTGCCCAGGGCGACATCTGGCCACCGGCATCCTCATCGCAATCGCACAGGGACTCACCACCCGGTATCGGATCATCCGGACACCGGCGCAGGTCATCCCGAACCCGCGGACCACCCTGCTTCCTGACGGTCTGCGAACCGCCCTCCGACCGGCAGGCGACCGGTCCGATCAGCTGCCAGCCTTGGCCGGCGTGTCGTCACCGCGGTGATGGGCGGCGAACCTCTCCCACGCAGCCTGACGCGACACACCGAGGACGCTCCCGATCTGGGCCCACGAGATCTTCCGCGCTCGGATCAGCCCGATCCAGTCGATCACGAACGCCTGGTTCTGCTCGGCAGACTTCACGATCAGCGGCAGCTTGGCCAGCAGCTCGGTGTCTGTCATTTCATCCCATACCGGCCGCGTCCGCTTCGCGACACGGGCGGACGACCTGGAGTCCTCGTAGTACCACTCCAGACACTCAAAACAGATCATCGCTCCCAATCCGCCGGCAAGCCGGTTCCTCCGACTGCCCGGCCGCCCACAGAACGAACAGATCTTGTTCTCAAGCTTGGAATCCACCACCAACCTCCTCAATCACAGGCCCTCGCCGGGCGCGCCGTGACCGGCGTGCCCGGCGGGCCCGACCAGTCGTCCTCACGATGTTCGAAATCGCTCCCACGCGGCCTGACGCGACACCTGCAACGCATCCCCGATCTCACGCCAGGTTGCCCGATGTGCCCGCAACAACCGCACACACTCCCGGAGCCGCCGCTCACCAGCCTCGATCTCGTCCTCGAACGCGGGGAGCAGCGCAAGCAGGTCGGGGATGTCGAAGGCGGTCTCGACCCCCAGCAGCGAATCGGCAGCTTCCCGATCGATTACGTCATTGGACTCGGCCAAGTCGCGCGACGCAGTGCCTCGCACGCTGCCGATATGTCCTTCATAGCGCTCACCCATCCGAACCTCCCCGACAACCCGGGCCCCGGGCGTCACCGTCCTCATCGTATTGACATTGTGTGACCGACCAGCCGGCAGTTGTCCCTGCGATGCGCCCATGGTGACGCGGTAGTCCCCCAAGGCAGGTCTGACGCCACCCCCGCTGTCAAGGCTAACCTGACCTTCAGAAATCTCCCACATAGATCTGCGACATTTGTCCCGATCAATCTTGCAGCTGCGGCAGGGCCTCGTGACGCAACCAGATGCCGTGCTTGCCGGTCCACGCATCCCCGCCGTAGTAGACGATCCCGTGCCGCAGCAGCAGCGTCGACAACCGATGCCGCGCCCGCATCAGGTCCGCGCGACAGTCCTCCCGGGCGCGCACCAGGTCACGGGCAGCCTCCTGGTCGACGGTCGGAATGGCCACCGAGGTGATCTCTTCCAAACGCAGCAACCTCGCCAGTTGGATGGTCCTTCATGTCGGTCTTGACCCGGTCACCGGCCGGCTTCTGCAGCTTCGACGGTGCGACGACCTCGCACCGGATACGGGCCGCGGTCAGGTGCCGGTACAGCCCGACGAATCTCGTGAGTGAGGCCCTGGCCCGCAACCAACTCAGGACGAGCCGGTCACGTCATACCGTCTAGTCCATTGCGCCGCATACAGCGCGATACGAGCTTGCATGGGTCTGACTCCCCCGCTGAGGGCCGGGAATGGTCGCCCTTCCCTGGCACTACCGAGCATGAACATGTCCGCGGCGAAGCGCTCGCTGCCTACCGGGTGATTTGCCCCAGCCGACCGGCACCGGCCAAAGCGGTTTCGCCGGCGGTCACGAGGGGGGTGAACCCGAGGCGACGGTGGGTCGCGACCGCGGCCTCGAGGTGCCGGACCGCAGCGTCCCGGTCGCCGGTCGCGAGCGCCAGCTCACCGACCGTGTGGTGGACGCTACCGAGGAACATCGCGGACATCCCGCCGACCACCAGGCGATCGGCATAGGGCTCGAGCTGGGTGCGGAGGTCGGCGATGGCTTCTTCGTCCCCGAATGCCATCCAGAGCCGGGCCCGGACGACGGTCAGTCCTGTCCACAGGTAGTCCCAGAGCAACGGCGGCTGCTCAGCCCACGCACCCACGGCCACCCGCGCGTCGTCCGCGCGCCCTGACTGGACCAGGGCCAAGGCGTGGAGGTCGCGGAAGTTGGGGTGCTGCCCGGCCGCTTCCGCCAGGACGGGCTCCAGCTCCGAGAGGCGGCCCTGCAGCAGGCGCATGGTCGCCAGCTGACACAGTCCGATGCCGACACCGGCCATCGAGATCGTCGCCTGGAGGTCCTCGATCTCGGCGATCGCGCTCTCCGAGCCCTCGAAGTCACCGACGGCCTGGCGGCCGAGTGACAGCGCCCATCCGGTTATGACCAGCATCGGTGCCGCCTGATGGCGGACCGCGAGCTGCTGGGCCCTCGTCATGTCGGCGTGGGCCTCGGCCCACCGAGTCGACTCGGCATGGTCGGTCGCCCGCATGCAGAGTGCAGCGGCCAGCTCGACCCCGGCGTCCATCCTGGCGGCCAGGGCGACCATCTCGTCGCCGATCGCGATCCGTCGATCCAGCAGGTCGGGGCGTTGGAGGGCAAGGTGCGCCAGTTGCAGGACCCTCAGCAGCTCCTGCGGGGCGTCGCCACGACGAGCCGCAAGCACGGCCTCATCGACGAGGCGGCTGGCGGGGTCCGCGGCGCCCGGTCGGTAGAGCAGCTCCACGGCGAGTGCCACCTTCACCCGCGCCCGCAGGAGCGGCTCATCCTCGGGGAGCGAGCCGAGGACCGCCTGCCACGACTCGATGGCCCGATCATCGACCAGGGGGTGGGTGCGCCAGGTCCACACCGCCTGCTCGGTGATGGCGAGCAGGATCCGGGCGGCAGAGACCGGGTCGCCCCTGCCGAGTGCCGACTCACCCGCTGCTGCCAGATGCGCCCAGGCGTCCATCGGTCGCGCCGCTCGGCACAGTGCGCGGCCCAGCCCCGACCGGACCGACTCGCGCTCCTCAGCTGATGCGGAGTCGTCGGCCTGTACCGCCTCGACGGCCACGGCGTACAGACGTGCGGCTTCGACGGGTGCCGAGCGTTCGATGGCCAGCTCGGCCGCGCGGCGCGCGAACGACCAGGCTTCCCGGGCATGGGCAGGCCCGGCGAGCCGGTAGTGCTCCGCCAGCTCGGCCGCGTGGTCCGCGGTCCGCCCGAAGCGTCGGCGCTCCAGCGCCTGCCCCGCCGCCGCATGCGCGCGCCGGCGACCCGTTGCCGGCAGCAGGTCGTACACCGCGTCTCGGACGATGGCGTGGGTAAATCGGAACCGGCCGGGCCCGTCGTCGTCGAGCAGCCCGGCTACGAGCCCGGTTTCGATGGCCCCGTCCACCTCGTCGCCGGACCGCGCCGTGGCCCCCTCGAGGACGTCGAGGTCGAAGGACCGGCCGAGGACGGCGGCCGTCACGAGTACGTCCCGCTGCCCCGAGGACAGCCGCGCGAGCCGTTCCCGGACAACGTCCAGTACGCCCTCGGGAACGGTTCCCCAGGAGTCCGCGGAGGGATCGGTGAGCGTGCCGTCCTCCACGAGGAGCCGAACGACCTCGGCGACGAAGAACGGGTTGCCCTCGGTCCGGTCGCGGATCGCCGCGGCCACGTCCCCGCCGACGGCGACACCGGTCTGCTGGCGCACCTGGTCGGCGACGCCGCGAAGGTCCAGTCCGGTTAGCGGTAGCCGCACCGGATCCGAGCGCGCCAGCCAGGCCAGGGTGTCGCTCAGCGTGGGGCCGATGTCCGCGGCCGAGTCCCGCGCCGTGACCACCAGCACGAGCGGGAGCGTCGCGATTGCGGACGTACATCGGCGGAGTAGCCGCAGGCTGTCGGAGTCGGCCCAATGCACGTCGTCAAGGACGAGCAGCGTGGGCCCGGCCGAGCGCAATGCGCCGACGACGGCACCGCCGAGCCGGTATGTCGTGGACGCCACGTCGGTCTGGTCCGGGGTGGGCAGGTGCAGGACCTCGGGGTTGCCCAGGGCCTCGCCGAGGGACAGATGCCAGCCTGACAGCGGTGGCGCCTCGTCCGCATCCCAGGCTCCGCGCCCCACCCGGAACCCGCGGGCGGCCGCCTCAGCCGCGATGCTGCGCGCCAGGCTTGTCTTGCCGATCCCGGGGCCACCGGTCACCAGGACCAGCCGACCCGCTCCCCCTTGCGCGGCTTCCAGCGCGCTGCGGGCCAGCCCGATCTCGCGCTGGCGCCCGACGATCTCGCTCGTCGGGGTCAGGACGTAAGCCGCTGACCGGGCCGGGCCAGGGTCCTCCAGCGCTGGGTCCTGGCGGAGCACCGCGACCTCGAGCTCGCGAAGCTCCGTCCCGGGATCGATACCGAGCTCCTCCGCGAGGTGAGACCTGGCGCGGCGCAGGGCGGCGAGAGCCTCGCCCTGCCTGCCAGAGCGGTACAGCGCCAGGGCGAGCAGGCGCCAGCACCGCTCACGAAAAGGGTGCAGCGCGACGAGCCGCTCGAGCTCACCGACCGCACCTGCGGACTCGCCCCGGCCGAGGCGGGAGGCCCACAGCCTTTCCAGGGCATCCAGTCGCATCTCCTCCAGCCGCGCCGCTTCGGCTCCCAGCGCTGTCGAGGTCGTGGACACCCCGCCGTAGGCATCGCCGCGCCAAAGCCCCAGCCCCTCCTCCAGCTTGGCCTCCGCCCGGACCGGGTGGTCCTTGGTGTCGCCGGCCTCGGCCAACAGCTCCATGAAGCGCCGCGCATCAAGATCCTGGTCGGCGAGCAGCAGCGCGTAGCCGGAGGGCCGAGTCACTAGGATCCGCGGGGGCTGATGGGGCGGTCGTCCCGACTCGAGGAGCCTGCGCAAGTTGGCGACGTACGCCTGGAGCGAGGTCATCACCTTGGCCGGCGGTTCGTCGCCCCACAGCAAGTCGATCAGCCGCTCGACCGAGACTGCACGCCCGTCGGCCGCCACCAGGGCCGCGAACAGTGCCCGCTGCTTGAGTCCGCCCAGGTCGACGACGCTGCCATCGACGATCACCTCGACGTTGCCGAGGACGCGGACCAGCATGCACGCAGCGTAGACGCGCGCAGCCGCGCACCGCCCAAGGACGTTCCAAGCCGTTTCCAAGTCGGGCGATGCACCGTGAGCGGGTCAGCTACCCAGCACAGGAAAGAGACCGACCATGACCACCGCCCCAGCCGCCACCGACCCGATCGACACCCGCGACATGGTGTGCGTGCACGTCTTCCTGCGGCGCGAGTTCCGGCTCGCCGCGAGCGTCGTCCGCGAGGTCTCCGCCGGCGACCGGCACCGTAGCCGCGTCGTCGCCGACCACCTGGAGTTCATCACGAGGTTCCTGCACAACCACCACACCGCCGAGGACGAGCTGCTCTGGCCCCGACTGCGCGAACGGGTTCCGGACGAGATCGCCCCGATCGTGCACCTGATGGAGACCCAGCACGAGGCCGTCGACTCACTGCTCCAGCAGATCAACGACCTGCTACCCGGATGGCGCGAATCGGCGGCCACCAAGGACCGCGACCGGCTCGCCGCCCTGTTCGACGCGCTGTACCCCGGGCTCGCGGAGCACCTCGACGCCGAGGAGCAACGGCTGCTGCCCCTCGCCGCGCGCAGCGTCTCCCTCAAGGAGTGGCACGAGCTCGGCAAGGCCGGTGTCGCGGTGCTGCCCCGGTCGGAGATGCCGCTGGTGCTCGGAATGTTCCAGTACGAAGGCGACCCGGTCGTCGTCGCCCAGATCGCCCGCGAAGCACCGCCCCTGATCCGTTTCATCGTGCCGCTCCTGGCGCGCCGCGCCTTCCGCAAGCACGCCCTGTCCGTCCACGGCACCTCAACGCCCTGACGACGCCCTGACCTCCAAGGAGAAGAACCATGTCGAAGAGGCTCATCCGTCATCAACACAGCATCGTCGTGGACGCCGACGCAGAGACCGTCTGGGCGTTGGCCTGCGCGGTCCCGCGCTACCCGGAGTGGGTCGGCGTCACCCTAGCGATGCTCGAGTCCGTCGACCGGGCGGCGACCGGTGCCACGTACGCCGAGCGGACCCGCGTGCTCGGGCCGATCACGACGGTCGGCCACTGGACCGTCGTCCGGTGCGACGACGCAGCGCTGTTCCAGCGGCACGAGTGCCGCGACGAGCCTGGTCCGGTCAAGGAAATGTGGCTGGAGATGCAGGTCGTCGCGGACGGCTCGCGGACCCGTTTCGACCTCGCCATCGGCTGCTGCGCCACCGCGGGCCCTCTCACCCGGCCCCTGGCCAGTGTCCTGTCGCGAAAGTTCCGCTCCGGCAACGACCAGAACGTCCGCCGTTTCGCGGCCCTGGCCGAGCGCGCCGTACGCAGCGGCTGAGCCCGGGGGTCCGCTGCGCGAACTGGTGACAGTTCGACTAAGGCGCCTGGGTGGCGGCCGTCTACTGACTCGCCCGCCACGCCAACATCGGGAGAGGCATTCCCCCGCTCAAAGCGCCCCTGTGGAGGCCGCCGCCGAGCATTGGGAGTGTGCACCCCGCTTCTCCGACCGTTGTCGAGGCGTCCGCGGACCACGCCGTGGTCGCTGGGGCCGATCGGGTCCTCTTGCGGGCGGAAAGGACCGGAGCGTCGAGCGCCGCAGGGCAGCCCGCGATTGACCCTCCGCGTCGCGGCGAAGTGCAACAGACTCGAAGTCGCCGCCATCTGTAGCGGAGGCAGGATTTTGAACCTGCGACCTCTTGGATACACCCGTAGTGCACTGAGCGTTCTGCCGTTGTTTGACACTGTTCGACGCTTCAGGGATGACCTGCGCAAACGTCAAACGCGCGCCTTCACCGTTTGACAACGGTCGACTCGGTTCGCGGCCAAATCCGCCCACTTTCCGCCCCCTCAAGTCTCCTGCCGTGCACCGGCAGGCTCCGACAGGTGGGCGCCAACCTCTTGCGACGCTCAAATCTCTGCGCCCTCCGGGGAACGCGACGAACCCCCAACGAAGGAGTCCATAGTCGGTTGGCCACCGCGTGCCACCGCCAGCGTCTCACGTCGCCAGCTCCAAGGCCCCGGTGATGAGCGCCCGGACGTAGTCGACGGTTGCATCGAGGCGAACGCTCTCGGCAAGGCGAGGGTAAGGCGGCCAGTACTCCGCTGACCCATCCCCTTCTTTGCCCCCGCCAACGTTCCAGAGGGAGTCGTTGCCGCGGGCGGTGAAAGTGACGACTCCGGGGACCGGGTTCTCGGGTGGAGAAGTGCTCATGGGTCCACCTCGCTTTGGTCCCGCTCGGCGTGGTGAGGGATTGGCCCTCTCTTCCATGTCATGAACTACCCGCTTGGTACCGAACAGGACGGGCTCAATGTGGAGCGTAACTGGACACGACTCGAAGCCCCGATCGTGCCGCGCACCGGCGCTGGTGCTAGTCACTTTATGTCTCCAGCACTCTGGGCCAGACTAGCCGCGTGACTGCCTATTGGCTCGCCCGGCGAATGTCGTCGACGCAGACCGGTACGGGCAATACGCCAGCCGGGTATCCGGCATCATCAGCAGATACGGCGGCGCCATCTTGGCGCGCGGCGGTGCCTTCGAAGTGCTGGAAGGCGACAACCTGTTCGAGAGGTTCGTCGTCGTCGCCTTTCCGAGTATGGAGGCCGCACGGGCGTGCCATGCCTCCGCGGAGTACGCGGAAGCAGCGGCCTTCAGACGATCTGGAGCCGGCCAGAACGAGTGCGTCGTCGTCGCGGGTGTATGACCGGCACTGCTCAGACCCTCGCGAGGAAGTTCGGTACAGCGATCCGCCCCATCAATTCCTGCGGGTCCTGCAACGTCCTGTGCATGGCGACTTCCTCGGCGGTCTCTAGTCGGCTTCCCAGCTGCGCACCCAAGAGCCGCCCGTGAGCCACCGCCTTGCGCGCCACTGGCAGCCGGCGGCGCTCGTACAGGGCCAACGCCTCGCCCACCTCGTCAACCTCGCCGAGACACTCGGCGAGCGCCAGCGCCTCCGACGCAGCCTTCGACGCCCCGAATCCGGCATGAGGACGCACCGTCGCGGCTGCGTCACCGACAAAGGCGACCCGCCCCGATGACATCCGGTCAGGCATGACGTCATAGATGGGCGTGAAGAACGGCTGGTCGATCTGATCGACACAATCCACGTGAGGTGGCAGCAACTCACCGGCGTCGGCGCGCATCCCGTCGATCAGATCCCGACGGACATGTGGGGGCGGCACAGAAAATTCATGATGCACACCGGCCTTATCGACAAGCATCTCGCCGAGCTGGTCGGCGTCGGCGAGCCGGAACCAAGCGAAGTTGTATCGACGTGAGCCCGGGTCGAGACCATGGCGGCCGCCGGGGATCGGATACCCGAGCGCCTGAAGGTGCGTCCCGACATAGAAGCTGTAGGTGTCGAATATGCTCGATCGGGTGTGATCGGACAGTCGCAGCTCGTCCGGCGCACCGCGCCAGAGAAAGTACCCGGAGTACTCCGGTACCGCCTCGAACCCCGTCAGGGTCCGGACGCTCGACAACCAACCGTCGCACCCGACGAGCACATCGGCTCGTAGGCGCCTCCCGTTGGAGAACTCTGCGGCTACGCCGTTCCCATCGGAGTCGAGCCCAGTGAGTTCGTGTCCGTATTGCACAACCTCACGACCGGCAGCATCCGCCAGGACCCCTTGCAACCTGTCCCAAGATGTGACCAGTTGAACCATGCCTCGGCGAGCCACAACTCCACCCGCCCGGTCGAGGACCACGCGGCCGTGCGAGAGAACCCCCAGACCCCCCGTGTCTGCTCCACAGCGGCTCAGCGCTTCCAACAGTTCGGGGTGGGTTGCAAAGATCCCGGCACCGCGTCCCGTCAGCTCGGCGTTCGAGCGTTCGCAAACCGTCACCTGCCAGCCGATGCGCCTCAACATGGCCGCGGTGGCCAGACCTGCGATCGAGCCGCCCACCACGATCGCATGTCTACCCGTCGGAGGCAGGTCGCGGACGGGCCACGACCACGTTTCTCCCGCATGGGTCAGCGGCATCACTGGGCGACCGTCTTCTGTCTCGTCGAGGCCGAGCCCGTCGAGCGGACCAGCAAGCCCGGATTGACCGGTTCGAAACCGCAGAATGTGCCCGGGTCGCGCTGCGGGACGCGTCCCTCGCGGCTCGGTCGAGCAGGAGAGCGGACCAGGCGCGCTGCGGCGGGCCTTCGAGTCTTTCTGCTCACCAAGTGTCTCTCCAAGCGGTTGGGCCCCGTCCAGACTTCTTGACGCGCGCGGCGCTGCCAACTAGCGTGACGGCGCGCACATACACCAAGTCACCATGAGACTATCCCAAGACGCTCACACGAAGCGCACCCGAGGAAGAAGTCTGTTGATGGAAGCCCGGCCCGAAGGGACCCCAGCCCGATACTCGGTTCGTACGGCCGACGGAGTTCAAGCACTCTCCACACCCGACGACGACCGCCAAGTAGTCCTGACCGGCTGCTCCGTGCTCTCCATGGACAGCGAACAGGAAGACGTCGAACGCGGCGACATCGTCATCAAGGGACATTCGATTCAGGCTGTCTCCTCCAACCTCGACGTCGCCGCCCTCGCCGCCGACGGCGCAATCGTCGTTGACGCCGAAGGAACCATCGTCCTGCCCGGATTCCAGGACGGACACCGGCACTGTTGGCAGAACCAACTCCGACAGTTGATTTCCGACGTCGATGACCTCGAGGACTACGTAGACCTAACACACCGCACGGTCGCGCCCCTCTACACACCCGAAGACGTCTACATCGCCAACAACCTCACAGCATGGGGGTGTCTCGACGCCGGAATCACCACCGTCCTCGACTTCTTCCACAACCGGCGCTCCGCAGAGCATGCTGAGGCAGCGATCGCCGGCATAACCGACGCGGGCATCCGAGTGGTGCACGCCAGCTGCGCCCCTCTCTCTGGATCGTGGGACGGCAAATGGCCGGCCGACCTGCCTCGGCTTCGGGACACCGTCGCCGACGGGGTCTACGGCCCCGCGACGGTCAGAATGGGAGTCGTCGGATCAACCGCCTTCGGACCCGAACACGCCGCACTCAGCGAACGGAACCTCAGATTCGCCCGCGAACACGGACTCGCCATGACCGTGGACGCAGTACTCGGTGACGCCGGGTCCGCGAATCTCGTGGATCTCGGCGAGCGCGGCCTCCTTGGCGACGACGTGACTCTCATTCACTGCAACGCCCTCTCCCCCGAAGCCTGGCGACACATCGCCGACTCGGATTGCCACGTAGTCCTCGCGCCGACATCAGACGCCCAGATCGGCATCACCGCCGCTGTTCCCCCGATCCAGGACGTCCTGGACGCCGGTCTGAAGACCGGCCTAAGCGTCGACGTCGAGGTCGCCCTTTCCGGCGACATGCACACCCAGATGCGTCTCGTGCTGAACACGCAGCGCATGCTCCGCTCACGCGAGCTCTACTACGGGCGTCCGGCCCCCGAACGGGCGATCTCAGTTCGAGACGTCCTTGGATACGCGACAATCGACGGCGCGCACGCAAACGGTGTCGGCGACCAGGTCGGCAGCCTCCGTCCAGGCAAGCGGGCGGACCTGATCGTGATCGACGCCACCGCCCCCAACACAATGCCGCGAAACAACGCCGTCGGCACCGCTGTGTTGGGCGCGGACGCCCGGAACGTGCTGGCCGTCTTTGTCGACGGACGGGCCAGGAAATGGGCAGGCTCTGTCGTCGGCTGGGACCAGGCCGGCACTCTCGTTGAGGTCGAGCGTTCCCGCGATCGGCTGATCCGCGACGGTGGACTGCAGTACGACCCCATCAACGGAATGACTGGCAGGCTGCGGCCAGCCGCCGGCGGCTACGAGGTGGCGGTAGAGGCCGATTACGGCGACTGACCATCGCACTCCGTGAGGACGCGCTCCCAGGCTCAGTGACATGCCGGCGGTCCCCTCAGTGCACACCCCCGAGAATTCCTCGCTTCAAGATGCCCTCACACGCACACCGGCATCACTGTTGCGTCGAGCGCCCGCGCTGCGCGTGTCCTCAAGATTCATAGTTCCCGGCGTCCCTTGCCGCGTCGGGGAGCGCTCGAGCGGCGGCACGGGCCGAATCATCGGTGCGGCGATGGCGCCGCATCCCTGATGACGATGATCTACGGCATTCGCACCCCTGAACATCGACGGATGAACGGGAAGCCAACGCGCTTGACGGTCCCGCACCGCTCTATGACACCTACCGTGCAGCGACCCCGCGGCCGCAACTGGTCGAGAGCTTCGCCATCGGGCTCGTCGAGGTCCTAGTAGCTGAGCATCGTCACCTCCGCCCGAAGTGACGCGGAGGTCTGCAATTGGTAGTCCGACCAAGGCCTTGCCACCCAGACGAGCGGCCTTCCGTCGCTCGGCTTCTCACTGCAAGCTGGTGCTCTTCTGACCGCCACTACCTTGATGGTGGAGGAAGTTCACCCACTCGTATGCCGACGAGGCGTCGAGGGTCATGTTCAGATGGTCGACAATCCGTCGCTTCACAACGCGCTTGGTCATGGCCAGCGCGTACGCCCAGCCTCTGCACCAAGTCGTCCACCACTTCGTCGAGCCGTTCTTGCGGTACGGCGTAGTTGATGGCCCCCATGCACTCCAACTCCGCCGCGGTGTACGCCTTGGCGAGCAACAGGTACTCCATCGCTTTGGCCGGGAACATGTGCATCGGCACCAGCGCCGCGCCGCCATCCCCTGGGACGGTGTCGAATCCAAGGAGATCCTGCATATTCAGGTGGACATCAGCGACCACAGCATCCTCGCGAGCAACGATAAGATCGCAACCGAACATGATGCTCTGGGCGTACCCCACGGCGTCTCCGTTGACCTTGGCGATCACTGGTTTCTCCATCTCAGCCAAGGTCTGGAGAGTCATCCGGATGCCCAGGAACACACTCCACAGCCAGTCCGGGACTGTCGTCGGGCTCGGCTCGTTGATGGGCTGTCCGCTGTATGGCGGCGCGGCAAGGTGCCAAGGCGCACCATCGTCAGCGCCCGTGATCACCACAACCCGGACGTCGTTGTCCTCACGCGGCCGAGTCAGGACTCTCCCAAGATCGAAGTGCAATTCGGCTGGTGGCCCTCCGCGTTGAGTCTGAAAATGCTCTGCAGGCTCAGCGTCGTTATGGTCGCGACGCGGTCAACGATCTCGATGGCCAGCGATTCGTACGATTCGTAACCAGGATGGGTCATGACCGCTCTCCTTCGAGGATGTCTGGGCTAGTCCGCGTCGACTGAACTCAAGGCGTTCCAGTTCGAGCCCTCCGCAAGGAACTCTGTGGGTGGTTGGCGAGTCGAACCTGCATCCCGGGTGGTGGGGACGACAGTCGCGCAACGTTCCACGGACGCGAAACCCTCCGAAGAGGGGGTGCCAGAGATCCCTTCCATGGTTCCGAGCTTCACGCCCGCCTCTGCCACCGCTTCGGTGTGGCGCTACGGAGGACGGCTCGTCGAGTCGCGAGACGGCGCCGCCGAGGTCAATCTCGACGAGGCCCGGCATGATCGCCACGGCCTCCATGTCGAGATCAGCGGCGAGATGGACGATCTCGGGTGTCGTCAGACCGAGTGCCGTGAGCGGGGGTTCAAGCGGTGCATCGCTCGCTTCCTTCCTTCCGCCTGAACCGGTCCGGCGTCGGCACCGGGGCGGCGCCCACCCGTGTGGGCCGGGCGATCCACCCGCCCCCGACATCGTTCCCCCCGTTGCCGGATGAGCGCCCGCCCGAGGTCGCAGTGGAGTTGGGACAACGCTCCCCCCGATCGACGCGATACAATCTGAAGAGGGTGGCCCTGGCGCATCGCCGACTCCGCGAGAGGCCCTCGACATCGACCGCTTCGACGCTCGGCCACGCCCAACAGCTCGACTCCGAGCAGCGGCCGCCCCCGAGGCGCATACTCGACGGGCCACGGCCCTTCCCTCGTCGCTGGAAGCGAGGCGTCGGCGACGCGACGCCTCCCTCCCAGCGACTCCCAAGCGGCACTGAAGGAATCCGCGGCCGATCAACCCCACATGACGATCGCTTAAGGGCTGGCCGACGCTACAGCGCCGATGGCGCGCTTGACCGCCTCTTGGATGCGCCTCGCGCTCGGATACAGCGGTCGTTCGAGGGATGGACTGAACGGGATCTGGATGTCCGGGGTGTTTACCCGCAGGATCGGAGCCTTGAGCGAGTCGAACCCGTATTCGTTGACCAGCGCCGAGATCTCCGCGGCTGCGCCGCACGTCCGGTGCGCCGGATCGGCGACAACCAGCCGGCCAGTCTTGGCAACGGACTTCAGGATCGTTTCGACGTCGAGTGGGACCAAAGTTCGCGGGTCGATCAACTCCGCGCTGACACCCTCGCCTGCGAGGGCAGCGACAGCCTTCCTCGCCTCTTCCACCGCACCCGCGATCGCGACCACGGTCACGTCCGTCCCTTCGGTGACCAGGTTGGCGACGCCGAACGGAATCCGGAACTCCTCGTCCGGGAGATCCTGCTTCTTCGTCCACAGCGTCGCGTCCTCGAAGGAGAGGACGGGATCGTCGAGATCGATGGCGGTCCTGAGTAGCCCCTTCGCTTCGTACGCCCCGGACGGCACCATGATTTTCAGCCCGGGCACGTTCATGAACATCGGGTACGGCCGGTCGGAATGATGAGCGGCCGTAGACGACCGGTAGAACATCGAGGCCCGGTACACCACTGGCAGGCTCGCCTGCCCGCCGAACATGTAGCGGTTCTTCGCGACTTGATTCACGAACTGGTCCATCGCCATGTACATGAAACTTGCGTAGGTGAGGTCCACGATCGGCCGCAGTCCCGTCATCGCCGCGCCCGCAGCCGCGCCAACGAAACCTTCCTCCGAGATGGGCGCATTCCGCACGCGTTCCACACCGAACATCTCGACAAAATTCGGTGCCGTCCCGTACAGGTTCGACTGGACGTCCTCACCGATGAGAATCACTCTAGGGTCCGCGGCCATTGCCTCGCGCTGCGCTTCGCCGATCGCTGCCAAGTAACTGATTCTGGTCACACCATGCCCCCGAACTGGGGGATGGGAGTAGTGAAGAGGTCAGCGTATGCCTCTGCAGGCTCAGGCAACGGACTTGCGACCGCAAACTCCAGCGCGCTGGCGACTTCGTCCTCGACATCGCTGACGAGCTGGTCCAACTCCGCCTCGGTCGCGACTCCCGCCGTCAGGAGGCGAGCTCGGTGCAAGACCAGCGGATCCCTGGCGATCCAACTCTCACGTTCGGCGGCGTCCCGATAGGCACCTGCGTGCAGGAGTCCCTCCGAGTGCTCGGAGTACCGGTACGTCATGATCTCCACGATCGAGGGGCCCTCACCGCGGCGCGCACGGTCGACGGCAACCTTGACGGCGGCGTAAACGGCCAGCACGTCCTGACCGTCTTCAACTGTGACGCCCGGGATGGAGTATCCGCTCGCCCTTTGGGCGACCCGGTCCACCGAGAGGACCGTCCGAGCCGGGGTCGTGGAGGCGTACTGATTGTTCTCGCACAAGAAGATGACCGGCAACTTCCAGATGGCGGCGAGATTCAGCGACTCGTGCAGGCACCCCTGGTTCGCCGCGCCATCGCCGAAGAAGCAGAGCGCAACCCGGCCGTTACCCAAGACATGCGCCGAGAGAGCAGCACCAGTCGCGACAGGGATGGCCGACCCCACGACCCCGGATTCGCCGAGGCTTCCGACCGAGAAGTCGGCCAGGTGCATGGAGCCACCCTTGCCCCGACATACACCGGTGGACTTGCCAAGGAGTTCGGCCATCAGGGGCGGCAAACTGGCGCCCTTGCCGATCGGGTGTCCGTGGCTGCGGTGATTCCCGGTCATGTAGTCGGTCGGCGCCAGGGCCATGCACGCGCCGACAACCTCCGCCTCCTGTCCGAGGCTGGTGTGCACCGCCCCTGGGAGTTCACCCTTCTTCACTAGGGAAGCGACCGTCAGCTCGAACGAACGGACACGTTGCATCCGCCGCAGCATCTCCAACTGCGTTTCACGGTCCACCTCGACCGGGGCATATACCTCCGTGAGTTCAGGCACTGGTCGCGTCGTCCTCGTTCTTTCGGCCGTGGGCCCAGTCCCAGTAGTCGGCCGGCGGTGTCCAGTCATCGTCGCCCGGCTTCCAGGGGACGAAGCTCGGGTACCTGTCGTAGATGGCGATCACCATGGAGCCCTGGTCGCCGGAGATCACCGGACCCCAGTAGGTTCCCGGGATCTCGTGATGCCAGTGCCCGGGGGTCACCTTCTCTCCGTCAAGGTCCCACTCGCCCTCCAGCAGGTAATGGGTGACGGTGCCGCCGTGCGTGTGTCGCGGGATGCGGGTACCCGCCGAATGGCGTACGAGGTAGAACCAGGGCCCCTCGTCGATGTCCCCGAAGAACTTGCCTTCCATGCCGGGGTGATCTGCACCGTCGAAACCGGGCAGGTCCTTCATTGGGATCCAAGGGAGCTCGTCGAAGTGGGCGACGAGATTGCGCTGTGCCATGTCGTTGCATTCCTTGTCTCGTGTGGTGCGTGGTTGATGGTCAGGCGTTGCGGTCGCGATCGACCCGGTGGTAGATGCCACCCGAGACGAGCCCGCCGTCGACGGCGATGTCCTGCCCGGTGACGAACGATGCGTCGTCTGAGGCGAGGAAGAGCACCACGGACGCCACTTCTTCGGGCAAGCCTCCCCGCCCCATCGGCGTTGCCGACTCCATCGCCGACACGAACCGGGTGTCCCAGTTCACGATCGGTGTGTCGATCAGTCCGGGATGAACCGAGTTGACCCTGATTCCGTCCGGGCCGTACTCGCGGGCTGCTGACTGGGACAGTCCGCGGAGTCCCCACTTGCTGGCGGCGTAGGCGGCGGTGAGGTGCCCGACCAGAGCCGCAGCAGAACCGGTGTTGATGATGGAACCACCGCCTTGCCGGCGCATGAGCGGCACAATCGCCTTGATTCCCAAATACGGGCCGGTCAGATTGACGGCGAGTATCCGCTGCCAGTCGTCGAGGGCGGTCGAGTCGAGCCCCTGGCGCAGCGCGATACCGGCATTGTTGACGAGGATGTCGACACCACCGAAGTCGCGTTCGACCATCGTGGTCAGGGCGGTCCAGTCCTCTGGACTGGAGACGTCCAAATGGACGTAGACAGCTCGACCGCCGCCTTCGTTGATCCGCGCTGCGGTGGCGTCCCCATCCTCGTCGAGAACGTCGGCGATGATGACCGCTGCGCCGTTCGCCGCGAGGAGTTCGGCCTCGGCCGCGCCTTGGCCGCGCGCGCCGCCGGTGATCACCGCGACCTTTCCCGAGAGTTTCACGTTCGCGTCCTTTCGGTAGCAGGCCGCGCACCGGCGTTGCTCTCGGCCGGCGTCCCGCCCGAGAAAGGCGTGCCGGTGCCCGGATCTGTCGAGGTGGGTTCCTGCCGCACGGTCTTCGTCCGTCGGATCGACCTTCTCTCCAGTTGGGAGAACAAGACGGCGACGACGAGGATCGCGCCCTGGATCAGGTTGATCGCCCAAGTGGGCAGGTTGAGCATGGTGAGGCCGGTCTGGATGACGCCCAGGAAGAGGACGCCAACGATTGTCCCGGCCACCGTGAACTCGCCGGGTTTGAAGACGGCGGTGCCTAGGAAGGCCGCCGCGAAGGCCGGTAGCAGGTAGGCCGAGCCGAGATTTGGGGAGTAGGAAGCGCCCTGAGAGGAGATCAGGACACCTACCGCCGATGCGGTCACCCCCACGATCACGAAGCCCAGCAGGCGTAGAACCTTGACCCGGACTCCTGCGAGGCGCGCCGCCTCGGCGTTCCCGCCGATGGCGTACATGTAGCGGCCGGTCTCGGTCCTTTCCAGCAGCAGCGCGACCGCAAGGGAGAACACAGCGGCAATCCACACGAGATTGCTGAGCCCGAGCGTCGATGCCTGACCGATTTCCATATAGCTGAACGGGATACCGCCGTAGATCGTCGTCTGGTCCGAGATGGCGTATTCGATGCCGGTGACGATGGTTCCCATTGCGAGTGTGATGACGAACGACGACCCACCGAGATAGGCCACGAGGAATCCGTTGGCGAATCCGACGACCGCTCCCAAGAGCAGGGTCGCGAGGATGGCGATGATCGGGAGCAATCCGTGGCTCACCATCCCAACCACAGCGGCGGCTGCGCCGGCGCCGATCACCGCGCCGAACGACAGGTCGAAGTCGCGCATCACCAGTACGACCGTGAGACCGACAGCCAGGATGAGCGGGGCCGCTGCCGTCGTCAGGATGGAGGTGGCGTTGTCCCAGGTGGGGAAGGTTTCCGGGCGCTGGACGGAGAAGACGATGACCACGACACAGAAGGCGAGCAGCAGCCCGTACTTCCGTAGAACCTCGACGGTCGCGCCCCTACGGTCCCCACGAGCCGATGCACCGGATGCATCCCCCGAACCGCTAACAGTCGCGGTTGCCTCTTCCGCACTCACGCACCGAACTCCTTGGCCCACTTGGCGGTGAAGAACGCCTCGAAGTCGGCGACCGGGGGCACCGGCCCGCTGCCCGGGACATCGTCCTTCTCGAAAACCCGATAGCTCGCGATCGGGAAGTCGCCGTACTCGGGGAAGTCGCCGTCAGTGGGACCTGGAGTAGGCATCCGGTCGCGGGCGAAGAACTCCGCAAGCTGATCGATGGCAACCCAACCGTCGACGGCGGTGGCGTTCTCGATCACCGCGTCGATAGAGCCCTGCCGGAGTAGGGCGAGAGTTCCGGAGTCAGTTCCGAAGGTGGTCACGAGGGGACGGTCGGGGAACTGCGTGCCGGGGAACTTTGATCCCACGGCCTGCGCACCAGCCTGGGCGGCGACGTCGTAGGAGAACCAGATCGCCTTGAGATCGGGGTTCTGGGTGAGCTGGTCGGTTACGGTCTTGCTGGTACCGGCCTGGACGTTGGTGGGGTCGGTTGACGCCGTCGCCACGATCTCGACGTCGTCAGTGGCTTCCACGGCCGCAGTGACAGCCTCCGTGCGGGCCTCGCCCCACGATGCGGGGAACGTGTGGACTGCGATGCCTTTGTCGCCGTCCAGGGTCTGGAGCTGCTCGATGATGTAGTCGGCCAGGACCTCGCCCTGGTGACCGTTGTCGGGTGCGTAGCTACCAAGGATGGCGGGATCCGGTCCGACGTTGCCGGCGACGTTGATGACGGGGATGTTCTCGGCCTTCGCCTTGTCGAGCGCCGGCTTCCACAGGGACGGCTCGTTGCTGATCGACACGATCCCGTCGACGCCTTGGTCGAGGAGCGATTGCCCACAGGAGGCGGTCTTGACCGGGTCGCCCTGTGCGTCACAGGCGACAGTGGTCCAGCCGATGGCGTCTGCAGCGGCCTCGATCGACTTCTGGGCGTTCAGGGCCGATTCGGCGGCCGCGATGATCTGCAGGATCCCGATCTTCTGGGGCTCGAGGGTGACCGGGTCACCTGCCTCCTCAGCAGCCACCTGCCCCGCCGCCTCGGCTTCGTTGGCAGCGGCCCTGCTCGCCGAGGCGTTCGCCTCGGGATCCGCGGCGTCAGAGTTGCCCGACTCCGAGGAACACCCCGGGAAGAGGGCAGCCACCAGCGCCGTTGTCGCGGCGCCAGCGAAGAGTCGATTGCGGATCATTGAACTATCTCCTTTTGGATGGTTGCTGCGCGGTCTTTCCCGTGCAGGCCGTAACAGTGAGCCGTTAGGTTGCTCAAGTTGGTGTCGCGACGAGCCAACTCGGCGACGATGTGCCCCTCGCGCATCACGTAGGTCCGATCGCAGACAGCTGAGATCTCGCCGAACTCGGACGAGATAAAGACGACGGCCTTGCCGCGGTCCGCCAGCCGGCGCATCAGCGTGTGGAACTCCGCTTTGGCCCCCACGTCGATGCCGTGTGTGGGCTCGTCGAACAGGTAGATGTCGGCTTCGGCTTCGAGCCACTTGCCGATCACGATCTTCTGCTGGTTTCCTCCCGAGAACCAACGGACCGGGCGCTCCACGTCGCGCGGGGTGACCGCGAGTTCACTGAGTCGTGCCTTGGCGGCAGCCCGCTCGCTCTTCTTGCTCGGCCAGGGCAATGCGCCGACGTGACGATGACGGGGCAGGCTTGCCAGCGACACGTTCTTCCAGACGGGATCGTCGAGGACGAGACCTTGACCCCGTCTGTCTTCAGGCAAGAGGGCAAGGTGGCGCTTCAGGGCGCCCCTCGGTGAACGGATCTTGGCTCTCGTGCCTGCCACATAGACGGTTCCGGAGTCGATAGCGTCGGCCCCGAAGATCGCGCGCGCGAGTTCGGTGCGTCCTGCGCCGACCAGGCCGGCAATACCGACGACTTCGCCGCTGTGCGCCACCACGTCGACGTCCTCGAAGACGCCGTGCCGGGTCAGGTTTGCGGTCCGCAGCAACTCACGGCCGGGCGATGCAGCCGGCAGGGTAACCGGGTGTGGCGCCGCCGCCGATCGACCCGTGATCGCCTCTACGAGTTGTGCGTGTGAAAGGTCCGGTGTGAGCGAGTTCGCGACCACTCGGCCGTCGCGCATCACCACCGTGCGGGTGGTGAGGCGCGCTACCTCGTCGAGGCGGTGGGATACGTAGATCACGGCCACCTTGCGCTCGGCCAGCCGCTTGACCACAAGGTGGAGGTGGTCGATCTCGGCGGCGCTGAGGGAAGCTGAGGGTTCGTCCAGGATGAGTACCTGTGCGTTCGCGGCGAGCGCGCGTGCGATCATGACAACACGCTGCTCGGCGACGCTCAGTTCGCCGGTGAGCCGACCAGGATCAACCTCGGAGCCGAGTTGGCGGAGAAGCTTGGCAGCATGGCCACGTTGTCGGGCCAGGGAGAACAATCCGTGACGGCGCTCGTAGCCGAGCCCGAGTCCGACGTTCTCAGCGACTGTCAGGTTCGGGACGTTGATCAGTTCCTGGTGGACGGTAACGACCCCGTGGCGTTGGGCGATCAACGGGGAGGCGAAGTCGACCTCGCCGCCGCTCATGCGGATGCTCCCGGCGTCGGGTTGGACCGCGCCCGACAGGGCTCGGATCAGGGTGCTCTTGCCGGCCCCGTTGCGTCCGCAGAGGCCGACGACATCCCCAGCCTCGATTGTGATGGAGACGTCGTCGAGCGCGAGCACGCCGGGATATGCCTTGCGGAGGCCCACGCACTCGAGCAGGGGGTTGATCATGAGCCGATCCTTCCTACCTAGTCACCAAGTGACTTGGTTAGTGTGACGGTCGTTACTTGCCTTGTCAACGGCAGAGAAGGAAACGAGCCCAGGGAGTCCCGAGATCTCTGAGGGGATCGCTACCGCTCGTCCCGCACGACGTGAGAACTCACCAAATCGACGAGAGTGGTGGACTGCGGCCCTGACAAGTGAGTCGCCTGCAACACGCAACTGAACCCGTCAACGACGAGCGTGCCGCCGGCCAGCGTGTCCTCCAGGGCCGGCAACCACTGATGCTCGCCGATCGACCTGCTCACCTGGGCGTGCGCCGCGGTGTAGCCGAACGATCCCGCCAGACCACAGCAACCCGCGTCCGCCACCCGCACGTCGTAACCGAGGTTGATCAGCAACGTCGACTCGGCGTCAGCACCCCATCCGGCGCGCTGATGGCAGTGGGTATGGACCGTCACGGGCGCCGCCTCGGAAGCGAGCTGGAACTCTGGACGCTCCCAGACGGCGCGACTCGCGAGGAACTCCGCCGGACTCATCAACAGTTGTCGGAACGCGTCGACACGATCGTCGTCCGCCAAGAGTCTCGGGAGTTCGTCGCGGAAGCTCGCCAGACAACTCGGCTCTGGCACCACGATCGGCACACCCAAGGCCACCCACGGCGCTGCAACGTCGAGCACACGACGCAGCGAGCGCTTCGCTCGGCCGAGCATTCCGGCGTCATAGAGTGTCCTGCCGCAACACGACCAGTCCCGAGGGACGGCGACCGTCTCACCGATCTCCTCGAACAGTCCGACGAGACGTCGACCGGCGTCGGCGTTGAAGGCGTCGGTGAACGTGTCCGGCCAGATCACCACGGACACGTCCGCTTGCGACGCTCCGGCTCGCGGCAGCTCTCGCCTCATTGCGAGGGAGCTGAACTGCGGCGCAGGACGACTGGTCGTAACGCCGGCGACGCGACGACTCGTTCTGCCCACAGGGTGGTCGGCGACCATCCAGTTCGCAAGCCGCGGCGCTCGGGTGGCCAGGCGCGCAAGCCACGGCAGGTTTGCCAACGCATACATCGACCGAGGACGGATCCGTCGCCGGTAGAAGTGGCTCATGAACTCTGCCTTGTAAGTTGCCATGTCGACGTGGGTCGGGCAATCGGTCAAGCAGCCCTTACATGCGAGGCAG
This sequence comes from Nocardioides immobilis, assembly GCF_003515065.1. Lineage (GTDB taxonomy): Bacteria > Actinomycetota > Actinomycetes > Propionibacteriales > Nocardioidaceae > Nocardioides > Nocardioides immobilis. Next base: position 111,018 of record NZ_QXGH01000028.1, read on the forward strand.
AGGTCGAGTGCATCGCGGACGTCTTCGTTGCGCCACGAGGCCGGGGTCACCTCCCCTTGGAACATCTCGACGAGCAGCTTTGCCCGTCCTCGCGTGGAGTGCCGTTCCTCGCCGGTCTCTCGATAGCTCGGACACATCACGCCGCCGGACGCGCTGCGACACTTCCCGACACCGACGCAGCGCTCGGCACCGTGTTGGAGAGAGCCCGCGTCCTCGTCGAAGACGAACTGGAGCTTGGACGAGGGGAGGACGACATCCCTGGCATAGGCGGGACCGAAGCGCAGATTGGAATCGAGGGGGTAGGGGTCGACGAGCTTCCCCGGGTTCATCTTGCCGTTCGGGTCGAACACCGCCTTGACCTGTCGAAAGAGGTCGACGACCTCGGGTCCGTACATCCGCTCGAGTAGTTCACCTCGAGCCTGACCGTCCCCGTGTTCACCGGAGATCGACCCTCCCATCCCGACGACCAGGTCAGTCGCCTGTTCGACGTAGTTGCGGTAGGACGCGAGTCCCGCCTCACTGCCGAGATCAAAGTTGTTGCGGGTGTGGACACACCCCTGCCCGAAGTGGCCGTACCAGGCCCCGCGGTAACCGAACTCCTCCTGCAGTAGTTTCAACTGCCGGAAATAGTTGCCGAGTTGGTCCGGCGGGACCGCCGCGTCCTCCCAGCCCTCGTAGTTGTGGCCGCCGTCCGCCCGTAGGGCTGTGGCACCCAGTCCGGACTCCCGCATGGCCCATACCCCGCCCATTTCGGCGTCGGACCGATAGATCCTGGCCTCGGGCCGGGCGCTGGCGGGCGCCTCCAAGATGGCGCGCTCGGCCACGGCAAGGTCTTCCTCGGCGGCCCCCTCGATCTCGGCAAGCAACCAGCCCCGTCCCTCGGGTAGGAGGTGCAGTTTGTCGAGGTGGAGCTTGTTGACCCTGAGGAGGTCCACCAAGGCGCCGTCGAAACCCTCCAACGCGATCAGGTGGTCCGTGGCGCGCAGGAGGACCGGCACCGCGTCGGCGGCCTCTTCCAGCGACGGATACCCCAGGACGACAAGTCTCCGCTTTCGGAATGCGGGGATGAGGTCGACGACAGCCTCGGTGACGACGGCGCACGTCGATTCGGTGCCGACCAGCAGTTTGGCGATGTCGAGGCGTTGTCCGGGGAGCAGCTTGTCGAGGTTGTATCCACTGACACGTCGCTGGAGGTCGGGAAATCGGCTGCGTACGTGCGGTTCGGCCCGACGGCCGATCTCGCGCAGGCTGCCGAGCAGCCTCGCCAGGGTGCCGCCGTCCAGGACGGCCTGCCGGTACTGGTCGTCTCCGTAACTACCGAGGCGCAAACGTTCCCCGCCGTAGAGGACCACCTCCAGTTCGGCGACACAGTCCGAGGTCTTGCCCGACTTGATCGAATGCGTCCCACAGGAGTTGTTCCCGATCATTCCGCCGATCGTGCACCAGGCATGCGTTGCCGGATCTGGGCCGAACGTCAGCCCATACGGAGCGCAGGCTGCCCGGAGGTGGTCGAGGACGACCCCTGGCTGGACTCTGGCCGTGCGGCGATCTGGGTCGACATCGAGGATCATCGTCATGTGCCGACTCATATCGAGGATCAGCGCCTCGTTGCAGGCCTGACCAGCCAGACTCGTCCCAGCTCCCCGAGCCAACACGGGTACTCCGTACTCGGAGGCGAGCTGCAGGGTCATGCTCACGTCTCCTGCGGTGCGTGGGAAGACCACACCCAGCGGCACTTGGCGGTAGTTGGACGAGTCGGAGCTGTATGCGGCCCGCGCGCCACCGGAAAAGTCGACTTCGCCCTCGGCGCCTCGCACGAGCGCCGTTTCGATGGCGCTCAGCGTTTGCGGTGAGACGGCTGGCTTGGACGGGCCACTCATGGGGCTGCGACGAACTCCTGCCGCTGTTCGCCGAGCCCGGCAATGCCGGCTACGACGACGTCGCCCTCCTTCAGGAACGGCTGCTCCGGCCGCCCCAGCGCGACACCGGCGGGCGTGCCCGTATTCACCATGTCACCTGGCTCGAGGACCATGAACTGGCTCAGATACACCAGGATCGACGCAACACCGAACACCATGTCGCTCGTCGACCCGTCCTGCATCAACTCGCCGTTCACAGCGAGGTGCAGCGTGAGCGACTGGGGGTCGGTCACCTCCTCCGCCGACACCAGCCACGGCCCCACCGGGTTGAAGGTCTCGCAACACTTCCCCTTGTCCCACTGCCCCCCGCGCTCCAACTGGAACGCACGCTCCGAGACGTCGTGCGACACGACGTACCCCGCGATGCACTCCAGCGCGTCTTCTTCGGACTGCAGGTACCGAGCACGACGCCCGATCACTACGCCGAGCTCGACCTCCCAGTCCACTTTCGTGGCACCCCGCGGGATGTGGACGTCGTCGTAGGGGCCCACAACCGTGTCGGCACCCTTGAGGAACACGACCGGTTCTCTCGGCACGTCCATGCCGGCCTCCGCCGCGTGGTCGGCATAGTTGATACCGATACACACGATTTTGCCGGGGCGTGCGATGGGTGCACCAACCCTGCCCGGCGGTTCGCCGCCGGCGCGATCGAGGGCACCCGGCGACCCGAGCCAATCCTTAAGTCGGTCCATGCCGCCACCGGCGAAGAAAGCCGGTCCGAAGTCCTGTGCCACCCGTGACACCTCCAGGTACCGGTCGTCGTCGGTGATGACGTAGGGGACCTCGTGGCCTGCCGTTCCGTAGCGCGCGAGCCGCATGAGTTCACTTCCTTCTGTTTCTGTCTAGTAGTCCCGTTCGGGGATCGGAGCCCGGCGGACCTCTCGTCGACGCGTGCGGAACGCGCCGCGGGAGGAGCCGGCTCATCAGACTGCGATGGATCTGCAGGCTCAGAGATGCGCGGTCCCGCCTTGGAGGTTGTCGAGATGGTGTTGGACACGCACGAGAAAGCGCGCCGCGGGAGCACCGTCCACGACACGGTGGTCGAACGTGAGACTCACCGGCATGTGACTGCGATCGACGACTCTGCGGACGGCACCCACGCCCAGGATCGCGACCTGGGGAGGGTTGACCACCGGGGTGAAATGCTGCACTCCGAGGGTTCCGAGGTTCGAGACGGTGAAGGTGCCGCCGACCAAGTCGGAGAGCGCGAGCCGTCGATCCTGGACGCGGGCACCCAACTCCCGTCGAGCAGCCACCAACTCCCGGTACGTCATGTCATGCACGCCCCGGATCACCGGGGCAACCAACCCTTGCGGCCCATCGAAGGCGACGCCGAGGTTGACTTCACCGAAGGTCCTCAGCCGTCCACTAGCAAATGCAGCGTTGAGGGCCGGCTGGTCCACGAGCGCTCGGACCACGGCGAACACCAGGCCGTCGTACGGCCTTGGCCCGGGGACTGGGGCACGCAGCTCACGATGGAGCGTGACCGGCACGACGTTGCGATGGGCCTCTCCGAGGCGATCCGCGATGACCCGGCGCACCCCGATCAGGGGTCCATCGTCGATAACGTCCACACCGGCGTAGGGGTCGTCGGCTTCGATCACGACGCGACCACATGATGGTTCTCGGCGCACATAATGCTCTACCTGTCTGCTCGGGGGGCGGCGTCCGCTAGGCCGTCTCGATCACCGCGAGGACCGTGTAGACCTCGACCTCGGTGTCGGCTTCGACCAAGACTTCGACGAGGGTCCCGGACACGGGCGCCTCAAGTTCCTCGGTCACCTTCGCGGCCTCGACCTCGCAAAGGGGTTCCCCCTCTTGCACTGTGTCACCGACGCTCTTGCGCCAGCCGAGGATGACGCCCTCGCTCATGCCCATCCCCCATTGGGGAAGCTTCACTTCAACTCTCATCTTGGTTCCTCACTAGGCGAAGTGCCGCGTGCACCGCGTCGGCGGCGGTCGGCAGGATCTGACGTTCCATTTCCGCGTGATAGGGGTGGATCACGTCCGGCATTGCAACGCGTGTCGCAACGAGCGCCCGACCGGGAAAGGCTTCGGTCACCCGCGCGAGGATCTCCGCGCCGATACCACCGGTGATGAATGCCTCCTCCAGCACGAGGAGTCGGCCGGTCTTCGCGACCGAGTTGACGACGGTCGCGTAGTCGAACGGCCTGATCCAGCGCGGGTCGACGAGTTCGACGGTGACGCCGTGTTCCGCCAGGGTCGCGCAGGCTGCTTCGGCCTCAGTCCGCATCCAACCCCAAGCCACCATGGTGAGGTCAGTTCCCACCCGCACCACCTCCGCAGTTCCGGGCTCGGCGGCCGGACGTGGTTCGGGGGTCCCCGACCCTTGTAGCTCGTACACCTTGCGGTGCTCAAGGAAGAGGGTGGGCTGACGACTCTCCAGTGCCGCGTCCAGCAGGGCGGGGGCGTTCTCAAGCGTCGAGGGGACACAGATCTGCAAGCCGGGGCTGTGGAAGAAGAACGGCTCCATGGACTGGGAGTGCTCTGGACCGAGTCCCGCTGTAGCACCCATGCAGCCGCGGATTAGGACGGGAAGTTGTGCGCCCGGCTGACCATGCTGGATACGCCACTTCGCGATGTCGTTGACAATCTCGTTGGCTACAGCAAGGAGGAAGTCGGCCGAATAGATCTCGACCACCGGGCGAAAACCCGACAATGCGAGCCCAAGGGCCGCGCCGAAGATTCCGTTTTCCGACACTGGGGTCTCGATAACGCGGGACGGACCGAAACGTTCGTAGAGTCCACGCGCGACGCCCTGGGCGCCTCCCGCGCGGACCGTCTCGCCCAACAGGACCATCGATTCGTCGGCCGCCATCGCCTCACCGAGTGTCGAGGCGAGGCTCTCGCGAACTGTCCTGACTCTCCTCTCGACAGTCGTGCTCACCGCACGCCCTCCACCCCGACTTCTAGGTCCCACTCGACGAAGGGAGCACCTCGAACGGCCTCGATCGTCTCGGCCACCCGATTGCGTGCGCGACGCTCGACATCGTCCAGCCTGTCCGCCGCCATCCCCTCCTCCTCCAGCACCCGACGCTGGCGGGGAATAGGATCCTTCTCCCACCACGCCTGCAATTCCCGGGCAGGCACGTAGGAGGCGTCGTCCCACCAGATGTGGGGATGCAGCCGATAGGTGAGCCCTTCGATCACCGACGGGCCGCCGCCGGCCCTGGCTCGGCTGACAGCCCTGGCGGTCGCAGAACTGACCGCCGTAAGGTCGTTGCCGTCCACCTCGGTCACCGGGATCCCGAACCCCGACCACACCGTCGACATCCGCCCACCCGGGAACAGCCACTCGGTCCTGGAGTTGACCGACCACCCGTTGTTCTCCGCGACGAAGACGACCGGCAGATTCCACAGGACTGCCATGTTGAGTGCCTCGTAAAGCGGGCCGCGTGCACCTGCGGCCTCGCCATAGAAACAGACCGCGACTCCGTCGTCACCTCTGAGACTGTGAGCGAGCGCGAGCCCCGCAGCGAGCCCGAACCTCGTGCCGAAGACGCCCTCGCGCCCAGGCACACCGAGGTCGGGTCGCGATACGTGCATCACGCCCCCGCGTGCCCCGTTGGTGCCGCCCCGGCGGTAGAACATGTCGGCCGCGATCGTGGCCAGAGGTACGCCCTTGGCGAGCAGGTGCGCATATCCGCGATGGGTGTAAACGATCTCGTCCGTCGGCCGGAGCATCGCGACACTGCCGATCGACAGCGCTTCCTGACCCGCACCGGAATGGAAGTGGGGCACCTCCTCGCCGGCGGCCAGGAGGTCCATGCAGGCGTCGTCGAACGCACGGCTCTCCACCATCAGCTCGTAGAGCCGCAGCAGATCGTCGCCGGAGGGAGCCCCCATTACGAGACGGACGTCTTGCCGAACACGATCTCTCGAGCCCGCTTGGGTGTGGCGACGGGTCGGCCCATGGTCTCGGCCATCTTCACAATGACCTCGACGAGCTGAGCGTTGTGCTTTGAGAGGTCCCCATTGGGCAGGTAGGGGTTGTCCTCCCAGCCGACGCGAACATGCCCACCCAGCCCGATCGCCATCGCCGCGAGCGGCCATTGGGTCGCGGGGTCCATGATCGACACGTTCCAGTTCACATTCTCGGGGAGGTGGTCGACCAGGTAGAGCATCGACTTCGCAGTCGGCGGGGTCCAGGCGCCTCCCTGCCACCCGAAGAAGAGGGTCGCCCATACCGGGTTCTCGAGCAGTGCCTGGTTGCGGATGAACTCGAGGTTCCAGAACGCGCCCGTGTAGAAGCACTCGATCTCGAGCTTCACCCCGTGTTCGAGAGCCGCCTTGCTGGCCTCTTCGAGCTCGTCTCGCGGATGCAGCGAGTACATCTCGTTCGCGGGATAGGCAGGGTCCGGTCGGAAGTACTCGTCGTGGACGTTGAATGCGTAGGACATCATGTCGGGGCCCTGCTTCATCAGCTTGATCTTCTCCTCAAGCCGAGCGCTGGCGATCCCGTACTGGATGAGGGGGTCAGTCCCTACTGTCTTGATCTTGTCGGTCAGCCCTTGCCAGCCGTCGTGATCGATCCGAGACAACTTCTTGCCGTCGGCCTGCATCTCGGTCTCGAGATAGTGCACCCCGTGGTGGTGACAGATCGATGCGCCCGCGTTGACTGCGTCGACGTACTGCTGTCCCACGGCTTCTACGTCCTCGATCGCCGGCATGTTCGGGTTGCCTGGATACGACATCGTCGAGTCGCAGGTGACGGTGATGATGAGGTCGTCCATTTCGAGGTCCTTTAGAAGTCGCCAGGTCACTTGGTGAGTTGGAGTGTAGGGCCTTGCGTGGGAGAAGTGTCAAGCGCCACACTTCTCCTGCAGTCTTCAAGTGACCTGTTAACAAGGGAACCTGCCGATGCCGCTCTCGATCCGACACAACCCAAATCCCGACCCGCCGCCAGCGGGAGAGGAGCTGCTCCTGACCGGGGCGTCGGTCGTGACGATGGACCCTCAGGTCGGCGACTTCGTCCGCGGCGACGTCCTCGTGCGCGGTTCGAAGATTGCGGCCGTGGGTGCCAACCTGTCGTCCTCCGCCGGAACCGGCTGTTCCGTCATAGACGCCGAGGGCTTCATCCTCACGCCTGGATTTCACGACACCCACCGACACTGCTGGCAAGGGGTGTTCCGACGCCTCATCCCCAACGTGGACGACAACGAGGCGTACGTCCGCGTCGCACACGGATCGCTGGCGAAGGCATACACGCCCCACGACATCTACCTCGGGAACTATCTCTCTGCCCTGGGATGCCTCGACGCGGGTATCACCACCGTCACCGACTTCAGCCACAACTCCCGTACGCCCGCCCACGCCGACGCGGCAGTCGAGGCCCTCATCGACAGCGGCATCCGCGCCATCCACGTCAACTCTGCCCCCGTGAAAGGCAAATGGGACCGACAGTGGCCAGCCGACCTACCGCGTCTCCAGGCGAAGTTCTTCTCCGACAGCGACTCCCTGGTGTCGCTCCGCATGGGCCTCCTCGGAGTCGAGGAGATCGGCGGCCGGAACGTACTGCTGTCCGAGGACCGAGTACGGACGGCTCGATCCCTCGGCATCGGCGTCGCCGTCGACGCCGTCCTCGGACAGTCGTCGTCGGATCTGGTGCTGGAGGGCGCCAGGGCCGGGTTCATCGGACCAGACGTCCTACTCATCCACTGCACAGATCTCGCGGACGAGGCGTGGCGCGCCATCGCCGACACCGGCGCGGGCGTCGCGCTGGCGCCCACCTCTGATGCCCAGATCGGGATTGCTGCCGCTATCCCGCCGGTGCAGACGGCACTCGACTTCGGCATCCGACCGTCGCTCAGCGTCGATGTCGAGATCGCGCTCGCAACGGACATGTTCTCGCAGATGCGGATGGTCCTCACGACCCAACGCATGTTGTCGTTCAACCAGCGCTATCGGGCCGCAGGCGGCCTGGTCGGCGACTTCGACGAGTCGATGCTCGAGGGCCTCCCCTCCGGTATCTCAGTCCGGGACGTACTTGAGTTCGCCACCATCGCAGGCGCGAAGGCAAACCGTCTCGATGACAGGTCTGGGAGCCTGACGCCCGGCAAGGAGGCAGACATCATCGCCATCGACGCCAGTACCGTCGCCAACCTTCCCCTCAACAACGTCGTCGGAACGGTCGTCCAGGGAGCTAGCCCGTCAGACGTCGAGATGGTGCTTGTCGGCGGTCGCATCCGCAAGTGGCACGGACAACTTGTCGACGTCGACCTCAGCACCCTGCGCCAGCAGGTGAACCGGTCCCGCGACCGGCTCATGGCAGCGGCAGGCCTACGGCTGGACGTGTTCTCCTGACCGCACCCCGCAGTCTCCGACGTGGAGCCAGCGGGTCACCCGAGCGAGCCGGACCGACCCTCGATCGTCACCTCTCGGGGCATCCCTCTGAGACGCCAGGCCGGTGTCTCGACCATCACCCAGTGCCCGGCCCGGTTCGGCACATCCGATACGAGTGCGAGGTTCCCTAAGGACGCAAGAAGCGATTCCTCTTGGCACGAAGGTGCTGCTCAGTTCGCCGGCGATGGTGTGCGGCGGCCGCCTGGCGCTGGTGCGAGGGCAGGGCCCGCGCTTGCCCGCGCATTCGACTTCGGGATATGGGCTAGTCCGTTACACATGCCCGCGCTGATGGCCCACGAGGAGATGCTGTCCTCACGGTTGCGTCAGTGGCGAATCGGTCGTGTCCAGCCCCGCATGATTGCTCGCGACGCTTCCCACTCCTGACTAGTTCGGGTCGGCACCGTTCCCGACCAAATGAGTCTGCGGACCGGCGGAGCGCCTCGTCAATCCACGCCCTGTTGTACGCGCAAGTCCACGAACACGTCGTCCAAGGCGAGTCGGATCTCGAAGTCGGAAAGCAGCAAGTTCGAGATGTCGTCGTCGGACGTGAACCAACTGCGCTGATGGTCGAGGTACCGACGCATCGCGAAGGTCAGGCCTTCGACGTCCCTCCGCTGGAGCTCTTCCAAGAGACGTGCGCGGTCGGCTTTGAAGGCACCGGTCCGCTCCCTCCAGATCCGATCGCTGACATGACGATCGGCGAGAAGTTGAAACTGCATCAGGAGTTTTATGAGGAAGCTCTCGACCGCGAACACCACCGGGCTATGAGCGGCAGCAGACAGGCTCAACTGGAACTCGGTGATGGCCTCCGCGAGTTGCGGCGTGACGTCGGTGTCGCAATGAGCCATGGCGCGAGCAAGCGACTCGACATCGTCATCGGTTGCGCGCTGCGCGGCGATACCGACGGAGTAGAGGCCGAGGACCTCTCGCATCTCCAAGACCTCAAGAACCCCGACTCGCTCCATCTGGAACATCGGGGTGAGCATGGCTCCGATTCGACTACTGAAGCCGCCGGCGACGTAGACCCCGCTCCCATGCCTGACCTCGACCCAATTCATGGCTTCCAGGGCGCGAAGAGACTCGCGGACGGTTGGTTGACTGACCCCGAACCGCGCGGCCAGCTCCCTTTCGTTCGGCAGGCGAGCCCCTCGCGGGAACTGGCCTGAGACAATGTCGTTCCGCAGGTGGGCGATGACCGCATCGGAGGCCTTCAGCCGGGCCTCCTGCCGCACCCTGGGACTTCTCGACGCAGACGCCGGTCGGCGACCTCGCTTCGGGTCACCGTTCCCTTCGCTGCTCACAGACGTATCCGAGCGCGCTCGGCTGCGACCAATGCGCTGCTCCGCACGACGAACAGCCCTACGCCAGGCGTCAGCCCGTCGCTCAGTGCGGGCGGGAAGATAGATCCCGAGTCCACGTCATCCCACGTCCGCCCGTCACACACGCATCGGTGATGCCTTCGCACTGCGCCAAAGGCGGGCGAGACGAAGTCGAGGGTCGCCGTCCCCAGGCCCTTAATCACACGGTCAGCTCCAAATGGTCATCTGGTCACCTAGTCTCTTGTGATAGAGTGGCAGCAGCACATCGGCATGTCAACGCTCAAGCCGGATCGGCAGTGAAGAGGTGACGTGAGTGGCAATTGCAGCGGACGGTCGGAGACTTCTCCGGCTCGAGGTGCGGAACTCAGCCACCGACTCCCCTCCGAAACCGCCCTGGTTGCGCACCCGCGTCCATTGGGGACCGAAAGCAGACGAGTTGGCGTCGATCACCTCCGAACGAAACCTGGTGACCGTCTGCAAGGAAGCCGGCTGCCCGAACATCTACGAATGCTGGGAAGACCGTGAAGCCACCTTCCTGATCGGCGGAGACCGCTGCACGCGTCGATGCGACTTCTGCCAGATCGACACCGGAAAGCCGGAAAAATTGGACCTCGGCGAACCTGCCCAGGTCGCCGACGCAGTCTGCGAGATGGGTCTCAAGTACGCAACGGTCACCGGCGTCGCAAGAGACGACCTCCCCGACGGCGGAGCCTGGCTCTATGCCGAGACCGTTCGACAAATCCATCGGCGCGCCCAGATCCCGGTCGAGCTTCTCATTCCGGACTTCAGCGGCCGAGAGACACAACTCGACGAAGTGTTCGCCTCGGAACCGGAAGTCCTCGCCCACAACATCGAAACCGTCCCTCGTATCTTCCGGCGAGTCCGGCCAGGGTTCTCCTACGAACGTTCACTCGAAGTTCTCCAGCGCTCACGGACCCAGGGACTGGTCACCAAGTCGAACCTGATCCTCGGCATGGGCGAGACCGAGGACGAGATCGCAGTTGCGCTGCGTGACCTCCGCTCCGCCGGCACCGAGCTCGTCACGATCACCCAATACCTACGCCCCAGTCCGCGGCACCACCCCGTCGACCGTTGGGTCACCCCCGACGAGTTTCTCCAATGGCAGACCTTCGCCTCGGATATGGGGTTCGCTGGGGTGATGAGCGGGCCTCTGGTGCGTTCGTCTTACCGCGCCGGGACTCTCTACCGCGCTGCCATTCAGGAGCGGGCCGGCCGCGCCGGCCCTTCCTGAGGGCAACCGGGCTCTGCGCCCGTCGCGGCCGCCTAGACGTTCGAGTCGAGGACGTCTGCGAGACGGAGTTTGCTGAGTGCCGGGTCTGCCGAGAATCGGCGCCGCTGGTGGTCCAGGTACTCGACCATCGCCGAGACTGTCCGTTCTCCGTCTTTCGCCTCCAGGGCGGCCAAGAGCTCCGCCCGATCAGCCCGGAATTCTTCGGCCCACTTGAGCCAGAACTTCCGGGGCCTCGACGAGAAAGCGAGGATCTGGAATTTGATCGAGGTTTCGATCAGGAAGCGCTCGATCGCCAACGCGAGTGGATTGCTCGCTGCCTCCGCGATTGCCGTCTGGAAAGCGATCCCGGCCGCTGCCACCTCTGACCAGGACCCGGCCGAGGACACGTCGGACAGTTTCTGTTCCAAGTCCCGCACATGTGCGAGCTGTGCCTTGGTGATCTGCTTTGCGCACTCGGCCGCCGACTGGCGAGCGATCGTTTCTCGGAGAGCGGTCACTTCGGCGATTCCGACGCGTTCTGCACGCACGAGTTCATGGAGCGACGTGTCGATGATGGTGAAGACGTCACCCGTGACGAACGCTCCCCGGCCGTGCTGCACCTCGACCAACCCGATGGCTTCGAGGACTCGAAGACACTCCCGGATCGTCGGCTGACTGACGCCGAACTCCTCAGCGAGTTCGCGTTCCGTCGGGAGCCGGTCACCTCGGGCTAGCTGCCCCGAGAGGATGTCGCCCTTGATGGCGTGGATGACGGCGTCGGTCGCACGGCGTGGGGTTACGACTCTGCGTCTCCGATTGTCAGTGGACGCGTTCATCCATTTATCCGATCTCCTCGATATCCGTCGAGGACATCTTAGGTCTCTGCGTCCAGACGTTTGGGGACCAGGTCTCCTAGACACGCAGCGCTCGTCGAGATGAGGTCGCCCTCCAGCTCCTGGACGGCATAACGCGTGAAGTGCCTCCGATGCCCGTTGCTGATCGGGTTGAGCGCACGATCCCTGAAGGGCAACGTCGGATCCATCTGCAGACGCGCACAGTGAACGGGGTTCCTGATCGACGCCTGCGCACCGCTTCGAGCAGTAGTCACTGCGATGGCGGCTGATGAAGTTCTCGCCGCATGTCGGACAAGCCCGGCTCGGGATCGCCTTGTCCGCGACTCGGCACGAGTCGGAGCAGTGTGTCCCTCCGCCCTCGGCCAGGCGGGCGCCGGCAATGTCGAAGGTCTTGCCGTAGGTCTTGCAGACTCGCTGCTCCCAGGCCTCGGCTTCTCGCCGGTGCTCGGTTCTCAGGCAACCGAGCAGAACTGGCGACGCTGAGAGGGGTAGCAGGAGAACATCTCTCCGCAGTGGAGACAGACGACTTGAATTGGCACCGGTTCACCGCGCCGGCTCGGCCACGATGGCCACGAGGACCTCGTTGCCTAGGTCGGGGTCCGTGGAGAGGTGCAACCCGAGGTCGGTGATCCGGTCATCCCTCGGATGCCAGGCCCGTCCGGACCGAGTAGTGCCTAGGAGACCGCTGAACAAGACGTCATCTCGGCTCGGTTGATGGCGTGGGCGGCGGGCGGAACCTGGCGACGGCCGTCGAGCGGCGGGTTTGAGTTGGCACCATTGGGTGCGGCACCGGATTGT